>CAVXXN010000001.1:0-159403 GCA_963765715.1 Terriglobia bacterium
ATGCTGTTGATGGCGGCCGCGCCCGCCAGTAAACCGGTTTCACGCCAATGCTGATTGTGCGATGGATAGCTCAACAACCACAGTCCAGCGGCGCTTCCGACGAGCGCTCCCACGCCTGCATTCGAAAGCGTGTTGTTGTGACTCAGCGTCTGCGGATTGTGAGACAGATGCTGGCTGACATCGCGGTCGGTTACGAATAATCCAGCTGAAATTCCCGCCAGCGGTACAAGCCATTCTGTATCTGAAAAACGAATGCGGGCTGGGCTAGTCCAGATATTTTTTTGGTCCGACAGAAAGTCTCTTCCAGCAATGGTAAAACGCGAATATGCTTCCGAATCAGGCTTATCTGTCGAACTACTCGAAGCATCCGCTGAGTTCGGCTTTTTGTTATCCGCGTCAGGTGATGGCTGATCGCCCGCGTTCGTCTGTAGCGCCCCTGATTGAGACTGAGTTCTGCCAAACCCTGGTTGCACTTGCATTAGATAGAAAACGATCCACAAACCCACCAACGCATAAGGCTTCAGAACCATAGTTAGATTTCCTCAACTACGGTTTGATATAGGCGATGGTAAGGGCCACCGAGGTAGCGATCTGCGCCGCCTGCAAGGCGGTGGTCCAATTGCGGGTTCCAATCTTTGGAGTCATTTCCGGCACCACGATTGAGTCACCCGGTTTCAACGCTGCGTTTAACGGGTTACCCGCCCACCATCCCGCGTTGTTTTTCGAAGCAATCACAGAACCATCGCCGCGGATCACGAAAACGGCCTGTTTGTCGGCAACCTGTGTTAATCCCCCAGCCTGGCTTAAATACCACTGCGCACTCCGTCCCGGCCGATAGGTAATTGCGGTCGGGTTGAACACCTGCCCTGATACCAGGACGTAATTATCTTTCTTGGGTATCACGATCACATCGCCGTCTCTCAAAACCACATCGCTGGCAGTATTCCGCCACCGGTTCAAATCCGGCTGAATGTGCATTACCACACGGCCGATCGGTGCGGTCTCTTGAAGTTGAGTAAGTGCCGTATCGGTTTGAGCGACTGCTGTCAATTTCGCATTTTTTTGGTCGGGGTCTGTCTCCGGCAGCGCCTTTAGATTTGTCTGCTCTGCCTTGATTCGCTGGATTAAAGCGAGATGAGACTTCATCTCGACTTCCCGCACTTCACGACGAGTCAAGACCGCACCGTACGGGTACGCTTCAGGTGAAAAACCACCAGCCCGCTCCAGGACTGAACTCAGGCGCTCTCCAGGGCGGACGCCGTAAGTGCCCGGATGTTGAACTTCACCCCGCACTGTTGCCGAAGCTCCGATGTCATTCCAACCCGGAGCCTCCCGAATCGTAAGAACGTCTCCATCGCGAAGCTGAAGATTGTCGCTCCCGTCTGCGGTCAGCGCAGCGGTGAGTTGAACCGGCAGATTTTCATTCGACGTACCCGCCAGATTACCCAGTTTGTAGCGAGTGAGGTCGGCTTGCACCGGGTCCGCGCTCCGCTTAAGACCGCCGGCGGTTTGCACCAGGTCGTCGATATGCATATTGGACGTCAGAGGATAGCGGCCAGGTTTAGCCACCTCCCCGCGGACATAAACTGTAGGAGGATCCACTCTCGCGGAACTGCGATGGATCAGGATGCGATCACGTGGTTGGAGGAGAATATTGTCCGCGGACGTGCCGTCCAACGCCCCCGTCAGGTTCACGCTGTGAATCGTCAGCGTCCCGTCCGGCTGTGTTCGAAAGAGCTGGGCAGATGTGAGGCCAGCGTCAGTTGAGGTTCCGCCAGCTAGATAAATGGCGTCGCGAAGGCGAATTTGACCGGAAGTCCGGTATTTGCCGGGCGAGCGCACCTCACCACCCACCCAAACTGTCGGAGCAGGTTCAAAATCAAACCGGCTGAAAACCCGAACCGTATCGAGAGGCTGTAATTTTGGAGCGGTTTCGGGACTCGCGAGCACCGCCGCCAGATCAAAGCTTTCTACACTGGGGCGAAAGTCAGGAGCGTTGAGGCGAATGATCTCAGCGTAATGTGCAGCCGGCTCGGGCAGAATGTCGCTATACGAACCGACGAGGTCGGTCAGCTTCATTCCCTCGTGGTATGAATACCGTCCCGGGCGAAGCACATGTCCTTGCAAATAAATCGCCGTCTCGTTGTAGGACGCTATCGGGAAGATGTGAATCTGATCGCCGTCTTGAATTTTGAATACGCTTAACTGCCTGAGAGCCGCTTCGGTGTTCCCTTGTGGCGACAAATCGACGCTTATCATAGTGCGCTTTTCATGTGCGTCCAGGCGCTGCACTTCAATGTGCTGCAAAGCGCCGGCGGGCAGAATTCCTCCCGCCAAATCCAATGCGTCGGCCAGCGACGTCTCGCCCCGCAACTCGTAAATCGCGGGCCTCCGCACCATGCCGCTTACCGTGACCTGGCCGCCCAGTGGAGGAACGATCAGGGAATCCCCATTTTCCAACCGTTTCAAGTCAGTGCCAACACCTCGAAGCAGCAAGTCGTACGCGTCGACCTCTTCAATGAGCTGCTTGCCACGATAGTGTTTCAGATTGCGAAGCGAGCCGCGTTGTGTAACTCCTCCGGCCTCGAACAGGGCGTTGAGCGGAGTCGACAGGGAACTGATGTCATACGCTCCGGGTTCGGCGACCTCTCCAACTACGTAAACGCGAATCGTCCTCAGCCGGGACAATGAGATGTCGGCCGAAACATCGCGGTATTGGCTCCTGAGAACCTGCTGAACTGATTCTTGAACTTCTCCCAAGGTTCGCCCGCTGACTAAAAGCGGCCCGGATTCTGGCAGGGTGATTCGCCCTTCACGATCCACTGACCGGCTGATTCTTTGCGAAACACTACCCCAGAGATTTATTGCCAATCCATCTCCCGGACCAACCACATAATCGGGTCCTACGGGAAGATCCATCGGGATCGCATCCAAAGCGCGGGTCCCGTTGCGAAAAAGATCCATGCCAAAGCGCTCCGGCTCGCGACTCCGTGGAGCTGCCTGCACATACATATCGTACAAAGATGGAATGTCGGCGTAAGGATTGCTTTTGCGTACCATTCCGACCGGCACAACGGCTTTTGTCGCCGCTGGTCTCCGCTTCCGCGGCCGTCCCGTTTATTTCCCGAAAGCCTTTCGGTACGATTTACGTCCTTGCCGGAGCCAACATTCGTATCCCCACGATTCCCTCCGGAGAGAGCGGACAGGTCATCGACATTTCCTCTACGAAGAAGACTATCGATGCCATCCATTCCCGTGGAAGAATTGGCACCCGTCGAACTGTCGAGGGATCTACGCGAAAAATCTGAAGGCATCAACGAGCCTTGGTCGAGACTTGAAAGGCCGCTTGAGAATCCGCCCAATGACCCATTTGCCCCGGAATCGTCCCGCGCTCCAGCGGTCCGTAGACTCCGCATCGAGTTGGAGGGGGAGAGTTGTTCGGGCATGATGGGATTAGCCGGCTCAGGACCCGGAGTTTCGTCCTGTTGCGAGTTGCGTCGTCTAAGCGGTGAAGTCGATCGATTGCAGTCCAACTGATTTGACGAATTACACTCCGTACGTTCAACCGTTGACCCGCGCTGTTGCCGGTTGGCCCCGATGCCTTCTTCGGCGTCCAGCGAATCTGTCTGTTCCCGCTCTTCTCGCTGAGCTTGACGGCGTACTCGCTCTTTCATAACCAAATCCTGCTCTTTGGCGATTGTGGAGTCAGGATTAATGCTTGGAAGCAGGTAACCATATTGTTGGACAAGTCGCGTGGCTACGGATCGAAATACTATTTCGCGCTCGAGTCGGTCAAAGATGGCCTGATCGGTCAACATAGAATCGTCGACCACTTGTCCATTGTCCGATGCTTCCTTCGCTACCCAGCGTTTCAATTCGACAAGAATGCCGGGATCTTTTGTAAGCACCGCCTGGATCTGTGCGGCAGATCCCGCTACGCGCTCAAGGTTTTCCTTGGTGAGATCTGAGGGTTCTGTCCGACGCATACCCTGAACAACGTCGCGAGACTGCTGTCGCGGATCGTTCGCTTGCGCTCTTACTTCGACACAAAATGTCAGAGTAATCAGCGACGCAATCAGAATTTTGCTGCTGTGAAACATCATCCGCTCCATTTTCAACTTCGAATTACAAAACTCTGGTTCTTCGACTGAAGTTTGCCCGGCGGAAATGTAAAGGTGCTACGACAATGAGGCCGAATGAAATGTAGCTTCGCCCTCTCACTCACATGGAAGTTTGCGAGCTAAACCATTCATCAATAGACAGATAACTTCAAACCCGGGTTCGGCCGATTAGTTTGTTCGAGAACTCTGATGATCGCCTGGCGAGGTTGCGACTATCATTTGTCTGCCCCTCAATGCGCTCAAAATGCCATCTTCCGAGTTCTCGATCCGATTGGATCGAATGTCTACGCTTGCCCAGTAGAAGATGCTGCTATTGCGCTCAGCGGCCAGCGCCAGGATTCGGATGTGGGGGAAGCGATCAAGCAGCACATCACATATGTGCGGCCTTTCGTCAGAATGATCCAGGGCAATGATGAGGTATTCAGGATGCGCCTGTTCGACCATCTCCAGGATCGCGTTTTCGTCTTCAATAACGCCAACTACCTCAATATCCGGCTGATCGGAAATCGTGGCCATCACGAGTTCCCGCATCAGCCGTGGCCGATTTGCCACCAAGACCTTGATTTTCGCCACGCCACACCTCTCCACCAGTATCGGCTTGGATGGGAAAAGTGACAGGTTCAATTAAGTACGAGTAAACAGGGGTCATATCAGACGGAGCAAGTACCAACGTGGCTGCTCCCTGTGTACGCCGAAGTACTATCCGAAGCGGTTGTTAGTACCAGAAAGGTACTATGCCTCGGGCACTGGCAGGCGACGCGGCAAGGATGAGATTTTGGAGGCCAGGCGGAATCACAAACAGCCGCCACCGCTTAGACCGGTAGGAAACCTTGTGTTCGGCAAACTTCTACGGCTGCAAGACGGTCCCTTACCCCCACCTTCCGAAGCACTCGATGGATATGATTCTTTACGGTTTGTTCTGACAGGCCCAGAGTCCCTGCGATTTCCTTGTTGGTGAAACCACGGCCGATCATTTCGACCAACTGCTGTTCCCGGCGTGTGAGTCCAAGCTGCTGCTTGACCACGAAATTCGGGAAACTGGTCCGTTGTTGGGCTACATAATCGAAAAGTGCCTGGCACAATTCCGGAGGGCAAATCGCGCGGTCATTGGCAACGGAGCGCACTGCCGCAGCAACGTCGGCTGCCGTCGCATCCTTCAAAAGATAGCCAGCAACGCCCTCTCGCACGGCTCTCAAAAAGAGTTCGCTGTCGAGTTCCATTCCAATCAATACAATTTTCAGTCCGGGGAGCGATTCGCGAATGGTTCGAACAAAAGCCAGGCCGGCGGACGTGTTTACAAGATCGAAAAGCAGGACATTGGTGGAAACTGCTGCGATCGCGTCCGGCACCGATGCCGAGTAGGTAGCTGCCCCAACCACTGTGATGTCAGTTTTCTTGTTTAGAATCCGAGCGAGAGCCTCTCGAAGAAGACGATTCTCCGCAAGCAGAAAAACGGAAATGCTTACTGCCGTACTCATCAAGTTAAACCTTCTCTTTTGGGAGAAGCACACCTGTCGCTGACAATAATGACCTGTACATAAGCTTACATTAACGCCAAGGTCTTGCCGGTTTACTTTTCCACAAGATGTATAGAGGGTTACTAATCCTAGCGTGAGATGCGGCTAACCCAGATAGGATTGCCGCGAAATTAAGAAAAATGACATTAAGCGAATCTGAAACCGCTGACGCGAAGCCGAATTCCGCGAGCGGAATCGATGAATGCCGACAATCAAAAGTTGGTCCCCTACAGAATAGACCCGATTGCCCGCTTCCGAAGCCGCTTTCATAGTGAATGTCTTCGGCAAGTCCTCGCTTGTCATTTTATCAACGTACGATTTCACCTACCCACTTTGGAGTCATCAATGAAAGTCGTTACTTATCAAGGCGTTCAGAAGATGTCGGTTTCACAGAAAACTCAACCCAAGATTAAGGCTCCAACAGACGCATTGCTCAGGGTAACCACGAGCGGAATCTGCGGGAGCGATTTGCACATGTATGACGGCCGAACGCCACTGGAAAAAGGGACAGTGGTCGGCCATGAAATCATGGGAGTTATTGACGAGGTTGGCGAAGCCGTTCAAAGCATAAAGAAGGGCGACCGGGTGGTACTACCCTTCAATATCGCATGCGGGTTTTGCTTCAATTGTCACCGTGGCCATACCGAAGCGTGTCTGGTCATGAATCCCGAGGAGGCGCACGCCGCGTATGGATATGCAGGCATGGGCCCTTACCAGGGCGGACAGGCCGAGTTCGTGCTCGTGCCCCATGCCGACTTCAATTGCCTGAAGTTGCCCGGAAAGCCCGGAGATGAATGGGAAGACGACTTCCTGCTTCTCTCCGACGTGTTTCCGACGGCGTATCACGCGACGGAACTTGCCGGAGTCGCACCGGGCAAAACGGTGGCCGTTTTTGGAGCCGGTCCGGTCGGTCTGCTTTCTGCCTACTGTGCTCTGTTAAAGGGAGCTTCCGAGGTCTATGTGGTTGACAGCATTTCAGAACGTCTGGACATAGCGGAAGAGTTCGGCGCCGTGGCCGTGAATTTCACCGAAGGCGATCCGGTTGAGCAGATCTTCGAGCTGAGGAAGAAGAACAAGGGAATTCAGCAGGCATTCCGTCCTGGCGAAGAGAAAATGAAGGGCGTCGACTGCGCGATCGATGCCGTTGGCTACCAGGCGAGGGATGACAAGAACCCCGACAAGGAAAAAGCGACCCAGGTAATTGAAAATTGCCTGCGCGTGGTCAATCCCACAGGCGGCATTGGGATGATTGGGGTCTACATCGCCCCTGATCCCGGCGCAAAATCCGATCAGGCAAAAAAGGGAGTCTTCCCGTTCCCCATTGCGGAGTTCTTCGACAAGGGAATCACCATGGGCAGCGGACAAGCCCCGGTAAAGAAATACAACGAGTACCTCCGCGATCTGATTGTGAACGGCCGTGCGAAACCCAGCAAAATCGTGAGTCATCACATTCGTATCGATGACGCCCCCAACGCGTACGAAAAGTTCGACAAGCGCATCGAGGGCTATACGAAAGTGCTGATCAGTTTCAACGACAAAGTTGCGGCCTGAGTTTCTAAAAACCTAAGCCCGGAGCGGATTTTGACCAATCCGCTCCGGGCTTTTTTTTGCAAAGTAGACCGATCCTAGGCTGCTCGCCGGGTCCGCGCGGCTTTCGTAGCAGCCCGTTTGCGAGCCTGTGGTCCTCGCGCGACCGCAGATTTCCTCGTCTGGCGCGAGAGCGCCTCGTGGCTTGCCGCGCTGCGCGGTTCGCGCTTGAGGGCGCTCTCCGTTGCGCGCGACCGCTTCGCTGAAATCTTGTGCTTCGGACTTTTACCCGCCTTCGTATCTTGCGCCGCTTTCTTTTGAACCGAGGCTGATCCCTTCGGCGAGCGCCAACTTCACTCCAGCTCTGCGAGCTTTGGACAGCCCAATCGCGATCGCCTGTTTGGCAGACCGCGCGCCGTGTTTTCCTTCACGCACGTGATGTATTTCCTCGCGAACAAATTCACCCGCCTGGGTCGACGGTGATTTGCCTTCGCGTGCATCCTCTTCAGCTCGTTCCAGCGTCTCTTTCTCCGGCATGTGATCAACCCTCCTCTAAAAGTTTGTTTCGAGCCTGCCCGAAGACACTTTGAACTCGCGCGAAGGTTGATGGCAATAAGGGGTTTGCTGTAACTGGGCAAATTAATTTTTGCTCGCCCACTCCTGGCAAGGAAGACTAAGAGCATTGACTCGAAAGTCCTGCGACCGCGCCACAGAAACTTCGCACCACAAATTTAACGTAAAGGGATTCTCATCTTCCTCTACAGCCGACACCCGATGCGCAAGGCTGTGACGAATGGTTATCGTTGCTGAAAAGCCATTTGCTCCTGAGTCCAACGTCTTAGCACGAAGTCGTCTAATGAAAGCACCTGCAGTGGAATCGCGAGAGCTTTTTCCATCGCCGCCTGATGACGAATCCGGTGCATCGGCCCTGGCTGCAAACTAAGAACTCCATTACCAGCCTCCGACAGGCCGCTTCTGGCTGTCGAGCATGTGATCTTTGGAAAAATGCCACTCAAACCGTTTTCGGCGAGGGCTCGCCCAAATCCACGATCATGTTTGTAGGGGAACAACCCGGTGATCGCGAGGACGTGGCCGGTCGCCCATTTGTCGGGCCGGCTGGCGCCCTCTTAAACGAGGCTCTTCTGGAAGCGGGAATTGACCGGACCAAAGTCTACGTCACCAATACCGTGAAGCATTTCAGCTGGGTTCCCTCGGAAAAAGGGAAGCGGCGCATTCATAAAAAGCCCCGCTACTCCGAGATCAACGCCTGTCGTCCCTGGTTGGAAGCTGAAATAAAGCTGATACCGCCCCAGGTTCTCGTTTGCCTCGGTGCGACTGCCGCTCAATCCCTCCTTGGAAAAGACTTCAGTGTGACGCGCCAACGAGGAAAACTTGTGGAATCCGCTCTCGCCCCTCAAGTGATAGCGACGGTGCATCCATCTTCAATCCTGAGAGCGGCTGACGAAGCATCCCGAAAGTCGCAGATGCAGGCTTTCGTGCGCGATCTGAAGATCATCGCCCGTCTGCAAAAAACAAAAGCTGATAAGATCTTCACAAGAACAACAGGTAACGCCCGGTTTCCATCGATCACAACATTTGCCCCTGCAAGCCATCCAAGAGGAACTACCAATGGGAGGGATCTATGAGTTCCAAAGGCAAGCAAAAGATTCGATATGCCGTCGTCGGACTCGGGCACCTCGCTCAGGTCGCCGTTTTGCCAGCATTCAAGAGTGCCGCAAACTCGGAACTGGTTGCCATTGTTTCCGGCGACGAGCAAAAGTTGAAGAAGCTCGGCAAGAAATATCGCCTGGAGCACGTTTACTCGTACGACGACTATGACCGGGCGTTGGCTGTCGTCGATGCCGTCTACCTCGTTCTGCCCAATCACCTTCATCGGGAGTACACAGTGCGAGCGGCAGAAGCTGGCGTTCACGTTCTCTGCGAGAAGCCAATGGCCGTTACCGAGGCGGATTGCGAAGCGATGATCGATGCCGCGAATGCCAACCACACAAAATTGATGATTGCTTATCGCCTGCACTTCGAAGAAGCCAACCTCGAGGCGATTCGGCTTGTTCAGAGCGGCAAGCTCGGTGACGCTCGCATCTTCGATTCGGCATTCAGCCAGCAGGTCGCCAAAGACAACATTCGCGCAACCGAGCCGGTGGAGAAGGGCGGCGGCCCGGTTTATGACATGGGCGTGTATTGCATCAATGCGGCGCGATATTTGTTCCAGGACGAACCCACCTCGGTCATGGCCGCCAGTGCGAACAACGGTGAGAAGAGATTCGAGGAGATCGATGAGATGACTTCGGTGGTAATGCGTTTTCCAGATGAGCGTCTGGCCGCCTTCACTTGCAGCTTCGGTGCGGCCGATACCAGCCGCTATACCGTCATTGGAACCAAAGGAATTCTCACGGCTGAACCCGCTTACGACTACTCAATGGCACTCAAACATCAGGTGACTATCGGTGAAAAAACGAAGAAAAAGACTTTCCCCAAGCGAGATCAATTTGCCGCCGAACTGGTTTACTTCTCCGATTGTATTTTAAAGAACAAGGAACCCGAGCCGTCGGGAAGGGAAGGGTTGGCGGACGTGCGGGTCGTGCGTGCGATATACGAGTCGGCCCGCACTGGGCAAGCAGTCGAACTCACCGACATGCCGGCCAAGAAAAAGCCCACCATGCGACAGGAGATTCATCGACCGGCTCACGGCAAACCGAAAACTGTGAATGCTGAGTCTCCGTCGGGCAACTGAAATTCCGCGCAATAAAACAGGGCGTGACCGAAGAGTCCGGTCACGCCCTGAATTGTCCGATGAGAAAGCTAACTCAAGCCGTACGCGCTCCCAGCACAAAGTGCAGAATCAGGGAGATGACAGCGAACACGAGCAACAGATGAATCAGTCCGCCGGCCACATGGAACACGGTAAAGCCACCGATCCAAGCGATCAGTAGAACCACGAACAGTATCGTCCAGATGCTCATAGAGTTCTTTCCTTCCTGAAATCCAACCAACGCCGATTTGCGTCAACTGAGATGGTGGAGGGCGGGTTTAAGTTGCACACTTGAGCTAAGGGCTCACGTTGATCTCGATTGAAACAGAAATCGAAACAGGCAGGTATGGATTCAGTCGCCTAGCCAGGCCCCGAAGCCGCGCAACGGCTCCATGTAGTCACAAACGATTTTGGTAGCGCCAACAAGAGGCACTGCGAGTATCAGACCCATCGCCCCCCAGATCCATCCCCAGAAAAGCAGTGACAGTGTCACCGCCAGCGGATTAAGGCGCAACCGCTTGCCCACGATTTTGGGGTAAAGAACGTTCATCGAGAGGAGGTGCAATCCAATTACGGTGATCAGGATGATCCCCACGCCGGCTTTGTCTACGACACCAATACCCGCCGCCAAAGGAGGGAGCAGACGCCAGGAAAACTCCCAGGTAAGGAATCAAACTGACAAACCCGCTTATCAGTCCAAGAAAATAGAAATATGGAATACCCAGCCGCCAGAAAACAATCGTGCTGATCACAGCGGTGACGAGTCCGACCATAAAATTACCCGCTATGAAACTGCGGATCATTGTCGAGATTCTGCCAACGGTGCGATGCGCGACCAAGCGGTGCTCCTTGGGGAAGAGACGCACCGTAGACGAGTGTGCGTGGTCTTTCCAGGTGAGCATGAAGTAAACCAGAAAAGGCATGAAACTAATCGCCAGCAAAACTTCTCCCAGCGTGCCGCTTCCCGCCGAGATCAGGCGTTCCAAGCCCGACGCTTCTCGAATCTCCACCACCGTCGGCGGTTTGCCCGCGTTCGGAGCAGCAATTACGGAGCGGGTACTTTCTTCTATTTTGTTTGTCTGCGCGCGCAAGTCGGCGAGAGCGGCATGGATCTTGCCGGAATATTTCGGCAACTGCGTCGCGAAATCAACGGCGCGACTGTAAAAGAAATAGGTAAAACCTCCCGCCAATCCAACCAAAAGAACCACCGCGAGCAATGCTCCCACGGCGCGAGGGATCGCGATCCGGGCGAGGCCGGCTTGACCAGCGGCTCCAGAACGAATGCAAGAAGAATCGACGAAAGAACGGTCACCATGACCAGTTTGAGCAAATAGATCAGTCCGATCACAGCCACGGCCGCCACCACGATTTGAGCCACCGAGCCCGCCTTGATGGAAGCCTGAAGAACTTCTTCCGTTTCCTCGACGGTTGCCGTGGCGCGTGGGTCAGCGACGTTGTTGATTGCTTTTATGTCCAGCGGCGGAATGGAGAGAGCCTCAGGGGGAAGCGGAGGCGGCGGTGGTGTCGTGGTGGAGTTAGAGGACATGATTTACAGCGTGGGGACTTCGATGGCAATTGTGCCCGATTCGTTGGCTAGCGATCTGTCGGATATCGAACTCACTTTAATTTGATCTCTAATTCTCGATGTTAACGAATGCAATATGTTTGGCAATGAAAGATTGTGAGCCATCTGCAGCAGCGTCGACGCCATCCAACTGCGACGAGGTGAGACTAATGAAACGAACCGCAGTGAGAGCACTGATCGTACAACTGGTGCTGATAAGCAGTATGAGTCTGGTTTGGGCTCAGCAGGATACGGATTCAAGCCAAGCACCGCCCGCGGCGGACAATACCAAAGTAAACCAACGGGACCGTAATCAGTCGGCGCCTACTGCCGACCAGCAGAAGGAGACCCCGGCTGATCGCCAGCTCGCCCAGCAGATTCGGCGCGCGTTGGTCAAAGACAAATCGCTGTCTACCAATGGCCACAACGTAAAAATCATCGCTCAAAACGGGATGGTTACCTTGAAGGGGCCAGTTGATTCGGACACCGAGAAAGCAGACGATAGAAGCCAAGGCTGCACAAATCGCCGGATCCGACAAGGTGAGCAGCGAAATTCAGGTTCGGTCGAAATAGCGTTGTGGCAGCGGCTGCAGTCCATTCGGCCGCCATCACTTCAAACCAATCATCGAGTCAACGATCGCAAATTATAAGGAGATCATCATGGCAGGCAAAAATACGGCAGTATTCGGAATTTACCAGGATCGCGCGACTGTGGAGTCCGCGGTGGATATGTTGAAGCAGGCAGGATTCCGCAATACCGATATCTCGGTTCTGTTTCCCTACAACGAAGGCACCAAGGATTTCGCGGCCGAAAAAAATACCAAGGCTCCTGAAGGTACTGCCGCGGGTGCCGGTACCGGCGCCGTCGTCGGTGGAACCCTGGGTTGGCTGGCGGGCATTGGCGCGCTGGCGATTCCGGGACTGGGGCCGTTCATCGCGGCCGGTCCGATCATGGCTGCCCTGGCTGGCGTGGGCGTCGGTGGCGCTATCGGCGGTCTGACGGGAGCCCTGATTGGCATGGGTATTCCGGAGTACGAAGCAAAGCGCTACGAAGGCCGGATCAAGGAAGGTGGCATTCTTCTTTCAGTGCATAGCGACAATTCAGACTGGACCAAGAAGGGGAAGGAAATTCTGGAGCGCAGCGGAGCCCAGGATGTTTCCTCGGCCGGCGAGGCGAGCGCGGATTTTTCCAAGAGCGACAAGCCTATGCCGCGCGCAAGCTAGATCGGAGAATCCTCGCGCTGTCACATAACCCCTCCGTATTGGAGGGGTTTGCTTTTTGCCAATTCACCTCAGCGAGGAGCAAATTACTGTCTGTTCATCGCACACTGGGCAATAAAAAAACCGCCGGGCGAACCCGGCGGTTGGAATGATTTCCGAAAATGAAGTTCAGGCCACTCGTCTGGGCTTCTTCCTGTCTTCTTTCGCTGGCTCGGCTTTCATCTCGTCGGCATCTTCGTTGCTATTCGCATCTGCGTTGATCTGCTTGGAGAGTTCCGTCAGTTTCTCGTCGGTTTCCTTTTCTTCGTTCAATGTTTCTTCAAGCAGGGAAACGTGCTCGTCTCTCCCAGGGTCTCGGCCATGCTGCGAACCGTTCCGTAACCCGCAATTTCATAGTGCTCCACCCGTTGTGCGGCGCCTATGAGAGCGGCGTCGAGAAGACTGCCTTCGTAATCTTCTTCCATCGCCTCGGAACCTTCCGCGATCAGGCCTTCCATCCCCTTGCACTTCTTGCCTTTGGGGCTTTCGTCGAGCATCTCGAAGATCTGCTCCAGGCGTTGAACGTGCCCCTTGGTCTGTTCGAGATGTTCTTCGAACCCCTGGCGCAGTTCATCTGAGTTTGCGGCCTTGGCAAGCTTCGGCAGGGCCTTCACCAGCTGGTTCTCAGCGTTGTAGAGATCTTTGAGTTCGTCTATGTAGAGTTCTTTTAATCCTTTTTCCGGCATTTTGTGCTCCCAAGAAATGATTTGTTACGGCATCGGTGAGATGCCCAGGTTGTCTGGGAGGTAGGCTATTTTTTTGCACATTGAAAAGAAGGTTCGCCCGTACTTCATCGCGGTTATCGAATGCGGCATCTCAGGGACATGCTCGAGAAAATGAATTACGCATACTTGCGCTCGCCTGCGGAACCATCGCCTCCGCCAATTCAGGAACCGCCAAATCCGCCCGAGAATCCAGATGCTCCGGTCCGGGAGCCTGATCCCGAGGAACCAGCTCAAATCTGAATAGACCGATCAATTGGAAAATGAAAGGGCGGGGAAAAGAACTGAGAGTCGATCTTGAACCGCGCTGGCGCGGATTCAGACGACACTCGGTACGGCACCGATCACAAAAGGTCCGGAGAAAGCTTCGCTCTTCTCAAATCACTATTCTTTAAGTCGCTTCCGGCGAAGCCGCCCCAGCTGGCGGGGAAAGTGCGACTTGAACCATGTTATTTCGCACCGCGTACAGCACCAAACCGCTCACCGAGTGCAGGTTGAGTTTACGCATGATATTGCTGCGGTGAGTTTCCGCGGTCTTCACGCTAAGGTTGAGATGGGAGGCCACTTCTTTGCTGCTCTTGCCTTCCGCCAGCAACTGAACGATCTCGCGTTCGCGGGGCGTCAGGGTCGGTAGAACCGCGTCGCTCTCGACCGCTGGCCTGTTTCGCCCTAAATATCCACCGAGCACCATGTCGGCCACCCGGGACGTAAAGAAGGTCTTGTTCGATTGCAGAGCTTCAACCGCCGCCACCAGATCTCGAGCTGCGTCGGATTTGAGCACAAAGCCTCGCGCGCCAGCGTCCAGGACCGCTCTTACCACCTCATCCACGTCGGTCACAGTCAAAATGAGGACCCGGCATTGCGGGTTGTCGCGTAACAATTGGCGGGCGGCCTCAAGTCCATTGAGGTTCGGCATGCCAATGTCCATGATGACGATGTCCGGCTTCAACTCCTTGGCCTTATCAACCGCCTGACGCCCGTCCTGGGCTTCTCCGCACACGTCCCATCCGGGGTGGGCCTTGAGAATCGAAACTAGTCCGCGGCGAACAATTTCATGATCGTCGGCAACCAGAATACGCAGGGGATGCATAGGGTCAGCTCCAGTTTTAAATTATTGACGGAATTCCAGATTATTGGGGTTCGGCCGCGATTCGCTCCGTTCACATTCAAGCCCTAAGTTCAATCGGCTCTTTCCGCACCTTAGAAAATCAAGGCCAGACGAAGATGCTATGTCTGGTCAAGGCGGTCAATACAGGGAAGACTGTATATCAGGGGAGGGGGACTTGGAAAATCGGCTGTATACCGCAAATTTGCAATTTTAAGGGACGGCGCGCCGTTCTTAACTGAGCGGCTGCCGTCCCCCTTCGGAAAGGGACCTGGGATTAAAGCTACTCCCCGCAATCAGGATGACCGCACTCGCAGGCGATTTCTGTCTCATTCGCCCCGGCATCCTTACAGATCGCGCTGCAGTATTTTTCGCCCGCCGGTGCAATGCAAAGGCACGCCGGGTGTGCACACTTCTCTCGCTTTTCGCTTGCCATAGAACCTCACTTTTATTGGAAAATTTGCGCTTCAGCCTCCACACAGTAGGGCGTCCGTCTGGTACGCGCCATCAGGTGCTTCCTGTAGCAGGGTCTCCGAATCACCGCAGCTCTACCATGCGAGTGCGAGAACAGTTCAAGGATTTCCGCTGACGATTCGGTAGTTCCGTGTATTGTTCGCCCGCTGCTTTCCGTCTTTAATCGCGTGGTGCCGAGGAGCGGCAAACGATGATTAAACCGGAAGGTTTCAATTCAGGGATTGATTTGAAGCAGTTCTTCGAAGCGTCAGTAAGCGCAATCCAGCCGGAAAGCAAATCCGCTACCACCCAAAATCGCAACCGCGCATTAGTACAGAGACGCGCGTCCGACGAGAGTTCAAAGAAACGAGCGGTGGCCGATGCAGCCAAGGCCTTGACGACTCTATGGAAGATGCAGACGCCGAGAGCGATCTAGACCCGGATATTCACCATAGTTGCGAGTTCTCGGTCTCGCACCCAGCAGGAGGCGTTATGCGTCGCGACGATCTAATGCAGGCCGACTTGGTGAGTGAGGTGATATTGGTGGGCAGTTGCCTGGTGATCTTGCTCGGATTGATCATGTTCCTGGCAACGGTGCTCAGTTACACACCCCAACTTTAATAGCTTTCGCGCGGACCTTCAATTGAACGGCGAGGACGGGACTACCTCGTGAGCCCGCTCAGTGTCAGGGACAGGCTGCTTAACTTCAGATTGACCAGACGCCTGGTAATACGGGGAACATAGAACTCCGGACGGTAGGACTGCTCTTCGACCCGCGCCTTTTGTGCCTTATCGTAGGAAGAATTCTTTCTGATTTTCTCGATAACTTCCTGCAGAGTTAAGGGCTGCATAAAAATCTCCGTTGAGAATATGCTGCATTCTGCAGTCGTGTCGCGGCTAATTCAATACAGTCAATTCCGTATACGGTGGTTACCTAAGATATTCCACGATGGGTGCTGCGGCTTCGCGTTACACAGAACGGAACATAAATGCGCACGGGAGAGCAAAATAATACAGTATCTGGAGTATTGCGTGACTCCCACAATCAGTTAGGCTGACAGCGTGATGGCCTCAGTTGCCAAGATCCTTCTCGTAGACGATACGCCGGCGATCAGGCGCGCACTCCGCTTTTGCATTGAGAGCAGGACAGACTGGAAAATATGCGGCGAGGCCGAGAATGGGAGAATGGCGGTCGAAATGGTTCAGAGGTTGCGGCCAGATGTAGTCGTTCTGGATCTTTCAATGCCGATCATGAACGGACTGGAGGCCGCCCGCCAGATCGCTGCCTTATCACCGGACACTCAAATGCTTATGTTTACCTTGCATGCCCACCCGGAACTGGTCCGCGAAGCCGCTAATGTTGGTATCAAAAAGGTGATTTCGAAAGCCAGAGGGCGTGGAACCGAACGTCCTCGAGGCCGTCCGGTCGGTACTCGTCGCCTAACCTGGCCGCCTGGAATTCTGTTTAGACCACGAAGTCACGTCCGTCCGAAGTGCGCCCAGACTCTTCAAAGTTTCAGAAATGGCGTCAACCTCTTCCTGAGATCCGCCATGGTCCAGGGCCAACTCCTTCTTTCTTTCTTCAATCGCTGACTCTGCTGCCTTGATTCGCTCGTCCATTTTGGACCAGTCAGTCTCGAGCACAGCAGCTTTGTATACTTCGTGCCATTTGTACGTCGCAGTCATAGTTGAACCTCGACAATAAGGTATCGGGCTGCGGGTGCATTACCCTGCCGTGGTTGTATTCCAAACATACAGATTGTTTTTGTCGGATCGAGTCTCAATCGATAGTCCTTCTAACATAGATGCGCGATGAACCGCCGAACGAAGATTGGCAAGCCCGATTCCACCCACTGCCGCAAGCGGAATTTCAATGGCCGAGCCTGACGGCACGGCGCCCAGTTCGCGAAGAATGCCCTGAATCAAATCGTGATGCTTTCCTCGGCGGCCTTTATTGATAGCTGTGATCGCTACTCTGCCGATATTTCAGAGCGCCCTCGAAGTTAGTTCCTTTCACTGTCTTTGGACATTCCTTTCTGCCCTTCTACTCGTACGATATAAAAAGCAAAACGTATACGTCAAGCATACGTTTGTTATACGAACAATATGGCGCGAAGGATACCTGAGCCTAACTGGTCACATCCATACAGCAAATACTGTAGAGTCAGGCAAAATTTTTCATGCTAATCAAGATGAGACGGGGTCAGTTCCTGAGTAAGGGGCGTCGCGTTGGCCGTTGGTATATCGAGAAATATAGATTTGATAAGAAGATCGACTCGGGAATCGGTATCCGGTTCCAAAGCCATCGATGTCGCCTTTAACTCGTCTGGAAGCAGAGAGACGGAGATCAGGAATGAGATCCCGGATTCGCAGAAATATTTCCTCACCTATTTCAGGAGAATGACCCATGAAGAGAGGCGATCGCCCCGCCGCGGCAAGCGTCAACGGCGAGTCCGTGCCCACCCCCAAGGCCCCCAAGAATAACAATGGTCATTCCACTGCCGTTGCTGAGCCGCTTGCCGTCGATCTAAGCGTCATTTTGGCGAGCCTGCAGACGGTCCGCTCTGGAGACTTTTCAGTGCGGCTGCCCGGTTCCTGGACGGGCCTGGCGGGAAAAATTGCCGACGCCTTCAATGACATCGTCGCCGTCAACCAGCAGATGGCGTTCGAGCTGAAACGCGTCGGCCAGGTGATCGGCAAGGAAGGAAAGACGCGGGAGCGAGTGAGATTCCACGAGTCGCGGGGAGCGTGGGGTGCGATGGAGGTCTCGCTCAACACTCTGGTTGAAGATCTGCTTCGGCCGACTACGGAAGTGACCCGCGCCATCGCGGGCGTTGCCCAGGGCAACCTGACTCAAACCGTCAGACTTGACGTTGACGGTCGGCCCCTCGAAGGCGAGTTTTTACGCTCCGCAAACATCGTAAACACCATGATTCAGCAGCTCAGCGTGTTCACCGCTGAGGTCACCCGCGTTGCCCGCGAAGTCGGAACCGACGGCAAACTCGGAGGTCAGGCGCAAGTCCCCGGCGTGGCCGGTACATGGAAAGATCTGACGGATTCCGTCAATTCGATGGCAAGCAACCTGACTGGGCAGGTGCGCAACATCGCCGAAGTGGCTACCGCCGTGGCCAGCGGTGATCTGTCCCGCAAGATCACGGTGGACGTCCGCGGCGAAATTCTTCAGCTCAAGGAAGCCATCAACACGATGGTGGATCAGTTGCGGTCGTTTGCCTCTGAAGTGACCCGCGTAGCCCGCGAAGTCGGTACCGACGGAAAGCTCGGCGGACAGGCCGTGGTTCCCGGCGTGGCCGGTACCTGGAAGGATCTCACCGATTCTGTAAACGCCATGGCTGGCAACCTGACGGCGCAGGTTCGAAACATCGCCGAAGTCACCACGGCCGTCGCCCGCGGAGACTTGTCGCGCAAGATCACAGTGGACGTGAAAGGCGAAATTCTCGCTCTCAAAGACACCATCAACACAATGGTCGACCAGTTGAACGGCTTTGCCGGCGAAGTAACTCGCGTCGCCCGCGAAGTCGGCACGGAAGGCAAGCTCGGCGGCCAGGCGCAGGTGCCCGGAGTCGGCGGTACCTGGAAGGATCTCACCGACAACGTGAACTTCATGGCCAGCAACCTGACTGGCCAGGTTCGAAACATCGCTGAAGTGGCTACGGCCATCGCCAGCGGCGACCTTTCCCGCAAAATCACGGTGGACGTGCGCGGAGAAATTCTTCAGCTGAAAGAAACGCTCAACACGATGGTGGACCAGTTGAACCGGTTCGCCGGCGAAGTAACGCGTGTGGCTCGTGAGGTCGGTACGGAAGGCCGGCTTGGTGGTCAGGCCAACGTGCCGGGCGTCGCCGGTACATGGAAAGATCTTACTGACTCGGTCAATTCAATGGCCGGAAACCTCACCGGCCAGGTCCGTAACATCGCCGAAGTCACCACTGCGGTGGCAGGCGGCGATTTGTCCCGCAAGATCACGGTAGACGTGAAGGGTGAAATTCTTGAGCTGAAAAATACCATCAACACGATGGTCGATCAGCTGAACGCCTTTGCTGGTGAAGTCACGCGCGTGGCCCGCGAAGTCGGTACCGAAGGCAAACTGGGCGGCCAGGCACAGGTGCCGGGAGTGGCCGGAACCTGGAAAGATCTCACCGACAACGTGAACTTCATGGCCAGCAACTTGACCGGCCAGGTTCGCAACATCGCCGAAGTCGCAACCGCCGTCGCCCGTGGCGATTTGTCACGCAAAATCACGGTCGATGTGAAAGGAGAAATTCTCGAACTCAAAGACACCATCAACACAATGGTGGACCAGTTGCGCGCATTTGCTTCCGAAGTCACGCGCGTCGCTCGCGAAGTTGGCACCGACGGCAGATTGGGCGGCCAGGCGCAGGTGCCGGGCGTCGCCGGTACGTGGAAGGATCTGACCGACTCGGTCAACTCCATGGCCAGTAACTTGACCGGCCAGGTCCGCAACATCGCAGAAGTTGCAACTGCGATTGCCAGCGGCAACCTGTCCAAGAAAATTACGGTCAACGTCAGCGGCGAAATTCTGCTGCTCAAGGAAACCATCAACACGATGGTGGATCAGCTCAACGCTTTCGCCGGTGAAGTAACTCGCGTTGCCCGCGAAGTGGGTAGCGAAGGCCGGCTGGGCGGACAGGCCAACGTCCCTGGCGTGGCCGGCACATGGAAAGATCTTACGGACTCGGTCAACTCGATGGCCGGAAACCTGACCGGGCAGGTGCGAAACATCGCCGAAGTGACTACCGCCGTGGCGCGAGGAGACTTGTCGCGCAAAATCACGGTGGACGTGAAAGGCGAAATCCTTGAACTGAAGAACACTATCAACACAATGGTGGATCAGCTCAACGCCTTCGCCGGCGAAGTGACGCGCGTCGCGCGCGAAGTCGGCACGGAAGGCAAGCTTGGCGGTCAGGCCCAGGTGCCGGGTGTCGGTGGAACCTGGAAGGATCTCACTGACAACGTGAACTTCATGGCCAGCAACCTGACTGGCCAGGTGCGAAACATCGCCGAAGTGGCAACGGCAATCGCGACTGGCGACCTTTCAAAGAAGATCACCGTAGACGTCCGCGGCGAGATCTTGCAGCTGAAAGAAACTCTCAACACAATGGTCGAGCAGTTGCGGTCGTTCGCCGCCGAAGTAACGCGCGTGGCTCGCGAAGTAGGTAGCGAAGGCCGTCTGGGCGGCCAGGCCAACGTGCCGGGAGTGGCCGGAACCTGGAAAGATCTCACCGATTCGGTGAACGCCATGGCTGGCAACCTTACCGGCCAGGTGCGAAATATCGCGGAAGTAACGACGGCCGTGGCTCGCGGCGACCTCTCGCGCAAGATCACGGTAGACGTGAAAGGCGAAATTCTTGAACTGAAAAATACCATCAACACGATGGTCGACCAGCTCAATGCGTTCGCCGCCGAAGTCACCCGTGTCGCTCGCGAAGTCGGTACTGACGGCAAGCTTGGAGGTCAGGCGAAGGTGCCCGGCGTGGCTGGAACCTGGAAGGATCTTACCGACAACGTTAACGTCATGGCCGCCAACCTGACCGAGCAGGTGCGCGGCATCGTGAAGGTGGTGACTGCCGTCGCTAACGGCGAACTGACCCAGAAGCTGACGGTCAATGCCAAGGGCGAAGTCGCTGCGCTGGCCGAAACGATTAACAACATGACCGACACGCTGGCCACCTTCGCTGATCAGGTGACCACCGTCGCTCGCGAAGTCGGTGTGGAAGGCCGGTTGGGCGGCCAGGCCAACGTGCCCGGCGCTGCCGGCACGTGGAAGGATCTCACTGGCAACGTAAACCTGCTCGCCGACAACCTCACTAACCAGGTGCGCGCTATCGCAGAAGTGGCAACCGCCGTCACCAAGGGCGACTTGACCCGTTCAATTCAGGTGGAAGCCAGCGGAGAAGTCGCGGACCTGAAAGACAACCTCAATACCATGATCGACAACCTGCGGTTGACCACCGACCGCAATACCGAACAGGACTGGTTGAAAACAAACCTTGCCCGCTTTACCGGCATGTTGCAGGGGCAACGCGATCTCACCAGCGTGGGTCGTATGCTCTTGTCGGAATTGGCGCCACTGGTAGACGCCCAGCAAGGCGTGATTTACCAGATGGAAACCGAAGAGTCCGCCGGCATGGTCCTGCTCTCGGCGTTCGCCGCCGACGGAGCCGACGGCCATCTGCGGCGATTGAAAGTGGGAGAGGGTCTGGTGGGGCAGTGTGCCGCGGAAAAGCGCCGCATGTTGATCGGCGATTTGCCCCCGCAGACCATCCCGATTCGTTCGGGATTGTTCGAAGCTGTTCCCCGAAATGTGATTGTGCTGCCCGTGCTGTTCGAAGACAGGGTCAAGGCAGTAATCGAATTGGCCTCTCTAAGCGCCTTCACTGCGTCCCATTTGGCATTTCTCGAACAACTGACCGCCAGCATCGGCATCGTGTTGAACAGTATTGAAGCGACGATGCAGACGGAAGGGTTGCTGAAGCAATCGCAGCAGTTGGCCACCGAACTGCAAACCCAGCAAAAAGAATTGCAGCAGACGAACGAGCAGTTGGCGCAGAAAGCCCAGCAGCTTGCCGAACAGAACGTCGAAGTGGAACGCAAGAACCAGGAAATCGAACAGGCGCGGCGCGCTTTGGAAGGCAAGGCAAAAGAACTGGCCTTGACGTCCAAGTACAAGTCCGAGTTCCTGGCCAACATGTCTCACGAACTCCGTACACCTCTCAACAGCATTCTCGTGCTGGGCCAGCAACTCACGGACAATCCGGACGGCAACCTTACTGCCAAGCAAGTGGAGTTTGCTCGCACCATTCACGGAGCGGGAACCGATCTGCTGAATCTGATCAGCGACATCCTTGATCTGTCGAAGATCGAATCGGGCACGGTATCGGTAGACGCCGAAGAGGTGTTCTTCGCCAGCCTGCTCGATATGGTCGGCCGGCCCGTTCCGTCACGAAGCGGAAAACCGGCGGCTCAGTTTCGAAGTGCATACCGATCCGCACCTCAATCGCAGCCTGGTGACCGACTCGAAACGTCTGCAGCAGGTGCTGAAGAACCTGTTGTCCAACGCGTTCAAATTCACCGAACACGGAGGCGTCAATCTGTCAGTGTCGGTCGCCCCGGGCGGATGGAGCGACGATCATCCGATTCTCAGCTCGGCGGCTGCGGTCATAGCCTTCCAGGTTTCCGATACCGGTATTGGTATTCCATCAGAGAAACAGCGAATTATCTTTGAGGCGTTTCAGCAGGCAGACGCGGGCACCAGCCGCAAATACGGCGGAACTGGTCTGGGGCTTGCCATCAGCCGTGAGTTGGCTAGTCTGCTGGGAGGCGAGATTCAGCTTCGCAGCACGCCCGGTCGAGGAAGCACGTTCACTCTGTACTTGCCTCAAACTTATGTCGGTCCGACCGACGACCAACGTTGCAAATCCCGACCGGAAGACGGTTACCTTGCCGCGCCAGTTGGCTGCGGTTGCCGCCGAGTTGGAAATTGAGCGCATTCCCGACGACCGTGCCAATCTTCAGCCGGGTGATGCGATCCTGTTGATCGTCGAGGATGATCCGCACTACGCGCGAGTTCTTTGCGATCTGTCTCACGACAAGGGGTTTAAGGTGCTGGTCGCGATGAACGGCGCGGAAGCCCTGGCTCTTACCCGGGAATTCCATCCGACTGCCGTTTCGCTCGACGTCTTCCTGCCCGACATGCTGGGTTGGACCGTGCTCAATCACCTGAAACAGGATCCGGCAACTCGGCATATTCCCGTGCAGATGCTGACTCTGGACGAAGACCGGCATCACGGCCTGACCCGCGGAGCATTTGCTTTCGTAACCAAGCCGACGACTCCGGAAGGGCTGGATTCGGCGTTGAATCGCATCAAGGAGTACACGTCTCCCCGTCGCAAGCGCCTGCTGGTCGTGGAAGATAACCCTGCGGAGCAGTTCAGTATTCGCGAACTGCTGGGTTATGACGACATCGATGTTTCAGTCGTAGACACGGGAAACGAGGCTCTGACTGCGGTAACGGAGTCCACCTTCGATTGCGTTGTGCTCGATCTACGGCTTCCGGACATGTCGGGCTTCGAAGTGTTGGAACGGTTGCGCGATACTCCATCGCTGAACGACTTGCCGGTCGTGGTATTCACCGGCAAGGATCTCTCGCCGGAAGAAGACGCGCGCTTGCACGCTCTCGCGAGAAGCGTCGTGGTCAAGGGTGTCGAGTCGCCGGAACGGTTGCTCGATGAAACCGCTCTGTTCCTGCACCGGGTGATCAGCGACCTTCCCGCCGAAAAGCAGAAAATGCTCGACCGCCTCCATCGCTCTGACGATGCGCTGGTGGGCAAGAAAGTGCTTGTGGTGGATGACGACGTGAGGAACATCTTCGCCCTCAGTAGCGTCCTGGAGCGGCGGGGAATGACGGTCCTTACTGCCGGCACCGGTCGCGAGGCGATTACAACTCTGGAAGAGACTCCGGAGATTGCAATCGTCCTTATGGACATCATGATGCCGGAGATGGACGGCTACGAAACTATGCAGGTGATCCGGCAGAATTCACTGTTCCGCCGTTTGCCGATCATCGCGCTGACTGCCAAAGCCATGAAAGGGGATCGCGAGAAATGCCTTGAAGCAGGCGCTTCCGAATATCTGGCGAAGCCGGTCAATACCGAGCAATTGCTCTCCGCGCTTCGCATGTGGCTTCACCGGTAGATACTTTTGTGGCGGTCCTGGAAGGATCGAGGGGTTTAATGAGCGAGAACGACAAAGTTAATATTTTGATGGTGGATGATCAGCCGGCGAAGCTGCTCAGCTACGAGGTCATTCTCGAAGAACTGGGCCTGAATCTCATCAAAGCCACGTCCGGTCGCACGCTCTCGAATACCTGCTGAAAATCGATGTCGCTGTCGTGCTGATGGATGTCAGCATGCCCGAAATCGACGGATTTCAACTCGCCGAGATGATTCGGGACCATCCGCGTTGCCAGAAGACGGCGATCATATTCATCTCCGCCGTGCATATGACCGACGTCGATCGGCTCAAGGGCTACGAGCGTGGCGCGGTCGATTACATTTCAGTTCCTGTCGTTCCCGAACTCCTGCGGGCGAAGGTTAGCGTCTTCGCCGAATTGCATCGCCGGGCGCACCAGCTCGAGACACTGAATCGTGAATTGGAGCAACGGGTTGCGGACCGAACCGAGGAGTTGAAGCAGCGGGCGGAAGCTCTGCAGCTATTGAATGGAGAATTGGCGCGCAAGAATCAGGAGCTCGACGCCATCGTGAAGACCGCCCCCGACATTATTTTCAGCCGCCAAACAGACGGCGCCCGGGACTACATCAGCGGCCGGTTTTATGAGTTCACCGGTGCGACGGCCGGTTCTGCGAATGGCTTTGGTTGGCTGGACTACGTGCATCCCGACGACCGTGATCGCAGTGTCGCGCACTGGATGCGCTGTGTCGAATCCGGCGAGAATTACGAATCTGAATACCGTCTCCGTGGCAAAGACGAGGAATACCGCTGGTTTCGTGCTCGAGCCGTGCCGCTTCGAGATCAGGACGGGCAAGGTTCTTCGATGGTATGGCACTTGCTCCGACATTCACGACAGCAAGGTGCTCGAGCATGCCATGCGTAAGAGCGCGAGCGAACTGGAAAGGATGGTTGACGAGAGAACCGCCGCTCTACGCCTCCTTTCCAGCCGCCTGATGACGATGCAGGACGACGAACGCCGCCGCATCGCGCGCGAGCTGCACGACGGATTGGGGCAGGAACTGGTTGCGATGAAGATGCTGGTGAATGGCATCGTCCAGGAATCGCCCCGGATGGCAGACCGGGTCAGTGAAGTGAACACCATGATTGACGAGGCCTCTCAACAGATCCGCAGCCTGTCCCACCTGTTGCATCCGCCTCTGCTTGACGAAGTAGGATTACTCTCCGCGCGTTCGCTGGTATCTGGACGGGTTGACCAAGCGCAGCGGCATCGAGACATCTCTTGAAGTGCAACCGCCGGAATTCCCCCGGCTGAGTCCTGAGCTGGAGAGAGCGATCTTCCGAATTATCCAGGAGGCCCTCACCAACGTATTCCGGCACTCCGGTGCGCAGAGAGGTTGGATCAGTGTCGTGCAACGGGAGTCCGATGTGGTGGTGAAAGTACGTGACGACGGAAAGGGAATTACCGAGCAGGTTTCAGAGTTGCAGCCTGACAAGATCGGCGTCGGCATCGGTGGGATGAGCCAGCGCGCCAAAGAGTTCGGGGGAGAATTGCGAGTTTCAAACGCTAATCCCGGCACGATCGTCGAGGTCATCATCCCCTGTCGCAATCTCGTGTTGCAGCAGTCGGTATTGTCCGTCTGAAACTGGTTCATGTCAGCCAAGCCGGACGATTGCCGTCCGGCTTTTTCTTTTCCACGACTCGACGTTCTCCACTGCAGCCTCTATCATGTCCTTACCACATTCATTCCCTGAGGTAATTTCATGGCAGAACCTACATACGAAGAACTGAAAGCTCGTCTTGCAGAACTGGAAAAACAAGGCCCTAAACGCACCGGAAGCCTGGAGTTCAGGGTCAGCGAAAAGGGAGGAGTGAGCGTCTACGGGCTGGGGCGTTTCCCCGTGACTCTTTATTACGAACAGTGGACCCGTCTGCTCGACGCTGCCGAAAAGCTTCGGGAATTCATTGAAGTCAACAAATCGAAATTAAAACTAAAAGAGCAGTAGAAGTGAGAACCGGTCTCTTCGGTTTTGCAACGGACGACCAAGGCCAACGACCAACGACGATCTCCCATGCCCGCCGACGACATCCTCGCGCTCCCTCCACCGCCGGCCGACGCACGCCTGCCTTATGGTTCTGATCCGAACCAGTTCGGAGAACTTCGCGTACCCAAAACGGGTGGGCCGTTTCCGGTAGTGGTGATGATTCATGGTGGCTACTGGCGTGCGAAATACGACCTGAAGCATGCCGGCCATCTTTGCGCCGCCCTGACTGCTCGCGGCGTTGCCACGTGGAACCTGGAATATCGCCGGGTAGGGCAATCCGGGCGGAGGCTGGCCTGGCACTTTCGAAGACGTCCGCAGCGGCTACCGCTACGTCTCGCAAATTGCTCAACGCTACAAGTTGGATGTCTCGAAACTATTGGTAATGGGTCACTCCGCTGGCGGCCAGTTGGCGTTGTGTCTGGCAGGTCACGAAGCTTCACTCAAACGGGTGATTTCGCTCGCCGGCGTGGTGGATTTGCAACAAGCCTGGGAACTTCATCTCAGCGACAATGCTGTGGTGGGATTTTTGGGAGGAGACCCTCACGCGGTTCCTGAGCATTATCGCGAGGCGGATCCGATGGAACTGAAAGTCGCTCCGGCCACGCAATGGTTGATCCACGGGGCTTCCGACGATACCGTCCCGCCATTCCTGAGCCGCAACTATACCGAGCAGAAGAAAAAGCGCGGTGAAAATGTGCACTATCTTGAAATCTCAACCGCCGGACATTCCGACCTTATCGATCCGAGGTCAACCGCCTGGCCGAAGGTCGAGGGAACGGTATTGCATTTGATGGAGACTTAGGAATCCGTCGTTGGTCTTTGGCCGTTGGTCGTTGGCCAAAACCGAAGAAACCCCTACTTCGCTATTCGATAAGAGATTCCAGGACAGAGAATTTTAGGTCAGTTCGGAAATGGATAACGGCGAGGCCAACGCCCGAGGGCCAACGACGACCTGCCAACGACCAACGACGAGTTCCCAACGACCGCTTCACGCACAATTCCTCAGCACCAGCGCCGAGTTCTTCGATCCGAACGCAATACAATTGCACACCGCGTGTTCAATCGTCCTCTTACGTCCAATGTCCGGGACGTAGTCCAGATCGCATTCCGGGTCTCGCGTGTCCAGATTGAGGGTCGGAGGAATCTGACCATTCTGCATGGCCACAATCGTCGCGGCCACGCCCGCCGCTCCGCACGCCCCTTGGGGATGCCCGATCTGCGACTTCAACGCGGACATTGGAACTCCTCGGGCGTGCTCGCCAAGCACCAGCTTCAAAGCCCGGGTCTCAATGCGGTCGTTCAGTTGGGTCGATGTCCCGTGCAGATTTACGTAGTCGACATTCTCCGCTTGAATGCCTGCGTCTTTCATCGCCAACCCAATAGCCCGGGCCGGTTCCTCGCCGCACTCCTGTAAACGGACGCGATGAAATGCCTCGCAGGTCGAGCCGTATCCGGCGATCTCAGCCAGGATCTTCGCGCCCCGCGCCCGGGCATGTTCGAATTCTTCGAGCACGAACATCCAGGCGCCCTCGGCCACTACGAATCCGTCGCGATCCACCGAAAACGGACGCGAGCCACGCTCAGGGGCGTGATTCCATGAGTCAGTGAGAATCTTCATCAGGATGAAGCCTTTCACGATACCCAATGCGATCGGAGCGTCTGCACCGCCGCTGAGTGTCATGTCGAGGCGTCCCGATTGTATTTGCCGTACGGAATAGCCGAACCCATCGGTAGACGAAGTGCAACCCGTCGTCACAATATGACTGGGGCCGCGCAGTCCGAAGCGCACGCTGAGTTCGCTGGAAAGCGATCCCATCACTCCGGTGGGGACGCAGAACAGGCTCATCCGTTTGTACTGCTCATGAAAGAACAGGCGGTATTGTTCCTCGGTAAATTCCTGCGATCCTCCGCCCGACCCCATGATCACGCCGAAGCGCCGTTTCTGGTCCAGGGGCAGGGAAGCCGGGTCGATGCCCGCGGTCTGCAATGCCTCCGTAGCTGCTGCTAGCGCCAGGGGCAAAACTCGCGACACATGCTTGCGTTCGCGTTTTTCCACCCATGCCAGTTCGTCGAAGTCCGGCACTTCACCAGCGATCTGGACCGGAATCTCGGACGGATCGAAACGCGTGATACGCCTAATTCCGCTCTTTCCCTGGAGTATCGCGTCAGAAAATGCCGCATTCCCCACGCCATTGGGGCTAACCGTTCCCATTCCCGTAATCACTACTCGTCGCTTCACTCAGGCCCCCGATGGTCGATTCAAAGACTTCATACAAAACGCGCTACAGCGATTTAACCCGCGAACATCCAGCGTGTCGCGCTGGTCGAAAATGTTTTTTCATTGAGCCCGAACACCATGCGAGGTCGAATGGCAAACACGGGCTCCTTCATTGAGAGGATGTCCTTCTCCATGCCTGCCATATCAAAGTTGTATTTCGGCTGATATTTCTTCAGAAACTCACGCCGGGTCGCAACGTCGGCGATAGTGGCGATTCCCTCGACCACCACTGCTTCGTTGGCATGTTCGGTGCAAACCACGCAGTTCTTATTCTTGGCGATATTCTTGGCTTTGCGCGATTGCCGTCCGGTGCTGAACAGGAAGCTGCCATCCAGCCACAATCCCCAGACCACCATCGTGTGCGGCGATTTGTCGGGCTTGACCGTCGTAATCCAGTAATTGTGACTTTTTTTCAGTCGCTGCTCTGCCCACTTCCACGGCAACAATCCTTTGCTGCTCTGCGGCAGCCCATACCCCGGCATGAGCGGACGTCCGGATTTCGGATCGAGCGTCTTGGAATTTTTGGTGGAACGCTTCTTCAGCAGCCATATCAGCGAGCTCCGGCCTTACAGATTCTGTTTCGTCCAGCCATCGATCTGCTGCAATGCTCGATCCAGGTTCTCCAACGAATTAGCAACGCTGAATCTCAGGTAGCCTTCACCAAATGCCCCAAATGCGGTTCCAGCCAGACAAGCCACTCCTGCTTCCTCGAGCAGCGCATCAGCCATTTTTTTCGATTTGAACCCCGTCTTCACGATGTTGGGGAATACGTAAAATGCTCCCTTAGGCATGCGGCAGGAAAATCCCTTGATTCGGTTCAGTCCGCTGACAAAAACATCACGCCGTTTCTGAAACTCTGACTTCATGTGCTCCACTGACGACTGATCGCCGCGGATCGCCTCAATCCCAGCCATCTGCGTGAAGCTCGCAGTGCACGAGTTCGAGTTCGTCATCAGGCGGGTGATGTGTGTTGCAAGGTCCGGCGCGCATGACTCCATAACCCATGCGCCAGCCCGTCATCGCGTAAGTCTTCGAGAAGCCGTCAAGCAGAATCGTGCGCTCCTGAAATCCTGGCACCGACATGATCGAATGGTGCTCGCCATCAAAGACCAGGCGGCTGTAGATCTCATCCGACAGCACCATAATATTGCGATCACCAATGGCTGCGGCGATGTCTTGAATGTCCTGTTTGCTGAGAACTCCGCCGGTTGGATTTTGAGGCGAATTCAGAATAATGAGCCGGGTGCGATCGGTGATCAGGGACGCGAGTTCGTCCACGTCGAAGCCGAAATCTTTCTCTTCACGCAGCCGGATTGGAATCGCCCGGGCGCCTGCATAGTCGATCATCGATTCGTAAATCGGAAATCCAGGATTAGGGAAAATAATTTCATCCCCAACATCAGCTAGAGCAAGGATAGTGAAGAAAATAATAGGCTTGCCGCCCGGGACAACTACCACCTCGTCGCTCGCGACCTTGACTCCGCGCGAACGGCTGACATCCTCTGCGATGGCTTGGCGCAATTCCGGCAGGCCCGCCGAAGGACCGTAATGCGTCCAGCCCTTGCGCAATGCATCGATTCCAGCCTCGACGACATTTGCTGGCGTGTCGAAGTCGGGCTCGCCGATTTCCAGGTGAACAATCTTCTTGCCCAATTTTTCCAGAGCTTGGGCCTTGTTCAGGACTTCAAATGCAGTTTCCGTTCCCAGACGCGACATGCGCTGGGCCAGGCGAAGTTCGTACTGTGTGGTGTTTTCCATGGGCCAAACAAAGAATTATACGCTGTCATCCGGGTGAGCCCTGGGTAACCGGCACCCGTGTAGGGGCGGGTGTCCTCACCCGCCCAGCCAGGCGAAGCCCGGCCAACTATCCACTGGAAGAGATTCAGAAAAATGGTACCCAGCCGCAGATCTCGGAAGCTACTTAATGTCCAGAGGTATTCGCCAATCCTGCGCGGAAACATGTCCCGCGTGGATCCATGCGATCCGAGTCAGCAATGATCCCGCGATGGAGGAGATGCTCGCCAACCGCCGCAACTTGCGCGACCGCTCTTTTCCCGCTGCGATGCTCAGGATGCGCAGCGACGCCGGCACTGGACCAGAGAGTACGCCGCCGGTCCGCACCAGGGCTCCGCTGGGGCCATGCTTCAATGGATTAAGGCCCGGTTGTTCACGACTCTCAATGCGCCAGCCTTCCCAGCACTCGATCATCGCAGCGCCCAATCCGATCGCCTGAAGCGCACGATTTTTGTGGTGGCCGGCCAACTCCAGCATTCCAACTGCGGCGCCAACGCCGGATGCGCCAAAATGAAGCGGCAGATCCCCAGCGTTTTCATTCCATACCGGAATCGCCGTGGCTCCGATCAGAACTCCTGTGTAATTGGAGAAGGGAAGCCCGAAAGCCAGGGATACCGCCTGGCCAGCGTTCTCAAGGACACGGATCGGCAACGAAGGTCCATAGCGTTCGCGGATGAAGCCGGCAAAAGCTGCGGCAGCCGAGCCTCCGGAGAATCCAAGCAGAGTCCACACTCCCACCGACATCGGACTCTTCAGCTTGAACACTCGCATCATGTTCAGGAATCGCTCCGGGCGCCCCAGATCGGACACCAGCAGCGCAGGAGAAATTATCGAGCCGGCTGCGGCGATCCATCGCGCATCGCGTACGAGTTTCCGGTCCGCTCCGGTGTAATTCGCGATTGCGCCCACAACTCCGGCAGCACCTGCAGCCCCGCCAACGAAAAAATAAAGAGGAATTTCCCAGGTCCAGGAAGGTTGTTTGAGCAGCGGGATTCCATAGTAGCCGGTGTCGGGAGAAGCGATCGGAAATGGCGCGCCCTGCGGACGGATGCCATCGCCTTTGACGCGTCCGCGAACTTCCCCCTCGCGTCGAAGTTCCAGCAACCGCCGTTCACGCGCTAGATTGTCGTCGTCTTCCATTCGATACCCCGTCCCACACGGACAAACCCCGCGGGGCCTGTCGTCACCTATCTTTTTCTGGCAAGGCCAGAAACGCAAACAAGCTCCCGGCCAGCAGCAACCCCGCCGCCATAGCCGATGACGTCCATGCTTTCTTCAAATAAATTGTCGGAACCTCCGGCTTCGGTGGCAGGTTGTAGCTTCGCGGATCGCCTCGCAGGATGAACATCGCATGAGTGCCGCCAACACTCGTCTCCGCAGCGTCATACAGCGTGGCATCCTTCATTCCACGGTCATGTAACTCGTGCATGCGCTCGTTGGCCTGCATCTGCAGCTCGCCAATCTCTCCGAACTTGATGGACTCCGTCGGACACGCTTTGGCGCACGCCGGCACCAGTCCAGCCTTCTGCCGGTCGTAGCAGAAGGTGCACTTGAACGCGCGACCGTCATCATTATTACGTTCCACCACGCCAAACGGACAGGAAACTACGCAGTATCCGCAACCATTGCAAATATCAGGCTGAACGTACACCCCACCAAATTCCGTCCGGACAATCGCGCCAGTAGGGCAGGCCTCGAGGCAACCCGCGTTCCCGCAATGTTTGCACACGTCCGAAGAAAATCCCCACGACGCTCAACTCCGGCGCATTTCCTCCAAAGCCCGGCGCGGGCGAGTGCTCCACAAATTTCACATGCCGCCACGTCGAGTGCCCAACGGCGCCAGTGTTGTCATACGAGAATCCGCTCCAGTCCAAGCCGTCTTCCGCGACGCCATTCCACTCCTTGCACGCAACTTCGCATGCCTTGCATCCGATGCATAACGTCGAGTCTGTGAGAAATGCAGTAGTCGGCATGTCAATTATCCGCGGTCTCCGGTCAGCGTTTCACGCAATTGCGCCAGCGCATCTTTCCCCGTGCGCTCGACGCCCGGGTGCGACTCCACAAACCAGCGCCTTACTTTCCATTATCCGAACATTTGGTTCTTCGCTGATGGCAACCAAATCGTTGACCACATCGCCTCGCGCCCGCCCGCGATATCCCCAGTGATACGGCAGCCCAACCTGATGCACGCGGCGACCTTCGATCCACAGTGGATGCATCCGGCGCGTAATCAGCACGCGCGCCTCGATCTCTCCGCGCGGTGTCGTAATGGTCGCGAAGGCGCCATGCTCCAACCCTGCATCCGCCGCCATTTCGGGCGAAACCTCCGCAAACAATTCCGGCTGCAATTCCGCCAGATGAGACAGCGTCCGGCTCATTCCTCCCGCTGTGTGATGCTCAGTAAGCCGGTAGGTCGTAAGAATAAAGGGAAACCGTGGATCGTTCGGAGAATCCGCATACCGGTTTTCCGCGCGCTCTTTCGTCTGCGCCGCCGGGTCCGTTGCCTGGCCATACATGGAATTTTCAAACAGTGATTCCAGCGGTTCATAATGTGCCGGCAATGGGCCGTCCTTTAATCCGCTGGGAACATACAGCCAACCAACTCCATCGGGATGCAACACAAAAGGTCTGGCTCCGCCCAACGCCTCAACCCCATGCCCGTTGCGCAAGTTCTCCTTGGCGTCGGGAGGAGTTTTCTTGTCATAATCAGGCGTGTCCAGCCCGGTCCACTCCCGCTTTTCTACATCCCACCAGACGAGCTTCTTGCGCTCGCTCCACGGTTTTCCATCCGGACGCGCCGACGCGCGGTTATAAATAATGCGACAGTCATTCGGCCAGGCAAATCCCCAGCCGTGCCCCAGATAGCCCTTGGGCTCACGCTTGTTGGCTTTGTTCTCGCCGGGATTGGGAAACACTCCGGAATAAATCCAGCAACCGCAGGCGGTAGAGCCGTCATTCTTTAAATCCTTGAAACCTGGTATGAGTTTTCCATCCGCAGCCGTGCGGCCGTTGATCTCTTGGAGAACCCTTTCAATATCCGGTTCAGCGCTCTCCCCATGCACTGGATAATTCCAGGTCAGCGCATTGAGCCCGGCGTTACGCGGCCTTGTGTCATTCTTCGCCTTCTCTTTCAAACGCCGTCCAAGATGAAAGACGAACCACGCGTCGCTGCGCGCGTCTCCGGGCGGTTCCACTGCTTGGTTCCGAAACTGCAACATGCGCTGCGTGTTGGTGAAAGTGCCGCTCTTCTCTGCAGTCCCGGCGGCCGGGAACAAAAATACCTCGGTGGCAATCGTATCGGGAGAGAGTTCCCCGCGCTCCACCTCAGGCGATTCATACCAGAAAGAAGCCGTCTCACTCTCGGCCATATCCCGGACGACTAGCCATTTCAATTTGGCCAGTGCCGAGCGCTGCAAACGCCCGTTCGGCGCGCCGACCGCGGGGTTCTGTCCCATCACGAAAAGGCCGTCCATCTTCCCGTCGAGCATGTCGTACCAGTAGCCGAGGTGCGAGTGGTCTCCGGTTATTCGCGGCAGCCAGTCAAAGCCAAAATCATTCGCGGCGGTGGCTGCCTCGCCATACCAGGCTTTGAGCAAGCTGATGATGTACTTGTCGAAATTAGCCCACAGCCCGGTACGCGACGTGTGCTTCTTGATGAAGCCTTTTAAATTGTTGGAATCAGCCTCAAACATCGGCATGGGCAGGTAGCCGGGAAGAATGTCATAGAGCGTGGGGATATCAGTCGATCCCTGGATGGATGCATGTCCGCGCAACGCGAGAATGCCTCCGCCGGGACGCCCCATGTTTCCCAACAACAGTTGCAGGATTGCAGCCGACCTGATGATCTGGACTCCGTTGGAATGTTGCGTCCATCCCACCGCATAGCAAAGCGCCGCGGTTTTGTCCGGACCCGATGCCGACGTAAATGCTTCTGCTGTTTTGAGGAAGACTTCCTTGGGAACGCCGCAACCCTGTTCGACCATCTCTGGCGTGTAGCGCGCGAAGTGCCGCTTCAAGACTTGAAAAACACAACGTGGATCTTGCAACGTCGGATCTGACTCGAATCTCCCGAGATCCTCGGCTTCTCCACCACGATCCTTGCCATGCCCGCCCTCGGCGCCGGAGTGCCCCGGTTTTTCGTCGCCCTGGGTTGACGGCGCTCCGCGATATCCCCAACTCTCCGGATCGTATTTCTTTTTCTCCGCGTCCCAACCCGAGAACAAGCCGTCGAGTTCTTCCGTATCGCGGAAATCATCGCGCAGAAGCGTAGACGCGTTGGTGTAGGCCGCGACGTACTCACGAAATTCTTTTCCATTTGACAGAACATAATTGATCAGCCCACCCAGAAAGAGCACGTCGCTGCCCGCCCGCAGTGGCACCCATATGTCGGCCATGGCGGAAGTCCGCGTGAAGCGCGGATCTACATGAATGACCTTCGCCCCGCGTTCCCGCGCTGCGATCACCCACTGGAAGCCTACGGGATGGTTCTCCGCCATCGACGATCCCATGATCAGGATTGCGTCCGCGTTCTTCAGATCCTGTTGTGCAGTCGTGGCGCCGCCGCGCCCAAAGGATGTCCCCAGACCGGGGACGGTTGAGCTATGTCAAATACGCGCCTGGTTGCTCAGGCACACCATTCCCAATCCAGCGGTGAACAGCTTTTTGATGAGGTAATTTTCTTCATTGTCGAGCGTGGCGCCCCCAAGATGGGCGATGGTCGTGGTCTGCATGAGAACACCGCCATCGCGTTTCTCCTGAAAAGACTTTTCTCGCGCCTCCCAGACACGGTCCGCTACCATGTCCATAGCCGTCTCTAGCTCGATCTCTTCCCACTGACGCGAATACGGCCGCCGATATTTCACCTTGCTTAGCCGTCCCGGATGGGTATGGAGTTCGAACGTGTCCGCGCCCTTTGGGCAAAGATGCCCGCGCGAAATTGGCGACGCCGGATCGCCCTCGATCGAAATGAGCTTTCCATTCTTGTGGTAAACCAGTTGCCCACAACCCACAGCGCAATAAGGACAGATCGATCGCGCCACCTCCGCCCCGTGATGCTTGGTTTGCAGGGTGCGTGTCCGATCCGACATCGACTCCGGGCCGGTGCCGTCAGCGCCAGTTTTGATCTGTCGAAGGAGTGGCCATCGAGCCAGCAGGTCGTTGATCATGATTGTGCTCCACGCGATTGTTCCGGCAGAACAAACTCAGATGATCCTAACAGTCCCGGCGATGCCCAACCGTACGGAGAAAGACTGAACCCATCGGGTCCTTGAGGGTGTCCTATCCAGGCTCTGCTTGGGCGGGTGTTTCGAAAAGTGTTCACTCATCACACACCTCCGAGCGGTTAGACGTACCCTCGAGTACGCCCATGCATAGGAAGTAGGGTCAATCTCAGCTGTTGTAGCGCGGGGTAAAATCCGGTGCGTCAGCTCACCACGCCAGCCGCGCTCATCAGATGCCAGGCCTCGCGAAACCGCTCAAATCGTCCACGGCTCCGTACATTCTGCGGAAAAAACGACAGATATTTTCGCGGCGCGAACTCTTCCACCGGAATCACATACCAGGCTTTTTCCGGAACGATGTACACCGCGAGAATATCGATGTCTGCGGCTGTGTATGACTGCTTCGTGCCCCGCGAGGCAAAATGGCAGGCTCCCACGACATACCCGCCCTTGCGAAGACGGTTTGTCGACTTTACCTGCACCCGCCAGAATCGTCCTCTCGGCGGCCTCGCGACTCCTCACCCTGCTCCAGGATGAAGTCATAACACTCGCTATCGCCATATGGTTTCGCAATCTCAAAACCAAGGCCGACAACTTTCTGCATGAAAATAAGCTCAGCGAGTTCTCCCCTTCGCTTTGGACTGCGCGCTATTACCTGCTTTCGATCGCTGGCGAGTTTCGTAAGGAGACGTGGCAGAAAACCATCCGAAGAAACTTAAAGTAACCAATAAGGATTGAAGCGTTATTCGCTAATTCTGTTATCAAATAAATATGCAAAATACGTCAAACGCAGAAGTGCATTGCGAGGCTTTGAACGGGAATCAATTAGGACAGGACGAACTACCGGGCTGCAGCAAAATTATCGGCGTTGCCTCGCTTCAGCCTCAGCCAGCCAGCCACGGCGCAGCTTCTCGGCCAGGAACACTGGACAGATAAGGCTTGATGTCGAGAATGGGCGTGCCATCGAGCATATCCACGCCTCGGACATGCAGTTCGATGCCTTCGCGCCGAAGTAGCTCTACCGTCGTCAGACCAATCGGGTTCGGACGTCGCGGAGATCTCGTCGCAAACACACCATGCTGCCGATTGTCGGAAGGGGGTGAAGCGAGTAAATCGGCACCACGCAGTTCAACCTGGGGAGACCGGTCGAACTCCCAGATGACGAAAAGATGGGAGAACCCCTCGATGTCGGTGAGCCCCGGCTCAAACTCGGGCCGTATCTTGAGCACACCATCGACATCGTGTTTCGCGCCAAGCCCCTTGGGAATTTCACCAGTGTTCGTGTACGGACTGCTGACAAATCCAATCGGCCGCGAGGTAAACATAGCGAATGATTCTCCTTTTCTTACCCCGAGGGTGCCCAGTCCAAACTACGCTTGGGCGGGTGTTTCGATTCAAAGTAAGCACTTAACAAAGAAGCCGTTCAGTTTTAACGATCGAAAGATCCCGCAGTCGGCAACTGATCTCACCGCGTATCATATCTCCTGAATGTTCTCCCGACGAACCGCGTGGAAACTAACTCCCAACCGTTTCACTGAAGTCCAGCGTGAGCTGCGCGCCGAGGGGAGGGAAGTGTTTGACCTGACAGTCTCGAATCCCACAGGGCGAAATTGCCTTACGACGCTGACGCTATTCTCCGCTCATTGTCCCGCGCCGAGGCGTTGGACTATGACCCTCAGCCAACGGGTTTAGCAAGTGCCAGAAAAGCCGTGGCTGCGTACTACCGCGAGTCCGGCGGGCATGAAATCGATTCCGCATCAATCGTGTTGACTACCAGCACCAGCGAGGGATATTCGTACATTTTTCGTCTGCTGTGCAATCCCGGGGACGAAATTCTGGTACCCAAGCCGAGTTATCCGTTGTTTGAGTTTCTCGCCGATCTGGAGGACGTGACTCTGGTGCCGTATCCGCTTCTCTACGATCACGGATGGCAGATCGACTTTCACTCTTTGCGCAACGCTCTGAACGATCGCACTCGCGCAATTGTTTTGGTTCATCCCAACAATCCCACCGGATCGTACATCAGCGGGGACGAGCGAAAATTACTGAACTCGCTGTGTCGTGAGCACAATCTCGCACTGATCGTGGATGAGGTTTTTCTTGACTATCCGCTCGATGGGTCCGGGCGATCGACGTTTGCCAACAACACGCAAGCGCTGACCTTCACTCTTAGCGGGCTGTCAAAAATTTCCGGACTGCCTCAGATGAAGCTGGCATGGGTTGTGGCCAGCGGTCCGAAAGAGACTGTCGCGACCGCCATGGGACGGTTGGAAGTGATCGCTGACACTTATTTGTCGATGAACGCTCCCATCCAATTGGCTGCCGGCGTGCTGCTCGAACAACGGAAGACAATTCAGCCCTCGTTGCTTGAACGCGTCCGTGCAAATCTTGGGGAACTCGATCGACAATTGGCAAAACAGAAGACCTGCCAACGCTTAAATGTGGAAGGCGGATGGTACGCATGCCTGCGCGTGCCTGTGACAAGGTCCGACGAGGACCTGGCAATTGACATCTTGCAGAAAGCGTCGGTGCTTGTTCATCCCGGCCACTTTTATGACTTCCCCAGCGACGGATACCTGATTGTAAGCTTGCTGACGCCGCTGGCTGAGTTTAGCGAAGGAATTCAGCGGATTCTTCCGCTGCTGAATAGTTAGGCAAGTCGGACGAGTTTGTCGTCTGCCTTATTTGCGGTTGTCTGCGAAATGGTTTCTACTTCGATGATCGTCACTACCGACCACGGGATAGTGCGAGAACTTCACCTCCACCGCCCTCCTGCCAATGCGCTTTCTCCTGACTTTATCCGCGACGATACAAAAGGCTGTGGAGGGAGCCCCGAATGCCGGGTGTCGAGCCTTGGTGCTCTCCGGCATTCCCGGAATGTTTTCAGCGGGCCTCGATGTGCCCCTGTGGCTCGCGCTTGACCGCGCTGGACTCGCGCAGGCATGGCATGATTTTTATTCTTTAATGCGCTCGCTTGCCTGCTCCCCCATACCTGTCGCGGCCGCGATCACCGGTCACGGCCCAGCGGGAGGCACAGTGCTCGCGCTTTTTTGTGATTGGCGGGGGATGGCGGAAGGCAACTGGAAGATGGGATTCAACGAGGTCCAGGTGGGAATTCCGCTGCCGCCTGTAATTTTTTCCGCGCTGAAACGTCAGGTTGGCGCCAGGCAAGCGGAACGGCTCGGCGTCGGCGGCTTGGTGATCTCTTCCGAGGAGGCCGCTGGTCTCGGGTTGGTCGATGAACTGGTCCCGCTCGAGCAGGTAGCGAAACGGGCAGTCGAGTGGTGTGAGAGTTTGTTAAAAATGCCTTCTGAGGCGATGAGCTTGACGAGGAAACGGGCTCGAGCCGACCTGGCTGGGTTTTTCGAACATGAAATAGAACGCGAAGTGGACAACGTGATCGAATGCTGGTGGAGCGACGAGGCACAAACCGTGCTTCATGAGTTGGCTGCGAGATTAACAAAGAAACTCTGACCAGGAAAGTCCGAAGGAATGACGAAGAAAGACTAGCGCTTCACCAGAAAGGGATTGCTTTCCCGCTCGTCGCCAATCGTGGTTAGCGGGCCATGCCCCGGGACGACCAGCGTGTCATCTGGCAACGTGAGCACTTTTTCGTGCAGGGAATTGATGATCTTCTCCGTGAACCGCCTGGCAGGTCGGTGCGCCCAATGCCTCCTGCAAACAGTGTGTCTCCGGCGATCAACTTGTTCTCCGCCGGAAAATACAGGCAGACGCTGCCCTCGGTGTGTCCCGGAGTATGAATTACGTTGGCGGTCAGCGAGCCAAGCATGAACGTATCCGACTGGCTCAGACTGTGGTCAATCTCGACCTTGCCCGGGCTTTTCATCCCGATCCACGCTGCCTGCAGATCCAGCATCTTCAGCAGCGCGTAGTCATTTTGATTGAGCAGAATGGGAGCGCCGGTGGCGGCCCGCAACTTCATCGCCCCGCCAACGTGATCGATGTGAGCGTGGGTAATGATGATCTGTTTGACTTGAAGGTTGTGCTTTTGGATGAGTTCCAGAACGTCTTCAATATTGTCGCCGGGATCGATGACCATCGCTTCGCGCGTGGTTTCGTCCCCAATCACTGAGCAGTTACACTGCAGCGGGCCGACAGGAAGGATTTCGTGAATCATGGAGAAGAATCGGTCTTCAGTCGTCGGTCTTCAGTTTTCAGCATCGCTGGTCTTGCTGATGCCTGAAGACTGACGGACTGACGACTGAACTATCGCAACTATTTCTGTGCTGGCGCTGGCGGTTTCGCGGGAGCTGGCCGGTTGAGTCGTGCTGGTCGCGGGCTTTAATCCCTGTAACACCGAGTTCGAGCTGCTTCCTCCGCGCGAAGCCATGATCGAAAGCGTGATCGACGTCAACATGAAGATGACCGTGGACCAGGTCGTCGCCTTGGAGAGGACGGTGGCGGAACCGCGAGGGCCGAATGCAGTCTGGCTTCCCATGCCGCCGAACGCAGCCGCGATGTCGCCGCTCTTGCCGCTCTGCAGCAACACCACGATGATCAGGAAAAAACAAACGAAAATGTGAATAGTTGTAATCAGATAAATCATGCCAACCCCGGAATCCTCTAAAGTCATAAGTGCAATGGTGCGGAAGGGGGGATTTGAACCCCCACGCCTTTCGGCGCCACCCCCTCAAGATGGTGTGTCTGCCAATTCCACCACTTCCGCATTATTCCGACAAGCGCATGGTTCCGACAAGCGCACGGTTCCGACAACCACATTGTTCTGCTAGCCGCATTCCGACAACGCAGCGACTGCGGGCTTTGAGGGTTGCAACTGCCCGCACCCGATTCTGCACCGGTTCGGTACTTACATCCGACCGCCAACTTTTCACTGTGCTGAATCTCTTCGGGACGTTCCAGATCACCCAGGCCGACAAACAACATCAACCACTTCCGCGCCGGGATGCACGCAACGCATCGTCAACTTAATGTTATCGCGTCCTGCTACATACTGCAATGTAAAGAGATCCGCGTGTTCCCCCATGAATTGCGATCGAGCAGGCTGCCGATATTCATATAAGAGCATTTCGTTTCCTATGGGCGATCCAAGACCGGCGAATACTCGTTCACGCGGCTTTTCCGAGTTTGAGCGAATCACGAAGGCCTCGATATTGCACCGAGTGCTGGCTCTACTCTGACGCCCAACATTCTCGAGAATCCGTGGATGCTGTTTGCAAACCATCAACAAGGCTCGAGACGACGAATGAACGACTGGGAGCATATATTCTGTCTGCCAATCCCACCCTTCCACTTAAGCATTGTCTGTGTGCTCATTCCCCCGAAAATCGTTCCACTTCTTGACTGCGGCGGGACTTCAGTCGAGAATGTGGCCGGCTGCTCGCAGGAGACATCCGTCGAACGGTCACAGCCTTTTCATCGATGAGCCCTGAAACGGATCCGGGCGTGTGGCATTCGGAAGTCTTCGGTCTGTGCCGATGTGCACGCCAGATCCTTCGGGAGAAAGTCCCTCAGGATGCCGCATGGGAGCGAGAGATGGGATGGCAGAAAAACGGCATGGGGATCATGAAGGGGCGTGGGGAGCGCGGTAGCGGGTTTCAATCCATAGGAAAGCTGACTGCTTTTCGAAAGAAGGTCTAACTTGGCACCTTTAAGCAGACGTGAATTCATCGGCGGCGGTGTGGCTGTGATGGGATCTGCAGGTTTGCGCCTCCCTGTTTGGGCGCAAGTGACCGGCGCAGCAGGAAAAGCGACCCAGTTGCTACTGGGAGTTGACTACTATCCCGACCAGACCCCGGAAGCGCTGTGGGAAGAAGATGCGCGGATGATGGCTGACACTGGCTTCACCAATGTGCGAATTGCCGAGTTCGCCTGGGCATTGATGGAACCGTCCGAGGGCAAGTTCGATTTTGGCTGGCTGCGCCGGGCGGTGCAGACCCTGCACAAGCATAACCTTGCCGTGATCCTGGGAACGCCCTCGGCGGCGCCTCCACCGTGGCTGAGCCTGAAGTACCCAGAGATCGTGGAAGTGAATGCGGAGGGTCAGCCTCTCCATCCCGGCGGAAGGCGTTTTACGTGTCCGACCAACAAGGTTTATCGCAAGCTTTCATTGATCATTGCAAGCGCCATGGCGCGAGCATTCGCGGAAGCCCCGGGTGTGATCGGCTGGCAGATTGATAACGAGTTCACTTTGTCGTCATCGCCCAGGTGCTACTGCAACTTTTGTCGTACGGGGTTTCAGGAGTGGCTGCGTTCCAAATACGGCAGCCTGGAAAAGATTAATGAAGCATGGGGAACGGTATTCTGGAGCCAGACTTACACCGATTTTGGCCAGATCCCGGTGCCGTTGCCGTCCGGAGGCGACCCGAATCCGGGGCTCGCTCTCGACTACGACCGGTACCAGTCGTATGCCAATGTTTCCTTCCAGGAAGAACAGCTCGTCATGTTGCGGCAAAAGTGTCCGCGGCACTTTGTGACAACCAACAACATCGGACCGCCGGTGGACTACATCGATTTGCACGATCTTTACAAGAATCTCGACTTTGTCGCGTTCGACAACTATCCTGGTTTTTTCGAGATGCTGATATTCCAGCAAGTGAAATCGGGCGTCGTCCCGACGGGCGCGATCAGCACCGCGACTGCTTTGCAGCATGATTTCGCGCGTTGCCTTAAAGGCAAGCCATTCATGATCATGGAGGAGCAATCGGGGAAAGCGGGGCAAAAAACATTTTCACCGCAACCGGAGAAAGGGCAAGTCCGACTGTGGACCTACCAGGCCATCGCACACGGCGGCATGGGGGTGAACTACTTTCGCTGGGACACTGCAACATTTGGAGCGGAAGAATATTGGCACGGCGTTCTCAAGCATGACCGTTCCAAGAGCCCAGCCTTCGACGAGATCAAGCAGACGATAGAGGAATTGAAAACATTGGGCCCGGAAGTCTTGAATTCGGGCTATCCCGCCGATGTGGCGCTGATATTTGACTACGATTGCGGCTGGGCGCTGCAAATTCAACCGGGCCATGTTGAGCTGAGTTACATGCCACACGTGACCTCTTGGTACGGAGCGATCACGGCGAGCCACTCGGGAATTGATGTGATCCAACCTGGTGCCGACCTCGCGCCTTACAAAGTTGTGTTCGCACCGCTGGCTTATGTGCTTTCAGAAGATCAGGCCACGCGCATCAGGAGTTTCGTGCAAGGCGGCGGTGTATTTGTGAGCAGCTTCCGCCTGGGAGTGAAGACCGAGAGCAGCCAGATTGTGCGCACTCCGCTTCCTGGCCTGCTTCGCGATGTAATGGGGGTCACGGTTGAGGACTAGTGCCGATCTATTCGGCAAAACAAGGGGTCAAGTTCTCGTCCGCGTTTGCCGGGCCCGATGGTGAGTGCGGCCTGTGGGCGGACATTCTCCAACCGTCGGGAGCAGAAGTGGTCGGTTCCTATACGGCTGGTGAACATGCGGGGAAGGCGGCGGTCACGATCAACACGTTTGGCAAGGGCAAAGCTGTGTATGTCGGCGGCGACCTCGATGCGGCGAGTTTGGCTCGGGTACTTCGAACGGTTGCCGCGTCTGCGGGAGTCAAGCAGGGAATCGAAGTGCCTCCTGGAGTTGAGATGACGGTGAGGAAAGCAGGTGACAAGGAGTGGATATTTCTGCTGAACAATACTTCCGTGGCGCAGACGGTGAACATTCCGAAGCCGGTGACTGATGTTCTGACGAAGGAATCACACTCGGGAACGATCGAGTTGAGCGGGTATGGCGTGCGGGTGTTGGGAGTGACGGCGTAGGTTATCTAGTTTTCGGCATTGGTGGGTTGTTCCGAGTGCTGGAAACACAAGGTCCCTCCACTTCGCTTGCTTCGCTGCGCTTCCGTCGGGATGACAAGGTTATTTCTTACTTGTGCTTACAATTCCGCTGCCTTCGCGGATGGTGAGAATCTGGTTTGCTTTTACCTGGGGGAAGCGTTCGATCTTTTGGGTGGTGGGCCATTTTACTTCGATGAGATCTGCCACCTGCGCTTCGCCGAGGCCGAAGTGAAGGCGGAGGTCACTTTGCGACATAACGCTGGAACCGCTGTGGACCTCGTCCATTTGAACATGTTTACCCGTGACTACGCGCACTCTGGCTCCGATCGCGGTGCGATTGCATTGAGTGCCGATCAATTTGATCTTGATCCAGTTCTTCGCGTTCCCGCCGTCATTACGGAGCAGCGACGGTGGATCACTGAGATTCAAAACCAGACACATCCATGTCGCCGTCGTTGTCGTAGTCTCCGAAGGCTGCGCCACGGCTGGAAAATTGCTCGCTGATGCCGGGGCCCATTCGAGGCTGAAATATCCTTGAATTTTCCATCACCCATGTTCCGGTAAACCAGACGCGGATTCTTGAAGGTCTGACCGATGTCGTGCTGGTCAATTTCGGGGTAGACGTGTCCGTTGATCTGAATAATGTCGGGCCAACCATCGTTGTCGTAATCGACGAATCCGCAGCCCCAGGCAACGTAACGGTTGTTAATTCCGATGCCTGAAGCGAACGTCACATCGTTGAAAGTTCCGTCGCCGTTGTTGTGATAGAGATTGCAGGTGTCGTCGGCAAAGTTAGTTTTGAAAATGTCGAACCATCCGTCGCAGTCATAGTCACCAACGCCGACACCCATCCCGGACTGCTCGTGTCCATTCTCGCTATAGGCGCATCCGGCAATCACCGCGATGTCGGTGAAAGTGCCGTCGTGATTGTTGTGGAGCAACATGCTGGGTTGCGAGTCAACCGCGACATAGATGTCGGGCCAGCCGTCATTATCAAAATCGTAGGAGACTGGAGTGATGGAAAACCGCGGACCTGGTTTGAGGATGCCGGATTTTGACGGAAACATCGGTGAAGGTTCCGTCTCCATTGTTGTGATAGAGAACATTGGTGTCGCCGGGAAGACCGCGCGGGCCGCACATCACGGGAATGCCCTTCCACTGGCAGACGGCGGGACCATTGGGGTCTGGAGTTTTTGCCGGATCAAGCTTTATGTAATTGCAGACGAAAAGATCGAGGCGTCCATCGCGATCATAGTCGAGCCAGGTGCAGCCCGAACCCCAACGGACCTCTTCGTTGTACACGACCAGCCTTGCGCGTGGTGTCGGTGAAAGTTCCGTCGCCGTTATTGTGAAACAGGATGTTGTGTCCCCAAAAGCAACAGAACAGATCGTCCCATCCGTCATTGTCGTAGTCGCCGACACAGACACCGGTCTGCCATCCGGTTCGCGCCAGACCTGATTTTTCGGTTACGTCGGTGAAAGTACCGTCACGATTATTTTTGTACAGATGCGATGTCGGCGCTTTTCCGGGAGGCCAATGAGCATCGAGCTGGGTTCCATTGGTGAGATAGATGTCGAGCCAGCCGTCGTTGTCATAGTCGAAGAACGCAAGGCCACTTCCTTTGGCTTCGATAATGTAGCTTTTGTGATCGGTCGCGCCCCAAACATTAGGGATCGTCAGGCCAGCTTCTTTGGCGACATCAACGAACACGACCGGGGATGCGGCGGTGGCCGGGGACGCCTGTAGCATTGCCGAGTTTTTCCATTTCCATAACGGAGTTGTGAGAGCGTCCAGTAGCGAAGATGCCTAGGAGTACCAGGGAGGAGCCGAGGAAATGGCGCCGGGGGAAAGTCATAGAGTCAGTGATCAGTTGCCAGTTCTCAGAGAAAGCAAAATGTCGCTGGAAAACATTATCGATTAACGGGATCTTATCTGGGCACAAGGAATTTTACACAGGAAGATGCATTCTTTTCGCTGGAACCGACACCCTCACTTGGACGTGATCTTTGGGAATGGGTGGGGGACGATTCCTGTCCCTTCTTTGATTGCGATGATCTGGTCGACTGGAACATTCGTGAGCGTATCTACCTGACCGCTGGGCCATGTAATTTCCAGAGAGTCGATTTTGGTGCGCTTTCCCAATCCAAACAGAATGCGCGGGTCGTTGGCCGACATGTAGCTCATGCCGCCTTTTTCCTGTTCGACCTGCACGAAGCCGGCAGACGTTAGCTTCAGCGAAGCTCCGATGCCGTCGCGGTTGGAGCGGGTTCCGATCAATAGAACTTCCAGCCAGTGATTGGCGTTTCCGCCGTCGTTGCGCAGAAGTGACGGATAGTCGCCGCGATTGTTGATGGCAATGTCAGTGTCGCCGTCATTGTCGTAATCGGCGGTGGCCAGGCCGCGTCCGACGATAGGGCGCATGAAGTCAGGTCCCAGAGATTCTGAAACTTTGGCGAACTGGCCTTTGCCCAAATTGCGGAACATCAGCAACGGTTCCTTGTAGGTCACTTCGCGTGGTAGAGCTGGACGTTGTCGAGCATGGATCCGTTCAATTGCAGGATGTCGGTCCAGCCATCGTTGTCGTAGTCCAAAAACTTCATGGAGACTCCGCTGAGCAGAACGGCCTTATTGCCGATGCCGGAGCGATAGGTCTCGTCGTTGAAAGTGCCGTCGCGGTTGTTGTGGTAGAGGCGATTCAGTTCATGATCAAGGTGGGTGACGTAGAGGTCCTGCCAGCCGTCGCCGTCGACGTCGGCGGCGTCGATGCCCATCCCGGCCTCATAGCGGCCATCCTCGCTGGCTGCCATGCCCGACACGAACGACACATCTTCAAACTTTCCGTTGTGCTTGTTGATGAAGAGAAAGTTGGGCCAGCTGTCGTTGGCGATCGCGATGTCGGTCCAACCATCGTTGTTGAAGTCGGCCAGAACAACGCCCATGCCTTTGGATTCAGGCTTGCCCACGCCTGAGATGTCGCTGACATCGGTGAAGGTGCCATCGTGATTGTTGTGGTAGAGCTTGGTTTTCTGTCCTTTGTAATTGCCGGGATGACAGTAAGAACGGTATCCGGGGCGGCGTTCTCCGCACCATAAGTTATTTTTTGGCGACCACTCGATGTAGTTGGTGACAAGCAGATCGAGGTAGCCGTCCTTGTCGTAGTCGAACCATCCTGCACTGGTTGACCATCCACCTTCGTCCGCGACTCCAGCTTTGGCGGTGACATCGGTAAAAGTTCCGTTGCCGTTGTTGTGATAAAGAATGGCGCTGTTGTAGCCGGTCACGTAAAGGTCAGGGTAGCCGTCGTTGTCGAAGTCCCCGACCGCGACGCCCTGGCCGTAGTGCCCGACTCCCGCCGACTCCCGCTTTTTCGGTGACGTCGGTGAAGGTGCCGTCACCATTATTGTGATAAAGCGCACAGCGCAAGGGATGTGGAGGTTTGTAGATGTCGGTGGCCGCGGATTGGACGAAGAAAAGATCCATCAGACCATCCTGGTCATAGTCGAGCCATGCGACCCCGGTGCCCATTGTTTCGAGATAATATTTTTCGTCGGTGGCGGTGGCGTCCTGCAGAAAAGTTATGCCGGCGGCCTGGCGAACATCGGTGTAGCGGACGGGAACACCGTCGTCTGCGGGTTTGGGAGGCTGATCGCCGAATGCCGACGAAGGCGGATAGCAGTGACGATACAGAAATGCGAAAGCGAGGATGGCGCTACTGGTCGGGCCGGAAACGAATCGCCTGTCAGTTTTCCATTGTTCTCCCCATTGCAAGGACCGATTTCGCGGATTTTCCCTTTCGTAATCGCAGGCGCGCGTTAGAGAGTACGGTCGGCGAGCGACAGCGCCAGTTGAAGCAATTGCTGCCGTGCAACCATGGACATCGGAGACTCGGCGGAAGGCGATGTCGCCGGAGCGCGAGACAAGACTTCTTCAATCCGATTCACATCCAGGCCACCAGCGTTGCTGCCCTTGAAGCGATTCAGCACTTCGCGAGCTTTGGCGATTTGTCCGGTCTGATAATAGAAGACGCCCAGCGTGGAGTAACTACCGGGCCATTCGGGCAAAAGATCCACTGCGCGTTCCAATCGTTGCCGCGGCTTGCTGCTGTTTTGCCCTGCAAGGCTGAAACAATTCCCAAACCCCACAGAATTTTCCCAGAGCTCGGAATTCGTGCCAGCCCTTTCTGCAATGTTTCCTCCGCGCCGTTCACATCCTTGTTGCGAAGTTGGACCAGGGTGAGCGAGAGGTAGTACTGGTCATTGTCAGGGTTGCGGCTGATTGCGTCACGAAAAATCTCTTCTGCTTTTGCAGTGTTGCCAAGATGGGCGTAGATGTCTCCAAGCAGAGAGAGGAAGCTGGCGTCCTGCCTGCCGGCAGCGGAAACATTCGAAGCGGCCTCGAGAGCCTGATCGTAAAGACCTTTGCGAAAGTAGGCATCGGCCAGATCGAATTTCACTTCGTCAGAGTCAGGATTGGCCTGCAAGCGCCGCCTGGAAATGCGGAATCGCATCGTCGTATAAACGATAGCGCGCCAGCAATACGCCTGACTCCGGTCTGGGTACGAAAGTCGCCGGAGCTTATCTGATCAACTGCGCGATGGTGTTTCGGGCATCTTCCGGCTTTCCCAAGTTTCAGATAGGTTTCAGCAAGCAAGTAGAGATCTTGCGGACGGTCCGGATGCTTCTTGATCTGTTCTATCAGTTCGGTCTCGATCCAGTTGAGCCCGGGCCTGCGGGGCGAGGTTCGAGCGGTTGTCGAGATACTCAAAAAGATGCTGATAAGGATACGTACCTGGCGAGGAATCTTTGAGAAAGGGTCTGGAAGTACGTTCAGATCTTTCTGGGCGGCTTCTGTTTGATGCAGGCTTCTCTCCACCATGGCGAGTTTGTAATATCCGGAAGCCGGATCGCGGCTGACTTTGACGTATCTTCTAAGCAGAACGGCAGCTTCTTCAAATTTCTTGCCGGCGATTCTGAGGTTGGCCAACTCCAGCAAGGCTTCGGAAAAATTCGGATTGGATTTCAGCGCCTGCTGAAAAAATTGTTCGGCTGTCGCCTGGTTTCCCTTGCGCTCCTCGATATATCCCAGATTGAAGAGGCACGAAGCATTGTGAGGATCAAGCTTGAGGCCTTCCTGAAAATATTTTCTGGCCTCATCAAAGCGTCCCAAGTGCCGGTAGGAGAGTCCCAACGAAGCATAGGACGGGGCGGAAGGGTCGAGTTCGATCAGCACCTTGAATTCCTCGATGGCCTTTTCCACTCTGTCCGACATGAAATAGCTTTCGCCCAGCGCGGCGTGAAGGTCGGCCCGTTTCGGGGCGATTTTTAAACCTGATTCAAGGAGCGGAATCGCATCCTCGAAATAATTCTGCGACATGCTGAGCCGGGCGAGGAGCAAGATGATGTCAGTGTCATCGGGAGCCAGTTTGTGGGCGCGCGCCAGCAAATCCAGAGCGTCGACCGGTTTGTTCTGCGCGGAATAGACCTGTGCCAGCAAGTGCGAGAGCTGTGGGCGAATCCGGCTTAAGCTTCAGTGCACGGTTCAAGACCAATTCGGACTTTGAGTAGTCCGCGGCTGCGAAAATAAATCTGTCCAAGGTTGAAAAGAATCTCGAATGTTTCCGGCTGCAGGGCATTGGCCTTTTCGAGTTCACGGCGCGCCGGGTCATATTGCTTTGCCGACGCCAGCAAAATTCCTAGAGTGAAGTGCAGTTGAACATCGTCCCTGGCTTCGAGGGAAAGTGCCTTGGCAGCGCTCAAACCTTCAGCGGTACGGCCGCCTTCGAGGTAAGCGCGAACCAGGTTGAAACGGGTTGCGCTGTTCGCTGGATGCACTCGCAGAAAATTGGAAATGGCCTGCGCCGGTGAGCCCCGTGCCATCGATACGAGGCCCAGGTTGTAGTTCGCATCGCGTTGGCGGGATCAAGGCGCAAAACTTTCCTGAACTCCTCTTCCGCCAGGTCGAGCTTTCCCTGAGCGACGTAACAGCTTCCCAGATTGTTGTGCGTCTTGGTGGAGTTCGGATCGAGCTTCAGTGCGTGCTGAAATGCGTCGAGGGCGTTGGCGTAATCTTTCTCGCCGCTGAAAATGATTCCCAGCAAGTTGTAACCCTCCACGCTGGAGGGATTCAGGGCTAGCTGCTCCTGGATTTTCTGTTTTCGCCTCGGCAACAGAGCCTTGCTGAAGCAGGGTTTCGGCCTCTGCGAAAGGAGAAGTGCTCTTCGGTGATGCATCCGACTTAGCTGATGGAGCGAGAGCGGACGTGCGGTGTCGCGTAACCAAAGGCGGGGACTAGAAGTATCGCGAGCGCGATTGTTTTGCGCAGGCAACCCAGAGGACTTCGGGCGTTGCGCAAATGCGGAAATGTGGCGACAGTGGTCATCTTCCCTGTGGCGCACCTGTACGAGCGGTTCTCCAGGCGGCCACGAATGCTCAATTTAGCATCTCGAGCGCCTGCGGGCTATCTTGTGCTGAGGCTGAAGCTGCAGAAGGGCCTGTAAAACTTCTCTGGCTTTTTCCTTGTTGTTCAAAATTACATATACGCGGGCCAAGATTGAGATATGCCTGATCGAAGTTCGGAGCGACCCGGATGCAGGTGGTGAATTTTTCCTCGGCCGCAGAATAGTTCTGTTGACGTACGAGAAGAACTCCCAGGTTGTTCAGCGCGTCAGAGTAGTCAGGACGTAAGGCTGACGCTCTTTCCAGATATTGCGCTGCCGCGGTCGAGTTGGTCCTGGCGCACATAGAGCATTCCGAGGTTGTAGTTGACTTCCGGATTGTCGGGTTCAAGTTCGAGAGCGCGATTCAGGAGTTTGTCAGCTTCGGCAAAAGCTCCCTGGCGCCGGTAAAGGTTGCCGAGGTTCGCAAGGGCGACCGCATAATCCGGGCGCAACGATAAAGATTGCTGGAAGTTGCGGACGGCCGCATCCACCTGGCCTTCCTGGGCGTCAAGCATTCCAAGATTGTTCCACGCCTCGGGGTAGTCTGGACGCAGCTTCACAGTTCGCTCGAGGTATTGCCGCGCATCCGCGAGAGCATTCCTTCGAAGATAGAGCGTTCCCAGGTTGTAGTGTGCCTCGGAATCGTCCGGCTTGGCGGCGATCACTTGTTTGAATGAGGCCTCGGCCTGATCCAGATAACCGTGCTGAAAGAATGCGACTCCGTATGTGAAGTCATTACGCTGAAACGCCTCCTGATAAAGAGTTCCTTTGAAGGGCAACGCTTTGCGAAGGTGATCGGCAGGAGAGCGCGGAACATTTGCTACGTCGCCCCGCAGGCGATCGGCATTCATCGGCCCCTGATAAATCTTGACGATGATTCCGTTTGCATCAATCAGAAAAGACGCTGGAAACGGTAGATCTCTCCGACGGTCGAACAAGAAGCGGTGGACGATGTTGTAGACGCCGGCCACCTCATCGGTCGCGATGAGTACAGGGGAAGAAATTCGCTCTTTGGACACGAACGATTGCAGAGTTCTGGCATCCATTGGCTCGCCGCCATTTGCGGCGTCAACATTAATGCTTGCGATGCGCAGGCCGATCGAAGCGAGAGCAGCCTTCCGTTGCTCCAGAAGTCGCATCTGTTCCATGCAAGATGGAGAGCTTGCGGTCCAAAAAGTGAGAAGCAGAAAGCTGCCCCGAAATGTTTTCAAATCCCACATTTTGCCGGCAAGGTCAGGGAGGGAAAAGTCCGGAGCGCTGAGTGGATCGATTAGCCAGGTCTCGACCGACGATGGTAGAGCCTCCAACCTCGGAGTTTCACCGGGTCGTGAATAGGAAACGCTCGTCTTCTCGAAAGGCTTTGACAGGAAATCTGCAGAGCCTTCCTCAATTTCAATTCGCTGGTTAATGCGCAGGTTTTCGAAGACCTGGGTCAATCCGCTGGGCCAGCGGACGCTTGCGCGGACGGTGGTCGCAGACTTTCCGACTCCGAAGAAAAGTTCCTTGCTATGTTGAGAAAGAAATCCCGAGCCAGCCTGAAGATATTTGGTCTGGCGAAGCGTTTCTGGCCGGACGATTGACTTCAACTGTTATCGCAGTGCCAATGGCATCGCGATTGCTTTTATTTCCGCGCAGGCGGAACGCGACCGAGCTGCCCAATATCCTGTCATCGACATTGTGCAATATGCGGAGTTGTGGAGCGTTTCGGTTCTTGAGAACAACTTCCAGTCGGCCGTCGTGGTCAAGATCGGCGAGAGCAAAGGCGCGACTGTCGTCGGGAAAATCCAAACCGACGGTCCCTGAGACTTCAGAAAACGTGCCATCGCCATTGTTAGCGTAAAAAACATTTCTTTCGCGGCCGCTCCAGGAAGAGTCCGAGCGGATCAGTTCATTGATAGCGTTCCATCCTCGTTCGTAATTAGGCGAGGGGTGGAATTCTGCGGCGATTTCGCCACCACCTGCCGCCAGAAAAAACTGGAAAGGTCGCGAGGATCCGGCGCCGGAGATATAGCCATTGGCGACGTACAGATCGGAATAGCCGTCGTGATCGAAATCCCAAGCGTCGGAAGACCAGGCCCATCGGCCCATCTCCACCCCCGCTTGTCGGCTCACATTTTGAAACGTCCCGTTGCCCCGAGTTGCGATAGAGCGAATTGCCGCGTGCGTGCTGGCGGTAAAGAGCACGAATATTCTCGGGATCTTTTTCATGGAAGATTTTTTGTTCGGAGACGCTGATCCCCGCGGCGGACCACATATTGGCGACATAAATATCCTGATTGCCGTCATTATTGGAATCGAACCAGGATGCAGCTCATCCCGGCACCGAGGATCTTCGACGCCTGCTTCCGTGGAAACCGAAGAGAATGTTCCATCGCCATTGATTGCGATAGAGATTGCTTCGCCCGAAATCATTGGCGACATAGAGATCGGGAGAGCCGTCGCCGTTGGAGTCGCCCCATGCGCACGCAGAAACTGTAGCGGTCGTTGTCCGCGTTTAAACCGGCCGCTTCCGTGCGGTCTATCAAAGGTTGCATTGCCTTGATTGTGAAACAGGAAATTGGGTGGGCCATTGCGCGCGTCGAAATAAGGAACGGGATAGTGATACTGATCCAGTCCCAGGTAGTAGCTGTAGAGGCAGAAATAAATGTCGAGCCGGCCGTCGCGATCGTAGTCGGCGATCGCGGCGTGAGTGAAAGTCCCCTGCGGCGGATGCGCAAATTTGAAAGCATCGCGCTTGAGGAGAAACTTTCCGTTTCCCTGATTCAGAAAGAGCAGAGGGCCGCTGCCGCAGACCACCAGAAGATCCTGCAGGCCTTTGTTTTCAAAGTCTGCGAACAGAGCGCAAGCTGTGTTATCCAGCACATCCACTCCCGATTGTTCGGTCACATCCTCGAATGTGCCATCGCCGCGATTGCGATACAGCCGGTTGGGAAGTCCCGCAGGTTGGCAGACATAAAGATCATCAAATCCATCGTTATCGAATCGCCGACGCCAGACCATTGTTTCCATAAACATCGATTCCACAGGCTCCATCGATGACGGTGCGCCAGTGGTCGACTCCACGAAGCATCTGATTCTCGATACGAGTCAGTTTGGCCAAGAGCCTGCGACGTAACATCAATGAAGATAGGCGCGCGTGCCCGGCTGACAATTTCTTCAATCGCTTCCCATTTGAGAACCTGCCAGGCGCCGGCGCCCTCCCGCGCCCAGCGAGTATGCCAATGGCCAACGCGCTCTTCGCGCCCGACGCCTGGAAGGGTGCCGACAAAGTCATAACGAATCGCAACACTGAGCGCCGGCGAAGCGTCGCCGGTTTCCTGTATGCCGATGATTTCGAATTCAGCCGTTTCTATCCGCGACATCCCGGCGAAATACGTCTTGATGTCGTCTAGAAATCGTTCGCGGCCCGAAACGATCTCATTTGCAAACCGTCTGCGAAAGACTTCGACGCCATTGCCAGAGCGCAGCTTGATTTCCTCAGTAGGATGCGACGAGGTGAACTTCAACTGAGCCATGCAGGAATTTGGCGAGGAGGGCGGAAGCCGGTGGCGTTGCTGTGATCGCAGCGCTCCACTCGGCGAGCAATTGGGTTATTTCGAACGCGTATTTTTCTGTGACGTACTCGTCCGAGCCGGGAAGCACGAGGCGAAGGACATCATCCAGCGGAGACTTCGCGGGATAATGCGGCGTAAGACGAGAGTCAGCAAAAGGGAAAGAAGAACTGCTGTCCGCCGGAAGTGCGGGGAAGTATGAGCGGAATGGCGTGCCAAAAACAGGCGCCGGGAGGAAAAGCACGGGCGCCCAGCGCATTCCTCTCAGGAAGGTTCGACGTGAAAACATTCGACGTGAAAACAGTAGAGTCCTTGCGTCAATGGCGCGTCGCGGAAGAGTTCCGGAAGTATTGATCCGACGTGCGGAATGTTAGCACTGCGGCAAAGTTAATCCAAATTCAAGCCATGCGAAGCTGGAATGCTGACCATCAAGATGTACAGCGAATGAATAGAGGCGACACCGAACGAGGAATTTTCTTTGCTAGTACAAACACATTAGTTTGTTCTTGACAAATTCTGAGACGTTGGACTAACGTTGTGCGGGTTTGGATGTACACGTTTACATTTTCCAGTCAGAAAAAACATTCAGCGCTAAGCCGTGAAGCTTGGAGGGAAGTTATGAAACGCGCGTCCGTTTCGTCTTGGATCCTGCGAACATCGCTGGCGATCGCCGCCAGCATCATGTTGTTGAGCTCCAACCCGCTTCATGCCCAGGTCGATACCGGAAGCATCGTGGGGTCGGTTACAGACCCTTCCGGCGCCATTGTTGGCGGCGCGACTGTCACTCTGACGAATGAAGGCACGAACGCAACGCTATCTGTGACTGTCGGGTCAGATGGCGGGTACACGTTTACGCCGGTGAGGATTGGCAGCTATAAGATCGCCGCCACCTCTCAAGGGTTTCAGACCACAGAGCGGCGCAACATTGTGGTCAACGTTGGCGCTTCGGTGCTGATTAATTTCGTGCTCAAGCCGGGGCAGGTGACGGAAACGGTCGAGGTAACCGGTGCGACTCCCGTCCTGGAGACCCAGGAAGCTTCCGTCGGACAGGTGATCAACTCGCGCAATGTCAATAATCTTCCCTTAAACGGAAGAAATTTTACCTTTCTGGCGCAGCTCTGCTGCCGGCGTGAACTCACCGCAGGCTGATACCCGAGGCAACGCTGCCAGCGGCGCATTTGCGGCCAATGGTTCGCGGCCGGCGCAAAACAATTATATGCTGGATGGAATCGACAATAACTCGGACACCGTGGACTTTCTCAACGGCACGAATTTTGTGGTGCTGCCTCCGGTGGACGCGATTCAGGAATTCAAGGTTCAGACGACGGATTTCAGCGCTGAGTATGGCCGATCCGGCGCCGCGGTTCTTAACGCCACCATCAAATCCGGCACCAATTCCTTCCACGGCGCGGGCTGGGAATTCTTCCGCAACGACAAGCTGGATGCAGCCGACTATTTTGAACGCGTAGGCGATGTCACCAAGAAGGGCGAACTGCGACTGAACCAGTTCGGAGTGGCCATCGGCGGGCCCGTGATCAAGAACAAGATGTTTTTCTTCGGTGACTATGAAGGGCTGCGCCGGCGCCAGGGATCGCCACATACCGGAAGCGTGCCAACAGTTTTAGAGCGAAGCTCAGGTTTTACAAACCTCCAAGAATTGATCACAGAACAATCGGGTACTGCAAACCGACCTTCTTGGCCGAACGATGCCTGCGGGGACGATTTTGGATCCCGCTACAACGCGAGCCGTTGCGGGTCGGTTTTGTTCGCGATCCATTTCGGTACGTGCCCTGCGAGTACCGTCACGTACACACTTGCTGCCTGTAACCTAAACATCCTGCCGGCGGGACGCCTGGACCCGAACGCGATCAAGTTGTTGAACCTTTATCCGAACCCCACAAACGGGGCGCTCATTTCCAATTTCACCGCTTCGCCGGCAATCAGCGAAAATCGCAATGCATTCGACAGCCGGTTGGACCTGAACCTCAGTGACAAGAATCAGCTGTTTTACCGCTTCAGTTATGTAGACGATCCACAATTTATTCCCGGAATTTTCGGGGGCGTGGCCGATGGCGGCGGTTTCCAAGAGGGCAATCAGACCGCATTGGCGCAGCAAAGTGCCCTGGCTTGGACGCATGTGTTTTCGCCGAGCATGGTCAACGTCGCACGTGCCGGCCTGAATTACCTGCATACAACCCGGGTTTCGCCTTCGGCCAACGATCTGAGTGACATTCCTGGAGAGTTTGGCATCCAGGGCATCCCTCAAGCAGCACGAGAATGGCGGACTTCCAGCATTCGCGAATCCAGGGGCTTGCAGACTCTGGGCAGCAACGCTTTCCTGCCTTCCGATGAAGTCAGTTCCACATTTCAGGTGACTGACGATTTCACCAAAATTTACGGCAAACATACTTTCAAGATGGGTTTCGAATTTCAGCACGTGAAGTTCTCGACCCTGCAGCCACCCTGGTCACGTGGAGAGTTTGATTTCGACGGTACATTCACTAATGTGCCCGGTGCGAGCCTAGTGCGGAGAACACCGGTCTGGCTCAATTGCTGTTGACTCCGACCGCTTCGACGGTAGGAGGAGTGGACTTCGTCGGCGGCCCCGGTCTTCAAGGAGGTGGCAATGCTATCGACATCTCCAATATCTCTCTGACCGACAACGGCAAGAATTACTACGGCGCCTACCTCAACGACGACTGGAAGGTCACTCCCAAGTTAACCGTCAATCTAGGCTTGCGTTGGGACTTTTTCGGCTTGGTCTTTGAGCACCACGGGAATCAGGCCAATTTTGTCCCGAGCGGACCTCCGCTTGGCGGTCCGGTATATCTGATTCCGCCGGGCCCGAATGCTGGCAACTTGTCCTCGGGCTGTCCACATGTTTCACAGACCTGGCGGCAAAGGATGGCATCAAGATTGACGTCACGGATGCTTATGGCAAAGGGTTGGGGAATTCGCAAAATTATAATTTTGCCCCGCGGGTCGGTTTTGCCTATCAAGTCACGCCCAAGTTGGTTGCCCGGGGTGGATTTGGTATGTTTCTACAACGGGTTTGAGAATCGCGGATTCTCTCCGAACCTGGGTGAAAACTATCCTTTCCAGTTCAATTTCCAATTCAAAACGCAGGACGACAATCATCCGATCGTTTACAACGGCTGTACGGCGCCGGAGCGGGCCCCATCGGAAATGCAACCTTCGAAACTGGGTTTGCCTGCACGCCGCTCGATCCGCTGTTGGTCAATGCCTCGGGTTGGGATTGCGGGGAATTCAGTTTGACTACCAAACTCCCTACTCGATGGGTGGCAACTTTACTCTCCAATATCAACTGACACCTACAATGTCGTTCCAGCTTGGATACGTGACCTCGCTAGGGCGTCATCTGGAAGTATTTCCGAACTCCAACAATGTCACGGCGATCCTGCCCGCCGGTGCTGCCGCAAGGTAATTCCATTTCCGGATTTTGGGCAAGGTCGAGTTATGCGATTACGGAAGGCAGCAGTCACTACCATGGCCTTCAGCTCAAGGTGGAAAAGTCATTTGCGAGCGGCTTGAATTTCCTGGCCACTTACACTTGGTCCCAAGCGCGCTCGGATGCGATCGACTTACTTAACGAACACCAGAAACAACCAAGGTTACCGTGCTCCGGATGTTCCAGGTTTCGGAATCCAGGGCGATAGGGGTTGGCAGATTTCGATATCCGGAAGGTCTTTCATTTGAGTGGTGGTTACGAACTTCCTTTCGGCAAAGGGAAGCGGTTCATGTCTGATTCTGGAGGGGCGACGAATGCGTTGATCGGAGGCTGGAGCGTCAATTGGGCTGCAACTGTTCAGGGTGGCCAGCCGTTCGCAATCCCTTGTCCGACCGCCACGACTGCGGGCACGATCTGTCGTGCTCTTCTTACTGGTCAAGATCCTTATGCGGGGCCGCACGACGCACGACAATTCCTGGAAATCCGGCCGCGTTCACTCAGCCATGCGTGCTGGGCGCAACAGGTCCTATTCTTCCGGGTCCAGGTTCCCCGTCACCGGCGGGATGCGTTCCCTTGACAGGCCTAGGCGCCCTGGGCGGCGATCCTGCGCAGGTTGCCGGACCGGTTTTCACCGGTTTAGACTTCTCTCTCTTCAAGGACTTCCAACTCACAGAGCGGTTCCGGCTACAGTTCCGATCCGAGTTCTTTAACATTCTCAACCATCCCAACTTTAATGCTCCCGGTTTTGGCGGCAATGGTGTGGTAGCTATCGGGGGTTCAGTGAATTACACGAGTGCGAACTTTGGGAAGATTGGATCGACTCGCGATGCTCCTTACGATCCGAGGCAGATCCAGTTCGCGCTGAAACTGTACTTCTAGACTCGTGACATCCTTCCGCAAAGGCGTTCACCGTAGCGCCTTTGCGGATTTTTCTCCATCCTTATTGGTGCTCCCGCTGCCGCAGTGCGGTGCTAACATACGAAGGCCGTGATCATCAGACACCGGTCGACTTGGTTTGTTCCGTTGATTCTGCTGGTGTGTCTGCCCATGGCAGCGGCGGCTGACCAATCGCAAGGTCAAGCTCTGGATCGCGAGTTCAAGGCTGCCGTTGCGCAGTATGACTCAGGGCAGTATGCCGAGGCTGCGGCGCGTTTGGAGCGCATCGTGCGACAGGTTCCCGAAAGCTTTGAGGTGCACGAACTGCTCGGGCTGGTTTATTCCGGGCAGTCCGAGGACGCCAAGGCAAACTCTCACTTCGAAAAGGCAGTACGCTTGAAGCCGGATTCGGCCGCCGCCAGGACCAATCTGGCTGCGAATCTCTCGCGCCTTGGAAAGCACGACCTCGCGGAAGCGCAGTTCAAGAAGGCGGTCGAGATCGAGCCGCGGAACTTCGACGCCAACCATAACCTGGGCGAGTCTTATGTCCGCGTCAGGGAAAGTTGCGAAAGCCACGCCTTTTCTCGAGCAGGCTCAGCGAATCAATCCTTCTTCTTACGACAACGGATACGATCTTGCACTGGCTTACATCCTTACGGGGCGGCTGCGCTGACGGCCCGGCAACTGGTCAACGACCTTTTGAAGCTGAAAAATACCGCCGAATTGCATAACCTGCTGGGTGAGATCGAAGAGAAGGACGGAAAATTCGTCGCTGCGGCGAATGAATTTGAAATCGCGCGCACATGGATCCCAGCGAGAGCAACCTATTCGACTGGGGAAGCGAACTTCTGCTGCATCGCACGCTTGGACCCGCAATGGAAGTGTTTCAGCAGGCCAGCGAACGCTATCCTAAATCGGCGCGTCTGGTGATCGGCCTGGGCATGTCTCTTTACTCGCGCGGGAATTACGACGATGCGGTGAAGTCTTTGCTGAGAGGGGCTGATCTGAACCCTTCCGATCCTGACTGTTATCTTTTTCTATCCAAGGCATACAACAGCTCGCCCGGCCAGGCAGAGGAAGTTACTGAGCGCTTTCGCCGTTTTGCGGAGCTTCAGCCACGCAACGCACGCGCCCACTACTACTACGCGATGAGTTTGTGGAAAGGGAAGCGGGCGGAGGATCCGGGCCTGGATCTCCATCAGATCGAAGCATTGCTGAAGACTTCACTGGCGCTGGATCCGAATTCGGCGGAGGCGCATTTGCAGTTGGGAAATCTTTACTCCGACCAGAACAAGTATGCGGAGGCCATCCCGGAGTATGAGAAGGCCCGCCAGCTTGATGGCGACCTGGCGGACGTGCGCTACCGGCTCGGACAGGCGTATGTTCATACGGGCCAAAAAGATCGCGCCCAGGAAGAATTTGCGACTTACCAAAAGATCCGCGAGCAGCATTTGGCGGACCTCGACAAGCAGAGAGCAGAAATCCGGCAGTTCGTTTATTCAGCGAAGAACGGGACCACGGCGAAGCCCTAGCTTGCGTTAGCCGTCGTCCTTATTACGGTGTGCCAACTATGGCGTCCCACCTCTCACAGCGAGCGAGCTTCGGAGCCAGAGGCAACACGGCTACTCCTCAAGAACTGGCCTCACAACTGGTCTGCAACCGCCGTGACTTTCTGCGCACGGCGCGGGGCTCGCGCTCGGAGGAACGATTCTGGGTTCGAGCCGATTGCTTCGTGCCTACGCTGCTCCCAAAAGAAAGAAGGTGGTGGTCATCACTTTTGGCGGCGGCGCGCGCGATCAGGAGACGTTTGCGCCGGAGGGACAGGAAAATATTCCGCTACCTGATGCGGGACCTGATTCCCCAGTCGACTCATTCTTCACCCAGGTAGTGAATCGAGGCATTTTGGGCCACTACGTGGCTACTGCGAGCCTGGCGACCGGGGTCTACGAAACCATCAACAACTTTGCATCTCTCCCGCCCGAACACCCGACCGCATTCGAATATTTCCGCAAAGACCTGAAGCGTCCACCTTCAGATGCGTGGGTAGTGGCTCCCAGCAATGGTTTCAACCGGATTGGAGAAAGCAGTCACCGGTCCTACGGCTCCGGGTTGGGTGCGAGAGTGATTCTGCCCAAACACCTGCTGACGGCGGCGACGTCCGGCGGCAAGGATTTTGAGCATTTGCTGCGCGACAACTACGAGACGCCGTTTTACGCTCCTGAACTCGGAGGCAGCGAAGTGGAGTTGGCGCAGTTAGAGCAAATCCTGAAGCTTTCCGTCGATGAATTCAAAGCGAAGGCGCGGACGCTGTCGAGTCCGGACGAGCTTTCTGTGTATATTGCGCGTCAGTTGATGAAACAGGTAGCGCCAAGCCTTCTGTGGATCACCATGCATGACATTGATATCGCACACGCCGGGGCCTACTCGCTTTACATGGAGGGCATCCGGCGCACCGACCGCCTTTGCGCTGATTTGTGGAAGACGATCCAGAGCGAGCCGGAATATGCCGGCAACACCACGATGTTTATTCTGCCGGATTTTGGCCGTGACTCCGATGACGATTCCGGAGGAAATGGTTTCCAGCATCATCGCACCGGAGATGCGCTTTCCCGCACCACATGGATGATGGCCATGGGAGCTGGGATTCGCGAGGGAGTGGTTTTCGACCGTCCGATGGATACTACCGATCTGGTGCCGACCTTAGGATCAATACTTGGATTTTCGGCGTCGTTTGCCCAGGGCAAGCCGATTAGCGAATTGTTATAACGAAACGATTAATGATTACGGAAAAAGCCGGTCGCTCTACTTCACGGCGATCCCGGATGACAGAGTATGAGAATGACTTCGTAAAATAAGATGCTTCCGCGAGATCTCAAACCGGAGCAGTTCAATGGATACCCGCCAGAAGCGAGAAAGCTGGTCACGGGATACATTGGAGCCCTGCAACGACTCCCACTGGGTTTTGTACCCAGTCTGTTGCGTGAAGTTATCGATTACGATTTCAGGTTCCCGGTTGAGCGCAGGGCTGTGGAGAGGGAACTGGCGAATCTGAATTCTCTTTCAAGCGAACAAGCGAATGCCTGGTTTGAACAATTTGCACAAATCCAGGTTTCGTCGAAACTGGAGAGTTTCGACTGGATCAACGCTCCGGCACAGTTTGTGGAACAGCTGTCGTCCTACCTCTGGACCACGCATCAACTTGATGCGTTTCGAACTGCGGCCACTGGATATGCCAGCCGTCTGCAGGAGGCAGTTCCGCCAGAACCACCGCCCATTCCGCGTTTAGGCGTCACTGTGGTTGGGCAGGGTGTGAGTGCAAGCGACGAAGCCTTGTTTCGCAAACTTCGCCCGCATGGCGCTTATTTCACCCGGGTGAATCCGGAAAAGGGATTGCAGCAACTGCTCAGCGTCGTGGCGTCCAGAGCGAAAGCGCATCCGGAAGCGTACGGCCACTGGTACATCGATGGAGGCCAGCCAGCGGATCACGATTCGGAGCTGACCTGCGTCTCCTATGGCGCTCTGGAACCTGTGCGTGCGGCCCTGTTGCGCAGGATCCGATCGGAAACCGACCGGCCAGGAATGGGTCCGGAAGCGCTGCGTTCAGTTCTCGCTCAATTGCGGCCCGCCGACCTGGGCTTGGGGAGCGCTGGGTCGGGGAAGTCCGAGGATGCGGCACTCGACCGCTTTAAGTTGAAAGTGCTGACCGAAGGTTCGGGAACCCAGATCTTCAGCACCACCTTCGCACAGTGGGCAGCGCGGGAGGCGCTTGCGGCGCGCCCAGCCGCTTACGCTGCTCGTCCGTTTCGCACCGCGGCAACGGCAGAAGCCCATGAACGAATTACTGTCCGGCAACTCCGACCATGTGGAACTCGATCCCGCGGGATCGCTTGTCGATGGAGACATGGGCGCATACTACAACTGGCTCAACCAGCAACGATTGCCGGGAGCGGAGCAATCTTCCTACCTCGTTTGGTTTGAAAATCACGGCGAGGCCGTCGCGATTGGTCCCGCGATGGCGCGGGGAACCATATCAAACTCGACTGCAGACATCGGACAGATCGTTTCGTGGATGAGCTGAGGTCAAGGGTCTCAAGTGGAGATTCGGATTAGCAGTCGGCGGAAGAGATTCCAGCCGCCCAGTCAAACTTGCCTGGATCCAACACAGCCTACTAAAGAAGTTCGCACGGCATAGACAAATCCCCCCGCTCCGATTGTCTGGAACAGAAACAAGAGTTAAACAACGCACTTCTGCAGACACGCGCTCTATTGCAATGATGGAGCGAGTCTTCTAGTACTTCACAATGGCTGCAAATGATTTCGGGTCGAGGCTGGCGCCTCCGACCAGCGCTCCATCGATTTCTTCTTCCGCCATCAGAGCCTTCACGTTCTCAGGTTTTACCGAGCCGCCATACAGGATGCGAAGTGTTTCGGAGAATTCGCTGCCAAAGGCCTTGGCCGCTTCGCCACGAATGATCAGATGAGCCGCCGAGGCGAGTTGGGGCGTAGCGGTCTTTCCGGTTCCAATCGCCCAGACCGGTTCATAGGCAACCACCAATTTCTCCGCTTTCTTGCCGGAAATAGCGTGAAAAGCGCGAAGACACTGGCGGCGGAGCACATCCTCGGTAAGATTCGCCTCGCGTTCTTCCAGAACTTCGCCGACACACACGATGGGTGTCATTCCGGCTTCCAGCGCGGCTTTCAGCTTGAAATTCACCATGTCGTCCGTCTCGCCGAAGTATTGTCGACGTTCGGAATGTCCGATGATGGCGTGGGTGCATCCGACGTCCAGCAACATGCCCGGGCAGACTTCGCCGGTGTAGGCCCCCTCCTTTTCCCAGTAGAGGTTCTGAGCGCCAATCTTGACGTTTGAGCCCTTTGTGGATTGAGCGGCGACGTAGAGATCGATATACGGCGGGCAGACCACCATTTCGTCGCGGGTGTGGCCGGCAACCATAGGAAGGAAATCGCCGAAAAACGCGATTGTCTGTTCCGGATTCTTGTACATCTTCCAGTTCGCCGCCATCAACTTTTTGCGAGGCATGACGTCCTTTCAGGAATGGCCTAACTCGAAACAACTTTATGGATTTATTTCTTGTCGGTCAGTGCTTCAACCCCTGGAAGTTGCTTGCCTTCCAGGAATTCGAGCGACGCTCCACCGCCAGTAGAAATGTGGGTGATCTTATCCGCTACACCCGCCGCATGGACGGCCGATACCGAATCACCACCGCCGACGATGGAGGTCGCTCCCACATTATCGGCAACGGCATGAGCGATCTTGAAAGTTCCCTTGGCGAAAGGCGACACCTCGAACACACCCATGGGTCCATTCCACACGATCGTGCGGGCGTGTCCAATGGCTTCTGTAAAAAGCTCGACAGTTTTTGGTCCAATGTCGAGAGCCATCTGGTTGGGCGGGATTTGGCCGCTGGCCACGGTTTTCACCAATGCGCCGATATCGATCTTGTCCGCCACAACATGGTCTACAGGCAATAGAAATTTCATCTTGTGATTGTTTGCTTCTTGCAGGAGCTGACGCGCCAGGTCAAGTTTGTCTTCCTCGACGAGTGATTTGCCGACGGGCTCACCTTGAGCTTTAAGGAAGGTATAGGCCATGCCGCCGCCGATGATGAGGACATTCACTTTGTCCAGCAGGTTGCGGATTACGCCGATCTTGTCGCTCACTTTCGCACCGCCCAGGATCGCGATGAAAGGCCGTTCGGGCTTCTTGAGCACCTTGCCCAGGTATTCGAGTTCCTTTTCCATGAGCAGGCCGGCGGCAGCCTTTTTCAGGAATTTGGTGACGCCGACGGTGGAGGCGTGGGCGCGATGCGCGGTGCCAAACGCATCGTTGACGTAAAAGTCAGCCAGGCTCGCAAGTTGTTTCGAGAACTTCTCGTCGTTGGCCTCTTCTTCGGGATGGAAGCGGAGATTCTCCAGCAAAAGAGTTTGACCTTTTTCCAACTGTCCTGCCATCTCCACGGCCTCAGGCCCCACGCAATCGGGACAAAAACCAACGTTTTCGTCGGGATTCAGTTCCTTGTCCAGGAGCATTCGCAGACGCTCGGCCACGGGTTTCAGGCTCATCTTGGGATTGGGTTTCCCCTTGGGTCTGCCGAGATGGGAGATCAGAACAACCCGTGCGCCGTGTCGCAGGGCGTATTCGATGGTGGGAAGAGTTTCACGAATGCGGGTATCGTCTATGACCCGGCCGTCTTCGAGCGGAACGTTGAAATCAACCCGCATGAGCACTCGGTGATCGTTAAGGGAAAGATCGCGGATGGAGAGCTTTGACATGAGAGGCGTCCTTTATCCGTGCGTTTCGGCAGAAATGGGCAGGCGGCAGCTCAAGCCGCCCCATGCCGGAAGAGTCGTCCGCTACCACACGATCCTAAAGGCCCTTGGTTCCCAAATAGTTGATCAGGTCGCGAACGCGCGATGAATAGCCCCACTCGTTGTCGTACCAGGAAATGACCTTCACACAGTTACCCGCAACCACCAAGGTCATGGGCGCGTCGACAATGGATGAACGGCCATCGCCTTTAAAGTCTGCGGAGACCAGTTCGCCTTCTTCAAATCCCAGATACCCTTTCAGGGGGCCGCTTTCGGATGCCTTCTTCAGCGCTGCATTGACTTCTTCGCGCGTCGTCTTCTTCTCCACGAATGCCACCAGGTCTACCACCGAGACATTCGGGGTAGGCACGCGCATGGCGAAGCCGTCGAGCTTACCGGCCAGGTCGGGGATCACCAGCTTCAGTGCTTTCGCAGCACCCGTCGAGGTAGGAATCATGTTGATCGCGGCTGCGCGCGCGCGCCGCAGGTCTTTGTGCGGGAAGTCAAGAATGACCTGATCATTGGTATAGGAGTGGATCGTGGTCATAGTGCCGCTGACAATCTTGAAGTTGTCATTGACGACCTTGGCGATAGGCGCGAGGCAATTGGTGGTGCAGGAAGCATTGGAAATGATGTGGTGTTTAGCTGGGTCGTAGACCTGCTCGTTGACGCCGAGCACGAGAGTGACATCTTCATTCTTTGCGGGCGCCGAGATGATGACCTTCTTCACCGGGCCGCGCATGTGTTTCTTGGCATCGTTGGCATCGGTAAAGTGGCCGGTCGATTCGACAACGACCTGTGCTCCCACCGACTCCCAGGGCAGCTTGCCCGGGTCCCGTTCTTTGAACACCTTGATCTTTTTGTCGCCGATCGTGATGCTGTCCTCGCCGGCCGTGATCTTGTGGGGCAAATTGCCCAGAATCGAGTCGTACTTCAGAAGATGAGCCAGGGTTTTTGGGTCGGTAAGGTCGTTGACCGCAACGAATTCGATATTGCTGTCATTGAGCGAAGCCCGGAGCACGTTTCGCCCGATGCGTCCGAATCCATTGATTCCTACTTTAATTGCCATGTAACCTCCAAAATCGTGATGACCCGCCAAGAAGCTTTTCAGGCCTATGATGGAAGGAAAATGGTAACAGGGAAATGAAGAATGCGGCAAATTGCGGACGGCTTGATCGCGCGCGCTGACAACATTCAGCGCGGGATTTCTACCTCGACGAAAACGTTAAGCTTGCTCCAAAAGAAGTTAATACGAGTGAGCCAGTACTTTTGCTGCAGAGTCTTGCGCGCCCAGGCCCAATCTTCCGCAGGAAGAATGCGTGCGGTAGCCGCGATCTCGGGTCCGGTGATTTTGCCCCGAATAGTGCAAGGCGCAATTCGCACTTGAGGATTGTTGCGTATCCGTTTGAACTTTCCAGAGTCGCTGCGGGTCATTACGTACAGCTTTTCGTCTTTCTCGCCAAACCAGACGGGAGTGGGCACGGCCGCGCCATTCTTGCGAATAGTGATCAGAGAAACGTATTTATGACCGCGAATATCCGGCGGGATCGGCACGAAGCAATTGTATCGAGAAGACGATTCGACTGCGCTCTCATTTTTAGCTGGCGGTCTTGGTTCTCTTGCGCTACATCCATTGCCCGCGACTATGCGGTTGTGTTAAAAGCCAAGCATGCGCAAATGGATGCGCGATCGACTCAAGCGCAAAAAACCAGAGACCGGCAAGGGCGAACCTGGGCAGGCGCCACTGCAACCGGCATATTTTGACGCGGCTCCGGAAAGTTCGGCTTCGGTTGGATCGAACCAGCCCGAAGCTGATGTGCCAGCTAACGATATCCAGGGTTCGCACGAAGAGGCGCCGGCAGAATTGGCAGAAGCACCGTCAAGTGGCTCGTCTCAGCCGCAACGGGAAGGCGGTGCAGGAGGAAGCTCGGATCCGCGCCGACGCCGTCGCCGCGGACGAGGTGGCCGGGGAAGAGGTGGTTCACGGTCGGCCGCGACATCGGCTGGCCAATAGAACCGCGGCCGAGTCATCTCCTGAGAGCGACGCAGCAACCCCCGCCACCCAGGTAGCGGCGAAAACGTCTTCCACTGCGGCACCCAGTGTTCCCAAAGGCAGCGTCATTCTCGCCATTGGATTGCCTGGCTCGGGCAAAAGCTCGTGGTTCAAGCGCCACAAGATCAATCCGCTTTCGAGCGATATGTTGCGCGGGTTGCTGTTTGACGATCCCACTGAGCAACGGTTTCAGGACCTGATTTTTTCCAACCTTCGGTCCATGCTCAAGGCTCGATTGATTGCGCGCCGTCCGTTGAATTACGTCGACGCCACCAACCTTACGCCGCATGAACGACAGAGCTGGGTCAAGCTGGGACACGACTATGGCTACGAAGTTCAGGCCGTCTACTTCGATGTCCCTCTGGAAGTTTGCCTGGCAGCGGAATCAACGGCGCGAGCGTGTAGTGGCCGAAGATGTGATGCGGCGAATGAGCGCCAAACTGAAGGCGCCGACTTTCGAGGAAGGGTTTTCCAAGATCACGGTGGTCAGAGTGAAGCAGAAAGAGTAAACGCTTTAAACCACTAAGGGCACGAAGTATCACGAAGATTTTTGATCTCCCGATTTTCTTTGTGTACCTTCCTGGCCTTGGTGATTAACGGCTCGCGGATTGCTTAGGATATGACAGTCCGCATCGTTCCTCGCCAATCATTGACCGCAATCGCGCCTGCCCATAGAATCAAAGCTGTTCGATCTACAATCTCACCCAAGAGTTGCCCCCTCGTTCAACGGTAGGACAGCAGATTCTGGATCTGCTTATCGGGGTTCGAATCCCTGGGGGGCAACCAAATCTAAAAAGTGAATGCGATGACGGCTTACTGATGCTCGGCGTCGACGATTCCGTATGGTGGAGACGTATTCTCCGGCGCATCGGAATCGGCTTTGCCTGGTTATTGCTGGCTGGGCTATCGGTTTGGGCAGTTGCCGCCCTGTACATCGATCTTTCCTTTTCCCGGTTGCCGCTTTTAACTCCGATCGTTTACGTCGTTGGCCTGGTTGCGGTGATTTATTTCGTCAAGCGACGACGGCTTCGCATGGTCGCCTTCCTAACGGGATTCCTGTTCGTTCTGGCGTGCTGGCTTTCACTCAAACCTTCGAACAATCGCAACTGGCAGCCGGACGACTCGCAAATGCCGTGGGCGGACGTTAACGGCGACCATGTCACGATCCACAATTTTCGTAATTGTGACTATCGTACGGAACTCGACTACACGTGCCAGTGGCTCACCAAGACAGTATCGTTGAGCCAACTTCGCGGGATCGATCTGTTCGTCACCTACTGGGGTTCGCCGTGGATCGCGCATCCTATCGTCAGCTTCCAGTTTGGCGACAACGATTTCGTCGCGGCCTCGATTGAAACTCGGGATGAGGTTGGCGAGGGCTATTCCGCGATTCGAGGTTTCTTCCGGCAATATGAGTTGCTTTACGTGATGGCCGATGAGCGCGATCTCGTCCGTCTGCGATCCAACTATCGAACTGGCGAGGATGTGTACCTGTTTCACACGACCGCTGGGCCGGATTGGTCGCGACAGCTCTTCCTCGAATATGTTCGCGGCGCCAACGAGCTGCGCGATCATCCTCAGTGGTACAACGCAGCCACCAACAATTGCACCACCAAAATCTTCACCCTGATGGCAGCCACAGGCCATCTTCCGGCCGGAAGCTCACTCCATGACTGGTGGGTTCTACTCAACGGCCGCGGGCCGGAGATTCTTTACCGCAACGGGAATTTTGCGGGCAAGTTTCCTTTTGAAGAACTCAAGAAGCGCGCGTACATCAATCCCGTAGCGCGGACTGTGAATGACGCTCCAGACTTTTCGCGACGGATCCGGGAAGGTCGTCCCGGGTTCGACTAGTGTCTTTTTGATTTGAGCCGTCATCCTGAGCTCGCGAAGGATCTGGCAAGTGGCGTCTTGGAACTCTTCCGGCAGTGCCGGTGTGCACGCCAGATCCTTCGGGACTGAAGTCCCTCAAGAATGACGCATTGTTCTTGTAGCGCCGGCATCTTGCCGGCTGGCTCGGGGGCGTCTCGCTTCCGAACGGTGGGCGGGGCGCCCATCGGGCTGCCGCCGGGACGGCGGCGCTACAAATGGGCAGGATGACGCATCGGTCGAATCTAATCAAACACAACTGTCTTGTTCCCATAGGTCAGCACCCGATGTACCAGATGCAGGCGGACGGCGCGTCCCAGCACATTTCTTTCCAGGTCGCGGCCCTTGCGGATCAGATCGTCGATGGAATCGCGGTGTGACACGCGCGCTGACTTCCTGCTCAATGATGGGTCCTTCGTCCAGATTCATGGTGACGTAGTGGCCGGTGGCTCCGATCAGCTTCACACCACGGAGGAAAGCCTGATGGTAGGGTTTTGCGCCAACAAAGGCCGGCAGAAATGAATGATGAATATTGATGATGCGATTGGGAAACGCGGTAATGAAGTCTTCGGTCAGAACCTGCATGTAGCGTGCCAGCACCACTAACTCAATACCCCTTGTTTCCAGCTCGCGCATCTCGGCAGCTTCCTGGGCCTTCTTGTTTTCCGAAGTGATGGGAAAATGCATGAAAGGAACGCGGTAACGGTTGGCGATCGGACTTAGATCGGGGTGATTGCAGATCACCAGTGCGATTTCGGCCTTGAATTCACCCGCCTGCTGGCGTTGAAGAAGGTCCTCAAGGCAATGCGGGAGCCGCGACGCGAACAGGGCAATCTTGGGAATGTGGTTGCTGAAGTGAAGCTCATACTTCATCCGGAATGGATTGGCGAGTGAGCGAAATTCGGCTGCGATCTTGTCGCGAGGAATCTGGAAGCCATCCAGGTGAAACTCGAAGCGGGCGAGAAAAATTCCGGCTTCGACGTCGGTATATTGGTCCGACTGCAGAATGTTGCCGCCGTGGCGGGAGATGAAGGTGGAAATTCCTGAGACCAGACCTTTCTGGTCGGGGCAGGACACTAGCAAGGTCGCGGTTTCAGACATGAGCTATTTTCCGCCCGTCTTCGTTCTCTCGATATAACTATTGACCTGTTTCTCGAGCACGGTGAGCGGCAGCGGACCGTCAAGCAGTACGGCGTCGTGAAATTCCCGGACATCGAATTGCGGGCCGAGCTCTTTCTCCGCCCGCTGCCGTAGTTCCTTGATCTTCAGCTCGCCGATTTTGTAGGCGAGAGCCTGTCCGGGCCAGGAGATGTAGCGATCCACCTCGCTGGTGACGTTGTATTCCGTGGTGGCTACATGGGCGAGGAAATAGTCGATGGCCTGCTGGCGCGTCCAGTGCTTGTAGTGCATTCCGGTATCCACCACCAGCCGTACCGCGCGCCACATCTCGTTGCTTAATCTTCCGAAGCGCACATAGGGATCGCCGTACAGGCTAAGCTCGTCCCCGAGCGATTCGCAATACAGCGCCCAGCCTTCGGCATAGGCGCTGTAACCGCCATAACGCCGAAACTTGGGGATGTCTTTCAACTCAATCGCAATGCCGCCCTGAAAGGTATGACCGGGGATGGCCTCATGGAGAATCAACGAAGTGATTTCGTATTCCGGACGCGTCTCCGGTTTATAGGTATTGATGTAGAACATTCCGGGACGAGAGCCGTCGGGGGCGGCTCCATCCGCGTAGGCGGCCGGCATCCCAGGAGCAATTTCCGCCGGAACTGGCTCGACTCCGTATGGCAGCCGGGGGAAAGTGCGGAAAAGTTTTATCAGCAGCGGATCGATTTCCTTGCGCGCGGGCTCGGGTGAATTGCAGCAGATCGTCGGCGTTCTTCGCATAAAAGCGCTGATCGGTGCGGAGGAACCGGAAGAACTCCTCTGTGGTCCCCTTGAATCCTGACTGCTCCCTGGCCTTGTCCATCTGCGCGCCAATGCGTTTTACTTCCTGCAAGCCAATCTGGTGAATCTGTTCGGGAGTGAGGTCGGTTGTGGTTCTTGATCGCGCAAGATAGGCATACGTAGCGTCGCCATTCGGAACCTGCCACGCGCCAACCTGCTCAAACGATGCGGGAACATAGTCCTTCTGCATGAAATCGCGAAAGCGCTGGAAGGCCGGCAGCACGTCGCTTTTGATTTCCTGCTGCGCGGCGGCCGTGAGCCGTTGCCTGTCCGCTTCGGAAAACGAGGGCGGCATGCTCTTGAACGGTTTGTAGAATCCGTGTTTGGTCGGGTCCTGCCAGTCCATGCCATTCAGTTGTGTAAGAACCTTCTCGCCAATGACTTTTGGCAGGACAATGTGATCCCTGATCCCTTGCCGCATCAGGCCCATGTTCTGGTCCATGTAGGCAGGGAAGTTATGCATGCGTCCGAGCCAATCGTCGTAATCCTTGACCGTTTCGAAACGTAGGTCGTTAACGATGCCTTCGACTGTCTGGATACCTTCGAAGGTGTTTGTCCTAACCAAATACCATTTGTACTGTTCACCCGCCAGATAGTCGCTGGTGTTGAAATCGAGGATGTCATAGCTCACCTGGTCTTCGGCGGTGAGATGCGAGCGGTCGATCGCGTGCAAATGGGCGAGAACGTCGCGGGCGTGCTGGAACGTCTCGTGTACTGCATCCGGACTCAAATCCTGCCACTTGTCGTTCCAGCGGCGGTCTCCCAGCTCTGACGCGGTCACGGGATCGTGCTCCATCTGATATTCCCAGTCTCGGTCGAATAGCTGATGCAGCGCCTGGGTGGCGGCATTGTCTGTAGCGTGGGAAGAAACGGCGAGAACCAAGACAATTAGAAAATAACCAGGGAAGCGATGGACAAAACGCATTCAGGAGTTCTCCAACTCGGTGAGAAGTGGAAACTTAGCAGAGCGGTGACGAGGGCGCAAGCTCGGGGGCTTGCACCCTTACTACAAACCACCGCCGGGCTTTGCCCGGCTGGTCGAATGAGACACCCGTCCTACGCAATTTGTGGCGAGGAATGCATTTGACGGCGGACCGCGGAGTTGGCCAAGTTGTTGGCTTCCGCATTGCGCTCCCGAGGCACGTGAGTGATGGAAAACTTCAGAGAGCGTGTCAGCTTGCAACAGATCCAGTGGAGAGAGTAAAGGCGTGAACTGCGGCAGGCGTACTCGCCTCGCATTTGCCTGACCACAACCTGGGAATCTGAATAAACGTGAAGAGCCTTGGCGTTCAGCGAAAGGGCGTACTGCAGGGCCTCCAAGCAGGGCGACGTATTCGGCCACATTGTTGTCTTGGCGGCCGATCCACCGGGCAATGCGAACCGTGCCACTGGTACAGCCTTCAATGACCACGCCAATACCAGATGGCCCCGGATTTCCCAGGGAACCGCCATCCACGTAGGCTACGAGATCCAACATTGTTGTCTGCTGTCACCAACATGCGTCAGAACGATTCTCACGTCAAGTGTTTATTGGAAGCGCTATGCTTGCAAAACCAAGTTCAGCATGTGGAATAGTTTGTGGAAAAACGGGAAACCAGAATTGCGAAATAGCGTAACGGTCATCGCTGCAACAAAGTACGATTTTTGATTTGCACAGGTTTGAGTTCCACTGTTGCACCGAAAAACGGCGTTGACATACGCGGCTACTGCATTTAACTTCGCAAACGTCGACGGCAGAAAAGGGTTGGCCCAAATTAAAACTTGGCCAGTCCGAAGTAAGCTGGGTGATCAGTCCGGCGGGGTAACCCGGCGGACAGCCGAACCCGAAAAAACCGACGGCTCTGCGAGGGGCAGTCGGGGTTTGGAACTGCGAAAGCAGCGATCACATCAAGGGCCGTGATGGTGCATGCGTCCACGCTGTTAAGCTCCCTCGCAAGAGCAGAGCAGCTAGAGCATAACCAATGTCACGGCCTTTACCTTTTGTACAAACCCTCCCCCTCCTGAAATGCCCGCAAGCTTCGCTCCTCCTCTCCCATTAGCCGCAGCCCATTTTTGTATTTAAAATCACGTGCATGGCTGCAACCTTGCGCACCCGCTGCTGTATCGCCGGAGGCGGCCCTGCCGGCATCATGTTGGGCTATTTACTGGCCCGGATGGCTGTGGATGTGGTGGTATTGGAGAAGCACGCCGACTTTCTCCGCGATTTTCGTGGCGATACCATCCATCCTTCGACCCTTGAAATCATGTATGAGCTCGGAATCCTTGACGACTTCCTCAAGCGGCCTCACCAGGAAATTCGCGAAATTTCCGGGCATATCGGCAGCGAAACCGTAGGGATCGGGGATTTTACGCACCTGCCGACACATTGCAAATTCATGGGCCTGATGCCGCAATGGGACTTTCTGAATTTCATTACCGAGAAGGCCAAAGCTTACCCGAGCTTTCACTTGAAGGTGTCGGCGGAAGTTACTGATCTGCTGGAGGAAAATGGCAGAGTTGCTGGAGTGCGCGCACGCACGACCGAGGGCGAATTGGAGGTCCGGGCTGATCTCACCGTCGGCGCCGACGGTCGCCGTTCCGTGGTGCGTGAACGTGCCGGGCTGTCTGTAATCAATCTGGGCGCGCCGATGGATGTTTTGTGGATGAGGGTAAGCCGGACTGCGGATGATCCCGTGCAAACCCTGGGACGGTTTGATTCGGGCAAGATTCTGGTTTTAATCAATCGCGAAGACTATTGGCAGGTTGCCTACGTCATTCCGAAGGGGACAGCGGACCAACTTAAGCAGCGAGGACTCCCGGCTCTTCGCGAAGAACTTGCGCGCCTGGAACCGTTCCTGCAAGACAGTGTCGCTGAATTGAAGGATTGGGACGACCAGATCAAACTGCTCACCGTCACCGTTGATCGGCTCAAACAGTGGTTTCGTCCTGGATTGCTATGCATTGGAGACGCAGCTCACGCGATGTCGCCGATTGGCGGTGTGGGGATCAACCTTGCGATTCAGGACGCGGTAGCCACGGCGAACATTCTGGGCGAGAAACTTCGTCAGGGCACGGTGACCGAAGCCGCGCTGCAGACGGTGCAGCAGCGAAGAATGTTTCCCACGCGGGCGACACAGCGACTCCAGTTGATCGTGCAAGATCGGGTAATCAGGAAAGTATTGGGCAGCAATCAGCCGCTGTCGGTTCCGTGGGGAGCGAAACTCTTGCAGCGGTGGCCGTTTCTGCGCCGTATTCCAGCGCGGTTACTGGGACTGGGATTCCGGCCGGAGCACGTGAAGACGCCGGAAATTCGGCCCGCATCGGCTTGATGAATTACGCTCTCGAAGTCGCCATCAATCCTGGTGTGAGTCTCCTGACTTGCTCATCCGTTTCTCCATGCGAACAATCGGCATGGATTCTCCGCTGCCCAACGGTACTTCGAGATTCTCCACAGCGGTGTATCCTCTGGCCCGGTATAGCGGCACGCCGGTGAGGGTGGCGCCCATCTCAAAATGGGTAAAGCCAGCGGCCAAGGCCGCACCTTCGCAGGCTTCCAGTATTGCGCTTCCGACGCCGCGCCTTGCCCAGGATGGATGAACGAAGAAGGCGCGAATCTTGGCGGCATCCTCCCGCGGGTTGAGCAAGTCCGGCTCACGCCCGGTCCACTGGTCGCCGCCATAAAGGGTTTTACGTTTGCTCCAACCGCCGCAAGCAATGATCGTCGTTTTTGGCGCTGATTCGGCAAGGGTCGCCTCGCCCACATCACTTGTTGTTTCCGCGACGAAATAGGTTCCGTCTGCGATCAGTTGAGTGTCCACCCCGTAAACCGTCGCGAGGGCACCATCGATCTGCGCCGGGCTATAGTCCTGGGCTTGCAATCCACGGACGGACGCGTCAATCAGGTCTCGCAGTATCGGGACGTCAGCGCACGTGGCTTGGCGAATGCGAATTTTCATGACTGTTTTTCGTTTTCTTGTGTTCTTTGCCGTTAAAGGTTTTGTCGCCCGGAGATAGTGACAACAAAAAAGCTTTTAACCGCCAAGATCGCGAAGAGGTGCCGCAAAGGCCGCGAAGATATAGAACCGGAGCCCACAGCCAGAATTTTATGATTTCCAAGGTGAAAAATGTGGTCGCGGCTACCCAATCGTTGTACATTGCATCTAGTAGCCGTACGTTCATTTTGTTGAAACAGACCAACCGGAGATGAACAGCGTCAGGGACGCTTACAGAGGCTGTAAGACCGAGAAGCCAATCTTTTTGCTGTTTCGATTGGTGGAGTCGACGTTTGATCAGGCTGCTCAGCCGGATCGAGCCAGTCATGTAAGCGTCACGGTCTGGAACAAGTTCTGAGATACCTTCCTCTCTGAGACAATGCAATCAGTGGTCTTCCCATGTGGTATCACTCAAGCAGCATATAGCGGACTAGTCTGCATCTGTCAAACAAGTATCAAGGAGAATCGCGACCGGGATTTAGTCAGTCGGCTTGGCGGCGGGTGGCTCAATCGCGAGAAAATCATGGGCAAAGCCCACAGCATAGGTTTCTAACAGCGTTCGAATACGCTCCGGGTCAGGGGAGCGCAGGACAAGACCTGCATGGTGGCGTTTTTTCAGTCTCAACGCAATTTCCGGATCGTTGTAGTTGGAGGTATCCGGATTTTCCTGGCGGGCGAGCGAAAGAATGATTCCAGCGTAGTCATTGCGCGTAACCGGCAAATGATAAGGCTGTTTGCCGCCGGCAATTTCGATGCGTGCCCATTCGCGCCACAGGTTGATGCCGGTGGCGGTTTCCACCATCTCACAAATATATGCGCCACCGACTCGCGCTGCGCACTCCAGAAAGTAAAAATGTCCGTCGCTGTGGGCGCCAATGAATTCCGCGTGAGAGACTCCGCGCACCAGACCCAGGGCCTTGATCAGGTCGCGATTGAATTGGCGGAGGCTGATGGCCTCTTGCGAATCGGCAGGCAAAAGGTAAGTGGTGAATATCCCACCCTGCTGCGCAACGGTCATCGGCGGGGCGCCGTACCGGCTGACACTGGAAAAAACGACCTCTGTCTCGGAGACAACCGCGTCCACGTGATAGACGTCTCCGGGGATGAATTTTTCCAGCAGGAATGTGGATTGCTGATCGCCAAGCATTTCGAGTAGAGGCCACAGTGCATCGGCCGACTCGATCTTTCTGATTCCTATCGCCGAGGCTTCCGAGCGCGGCTTCAACACCCAGGGTCCAGAGACGTGATGCAGGTAGTAGCGAATGTCCTGATGATTGAGCACCGGGATGAAATCCGGCACGCGAATTCCACCTTCCATCGCTTTCATCCGCATGGCGAGCTTGTCGCGAAAGTAGCGCATGGTAGTCAGGCCCATTCCAGGTATGCGCATGTGCTCGCGCAAAGTGGCGGCGGTTTCCATGTCGAACTCGTCGAGCGCGACGATGCGGTCAATTTTTTTCTCCCGCGCCAGATGGCTGACAGCTTTCACAATGTCGGATAGGGGGAGTTCGGCAGGGATATAAAACACGTCGTCAAGACTCTCACGCGGCCAGTCGGCGTTGCGCAAGGTTTCGGCGGTGAGCAAAAGCACACGGCAGCCCTGCCGCTTGCATTCGCGCATGAATTCCTGTCCCTTTTCGTAAGTGGTGATGCAGAGAAAGGTGAGAGGAGTGGTTTCCGCCATCGGACGTTCCGGATCCAGGCAAAAGACTATAACACCCGTGCAGGAAAGCTGCGGTGCGAAGTTCTGAATGTTGCTAATCGTCCAGAGTGGTTTGCTCTACAGGCCAGGGAAGGTTGAAGCGAATGAACGAAGGGCGGTACTCACGTCTTCTAGTGCATCGTTCGTCGGCGTCTATTTCTCGCAGCGAATGCTGACTTGATGCGTCTCGCCGGCCGATGTCTGATGTTCGTAGATGACAAGGTGTACCTTGCCGGAATCGTCTTCGCCGACCTTATGCATGTCTGCGTGGTCGGCTGGGCAGGAGACAGACGACGGGCAGGCAAACAAAAGTGTCGCCAGGCTCAATACGGTGACTGCCACGTTTAGTAATTTCATATCGTGTCTGTTTCATACCATGGAAATTCTCGGCAAGCGACTTACCATGGTTCGGAAGGCAGTCAGCCCGAAAGTTATGTACCTCCGAGTGTGCATACAGCGCGGCCGAATCCGCAGACACAGTGCTGCCATTCGCTGGCAGCAACCGAACGATTAGCGTTTGGTTAGTGATTGTGCTCATCACGGTCCCAGTGACCTTCGTGCAGCTGCCAACCCTGTTGTTGGTGGTCGTAGTGAGGATGGTTCCAGTGTGCTCCTTCATACGGCGGACGATCCCAGCGCCCTGCAACCCACCGATAACGATTCCCCTGCGGCGTCCAATATCCATCGACCCATGCGTATCCCGGTCCGGGAACCGGGCCTCGCTGTTCGTAACGGAGACGCGGTGGTGGAGCGCCGATATAAACCGACAGTTGGGCTGAAGCAGGTATCGAAAGCGTCATTGCGAACAGCAGACTGCAGATCCGGTTGAATTTCATTTTTGTCTCTCCTGTCAATTCTCTTGGATCAATTATGTGGCGGAGTCCTTTTGACGCGTTGCCTTGACGCCGGTCAAAATCCCGATTCCGACAAGTACGAGTCCTCCGACCACAATCCAGTGAGTTGGCACGTGCATTAAGCTGGCGCCATAGATGAGACCGGCAACCACGACGACAAAACCGGCCAAATAGATTCCGAATGACATGGATTGCTCTCAAGCCGCTTGTTGTGACTCGATTGTTGACGTGGATTGTGCGCAAGCCCCACAAGCAGTATGGAGGTGGAACATCCCGCGCCGGATTAAGAACGGCAAATACTCGAAGGGTGTGTTTCGAATCAGGACTCTGGTCACGTCGAGGGTGACTTAGGCACCACTGACAGGTCTGGTCCCTTTACCGCAACCGCCCTTCGCCGTGGAGGCGAAGGGCGGGACAATGCGGCAGGTGCCGCATCAAGTCAGTTGGAACCTCTTACCGGCGCCAGTATGGGCGACGCACAACGTAGTCTCTATGTTCGAACCTACGCGGGCCCCAATACTCATGACGGTAGTAGCCCGGGTATCCGTAGCCAGGGCGGACGTAGACCGGCCCGTAGGCGTAAGGACTCGGGGCATAAGCGACGTAGGGAACCGGAGCTACATATGGATACGGCCGAACGTAGACCGGACGCCCGTAGACTGGTCCCAATGAAACCACCACGCCGGCATGAGCCTGCGGGGGATTGAGAACGATCAACATCACAGCCAGTCCGAACAGTGAAAGTGCGGTTTTCTTTAGCATTTCAGCGCCCTCCATTACTCGTATTGATTAAACCCTCCCCAAATCTAAAAGTTTTTTTCTGAAGCGAACCTTAAATCGCTGATTCGGCGGGAGTAACACCAATGAAACGGGCCACATTCGAGGCCCTTTTACCGTTCCAAATGGACCCGCCTCCGAAAATTACCGCTGCCATCTATAATCTGTTGCCCATGAATTTGTTACCGATGACCCGTTTACTAATGACCTCGTCTGGCAGGAACTCATCTCCCATGAAATCAACTGTCTTTGGCGTCCCTGTTACGCACATCAGGATTCTTCTCGCTCTGTTGCTAGTCACCGCCGCACCCCTCTTTGCGCAAGACCGTTCGTATGGGCGCTCCATGGTCATTAATGAGGGCGGCATTGTAGCGACAAGCCACACCCTGGCTTCTCAGGCCGGAGCACAGATACTGGCCCGCGGCGGTTCGGCAATGGACGCAGCGATTGCCGCGAACGCCGTACTTGGCGTCACCGAGCCGATGATGAACGGTGTCGGCGGCGATCTGTTTCTCCTCTATTGGGACGCGAAGACTGGCAAGCTTTACGGATTGAACTCCAGCGGCTGGGCGCCGCGCGGGCTTTCCATCGACTATCTGAAACAAAAGGGCACGATGCAGATGCCCCAGGCCGGTATTGACAGCGTGACTGTTCCTGGCGCAGTCGACGGTTGGGCTAAGGGACATTCGCGGTTTGGACGGTTGCCGTGGAAGGATCTGTTCACGCCGGCGATCTACTACGCCGAACATGGTTATCCGGTGCCGGAGTTGATTCATGATTTCTGGGAAGACAGCGCTCAAGGGCTGAAACAAACTCCGGAGGCTGAGCGAGTTTTTCTGCCGGGCGGTAAAGCGCCCGACATTGGAGAGGTGTTCAGCAATCCAGACCTGGGCAAGACGTTGCGCCTGATTGCCGAACAGGGGCGTGATGTTTTCTATCGCGGCGAAATAGCCCAGTCGATCGTGAGCACTTCGACTGCACTCGGTGGAACCATGCAGGCGGATGACCTGGCGGATTTCTCCGCGGAATGGGTTGAGCCGATTTCAACCACCTACCACGGCTGGAAAGTCTACGAACTGCCGCCCAACGGACAAGGCATGGCGGCGCTGGAAATGCTGAACATCATGAGTACGTTGGCGCCCGACAAGGCTGGTCCGCTGGCACCAATGGAATTGCACAACCGGATTGAAGCAATGAAGCTGGCGTATTCAGATCTGTATCGTTACAACGCCGACCCGCGTTTTGCCAACGTCCCGGTCAAAGGGTTGCTTTCAGAAGATTATGCCCGGCAGCGCGCCTCGCAAATCGATCCTGAAAAAGCGAATTGCACCCCGGCCAGCGGCAGTCCGGCGAGAAGTGACACCACTTATCTTGCCGCCATCGACAAAGACGGAAACATTGTTTCACTCATACAGAGTCTGTACGACGCATTCGGCTCAGGAGTGGCGGTGAAGGGACGAGGCTTCATTTTGCAGGATCGCGGCGGGTTGTTCGTGCTCGATCCCAGCCACCCCAATGCCCTGGCTCCTCGTAAGCGTCCGTTTCATACGATCATTCCGGCGTTCATGGAGCAGGGCGACATGCACATAGGGTTCGGAATCATGGGCGGCGCCAACCAGCCGCTGGCGCACGCGCAATTCGTTTCAAATTTCGTGGACTACGGAATGAACATTCAGGCAGCACTCTCCGAGCCGCGCTTTACCGTGCGCCCGACCGACTGGGAAATTGGCTGCGACATACTGATTGAATCGAGAGTGGATGCGGCGACGCTGCAACAGCTCCGGCAAAAGGGACACAAGCTCAAGGTAAGAAAAGAATATTCGACGGCGATGGGCCGTGGGCAAGCGGTTATGCGTAATTCGAAAACCAGAGTCAATTTCGCGGCGTCCGATCCTCGCGCAGACGGCTCGGCCGAGCCGGAGCCGATTCCGGAAAAGCAGTGATCATGTTTGCTGGTTTGACTTGTTTACCTTAGCGTGACGGTCGCGCAACTCGACCTTTCAAGATGCCGACGCTTTCACAGGCAGCAGAATTGCCTTCTCAGTGCGGCGTTGCGCAATGAACCTGTAAAATGCCAGCGTGTTCCCGGAATTCAAGATTACAAATTATGGCTGACAAAAACGGTACTCCTCTTCGCTCGACCCGGTGGTTCGGTTTGCAGGATAAAGATGGTTTCATCCACCGTTCGTGGATGAAAAACCAGGGATTTCCATCGAATCTTTTCGATGGCAGGCCGGTGATCGGCATTTGCAACACGTGGTCGGAACTTGTCCCGTGCAATGCCCACTTCCGGCTGATCGCAGAGCGCGTTAAGCGGGGTATCTACGAGGCTGGAGGTTTTCCGCTCGAGTTTCCAGTGATGTCGCTCGGAGAGACGAACCTTCGTCCTACGGCAATGCTGTTCCGCAACCTGGTGAGCATGGATGTGGAAGAATCGATTCGTGGGAATCCGCTGGATGGAGTCGTGCTCCTCTGCGGATGCGACAAAACCACGCCGTCGCTGATGATGGGAGCGGCCAGCTGCGATTTGCCCGCGCTCGTGGTTTCCGGTGGGGCCATGTTGAATGGCAACTTTCGGGGCCAGCCGATCGGCTCGGGTACCAGTGTTTGGCAGATGAGTGAAGACGTACGCGCGGGCAAGATGAGCTGCGCGGATTTCATGGATGCGGAATCCTGTATGTCGCGGTCTGCCGGTCACTGCATGACCATGGGTACCGCGTCCACCATGGCGTGCATGGTCGAAGCCCTGGGAATGGGCATGCCGCAAAATGCGGCGATTCCCGCGGTGGATTCACGGCGATACGTGCTTGGCGCAAGAGGCGGGACGCCGCATCGTCGAGATGGTGCGGGACAATGTGAAGATGTCGCAAATACTCACCCGCGAGGCTTTCGAAAATGCTATCCGGGTGAATGCGGCGATTGGCGGTTCTACCAATGCTGTCCTGCATCTGCTTGCTCTCGCGGGACGGGTGGGGGTCAAGCTGGAGCTTGATGACTTCGACCGGTTGGGTCACGAACTGCCCCTCCTCGTGGACCTCATGCCTTCCGGACGTTTCCTGATGGAGGACTTTTACTATGCGGGTGGAGTTCCTGCGGTCGTGCGCGCTTTGGGCGATCTTATCCATAAAAATGCAATGACGGTGAACGGCAAGACGATGGGCGACAACACCGCGCAAGCGCCATGCTGGAATGCTGAAGTGATTCGCGGACTGGAGAATCCGATCCGGGAGCATGCGGGAATTGCCGTGCTGCGAGGAAACCTGGCGCCCGGCGGGGCTTTGATCAAACCTTCGGCAGCGACGCCGGCTTTGCTCAAGCATCGCGGACGCGCAGTGGTCTTCTCGGATATCGAAGATTTCAAGAAGCGTATTGACGATCCGACCCTGGAGATCGACGAAAACTCGGTGATGGTCCTGCAGGGGGCAGGTCCGAAAGGTTATCCCGGTATGCCCGAGGTCGGGAACATGCCCATGCCGAAGAAGCTGCTTCAACGTGGAATTACGGACCTGGTACGGGTTTCGGACGCGCGCATGAGCGGCACCGCGTACGGAACGGTGGTTTTGCACGTCACTCCCGAATCAACTGCCGGGGGAACATTAGCGTTGGTAAAAAACGGTGACGAGATCGAATTGGATGTGGAAGCACGCAAGCTGGAACTGTGCGTTTCGGAAAACCAACTCAGCATCCGCCGCAAAGCCTGGACGCCGCCACCACCAATGGCTACGGGAGGGTATCAGCGGCTCTATATCGAACACGTTCTGCAAGCGGACAAAGGCGCGGACCTCGACTTTTTGGTCGGTTGCAGGGGCGCGGATGTTCCGCGGGAAAGTCATTAACTGGAAAGTATTTCTGGAAGAGATGTACTGTTCAGCGATGGGTGGGGGTTCGAATCCATGAAGGAATTTGAGGGGAAAGTCGCGATCGTCACCGGCACAACTGGCATCGGGCGCGCTATTGCCATGCGCTTCGCAACCGATGGAGCCAAAGTGATGTCGTGTGGCATTGATGGGCGCGCCAATAAAGAACTGGAACTTGATGCGAAGAAAAAAGGCCTCAGTCTGCAGGTGGAGGAATGTGACGTTACACAAGCGAAAGCGGTCCAGTCCGCCGTGGCGAAGGCAGTGCGCGAGTTTGGCGGTCTTGATTTCATTGTGAACGCGGCAGCATTTCATCCCTTCGGTAACGCGGTCGAAACCAGCCCTGAAGACTGGAACCTCTGCATGATGGTGAACGTCGGCAGCGTGTATCTTTTAGCGCATTTCGGAGTACCTGAAATGAAGAAGCGGGGCGGGGGATCCATCATCAACCTGGCTTCGGTTCAGGGATATGCGTGCCAGCGCGGCGTTGTCGCTTATGCGGCGTCAAAGGGCGCGGTTCACAGCCTCACCCGGGCGTTGGCGCTGGATCACGCTGCGGATAAAATCCGCGTAAATTCGATCAGTCCCGGATCCATACGAACGCCGATGCTGGAACGCTCCGCCGGCCATTTTTCGCCGGGCGTTTCTGTCGAAGAGGTGTTCAAGCGGTTCGGGGATGCGCATCCTCTGGGGCGAATTGGCACGCCGGAAGAAGTGGCGGAACTGGCGGCGTTTCTAGCGTCAGACCGGGCAGCATTTTGTACTGGCGGCGACTATCTGGTAGATGGTGGCCTGCTGGCCGGCATCGGAGTTGCCTGAACCTGTTCTCGAAGTCATGGCCATCACTTCACAGCCCATCTGTATCGCGCCGACCGGCGATGTTTGCGGCGAGGGCGCGGTATGGCATGCGGCGCAATCGGCGGTTTACTGGACCGATATCAACCGTTTCCTGATTCATCGCTTCACCCTGACGGACCAATGCGTCCGAACGTGGTACTTCGATGAACCCGTCACCGCTCTGGCGCTCACCGACCGCGACGACGTGCTGGCGGTCGTGATGGGCTCTGGCGTGATGTTGTGGGAGCCAGGCTCGGACCTTCGTCGGGACTTTCTGTACCGGCTCGAGGGATGGCCGGCGGTTCGACTCAATGACGGGCGCGCCGATCCACGCGGTTCGTTGTGGGTGGGTTCGATGCGCAACAATGTGAATCCGGACGGATCACCAGGTGAAACTGGCGGGACGGATGGCATTCTTTGTCGAATCGATCCGGATGGACGCGTGACGCAACATCGGAAAGATATAGGTATCTCCAACACTTTGGCGTGGAGCCCGGACAGGAAGAGGTTCTACTTTGGCGATACGGACGCGAATATCGTCTGGTCGTATGACTATGATCGTGAAACGGGAACGATCTCCCATGAAGCCCCTTTCTTCCAGGACTTCGAGCGTGGATCACCGGATGGATCAACCGTCGACGCGCAAGGTTATTTGTGGAATTGCCGCTACGGTGGCGGGTGTATTGTCCGAGTCGCGCCAAACGGAGAGGTGGACTCCGTGATCGAGATGCCGGTGAAGAATATTACGACCTGCACGTTTGGAGGTCCGGATCTTAAGACTCTGTACGTAACCACGGCAGCGGCACAGATTATGCCTCGCCTTCGCTGGGATGGTGGCCTGTTCGCGATCGAATGCGACGTGCGGGGTCAGGCGGAAAACCGTTCCCGCGCATTCGGCTCCTAGTCCTCCGGTCTACTTTGTCGAGTGAATTTTGCGGAAATTCTCCAGGCATTTTTGCGCGGTATCAAATTCCGAAAATCGGCTGCCTTCCTGCTCTACCAGGTAATACTCGATTCCGCCGACACTCTCGGCTGCTGCGAAGATGCCTACCCAGTCCGCCACGCCCTCTCCAAACAGAACTTTGTAGTCTTTGTCAGGTTTCGGCGCCCAGTCCTTGCAGTGTATGGATCGGATACGGCCGGGATTAGCGCGGATCCACGCTACCGGATCGGAGCCGGCCTTAATACAGGTTCCGATATCGAGCTGTAGCATGATGGCGGGTTTTGTGTTCTTCGCTAATATCTCGATCGGACGCTTTCCGTCGACGGGAGTGAACTCAAGCTCGTGATTGTGATAGCCCACCTTCAGTCCTGACGACTCCAACTGTTCAGCGGAAGAGTTCAAGGTGTCCGCGATTTCCTTCCATCCGTCGAGACCGGGCTTGGGCTGCGAACTTGACATGACAACGTACCTGGTTCCGAGAATCAGGTTCATGTCACGAGCCTTCTTCAGGTTATCGGCGGTGAAATAGGACTCGCTGTTGTGGGTGGAGTAGCAGCGAATGCCGAGGTCATCCATCAGCTTCTTCATCTCTTTCGTCTGAGCTTCGGTCCACTCGAAATATGGTGCGTAAAATTCGACGCACTGGTATCCCATTTTGGCCACGGTGCGAACTGTGCCCATGAGGTCGGTCTTCAATGCCTCGCGCACCGAATACAACTCGAGGCCGACGGGAATTGAAGTTGCGGCGAATGCGCGCAGTGAAAAGGGAAGCATTGCCGACAAGGCGAGAAATGAACGGCGGGAAAAAGAGTTGCGTTGACATTGACCCTCCTGTGGCAGCCATCGAAGCACTTTAGACTACCTGCAACGCCCGGATTTTTAATATCCAGTTAGTGGATCGCGAGCTTTTTCTGCATTTCTTCCAGGGACAAGCCTTTTGTCTCCGGATAGAAAAGCCAGACTACGAAGAACTGCACCACCATCATCACCGAAAAGAAAACGAACGGGTAAGCGCCTGAACTAGCTGCCATCAGCGGAAAGATTAGCGAGATGGCGGCGTTCATGAACCAGTGAGAGAAACTACCCAGGCTCTGTCCCTTGGCGCGCACCGAGTTGGGGAAGACTTCCGAGAGGTAAACCCAGATGACGGCGCCCTGAGAAAAGGCAAAGAACGCGATGTAGCCAACGAGCAACCAGACCAGAAGGCTCTGATGCTGGCCAGTGAAGAAAATGATCGAGACTCCAGCCAGGCAGATTGCGGTGCCGACAGAACCCACCAGGAGCAGAGTTTTCCGGCCAAGCTTGTCGATTACCGACATGGCGATCATGGTGAAGAGCAGGTTGGTGGCGCCTATGGCGACGGCTTGAAGATTTCCCGAGACCTTGCTGAAGCCGGCGTGGTTAAAAATGTCATTCAGGTAATAAAGAATCGCGTTGATGCCGGAAAGCTGATTAAACATCCCGATACTGACTGCGAGAAAAATCGGAAATGCATATTTCCGAGTAAACAGTTGTTCGGTCGCCTGGCTCTGCTCCATGTCGATGGAGGCGACGATCTCCTGCAGATCATGCTCGTAGTTTTCGTCACCCGTCATCCGCAGCACGGTTCGGGCTTCATCCACTCGTCCCTTCTTGACCAGCCAGCGCGGACTGCGAGGGATGGTGAACAGCATAATGAAGAACAGCGCCGCTGGAATCGCGGTGACTCCAAGTTCCCATCGCCACTCGGCTCGCCAAAGTGCTGCTGGCTGATGATGTAATTTGAGAAGTAGGCGACCAGAATGCCAAACACCACGTTGAACTGAAAAAATCCGACCAGCCGTCCACGTAATCTTGCAGGAGCGATTTCCGCGATATACATTGGCCCCAGAACCGAGGAGCCGCCGACGCCAAGTCCACCAATGAACCGGAATGCTACCAGTGCTGACCAATTCCAGGCGAATGCGCAACCCAGGCCTGAAATCAGGTACAGAATTGCCATCACACGCAAGCTGTCGCGGCGGCCGAAGCGCTCTCCGGGGAAGCCAGCGAGCATCGCTCCCAGCACCGTGCCAAAGAGCGCACTGAATACTGTTACGCCCAGCAGGAATGGCGAAAGCTGGTAAGTCTGGGTGAGGGCACCGGTGGTGCCGGATATTACTGCTGTATCGAATCCAAATAAAAGCCCGCCCAGAGCTGCGACGACCGTGCTCTTGAGCAACGTTCCATTCAGCTTCATGCAGACTCCAGCCGTTTAGGCTTGTGCACAAATTTCTTCTGACGGACAAAAAGCAGCCCACAAGTTATCACAGAGACAACGTCAATTCATTGGACTGAATTCGAGTGCCGGGAGAATATGGTTATGGAGGGGCAATGGCTCTCTCAAACTCCGCGGCGATAAAAGCTGTAATCCTCGATTATGGTGAAGTGCTGTGCCATGCGCCAACGGCATCCGACTGGAACCGCATGGCCAGTCTCTTCCACATTGACCCGGTTCTGTTCCGTCAACTTTGGGGCAAGAATCGCCTTTCATACGACCGCGGCGATGTCTCCTACGAGGCTTATTGGAAAGAGATTGCGGATGCGACCAAAACCAAGCTTGGAGCCGCCGACTTTAAAGTGCTCGGCCCGTGGGACGTCGAAATGTGGGCGAGAATCGATCCCACGATGGTGGAGTGGGTGGAACGGCTGCACGCATCCGGGATCAAGACCGGTCTGCTTTCGAATATGCCGAATGACATGATCCGATACGCGCGGGAACAGTTCGGTTGGCTGAAGAATTTTGATCATCAGACGTTTTCGGCGGAAGTGAAACTCACCAAGCCGGATGCGGGGATTTACGAGCACAGCCTCAAAGGCCTTGGAGTGAAACCCTCGGATGCGTTATTTGTGGATGACCGCGCCATGAATGTAGAGGGTGCGCAAACGATCGGCCTTCGCGGCATTCGATTTCAGTCGGTCGCGCAGTTGAGGGACGACTTGAAGAAATTGGAGTTTCCGGTTCTGCCGCTCGATTCTCCGTCCTCTCTCACTCCGTCCGTCTCCGGCTCTTCCAGCTAAGGGTTTTCCGCCTATCGCTTCTGCAGAACGATGAGTTCGAGCGAAGGCGGCGCCAGAGGATTCGAGATAGTGATCTGCCTGCCGGAGGCCGATTTCTCTTCGACCGGGCTGAGGTCTTGCCCAGCGGTCAGGCGGTAGCGTTTCACCACGAAAAAGTCCTTTTCTCCCCAGGGTAAATTGGTGACGGTGAGCTGATAGCCGCGATTGTCGTGATACTGGATGTCTTTTCTGGGCTCCAGAAATTTCATTTTTGAGAAGTCGGGTATCGGAACATTTTTCGGCGCCGAGCCTTCCGGAGGCTGCATTGGCGGCGGCTGGTAGTTGACGGGAATTTCGTAGTTGCTGATCAGTATCTGCACAGTTTTGCCGTCGCGCGAACGTCCGGCTATCGAGGCAAATCCGAAAGTATCTGCGCCGGTGAGATTGAGGCGCTCGGGAGTCTTGAGCATTTCGCCGGTCGCGCGGAAGGTGTATGCAGGTTTGAAGTATTCGCCATGCATCCCGAACAAACCCATCCAGGCGGCGTCGCCGCGATAGAAGTATGCGAGATCAACGGCCGAATCCTGCAAATAGATCAGCGATGTACCCACAAAAGCGGCATTCTCTATACCCCGGAGCCGCGCTTGCTGATTCACGGTGAAATCAGGAGTGAGGTTCCACTCGCTCAAAACGCTTTCCGCTCGCCGAAATCCGTTCGCATCAAGTACTTTTCGAACCTCCTCTCCCAGGCGAACCGTGTCGTAGGGATCCGAAGAAGTCATGGCGTAATAATGCCAGGAATAGAAGTCCAGAGGGACGTGTTCGCGGGCGCAGAAGGCGACAAATCCCTCGCGATAAGGCCCGCTCGCAAACGGCAGGGCCAGGGCGTCTGCGCCCACCTTCATGGAAGGATCGACCGACTTCAGCGCACGCGCTGTCTTTTCGTAGAGCTGGTAAAACTGCTCCGGCGTGCCGGTCCAGAAGAAGGGCAGGTCCTCCTCGTTCCAGAATTCCCAGTAACGAATGTTGTCGTGAAATCCCTTCGCCCAGCCCTGGTTGTAGTGCATGGCAATGTGTTTCACCACGGAGGCAAACTTGTCGAAATCGGGAAGATCGGTGTAGTCGGCGCCAAAGCTGCGGCCAATTCGGTAATAGACTTCCGCGTGCGCATTCCGGATTGACTGCACAAACTTGTCAGATGGACCGAAGCGATAGCTTTCCTGGCTTGTCGGGGTCGGCATTCCAGTCCGGAAAAATCGCCGAGTCATTGGCTGCATTCACCAGCGCAGTTCTTTGCTGAAGATCCGGAACCAGCCAGGACAGCAGCGCATTGTCGGTCGAATAATGCGCCGCGATGTCAGTCGGCCCCATGATGTCATGGGTCCGGATGCTGTCGATGTGAAGATCCTTGTACGATTGAGTCACGTCCGGTAGCCCCTCCATTATTGGATAGGGAGGCCCGTTGAGTCCCTGAAACGAGCGGATCGACCCGACGACTTTGCCGGCGTCGACCTGCAGAATACGAAAAGAGGAATCGGGCGAAGCTTGCGGCGCTGCGGGAGTTTGTGCGACCGTCAGCCCAATACTCAAGAGGCAAAGCAGACAGGAAAGTAAAGTTCGCTTCATACGATGCATCTCCTTACTTCGCGGGCAGGACTTTTCGTGCAGTCCAAAATTTGGTTATGTCTTCCAGCGTGCGACCTTTGGTTTCAGGAACCAGCCAAAGCACGCATAGCAAATTCAAGAAAGCTGCACTGCTGAAGATCCAAAAAGTGCCATCGCTTCCCAGATGTTTTTGCATGAGAGGAAAGCTCTGATTGCCAAGATATCCCACTACCCACAATGCGGTCGTCGCGATCGACATGGCACGGCCGCGAACCTTGGTGGGATAGATCTCCGAAATGATCACCCAACAGGCCACCCCATTTCCGAAAGCGTGACCTGCCACAAACGTCATCACAAAGATCAGCACCGCTAAACCGCTGCCGTGAACGTGATAGAACCATCCAACCAGCGCAAATGAAACGGATTGCAGGAGGGTGCCGACGAGGATCAGCTTCTTGCGCCCGGAAATGTCCACCAGCCAAAGAGCGAACAACGTGAACACCAGATTCACGAGACTGACCAGCACCGATTGAAAAAACGCATCTCCGGTGCGAGTCCCGGCCGAACGGAAGATTTCCGGAAGGAAAGAGAACAGTGGTGTGATTCCGCTCAACTGCGAAAACCCCGCCAGCATGATCCCGATCAACAACGGCCGCCGGAACGTGGTGAACAACTCTGAGATGTGTCCTTCTTCGAGCGTTAAGGAATCTTGTATCTGCGCGGCTTCCGTCAATGCGGTAGCCCTGTCGTTTATCTTCGAGAGAACGGCCAGCGCATCTTCCCGGCGTTCCATCTTCATGAGCCAGCGCGGACTCTCGACGGCAGGAATGATAGTCATTGCGAAAAGGAGCGCGGGGACTATGCCAGCGAAGAACATCCAGCGCCAACCTGTCGAGGTGTTCCAGGCTTCGTCACCCAAGCGCTGGATCAGCATGTTGACGAACACCGCGGCCAGAATGCCCAGCACGATTCCGAGTTGATACAAAGTCACTAGCCGTCCACGAAGCCGGGCGGTGCGATTTCCGCGATGTACATCGGGGCGATGATCGAGGCAGCGCCAATTCCAAGCCCTCCAATCAATCTCCATGCCACAAACTGGTTGAGGCTGCCGGCAAACCACATGCCCAGCGAGGACAATGCAAAGCATGCGGAGCAAAGTCCAAGGCCTTTTTTCAATCCGATTCGATCGACTACCGCTCCCGCGCCCGCAGCGCCCACGGTGCATCCGATCAATGCGCATCCGGCGGCCCATCCGATGCCCGCGGCATCGAGATTGAAGCACAACGCTAAATAGTGAATGGCGCCACTGATGACGATGTTGTCATAGCCAAACAGAAGTCCGCCCAGCGCGGCGACGAATGCCGCGATCGCAAGCGAACTTTTATTAGGACCAGTGGGGACGCTGGCCGGCGAAGTCAAGAGCGAGAGCCTTTAAAATCTGAATTCAGCATCGCCTGAGTGGCAAGTATGAAACCGATGGTGTGTGCCATACCGGCGTGCCAGGGGGCAGGGCAACTCATCTGCGGAGTGTGATCGGGAATGATCACGCCGTCAAAATTGTTGCGTGCCAGGATTGAGAGGATGCGAATCATGTCCACATCACCTTCGTCGATAAACGTCTCGCGATAGGTTGGCACCTTGCCAGTCACATTTCTCAGATGAATGTAGGCGATCTTCCCTTGGCGGCTGTAGCGGTCGACCGCGTCGTAGACGTCGCCTTCGGTCATTTCCGCAATGGTCCCGACGCAAAGTTCAAGGTTGTTGCTCGGACTGGGCACGGCGTCGATCAATCGTTGATACATGTGAGGTTGATAGACGAGACGAGGCTGGCGTCGCATGGTCGGCATGGGCGGATCGTCAGGATGGGCGGCCAGGCGCACACCGGATTGCTCCGCCACCGGAATCACATCTGCCAGAAATCTTTGCAGACGGCTCCACAGTTCTTCATGAGAAATCGACGCCAGCGTGCCGGGCGGCAGCGGATGGATCGTAAACCATGTTCCAAATCGTTCCGTTCGGAATGGGAACATCTTCGGCGGGTCCATCCATCCCGACGATCACGGCGTTGTCCGCGTCCGAGATGGGCGGTGACGCGCCCGCAAACGCCGGCGAGGCTGAAGTTGTAGCCCAGAACTGGAATTCCTGCTTCGCCCATCCGCCGAATAATTGTTTTTACTTTTTCGATCTGCTGCGGACGTTGCGGGCCGTCCAGAAGAATGTCGTGCCAGTGGGCGGGGTCGAGATTCTCGATGGCGGCGAAAACCAGGCCCGGCATCTTCAATTTCACGCCGCAGTCGTCTTGAGTTCTGCGACCGTCCAAAGTTTTTCGGGATCGCCCGCTACTCCCCACGGTTCGTATTTTCCGCCGGTTGGCTGATTGTTGCGGGGGTTCGATGTTCCGCGGTTGAAATAATCAACCAGGTGGACGACCACGTGAGTACATCCGGCTTGCCGCGCGAAGTCGTAGTAATCGCGGGTCAGCATGTGGCGATAAAGGCCCAGGCCAAGCTTCATAGGCGGTTGCCGATTCCGGCTCCATAGTCCGGACTTAAAATCTGGCCATTGATTTCGTTGGCGAGCGGCGAGCAAAGAAATACGAACGCGTCCGCGATCGACTCCGGGGTGTTTCGCCTTCCCAGAGAGACTCGCAGAACAAATTCTCTGTACGCCGGATCTTCGTCGAAAACTTTCAGCGAACTGCCCGCCGCGACATTGCCCGGCGAAACCACATTCACGCGAATGCCGGTGTGAGCGTACTCCAATGCCATGCAGCGGGCGAAGCTCTCCAGCGCCGCTTTGGCGGAGGCATAGGAAGGAATCTGGGTATGCGGCATGCGCGCTACGTAGGACGAAGTGAAGATGAGATGGCCGGCAATCTTGCGCTCAATCCATTGCGCGAAGACTGCGCGCGCCAGGTTGACCTGGGCAAAATAGTTGAAGCGAAAAATGCGATCGTAGTCGGCCTCGGAAGTCGTGGCGAAAGGGATGCAGCCCGCAACCGCCTGCATGGCCGAGCACTGTATCAAGGGCGGGGAAGCGGTCGAAGGATTCGCTCGACTACGCGGGTCAGTGCCGCGGAATCCGTAATGTCGATTGAGAAATAAATGTACGACAGGCGACGGAATTTTCCATTCATCCAGAATCTGTCTTGCTGCCTTTTCCGGCTTGATATCGACCAGTATCAGTGTTGCGCCAGCCTCCACCAGTTTGCGGACCATGGGCTCGGCGATGGCGCCCAATCGCGCCGGTGATCAAGATCGACTTGCCGGAGAGATCAATGGAGATCATTCAGGTTCGGTCGTTGGTTTGCGGTTCCCAGCTACATTATGCCGTGTTTCTCAAACGCTTCCACCGCGCTGCTTCCTTCTTCGAGGGCTTTCCTGACTAGTTTCTCGCCGCGAGCTTTTTCCAGCGCCTTAGAAAATACGTCATCCGCGGCCTCGGTGGGAATCAGACACACACCGTCAATGTCGCCGAAGAGGATGTCGCCCGGTCTAACGCGCACTGCGCCGATCTCCAGGGGCACGCGAAAATCAACCACCTTGTAGCGCGGCGAAGAATCCTGGCCGTAAGGACCCCAGGAGAAAGTCGGAAAGTTGAAATCAAGAATGGCCTTGGTGTCGCGCGAATAGCCGTTCAGGACCGCTCCGCTGCCGCCCAGCTTTCGCGCGCGGATACTCATCAGTTCGCCCCAGAGCGCGTTGCGGGGGGACGAGCCGGTGCTGACGTAGATTTCGTGGGCGTGAAGATCGTCGAGGGCTTCTAGCATCAGGCCGAAGGGTTTGGCCATGAGCTGGTTGGCGGTGCCGGTTACTTTTTCCGCGAACACGTCTACGGCTAGCACCGGCATGGCTCGGCCGACCACCACCATGTCCGCGCGCAAAGGCCGGATTTGCGGAGGCAGAAACTGGTGCTGAAGGTCGAGTTTGTCCATGACATCGCCGACCACGCAGGTGAAAAGTTCGCGACGAACGATCTGGAATAGCTCGTCATCGTTCTTCCAGAGCTTCATGCGAGTTTGCCTGACTGAGTTTGCAGAGAGTTAGGGAGTACCGGGCGAGATTTCATTTTTTTCGCGCCTGCTGGATCCGTTCAATGAACTGCTTTGCCGTGTCGGTGATGAGCTGGAAGTTCCCGGACTGAGCACCCGCAGTCAGGCTTCCTCCCACTCCCACCGCGACCGCGCCGGCTTTGATCCACTCGGCAACGTTGTCGACAGTAACTCCTCCGGTCGGCATCAGAGACGCTTGCGGCAGCGGCCCTTTCACCGCCTTCACGAAGGCGGGTCCGAGAGTCTCGCCGGGAAACAATTTGACGATGTCGGCACCACACTCCATGGCGTCAACGATTTCGCGCATGGTGCAGGCGCCGGGCATGTAAGGAATCTGATAACGATTGCACAAGCGAGCGGTTTCGGGGCTCACCGATGGACTGACGATATATTGCGCTCCCGCCAGAATCGCGATGCGGGCGGTTTCCGGATCGAGCACCGTACCTGCACCAATAAGAATCTCGCCGGATGCGTACTTCTTCGCTAAATCTTCAATGACGGCGGTTGCGCCGGGAACGGTGAAGGTAATCTCAATCGCAGCCGCGCCTCCACGAGCGCAGGCTTCGGCGATTCGCGCGGCCTGATCTGAGCTGTTCGTTCGCACGATTGCGACCAGCCCTGATTCGATAACCTTTCCCAGAACTTTCAGTTTCAGCATAGGGATCGTATGAGCTTATTGGTACGACCTACTTCGATTCGCTTTCCGGTTGAGTGGCAGAGCCTTGCAGCTTTTGAAACTCCTGGGTTTCGCGCTCTGCTTCCGCCGTTTTTCCTTGCTTGCGGTAGAGCCCGGCCAGGGCGAAGTGGGTCTGTGCCGCCAGCGGGCTCTGCTTTTCCATCGAGAGCAGCTTAGTCCAGGCCTTCTCCGCAGCCGCGGAGTCGCCCGCGAGCGCCGCTGCCTTTCCTAAAGAATATAGCGTCTCGGGCATGTCCGGCTGTAGGTGATTGGATCGTTCCAGTTCTACTCTCGCTTCGCGGGCCTTTCCTTGCTGCAGCAGCGCAGCTTCCCAGCCGGTAGGCGGCTTCGGCATTTCCCGGCTCCATTTTAGTTTGCGCGCGAAATTCCTCTTCGGCTTTCGGCCATTGCGAAGAGCCTGCATACACCAATCCAAGTTCGAGATGCAGCTCCGGAGTATCGGGACGCAACCGCAAGGCTTCGCGAAATTCTTTTTCAGCTTGCGGCATTTGTCGCAACACATAATAGTTTTCCGCCAGAGCCTGATGGGCACGCGCCGAGTCGGGGTACGCAGCCAGCAGCGTGTCAATGGCTTGCTTCGAGAACAGTCCGCTGGCGCGACCCAGGTAGTAAAGCAGATCGGGATCGTTGGGATGCTGGGCCAGCGCTGCCTGCAAATTCTCGACGGCCTTCTGCAATTGCCCGGTGCTGATTTGCGCGATCCCCAGCGCGGTCTGCTCGTGAATTTTCTCCAGATGGGGAATCGCTTCGGCGTTGTAACCCTGCGCCAGCAGCGCGTATCCCAGCAATTGATGCGCTGCCGCCAGATCCGGCGCCAGTTCGACTGCATGCTTGAGGGCGGCGATGGCGGAGCCGTAATCGCGATTTTCCATGTAGGCCTGGCCGAGGTTAACGAACCCGTCAGCGCAGTTTCGGCTCCAGTTCAGTGACCTTTTTGAATTCGGTGATGGCGGTCTCGAAGTGCCGCTGTTTTTCGGCTTCGGCACCAGCCTGCAAATGTTGCAGCGCCTCGGGAGAAACCGTCTGCCATGCCAGCCAAACCATCAACAGGATGTGGATCACGGTTTCTCCGGTTCACGGACTTCGAGAAACTGGTCGGCGTGAACGTCGTTGATAGTCTGGTGGGCGCCCGAAGGCCACGCAATTTCTACTTTGGCCTTTTCGGCGGAGCCCAGTCCAAAATGCAGGCGCTTGTCGCTGGAAGAAAGATAACTGCCGGCTGCAGGTCGCGAATCGGGTTTGCCCGTTGACCCGCACGCGCGCGCCGAAACCGTCACGATTGCTGCGCGTACCGCGCAGCGAAATCACCAGCCAATGTTGCTTGCCGCCGCGGTTCATAAAAATCTGCGGACGGCCGCCGAGAGAGCTCATGACCACGTCCTGCCATCCATCGTTGTTCAAGTCTCCGAACGCCGCTCCTCGTCCGGCGACTGGAGCCGTGCTGCCGGAATCGGCTCGCTCGAAGCGGCCGTTGTGATTCATAGCCAGCAGCGGCAGTTCCCAATAGTGAAGCGAAGGATCGATCTGCTCAACGTTATCCAGCACATGGCCTTGCGCCACGAAAAGATCTTTCCAGCCATCGTTATCGAAATCCTCCAGGCCGACGCCCCAGCCTGAGCTTCCGCTCGAGAGCACGCCGAGGCCGGTCTCAAGACTGCCATAACTGAACGTCCCATTGCCCTCATTGTGATAGACGCCATAAATCTCGCTGGGCAAGTTCGGTCACGATGACGTCGGGCCGGCCGTCATTGTCGTAATCCTGAAAAACCACGCCCATGCCGGAAAGCCTGCGGCCATCCTCGGAAAGCGCAGCGCCCGCTTCGAGACCCCGTTCGGTGAAGGTTCCATTGCCGTTGTTGTGATAGAGGAACTGCTGCATGCCATCGTTGGCGACGAATATATCAGTGAAGCCGTCGCCGTCGTAGTCGGCGAAGGCCACTCCCAGGGCGCGTCCTTTTTTGGCGGCAATGCCGGATTTCTGGCTGACATCGGTGAACGTTCCGTCGCCGTTGTTGTGATAAAGAATGCTGGTGGTAGCAGGAAATTCTTCCGGCGGACAATAGGTGTGCCACTCTCCGCCGCAGGTCTTTGCTGTGCTTCGTGTCCCATTCCATGTAGCGGGTCACGAACAGATCCAGCTTGCCGTCGTTATCGTAATCGAAGAAACCTGCTGAAACCGACCATCCGCCTGCCGCGACTCCCGCCTTTGCGGTGACGTCGGTGAACGTTCCGTCGCCGTTGTTGTGGTAGAGAATATTTTTTCCGTAGCTGGTGACATAGAGATCGGGGAAGCCGTCATTGTCGTAGTCGCCGACGGCGACTCCCATGCCGTAATTTCCGTCACCAGCATTCGCCAGGCCGGCTTGCTCGGTGACGTCGGTGAAACTGCCGTCTTTATTTTGCCGGTAGAGCCGGTTCCAGTAGCGCGGATTTTTGCGGTCGAAGTTCTCTGGAGTTTGCATCGGGCTGGTGACCCGTCCGCCATTGACCAGGAAAATGTCCAGCAATCCGTCATTGTTGTAATCGAGGAGGGCGACTCCCCCCGGCATGGTTTCGATCAGATACTTCTGCGCCGTGGGCGAGTTCTCCAGGACGAAATCCAGTCCACGAGGCTGCCGGACTTCAAACAAACCTGCCGGCGCAGCTGCCGAACCAGAAGGCAATGCACACCAACAAAACCGGAATGTATAGAGCACGGGGTATCGCGATCGGCAACTTGGGATCTCTCGCGGGTAGCATATCGCGCCGCCTGGCCGATTGCACGCAAGACGCATAATGGATGCGAGCAGGTTCAATGTTGACGTGTACGTTACCGGACTAGATATTTTGCGTTTTCCTGAATTGGTCATGCGCAAAAATGGCCCGGTCGTTGGCGTTAAAATGCCGCTTTGCAGTTGGCAAAGCGATCGGAAGAAATATCAGTTTCCCCTTTAGGTAATCGATTACCGAGCTCATGGCGAGGAGATTTGTTCTTGACAACGTTCTACGAGCTATGACAAAACTCACGGAGTTCTAGTCATCCAGCATCCGGCCCAAGATGACCGGTTCACCACAGAGTTTTGATCTGTGCACTTCGCGTGGGGGTGGGTTAATGAGTTCTCGGAGATTCCTCTCGCTTGTCCTGTCGTTAGTCGTTCTCACTTCAACTTGCATATTCGTACAAGGTCAATCCACTTACGGCTCGATCACGGGATCGGTCACCGATCCTTCGGGCGCGGCAGTGGCGGATGCACAAGTCACGCTGACCAATATGGGGACGGCGGAAAAACGCGTCCAGCCGACGGGGCCAGATGGACTTTACAGCTTTGTGAACCTGCCTCCTGGCGCATACCGGGTTGACATTGAGAAGCAAGGCTTCAAGCATTTTGCGCGTCCCTCGGTCGCGGTCGAAGTGCAGCAGACGTCGCGCATCGACGCCGCGCTGGTTGTCGGACAAGTCAGCGAGACTGTCGAAGTAACGTCTGAAACACCCCTTCTTCAGACCGACACTTCCTCGCTGGGAACAGTTGTCAACCACGCGCGAAGCGAACGAGCTGCCTTTGAATGGCAGAAACATCTACAACCTCACCACCATTACTCCTTCGGTAGTTCCGCAAGGAAACACGATGGGCACAGTGGTGGGCAAGAACCCGTTTGACTTTGCCAACTACCAGATCGGCGGCGCCTTCGCGAACGAAGGAGCCATTTACCTCGATGGTCAGCCGCTGAACATCGGCTACATCAATCTGCCGCTGATGGTTCCGACCCAGGACGCGGTCTCCGAATTCAAGGTGCAATACAGCAATCTGGGACCCGAGTGGGGCAAGTTCGCGGGCGGTGTCATCAACGTGAGCACAAAGTCGGGTACCAATACCTGGCACGGCTCGGGCTACGACTACCTCCGCAACAAGATTTTCAACTCCAACGAGTTTTTCAACAAGAATTCAGAGATTGCGCTCGGAAAGTCAAACGAGCCGCCTCCGTTCACGCAGAACCAGTTCGGTGCGACGATTGGCGGAGCTGTGATCAAGGACCGGACCTTTGCCTTCTTCAGTTATGAAGGATTCCGACTGCGGACGGGCACTCCGTTCAATACGACGGTGCCGACGCTCGCCGAACGCGGCGGGGATTTTTCTGACCTTTGTACGTCTGGATTCAACGCCGTCGATCCAGGCGGCTCGGGCGTTCCCATTTGTTCCGACACAAACCCCTCGACCGGCGCACCTGTTCACCAGCTATACAACCCGATCCTCTTCACCGGCGGAAACGCCGCAACCGGCACCCGCGTACCTTTTGCCAACAACAACATTACCGCGGCCATCAGTCCGACCTCGGCGTTTCTCCTGAACAAACTGATTGCGGATCCTACCTCCGGCGGAACTGTTCTGAATTTCCTGAAAGACTCCAGCACGGGTGGCGATACCGATACTTATATCGCCCGCGTCGATCAAACAATCAACAGCAAGAACACGATCTTCGGGCGCTTCGCTTACTGGAAGCTTCTGAGTTTGGCTCAGGATCCGTTCGGTACCGGCATGTGTAAGGATCGCTGCGCGGAAAACACTCGCAGCAAGAGCTTCGTGTTGGGATGGAACTACGCCATCAGCCCGACTACGATTTTCAACCTTAACGCCAGCATCAGCCGCTTTCACTATCTGCGCGCGCCGATCAACTCCGGTTTCGACGTGACGCAGGAAGGATGGCCTTCCGCTTACAACTCACTCGTGCCGGATATCGAGCGCACACCGCTGACTCCGTGTTTCGGTCAGAACGATGGCTTGGTAACCTGCAGTCAGGGACAAAGTTCCATCAACGACTCTGAATACACAATTTAATTTTTCGCCCCAGGTCACCATGATTCGCGGACGCCACACATTTCGTGTGGGGTGGCCAACTCGAAGAAGGCTATGACAATTACCTGCAAACCAATACTGGTGGCGGCCTCATCTCCTTCACCGGTTCGTGGACATCGAACGCGCCCGGCGTTGTAGGCGCGGGCAACGTCAATGGTCCCAACGCTGGCAACGGTGAAGATTTTGCCGACTTCATGCTCGGATACGGTAACGGTCAAGGTTCCGCCTTCGGCAACCAGACCACTGGATCGCTAGTGATCTCGGGTCCGGTTTCGGGCAAACAAACCTACCGCGCCTTCTACTCCGGCGACAACTGGCGCGTTACCAGCAAACTGACTTTGAACCTTGGTCTCCGTTACGAACTCCAGGGGCCATGGTCGGAGCGATTTGACAAGATGACCTACTTCGATCCGAAGGCGACAAACAGTTCCGTCACGGGTTGCAGCGGAGTCGCTGGAAGCCCTTGCCTGGGCGATGCCTTCCTGGTAAAGACCGGCGTCAACGACAGCCGCAACAACCTGCCGCTTTCGAAGACCCAGTTCATGCCTCGGCTGGGTTTCGCATATTCACCTGACCAGAAGACAGTGATTCGCGGCGGATACGGAATCTTCTTCATTCCGAACTACGTCGCATTCAACGCCAACCCCTATGTTGATCCGGTCAGCAGCGCCACATCGAACTTCTTCGCCAGCAACGACCACGGTGTGACGCCGGCTGCATCCCTGAATGCCAACACCTGCACCGCTCTTGGCGACGGAACCATTACCTGTCTCGGAGCGGGACCATTCAACCAGGGTACCGGAGGCACCGGCGCCAACAATCTGGTCGCAGTGCCGGGCCGCAATCCACAACCGAATGTGTCGCAGTACATCCTGACGCAGAACAACTTCTCGGCGACTGGCTACACAGTCCAGAAGTACGGATACAACGAGCAGTGGAACTTTGACATCCAGCGCGAGCTGCCTGGCGGCTTCTTCGCTGACGTAGCTTATGCCGGAGCGCATGGCGTCCATCTGCCGCAATCCAACCCGAACATCAACCAGATTCCAGACAGCTTCATCAACCAGGCTCACAGCCAGTTCGCTACCGGTGGCGCGGCTGCCGTGACTATCACTCAACCTGTCACAGTTTATCCCTTCAGCCAGGCTCTGCCGGGCGCGCTTGGACCGACGGGTCTGATCGCAGGGCCAACTCGACCGTCCCTACCCGCAATACGCGGGGGTGAACCTCAACGGACAAGGCTGCTGCAGCAGCAACTACAACGCTCTGCAGGCGACCGTGACCAAACGTTTCCAGGGTGGCGGCACGTTGCTGGCTGCTTACACCAACGCAAAATTGATGTCCAATACCGATACGCTTACCTCCTGGCTTGAAGGCGGGACAACGGGCGGAACGGGCGCCATTCAGGATTGGAACAATCTGAGCGCCGAGCGTTCGCTCTCGTCGCAGGACGTTTCGCAGCGTTTGGTTATCAGCTACGTTCTTGACCTGCCATTCGGCCACGGCAAACGCTTTGCTTCGAGCGTGAGCGGTGTCACCGACAAAGTTGTCTCTGGTTGGGGCATCGATGGAACGACGACCTTCCAACGCGGCTTCCCGGTCAAGATCAGCTGGGGCGGCGCGAATGCCATGACGAACTCCGGTCTGCTTGGACAGAGCACGTTGCGGCCTGATTACATCTCGGGATGCAATAAGGACACCTCCGGAAGCGCAGTCTCTCGCGTGACCCAGTGGTTCAACACGGCCTGCTTCACCGCTCCGGGCGGCGTTGATGCGACCGGCAACCAGATCAACCCATGGACCTTCGGCAATGAGCCGCGTGTCGATGCTTCGCTCCGGCAGCAAGGAGTGAACAACTTCGACTTCGCGATTTTCAAGAGGACCAACATTACCGAGCGGGTAGGTGTTGAATTCCGCACGGAATTCTTCAACCTGTTCAACCATCCCCAATTCGGACCTCCAAACGGAACGCAGACAAGTGCGACGTTCGGTCAGGTCACCAATACCGTTAACCTTCCGCGCTTGATTCAGTTTGGCCTGAAGTTGGCCTTCTAAGTTAGGCACGCTGAACGTTTGGGCAGGCTTACACAGCCTGCCCAATTTTTTTGGCCTCAGCTTCAGAGCGTTATAGTTTTATTAAACAATTGTGTTGCCTGATCGCGCGTTCTCCTGATTCCCCTGCAGCGGTGCCTTTGGGTTGATTTACAATGCTTTCCGCCCGTGCGCTCACCGAAAACCAATCTCCTAAGAAGATATTCATGAGAACCATTCAGACGCTCGACTATTCCGAAGCCAAGAAAATCATCGACGCGATCGTGGAAAAGGCACTGCAGATGCAGAAGGCAGCGGTGATCGCCGTCGCGGATTCACACGGGGAACTGATTGCATTTGCGCGCATGGACGGCGCCCCCATCTCGTCGGTTCGCATTGCCGCCAACAAGGCATGGACAGCGGCGAGGGAGCGCAAGCCGACGAAAGACATCGGCGAGAAAGTTCGGCACCCGGAGAAGGGTCACGATATTGCCTACTATGGCGATCCCAGATTTGTGGGATGGGGCGGCGGCCTTCCGGTGTGGAAAGATGGCCAGGTGGCCGGCGCTGTGGCTGTAAGCGGCCTTTCCTCGAGTGAAGACATCGTCCTGGCCAGTCGTGGGCGTAGACCTGGTGTCAGGCAAGCAGGCTAGCTGACTACGCTGCGCATAACGCAATGATTGCAACCACCTTCTGAGTCTGAGAGCGCTTTTGAGCGCCGATCACGGAATATGGGAAAGACAACAGTCACTTTTGGCGAAATCATGCTGAGGCTCACGCCTCAGGGATTTGAAAAGATCCTGCAGAGCCCTCAGTTCGTCGCGACATTTGGAGGCGGGGAGGCCAATGTGGCAGTCGCCCTGGCGCAGTTGGGGCTGCCGGCCGCTTTCGTCACAGTATTGCCCGATAAGAACCCCGTGGCTGACGCTGTGGTTGGCGAACTGCGCAGGTTCGGAGTCGATACTTCGAGAATCGTGCGCGGGAAGGGTCGCCTGGGTATCTATTACCTTGAGGCGGGAGCCAATCAACGGGCTTCCAAAGTGGTCTACGATCGCGATTACAGTGCCATCGCTTTGGCCAAACCGGGTGACATCGACTGGGACCGAGCGTTGGACAATGCGGGATGGTTCCATGTCACCGGTATCACGCCCGCCATCAGCAGCTCGGCTGCAGACCTTGCGATGGAAGCGGTGAAGCGGGCGCAGGAGAAGGGAATTACTGTCTCCTGCGATCTGAATTATCGCAAGAACTTATGGAAGTGGGGGAAGTCCACGGTCGAGGTAATGCGCGAACTGGTGAAGCATATTGACATTGCGATCGCCAACGAAGAGGACGTTCAGATGGCGCTTGGAATCCAATCCGCCGCGGACGTGCACTCCGGCAAGCTTGATCTCGCGCAATACGAAAGCCTGACGGCGAAGGTCTTGAATGAATATCCGAACCTGAAAGCCATCGCCATCACTCTCCGGGAATCGAAAAGCGCGTCTCATAACGGCTGGTCCGCCTGTCTCAACGACCGGACCATCTTTCATGGTAAGCCGCGTTTACGACATCACCCACATCGTGGATCGTGTCGGCGCGGGCGATTCCTTCGCAGGCGGCCTGATTTACGGCTTCCAGACACTGCCCACGCATCAGGACGCGCTGGAGTTCGCGGTCGCGACCAGTTGCCTCAAACACTCAATCCCAGGCGATTTCAGCCGGTCTACCGTTGAGGAAGTGAATGCGCTGCTGAAGGGTGGCGGATCGGGCAGAGTGCAGCGCTGATATCTGGCTGTTCGATGTCAAGATTCAAAAGATCGAAGTTCCCGGAGGCTTTCATGAATCGCCGATCTCGATGGATTGCCCTATTGGTACTGCTGTGTGCCTTGCCGGTCGTCTGCCAGACCGTGCCGACACAGGCTGACGTCGAAGCTCGCGCCGATTCACTGCTGAAGCAGCTCTCTCTCGAAGAGAAGGTCGATCTGATTGGCGGCGACGATTCTTTTTACATTCGCGGCATCCAACATATTCACTTTCCCCGCCTGAAGATGTCGGACGGGCCCGAAGGCGTGCGGAACTACGGTCCATCGACCGCGATTGGCGGCGTTGCATTGGCTGCGTCTTGGGATCCGGCGCTGGCGCAGCGGGTTGGCACGATCCTTGGCGAAGACGCTCGCGCCCGCGGGGTGCACTTTCTGCTGGGTCCGGGCGTGAACATTTATCGCGCGCCGCGGAATGGCAGGAGCTTTGAGTACTTTGGAGAAGATCCATTTCTGGCTGCACGAACCGCGGTCGGCTACATCACGGGGCTGCAGAGCCAGGGAGTAAGCGCCACGATCAAGCACTTCATGGGCAACAACTCCGAGTTTGACCGCCACAATTCGGATTCGATCATTGACGAGCGCACCATGCGCGAAATTTATCTGCCGACTTTCGAGGCTGCAGTAAAGGAAGCGCACGTGGGGGCAATCATGAACTCCTACAACCTGACGAACGGCGTTCACCTGAGCCAGAACGGGTACTTCAATACCGATATCGCTAAGAAACAGTGGGGATTTCAAGGGATCATGATGTCGGATTGGGGCGGGACCTATGACGGGGTGGCCGCGGCAAATGGTGGCCTCGACCTGGAAATGCCATCGGGAAAATTCATGAACCGGACCACCTTGTTACCGGCGATCCGTTCCGGCAAAGTCAGCCAGGCTACGATCGACGACAAGGTGCGCCGGATTTTGCGAACCGCCATTAAATTTGGATGGTTGGATCGCGATCAGTCAGACCCTTCGATTTCGCTTCTGAATGCAGACGGAAGGCAGGTCGCGCTCGAGGCGGCACGGTCAGGCATGGTTCTTTTGAAAAACGAGGGCAATTTGTTACCGCTCGACAAAGGCCGCATCAAGTCCATCGCGGTGATTGGGCCGGATGCATGGCCCGCCCAGCCTCTGGGAGGAGGTAGCGGTGAAGTTCATCCCTTTTGGCCGGTAAGCTTTTTGGAGGGAATCTCGAATTATCTGGGCAGCGGCACCAAAATTTATTACGCCCCCGGATTGCCATCCCTCACCGATATGGCGGGGCTGACGCCGTTCACCACCGAATCGAGCGGCGGGGAACCGGGTTTGAAGGCGGAATTTTTTGACAATACGACGCTTTCCGGAAAGCCCGGGATCGAGCGCATCGACGCCAAAGCCAGCTATGATCCTGGGGCGACCGATGGCATGGCCGCAAACGATCAATCGATTCGGTGGACGGGGTATTTCACGCCCGCGGCTCCCGGCGATTATTTGGTTTTTGTTCAGGGCCCGGGAGAGAACGGTGGTTATCGTCTGTACATCGATAAGAAGCTGGTGATTGACGACTGGACGCAGGCATACGCATTTCTCAGTCAGATCAAACTGTCACTGGCTTCCGGCCCGCACCAGGTCGAACTGGATTACTTCGTCAGTCGCGGATGGGGCAAGACGAGGTTGAACTTTGGAATTGTGCGTCCGCAAGATCTGGTTAGCGAGGAGGCGAAGACGATCGCCGCAAAAGCGGATGCCGTCGTGGTGGCGGTTGGCTTCGACCCATCCGTTGAGGGCGAAAGCGGGGACCGTGGCTTCGAGCTTCCTCCTGGACAGGATGACCTGATCAAGCAAATTGCCGCGGTGAACAAGAACACGACAGTCGTGTTGACCTCCGGCGGTGGTGTTGACATGAATGGATGGGTCGATCAGGTGCCTGGAATTTTCGAAGCCTGGTACCCAGGCCAGGAGGGCGGCACTGCGCTGGCGCAACTGCTTTTTGGCGACTACAGTCCCTCGGGAAAATTGCCAATCACGATGGAGCGTCGCTGGGAAGACAATCCGGCGCACGACAGCTACTATCCAAAAGGTGGAGATAAGAAGGTTACATATACCGAGGGCATTTTCGTCGGATACCGCGGCTACGACAAGGCGGGAGTGAAACCGCTATTCCCGTTTGGATATGGTCTTTCCTATACGACCTTCGCTTATAAGAATCTCGTGGTTTCGCCGGCGTCTGCTTCGGGCAACGTCGAGGTGCACTTTGACATTACGAACACCGGTACGCGCGCCGGAGCAGAAACAGCCGAGGTCTACGTTGGCGATCGCCATTCCAAAGTTCCGCGTCCCATCAGGGAACTGAAGGGATTCAGCAAGGTCAATCTGGGCGCGGGCGAGACCAAATCCGTGTCAGTAACTCTCGACCGCCGCGCGTTCGCTTATTACGACGTCAACAAACACGACTGGACGGTAACTCCGGGGGACTTTGATATTTCCGTGGCGCGTTCCTCGGCGCAAACTGAATTGACCGGAAAAGTGACATTACAATAAGGCGCCATTTAGTTTCATAGGCTCACCCAACTACGAGTGGAAGCCGACCGCTCGACGGCGTCCAGAACGCGTTGCACTTCAACCGCAGCGTCAACATCGGCATGGGACGGCTTTTTGCGGTCCAATGAGCCGAGAAAATCCCCCAGCGTTGCGATGAAAGTATGCTCGTACCCGATGATGTGCCCAGGCTTCCAGAAATTGTCCGAATAAGGCTGATCGGGGCCGGTTACCGTGATATTCGTCACACCCTGCCGGTTTGGTGATTCTGTAGCGTCCAGAAATTCCAGTTGGTTCATCTCTTCCAGGTTGAAGCGCAACATTCCCTTTGAGCCATTGATCTCGAACGTTTTGCGATTGCGGCATCCGACGCCATAACGCGTCGCCTCGAAGGTGCCGATACTGCCGTTGGCGAACTTTGCCAACAGCGTCGTTGCGTCGTCTACGTCGCGGCCAGGCACGAATGTGTGGGTCATGGCAGTGAGCTCGGCTACCGGTCCATTGAGGTAAAGCGCGGAATCGATCGAATGGGACAACAAGTCACCTGCCGCGCCCATGCCGGCGTCAGCGCGCTTGTAGCGCCAGGTATTGGCTTTGCTCGGGTCATTGCCGGACTGGTTCAGGTAGGTGGCACGGTAATGAAAGATCTGGCCGATGCGGCCTTCGTCGATCAGCTGCTTTGCGAAAACGACAGCGGGGATCCGGCGGTAGTTGAACCAGACCAGACTGGGCACCTGGCGCATGACATGCGCCATGCTCTCAGCTTCAACCAGCGACGTGGCAAGAGGTTTTTCGCAAAACACAATTTTGCCCGCCTGCGCCGCAGCGATCGCGATCGGCGCATGCAGGGCATTCGGTACCGCAATGTCTACGACATCAATATCTGATCGTTCGATTATCGCGTGCCAGTCGTTGACGATTTCCGGCCAGCCCCATTGCGCGGCCGCTGCTTCAAGCTTGGCTTGATTGCGCCCGCAAATAACTTTCAGCGTCAACTCGTAAGGGACATTGAAGAAGTGGCCAACCTGCCGAAAGGCGTTGGAATGTGCCTTGGCGATCGAACCAGTGCCGATCATGGCGATGTTCAGCTTTGGCTTTGGCATGGCGTTTACTTTAACAGGGGATTGCGTCTTGGGCGTTGGACCAAGTTGATGCCGGCGTGGGGAAATGTTGTCCTGAAAATGAGAGTCATCCTGAGCTTGCGAAGGATCTGGCGTGTTTCGCTCTTCAGGCAGGGGCGGTGCGCACGCCATATCCTTCGGGACTGAAGTTCCTCAGGATGACGCACGGGTTTTTGTAGCGTCGGCATCTTGCCGCTGGCCGGGGGCGTCCCGCCCCCGACGGTGGGCGCGACGCCCACCGGACAGCCGCCGAGACGGCGGCGCTACAAAATACGAATGGCCGGTCGTGTTTCGTTAGCGTGCTCTCAGACAGTGGCGGTGCGCACGCAAGATCCTTCGGGACTGAAGTTCCTCAGGATGACGCACGGGTTTTTGTAGCGGCGTCCCCAAAATAAAACCCCACCGTCCGCGAAATCATGCGGATGATGGGGCCCCCGGCCAGAACGATTCTTTACCGATGTCATGCGCCCGCTGCAGCGCGAGAACTTAGTTGCTCCAGACGATGTCGGCTTTCTTCGCTTCCTGGTGTTCTTTCTTCAGAGCGCGTGCCGAATCGCCCAGCGGAGTGGTCATGGATGGTGTTGCAAATTCCCACAACGGCCGCTCGCCGCGTGCGGCCGTAAAGCTGGACGTTTCGAAAAGACTTTTCTCTATGCTCATAGGTTGTTGCGACGCGAATTGAGGATGGCTTGTGAACTGGGTGATGACCGGCTCATTGCTGACCTGTCCAGCGTTTGCCGAACTTTGGCCGAAAGCCGCCGCTGTGGCGCCAAAGAAACAAATTGCAAATAGAATCTTTTTCATCGAATTGGTCTCCCACTTAAGAAGTTGCGGCTCCGTTTGCCCGAACGCACTCGTGAGTCATCGGTGGCCTGCCATCCCAGCAAACCGGCTGTGGACGGGCATTATGGCTATATGCAAGCCCTCTACCAAACTAGCCTTTGCCGGATATCGACTTTGCAGCACGGTGCATAGCCGACCGCGCAACTATTTGCACATTCGTGGAGGATGCCTCGATAGGCCTGATCTGTGCCGGTCTGCCGTGATGATTGGTCCTGTATTTCGCTGAAAAAAGTGGGTTTATCCAACCGGGAATGAGCGGTTTCGAAAGCGCCATCGACCGGCGGAAAGCTTTGCCAGCCTTGGGTTTCAACGTTCGGCGTTCCTATAGATCTCGTGGACCAGAACCTACTGGTCTTCGAATCGTGGCTTCTCCAAGCAACGTGGTGAGATCGAGCGGACGGGTGAACATGGCCAGCTTTCCGTCAGATGTGCGAGGCCACTGATCTGCGGGCTTATCGCAATACAATTCCACGCCATTGTCGTCCGGGTCGCGTAGATAAATGGATTGGCTTACCCCGTGGTCCGCTGCCCCCTCCAGCGGGATTTGTGCCTGCAAGACCCTGTGAAGCGCATCGGCAAGGGAAGCGCGGCTGGGATACACGATCGCGGTGTGATAAAGCCCGGTGGTTCCTGGCGGCGGAGGAGAGCCACCCTGGCTCTCCCAGGTATTGAGTCCAATGTGATGGTGGTAGCCTCCAGCCGCAAGGAAAGCCGCGCCATCTCCCAGTCGCTGTGTGATCTCGAGACCCAGGATCCCGGAGTAAAAGGACAAGGCCCGTTCCAGGTCGGCGACCTTCAAGTGGACATGACCGATGCGGACACGTGGGTCTGCAACGTAAGGTGCGTCTTTTTCGTGAACCGGCGTTGAGGACATCGGCGAACCTCCGTGTGCGTAGTGATGTGGAATCGTGATGCTGGCTCTGCGCTAAATAGAGCAAACTCTAGTGCCAATAAGCCAGGCGTTCGATACGATACCGAAATCTTCTTCATCGCGTACCCCGCACTGCTTATGGATGCATCAACCGGTGAAGCGGTGCACCATGTGGAGGCGCGGCAATCACCGCAAACTATTTTGCTAATCCGGTACGTTTGTCGCGGACACGGTATATTTTTTGTGACCGATGACTTCTCTCCCGCAAAAATACGATGCCCTGATTTTGGGAGCCGGCGCTGCAGGGCTGATGTGCGCTGTGGAAGCCGGGAAGCGCGGACGCCGGGTCGCCGTGCTCGAATTGGCTGAGCGTCCCGGAAAGAAGATTCTTATCTCCGGTGGCGGCCGGTGCAACTTTACCAACATCCATTGCACGCCGGATAACTTCATCTCCTCGAACCCGCACTTCGCAAAATCAGCACTGGCTCGTTATAGGCCCGCTGATTTCATTTCTCTCGTCGAAAAACACAACATCCCTTATCACGAAAAGACTTTGGGGCAGCTCTTCTGCGATCGCTCCGCCCAGGACATTCTGGGAATGCTCGAAAAGGAATGCGCGGCTGCGGGCGTACAACTATTCACGAAGTTCGCAGTTCAGGAACTAAGCTATAGCGATGAATTTGTGGTGCGATCCACCGACAAGGTCTTTCGCGCTCCGGTTTTGGTTCTGGCTACAGGAGGCCTCTCCATTCCGAAGATCGGCGCAACCGATTTCGGGTATTCGGTGGCTCGACAGTTTGGGTTGAAAATCCGGGAAATGCGTCCCGGACTGGTGCCCATCACCTTCAATGAAGCCGATCGCCTTGCGTTCGCCGAACTTGCAGGAGTTTCAACCGAAGTTGTTGCTGCTTGCGATGGCCGTCGCTTCCGGGAAAAGATGCTCATCACGCATCGAGGACTCAGCGGGCCGGCAATCCTGCAGATTTCGTCTTATTGGAAAAAAAACCAGTCTATCCTTTTAGACGTGATACCTGGAGGCGAACTCACCTCGCCGCTCTTGCAGCCGGGGTCTCCGCGAACTGCGGCAGCCATGCGGGCGGCGTTACAGACATTTCTCCCCAACAGGCTGGCCGACCGCTGGCTTGACATTCATCCTCCCAGTGCCTGGACCAATACCGCTCTCCGGGAGGTTGAGCGGCAAGTTCACCAATGGCCTGTTATTCCGGCAGGAACGGAGGGCTACGCCAAGGCCGAGGTCACAGTTGGCGGGGTAGACACCGACGAGCTGTCTGCCAGGACGATGGAAAGCCGGAAGGTGCCGGGCCTGTTCTTCATCGGCGAAGTCGTGGACGTCACCGGGCACCTGGGAGGATTTAATTTCCAGTGGGCGTGGGCCTCTGGAGTGTCCGCTGGCCGGGCGCTTTAGGGCTGCGCGGAACTTGGATCAGATTCCCACATCTCAAATCGCACCTCTCACGTATGGACTCTTCGGCATCCAAGCAATCGCTTATACCTCGGAGACCCCTCTAATGAGCGATGGACTAACCACTTATCTTGAAGACCATCTGGCGGGCGCGATGCACGCGATTGAGCTGCTCAAAGCCATGCGAGACAACCATAAATCCGATCCGCTAGGCCAATTCGCCTCGCAGATGCTCACTGAAATCGAGGCTGACCGCGATGTGCTGGCAGGACTGACCAAGCGCGTAGGCGGAAGCCCCGGCGGGCCGAAGGAGTGGGGGTCGTGGCTGGCGGAAAAAGTGAGCCGCCTGAAACTGAAACACGGCTCTGACGACCTCGGTACATTTGAGGCACTCGAATTCCTGGTGGTTGGAATTCATGGAAAGCTGTCCCTGTGGCGTGCCTTGCCGGTCGCTGCTGGCTGCGATTCACGCTTGCAGGGAATGGATTTCGACAAGCTCGCCAGCCGGGCCCTGGACCAGCATGCGAAAGTGGAGGAGCAACGGCTCGCAGCCGCGCCTTCCGCGCTTTGTGCGGTGCGAAAGTCGTAGACGCGAACTGGAGCGTTGCGTCTTCTTCAGGACAGAGTAGCGCCAACGCAGCGACTGTTTCGAGCTAGCGTAGAGTTTGTGCCAGCACTTCGGTCTCGTCGGATATGAGGCCGTCCACGCCCCATCGGGCGAAGCGCAACATAGATTCCCGATCATTTACGGTCCAGACAAGAATTTTCCGGCGTGCCCACTGCACGTCGTGCACCAGTTTTTCGTTCACCAGGGAGTGATGTGCAATTACATAATCGGCCGGCAGTTCCGGCCACGGGGCGAGCTGGGATTCATTCTCGCAAATGATTCCGATACACACTGAGGCGTTGCGGGCTTCCATCTCCATCACAACCTCGGGAAGGAAGGAAGACACTACATATCCCTTTGCTGGAGTAAATTCATGCAAAGCTGCCAAAACCTTCGACTCCAGATTTTCCACCTTGAGTTCGATATCGAGAAAGGCACGTTTGGCATATTCCTGCAGAATCTGAGTCAATCGTGGGAGCTGTGGCAACCGGGTAGCGGCTGTGCTCGCAACCGCCATCTTCTCAACTTTTGGGTCATGGCAGACCACTGCGGTACCGCACGCTGTAAGGCGCACATCAAACTCAAAACCGCAGCATCCATGTTCCAGGGCAAGATCAAACGATGCGGGAGTGTTCTCAGGAACGCCGGCGGACGCACGGGCTCCTCGATGGCCTAGGAGCAGGGGAAGGTGGGCCATAGTTGCGCATTCTATGCCCGAATCGACGGCAAGTTGTTAAGTCTTTTGTTGAAAATCAGTCCAGATCGAAATCCCTGATGGGTCTGCCTGTATCGGGACTTTCTTTTGCCTTCTTGACCGCTTCCTGGAACTTCTTTTCCAAGAGGTTAGAGGCATTTTTCTGGGCTTCCACCGATTGGCGAAAGATGGAATCGCGACGGCTATCCTGTTCTTTCATCGCCCGGGCAGCTTCCTCAATGTCGGCGAACATCTTCGGCTTCACCGCAGCGGTGTGGGCAATAACTCCCTTGATTTCAGCATCCACTTTAAGCACTGCACTGCAGCAAGGGCAGGTGACATCGAACGGGGGGTCGTTCTTCGCCATGACCGAATCATACCGCAAAACCTAGTCATGAGGATGGAGCTTGATGGGGAAGATCTTGAATAGATTGAGCATTTCCCATCCCAGGAGGATGATTGAAACCACAACTACCAGAATGGCGAGGGTTTCACCAAAGTTCAACCGATTGCGGGATGGTTCAAAACGCCTCGCGACCAATCCGAGGATGTTGAGAGTAGCGAAACCGAACACCAGCACCCACAAAATGCTGTAAACATCGCCTTGCTTTTCCGTCCTTCAAACAGAAGAGCAAAGGCGAGCGGAAATCGAAAACTGGATCCCAGCCACGAGGTGGCCTCAGAGAGAGAAGTCAGCAGCGCGGTCAGCGATAGTGGCATGGGCCGGTATCAGTGCCTAATCAGGAAAAGAGCAACGCATTACCAAAGGCAACGATATTACCCCTTTTCCGGCCACGAAGTCAGTGACATCTGCGGAGAGTCGAAATAGCAATGCTGCTGAATCGCCGCGGCAATTCAGAATCTCCGGGCTAGGTTAGAATGTCGCCGGAATGAAACCCGTAATGAAAGTGATTGTCCTTGGCGCATTTTGCCTGTTGATCGCGTTCTCAAGCTCGAAATCAAACGCCCAAACACAGGCCGGCACGGCTCAAAAACAACGTGGACAGCCAGGGCTGAGCGACCAGGGCCCAAGCTTCTCTTTCGGTTATCCGCGGAACGCTGAAAGTGGACGGCCTGCAGGGGCCGGTGAAAGTGCTGCGTGACCGCTGGGGCGTGGCTCACATTTACGCCGGTAACCAGCACGATTTGTTTTTCGCACAAGGTTTTGTCGCAGCCCAGGATCGTCTGTTTCAAATGGAGTTGTGGAAACGCTCGGGACAAGGCCGCCTCGCCGAGATTCTAGGTCCAGCAGCCCTGCTACGCGACATCAACGCCCGGTTACTGAGTTATCGCGGCGACATGAAGTCTGAATACGAAAGCTACTCGCCGGACACCAAAGAGATCCTCGAATCCTTCACTGCGGGAATCAACGCGTACATTGCGAGCCGGACGGCCCCGAGAGCGCAAGGTCTTCCTGTGGAATTTCAGATTGCGGGCTTTCAACCCGAGCCCTGGAAGCCTACAGACTGCCTGAACCGCATGGCTGCCTTCTCTATGACCGGCAATGCCTTCGACGAACTGGCCCACGCGCAAGCGCTTCATGCGGTCGGCAACGAAGCGGCGTCCCGGTTGTTCGATTTCGATCCAGAGGTGGCGCTGGATCCGGCGCCGTCCGTGGATCTCGCGGGTCTGGCACCGTCCTTGTTACGCAATCTGGTGGGGAGTGATACCCGAATAGAATTTTCGAAAGCGCTTCAGGAGAGTAATAACTGGACAGTCTCCGGCAAACTCACCCGTACCGGAAAGCCACTCCTCGCCAACGATCCACACCGCGTTATCGCCGAGCCTTCGCTGCGTTACATGGTGCATCTTGTAGCACCCGGATGGGACGTGATCGGCGCGGGCGAACCCGGGCTGCCCGGAGTCGCACTGGGACACAATCAGAATATTGCCTGGGGTTTCACGATCTTCGGCCTCGACCAGCAGGATTTATATCTGGAAGAGCTAAATCCCTCCGATGCCTCCCAGTACAAAACAGCCCAAGGCTGGCAGACCATGCAGACACGGACAGAAACCTTTGGCATTCGCGGCGGCCCGAATGTTCAGGTGGACCTGAAGTTTACTGAGCATGGGCCCGTCTTATGGATGGACGGGAAGCGCGCCCTGGCTTTGCACTGGGTGGGCGGCGAGCCTGGGACCGCAGGCTACCTGGGTTCGCTGGCCGTTGACCGGGCGAACAACTGGCAGGAATTTGAAGCCGCGATGCCTCGCTGGAAGGTACCTTCCGAAAACATCGTCTATGCCGACCGTGAGGGCAACATAGGTGAGCACTCCGTCGGACTGGCGCCGCTGCGCAAGAACTGGACCGGCTTGCTGCCGGTGCCCGGCGCTGGCGGGTATGAATGGTCCGGATTCGTACCAACTGCAGAATTGCCCCACCAGTTCAATCCAGCATCAGGGTTCGTGGCCACAGCAAATCATAAAATGATTCCGGACAATTACCCCTACAAGGTGGGCTACTCATGGGCGCCGCCTTACCGGTTTCAGAGAATCTCCCAGGTGTTGCGGCAGGCGCAGTCTGGCGACAAACTTGACGTCGAAGCTCTCGGGCGACTGCAGTCTGACGTACTCTCGCTTCCCGCGCTGCAATTCATCGATCTGTTACGAGCGGGGGTCGCTCAACAGAAATCCACTCCCGCCGTCGATCTGCTGCTGGCGTGGAATGGCGAGGTCCAGCGTGATTCTGCAGCGGCCGCACTGTACGAGGTTTGGCTTCGAAACGTTACTCGGGAAACGATGGATCTCGCACTACCCCCAGAACTCAGATCGACGACCGAGGACTGGTCTCCTCACCAGGTCCTGAGTTTTCTTAAGGGCGGCGAGCCTAAACGTGCAGACGCGCAGACATCAGGCATGCTACGGAAAAGTCTGCAGGAGGCCTGGAACGAAATGGAAACTCTCCAGGGCCCGGATCCTTCGAAGTGGTCATGGGGCCAGATGCACCGCGTGCGATTTCGTCATCCCCTGGACCAGCTGCCAGAAGCGGCATTCATGGATCTCGGACCCGTGCCGCGCCCCGGCGACGAATACACTGTGAATGCGACTGGATTCTCTGACACGTCATTCGACCAGGATTCGGGAGCAAGTTATCGCGAAATCCTGGACTTAAGCGATTGGGACCATTCCGTCGCGGTGAATACACCCGGCCAAAGCGGCCAGCCGGACAGCCCACACTATTCCGACCTGTTGCCGTTGTGGAGCGAGGGGAAATATTTCCCACTGGCATACACCCGGGAAGCTGTAGAGAAAGAAACAACCGATACGCTGACCTTGACGCCGTGAGCCGTCAGTTTCCGACTGCCCGGGCGATCAATTAAAATCCAACTCATGATCGACTCCGCAAAATTACTCGTCTTCCTGACTGCGGCCTTGCTTTTGGCAATCGCTCCCGGACCTGGAATGCTCTATGTCCTGGCCAGAAGTCTGGCGGGTGGCCGGCGCGAAGGCGTGCTTTCCGCATTGGGCACTTTCGCTGGCGGGATGGTACATGTCATGGCGGCCGCAGCCGGCGTTTCCGTGATCCTGGCGAAATCAGCCGCGGCTTTTGCCGCCGTGAAATACCTCGGAGCGGCCTACCTGTGTTTTCTCGGCGTTCGCATGATACTGGATGCCCGAAAAGATCCGCAAAGCAGCGATTCCGAAGTTGCGGAGCAAAGCGCACTGCCACGGCGAGGTCCTTTTTGGCAGGGAGTGACCACTGAAGTTCTCAATCCGAAAACGGCGCTCTTCTTTCTGTCCTTCATTCCTCAATTCGTGGACCGCGAGAGCGGTCACGTATTCCTACAGTTCTTCCTGCTGGGCAGCATATCGGTAGCGCTAAACACTTCGGCGGATCTGATCGTGACCGTGCTGGCCGGCCCGCTGGGCAACTACATCCGTTCTTCCCCCACGTTTCGAAAACGTCAACGCACTGCGACTGGAGCGATCATGATTGGGTTGGGAACTTACCTGGCGACAAGTGAGAAGTGAATCCTGACGGGGGGCAGCTTTAGAATTAGAGCGAGATGATCTGGTGGTCCAGGCAATCGGTGTGGATGGCGTCGTAGAGATCCCGGAGAAGCTGAGATCCGTGTCGCGCTGCAAAGTAAATGGCGCCAATTTCCCGCTCCTGCAAAACCTTGTTCGGATAAAGAGCGTTACTGAGCAGCTCAGCCTTGCGGCCCAAAACTTCACTCTGCCGCAGCTCCGCGCGCGCCGCGCGCGAGCGAAGTTGTTCCAACTGATACTGCATCTTCGCTCCGGCATTCACAGCGGCTTCGACCAACGTCTTGTCTAGCCGTTCCAGAGGCCGCTGAATCGCGGCCATTGAGTTCTTCACGGAGAGGCCTGCCTGATCGAAAGCGGTTTGCAAGTCCGCCGGCATGGCGTGCTTCGCCAGGGCCTCTCGCACCGCGTCCGGGCCATGGAAAATATCAGGCACAGTTAAACCAAAACGTTCAAGTATTGCTTGAGGTTTGGCTTCGACAATAGTCGCGGAAAACCTAGGAAGTATCGGCGTCGCCGTTCCGGATAGCGCTTTGTAAACCACAGCACCCTGCCCGAAGTAAGCCACCTCGGCGGCCCCGCCCACATAGGCGAGAGTAGGAAGCAGATAGTCCTGCACCACTGGCCGAAGCAAAACATTGGCGCTGAATAACTGAGGGTCTGAATTGATTCGGCGCAACAAATCCGACTGGGAAATCTTTTCGTTGCCGATCACGAACTCGGTTTCAGCCGAACCCGCGTTGGGACGCCTGTGTATGGGAGTGCGAGACCCATTCTGCAACATGAACACGAGGGTGGAAGACGGCGTGACCTTTACCTGCTGGTGATACCCTGCGGCCTCCAGTTCTTTTCCGCGAGCCAACAGAGCGTCATCCAGTTCCGCCGCGCGGTTGATCGCCGACAGATAGATCGGCTGGGCGATCCGTTGCAACTCAGGATCGGAGGCATCCAGCAGATACCACCCCGTATTCGGCAAACAGCCGTGAAAATAAACGGGCATAAGCGCTGCCGAAATTCTCGCCTGGATGATAAGACTCCCGCAAAAAGCCAGTGACCTCAGACTCGCCAAGTATTCCAACGGCAGCTTCAACCAGAGCTTCGATTTCAGGACCGAAAACTACCGTACCCACCGGGGCATCAGGCACGCCCACGGTTGAAGCAGTCAATTTCTGTAACGACCCGTCCGATCCAAGCACGGAAACATGGCTGATCTCTTCCAGGTCGTGGTCGGTGGTGGCAAGCCAGAACACCGGCACACTGTCAGTGCCTGCGCTGGTCGCTTCGTTCGCCAGCTTGACCGTGCTAAGGGCCTTGAAGAGAGAAAATAACGGCCCTCCGAAAAGCCCCACCTGTTGCCCGGTAACCAGGGCCGAGGCTCCGCTCCGCAAACGAGCAATATTTTCCAGAGTTTTGGGCGACGCGCCCCACGATCGGTTTTGCCGTTCCAGAATGTTTGAGACTTGCTCCCGGCGCGCCGGGTCATAACTCGACGCTGGCGTCTCGTCTTTCAGCCACTCAGCGATGTGTGGAGAACGGGAGTAGAAAGGCTGAACAGAGGGTGTCCATGAAAGAAAATCAGTGAAAAGGGAAGTAGAATGCGGGATCTGCCGGAATGGAAGACACTGCGACTTCACCGGCAACACCCCTGACAGCGGGTCTTCATGGACAGTTGGACGAAGGGACTCATCAATTGGTCAACACCCTCGATTGTACAGAGGGACGTCGTACTTCAGATGTTTGAAACGGCGGCAGGATGCAAAAGGTGATTGTCTTGGAAGTGCAGGCTTGATCCCACACGGCGGCCATTTTGTGGATCTTACTGCTGTTGCTGTTGTTCCTGCTGGGAGGTCCGGGCCGGAGGTGGTGGAGGTTCTTGCGCCTTTTCTACCAATACAGACCACTCTTCCGGGACTGGAAGCACCTGATCGAGTTCCGGGGCCTCCGCGGAGGCACTTACGCGCACAGCCACCGACAGTTCACTGTCCGTATGACCGCGGAAAATTCCCCGCGTTGGAGGCACATCGGCATAGTCACGGCCAATCGCGGTGCGAATGTGGCGGTCGCCGGCCAACAGGCAATTGGTGGGATCGAATCCCACCCATCCCAGCGGGGGCAGCAGTGCTTCTACCCATGCGTGGGTTGCATCAATCACCGACCGGTCGCGATCCTGAGCGCGCCGGTATAGATATCCACTCACATAGCGGCACGGAATCTGCAGGCTTCGAACCAGAGCGATCATAATGTGGGCGAAATCCTGGCACACTCCCTGACGGTTCTTGATGGCCTGGTCAATCGGGGAATCCACCTTTGTGCTCTTCGGCACATATTCAAAGTGGTCGTACAGCCGCTGGTTCAGTTCCCGTAACAGAGTCAAAGGATCGTCGCGTCGACATACTTCCAGTTCCTTGGCCAAATCCAGCAGTAGCGGCGTCGGCTCAGCAAATTCGCTGGGCAGCAGCATCTCCCAATAATCGCCCATCTGCGACCATGGAATCGGCTTCCGCCCAGGCATCCGCCGGCAACGAAGACGGGAATATCAGTCGTTGGCTGCACATCAAGCAAGGATTCAGCCACGATCACCAAATAGGAATGATGTCCCGGAATATCGAAGTGATGAATGTTGTTGCCTACGTGATCTCGATAGGCAAACACCCGGCATCGCGGGCTTACCGCCAGATGAAACGTGAGACAGCGCTGGTTCCCTTCGCTGCGCGGGTGCATCCGCGCTTCCATCACACTCTCACTGACTGGCGAGGCGTAGTGGAATTTCGTCAGATGCTTGATTGAATAGAACATGAAGTCAATTCGTCCCCGGCCTTGGTCTTCTATCCCGCCAATGCTGTGTGGATGGAGTAGTCCACGTACAGTTCATAGATCGTTTCATGAATCTCGCGGCACTGCCGCAAAATACCCTGCAAGTAGGAGCCTACATCCTGTGACAGAATTTCCGAGATTTGTCCGAAGCTCAGAGATGCCTGTAACCGTCCCGCCAGTCGGGTCAACTGAACGGCACGGCGCTTTCCACCTTCGCCCTGGATGGACTCGAGCGCGTTGTGCAGGCTGTCGATGGAATAGCGCAACGAGTGGGGAAATTCCTGGTTGAGCAGGAGAAATTCGATGATCCGGTCAGCGCTGAAATCAGCCGTGTATGCCTTGCAGAACGCTTCGAAAGCTGTACACGATCGGAGCAAACCAATCCACTCCAGATATTCAGCCGCTTCGGGTGCCTGATCAGAAGGTCCCCAGAATTCGCTGTGATACAGGCCCAGCAGAGTCGCCGTCGCACACGGCGCGCTCAATGTAGCGGCCTACGCGAATGAAATGCCAGCCCTCGCCATGACTCATGGTCGAATCAGTGACTCCCTGAAACAAGTGCACGCCTTCAATGACTGACAGCAGGAAATCCGATGGCAGCACATCATCTGTCTCGTTGGGCTTGCGACGCGTCACCTGGTGAAACAGGTAGTTGACCCGCTGCCACTGATCGGTGCTGATCTCTTCACGCACCTGGCGGGCGTTCTCCCGGGCCGCCGCAATACATGAGGTGATCGACGAACGATTGCCTGGGTCAAATGTCAGGATTTGCGCTACCTGGTAAGCGTCTCCGCTCCAGGCAAGGTTCGGCGGATTTCCCAAGGCGGCCAGAACCCGCCGCCAGCGCCGGTCAGCGCTGGAAGCGGACTCGTCCAGCATCAGGTTTAGATTGATGTCCAGCAACCGGGCGGCATGTTCAGCGCGCTCCAGGTATCGGCTCATCCAGTACAGATTGTCGGCGACGCGAGAGAGCATATTTAGAGAGAATGCTTATTGGTTCAGTACCCACGTGTCCTTACTTCCACCGCCTTGCGAAGAATTCACCACCAGCGATCCGTGGCGTAATGCGACACGGGTCAGGCCGCCGGGAACGATCGTGACTTTATCTCCAAAGAGAACATAGGGACGAAGGTCCACATGACGGGGCTGGAGTACGTCGTCAATGAAACACGGAGCGCGAGAAAAACTGATGGTGGGCTGAGCGATGTAGTTACGCGGGTCCGCCAGGATGCGCTCGCGAAATTCCCCTTGCTGTTCCACCGTGCTATGCGGCCCGATCAACATACCGTAACCGCCAGATTCACCCACAGCTTTCACCACTAATTTGTCGAGGTTTTGCAGAACATGGTCGCGTTGCGCGGAGTCCGTAAGCAAATAGGTTTCAAGATTATTCAGCACCGGATCTTCGGCCAAATAGTACTTGATGATCTTGGGCACATAGGCGTACAACGCTTTGTCGTCGGCGACGCCGGTGCCGAACGCGTTTGACAATGTCACATTCCCGGCTCGATAGGCGTTGAACAGCCCGGCCACGCCCAGAACCGAATCAGACCGGAACGCCAAGGGATCGATGAAGTCGTCATCCACTCTCCGGTAAATGACATCCACGCGGCGGAGTCCTGTGGTCGTGCGCATATAGACGATGTTGTCGTGCGTGACCAGATCGCGGCCTTCTACCAACTCGATGCCCATCTGGCGCGCGAGATAGGCATGTTCGAAGTACGCGGAATTAAATACGCCAGGGCTCAGCAGCACGATGGTGGGTTCCGGCCGGCCCTCCGGAGCCAGCGACCGTAAAGTGCTTAGTAAAGCCTGGGTGTAGTGCTCGATCGGACGCACGCCTTGCAGGCGAAACAGATTGGGGAAGATTCGTTTCATTACACGCCGGTTGGTCAGCATGTAGGAAACGCCGCTGGGAACGCGAAGGTTATCTTCCAGAACGACAAACTCGCCGCTGGGCAAGCGGATGAGGTCCGAGCCCACAACGGCGATGTACACATTGCGCGGTACCTGCAATCCACGCATTTGTCTGCGGAAATGCTTGCAGCTATAAACCACTTCGCGCGGCACCACTCCCTCTGCAAGAATGCGGCCTTCGTGATAAATGTCTCGCAGAAATAAATTAAGCGCGGTGACCCTCTGCGTGAGTCCACGCTCGATATGGTTCCACTCCGCGCTGGTAATGAGACGCGGCAGAAGATCGTAGGGGAAGATTCGCTCGGTTCCTTCTTCGCGGCCGTACACCGTAAACGTGATGCCCTGGTTCAGGAAGGAAAGATCGGCGGAATGTTTGCGTCGGCGGATCTCGTCCGCCGGCAGCGAGGAGAACATCTCCAGCAGCGGAGCGTAATGCGCGCGGGGTTTGCCCGGGCTTTCGAACGTCTCGTCATACGCGCCGTCGACGAGATAGTGATTCAGAACCGGGTGATCGAAGCGGCTGATTTCCGCCAAACCCATGGCGAAGTATAAGGTGCGCCATTCAGGCTAGGCAATAGAGTTATCGCTGGTTCTTCGCCTCGGCGAAAGCGAGCAAGGGAGAGTCGACGACAAGACTGCAACTGAATGGGTTAGGAGGATCGACGGCAGCTTTATTGATACGCCCGATCAGCAAAATAGTGGCATACATTTCGGTGCCGCCAGAAATTTCGCAGCGAACCGAGACGGCACCTTCCGTCGAGTCCGCATTTTCTTCCGGAACAGACTCCAAGGGAAATACATCTAGCCACTTAACTCAAGATATCTCAAGTGGCCTGCCTTCATTGACTTGACCAGATATCCCACATAACATTGCCCGAGTTTATGATCGGTCAGACCATCTCGCACTACCGCATCGTTGAAAAGCTGGGAGGCGGGGGGATGGGCGTAGTCTACAAGGCCGAAGACACATCGCTGGGGCGCTTTGTTGCCCTCAAGTTTCTTCCCGACAACGTCGCGCAAGATCCGCAAGCCCTGGAACGCTTCCGGCGCGAAGCCCGTGCGGCCTCCGCGTTGAACCATCCCAATATCTGCACCATCTACGAGATCGGCGAGCACGACGGTATGCGTTTCATCGCGATGGAGTATCTGGATGGCGTAACTCTGAAGCACACGATCGCAGGCCGTCCTCTAGACAACGAAACGCTGCTCTCATTGGCGATCGAGATCGCGGATGCGCTTGACGCCGCCCACTCTGAAAATATCGTTCACCGCGACATCAAGCCTGCAAACATTTTCGTGACTAAGCGCGGGCATGCCAAGGTTCTGGATTTCGGGCTCGCCAAAGTCACCGCCGCCGGTTCGTCAAGTCAGGTGGCGTCGGCCAACACCATGACCGGTACGATTGACGAGCAGCACCTGACCAACCCGGGGACGATGGTGGGCACGGTGGCTTATATGTCGCCGGAACAGGCGAAGGGTAAGGAGCTTGATGCCCGCACGGACCTGTTTTCCTTCGGTGCGGTTTTGTACGAAATGGCGACCGGCTTGTTGCCCTTCCGCGGCGACACCTCCGCACTGATCTTCAAGTCCATCCTCGACGCTGCGCCAACTCCTGTCGTGCGCTTGAACCCCGATGTGCCAACCAAGCTGGAAGACATTATCGGCAAGGCGTTGGAAAAAGATCGGTCACTTCGTTACCAGCACGCCTCTGAAATGCGCGGTGACCTCCAACGCCTGAAGCGTGACACTGACACTCAACGAATCCCAATTCCCGCCGCCGAGCCGGACTCCGGCGCGAAGGGATCTTCGGGTTCGATTAAATCCCCAGCTGCAGGTCACGAAACGGCTGGCGTCGGCCTTGCTCCAAAGCAAGCGTACGGAAAAATCGCGGCACTCGTTGCCGTCATTGCGGTTGCGATCATAGCTTTTCTATTCTGGCAATCGAGGCATCGCGCTACGCCTGCCGCGAGTTCCACCAACCCAACCACCATCGCCGTCCTCCCCTTTCAAAATATGAGCGCAGACAAGGACGTTGATTATCTGCGCCTTGCCTTGCCCGACGAAATTGCTACCGCATTGACTTATGTTCGCGCCTTGTCGATTCGCCCTTTCGCTACCACCAGCAAGTACGACGCGCCCAACCTGGATCTGGAAAAGGCGGGGCGCGAGATGCGCGTTACCGATATTGTCACGGGTCATTATTTGAAAGAAAGCGATCAGGTGCAGCTCACCCTGGAAGTGGTGGACGTCGCCAACAATCGCACGGTCTGGCGGGACACGCTCAATGTCGGAGCCGCGGACATGGTCGCCATGCGGAGGCAGATCGAATCAAAAGTTCGCCAAGGCATGGTCCCCGCCCTGGGCGCCGGTGACAACTCGGCGGAAGCAGCGACCCGTCCCAAGAACGAAGAAGCCTACGATCTGTACTTACGCAGCATCTCGCTGGCGCATGACGGGGCTGTCAATAAAGAAGCGATCACTATGCTGGAGCGCGCTGCAGGTCTGGATTCCACCTACGCGCCGGCATGGCGAGCGCTGGGAGAGCGCTACTACTATGATTCTCATTACTCAGATGGTGGTGACGCGATGTTTCAGCGATCGATGGCAGCCTACGAGCGGGCACTGGCTCTCGATCCGGACTTCAGTGACGCGGCCGGGCAACTCATCACCAATCGGGTGGAAATGGGTGAATTGAGCAAAGCTTACAAGGACGCGAAGGCGCTGGTGGAAAGACACCCGGAGAATACCGCGGCCCACTTAGCTTTGAGTTATGTCCTGCGCTACGGTGGACTTCTACCTGAGGCGGCGCATGAGTGCGATACTGCTTTGTCGCTCGATCCCGGAAATTATCAATTCCGCTCCTGCTCGCTGGTGTTCGATCTGTTGGGAAAACCCGAACGAGGCATGGAGTTTCTTCGGCTGGATATGGGTTCGAGCTGGGTCGCGACCAATCTACCACTCCATTTCGAACGCGCGGGCAACCACGCGGAGGCACGGGCGAGCGCAACGAAAGTGCCGACCGATATTCCTTTCAGGGCACTTGTGAATGCCTGTTTCAACGGGGCCCCTGCCGCGGAGTTGGAACAAGAGGTTCGCGCTTACACACCCATTTCGCTTGCGGACCCGGATCCCGAGAACCGGTACTGGGACGGCGCTCTTTTGACCATCTGCGGAAAGCGCGATGTTGCGGTGCGTCTGATTAAGAGCGCCATCGAGGGCCACTACTGTGCCTATAGCGCATTGCAGAATGACCCTGTGCTCGCGCCCCTGCGTGGCACGCAGGAGTTCAACCAGTTGCTGTCCGCGGCAAAAGAGTGTGAGAACAAATTTCGCGCAGACACCGGTTTGGTAGCGCAATAAGAGGAGAGGATTGGTCCCGCAAGGCCAGCTAGCTTGCTACTTTGCTTTAGAGAAGTCTTCCACGGCGAATAACTGTCCGTTGCGTTCCACAATTCCGACGCCCACCACATTCATGTCGGTATCCAGGATGTTCGAGCGATGGTTCGGAGACTTCACAAAACTCGCGTGGATGGTTGACGCGTTCGGCCCGAGGGCAACATTCTCCGAGAGCCAGACGAAGTGTGCGCCCGTCTGCTTCACCCGTGTCGGAAGATTTGGCTCCCCGGGAAATTGATGGGAGAGAGCATCCTTGCGGGCCATCTCGCTGGCGTGCTTGCGGGCGGCCACCGCCAGGGAGTCATTCCATCGCAGAAGGGGCAATTCGTGCGCCACGCGCTCGCGATTCATGGCGTCGAACAACTCACGCTCCGGGCTGGCAGCCTTGTTCTGAGCAATGCCAATGGCTGAGAGGAGTACGAAACCGGCCAACAACGAAGAAACCGTCCTGGAAAAAGTCCGCATGGCTTGACCCTCGAAACCTCATTTAAGCCCATTTTTCGAGGTTTGCCGCCTATCCGAAGGCCACCGCCCAACTTCACTGGTACAGCATCTTCGGTAACATCTACGCATCTAATACCAGTAGATTGACTTCCGATCCTATAGAACTTAGATTGGAAGTGGCTCTTTGAGCGTTGCTCGAAGAGCTTTGTTGTTTGCTCTTTGCAAGGCCATTCCCACCAGTGGGGGCGTCACGGCTTCGACGGAGATGCTTTCGGCCAAGAGGCATGCCGGGGTCCACACACCCGTAATCGCGTGGAAAATGATAATTGCCAATCAACAAATGGCATACGCAGCCTAATTAGTTAGGCAGCCGCTCTCCACAGCTTTGCCTTCGGGCTGTGAGCGAGCGTCACACAGAGGGCTGCTCTTCTCTTCTACGTCTGGGGAGAGAGGCTAAGATCTCAGGCTAGCGGCTGGTGTTTCTTGTCCGTTCTGAGCAGCAGCCGCGAACGTCCTGGGGTAATGCCCAGGGCATGAACGTGAATAAGCATGTAGTCTCTTGACCTGTCACATTTTCGGACGCGGGTTCAACTCCCGCCGCCTCCACCATTTCTTCGGGCGTCAGACTTCAACCTCGAGCGGGTGGCCCCTTCAAGTCCGGCTTTGGCTTGAGTGGGAGGTTTACTACCGGACAGCTCCCGTGTTTATTTAGTTGACCTCGACCCGTTCGATGCAAGCGAGAGGCTAATCCCCGCCGTGCGCGCCGGCTCAGGATACGCAGGCTGCCGTCTTTTTCAGGCACTCCTGGACGAGCCAGTCTTCGAACCGGATCTCTCCCAGTGCCGCGTCACGCTCGGGAACTAGGGTCCGTTCACTCAAACGAGCCCCGGAATAAAGCGCATCCGGATCGGCGACAACCTCGCGCGAGTCACTAAATGCGCTCAGGGTCCGCCGAATGAGTTCATCCAGGCGGAACTTTTCTGGGCCACCAACCTCAACTGTGCTGTTAACCGGCGTTCCGACCGAGATTCTGCCGACCGCTCGGGCAACTTCGTCTGCCGCCATAGGCTGGATGAGGACTGGCGCGACACGGACCTCATTTCCCTGGGTGGAGAAGTCGGCTATGCTTTTAACGAACTCGAAGAATTGCGTCGCTTGGACAATCGAGTAGGGGATAGACGATTCCTTGATGAGCGTTTCTTGAATATTCTTGGCGCGGAAGTATGGACTACCTGGGAGGCGCTGGGTGCCGACCACTGACAGCGTTGTTAGGTGTTGCACACCAGCAGCAACTCCATATTCGAGAAGATTGCTGGTTGATGTGTTGAAGAACTCCATCACCGCTCCCTCCTCAAGAGAGGGTGGCTCACCAGCGCTGAGATGAAACCCGGGTAGAACAGGGGATTGCGATACATCCACAATTACCTTGGCACCTTTCAACACTGCAGCAAGTCCTTGGTTGGTAAGCGTATTCACGCCCGTTCTCGGCGAAGCCGCCACAGCCTCGTGGCCTTGGCCGGTGAGCTCGTTCACGAGTTTTGATCCGATGAGACCGGTTCCGCCAATAACTACGATTTTCATGACTTCCCTTTCGTGATGCTCGCAATCGAGTGGGTTGTTCCGAGGCGTTCTCGGAGACAAGATTTGAATTGTGGTTACCGATTTAGTCGAAGCTGATTTTCTTAATCCTCGGTTGAGGCTGCCCCAGAGCCGATGCCAAATTGTTTGATCTGCGGGCAATCGCCGACAAGCAATTGCCCGACAGCGTTTTCCGGCTGAGGCTGGTCGTCATTTGTGCTCAAGTTCGTTGAACCGAATCGCAAGGCCCGTGCTCCTTTCATGCGTGCTCCTCATGCTTCGACGAGACAGCAAGTCATCCACACTGATTGGGAAGTTTTCGCAATTTGCCAGAAGCCAGGCACCTCCTATCCCGGTGAGGACGGCAAAATTCAGCGGAGCCTTGATTCCTAATGAAAGCGTCATTGCCGTCCCGAACGTTAGTAGAAGAAACCCGCTCAACAGCGCGGCAGTGCGAGTGTGCCAACCGACGAGGAGAAGAAGACCGAAGAGAATTTCAGCGCCAGTGGCGATGACTCCCATCGTCGGGATCATTCCTGCCGGCACATACCAATTGAGTGTGTGGGTGTATTCAAGGAACCGTGAAAAATTCCCCCACTCAACATTCGGTTGTCCAAACGCTCCCCACAGACCGAGCCGGTCGGCCACGGCCGACAAAAAACCCACACCGAGCCCGATTCTTAACAACACTGTTGCGTAGCTCGCGAATTTCGAATCCTTCACCGTCATGGTGCTCATGTGTTTCCTCCTGAATTGAATTCCCGCGAAGAGAGCGCTCGCAATTGCTGGCTCACTTTGCTGGTATCACCAGCGGAGCGCCTTTTTTGTTAATCAGGCACACTAGGAATTTTGCCGACTCCGTACTGCTTACGTTCCGGCTAACGACGTGAATATCACTGGGATCTTCGTAAAAGGTCTGGCCCGGCCCTAGCGTGACTTCTTTTCCGCCTCTCACCTGCATCACAACGGAGCCCTCCAGCACATAAACCGACACCTGTGCATTATGGCGGTGGATTGGGCTCGAAAACCCCGGCGGGAAGTCTACGGTGTACATCAGGACTTGCTCGCCGGGCGAGCCTGCTAGATCTTTCGTTATGAGCGGTGTGATGGTCTCCTTCGCCATCGGCGATGCAACAGCCTCCTGCCCCATCAGCGTGCTGGTTGGCATCAGGGTGCTGGCTATGAGAAATGCCAGCACCAGCATTGGTTTCGCGCTAGTCTTAAGTTGCTCGCGGCGGGCCGCACCGGCCGCGGCCTGAAGCCTTGTATTCGGGATCATGATCTTCATTTTGTTCCTTCCTTTATTTTGTGAATTAGCCGAGGCATTCGAAGCCGCGGTCGTAACAGCTACTGAAAACCTATTCATTCCAGTTGCCATTTGCTCACATTCAGCATGTCGAACATAGCGGACGTTTCCACCCCCCGCAGTTCCAAAGAACCGGTTTTGTGCAAATCTTCCGATCTAATACAATGCCGTCAGCGTGCCGCCCTCTGAGTCCGCCATGCACAGCGGTCCCTGGAAAACCTGATGGGTGATAAGAATCGTACGGGTATATCGGAACCCGCTGATGCTGGGCGAGCCCGATTTCCCGAGCCTGGCCGCTTCATCCCTACAACTGATGTAGTCCGTGAGGGTCGTGTCGAACCCTTCCTAAATAGCGATCCGATCAAGTCGAGTGCCCCGGCGCAGTGGAGCGGCATTGCAATAGAGACCTTCACGACGCCAGCGGTGTTCATCCCCCGCCATGAACATCTCGAACACTACTTGCAAGTTGCCCTGACTAACGCAGCCGTGAAGTACGAGGTAAGCACGAAGGGCCGAAATTTCCGGTTTACTTCACGTCCGGGCACAATCTTCCTTTTGCCCCGGGGCACGGTTGACGAAGTGAATTGGGAAGGACCAACTCATCGCATCGGTGTGGCCATCCATAGAGGCCTCCTGAGCAATGCATTGGACGAGACCTCACACGGGAGCGAGATTGAGTTAACGGAACATTGGAATTTGATTGACCGACACATTTCTGCATTGCTGATGGAAATGACGGCAGATCTTGAAGACGGTTCGCCCGCGGGAACTATTTACGGGGAGTCCCTGGCCAATGCGCTGGCAGTGTACCTGGTGAAGCGTTACGCTGTGCGACGCGTCACGCCTGCAGTCTTCAAAGGAGGTTTACCGGGACATCGTCTGAAGCGTGTGCTTGATTACATCGCCGACAGTTTGCAGGAGAACATTAGCCTGCCGCAACTTGCCGCAATTGCTGGCATGAGTCCGCATTATTTTTCGGAGCTATTCAAACAGAGTACAGGTCACGCTCCGCATAACTATGTTCTGGTGCAGAGGATCGAACGTGCCAAGCAACAACTTCGCGACCCGCAGAGCAGCATTATTGATTCGGGGCTAGCTGCCGGATTTCAAAACCCTAGTCATTTCGCCCGCATGTTTCGAAAACTTGTTGGCACCACCCCTTCAAAGTATCGAGCGGATAATGTATCAAGAGCGACCTACTAGAGTTGTCTGCTGCCTCTAGTGAAAGCCTGCCTTGGTAGTCCCACGCCGATCATGGAACAGACCGTTGAACAAGGTGGGTGGCTCACCTTAACGAGCTTTTCGTGCACCATTCCCACCGGGAGTGTCCCATCCTTGCGTTTTTAGCAAGGGTGGGCAGCGATGCTGAGTGTGCTACTTGATTTTGTTGTAGACACGTGATCAAAACCTACTGGGTGCGGGCATTTGCGACTCCCACCCTTCGCAAAAAACGCGAAGGATGGGGCACCCACTGCGTTGGTGATGCCCGCAAGATCAAGAGCCTAAGCCACCCGCCCATCGCCCTCAACATTCGGGAGAAACCCAAGGCTTCCCAGTCAGGTCCGGCGGGCGTAATATTGAGCCGCCAGCGCAGCAAAACGGAGATCCAGATGAGGTTGGAAAGCATGGACAGAGTTCTTGTAATCACGGGTGATGGCGGAGAGTCGTATGAAGCGCTTTATGCGGTTCACCGGTTTCGGGAGGAGGGCTGGGAGGCCGTGGTTGCGGCTCCGACACGCCGGTCGCTGCATCTTGTGATGCACGACTTCAAGCCGGGATGGGACACCTACGTCGAAAGAGAGGGATATGGGCTCGAGGCAGATCTCGCATTCGATCAGGTAAAAATCGAGGACTATGACGCAGTGCTCATTCTTGGCGGCAGGGCGCCCGAGTACTTGCGGAACAATGCCTACCTGTTGGATCTTATCCGGGCTTTCGATCGAGCTGGAAAGTGGATCTTCGCCATCTGCCATGGCATTCAAGTGTTGGCCGCTGCAGGACTGATCAGCGGTAGACGTGTGACCTGCTACGAACATGTGCGCCTCGAAGCGGAGCAGGCCGGAGCGATCTATGTCACCGACGAAGCGGTGTGCGACGGGCGCATCGTGACGGCACAGACTTGGCAATCACATCCGCAATTCTATCGTGAGATCTTCGCGCGCGTTTCTGGCAAATCCATTCTTGAACGTGCTCAGAAGGAAGGCCAGGCTATCTCCAAGTGAATGATTCCGATTGAAACCATGATCACGAATGGCCATTCCAGCCTTCCTTTGGCTTGAGTGCGGAACACGTCCTGTGTCGCCATCTTGAACACCCTCGAGCGTGGCAGTTATCCTAAGTGCCAAGTGCAAAAGAGAAAGTTTCTAGTCCGGACCGGTGCCTCTTGAGCATTGAGAAGGTCCTTGCAGCGGCACGTGCTCGACTGCAACGGCTATCTCCAGATCAGGCCCACGAAGCGATGGTCAAAACAGAGGCGATACTGGTGGATATTCGTCCCGAAGGCCAGCGCGCGATTGAAGGCTGTATTGCGGGCGCGCTGGTTGTTGAACGTAACGTGCTCGAGTGGAGGTTGGACCCAGCCTCCAGCGCGCGGCTGCCGGTTGCGACCGATCATGACATCCATGTGATCGTGTTCTGTTCCGAAGGCTATTCCTCAAGCCTCGCGGCGACATCTTTGCAGGACCTTGGACTTCACCGCGCGACGGACGTGATTGGCGGATTTCAGGCATGGAGGGCAATGGGTCTGCCCATTGTTCCGCCGAGCGAGTCTCCCTAGCCGAGTGACCTACTCACACTCCTTGAGTTGGGCACCTATCCATCGCGGATCGCACTTAGGCCGATTGGGCGACCTCAATCTCGCAGATAAGCCAAAATTGCTCTCAATAATTCAGCCCTCGCTCGCGAGAGCGAGGACCCGCGCGGCCGCCTCCGGAAGAAACCGAAGGTCATATCACTTTGTGACGAGCGATCCGGGAGGGCCGTCTGGCGAACATTACTCATGACGTCGAACATATTTTAGGACGCAAACCAATCGCACTGAGACAATGGGCTTCGAAAATGCCGAGACTTTTCGCAGCTAGTGTTGATCGGTAACGATAAATCACGGAAGGCCGGCCCATTCATAGGACCCCGTGCAGTCGGCGCTTCAACTTGCCGGATTCAGAGGTCGCGGCTGGGCCTCGGCGCTCAACCGTTCACCTCTTGGCGACACCACCGGCCAGTCTTCTTTCCACGCATCGGGCCCTGTGGCGTTCGCGTATCTGATACGTACCGGCATCGCAGCAAGCCGTTCAGAAAGTCGAACTTCACTGCGAATCGGCCACCAGTCGTACAGGAAAATCTCGAGAGGTCGCCACATGGAAACCCAGCCGCCAATCGTAAGACTTTCGCGAGCGATCTCGCCAATACGGCTGCCCTTCATTAAAGCGGCTAGAAAGTCGCCCAACGCAATCGCCGACGCTAAAGCGACTAGTCCTATCAAAAGACTGGTCCGGCCCACGCGGAACAATTCGCGCAGACGCCGTCCGTATGCCCGAGCGCGTTGATTGAAGAACTCGTGAATCGCGCCGCGGAGAACAGCAGCCTCGTCGGGTAACCCAGCCTCCCGGTCGAGATCAACCACTAGGGCAAGCGTCGCGTCACGCGGCAACTCCCTGGCCCAACCAACAATGAATTCTTCCGCTTTGGGGTCCAGGTCCTTGTCGCGAAACGGAGAGGGATCTATAGCATTAAATAACTGCTTCAATTCGCCTACATGAATCTCAATGATAGAGCACTTGGGAGGGATCGGATCGCCGGCAAAGGCTTTGTCCTTGGCCGCTGAGGCGTTTGTCCCAGGTTCGAGGCTCATTGCGTCACCGTCCTGTGGCCTTGTGGCCGCGAAGCACCATGCACGTGGAGGCCGCCTTCGCGACCAACCGGTTCTTCTCGTCAGTTACGGCACACTCTGTGTAGCCGATCGTGCCGCCCCGCCGCACGACGATTCCTTCCGCTTTGAGTTGTGCCTGCCAGACCGGGCGAAAGAAATTGATTTTCAGTTCTACCGTAGTGAAGGATTCCTCCGGAGCGAGAGTGCTTGCGAAGGCGAGACCCATCGCGGCATCAGCAATGTCGCATAGAATCCCCCCGTGTAGCGTTCCCATGGGATTTGCGTGATGCGGCCCGGCCGTCAAGAGGACCGTAGCCCTTCCGTCGGCAATGTCTTTCGCTTCAAACCCAATCAGACGAGCGATTGGAACGTCATTTGTTTTTGCTCGTTCCCTGAAATCCCCTTTCGTGGGAATTTCTTGAGTACTCATGACTGTCGGCTCCGGGTCTTCGATTTTCCGCGCACGAACCCTGGTTTCAATGTATCCCAGTAAGTGATGACAGGTGAGATTAAGAGGCTTCTTTATTGCGCTGCAGACGACCAACGACACCGCAGACTTCGGTGCGACCAGAAAAGACAATTTGCCGAACCGGCATCAGAACATAGCTCGCCCTATCTTCGTCCATCTTCCGCATTTGATGGCATAGGGTCAAATCAGGAACTGAGGACTTGGCGAGGCACTCACACGCAGCTTTGGATTGACGTCGCGAAAAACAGCTCTAGTCGCCGCCCATCACTGTGACGTCGTTCGCGCGGTTGAAGGAGTCGAGCTTCTTACGCTGTTGCTGGTCAAGCACATCGTTAATTCTTCGTTGAAGTCGCGAGTTTGCCGCTACTAACTGTTTGAGGATCCGTGTTTGCGTAACGGCCAGGCTTTGGGCAGCGCCTCTGTTGTTGTTCTGACTTTGCCGAATCATGACCAGCTCTGTGCTGACTGTCTTTAGTCTAAGCGTCAACGCTTCGGTTTTTGGCCGCTCCTGGTCCATCAAAGCCTGGACGGATTTGACCTGCGTTGGGGTCAATTCCAAGTAGTCGACTAATGGTGGATTCAGCTGCAAGGAGGAAAATGGCATTGCGACCACTACTACCGATTCACCATTCGCTGGGACGCTCACTTTCGCCACTGGTCGCGGTTCGTTCTCGGATAGCTTGCCTCGGACTGTGCCGAATGCTGGGTGCGATGCGGTGACGATGTTCAGCACGAACACTACGATTAAACTGGCTTTCATTATGCCGGTTCCTATTCTTGTCCTGCTTCACTCAATCGTCAGTGCAGGAGGAAATGCTCTGAGACGCGGGCGGATAGCGGTCTTCGATCCGTTCGTCGATTCCGACGGGACATCGCTAGTCGACGAATCGAAACACGACAACTGTAGCAATACCCTCACTTTTGATTCCTGGTTTTGGTTAAGCGGCGCAAAATAAATTCCTACGCCAGGTGCGCGGTCGCGCGCTGGCCCTGTCGATGAAGAAATTGGTCAGGAATAGCCCCGCGCCAATAGCGCTTGTTCACTCGAGAGATTATTGCCGACAGAGGGCTTACGGACACATGTTATGAGGGTTGATCATAATATCTTCAACCGCTACGCTTCACTGCTCCCGAATTCTGAATTTAGAGGGTGTTGAAACCGCCTTGCATAGAAGCATATGAATCTTCGCGCCTGTTTGTGGAATCTGGTATCAGGAGAGCGCAAGAGGGCACCGGAATGTTAATTGCTCTGACTGCTGTTGGTGTTGCGGTTGCGGCGCTGTCCCTGTTTTTCTTGCGAATGAAACGGGTGAGAGACCGACGAGAGATGGACCAGCACAGCATCACCGTGGACGATCTGCACTCAGCGTTGGCCTCACATCAGGGGGTACTTGTTTTTGACGTTCGCCAGCCGCTGGACTTGTTAGCTAATCCTGAGGTCATTCCCGGCGCACAGAGGCTGACGCCAAAAGACGTCCTTGAAAAGCCGTCTCTAATCCCGAGGGAGAAGGATGTGGTCGTCTACTGTACCTGCCCCGGCGACAAAACCAGCCGGGCAGTTTTGCATCGAGTTCTTGCGATGCACATTGTTCGGATCAGGTTCTTAATCGGTGGCTTGGCGGCGTGGAAAGCCAAGGGCTATCCGGTCGAGCCCTATAGAGATGTGTTTTCGCTCGACACTCCAAGTCTGGCTCGGCCCGCAGGGTAAAGCATTGTGAAGTTTCTGAGCGTCGCTTTCCGTTGAACTGCTCCGGGGGGGACGACAGAGTTGAGGAAATCTACACATCCCCACTCAAGCCAAAACCGGGCTTGAACGGGCTACCGTGAGCTGTAATGAAAACGCAATCATCTCAATAATCGAATTGACGGAATCTTTACCTTGCACTCGAGTATTTATCAGTAAGCTTTACGTGTGGAGATTTACCATGGAAGATCAGGTGACTGAACGCTGGCGGCAACTCTGTGCACAGGCGTCGACCGAAAAAGATCCGAAACGGCTGCTGGAACTTGCTGCGGAGATAAATCGGCTTTTGGACGAGAAGGAAAAGACTTTGCTGGGCAAACGACAGATCCCCGCTGCCTAAGCTGCGTGGCTTGCAGGCGTCCACGCCGACCGCGGGCGCTTGGGACGATCCACCGGGCTTTTGCAATTCGGGAAGTTAGGGCATGCCAGGTAGGTCGTAAGGCGCGACCACCTTAGAACGAGCCGCGCGTAGCATCGGGGGCAGCACGGTGCTTGTTTCATAGCTCAATTGAAAACCTCTCATCATCCCCACGCAATACAGCATTTCTTGTAGAAATCACGGACACGGTGTATCTGATGGCACTACAGCTAAGCTATTGGCCCGCAGGTCCGAATGTTCGCCTTCGTCGCGAAAATTCGGCCTATGAACACTGCCGGAACGTCAGTCTGCAGCGGCTTGCAGCGGTGATCTTAACGGGGCGGGCCTGCGCAGGAACGCGGATCGTTCGACCTCGAATGCTTCCAACTCCGTGGCGGCGTGCTTGTCTGTCCATCCCATCGCCGCGCCAACGCGGGCGGCAGCCTCGCGGCTGCATGTGGGAGACCAGCAACCTCCCAGCGCTACAGGGACGCGTCGCAGCAAAACATCTGCAAGCGTAACCGCGTACTCGTTGGTGAAGGCGTCCATCGCCTCGGCTACGATGTGTTCTGAATGCGAACAGAGCCGGGCCCGAAGTTCCGGGCCGCGCTGCGCCAGCCGGGCTATCTCCAAAGCTCGCTTGCCGTGCCATTCCACGATGCCCCGGGCCGCGGCTTCGGTGATTCCACCGGCATCGCAGATCTCGACGACCCACCGGTCCAGCAATAGTTCGGTAGTTTCTGTGGACCCGACGGCAAGGGTATTCGCAGATTTGCGCGAGATACCGATTTTCGCAGCGCATTGCCGCGCCAGTTCCGCCGCTGTCGTGAGTTTGCCGCCAATCACGGAAATCATATGCTCTGCGCCATCCTGCGCGTGGTCGTGCAGGTAGTGCTTGCGGCTTACCGAAGCGGCCTTTTCTTTCGGCGCGAAGGGAAGAGGGCGCACTCCCGCAAAGGTATAGCGAATATCGCTGGCCGAGAGCTTGACCCTCGGAAATAAGTGAAGCAGCGAGCGCATCAGATAATCCGTCTCGTCCTGTGTTGGCTGGACTTTCGACGGATCACCTTGATCGGCTACTTCAGTGGTGCCCACCAGTATCTGTTCATTCCACGGGATAACAAAAATTGGACGTTTGTCCAGAGCTTCCGTGTAGATCGCCGCGTCGGGCGCGCCCGCAAAACGCGGTACCACGATATGCGAACCGCGAACTCCGCCGACCATGGGATGCGGCGTATTGATCCGCGAACGCTGGCACATGCGATCCGCCCAGGGGCCGGTGGCATTGATAATCCACGAGCCTTCCACGCGCTCTTCTTTCCCGCTGATCTCGTCCCGTAGAAGCACGCCCACCGCTCGACGATGACGAACATCCACGGCCAGCACTTGCGTGTGATTCCGTACTACGGCGCCCGCCGCGGTGGCTTCGACCAGCCACTCCGCGACCAGGCGTTCCGGGAACTCGCACTGCGCATCTTCGTAACTGAAAATTGACCACCGTCGCCCGGAATCGAGAAGGCGCTCGAGCTTGCGTTCGTCATCCTGGCTGGAATCCGCACGAAGCTTGCCGCCCAGATGGCCATACAGCCACAAACCTGTGCGCACTGCCAGCGCGCTACGGCCACTTTTCTGATCAAGCGCAAGCAGAAAGTGAACTGGATGTACGAGGTGCGGATGTTGCTGCAACAGGCGGCGGCGTTCGATCAGCGACTCGCGCACCAGTCCGATCTCGCCGTGTTCCAGGTAGCGCAACCCACCGTGAATAATCCGGGTGGCCCGGCTGGTGGTCCCCGCAGCGAAGTCGCTTTGTTCGACCAGCAGCGTCCTGCGCCCGGCACGCGCGCACTCGCGCGCGATGGCGACACCGTTAATCCCGCCACCGATGACGATGACTTGGAAATGCTCGCCTTCCAGCGAACGCCGGATTGTAGGTACGTGCATCATTTTGGAAGCCGCCCCAGCGGCCTGGCTCGCGCTGGCACCTTAAGAATAAGCTACCGCCAGTTTAGGGTTAAGAAAAGATCGCCGAGGTTCAATACGGGTCATAGACATCGTCCAAGAATTGCTGGTGTAGATTAAGTATTCTACGTATCTATATGAATAAATTAACGTTACAGATATTACATTGGTAGCTGTCGACATCGGTAATCTGCATGAGGTACCGACCGATAGGGGCGTTCTGAGCCGAAAACGGCCCTTTTTGGCGGGCATGGGGCCTTTTAATCTCACGATTAATGCGGATTAGCACGATTCGAGTTGGTGTTTGAAGTGTCAATGCGGATGGCCTGAGGGCGGTTTTATTGCTCGAACAGACAGCTGTCGTTTACAGTGATTGGCTCATGCCAACTACCGGGGAACGCTTCGAACGTGCAGTTTCCATCATGGCACGGCTGCGTGGCCCGGGTGGATGTCCCTGGGATCGCGAACAGACTTTCGACTCAATCAAACCCTACACTCTGGAAGAGACCTACGAAGTACTGGAAGCCATCGATAACCGCGACTGGGAAGAACTTCCTGGTGAACTGGGGGACTTACTTCTTCAAGTCCTGTTTTACGCCGAGATGGCCAAGGACCAGGGAATCTTTTCGATCGACGAAGTGCTGGATCGTCTGGCTAACAAATTAATCAATCGCCATCCCCACGTTTTTGGCGACGTAAAAGCCGAAACCTCATCCGAAGTTCTTCGCAACTGGCAAAGTCTAAAGGCACAAGAAAAACAGACGAAGCGCCGGTCGGAATCTGACGAGAGTCGCGGCGACACCGATCCGCGAGAGTCCGTCCTGGCTGGAATCTCCACGGCGATGCCTGCGTTGATGGAGGCTCACAAACTCAGTTCGCGCGCCGCGCAGACGGGTTTCGACTGGCCTGATATCGGCAGCCTGCTGGAAAAGCTGCAAGAGGAGACCGAAGAATTGCAGCAAGGACTTGATCAATTTCCGCCGCCCGGACCGACGCCGCAATCGCGGGGCATCGCCGGATCGGGCAAGACTGAATTGACCGAGGATCTCCGGGCACAGCTCGAAGAAGAAGTCGGCGATATGTTCTTCGTGCTGGTGAATATTGCGCGCTATCTTTCGCTTGATCCTGAGTCGGCGCTAAGAAAGACCAACCGAAAATTCAAGCGCCGTTTTCAATGGATGGAGGATCAGCTACGTACATCAGGACGCGTTCCGCAGAACATCTCAATGGACGAACTGGAATCGATATGGCAAGCCGCAAAGCAATCTGAGAGAGACAGCAAACCAGGCTCTGAACGGGAAGTCCGGCGCGAGAACGGGCGCGAAGCGGGATGAATTCGGCTTCGATGGTGGTGAGAAAGTGCCACGATCTGGACGAGATCTCAGCCTGTGTGGCGTTGCAGAAAGAAGTCTGGAATTACTCTGATGATGAGCTCATGCCCCTGCGACTGTTTGTCGTCGCAGAGAAGATTGGCGGGCAAGTCATTGGAGCTTTCGATAACGGAAAATTGGCGGCCTTCGCGCTGTCAGTGCCGGGGGCTCGGGGCGGACACTCTTACCTGCATTCACAGATGTTGGCGGTACGGGCCGAATATCGCAACGCCGGCCTGGGCCGGAAGATCAAACTCTTTCAGCGGGAAGATGCTCTGGCCCGTGGTTTTGAATTGATCGAGTGGACATTTGATCCCCTGGAAATCAAGAATGCTTACCTGAATATTGAACGGTTGGGGGCCATAGCCCGCCGTTACAACGTCAACCAGTACGGCATTACATCGTCACCTTTGCAGGGCGGTTTGCCCTCTGACCGGTTGATTGCGGAATGGTGGTTGAAATCGAAGCGGGTTGAGAACGCGCTTGAGTCGGCTGTTCGGCCGAAATTTGAAATCATGAAAACAATTTCCGTCCCCACCCAGATCTATGAGTGGAAGGGATCACCGAACACGCGGCATCTGGCGCTGGAAGTACAGGAGCGCAATCGCCGCGATTTTATTGAAGCTTTTTCTCGAGGTTTGGCCGTGCTGCGGTACGAGCGGGACCAGGCAGGCAACGGTAAGTTTGTGTTGGGTCGATGGGAAGAAAGCTGGATGTACTCGTTCTAAATCCACATGAAAATTGAAAACCTTACTCTCCGTGAAATCCAGATGCCGCTTGTTCATTTTTTTGAGACGAGCTTTAGCCGTCTTTACAGCCGCCGTATTCTGCTGCTCACCGTGCAGTGCGACGGAGTGGTTGGATGGGGAGAGTGTGTCGCGGGAGAAGACCCATTTTATAGCTCGGAGTGGATTGATACCGCCTGGTCGACCATTAAACATTATCTGGCGCCAGCGGTGCTAGGCCGCACCGTGGTTGCCGCCCACGAAAGCGCCGGCCTCATGGCGAGGGTGCGTGCCCACCGTATGGCGAAAGCCGCCATCGAAAATGCCCTGTGGGATGTGGAGGCGATACAGAAAAAGGAACCGCTGTGGAAGCTGCTGGGCGGAACAAAGCGTGAGATTCAATGTGGAGTCTCAATTGGCATCCAGGATTCTGTCGAGCAGTTGATCGACAAGATCGAGATCGAATTGGCTGCGGGCTACCGGCGCATCAAGGTCAAAGTAAAGCCAGGATGGGACGTCAATGTGCTGGAGCGGATTCGATCCCGTTGGCCGGAGATTGTTCTGAGCTGTGATGCCAACTCAGCCTACAGGCTCGACGAAGTCGAGCACCTGCAAAAATTTGATCGCTTCAACCTGTTGATGATTGAACAGCCGCTGTGGAACGACGATATCTACTATCACGCCAGGCTCCAAAAAAACTTGCAGACCTCGATTTGCCTGGATGAGTCAATCCGTCATGCACGCGATGCGGCGGCCGCCGTTGAGACCGGCGCGTGCCGTATCGTCAATATCAAGGTCGGCCGCGTCGGCGGCTTCAGCGAAGCCAGAAAGGTCCACGACGTCTGCCGGGACAATAACGTTCCAGTCTGGTGCGGCGGAATGCTCGAATCCGGCGTAGGCCGGGCACACAATATCGCGCTTTCCACCATGCAGAATTTTCGCCTGCCGGGCGATGTATCAGCTTCGAAACGCTATTGGAAGGAAGACATCATCGAACCCGAGGTAAAGGTCAGCCCCCAAGGAACGATTACAGTCAGTGACGAACCGGGAAGAGGTTACCGGGTTCGCGAGGACCTGATAGAAAAACTCACTGTGCGTAAGGAGACGCTCTCGCCGGAGAAATAACCTCTCGGAACAAAAAGTGTTTTTCTTTGCGCCCTTTGCGAGTGCTTGGCGTCCTCTGCGGTTAAAAGCTTTTCGATTTAAGCCACCCAAATCCCGCTAGCAACTCGCTTTCCCCGGCATTGTCGGTATGCACGCCCAGATCCTTCGGGACTGAAGTCTTTCAGGATGACGCATTGTTATTTGTAGCGCGGGGATCTTGCGGGCGTGATCTCCACGCCGGAGAAATAACTTCATTCAGGGCTTTTGCTGACGCTGCTTCTCAGACTCTTCAATCGCTTTCCGAAACTGCTCGACGGCGGCCACCTGTGGTCCGTTCAACGAGTTCTTGCCGGTGTACCGCCAGATTGGCGATGCATCGAGAGGATACTCACCGCCTCCCAGATAAACTTCAAACATATCTTCCGACGAGCCTATCTGGCTGCCGAGCTGCGGCCGGTTATCCTGCGGTCCGAGACCGGGATTCGTAAGGCCGGGATTACGCCCTTGCGTGGGCCCGACTTGCGCGGTTCTATCACGCTGTTGAGCGCCCGGAACGTCGCCTCCCTGAAAGATAACGGGACGGTTGTCCACCGGTGAATTGCTGATCATCGGTCCGCCCGCGTGTCCCTTTCGAACCGCGATGACGAGATCGGCCGTTTCCGGTCCCATCACCAGAGCAAATCGGCCCCATTTTGAAATCGCTCTTTCTACTTCGTCCTGGGCAGTTCGATTGGCTCTCGGATCGGTCAGAGATTCACCCGCGTCGGGATGAATTACCACAAACACCCGCTGGGCATTCAGAACAACGTTTGGCAGTTGCTGCTTTTTCTTATCTTTCGCTGCGGAAGGAGAAATAAAGATCGCAAGAACAACTAGGGAAAGGACCGGAATGCGAACCGACATAACCACCTCAAGGCGTCCGTTCAATTGAGATTATAGGCCGCGGCAGGCAGGTGAAGGATTTTACTTTGCGCTCTCGGTTTGTGATTGATTCTGCGCGATGGTTGCTATCTGTTTTCGAAGCAGTTGCGCGCCTTGAGCGAAACTTAAATCCGAAGGCACGGATTGAAAGTCGGTATAAACCTCGGTGGATTTGATATCCAGGCTCTTGAACAACAGGATTTTGCCGGTAAAGGCGAGTTGCATGCGGCTGATAGACCAGTTGTTGTCGCCGACATCGGTTTGATCAACCAAAAAATGGCCGCCGCGATCCAGATGGCCGAGGATGCCCCATCCGAAGGCTACATCCTTGAAGAGAGTGCCGTCGATCCTGGCAATGTGCTGGCTTTGCATATCAATCAGCACTACACCGCTCATGCCGGTGAGGACCTGCTCGACACGCGTCGGCGGCTCGTACTTTGGATTCGGTCGAAACTTGAGCCGCACCATCTCATCGCCCGGCTTTCCGATTCCGGGTTTACCCGTTTCGGTTCCGTCGTATTCGTAAAGGAAAGCGTCCGGCAAAGCCTTCAGGATGCTCCTCACCCGCTCGGCGTCTTCCTTTTCCTTGGCGCGCTTGTGTTCCAACTCCGAGGGATTGTCAATGATGTGCTGAATCCGCCCGTACTCTCCGCGGCGCTGTTCCTGATTTAGCGGATGGTCGTTGTAGGCCACCAGCATACCGACCATCGCGTCCCGGGTTTGCACGAACAGCTTGGTCTGAGAACCCTCAGGCGTCTCCTTGTGTTCGCGGAACATATATTTTGCCGCTTGGTCCGTAGACTTCATTTCGCTGGCGACGGTGCGTCTGACCAGTTCGTTGGGTTGCAACCCGGCAGGCATTTGGGTGGCACCAGTCGTACCGACGGCAATCGCAAATGCGGCGAGGAGAATTCGCGAAACCGCGGGAGTTGAAATCAGCCTCATGGGATTGCGGCGCCCCCAATCAGATTAGACGAAGAATGGTCCTTGCGCGTTGTCTAAATGGCATCGAATGCGGATCGTGCCGGAGGTACGACGGTAACCGCGAAAGCCACGGGTTTCACGGCGTATCGCGTGTTTCCGCGGTTGCCCCTGTGATCACTGTAAGATATAGTTCGATGAAGCAACATGGCGTTCACGCGGTGGTACGGGGTTCCTTTCCACTGATTGTTAAGAACTTAATTGTTCAGGGCTTGAATGCTCCGGGCTTGATTGTTGCGGACCCTGGTCGGTTTGGGTCTGGCAAGTAACCCGTAACCTGCATCCTTCGCACGTGTTCAGCGGTAAGCAAACGCCCGAGGAGGGCGACAGACTATGGAGACGCCGAAGACGGCAGAGTTTGCCCATATTGGGAAGTCGGTCATCATCAAGGGAGAACTCTCCGGCAGCGAGGATCTTTACGTGGATGGCCAAGTAGAGGGCAACATAGAATTAGCCGGCAACCGCCTGATTATTGGTCCCCATGGACAGGTTCGTGCCAATGTGAATGCTAAGGGTGTGATTGTTCAGGGTAAGCTTGACGGCAATATCCGTGCCAGTGAACGTGCGGAGTTGACGAAATCCGCGGTCGTCAGCGGAGACATTGTGACCCAGCGCGTAGCAATCGAAGAAGGCGCCTACTTTAGAGGTAAAGTCGATATCCAGAGAGAAGGCGTTAAGACGGACGGGGCGAAGCCGGCTTCGACTGCCAGCGCATCCGCTGCGGCGGGTTCGACTTCAGGTGCGGGTTCGGCGAATGTGGTGAAAACTGAAGTTAAGTAGTCCAGCCTCTTGGGTCTGCTTGGCTCGTCAAAGAGTTGAAATCCGGCGCGAAACCTGACAGCGAATGAATCAGACTCCCGGTAATCAGTATTTTCGGTGGTACACAGCTTGATGAAATTTTTTCGCAGCTCATCCGACAGTGCGGTGCAGAATCCCGGTTCAGGCCAGGGATCGAAGCGGCTTACGCGCCGGTCCAGCAGCATGGGCCAACTGGTCAAAGAGTTGGATACCGAAGAAACCCTCTGCGTGCTTGATCTGGGCTCAACATCTCCCTCCAACATCCGCTATTGCACCGAGCGCGGACACAAGATCTACAGCGACGACTTGCTGGTTTCCTCTACCGATCCCACGCTGGTCACGAAAGACGAAAACGGCAAGACAGTACTGGACAGCAAGCGCTTCCTGGAAGAAAACCTGGTTTTTCCCGCTGCGCAATTCGATATCGTGTTGTGCTGGAATCTTCCCGACTATCTGGACGAGAGCCTGGTGAAGCCGGTGGTTGGACGGCTGTGGTCACTGCTTAAGCCGGGAGGCAGTCTGCTCGCGTTCTTCCATACCCAGGAAGCCGGACCGGACGCGCCATGCTATCGCTATCACATCGTCGGGGCAGATACCCTGGAGATGCAGTTGATCGAACCTCGCGGGGACGCGAAGAAAAGCGGATCACGTGGATCGTCGCCGAACAACTTCCCGCTGCAAAGGGTCTTTAACAATCGCAATATTGAGAACCTCTTCCGCGACTTCGCTTCGATCAAATTCTTTCTTGCCCGGGACAACGTTCGCGAAGTCCTGGTGGTTCGCTAGAACCATTCCGCATTAACACAGACTCTAAAACAGATTCCGCTGGCGCTCGCTTAGCGCGTTTTTCTGACCGCATAGCGGGCAATCGCAGGTGTAGTCTCCAGCAGCATAAGCAGCGGTTTGCGGAGTACACGAGGTAGACGCAGCATCTGACGAATCCTGGAAGATGCTCGGAACACCGGCACCAGCGACTGCTGGTACAGTTCGCGATACCGCGCCGCCGCTTGCGGCAGGGAAGTCTCTCGCGCGAAGAATGGCATGAGGCAGCGCGCGGCCAGTGATCCGCTGCGCAAGGCCAGGGAAATTCCGTCGCCGACGAACGGATCGACGAAACCGGCGGCGTCACCGGCCATGAGAATCCCGTCCCGCACAGGTTCCGGGCTGCGAAAAATCAGGGGTGATGTAGCCACAGGATCGCTAAGCAAGGTCCAATGCCGGCTTCGCTCTTGCAGCGCAGGATTCTTCGCGAAGACCCCGGGGAGCGTACTAGCAACATCTGAGCGCACCATCACTGACGCGTTTACTCTTCCTCCCGAAGAAGTTTCGTCGTTGACCTGAACCGGTTGCACACCGCAATACCCTCCAACAAAAAAATATAAATCCACCGACGGCGCAGCGACCGCCTCAGCGAAGTGAGCCTTGATGCCAAGCCACTTTTCGCGGCACAATTCCTCTCCGCTTTGGACATTGAGGTTTGACCATCGTCCGGATGCATTGACCAGGGCCCGTGCTTCAAACTCGCCCCCTTTGGTCACGACGCGGAACGGACCGCTACCCTCGATCCGCTGTACCGTGACCTGGTCTCGTGCATCCACACCGGTGCTAACGGCCGAATGCCAGAGTGCGGCATCGAGGTCGATGCGAGCGATGCTGGCTGCCGGTGGCTCAACGGGCGTCTGAAGAACATGGCCGTCGAGGAAGACCCGAGCCTCGGAGATTCGAACAGCGTCCTGCAAAAGGCCGGATTGATCGCGCTGAAGCAGATCGGATAAAAGACCGAGAGACTCAGCCGAGACGAACTCGCCGCACACCTTGTGGCGCGGAAATCGGCCGCGTTCAAGCAACAGAACGCTGGCCCCGCTCTTAACTGCTGATATCGCGGCGGATGTGCCAGCGGGCCCACCGCCGACGATAATGAGGTCATAACCAGCCATTCAAAAATAACTCCTCGACTTTCAGCTAGTGGTTTCTACACAATGCAACCGCGACCACAAAACTTGCTGTCCCTATTTCCACACTGTGGCCGCCATCCGGAACAAGTAGTGGTGGCGAATGTCCACTCGTGAGGCCCGCGTTTGCGCCAGCATGGTCCGCATCTCTTCCCGCGTGTAAGCTTGGCGAACCGAAGCCGGCGCATCGTGTCTGGTGAGACGGCTGCGATAAAGCGGCAGACCCGCGTATACAAGAGATAGATGCAGGCGGTCGCGAATCAGATCATTGATCAGCACGGCGAGCCGGCAGACCCGCAGGCCCTCGTTCACAAAGCGCACAATCTCGTCCGGGCTGAGATGGTGCGCGAATAGCGTACAGCTGACCAGATCAAAACTTGCGTCTTGAAAAGGAAGCGCGACCGCATCTCCGGCAACAGCGCGACTACCGCCAGTTAGATGCGACGGAGCGCGATCCAGTAATGTGACCTGCAGATCCAATCCGCGGTTTCGCAATCGTTCGCGAACAACTTCCGGGACGTAACCCGATCCCGCTGCGACTTCGAGAAGAGAGAGCGATGACGCCCCGTTTGCTACGCGAGAAATCATCTCCTGGGACGTGCCGATCCCGCCAAACCAACGGTTGATTCGGCGCAAATCGGCGATCGAGGCGGAAATTTCAGCGGGCGTACCGGAATCAGTATCCAGGAGTTCGGCGGTGAGCACTCGCTTCATAAGGAAGGGCTTCGGGAAAAAAGCAGGCGATTCATCGTTCTGCAGCAATCACTGTGATGGATCGCTGACGACTGAAATCGGATTACACTTCCGCCAGTTCTTCTTCCAGCAATTGCTTGTTGTAGAGCTCGCTGTAGTAGCCGTTCCGTGCCAATAATTCTTCATGCGTGCCCAATTCGACGATCCGGCCGGCGTGCAGAACCGCAATGTTGTCGGCGTTCCGGACCGTGGAAACGCGATGGGAGATGAAGATGGTGGTGCGCCCGCGCATGATGTCGCGAAGATGATTGAGGATCTTGTCCTCGGTGTGTGTGTCGACGCTGGAGAGGGCATCGTCGAGAATGAGGATGCGGGGATTCCGAATGATGGCGCGAGCTATTGCGGTGCGCTGCTTCTGTCCTCCCGAAAGAGTGATACCGCGCTCCCCGACCATCGTTTGATATTGTTCCGGGAACGCTTCGATGTCGCCGGCGATATTTGCGGCCTCGGCAGCTGAACGAACTTCCTCGTCGGTGGCATCTTCCTTGCCGAACGCGATGTTTTCCCGCACGGTTTCGCTGAAGAGGAAAGTTTCTTGCGGCACAAAGCCGATTTGACGGCGCAACGCTTCGATGGGATATTCCCGCACCGGTTTACCGTCAATCCAGACGGATCCGGAGGCAGCGTCATAAACCCGTGGGATGAGGCTGACCAGGGTCGTTTTCCCGGATCCCGTCGGGCCGACAATAGCCAGGCTGCTGCCGGCTGGAATCCGAAGATTGATGTCGTGCAGAACAGGCACGCCGTTATATGCGAAGTTGAGTCCGCGGAACTCAATGCCCCCCGTGATCTGTGGTTCGCCGCCTTTGGCTTTTACTTCCGGGCTGTCCTCGATCTCGGATTTCTCCACCAGGATTTCGTTGATGCGTCCCATGGACGCCGTGCCTCGCTGGAAAATGTTGATCACCCAACCAAGAGCAATCACCGGCCAGGTCAATTGCACCATGTACGTATTGAAAGCGACGAAGCCGCCGGGAGTGATGCGGCCGCTCAGAACTTCACGTCCCCCAAGCCAAAGGACCAAAACGATGGCAAGGCCAAGCATGGTTTCCAGCGTGGGCCAGAGCATTCCCATCAGGCGAACCAGTTTGAGGCTGCGGTTAATGTATTCGCGGTTGGAAGTTTCGAATGCCGCGATCTCCGGTTCTTCCTGCACGTACGCCCTGATCACGCGGGCGCCTGAGAAGTTTTCCTGTGCTCGCGCGGAAATCTCGGAGAACATCGCCTGGATTTTTTCAAACCGCTCGTGGATCAGTTTCCCGAAATACTGCACCACAATGCTTACCGCCGGAAGCGGCAAGAAGGCGTAGAGAGTCAGCTTGGGACTGATCGACAGCATGAAGACCAGCGCTCCGGCAGTAAACACGATCGTGTTCGCCGAATACATAATCGCCGGACCCAATAGCATGCGGACCGCATTCAGATCATTGGTTGCACGCGCCATAATGTCGCCGGTGCGGGTGCGCTGGTAGTAGGAGTACGAGAGAGTTTCCAGGTGGCGGAATAGATCGTTGCGTAAATCAAACTCAATCTCGCGCGAAATGCCAATCATGATCCAGCGGGTCAGGAACTGGAAGATGCCTTTAATCGCGGCAACCACCAGCAAAAGCAGGGAATACGTCAGCAGCTTGTGCTGGTTCACGCCCAGGCGAAGGTCATCGATCGCGCGGCGGAGCACCAGTGGAAAGAAAATCCAGACCCCGTTGTTGCAGAAAACACAAATAGTGCCAACGATGAAGCTGTTGCGGTACTTCTTCAGGTAAGGAAACAGGGGTCGCAGGCTTTTAGGCAGCATGTGCTTCTAATAGATGTGATTCTACCAGCACAAGCTTCAGGATTGGCGACCCTGCGAAGAGTCTGGAAAAGCGGACCTCAGGCGGAGTCGCCCTGGAACGCCAGGGCGTACGCGACCAGAAGGAGAACAACCCAGCCAAGGAGGAAAAAGCCGCTCGAGGCGATCAGATAAACGTACATTGCATTCATGTGAATTCACTCCTTCTATACGAAGGGCGGTTGCACCTAGTCGAACTGGATCTTGCCGGTTAGGAGTTTGTAGTTGTCAACGACTTCCTGAACCGCATTCAGCCTGCCGGCTGGGGTCAACTTGGTGTTTGTAAGGGCCGAATCAATCTGGGTCATCCAGCAGTCCACGGCGGTTTCCACTCCGTAGGCCATCTCTTCCACAATCGTCCGGATTACATCCTGGTGAACTGCTGTCGCCATGATCGCTACTTCCTTTCACGCTGTGATGCTGGTTCGACACTCCGGGGCAGGACTACTGGTTTTGAGTCTGTCCTTGTCCCTGCGACTGCCGTTGCATATGGTTCATCATGCGTTGTTCGTGCTGATTAACGATGGTCGTCAATTTGGCTTTCTGATCGGGAGTCAAAACCTGGAACAACTCTGATTCGACGCGCGCTCTCTGCACCGTCAGTTCAGTCACAGTCTGGGTCTGTTGCACCGCAAGCTCGCGAGCCTTTGCCTCATCGAAGCCGCCGCTCATGATCATCTGCCGCATCTGCTGGCGGCTTTGCGCCATTTGCTGCATCAACGGCTGGAATGTCGGCTTTTCCTTCGCCATGATTTCTTTTACCTGCGCATGTTGCGCATCGGTGAGATCCAATTGATGTGCAAGGTATCCCATTCCGCCGAACATCCCGTCGCCAAACATGCCTTCTCCTCGCATGTGGGCGCGCTTCACGGTCTGAGACACTCCGATTGCCACCAGCACTGCCAATACCAACGCGACTGCGAAAATCTTGAAGTAACGTGACTTCATGTTGCCTCCATCCGGCCCTTCACTCGCCGGAATGCTCTTTCACTTTAGCCATTAGAACCATTTTTCGGCCACTTTGCGGTAAAAAGACGGTCAAGCGGAGTAAAGTTTTGTAAAGGGTAAACTCCTGCTTTGACAATTCTTTACCACGGAACAATACATGCTGTTGTAGAAGTACAATAAGACACTGTGGACCGAATACTTGTCATCGACGACGATGTTGAACTTTGCAGCCTGGTCAGCGAGTACCTTGAGCCAGAAGGTTTTCAGGTAGAGTCCGCGCCAGACGGCACTCGCGGGCTCGAACAGGCTTTGACAGGAGAACACCTTTTAGTAGTTCTCGACGTAATGCTGCCCGGTTTGAATGGCTTTGAGGTTCTGCGGCGGCTACGCGACAAGTCCAGAATTCCGGTACTGCTGCTGACCGCCCGCGGCGAAGACGTAGACCGCATCGTCGGGCTGGAAATCGGCGCTGACGACTACCTTCCCAAGCCATTCAATCCTCGAGAACTGGTGGCTCGTATCCGCGCCATTCTGCGGCGGACCCGCGGTTCGGAGCGAGGCAGCAGCGGCCAACCCTCGGAACTGCTGCGGGTGGGCGAGGTTGAACTTGATCCCGGTACCAGGACGGTGATGCAGAAAGGTAAGCCAGTTGAATTGACTTCAGTCGAATTCAATCTGCTGCATGTTCTGTTGCGCGAAGCCGGGCGGGTCGTACCTCGCGAGCGGCTGGTGGATATCGTGCTCAGCCGAAAGTTCTCGCCCTTTGATCGAAGCATTGATATGCACGTCAGCAAAATACGAAAGAAATTGGGCGACTCCGATTCAGGAGTTGATCACATTAAAACCGTGCGCGGGGTTGGCTACATATTTACCCGGCCTCAGGAGCCCACGCCGGAAAAAACAGACCCGAACAGGGCGATCCCGGAAAAAACCCGGAGTGGAGTGTCATGAGACTGTTTCTCAAGATATTCCTGTCATATTGGATGGCCCAGGCCTTGTTCCTGATCCTGGCAATACTGATCACTGTAGCCATGCGAGAGCGCGGCGAATCGGCGATTTGGGATTCAGAGCAGACCAACGTATTAACCAAGGCGGTCCAGAGTTACGAACGGGGCGGGGAAGCGGAGGTTCGGCGATACCTCGACGAAGTGCGGGAGTCGCGACATGTTCGCGCCTACCTGCTGAGCGAAACGGGACAAAGTATTTCCGGGCGCGACTTGCCCAGATGGGCCGAATTGATGGCCCAAGGCGCAACGCCGCCGCCACGAGACATGTGGGATCGTCTGATGCCGAGTCCGTTCCGGCGGCAGACGATGATCGCCGGCAACGGGCACCGGTATACCCTGGTGGCGTTTCTTCCGCCAACTGGACCATTCGGACCTGGCGGTATGCCCGGTTTGAGCATCTTGATTGGAGTCATCTCGTCTGGCCTGGTTTGCTACTTGTTGGCGCGGTATTTGACCTCGCCAGTAGTTCGGCTTCGAGCGGCCACACGGCGACTGGCCGCGGGCGACCTTACGGCAAGAGCGGGCGGAGTGAACGACGGGCGGCGTGACGAAATGGCTCAACTCGTCCGCGACTTCGATTCCATGGCCGAGCGGTTGGAAGAGTCGGTGAATGCGCAGTCCCGGTTGCTGAATGACATATCGCACGAGCTCAGATCGCCGTTGGCACGTCTGAACGTGGCCTCGGCTCTGGCGCACCAGCGTTCCGGACCGGAAGCGCACAGCGCTCTGGAGCGCATTGATCTGGAAGCAGACCGGTTGAATGATCTTATCGGCGGCTTGCTCACGATTGCCCGATTGGAAAGCGGTAACGATTCGCGGCAGATGTCTGCCGTGTTTCTGGGGGAAATGATAGAAGGAATCGCGGCTGACGCAGACTTCGAGGCCCATGGCAGAAACTGCGGTGTGAAGTGCGTCATCAAAGACGATTGCCAGGTTGTGGGCGTTGCCAGTCTGCTGTATAGCGCGATCGAAAACGTGGTCCGTAATGCCGCGCGGTACACGCGGGAAGAGACCAATGCCGAGATCTCCCTGGAACGTTCTCACGCTATGAATGGCGGGGAAGCAGTGATTCGCATCGTCGACTCCGGCCCAGGTGTTCCCGAGGACGCCCTGGATAAAGTCTTCCGTCCCTTTTACCGTATAGACGATGCCCGCGGCCGCCAGACTGGCGGTGCAGGATTGGGCCTGGCCATCACCGAACGCGCGGTGCGCCTGCATGGTGGAACGGTGAAAGCTTCCAATCGCCCACAGGGTGGATTGCAGATCGAGATTCGCTTGCCGCTCGCCAACGTCAGCCTGCCGGCTGTAGTTCCCGGGGGAAAATCCGATACGAACGCTATCGTGGCTGCTCGCTCGCAATCGGACCCCGTGGTGACCGGTTCCAGCCGTTCAAAGTGACGCAATCGCAGGCAACTTTATTGTTTCGCGATGGTTCCAACCAGCCAGCGCTGTTTGCTCTTCACAGATATTCCTGATACACAAATGAAGGTACTTTGGGGTCCTGATCTTGCGGCCTGAAATTGGTTTAACGGCCCGGAATCTGGAGAGAGGACAGGGATAAAGAATGGGGCTGAGGTTTCGTTTCCTGCCAGGCTTGGTGGCCGCGGTTCTGGTGTCTGTTTTGACCGCTTGCAGTTCCGGCAATCCTTCGTCTTCGTCAGGCACCGGAGGTCTGTTTGTCGCCACGCAGGGAGATTCCTTGGTCTCGACTTACAGTATTGATCTCTCTACCGGCTTAGTGACTGCGGTTGGTAAGGGGGTAGCCACCGGCAACACACCGACGGTGATGCTGGAGTCACCCTCAGGCAACGCATTGTTTATCGCCAACACCGCCAGCAATAATATTTCCACCTACACACTTGGTGCCAATCTGTCGCTGACAACAGGCTCAACCGTTAACACCGGGATGACGCCCTCAGGCCTGGCCATTGATTCGGGCGCACACTTTCTTTTTGTCGCCAATCAAGGTTTGCAGATCGATCCAACGTCAGGAACCATTTCAGTATTCTCGATTCAAAGTGGTGCCGGACTGACTGAGGTCCCGGGCTCACCCTTTTCGGCAGCCGCTCCTCTCTCGCCAAGTGGTCCTGGCCCCTCGGCGGTCGCAGTAACTCCCGACGGGAAATTTCTATACGTCGCCAATCAGTTTGACGGCACTGTAACTGGTTTCTCAGTGGATGGGTCGGGCGCTTTGACGCGCCGAGCCACCGTTTTGGTCGGAACGGCACCCGCGGGAATGAAAATCACTCCGGACGGAGGATTTCTTTACGTCGGGAATTCCGGCTCGAGCAATGTATCGGCGTTTGCGATATGCAATCAGGTGCTGACCAGTTGCAGCGATCCCAACAGTCCGGACGGCTCGCTTACGCCGGTTGCAGGTTCTCCATTTTCGGCTGGATTGGGGCCTTCGACCATTGTGATCACCGGGTCGGGAAAATTTATGTTTGTGGTCGACCGGCAATCGAATCAGATCTCGGAATATAAGGTATCCACGGGAACGGGTGTGTTGACTCCCAACACCCAACCCTCGATCGGAACCGGCCTCACTCCCGCAGGGGCTGCACTTCGCCCCGGCACGACCGTAGTAACAACGACGACGGGCACCACAGACTATTTATATGTGCCGAATCTTGGTGCGTCGACAATCACTTCCTACAGCTACGACTCGACTGTGGGAGTTCTCGGTCTGGTGGGCTCTGCCATCACGACTACCGGCCAGCCATCGGCTGTGGCGACCGAATAGTCCTGAGTGCCTGAGAGCGAGCAGCGTTGCGTCAGAATCGCAGCTTCGGCTCGTGCGCAAACTCACCCTTCCGAAGCTCGGATTTCAGACGTCCGAACTCTGATTCGGAACGAAGTTGAATCGCCCGAACCAGCCCGCGAAAGATCAGCACATGGATGGGATACAGCGCCCACCAATAGGTTTCACCTGCGATGCCTTTGGGTTCGAACCAAGCGCAGCAGCGCAGGAGAGTCTTGTCCGAAGCTACGGGTAATAGCGTGAATTGTAACCAAGCTCTACCAGGCAACTTCATCTGTGCGCGTAAAAGCAGGCTCTCGCGCTCTGCCACTTCTTCAATTTCCCAAAAGTCGACAAAATCACCAACCCTCAGCGCTGACTTAAAACTTCTTCCCCGCTTCATGCCTACGCCGCCTACCAGGATGTCGATGAACCCGCGTACCTGCCACAAGAAGTTCGAGTAAAGCCATCCACCTTCACCGCCCAGGTTTCCTACGACACGGAAAACCTCGCCGGCTGGACAATGAATGATTGTTTGCCTGATGTCACAAATCAATCCCTGCTGTCGAACCGACGCATGCGCTGCTCTTTCGGGAACAGCAGCCAGCGATAAATCTGGGACTTGCCGCGACAGCGCGGCCTCAACAGCCGTGGCGTAGGACACCGGGCGTATCAGCGGAAACAGTTCCGCAGCCAGATGGCTCGTGCAGACAACTTCGGTGCGCAGTCCTTCAATCAGCGGCCGGGTAATTGCGGATGGAAATGGCGTCACAAATCTGAGCCAGTAGGAAGACAACTTAGGAGTCAGGACCGGTACTTGCAGTAACCATCGTCGTAAGCCTCGGGCCCGAGCGTAGCCAAGCATCATGCTTCGATAGGTCTCGACCGTAGCACCGCCGATTTCGACAATCTCTCCGACGGAAGCAGGCACGGTCAGCGCTTCGACCAGATATTGCAGGACATCCTCGATAGCGATGGGCTGCGTGCGAGTCACGACCCATCGGGGGCAGATCATGACCGGCAGTCGCTCGGTCAGATAGCGAATCATTTCGAACGATACGCTGCCGTTGCCAACGATTATTCCTGCGCGGAACTCGGTTACCGGAGGGCCAAACGTTCGCAGCATGTCCCCGGTTTCCTGGCGGCTCTTCAAGTGTTCCGACATCTGAACCGCGTCGGAGGCCAATCCACCCAGAAAAATAACCCGACTGACTCCAGCTTGCTTTGCCGCCGACGCAAAGTTATGCGCTGCCTGCAAGTCGCGCTCTTTGAACCCAGGTTCGTTGCTGCCCATTGAATGAATCAGATAGTAGGCGACCTCGATGCCGTCGAGGGCAGGGCTGAGACTGTTAGGATCGAGGGCATCCCCTTGAACCAGCGAAACTCCTGCCAGTGCGCCTTTCTTTGCTGAAGCGGCGTCCCTGACCATGCAGGCGACTTCGTATCCCGCTGAGACCAGCTTCGGTACCAATTTGCGGCCAACGTAACCGGTCGCGCCCGTAACCAATATTTTCATGCAGTCCTCGGTTGGCTTTGTGAGATGCAAGAAAGAGGGAAGCCGCGTGCTCGGCTTCCCTCATTCCGTTACCGGGTTGTCAAAGCCGAATGATGGTTCCAACGCTGCTGAATGAACTTGAACGACACCCCCTGATAGAGCGCCGCGAGGCCCACAAGGGCATAGACCGCAGCACTGAGCATGGAAGTTTCACCGAATTTCATACCGAAAATTGCCGCCACGAGATCGAAGTGAGCAATACCCACCAGACCCCAGTTCAAACCGCCTATAACGAGCAGTACCGCTGCAACTACATCCAGAGTTCTCATGATTGGTTCTCCTTAAGTTCGAGTCTTGATTTCGCTGCCCTATTAGTTGCTTTCGGGAAGTATCACAGTTTGAATCGCATGAATCACGGATTTCGCGCCGCGATAACAACTTCCGCGACCTTCGCATTCACCCCAATTGCCTTGAGGCTCGGTTGGGATGTATTTACTGTAGAGCACATTTGTTGTCGTATCATGACAATCAATGGGTTAGTGAAAGCGGAAGTGCGCAGCAGTCAAAACATTCGCTGGTTATTTTCCTGACAAGAAAGCGGGCGCCATGGCCGAAAACAAAACGATCGTGGATGGGCTGAAACCCTATGGGTTGGGCGAAAAGTTAAAAATGCTTCGGCTGAAGAAGAGTATGGGTCTCGTTGAATTGGGGGAGCATACCGGCCTGTCTCCGGCCATGCTGTCAAAGCTGGAGAGAGAAAAGCTTTTTCCGACGCTGCCCACGCTGCTCAGAATCGCAATGGTATTCGGGGTTGGACTCGATCATTTTTTCACCGACGAGCGCAAGCGCCGCGTGGTTGCAATCGTACGAAAGGAAGAACGCCTTCGTTTCCCCGGTACTTCAGCGGGACCCGTTTCCTTCCACTTCGAAAGTCTCGATTTCAAAGCGACGGAGCGAAAACTGAACGGATTTTACGCGGAGTTTGATCCCGCGCCCTCCGACAAGGTCGGAACGCATCAGCATGCAGGGGTTGAACTGCTCTATCTGATCAGCGGCAAACTGGAATTAACAATCGGCTCGGACGCCCACACTCTCGGGGCAGGTGATGCCATTTACTTCGACTCGGCAGTGCGGCACAAATACCGTGCTGTGGGTAAGCAGCTGTGCAGTGGAGTGATTGTGACGACCACGTAAGAGAGAAGTTCCCTCCGCAACTGTTTATGTCGGGACTTTGAGAATTAAATATCCGCCCGCCAGCCCAAAAATCAGATCCGGAGCCCATGCCGCAAGCACGGGCGGCAACTGGCTGACGTTGCCCATGGATTCCGATAATCGCGAAACCATGATGTAAAGTAGTCCGATGCCAACCGCGGTCGCGACACCTGCAATTGCACCCCGCTTGCCCGCGGCCAGTGCGAATGGAATGGCCAACACTGCCATGATCAGAGTATTCAACGGAAAAGCGAATTTTTCCTGCAGCTGTACTTTAAGGCGGACCACATCGAATCCGCTTTGCTGTAAGTCGCGAATGTAGCGCCGAAGTTCCTCGGAGTTCATTTCCGAAGACTGGCGCACTTCCTTCTTGAAGTATCCCGGCGGCTCGTTGATAGCGGCAAACGTAGCTACATCAAAAGTGTGGTAGTCGCCGATGGCCGATCCGTGCACGCTTCGTTCCCAGCCTTGGGTGCAAACCCAGCGTTGCAGACGTTCTTCCCAGTGCGCCTGGTCGGCGTAAACCCGGTTGGTCAACTGGAAGGTCGCTGGATCGAACTGGAAAACAGAAAGATTGCCAAACTGATTCCGGTCGGAGTCGAAGAATTGATAGTAGTAGATCGTGGAATGCTGGCCGAAGATCCATTTCCGGTCTGGATTCAGATAAGTCTGCGCCGGCTTGCCCTTGATCAGGTTGCGCAGCGCGTCCTGCCGCTTGTTGGCGTGAGGAAGATAGAACTGGTCGAAGAAAAACAGACCCGCTGCCAGCAAGGTAGAGACCACAAGGATGGGCACAATCACGCGATAGATACTCATCCCGGTGGCCTTGATGGCAGTAATTTCGTTGGACCGTTGCATCAAGCCGAGAGTGATGAGTACCGCCAGCAGGATGCTCAGGTGCAGAATGTTGTAAAGGAAGAAAGGCGCAACGTTGACCAGGTATTCCCCGACAACCAGTGGGGAAATCCGGTTACGCAGAATATCTCCCAGCAATTCGAAAAGCGTGAACACCTGCAACAACATCAGGAACGATGCCACGATCAAGGTGAGGTAAAGAAAAAAATCGCGCATCACCAGATCGTCCAGGATCATGGGAAAGGTCGCACTGAAGACGCGGCGGCGATTGAAGGCCCGCTCGAATGCGTCCTCGGGACGATTGAAATTGACGAGCCCCTTGCCCCACTCCACCAACTTGCTCTTGAGCGGATTCCAGCGGGCGCGGAATGAAGCAATTTCAAATGGGCGGCGTTCCACTCTCCATAGCAGGAATGCACCGCAAATGAAGAACACGATATTCGCGAGCCATGCCCCCAATGATGCCGGCACCTTGCCCTGCCGGGCTAGTGACACTCCAATCAGGGTCACCGAGTAGTACGCAAACACCAGCAAAATGGTGAGCACGAATCCCGCTGACTTGCCGCCTTTTTTCGACGATAGTCCCAAAGGGATTCCAACCAGAGCGAGTACCAGACAGGATGTAGGCAGGGCGAAGCGGCGATAGAACTCAATGTAGTACCAGGGCGCGACAAACTTTTTTACTTTGTGCGCCTGCTCCTTCAACTCCCACGTCGGCAATTCGGACACCGGGATCGGTTCCTGGTCTTTGCTGTCGGTTTGTGGAACGGGAATGGGTATGTCGGTCTGGTCGAATGTTGAGATCTGATAGTGGTCCGTCGAAGCAGGGTCGGTCTCGTGGGTGGCGCCATTGGTCAAATGAAGATGGAGCAGTTGCGTCCCTTCGCTGACCAGGATCCCCTGTCGCGCCAGGGTGATTCGGGGCGACGCAGGATTGCTGATGTCAGCGATGAATACGCCCTTCCAGATCGCTGCTCCCTGCGCTGTTTTCACGTCCTGCACGTAAAGGACGAGCTTGGGAAAGCCTTCGTAAAAGACCCTGGGCTGCACTTCAAAAGACGCCTGTGAGGTTTTCAGGCGATCCTCAAGCCGGCCTAATGCTGCCTGGGACGCGGGCGCCAAATACACGGCATTGAACAAAGCGACCGCCCACGCGGCGACGGCGAAAATCGAAACCACACGGAGAAACGTCCAGGCCCCGATGCCGCTGGCTCGCATTGCTGTGATCTCGCTGTCGGCCGCGAGGCGGCTGAGGCCAATAAGAATTCCCACCAGGACGCCCATGGGAATCGTGTAAGTAAAAGCAACCGGCAGTGTAAAGATGAAGATTTCGAGCACGCTAGGCAACGGCGCGCTGTTGCGAACGACCAGGTCGAGAATGTGGCCCAGATCACGCGTGAAAAGCACAAACGTGAACACCGCAATGCCGATGGCGGCATGGGAGATCACTTCGCTCAGAATGTAGCGAGTCAGAATGCGCATTGCGTGTCGGTTCTCTAACTAGAGGGAGAATAGCACGGCAAAAGCAGGCCAGGGCTTGCCGTTACAGGATGTGTCTGTTTCGAAAGCACCAGGGCACAGAAAGGCGTCTCTACCTATTAAGCCGTGATGGATTGAGTATTACGGCGGCAACAATCATTCCGGCTTCAAGAACAGAACGGAAAGTGGCGGTAGAGTCAGATTGATGGAATAGGGACGTCCGTGGACGGACTCGGGTTCGGCGTGAACGCCTCCCAGATTTCCCATCCCGCTTCCGCCGTATTCCTGAGCGTCGCTGTTCAAAAGCTCCCGCCAGTATCCTCCGGAAGGAACGCCCACACGATATCCGAGTCGCGGAACCGGGGTGAAGTTGCATACGATCACGATTTCGTCGGCAGGCGATCTGCCTTTGCGAAGCAGGGAAATGACGCTCGCGGCAGTGTCATTGCAATCGATCCATTCAAACCCGGCCGGGTCACTATCCAGTTGGTGCAAAGCGGCCTGTTCGCGGTATACGCGGTTTAGTTGCTCCACCCAGTTCTGCACTCCACGGTGAACCGGGTATTGCAATACATGCCACTCCAGGCTGGTGTCGTGCGCCCACTCTCTCACCTGGCCGAATTCGCAGCCCATGAAGAGCATTTTCTTGCCGGGCTGGGCGTACATGTATCCGAACAAAAGCCGCAGGTTGGCGAATTTCTGCCACTCGTCTCCGGGCATCTTGCCGACCAGAGATCCTTTACCGTGAACGACTTCATCATGGGAGAGCGGCAGAACGAAGTTTTCCGTAAAGCCGTAGAGCATGCGGAAGGTGAGTTGATTGTGATGGTAGCGGCGATGGATTGGGTCCTGGGAGAAGTAGGCGAGCGTGTCGTGCATCCAGCCCATGTCCCATTTCATGCCGAAACCCAGGCCACCTACATAAGTCGGCCGCGAGACCATTGGCCAGGCGGTCGATTCTTCCGCGATAGTCTGGACACCTGGATATTCTTTGTATGCCTCAGTGTTGAACTGGCGCAGAAAATCTATAGCCTCAAGATTTTCCCGCCCGCCGAACTTGTTCGGAATCCACTCCCCGGACTTTCGCGAATAATCGAGATAGAGCATGGAAGCAACGGCATCCACTCTCAGCCCATCGACGTGATATTTGTCCAACCAGAACAGGCCGCTGGCAAGAAGGAAAGTGCGGACTTCGTTGCGGCCGTAGTTAAAGATGAACGTTTTCCAGTCGGGATGAAAGCCCTTGCGCGCATCGGCATGCTCGAACAAGTGCGTTCCGTCAAAGTACCCGAGGCCGTGGGCGTCGGTAGGGAAATGGGACGGTACCCAATCCAGAATGACGCCAATCCCTTGCTGGTGAAGATAATCCACCAGGTACATGAAATCCTGCGGCGTCCCATAACGCGACGTAGGCGCGAAATACCCGGTTGTCTGGTAACCCCACGAGCCGTAGAAGGGATGCTCCATGATGGGCATCAGTTCTACATGGGTGAAATTCATTCGCTTGACATACTCGGCCAGGCGCAGCGCGGTCTCACGATAAGTCAGCGGCCGGTCATTTTCTTCCGGGACGCGCATCCAGGAACCGAGATGAACTTCATAAATTGAAATAGGCGCCTGTAGCGAATCTCTTTTGGCGCGCGACTCCATCCACTGCTGGTCAGACCACTGGTATTCCAGGTCCCACACGACCGATGCCGTCCGCGGAGGCGTCTCATGCATGATTCCATAGGGATCGGCTTTGTCGCCGACATAGCCTTGGTTGTGGGAGACGATATGGTACTTGTACAAAGTACCTTTGCTCGCGCCGGGCATGAATCCTTCCCATATTCCCGAATTCCCACGTGCCCGCAAGGGGTTGGATTTCGGATCCCAGTCGTTCAAGCTCCCGACCACCGAGACCTCTTTCGCGTTTGGCGCCCAAACGGCAAAATACGTTCCCGCCTGCCCCCCGACCGTAGTAAGGTGTGCGCCAAGCTTGTTATAAATCTGATAATGGGTGCCTTCGTTGAATAAGTGGAGGTCCTGATCGGTCAGCAGGCTGACCTCAGCACGAGGCGATGTCAGCAACGTTGATGTAGTTTCCTTGGCCATCTGTAATTAGTGCTGACCCAAGTGTACACGGACTATCGGTGATGTCGCGCGTCCCGTCTGATCCCTGCTAGACTCTCACCTTCAATCTGGAACTATCACTCTCATGCCCGTTCTGCGCGTCGTTGTTTTGTGGCACCAGCATCAGCCGTACTACAAAGATCTGGTCTCCGGGGAATACCGACTGCCCTGGGTCCGGCTGCACGCGCTGAAGGACTACTATGGGATGGTCAAACTGCTTGATGAGTTTCCCGGCGTACATCAGACCTTCAATCTTGTTCCTTCTTTGATTACTCAGATTCAGGATTATGTTGGCGGCGCGGCGCGCGATCCATTTTTGGACGTTGCTTCCAAACCAGCCGCTGACCTGACACCCGCAGATCGGCATTTTGCGCTTCAATATCTGTTTCAGGCGAACCCGGTGAACATGATTGGGCGGTATCCCCGCTATCGTGAACTTTGGGATCACTTTCGCAACGTCGGCGGCTCTCCTGAATCCGCAGAGAAATTTTTCCAGCCGCACGACTTCACCGACCTGCAGGTCCTTTCACAAATCGCCTGGTTCGATGAGTTTTTCCTGAACGATCGGGATATCGCCGAGCTTATCAGGAAGGAACGTGGTTACTCCCTGGAAGATCAACGCTTCGTTATCGCCCGGCAGCGGGAACTGCTGGCAAAGGTCCTGCCAGCGCACGCCGAAGCCGCGAAGCGCGGAAGTATCGAAATTTCAACTTCCGCCTTCTATCACCCGATTCTGCCATTGGTATGCGATACAAATATGGGCGCAGTTTCCACGCCAGGTCTGCCGTTGCCGCAGAACCGTTTTCGCCGCCCCGAGGACGCTCGCGAGCAATTAGTGCGAGGGCTTGATCTTCACCAGCAGGTGCTGGGCGTTCGTCCTCAAGGCGTGTGGCCGTCGGAGGGCAGCGTGTCGGAAGAGGTCTTCGCGCTGGCCCAGGGCTTGGGTGTGAAGTGGATGGCCACGGACGAAGAGGTGTTAGGCCGAAGCCTTGGCGTTTCGTTTTCCCGCGACGGCTACGGACAACTCGCCGGGCGAGCTTGGCAGAAAAGCTCTATACCATCCACCGGTTTGAAAATAATCAAGCCGAGATGAACTTGATCTTCCGCGATCACGCCATCTCGGACTTGATCGGATTCGTTTATTCCGGCATGCCGCCGCAGGACGCCGCCAATCACCTCATGCACAACATTAAAAGAGCGGCCCAACCGATTCTTGATGCAGGCCGCGATGCCGTTGTTCCCGATCATTCTCGACGGCGAAAATGCGTGGGAATACTACCCACTTTCCGGACGCGAATTTCTTCGTCGTTTTTACGATGCGCTGCAGCGCGAACCCGGCGTGGAAGCGGTGACTGTCTCGGAGGCCATCGCGCGCCACCGCAATGTTAGCAAGCTCACGTCGCTGGTGCCCGGATCATGGATTCACGCCAATTTCAACGTATGGATCGGCGCTCCGGAAGATAATCGTTCCTGGGACTATCTCTACGAAGCCCGTAATTTCTATGCTCTGGCTGCGCCTGCGGCCAGCGAAGCGCAGCGCAAACTGGCCTTCGAAGAGATCCTTATCGCGGAAGGCAGCGACTGGAATTGGTGGTACGGTCCGGAACACCATTCCGCCAACGACCGTGAATTCGACGAGCTTTATCGAAAGCACCTTTCGAACGTCTATCACGCGCTGGGTGGCCGTGCGCCGGATTATCTGGCACGGCCAATTATCGGTGGAGCGCCACGGCCTTCCGTTTCTCCTCAGACTGCTTATATCCACCCTGGAATCACTGGCGACCTGGTCCGCTACTTCGAGTGGATGGGAGCTGCGGTCTACACCGCCGACCGTCGCGCCGGTGCCATGCATGGTAAACAGTTCCTGCTCGATTCGATTCACGCCGGGATTGATGAGGCTTTTCTCTACGCGCGCCTGGATTTCGCTGAGAATACCGTGCCATCGGGAGACTTCGCCCTCGTAGTAGACATCGACTCCTGGGCTGCCGGGAGACAGCAGTCGCAGCGAACATTGCGTTTGGATGTCGGAGTGGAATCGGGAAAGCTTGGAAGCTGGAAATTAACGGCTGCCGACGAAAGCCAGCCTCTCGCCGTCCTTGAGCGTCCTGACGGCCGGGTGGCGGTCGCTCTGCTCCGCAATTTTGAATTCAAAATACCGCTCGATTGGTTGTTGGCTGTTCCTGGGGCCAATACGGATGAGATCAAGACTTCGGCGACGAAGTTGCGACTGCGTCTCAGTCTTTGGCAAAACGGCCTGCCAGCGGATTCGCTTCCAATCGAAGGATGGATGGAACTGCCGTTATTGCGTCAAGAAGATCTGATGGCGCCTTGGTAGCCGGAATTCGATTGCAGTATCGGCATACTGTCACCGGGCATCGAACACACATTAGGTTTCGCGTTCGATGCCCGGAGTAGTAGATCTTCCAGACTACTGTCCTGCGGGTTCAGCCGTCATGGTCAGTGGACGGCTCAACTCCATCATTAATTCCGTGCCCGAGGGTAGCGCCGCAGACCGTTTCTTGCCGAGCCAGTGCGCTACGGTCAAGGTAGCCCCCACCGCCCCGCCAATGACCAGGCCCTTGCCGCCACCAGCGAGTCCGCCGATCAGCATTCCGCCGCCGGTCCCCATGCCAATCTCGGTGAGGTTTCTGCCGTCGATGCCGTCTCCCTTGAACTGACCTTCGGTGTTTACGTCAGTTCCGTTATGCAGGCTAGTGTCCACCATAGTTGCATTCAGCATGTAACGCTCGCCATTGGGCAGCACCACCGACTCGGGAAAAATTCCGATTGTCGGCTTGCCGGCGATGCGTCGCGGCTCGTTGACCTTGGTCACGCGGCCCTGCACCGTCGCGCCAAGGGGAATTACAGTCTTGCCATCGAGCACTACGTCCTGGGTCACCCGGCCGGAAAATGGATCGCCCTCTTTGCTGGAGAAAGTTGACAGAGTATTCTCCAATTTGACCTTAAACGCGGTCCCCGCGGGCAGCGCCATATTGGTTTGCGCCGCAACCGTTGCGGCGAGTAGTAGCGAGCAAAGCAGTATGCAAAGGTTTTTCATCGTGCCTCCCTGAATTTCGAGCAATTTCGATTTCCCCAAGATTCGGTTCTTCCGCTGGACTGATGCGGCTTTGTAATTGTTTCAATCCGGAACTAATAACTTCTTCGCGGCCTCGATAGCATGGTCAAATGGGGCCCGGTCAGTTTGGCTGTCGCCGCGATAGATGTAGCTAACCTTTCTGTCGCGGTCGATCACCAGGGTCGCCGGGTGCGCGATATTGAGAGCATCGAGTCCGAACCGGTGATACAGGCCGTAGGCCTTGGTCACATCCCGATCCTCGTCAAGCAGAAACGGAAATGAGATGGGATGTGAAACTAAAAATTTCTCCGGCTTCCATACTCCGGTAGCCTTTTCTGCCGCGATATAGGCCAGTTGTGCGCCTGCGCGTTCGATCTCACCTTTAATTGGCTCCAACTGAGCCATGCGTTGCACGCAGTTCGGTCACCACGTCCCGCGCAGGAACTCGAGAATCAAAGTGCCCCGCGACAAAAAGCCCGAAAGTGAGAGGATCCCCTCCCGATTTGCGGCTGATAACAGAAACTCCGGCGCCCGTGATCCGACGCTAAGAGTTTCCGTCCGATTCGCCATCCAGAATTGACTCTAGGCCAGAAGTGACTTCGCACAGCCTGTGAAAAACTCGGGGAACCATCGTAGACACGGGCCATTGGCGATCTTTGCGATGTTCTTTGCGGTGCTTCGGGGTCCTTCGCGATATTTGCGGTTAAAAGGTTTTGACCTTCTACAGAAATCGGGATCGCACCAAAGCTTCCGTTATAATTTTGCTCATCATCGACAAACGAAAGAGGAATGAATGGACGTCGTAACCAAAATCCAGAAAATCCACGCTCGCGAGATTCTCGACTCTCGTGGCAATCCCACGGTTGAAGCCGAGGTCATCCTGGCCAGCGGAGTCAAAGGCCGCGCCGCAGTGCCAAGCGGAGCCTCCACCGGGGAACACGAGGCGGTTGAGTTGCGCGACGGCGACAAAAAGCTCTATCTCGGCAAGGGAGTGCTCAAGGCTGTCGAGAATGCCAACAAAGAAATAGCGCGCGCCCTGCTCAATATGGACGCCGCCGACCAGCGGGCGCTCGACCTGAAGATGATCGAACTCGATGGCACCGAAAATAAGGGCCGTCTGGGCGCAAATGCGATTCTTGCGGTTTCGATGGCTGCCGCCCGAGCCTCAGCCACAGCTTTCGGCCTGCCGCTCTATCGCTACCTCGGCGGCGCGGGCGCAAATACTCTGCCGACTCCAATGATGAACATCCTCAACGGCGGAGCCCACGCCGATAACAACGTCGACTTTCAGGAATTCATGGTCATGCCCGTGGGAGCGAATCTTTCTCTGACGCGCTGCGCTGGGGCGTCGAGGTATTCCACACACTGAAAGGGCGTACTAAAAAAAGCGTGGCTACAACACCGCGGTCGGTGACGAAGGTGGATTCGCTCCTTCGGTGAAGTCCAATGTCGAGGCGATAGAAGTTGTCCTTGAGGCCATCACGCAAGCGGGTTACAAGCCTGGTAAGGAAATCGCCATTGCGCTTGACCCGGCGGCAAGCGAGTTTTATCAGGACGGCAAATACATTTTCAAGAAGTCCGACAAGTCGGCGAAGAGTTCCGATGATATGGTTCGCTTCTGGGCAAAATGGGCGAACGATTATCCAATTGTTTCGCTGGAGGATGGCCTGTCGGAGGCCGACTGGGATGGCTGGCAGAATCTCACCAAAGAACTGGGCGGCGTAGTCACTGATG
>CAVXXN010000002.1:0-292031 GCA_963765715.1 Terriglobia bacterium
CTGAGGGGCCCGTTCGGAACCGGCTACCTGCGGCATGGCGACAGGCCGGTCCTGCTGGTGGCGACCGGGTCGGGAATCTCGCCGATCCTGTCCATCCTGGAGCATGCCGCCCGCGGACAGGACGGGCGGGCCTTCACCTTCTTCTACGGTGCGCGCACGGCGGACGAGCTGCCGTGCGAGGCCCGTCTCCAGGAGCTGGGGGCGTTGCTCGACCTGGCCTACCGCCCCGTGCTGTCCCGTCCGACCCCGGCATGTGGGTGGGCGGGCGAGCCCTCCCGGGTCACCACAGCGGTCCTGCGCGCGATCGACGACGGCAGCCCCTACGACGCGTACGTGTGCGGCAACCCGGACATGTGCGACGCGGTCACCGCGCTGCTGGAGGCGAAGGGGACGCCCGAGGACTCGATCTTCACCGACAAGTTCTTCCCGGCCGTCGAGGCCAGGGATTCCCGATAAGTCCACGGGTGAGGGTCCGACGATCTTAATGGCGACCCCGGATGGAGCGACCGGCACATGCTCGGTGCGGCGAGGCAGGCAGCAGAACTGGTGCGCTACCAGACCAACAGTAGCAAGCACGAGCGTCAGGACCTCGCCGCGCTGCGCGAGCTGGAAACCGCGCCGCTCGAGCTACCGGCCGGCCTGGAGATCGAGTGGCTCGGCGTGGCCGGGTACCGGCGAGGCCTATCGGACCACACGCTGCTGCTGGACCCGTTCGTGTCGCGCTTCGCCCTGCGCGACACGCTGCTGCGCAAGACGGTGCTACCGGATCCGCCGCGGGTCGCCCGCGCTCCGGGCACCGTGGTCGGCATCGCCTGCGGCCACCCTTGGCGCGCACCACGCCGTCCACGGGCGGACGGGTGGACGATTCGTCCACGACGACGAGGCGGGAAGGATCCGCGCCCGGGACCGCCGCGTGCATCCGCTTGACGATGTCGTTCGCCTGTCCGAGACCCCGGAGGGTGTCCACCCAGCCCTCGCGGAGCTGCCACGCGAGGGACGATGTCCGGACCGCGAGCCCGAGCAGCTCCAGACGTCCGAGGCGAGCGGTGAGGCGCACGCGTGACGCCCGGCCGTCGCGCGGGAGCCGGGCCTCGAGCACCATCCCGCCCCGCTGCTCGCAACTTTGGAGCACGCGGTCGAGCGACGTGAACCGCTCTTCGCGGACCTCGCGCGCGAGCTGATTCTGGATGTCGACCTCCGTGCGCGGACCGAGCTCGTTGGTGAGGATGGTCTGGGCGCGGCTCCGCATCCCCTCCGCCAGGTAGCGGCCGTCGATGGTGACGTCGTGACCGGCCTCGTCGATGCCACGCACGATCACGTGGACGTGAGGGTTGTCCGTGTTCCAGTGGTTCACGGCGCCCCAGACCAGGACGCGACCGAGGTCGGCTTGGACCTGGGCCATGAGCCGCCGCGTGAACGCCGTCAGATCCACGTCGCCGGCATCCTCGGGTGACACGATGAACCGAAACTGGCGCTTCTCGTCCTCCATGGGCGCGCTCAGCGCGCCGCGGACGTCGGACACCTCCGCGGGGCCGTAGAGGCTCCCGGCCCCGCCGTCCTGCTCGACGCCGTCGCGTTCGACGTACGACAGGTGCAGGACGGCCGCGCGCTTGCCGTAAGCGTTCATCGGAACGAAGCGCGCCTTGATGACACAGCGGCGCGCGAACGGGCCCGGGCGCGGAACATCGCGCGCCGACGCCGTCCCTCGCGGCCGGGATGACGCCGCGCCGGACTGCGCCGCCGATGCGAGCGATGCGGGCGAGGAGGCCGTTGCGGAAGCGGGGCACCCGCTCCTGCGGCACCTCACCCCCGCGCCCGCCGATGCGCGGGCGCAGATCTTCGCGTTCGCGGCCTTCACCGTCGGACACGGCGATCGCCTCCGATCGCGCAGAAATCGAGGAAAGCGTTGCGACCGCGCGCGGTTCCGCCGACGCGAGTAATTTCCGCGCTGGCGACCAGAAATCACAAAACACCCAAGCGCGACGCGCACATGGCGCCGCAGGTGATTGTCTTTTTATCTTGCCCTTCAGTCGTCTCAATCAAAGACACATGCACCACTCGGCCAGCGATCGGCGTACTGAAGCTGAGCGAGTCTGCCACCAAGTCTTTGCTGTTCCGCGCGTATGAAACGCTGCGCGAACAGTTGAAGGAATTTGTCTAAAAAGAAGAGTTTGTGTAGGTTGGGCGTGGGTAAAGGAAGATGTTATGAAGTGCAATTGCGACGATACTCGTGAACTGATGCCTGATCTGGCCGCTGGGCTGACTACGGTCACGCCGGAAATCAAGGCGCATCTGGATGACTGCGCGGAATGCGCGGGCAAGCTGGAAGCGTTCCGCCAGACCATGTCGCTGTTGGATGAGTGGCAGGCTCCGGAGCCTTCGCCTTATTTCGACGTCCGCCTGAACGCCCGTTTGCGAGAGGAAGCACAAAATGCGCAACAGTCCGTGGGCTGGCTGCGCTGGTTGCGGAAACCCGCTCTGGCTGCATCGTTTGCTCTGTTGATGGTGGTGAGCGTGACCCTGGTTCGCATGAATAGTGGTAGTCGAAGCGACACCGCTGCCAACACTGCGGCGCCGCCGATTGCGGCTGCTTTACAGACTCCGGCAGAGCCAGGGACCGCCGTGGGAGATTTGCAGGCGCTGGAAAAGAACCAAAGCCTGTACTCCGATTTCGAGGTGCTCGATGATCTCGAAGTGCAGCAGGATGTAACCGCGAATCCGTAGCGTTTCTTCGCGAGCATTGGCGACCGTCCCGCTCAAATTCTGCGGAAACCGGCAGCCAAAAACAAAGTGCTAAAACTCAAATCCATCACGGCGACAACTACGTCCGCGCTAGCGGGTCTCATCCTCTTGCTGGCGGTCTCGCCGTGCATGGCGCTGACTCATGCCCAACGCGTTGAGAGGCGCGAAGAACGCCAAGCCGCCCGTCAGGAGGCGAAGGGCAATCACGCCGGACAGTGGCTACGCCGCTACAAAGACCTTCCTCCCGATCAGCAGCAGAAAGCTTTGAGCAATGATCCCCAGTTCCAGAGTCTTCCGCCTGCGCGACAGCAGTTGCTTCGCGAACGGCTGCAGCGCTTCAGCAGTCTTCCGCCGCAGCAGCAGGACCGCATTCTCCAACGAATGGAGACTTGGGAACACTTGACCCCGGACCAGAAACAACAGGCGCGGCATCTGTTTTCGCAGCTTCAGGAACTCCCACCCGAGCGCCGCAAAAAGGTGCGTGTCGCTATTCGCGACCTGCGCGCCATGCCTCCGGAGCAGCGCCAACAGGTGATTGAGTCTGATCGCTTCAGGAGTGAATTCTCACCTCAGGAACGCGACCTTCTCGGCAACGTGTCGCGCCTGCCGCTCGCCCCTGCTGAAAATGGGCCTCCGGGCGAATCGGTACCGGAACAATAGAGTTCTTCAGGAGCCGTGCCCGCTTTGCAGGGCCTGCAGGCAACCCCAAGCCCCCTTCCAGCAACCAAGTCCCGGACGTAATCAACTTGAAGGAGCGAACATCAATGCCCAGTAAATATCGACATCTCAGTTCGTTATTGCTGGCCGTCGCTTTCCTCGCACCGGCCCTGATGACGGGATGTGGCACGCGCAACTATCACGATCCGTACTACAACGACTATCACCGCTGGGACCGTCACGAAACCGTTTACTACAACCAGTGGACAGTCGAAAATCACCGCGACCATCGTGACTTCCGCAGGCTTAGTAACGAAGATCAGAAACAGTACTGGACCTGGCGTCACAGCCATCACGATTAATCTCGCGACGGCATAGACTGTTCGCTGGTGGCGCGGGCGTCCCCGCCCGCGCAATCCCCTTCCCTTTAAATTCTTCCATGTCCGCGGGTCACGATTCGATCTGTTAAACCGCGTGCCCATTAGCTCTGCCTCCAAGCTTGATGGGTTACACTAATGGCCTTTCCCAATTCTCAGGAGGTAAGCGTTATGCCCGAAGCCACCGTCAGTGGCGCCGATTTTAAGAAACAAATGCGCGAAGGCGCGCCCAAGATGGGTTTGTTCGTGAACGCGCACAGCCCGACTGTCGCCGAGCAACTGGCCCACAGCGGCTATGACTGGTTGCTTGTGGACACGCAACACGGTCCCATGGGCTACGAAAAGCTTTCTGCCATGCTCTCAGGAATCTCCAACGGCGGAGCCAAATCCCTGGTGCGCGTAGGAGGATACGACGATCGTCCGGGAATTCAGCAGGCCCTCGACATGGGCGCCGACGGCGTTCTCGTGCCTTACATCAACACCGCGGAAGAAGCGCGTCAGGCCGTGAGTTGCACCAAGTACCCCACTGTGGGCACACGTTCAGTATATTTTCCGCAGCGAAGCATGAACAAGGCCGGCTTGCTGGGATATGCCGGAAATTTCAATAACAACGGAATCGTCGCTCTGCAGGTAGAGACTGCTTCCTGCATCGATAACATTGCGGAAATCGCCGCTGTTCCCGGCGTCGACATTCTGTTCCTTGGCCAAAACGATCTTTGCATGTCGATGGGACTTTACGAGAAGTACGAATTCCCCCACATGTACACGTCTCCCGAACTCGATGCCGCCACCAAAAAGCTGGCCGAGAATGCTCGTTAAAAATAAACTGATCCTGGAATTTTCCTGTTCGGCACCGCCAGGGTCGGCGAGTTTCTGGAAAAGGGCTTTACCTTCATCAGCGTCGGCAACGACCTGCACCATGTTCTGACGCAGGCTGGCGCCTACGTCGGCGACATGGAAAATATCGCGAAGGAAAAAGGTAAGAACTGGAAGCGCCGCCCAACCGCGCTTTTCTAGCGGACCGAGCAGCCGCCCGACGGCTTGCAGGCATCCCTCGCCGCGGGCTCTCGCTCGCGCCGGCGCTGGAAGTCCTTCGGACCGCACATCCTCACATTGCCGGAGTCTGAATCCCCATCTCTTTAGCTAAGCCCAACTGTTGTGACTGAAATTCCTCCAGCGCCTTCTCCAGTTTGTCCGCCGTGCCGGCAATTCCTGCGCTGTCAGTCTTTGATCGGCCGACTTGCTGATCCAGCGCCTTTCGCTGTTTTGCGACCTCGGAGTCCGCCTTCTCCAGCTTCTTCGTCAGTTCCTTCAATCCTGCCTTCTGAGATTTCGAAAAGCTCTTCACAAAATATTTATTGCCGCCTTGCGCATCTTCCAGCGCGTCCTTCAAGGCCGTAGTTTGACGGGTAAAATCAGCCGACCTGTCCGCTTTGCTCGCCAATTGGAGCAGTTCCTGCGCCTGCTTCCTGGCCGCTTCGGTGCTCTTCGCCATGGTCTGGAATTGGGAAACCTGGTCGGGCGTGGCCTGGACCGCGATGGCATGGTTGAAATCTTGCAGACTCGTGTTCGGTCGCTGCTCCGCTGCCCTTCGGCCCACCTCCGTGACCGCCGGATCCGCCGTGTCCCCCATGCTGGCCGAGGCATCGTACGAGCAAAACAATAGAACGTCGCCCAGGGCGAACACCGTCAATCGGTTCAAACGCATTCTCCTTCGCCGGAGTGGAGAGTAACCTCCAGCTAAATTCGCGCCATTATATTTTATGAATGACGAGCTCAGCGAAATGTAAAGACACCGTCAAGTCTGGCAAAGATTTGTAAAGCAAAAGGCCACGTTCGGAAATGAGCGTGGCCTTCTTTTCCAGATGACAAACCTTCGGAGTCTAAAAAAGGTTCCAAAGGAACTGGTTGTAGACGTCGTGGTGATATTGCACTTCCGGCGCCTTCACGAACGTGCCCAGCAGCCGCGGACAACGGTCCGCGGACGCCTTCTTTCAAGTCCGCATACCGGCCTTTCACGTCCTCACCCAGAAGTTCGGTCGTCCAATCCGCCTTGTTGAAATTCGCCAGCGCGTCATAGATGTTATCCGGCAGATAACGCTCGGCCTGGCGAAGGTTCTTGATCTTCGACGTGTCCCCATCAATGCCTGTCTTGAAGATCGAGAGCATCACCATGTAAGGATTCGCATCCGGAGCGACCGAGCGCACTTCCACGCGCATGCTCTTCTCGTTGCCGATCGGAATACGAATCATGGATCCGCGATCCACCGCCGAAGCCTTGATCTGGTTCGGCGCTTCAAAGTGCGGATCCAGCCGCCGGTAAGCATTCACGCTCGCGTTAAGCAGAAGGCAAATGTCGTTGCCGTGGGTAAGAATGCGGTCAACAAACGACCAGCCCAGCTTGCTGAGCTTTTCTTCGCCCTTCGGATCCCAGAACAAATTCTTTCCGCCCTTACTGATGGACACATTGGTGTGCATGCCGCTGCCGTTCACGCCCACCACAGGTTTCGGCAGGAAGCTGGCGGTCAGACCCATGTTGGTCGCAACCTGCCGGCACACCAGCTTGTAGATCTGGATCTGGTCGGCTGCAGCCACGACTTCGCCGTACCCGTAGTTGATTTCAAACTGCGAGGGCGCGACTTCCGGATGGTCTTTTTCGTTCTGGAAGCCCATCGCGCGCTGCACTTCGGCGGTGGTATCGATAAACGTGCGCAGCAGGTCGCCGGGCAGCGAGTGATAGTATCCGCCGGTGTTAACGTACTCGAACTTGCCGGTCTCGTTGTAACGCCGCTCCGCATCCACGCCCTTAAAGAGGAAGCCCTCGATTTCGTTGGCGGCGTTCAGGGTGTAGCCATCGTCTCTTGAAGAGTTTGTCGGCATACAACTTCAGGATGCCGCGAATATCGGCGCCGTAAGGAGTGCCGCCCTTGTCGATAACGTCGCCGAACACCAGCACTTTGCCCTGACCCGAAATAATCGGCCGGAGCCCAGTAGAACGCGGCCCAGTCAATCCCCAGCCGCAGATCGCTTTCCCGCTGCGCCGTGAACCCGCGAATCGAAGATCCGTCAAAAGTGAGGTTGTCCCAGCTCTTGATGAGGAACTTCTTGTCGTAGTCCAGCATGTGCAGCCGGCCTTCGAGATCGCTGAAAAGCACGGTTACAGCCTTGATGCGCTTTTCGTCGGTCAGATATTTGAGCCGGTCTTCTTGAACCTTGTGCAGGGCAACGCGGTTCTTGCGCTGCTCTTTCGCCTTCAGATTCAGCTGTTCCAGTTCGTCATACGACAGGGCCAGGAAGTTGCGCAGTTCGTTCGACATGAATCTCCTTAAATGTGACTACCTCTCAGACATAAAGTGGGGATGTGACGGCTGGTTCGCAATCGGTAGGATATCGCGAAGCCCCCTGTCCGTCTCATTAAAAAACCTTATAAGCCATATTGAAGGCTTTTATTTGGGCGACATCCGCCCGTGTGTTCAACCGGATAGAAAACATTACTTTGGTGATCTCGATTCCTGAGTCTCCACGATGTATTCTTACCGCCCCTATAATGATCTGAGGAAGCTATGAACCTTGATTACCCCGCGATGCTGGAGGTAGCCCTTGCCGAGGCCCGCAAAGGACTGGCCGAAGGAGGTATTCCCATCGGCGCGGCGATCTTCGATGCCACAGGACACCTTATCGGCGCCGGACACAACCGGCGCGTGCAGAATGGCGATCCCTCCATGCACGGAGAAACGGACGCCTTTCGCAACGCTGGCCGCCAGCGCAGCTATCGCAATCTCACCATGGTCACGACACTCGCGCCTTGCTGGTATTGCAGCGGACTGGTGCGGCAGTTTGGCTTCGGAACAGTCGTCGTCGGAGAGAGCCGCAACTTTCCAGGGCGGGCTGACTGGCTAAGTCGCTTGGCGTGAAGGTGGTCGATCTGAATTCTGAAGAGTGCGCTGCCATGCTCAGCCAGCTACATTCAGGCCAATCCCGAAATATGGAACGAGGATATCGGAGAAGAATGACCTTGTGGCGGAACCGTTTTCTTCCAGTCGTGCCAGAGTGTAGGTCATAAAATGCTCGATAAGAATCTCCTGGAAAGCCTGCCTAAAGTTCTCTTGCACGAGCATCTGGACGGAGTGCTTCGTCCGCAAACCGTCATCGATCTCGCCAAGAGACGAAAAATATCTGGACCTGCCAACCAGCGATCCGGTAGCGCTCGCCGAGTGGTTTCACCAGGGTGCGAACAAGGGCAGCCTGGCCAAATATCTTGAGGGCTTCGCTCACACCATCGCGGTGATGCAGACCGAAGAAGCGATTGAACGCGTGTCATACGAACAGGCCGAGGACCTGAGCCGCGACGGCGTGGTTTACTTTGAGACCCGCTTCGCGCCGGTTTTTCATACCCGCAAGGGACTAACTCACCAACAGGTGGTCTCGGCAGTGTTGAAGGGGTTGGAGCGCGGCCGCAAAAACTTTGGCATATCTTCCGGACTGATCATCTGCGCCATGCGCAATATGGACGTGTCGCTGGAGATGGCGGAACTCGCCGTCGATTTTCGCGAACGCGGCGTAGTCGGCTTCGACCTCGCCGGCGAGGAAGGCGGCTATCCGCCCAAGAAGCATGTCGACGCTTTTCATTACATTCAGCGGCAAAATTTCAACATCACCATTCACGCCGGCGAAGGTTACGGCAAGGAATCAATCTGGCAAGCCATTCAATACTGCGGGGCGCATCGTATCGGCCACGGAACGCGGTTGATCGATGACATCGCCATCGCCGACGGTAAGGCGGTGAAATTGGGGGACCTTGCCCAGTACGTTCTCGACAAGCGAATTCCGCTGGAGATCTGTCTGATCAGCAACGTGCATACCGGCGCGACGCCCAGCCTGGCTGAACACCCGTTCAAAATTCTTTATCAGGAAAAATTTCGCGTCACCCTCAACACCGATAACCGGCTGATGAGCGATACCACCATGACGCAAGGAATTCGAGGCGGCGGCGAAAACTTTCGGTCTCACCATGGATGACTTCGAGAAAATCACCATTAACGCGATGAAGAGCGCGTTCCTGCCCTACGACCAGCGCATCCGCTTTATCTATTCAGTGATCAAACCCGGCTACGCCCAAATCCGGCAAAAAATAAATCGAAACTGATCCACTGACCTTCACCGACCACCGATCACAGCCTCCTCCGCTGCCATGCCAGCAGGAGCGCCGACCCAATGATCATCAATCCACCGCACAGCCCAAACCAGATTCCCAGCGCTCCCCATCCAAATCTGAAGCACAAGACGTAGCCCGCCGGAAGCCCGATCAGCCAGTAAGCGACGAAGTTTGCCAGCATGGGCGTTTTGGTATCATTCGCGCCACGCAAGGCTCCCGTGGCGACTGTCTGTAGCCCGTCGAATAGTTGAAACGCGGCCGCGACCAGCAAGAGTTTCGCTCCGGTTCGAATGACAACCGGGTCTGGTGAAAACAAACGCGCGATCAGAGTCGGAAAAGAAACGAATACCAGGCCAGAGCACGTCATGAATGCGGCCCCGAGCATGATGGCCGACCACCCTGCCCGGCGTGCCCCGGCGGGGTCTTTCCTTCCGAGTTGTTGTCCCACTCGTACCGCTGCCGCTGAACTGATTCCCAACGGCACCATGAATGTGAGCGCGGCACAGTTCAAAGCGATCTCATGACCCGACAATGGCACCGCTCCGAGTTTTGCTATCAATGCCGTGGCTGCCCCGAATGCACCAATCTCCAGAAGAATTTGAGTAGCGGCCGGAGTCCCCAGTTTGAGTAGAGCCCACATCCGATGCGGGTCAATTCGCACGGCCGTGATCCACTCGCGCTGGCCTCGCGCTCGCTTCAGCTCCACCCAGACCAATGTGATGGCCAGCACGCCAGCCATGTAGACCCGCGCAAAGCAGGTGGACCAGCCTGATCCGGTAATGCCCATCGCGCGAAATCCCAGATGCCCATAAATGAGCGCCCAATCGCCAACAGCATTCACAATGTTCGCCGAGATCAGCGCGAACATGATCGGGATCGCCACATTCACTGCTTGCAAATAGCGGCGAAGCGCAAAGTAGGCGAGCAGTGGCAAAGTGCCCCAGTTGAGCGCCAACAGAAAAGGCCGCATCGGCCCAACCAGTTCCAAGCTGATGCCGAACCTCTGCATCATCCCGGGCCAGAATGACACGGCAAACATCAGAATCGGAGTCAACGCGAGCGCCAGAAACACTCCATTCGCCAGCGAGTGCCGCGCGTCGTTCAGATCTTCGCGGCCATAAGCCTGTGATACGAATGTGTCCAGCCCAAGCAGCAATCCGCCGCCAAAAATCGCTACGCTGTTATAAAGACTCTGCCCCAGGCCGGTAGCCCCGATTGCAACCGCGCTATCGGGCAGCCGTCCCACCATGATCGTGTCGACGATCCCCATGCTCATCCAGCCAACCTCGGCAACGATGAGCGGAAGCGCGAGACGGAGCGTAAGCAGAAAGTCCGTGCGCATCACGGAAGCCGGAGCGATTTTCAGATTCCCAGACATTTTTTCATTTGTGACTATATCAAGAGGTCAGCGGGTGAGTGTCCGATTCACCGTTGCCCGTACTTTTCGCTTCTGACCTTTTTCTGAAGTGTGCTACAAAAGTTCCTCGCACTTCCGGTGTGGCTTATACTTGCTCGCTTTAGTCGGGCTGTCGAAATCTTCTGGTGTCTTGGAACGAGACGGCCCCTGCACTTCGACCAAAACAAAATGACGAGTCCTTTCATGGCGCGGGCTATCGAGTTATCGATCGAAAATGTCCACTCAGGGCAGGGCGGACCATTTGGCGCGGTGATTGTGAAGGATGGCGGCATCATCGCCGAAGGCGTAAACCGGGTGACTTCAACCAACGATCCCACTGCACACTCAGAGATGCTCGCCGTTCGTCAGGCCTGCCAGAAGCTCGGTGTTTTCGAGCTGAAAACGTGCGATCTTTACACTTCTTGCGAACCCTGCCCCATGTGCCTCGGGGCGATCTATTGGGCGCGCATTTCCCGGGTCTACTTCGGCAGCCTGGCGACTGATGCTTCAGCAGTCGGGTTTGACGACTCACTTATCTATCGGGAGATCGCGTTCCCGTATGCGCAACGCGGCATTCCCATGGTCCAGATGATGCGTGATGAGGCGCTGGCTGCATTCCGGGCCTGGAAAGAAAAGCCCGACAAGATTCCCTACTGACGTTGCCGAGTTGCACGAGTAACTTCAAACAAGATTGAAACCTGTCGGGGAAAGAAACGATTGCTCGATCGCTACTTCAAGCTCACCGAAAATCACACTACGCTGCGGCAGGAATTCCTCGGTGGCCTTACCACCTTCCTGACCATGGCCTACATCGTGGTGGTGAATCCACAAATTCTTGCTCAGGCGGGGATGCCCGTCGAGGGTGTGGTTTTTGCGACGTGCCTTTCAGCTGCGGTTGCGACTCTGGTGATGGGAATTTATGCCAACTACCCCATCGCACTCGCTCCCGGCATGTCGCTCAATGCCTACTTTACTTATTCGGTTTGCCTGAGCATGCACATCCCCTGGCGTACAGCGCTGGGTGTCGTGTTTTTGTCCGGCGTTCTTTTCCTGCTGCTTACCGTAACCCGAGTTCGGGAACAGATCGTCAACGGCATGCCCGACTGCCTCAAGCATTCGACAGCCACCGGAATAGGTTTTTTTATCGCCTTTGTCGGATTGCGGAATGCAAAACTGGTCGTCGCGAATCCCGCGACCTTCGTAGGATTGGGTAGCTTTGCCGACAGGGAAGTGCAGACCGCCTGCTTCGGACTCGTCCTCACCCTCATTCTCATGGCGCGCAAAGTCAACGGTGGCATCCTGTTCGGCATAGTTGCCACTACGCTCGTAGGGATGCTTCGCGGTATATCGAGCTGGCCCGCCGCACTCGTTTCCATGCCGCACCCATCGTCTACCTTCCTCCAACTCGATCTTCGCGGCGCCCTCCGTCTCGGATTTCTGGAAATCCTGTTTGCCTTCCTGTTCGTAGACCTTTTCGACAATGTCGGCACGCTGGTCGGCGTGTGCGAACAGGGTGGCTTCATAAAGGACGGAAAAATTCCGCGTGTCGGCCGCGCACTCGTGGCCGACGCAACCGGAACCATCTTCGGAGCGCTCGCGGGCACCTCCACGGTAACCAGCTACATCGAAAGCGTTGCCGGGATCGCCGCTGGCGCTCGCACAGGACTCAGCAATCTATTCGTCGCCGCGCTCTTCGTTCTCGCCATGTTCTGCTCGCCGCTGGCGACCGCGATTCCCGGATACGCGACCGCTCCGGCCCTCATTCTGGTAGGCGCATTGATGACCCAGTCAATTTCTCAGATCGACTGGGCGGATTTCAGTGAAGCCGTGCCGGCCTTCATCACTATGCTGGCTACTCCTCTGACCTTCAGCATCGCGACCGGTCTGAGCCTCGGACTGATCTCTTACACCGTGGTAAAGATTGCCGCGGGAAAGTTCCGCGACGTCAAACCACTGGTCTGGATCCTCACCATCCTGTTCATCCTGCGTTACGTCTATCTTGCGGCAGCCTAAACGGAGTTCGGATTTAAACGTCCTGCGATCGTTGCCTTATTGCGTTACCATGCTCTCCGATCAAATCCGTTAAACTGCGATCGCGCGGAAGGTGGACGAAACATCGATGAACCCGGCAACCTTCGCAGGTGTTGTATCGGTGCTTCTGTTTCTTGGCATGTTGGGATGCCTTGAGGCGGGCTATCGCATCGGCTGCCGTGCCCATCGCCAAACCGAAAGCGCCCACGAGGGAATCGGAACCATCGGCGCTGCGGTATTCGCATTACTCGGACTGCTTCTGGGGTTTACTTTCGCCAACGGGATCTCTCATCTTGACCAGCGCCGCGAACTGATTGTTCGTGAAGCCAACACCATCGGGACCGCCTACCTCCGCCTGGACTTGCTGTCTCCGGGTCAACAACTCGAAATGCGCCCCTTGTTCCGCCAATATCTGGATGCCCGCCTCGAGGTATACGAAAAACTTCCGAACATGAATGCTGCCGAACACGAACTCACGCGGGCCGCGCAGTTGCAGCAGGAGATCTGGACAAAAGCAGTCGCCGCCGGCAATGCCGATCCAAGCCAGAACGTAGCCAGGCTTCTTCTGCCGGCATTGAATGACATGTTCGATGTCACCACGTCTCGAACCATCGCCTTGCACACCCACCTGCCCCCGCTGATTTTCGGCTTGTCGATCATCGTCGCGCTTCTAAGCGGCTTGCTCGCGGGTTACGACATGGCGAAACGCAAACAACGCAGTTGGCTTCACGCGGTTCTTTATGCGGTAGTGATCGCTGTCACCGTCTTTACCTTTCTCGATCTCGACTACCCGCGGTTTGGCGTCATCCGGCTGACTTCCGCGGACCGTGCACTCATACAATTGCGGGATTCCATCCACTGATTCGAGAAAAAATAAAAGCTGCGATCTTCCTTTTTTATGCGGCGTCTACAGCATTATCTGTAGCGCGGATATTCTCTGCTAGCCGCCAGATTTTCCTACTACGCTGGAAGCTCTCTGAGCCATGTCGTACAAACTAAAGAAGCGTTACTAAATGGCAAGCGTCGTGCACTTATCGCAAGCAACAAGATATCAACGATCAATAAAGATCTGCACGGGAGGAAATCATGCCAAACGTACACATTGACAATGTGGGAGACATGGCAGTCGTTGAATGTGAAGGCCGTTTTGTTCGCGACGACGCTGCTTTCAAGTTGCGTGACGCGGTGACGTCCCAGGCAGGCGCCCGCGTAGTAGTTGTCGACCTCACCGAAATGGAGGTCATCGGAGGCGGTGTCATTGGCATGCTCGTCTTCCTGCAACGCTGGGCTTACGACCACGACATTCGCTTCAAGCTTTTCAATCCGATTCGTTCGGTACGGGACAAACTTGAACGCGCCAGTTCATTGTCCGCATTTGAAATTGCCGGCCTGGATGAAATGATGGCTTTGCTGGGCCGAGCAGATAGCCGCTACGCGCTGGCATCGTAACCGCATCGATCACGATATCGCGAATCCGGCACTACCTGAGTTTAACGGTCTGCGATTGAATCACCACGGCCGAAGCTGGATTTGGGGATGCGGCGTTCGGCCGCGTCCCCGAGGAATTCAACAGAAAGCATGCGATAGAAAAAGTTAGGCCTTCCCAATCTTCTTGGCTCTATCCATCAGCTTTTGAGCCCGCTCTACTACTGGCAGATCAATCATCTTCGATCCCAAACTTACTACACCCACTCCGCGCTGCTGCGCGTCATCGAATGCCGCCACAATCTTTGCTGCTTTCTCAATCTCGGCCGCCGATGGTGCGAACGCTTCATGAACTATCGGAATCTGCGAAGGATGAACGCAGCCCATGCCCTCGTATCCCATGGCTCGGGAGTTTTCCGCCCAGATTTTTAGATTTCCCAAATCGCCAATGTCACCAAAAACCGAGTCGATGGCCTGCACGCCCAATGCCTTCGCCGCATTCACTAGGCGCGTCCGCGCGTAAAGCGTTTCCCGGCCCTCTGTAGTCTTCGCTACTCCAAGGTCAGATGTGTAATCTTCGAGCCCAATCGTCAACGCGACTACATGCTTGCTGGCGCTCGCAATCGCCGAGGCGTTTTCAATTCCGAGCGCCGACTCTAGAATCGGCATCAACCAGATTGGGCGGGTAATGCCATAGCGGCCTTTCAGTTCGCCAATCATCCGGTCTGTTTCGCCAATCTGCTCCGGACGTTCGACCTTGGGCACCAGCACCAGGTCCGGAGATTCGGGGACAATCTCCGCCAGATCCTCCAGGCCCATTGGCAACTGGTTGATTCGTACCATGCGCTCGCACCTGCCAAAATCCACTGCCCGCAATGCATTTCGCACCAGCAAGCGTGCCGAGTCTTTTTCCGTGGGATGAACCGAGTCCTCGAGATCGAGAATGATGGCATCCGGACCATGTAGCGCCGCGTTGATAAAATATTTAGGCTCGGAGCCTGGAAGATACAGCCGCGACCGGCGTAGGCGATCTCGCCGCGACGGTTCCGGTAACGTGATTTGTTCTGGCGAGGCCTTGCGTCCCAGGCCGAGTCCCGCGCGCTTCGCCGCAGCCTCGATCCGTGCCGAAATTGCGAAAGGCAACGCGCCTTCGTCGTGAATTTCCACTCGTGCGTGCTTGACCCCAAGCACTTCCAGGACCTGCCGGGCCTGCGCCACAATGGAGTTTCCGTAGTACGGCGCAACCCGCGACTCCATGGTGATCTCGAGGCCGCCGCCGTCCCGTGCCTCAATGGCGACGTGCAAGTCCGAGCGCACATCTTTTCCCGAGTGCCCGGCCGCACCCGATCCCGCCGTTTTCTCGTCCACCGTTCCCGTCATAGTTTCACCCGAAACCCCGTGGAGACAGCCGCCCTCGGCTATCTGGCCCCGCAGAGTAGCGCCGGCGTCCCGCCGGCTGTCGCGAGGGCATCCCGCCGTCGCAATACCAAAGCTGTCACCCTAAACCCACCGCATCTGCGCGCGAAGAACCCAGGTGAGCCCCCGAAATCGAGTCAATCCGCGACTCGAACCAATAGCGCGAGGCGAACATTCCGATCGCCCTACTTCAACTTCTCCAGAATCGCGTCGCCCATCTTCACCGTACTCGCCGCGCCCTGTGCAATCGCCTTTGCCCCGCCGGCAATCCGCATCATGTCGTAGGTGCGTACTTTGCCTTCCTGCACCACGTCAGCGATCGCTTTACGAATACGGTCCGCCTTCGCTCTTTCACCGATGTGGTCCAGCATCATCGCTGCGGAAAGAATCATGGCAATCGGATTCACAATCGGAGGATCCAAGCTCCGCATACTTCGGCGCCGACCCGTGTGTAGGCTCAAACACCGCAACCTCATCCCCGATGTTTCCCGACGCCGCAAATCCCAGCCCGCCCACCAGTCCGGCAAAAGCGTCCGAGAGGATATCGCCGAAAAGGTTCGAGGCAACAATCACGTTATATTCTTCCGGATTCTTGTTCAGCCACATCAGCTGGGCGTCGATGTTGGTAGACCAAAGAGAAATCCCCGGATAGTTTTTTGCAACATCTTTGGCCGTCTCTTCCATCATGCCGGATGTCTCGCGAACTACGTTGGGCTTCTCACAGATCGTCACGCCCTTGAAGCCGCGTTTCTTGGCGTATTCGAAGGCTGCGGTAACGATCCGCTTCGCAGCTGCGCGCGTGATGATTCTCACGCTCACCGCCAGATCTGGCCCCGGCACGCTGTTGAATGATTTGAATCGCGGGTGAGTATTCAGCGCGGCACGCACATTCTCCGGCGGGTTCGTCCACTCCACGCCCACATACATGCCCTCGGTACCCTGCCGGAAGACTGTAGTGTCAATTTTCGGCTCATCGAAGCCACCATCAACCTTTTTGCGAATAAAATTCAGCGGGTTGCCGGTGAAGCCGATACACGGACGCATGCAGATATCGAGATTGAACTTCTGCCGCATCGTCACAATCGGGCTGTAGTAAACCAGTCCCTTGCCGCGAAGCTCAAGTTTAAGCTCCGCCTGCGCTTCCTTGTTCGGTTTCGAAGTGATCGCTCCAAACAACCCAAGCTTGTGCTTGGTCAGAAGATCGAGTGTCCGGTCCGGCAGGGCATTGCCTTCTTTGCACCAGATCTCCCACCCGATATCGGCATGAACGTATTCCGCGTCAAACCCAACCGCCTTCAAAACCCGCAAAGCCTCGGGCAGAACCTGGTTACCGATTCCATCTCCGGGCATCGTTACAACCGTATGCTTCGCCATCCGCAAAATTCTCCTCTATGTTTCTTATTTAAGATCTTCAGTTGTTAGACTTTGTCATCCTGAGCGAAGCGAAGGGCCCATGCTGCTGTACTTAGTTAAGGCTATTGCTGGCCCAATCCCAGCCGCTTGGCCACCAGATTCTCGACGCCCTGCGCAATCACCAGCGACTGCGGCACGCTCCCCAGCGGAGGGAAGGTGAACAACTCTCCGCCCCACCCGATTACTCCGGAAGTGAAATCAATATCGATCTCGCCTCCGGGAATAATCGTCTTTTCCTTGGCGGCCACTTCCTTTGCGAACTGCTCGCGCAGTTCCTTCACCAGTTCTGGCACCTCAATGCACAAGAAGCCGTTGTTGTAAGCATTGCGCAGATAAGTCTGCGAGAAACTCGCTGCAATCACCAGGGGAATCCCTTTGGCCTTCAAACAGGTCACCGCCTGCTCCCGGCTCGATCCGGTTCCAAAGTTGAAGCCGCTGACAATCACGTCACCGGCGCGTGTTCGCGCCGAAAACTGTGGATCGTAATTCGCCATCGCGACTTTCGCCATCGTTTCCAGTGGGACATCGTCGCGGTAGGTGTACTCCTTCCCGTAAATCGCATCGGTATTTACGTTGTCCGCGGGCAAAAATACCAGGCGGCCTTGCACCCGTTCCGGAAACCCGGGAAGAATCTCGACTTTCTCAGTCTCTATCGTTGTGGGAAAGTCCTCGTAGGTTCGCGCTGCCGTGCGGTCTTCCATCTTGTAAGGCCCACGAATGTATCCCGCCAGCGCGGAGGCGGCGACAACTTCGGGGCTCGCCAGATAGCATTTCGCGTCGCGCGATCCCATGCGTCCCTTGAAATTGCGGTTGGTGGCGGAAATCCCCACTTCACCCGGCTCCAGCAGTCCCACCCCCAGGCCAATGCATGGTCCGCATCCCGCCGGCAACGGGAGTGCCCCTGCATCCAGCAGGGTTTTCCAGATGCCGCGCCTTTCCGCTTCGTCCTGCACCCATTTGCTGGCCGCGCCCAGGTACAACTTCACACCGTCCGCGACTTTCTTGCCTTGCAGCACACCTGCCGCCGCCGCCAGATCCTCGATCCGGGAGTTCACGCAGGAAAGCAGGTACGCCTTCTGGATCGCAATCTTTTGCGTCTCCATCTCCGCCACCGAAGACATCACCTGCACCGTGTCCGGTCCGGAAACATGCGGTGTGACTTGTGCCAGATCAAGCACGATGCGCGCCGCATAAATCGCGTCCGGATCAGGCTGCGGCGGCTTGGTAGTCCAGTTCAACAGATCCTCATCGGTAAAACGCACGATTCCCTGGGCCTTCAGCCGTTCCTGCACGCCCGCAAGATACTTGACCGTAACCGCATCCACCGGGAACCAACCCACCAGCGGTCCCCACTCAGTCGACATATTCGAGATGGAAAACCGCGCGTCCATGGAAAGACTGGCTACGCCTGGCCCGCTGAATTCCACGGCGGCATTCAACACTTCATCGTGGTTGTAGAGCCCGCACAGCGTGATGATGACGTCTTTTCCGGTAGCGCCCGCGGGTAGCGTTCCTTGCAGTACTACCTGTATTGATCGCGGAATTTGCCACCAGAAATCCCCGGTCGCCCAAGCCGCCGCCGCATCTGTGCGGACGATCGGTGTTCCTACCGCGCCCAGCGCGCCATACATGTTGGAGTGCGAATCGGATGCCACCACAAACGATCCCGGCACAACATACCCGCGTTCCACCATGATCTGGTGCCCAATGCCCGAGCCTGCGGGATAGAAATCCACGCCGTGGTATTTAGCGAAGCCTTCAATCGCCTGATATTTGTGGAGATTCGAGTCTTCCTTATTCTGGATGTCATGGTCCAGCGCAAACACGAGTTGTTTCGAATTGTGAATCTTCTTCGCGCCGATAGTCTGAAATTTCTTCATCACCGCCGAAGTATTGTCATGCGTCATGACACGGTGCGGACGAATGGCAACAAAATCCCCCGTCCGCAAAGGCCGCTTCGGCCCCTCGGCAAGATGCGCCTGCGCGATTTTCTCAACAACGGTCTGACCCATTACGACACTCCTACTCTCTGCACTCCAACTATGCCCGTCCCGCGCTTTAGACGCCCTGTTACCTGGTTCCTGTCATCTTGAGCGGAGTATCCGCTTCGCCTCGCGAAGCAGATACGAAGTCGAGGACCCCTATATCCAGTATCAAAGCAGGGTCGCAGCTAAGATTGCTCAGGAAACCCAAGTCCGTCGGCGTAAATCCTCCCCCACTCGTGTCATCCTGAGCGGAGCATTGCATTTCGCTCGCGAAATGCGTGTGAAGTCGAAGGGATCTCCCCACTGCGAACTCAGCCCCGCGCAAGCCCAAGCCGGAATCCCAACATCAACGGGCTTTCCTCCGCCCCTTCGTCGCCGCCTTCTTCCTCACATCCGCCTTCATCAGCGCCATCAACGTGCTCACCGACCCGGCCTTCTCCAGGTTCCAGATCGCATTCTTCAATTTCTTCTGTGCCCCATCCGACAGAACTCCTTCCGCCAACGCCGAGAACTTCTCTTCAACCTCGGCATCGCTCAAAGGATTCCGCGGATCGCCCTTGGGATAATCCAGCTGCTTGCTGAACGTCCGTCCGTCAGTGGTCGTGAGGTTCACGATCACCCGCTGCAGCGCCGGGAAGACTTTCTCAATCTCAGGATCGGCCACCACTTCCACTTTCTTCAACTGCGCCCGGATCGTCGGATCCATGATCTTCTTCATCTCAAACTGCACCGGCGTAACCTGCCGCTCGGCGATCGCCGCCGCAATCACGTAAGGCAGAGAGTGGTCCGCCGTCTCCTTCGACTGCGGATCGTACTTGCTCGGGTCGGAAAGAATATCTGCCGCCCGCGCCAGCGATCGGATCTGTACCTTCTCCACCTGCTCCGGCTTCAGGTCGTTCGATTTCACGATATCCAGCACCGCGGAAATCGGCGTGTGGGTAAGAGCCTCCGTAGGAAACGCTTTCATTCCGCATTGCGTGATCCGCCACGATTCTCCCAGCCCATCCGTCAGCAAGTTCAACTTCCACGACGGCCCAAAGCAGTGCGTCAGCCCTTCTTTGCCATCCACTACATGCTCCGGTCCGGTATAACCTTTCTCGGCCATCAAGGCCGCCAGCACTCCGCTCTGCGTCGCCATGGGATCGACGGTGTTTTTCATCATGGTCAGCTTGCCCGCGGTGACGGCGCCCAACGTGGCTGACGGCTGGCCGAAATGCCCACCGCATGCTGGATTTGTTCCCATCCGAGATGCAGCGCCCGCCCGGCAACAATCGGCGAGACAAACGCGGTCAGCGTCGCGTGATGCCATCCGCGTTCGCGGATCCCCGGAAACGCCGCTTCGCAAAATCGCATTTCGAACTCGTGCCCCAGAACCAGCCCGACGATCAGTTCCTTCCCATTGCCCTTCGACCGTTCACAGCAAGCCAGTGCCGCCGGAAAAATGTCCGATGGATGTGACGGGTCCTGCTTCCAGTAAATGTCGTTGTAATCCATGCACCGGATCATCAACCCGTTAGCCAGCGAAGCCGAGACCGGATCAATCCGTTTGCCCGTGCCAATCACCGTTGCCAAGCCGCGTCCGGCGATCTCATCCAGCACCTCCAGCGCGATCTTCACATCATGCTGCTGAAAGCCTCCCAGCGCGCACCCGATGGAATCGAGCAGGAAGCGCTTGGCTTGATACACGGCCTCCTTCGACAGCTGCTGGTAGGTAAGCCCGGCCGCCCAACGCGACATCCTGGCGGTAATGGTTTCCTTGGCGGGTTCTTTTTTAGATTCGAGCGTGGCGGACACGAACTCTCCTATTTCACTGGATTCGAACTGACAACGATGTTTTTCGGATTTTTGAACGGTAAATACGCCATGAAGTCGGCGTGGTGCACGATATAAGCCTCGGTGGTGCGCTTCACCAGGTCGCCCTCAGCCGCATGGGCGGCGATGATGTGGCACACCGCATCCGGGACGCCGCACTCCAGCGCCAGCGCAACTCCAGTGAACGGATGTCTCAGAGCTTCTCCCCGTTCGCTTTGCCGGCTCTTGCCGTCTGTACCCAGTTCATACTCCAGCAACTTGCCCACATCCGCAAGAATCGCTCCCGCAATTACCGTATCCTTGTCGATCGGCAACGCCCGCCCCATGAACTCGTGCATGGACTCAGCGCTCTTGCGCGCAATATGAACCACGCAGCGCTTATGCTCCATAAACGTAATCGGGCAATTCGGTAACAGCAACGTAAAAGGAATGCGGTTCAGATCGTCCGGCTTCAGCGGACTACGCTCCAGCGCCTTGACCCAGGTCAAGGCCACCTGGGCGCGCAGCTTCTTATCTTCGATCCACTCGATTTCCGGCCACAATTTGGCCACAGCCTCGTGCATTGCTTCCACCCCCACCCAAACAAATTAGCTTACCGTGGCAATGGAGCACGCGTCGAGTACCCAACAGGGAATGTCAGGCACGGCCGTCGCGTTCGAACAGCTCTGCGAGAGCCTGTCAAATTGCCTCGAGATAAAGCGAAAGCGTACGATGGGCCGCTATGAAAAAACTCTTCCTCTTGCCTGTCCTTGCATTAATGTCTCTGTCTCCGTTTGTCGTGGCAGCGCCCCCTAACTCCTCCGCCGCCAATGTCTACGCTATCCGCGAAGGTTACGTGGACGCGAACGGCGTCATGATCTACTACAAGATTTTCGGACACGGCAAGCCTCTCCTCATCGTTCACGGCGGCCCCGGTGCATCCCACGATTATTTCCTCCCCTATCTCACCCCGCTGGCTCGCCACAACGAACTCATCTTCATTGACGAAAGAGGTTCCGGCCGCTCCCAGTCGCTCGAGGATGCCTCCGGCTACACCGTCGAAAATATGGTCGAGGACGTCGAGGCAGTCCGCCAGGCTCTCGGCCTCGGTCAAATCAGTCTTCTCGGTCACTCCTACGGCGGCGTCCTGGCACAGGCCTATGCCCTGAAGTATCAGAAAAACCTCTCCCACCTGATTCTCGGCAGCGCATTCTCCAGTGCCAAAGCAATCAATGAAGTCTTCGTGCGCATGAAAGAAAAGATGCCCGCCGACGTGCGCGAGCATATCGACAAGATGGAATCCGCCGGCCTCTACGGCCATGGCAAGGACTACGAGAAGAACCGCTACACCGCGGAGTACATGAACGCCGCATGGGGAGACGGATACTTTCCATACATCTACCGAAAGCATCCCGATCCTAACTACGACCCGGTCGACAACGGCAAAATGTCATGGGATCTTTACCGCGAGATGTGGGGTTCGCACGGAGAATTCGTCATCGACGGCAATCTGAAGTCGGTCGAATACACCGACCGCTTGTCCACAATCAAGGTTCCCACACTGATCCTGGTTGGCGATCACGATGAGTCCGATCCATCGATGTCGCAGGTCATGCACGAAAAGATCGCTGGCTCAAAACTGGTCATCCTTCCCGAATCCGGCCACATGACCTTTGTCGATCAGCCGGCTATGTTCGAAAAGGCTGTCGAAGACTTCCTGGCGAGATAGTCAATTCGAAAAATAACGGCAAACATGATGCGGCTTCTCAACATCTTGAGCGGATTGGCTGTTCTACTCACAACCCTGGCATTTGGACATCTGCTGCATCGATATTTCACGGGCGCCGCTCCTGAGGTCATCCATGACCCGGCCTTTCTCGCGGGTATGACCGCCGGAGTGATTGTGGACGGCTTCGCCTTCATCGGCGGATGGTTGCTAATACGACGTGGCCGTTGACACGCACCCCATGTCCTTTCGAACAATCGCAATGCCTGCTCCAGTGCTACAGTGACCATGGCTGCAATCGCCGTCATCCGACTAACGCGATATGACCTGGAAACTAACCCGATCGGTGCTTCTTGCTCTCATTTTGCTTGGAGCGTCAATGTCCAGGGCACAGCAGGCCGGCGCTCTCGGAGAGCCCATCGTCCTCCAGACCACATTCCTTCCAAAGGGATTTCTGCGACAGCCCTATCATTTCAAACTGGAGGCGCAGGGCGGCATTCTGCCTCTTAGGTGGGAAATCACAGCTGGCGCGCAGCCGCCTGGAATCGACCTGTCTCCTGACGGCAATTTGACCGGCGCGCCCACCGAAGTCGACACCTTCCACTTCGTCGTGACGATAACCGACAGCGGCAAACCTGCCCGTTCGCAGAAAAAGGAATTTACCTTCGACGTCGTCGCACCCTTACTCGTGGAATGGAGCAAAAAGCCCAAGGTGAACGGCCGTAGGGTGGAAGGTTCAATTAAGGTATCCAACCAGACCGAGCAAGATTTCGATTTCACCTTTGTCGCTTTGGCCGTCGATCCGAATGGCCGCGCGACTGCAGTCGGATACCAGCATTTCATTCTGAAGAGAAGTACGGACGAGTTTGAAATTCCGTTCGGAGAGAACCTTCCCTTCGGAGCCTACGATCTCCACGCCGACGCGGTCGCGGAAGTGGTCGCTACCAACGCAATCTACCGCGTCCACCTCGCATCAGCAGAAAAACTCCAGGTCCAGCAAGGCCCCTAAATGAAATTAGGAAACGGCAGAAGGGTGTGGAACCGAGAATCGTGTAGGGACGGGTCTCCGACCCGTCCAGGCCGAGCAAAGCTCGGCAGCGTTGTTAGAAATGCCTTACAGCTCAAAAAATAAGAATCCCGAGGTGGTGTCAAACCCATTCATCTCGGCCAGTAGCTCGCGTTAGACCCTCGCCGACCTGCTCTCGTAGCTTCCCTTGCGGGCCGCTTCGCGCGATCATGCTCGGGCTCCGGGCTCACCGCCAACCGGACAAACCTGCTTGACGCCTCGGGACTCTATCTTGCCTCCAACAAATCTTCTTGTTCGCCTCGACCAGCGCTTTGCTATAGACCCTTGCTCGCCCTCTCTCCGTCATTTTGCAATGCAGAGAGTGACTTCGCTTGAGCCCCGGACGCCGCACCAACCGGGAAAACTTCAGAAGCTGTCAAAGAACGAGTTTGTTTTTACTCCTTTCATTTTTAGAGTCAATAAAAAATCGGATCCTCTATCCACCGTGAAATCAATCGAGTGCACGCCCTCCACAGCCCCGTGCCGCGCGAATGGTGCAACCGCAGAATCAGTCGCGCCGAATCCCTGGCAAAAAACTACGTTCAACGTTGAATGTGTCGCTGTAGTCTTCCCCAGCAAAGCAGTGCACAAGAATATTTCAACTGTGTAAATAGCAGTAAAAACCAGGCTGGAAGCGGGTCTGCGATGTTGTTCTTCTTTGCGCCCTTTGCGTTACCTCAGCGCCTTTGCGATTAAAAGCTTTTGACTGCATGCAGGTGAACCGCTCTTAACGGCATGCCATCGAACAATCGATTAGAATGCCGTTCTCAAAGGAGGAGTCTTGTCCCAAGTGGCTAAATCGCTCATCCTTGCGCTGGCCCTTTTCGCAATCACCAGCGCCCGCGGACAGAAGCGCCCGAGCAGCGAACCGCCCGCCACTTCGATTCCATCCGCCAGCAGCCCCCGCTTCTCCTGGCCTTCCTGCGTGGCATGCCCAAGGGCGGCGATCTGCACAATCATCTCTTCGGCGCGATCTACGCGGAAAATCTCATCAACTTCGCCGCCCGCGACAATTTTTGCGTCGATCGCACCACCTCCATCCTGATTGCCCCGCCCTGCGACGACGCCTGCGACCGATACGCCAGCAAGCCTCCCATCGCTTGCGCCTATCAGGACCAGGTGCTCTACAACTCCATCGTCGATGCCTGGTCCATGCGCAACTGGGCCGGCGAAGAACCCGGTCACGACCACTTTTTCGCGAGTTTCGATAAATTTCAGCTGGCACTGTTCAACCACATCGGCGATGCCCTCGCCGAATCTGCCTCCCGTGCCGCCGCCGACCATCTGCAATACCTCGAACTGATGCACACCGCCGACGGCATGCAGTCCGCCAGTCTCGGCGCCAAAGTGGGTTGGGATGACGACTTCGCCAAGCTGCGGGAGAAGCTCCTGGCCTCAGGACTCAAGGACGTCGTCGCCTCCACCCGCCAGAAATTGGATCGCGACGAAGACACCATGCGCCAGGTCCTGCACTGCGCGTCAACCAATCCCGACCCCGGTTGCGCGGTCCAGGTCCGCTATCTCTATCAGGTCCTGCGCGGGCTTCCCAAAGAAGAAGTATTTGCGCAAATTGTGCTCGGCTTCGAACTTGCTCAAACCGATCCGCGCTTTGTCGGCCTGAACCTCGTGATGCCGGAAGACTGGTACGTGCCCATGCACGACTTCGATCTTCACATGAAGATGCTCGACTATCTTCACGGGGTCTATCCCAAGGTGCATATCAGTCTGCATGCCGGCGAGCTGGCCATGGGATTGGTCCCGCCCGAAGGATTGGCCTTCCACATCCGCGAGTCGATCGAACAGGGCCACGCCGAACGCATCGGACACGGCACCAGCGTCATGAACGAACGCGATGCCGTCGGCTTGCTTCGCGAAATGGCCCAGCGGAAGGTCCTGGTCGAAATCTGCCTGACTTCAAACGACTTGATCCTGGGCGTGCGCGGACCACAGCATCCTCTGCCGGCATACATGCTTTACGGTGTACCGGTGGCGCTGGCCACCGACGACCAGGGCGTAGCGCGCTCAGACATGACCCACGAATACCTGCGGGCCGCCGAAGCCTACGGGTTGGGTTATTCCGCTTTAAAGGGATTGGCCCGGCAGAGTCTTGAACACAGCTTTCTCAATCTCAGCGACCGGGCTCAAGCCCAGCGTAAACTGGAACAATCTTTCAAGGAATTTGAAACCAGTTTCTAAGAACGGTTATCCAACAACTGGAACTGTTTTCAAAAACTCACCCTTACGAACATGGCCGAACCAAACGATTTCGCCAATTCCGAAGCCGCTTCGAAATTTCTGCTTTCGCAATGCCATCTTCGGCCGAAAATCGGTTTGGTGTTGGGGTCCGGTCTCGGCGGATTCGCCGATGACTTCGCGGATGCGACTCGCATACCCTTCGCCAATATTCCATTTTTCCCCCGCTCAACCGCCGTAGGCCACGCTGGACAAATGGTGATCGGCACGGTGGATGGAATTCCGCTGGCCGCGATGCAGGGACGTGTTCATCTCTACGAAGGGCTCTCCGCTCGCGCTGTGACTTTCCCCATGCGTGTTTTCGGTCATATGGACATCCGCGCAGTTATCTTCACCAACGCCGCAGGTGGCGTGAATCTCGAATATAAGCAGGGCGCGCTGGTCGTCCTCACCGACCACATTAATCTGCAGGGACAAAATCCCCTCGTCGGTCCTAATGACGAGCGCTGCGGCCCGCGTTTCCCCGACATGACCCATGCCTATTCACCCTCCTATCGCGACATTGCTGTGAAAGCCGCCGCGCGGCTCGGCAAAACTCTTTATCAGGGTGTGTACGCCGCCATGCTCGGACCAAGCTATGAAACTCCCGCGGAAATTCGCTACCTGCGGACAATCGGAGCAGATCTGGTTGGAATGTCCACTGTTCCCGAGGTGATCAGCGCCCGGCACATGGGACTGCAAGTCCTGGCAATCTCCTGCGTGACCAATATGGCCGCCGGAATTATCGACCAGCCCATTAGCCACGAAGAGGTTCTGGAAACCGGACAGCGGGTGAAGGGTGATTTCACCGCCTTGGTCCGTGCAGTGCTCCCGGAAATTGAGAAAGAAGTAGAAAAAGAGGAAATGAAGAGCGGCGTCTAGTCACGGTCCTCATACTACGACCGGCATACCACGACCGGCGCTTCCGCCCCAGCTCTACCCCCAAGCTTTCCGCGCTGTCATCTTGAGCGGAGAGAACGGAGTCGCTGGCGAGTCCGTTTCGCGGAGTCGAAAGACCTGCTGTTGCCCGTGCCAGCATCTACCGTCAGAAAGGTCAGAACGAAAACTTCGCCGCCAACTGCACTACCCTAGGTCCGCCGCCACCCAATCCTGGATTGGTCTGCGCTTGGTCCGGCGTCTGAGTGATCTGACCTGCCGGTCCAAATCCCGGAACCACGAAGAAATTCGGCAGCGCGAAATTGGGATGGTTGAAGATATTGAACAGTTCCGCCCGCAACTGTAGATTCACCCGCTCGAAGATCTGCGTGTCCTTGCTGATCGCAAAATCTACATTCCAGAATTTCGGCCCGTAGATTTCGTTTCGCCCGAGATTCCCGAAAGTTCCAAACGGCGGATCCGCGAACGCATTCGCATTCAGATACCCGATCGTGTCCGGCCCTGACTCCCAGTTTGAATTGATGGGATTGACGCCCGGCACCACGTTCGGCCGTTGGTGAAAGTTGGAAGGTGTCGGGAAGACATCCGAGTTGGCTCCGCTGGTGTCGTCGGAGTTCACGATTGGAACTGGCCGCCCGCTCTGCGCCGTGATGATGGTATTGAGTTGCCATCCCTGCGTCAGCCGCCTTGGACCGTGAAAATTCGGCAGGCTATAACTGAAGGCTGCGGTGAATCGGCTGCGCGTATCGAAGTTCGATGGCCCGTGCTCCGCCCGCAGGTTATTCGAATCCTGCGGAAGTGCGACCGTGGCAAAGTTGAAGTCAATGCCGTCAGAAGCATCATCCAGTGACTTCGACCATGTGTAGCCGGTAAATCCCGACAGTCCGTGCCAGTCGCGCGTGCGCAACGTGGCTTGCAGAGCGTGGTACGTGGAGGCGCTGATAGTCGCGAACTCGTCCATGAATCCGTAGTTCGGATTCGGGCGGTCGCCGTTTACGTCAGGCTGGTTGGCGTCACGCAACCGGACCAGTTTCGTACCCTTGCTGCCCACGTAGCCAAGTTGAAATGCAATGCCCTCGCTCAGGTCCTGTTGAATATTCAAATTCCAGTTCTGCACATACGGGGTGACGAGATTGCGGGGAGTGAAGAAAATATCCGCGCCTGGGGAAGGAAAAGGAGGAGCCGGCGCGTTAAAGATCGGGGTGCCTGGACTGCTTCCGTTAAAAGCAGTGGGATCGTAATTGTTGGCTAGCGAAACTACCGCTTGTGCTCCGATCGGATTGGTCGCGAGCCCGGCTGAGTTTGTGAAGTTCGCGATCAGCAAATCCTGCGGTACGTAGTCGTAGTAGACGCCGTAGCCGCCGCGCACCACAGTCTTCGGCAGTGCGCTCCACGCGAACCCAATTCTTGGACCAAAATTGTTGAGATCGCGCTTGTAGGCGCCATCAACTCCATCCGTTCCCACCAGCGCGAGATTGCCATCGCTTCCTAGGTTGGAAAGCAGATTATTGCTCTCACCCAGCGGCCCAAAATATTCCCAGCGCAGGCCGAAATTAACCGTAAATTTCGGACGAATGCGAAAGTCATCCTGTCCGAAAAAGCTGATGCCATTGTTAAATGTGTTGCGGCGCGTGTTGCCCGCGTTCGCCGAAGGAAAAGTGTCCCCCTGGTAGAAACTGACCAGGGTTAGCACGCCCGGGTCAGCGCATCCCGGCGCAGCAGGGCAAAGCGCGAGCCCACCCGGATCGGCTGTCCCGAATGAAAAAAGTCCCCGCTCCAGGTTGTCGTTAAAGCTGTCGATTACAGCTCGGCGGTACTCTCCGCCGAACTTGATAGTGTGGCGCCCTTTGTTCCAGGTGAAGTTGTCGAGAATCTGAAAACTCTGGCTGGTCCGCCCGCGCGGGATGCTGAAAGCGCTCGCGCCAAGGTTTTCAAACACGCCCCCGAAATCAATCTCTGGCAGGCCCAGCTTCCCGGTGCCGAGCTCAAACGTCGATCCCGCTGTCCCCAGGCTCGCTGGATCGAAGCCGGAATCGAGCGAGTTGAATGACGTTCGGTAACGGCTGTATCCGAAGCGCACTTCATTGACTTTGCCGTAGCCGAGTGTGGAAAGCAGGCTGGCCGAGACTAACTGCACCCGCGTCGGTGAGGTCTGGGCAAACTGCGGCAGCCGCGAGCCAGCGCCAAAGCCTAATCCTCCCAGCGGGAAAATCTGCTGGCTCCGGGCGAACGCGTACCGTCCCGTAAGCGACTCATTCGAGCTGATCTGATGGTCGATCTTCGCGATGAAGCTGTCGACATCGTTCTTGTCCTCAACACTGCCCGCTACAGTGTCGGTCGCCGATCCTGGAAACAGGGCAAGCATGTTGGTAAGAGCCTGGCTCGGAACTAAGCCATTGCCGGTCACCAGTTGCTGGGCCTGGGTGATCTGCGCCGCAGTGGGCACTAGAAGGCTGAAGTCCGAGGTGACTCGCTCCCGTTGTCCTTCATACGCGCCAAAGAAAAAAGTCTTGTCCTCGATAATCGGCCCGCCCAGGGAAGCACCGAACTGGTTGTTGCGGAAAGCGCTTTTGGGGTCAGGCTCGCGATTGAAAAAGTTCCGTGCGTCCATGGCATCGTTCCGCAGGAATTCGAAAGCCGAACCGTGAAGATGATTCGTCCCCGACCGGGTGATGATATTTACCACCGATCCGCTGTTGCGCCCGTATTCGGCGCCGAACTGCGATTGCAGGTTGAACTCCTGAATTGCATCGATCGGCAGAATGGATGCCGGAGCCCCGCCGATGCCCGCCTGGTTGAAAGCGGAATTGTTGAAAAACGGATCGTTGTTGTCGGTGCCATCCAGGGCGTAATTGTTCGAACGGTCCCGGCTGCCGTTAATCGAAAACTGTCCAAATCCGCTCTGGATCGCAGCCACGCCGGAAGGTTCTACCGTCGCGCCGGGCACCAGTGCAACCAGCTTTCCGAAATCACGTCCGTTGAGAGGCAAATCCCCCACCAGTTGCTGGTTCACAACCTCACCCAGCACATCGCGGGTGCTGTCGATAAGCGGACTCTCCTCTGTAACCGTGACCTGCTCCTGCCGCCTTTCCACCTGCGTAAGATCGAAGTCCGCAGTGGTATCCAGGCCAACGTTCACCACAACATTCTGTGCCACCGGGTTCAGGTTCGCAGCCTGCGCCAAAACCACATACCTGCCCGCAGGCAATTCCGCCATCACATAACCGCCGTCGGCCCCGGTGAGTATTTCGCGGACCACGCCGGTGGCGCTATTCTTCGCCGTGACCTTCGCTCCCGCCATGACGCTGCCACTGGGATCAACCACGTGCCCGCGAATCGATCCGCGATAGCTTTGGCCAAAGACCGCACACGGCACAAGCAGCAGCGCAATCAGTACGATCACTAACCTCGAGTCCGCATACACCTTGGACGAAAATACCTGCTGTCTGCTCATGCACAATTACTCCTGCCGAATGTTTTGTAACCTGGGAATGAAACCAGCGAGATGCACTAGAGATGTCCCGAAACCGGCTTGGGATTCGGGTTTACTTCTGCGGACGCGACACGAAAATCTTCACTGGCGGCGTAACCCCATACACCGCCGCAAAGCTTCCCTGGTTCACGGCGAAAGCCATGTGTCCCCGCGAATCGATATACAGCAGCGGCTTTTTCAAAGGCACATCGCTGAACGTCCGGACAAATGGAATATTCATCTCATTCTTGCCAATCGTGACGTGAACGTTCTGCCCGCGTCCATAGCCCAGCTTGAGAAAATCTTCGCCGCTGATGTTGGTCACCAGGTTGCCGAACGGACCATCCGTCGCGATCACTTCGCCGTTAAGCCCGTGATCGTCAAGCCGCGAAGCCGAAACGTTCAGCCGGACCAACGAATTCACATCGACTTCCGGCCCCACCTTGGTCCAATCCTCGCCACGGGCCACATGCGCTCCGACCGGAGAAAAAATGTCCCGCCCATGGAAAGTAGACGACAACGCTGCCCCAATCATCCACTCCCGGTTCGTGATCTCCCGTGCCGCCTCGATTCCGTCGCGATCCTGCACCAGCGTCATCAGACCGTTATCAGGCAGCACAAAATACTGCCCCCGCTTCGACTTCACCACCACCGCTTTACGCAGGCTCCCCACGCCCGGGTCGATCACCACCACGAACACCGTTCCCGCTGGAAAGTACGGCGTCGACCCGTAGAGAAACCGCGCTCCATCCAGTATGGAAAATGGCGTGACCTGGTGAGTGAGATCGACGATCCGCAAGTCCGGCGCAATGGAGTACATCACGCCTTTGCAAAGCGCCACCGAATCGTCAACCACTCCGAAGTCGGTCATAAACACTACGGTCGGAGGAGCCTTGTCCTCTTGCGCCACCGCTCCCCGCACCAACATGCCGGCGAACAACATTGCCGCCAGCATCATTGCCACGGCGGTAGTCAACACATCCAGTTTTCTGCACATAAAACTTACGCATAAATTTGTTCATCAGAGTTCGCACCCGGAACCGCATTCAAGGATCGCAACAAACTGAAATTGTAAACGATGCCGCCGGCGGGCCATTTCTAACCGCCCCGAACCGTCTATAATCTCCCGGGGCGGAAAAGTTCAATTCATCCCGGAGGGATTATGTCATCAGCCATTCCCGAAAAATATAAAGATCTGTTCAGTAAACGCGCTTTCGCTAATCTCGGCACCCTGATGCCCGACGGAACCCCCCAAGTCACGCCAGTATGGGTCGATCTGGAAGGCGACCGGGTCGTTTTCAACTCCGCCAAGGGACGCCAGAAAGATCAGAACGTGCGCCGCGATCCGCATGTCGCTCTTGCCATCGTCGATCCCGACAATCCTTATCGTTATCTCGAAATCCGCGGCCGCGTCGTGGAAATCACCGAGGATGGCGCCGACGATCACATTGACAAGCTGGCCAAGAAATATCTTGGCGTGGACAAATATCCTTATCGCCAAGCCTCCGAAACTCGCGTGATCTACAAGATTCAGCCCGACCATACCACCATGATGGGCTGAAGATTTGGCCTGACGATTATTGAAGAGACGTTGCTTGCGACGTCTGCCATTGGACCACAGAATCCATACACCCAGGAACCTAATGCCAACCGCGCAAGCCGAAACCACCGCCCTCGATCTACCTGGGTGCGCTCTCAATTCCCTTCGTTGTCGCAGGCCGTCAACGGTCAACCCGCCGTTTTCATGGACGGTCCGGGCGGCACTCAGGTCCCGCAGCGCGTGATTACCGCAATTGCCGACTACCTGGCGAACTCCAACGCGAATACTTGCGGAGCGTATGCCACCAGCCGTCGTACCGACGCAGTCATCGCCGATGCTCGCGCCGCCATGGCTGATTTCCTGGGCTGCGACAAAGACGAAGTTGTCTTCGGCCCCAACATGACCACATTGACCTTCGCCATCAGCCGGTCTATCGGCCGCGAACTCGGTCCTGGTGACGAAATCCTCCTCACTCATCTCGATCATGACGCCAACGTCTCGCCCTGGCGCGCTCTCGAGGAACGAGGCGTCACCATTCGATTCGTGGACATCAATGAATACGACTGCACCCTCAATCTCGCCGACCTGGAGCAAAAAATCAGCAGCCGAACCCGGGTAGTGGCAGTCGGATACGCCTCCAACGCGGTCGGCACCATCAACAACGTCCAGGAAATTATTCGTCTCGCTCACAAGAAGGGCGCGCTTACTTACATTGACGCGGTTCACTACGCCCCGCACGGGCCGATCGATGTCCGCGCTCTCGATTGTGATTTCCTGGCCTGCTCCACCTACAAGTTTTTCGGTCCGCACATGGGAGTCTTGTACGGCAAGCGCGAGCACTTGCAGCGGCTGCAGCCGTACAAGGTGCGCGCCAACACCAATGCAATTCCCAATCGCTGGGAATGGGGCACGCTTAATCACGAATGCATCGCTGGGATCGCCGCCTGCGTGGAGTATCTTGCCGACTTGGGTCGCCGCGTCGATGCGTCAGCCGCAACTCGCCGCGCCGCGGTGCTGGCCGCGTATGCGCCATCCAGCAGCATGAAGGTCGTCTGGCGCAAATCATGCTCGAGGGATTGCTGGAAATTCCCGGACTCAAGCTTTACGGCATCGCCGATCCCGCAAAGCTTGAGAGTCGCTGTCCTACTTTCGCCGTGCGCATCGCGAACCACACTCCGCTGGAGCTCGCCACCAGCCTCGGAGACCGCGGCATTTTCACCTGGGACGGGAATTACTACGCCTTGAACCTTACCGAACGCCTCGACGTGGAAAAAGACGGTGGCTTCCTTCGCATCGGGCTTGCCCACTACAACACCGCCGAGGAAGTCAGCCGCCTTCTGAGTGCGCTGCGAGCAAATCAGTGGTCAGTAATCATGGCCGAGTTGTCAGCATTGAATCGCTTTTACTGGCCACCGTCCACTAACCCGACTAGTTCCGCCCGAAGCTCCACGACCTGATCGCCTTCGCCAATCAGCACCACAGCCGCCATTCCGATAAACAATCCATGCTCCACCACGCCGGGAATGTCTTCCAGTTCCCGCGCCAGCGTCGGGGGATCGGAAATTTTTCCGAAGTTACAATCCAGGATGTGATTGCCTTCGTCGGTGATGAAAGGCTTGCCGGACGACGCTCCCCGCACGGTCACCGCCGCGCCAAGGGCCGTGATCTTCTTTACCACAAGCGCCTGCGCGAACTTGATGACTTCCACCGGGACGGGAAATTTACCCAGCGTCGCGACTCGTTTGCTGGAATCTGCGATGATCACAAGTTTCTTGGTGGCCGCAGCGACGATCTTTTCCCGCAGCAGCGCCCCGCCTCCACCCTTGATCAGCCGCAACTTGGGATCGACTTCATCCGCACCGTCGATGGTGATATCGATCTCCTGAAACTCTTCGAGCGTCGTCAAAGGAATTCCCAGCTTTGCGGCCGCCTCCTGGGTGTGAACGGAAGTCGGTATTCCCCGAATCTTCAGCCCGTCCCGCACCCGTTCTCCGAGAAACTGGACTGCAAAAGCCGCCGTCGATCCCGTGCCCAGACCGACAATATCGCCATCGCGCACCAGCTTCACACTGGCTCGTCCCGCCGCCTCTTTCTCTCGCTCGTTGGCCATGCCAGTCACTCTACCAAATCCCTGGCGCGAGCGTCCGTTGCGCCGGTCTACCGGCTGACCAGTTCCGTTCCCTGGCCAAACCGCTGAGTAGCGTAGCCGACGATCATGCCCACAATCCCACCCGGAATCATGATTTCGAAGTAATAGTGTTTGCCACCGGGATTCGGTATGGCCGCAATCCCAAATGCCAGCAACAATCCAATTCCCAGCCCAAAGAGAATTCCCAGCGGCAGGGAATTGACCTTCTTTGCGAAATATCCGATGAGCAGGCCTGCGATCAAGCCTTTAACCGTTGACCCGATCACAATTCCCAGCAGTTGAGCCCGGACTTCGGGAGTGAACCATGCGGTCAACCCATCGAAAATTCCCAGCAATCCCCCTACCAGCAACCCCAGCACGACCTTGTTCATATCGTCTCCTCGCAGCGGGCATGGCCCGCTAGAGTAACTATTAAACAGCGACGCGAAATCCTTTAACGCGCGTCAACATTGGATCGCCGATTTATCGCCACAAGATAAAAAGAGCTCGCATCACCAGGTACGCCACGATCAACAGAAGCCACGCCCGATTCCGGATCAGCCATCGCCACAGCCGCGCCATGACCCCTTCGGGGTAGGCGCTGACCGGGAGCCCATCCAGGTAGTGCGCTACGTCTTTGGCTAGTTCCCCTACCGAGCGATACCGCTGCCCGGCGTCGTCGGCCATCGCTTTATTAACGATCGCCTTCAATACCTTTGGCTGCCCGGAAGAACTCGAAAGAAGAAATTTCAGGATTGCTCCCAGGGAATAAACGTCGGCTCGCGGATCCGCCGCCTCGCCCTCGCCTCTGGCCTGCTCGGGAGCCATGTATCCAGGTGTGCCAAGAATTGCTCCATGAGCGGTAGAGCTATCCGAAGGCAGGCCTTCGTACCCATCGACTTTTTGGCTCTCATCCGTGTCTTCGCGAGCTTGTAAGCGCAAGACCTTCGCCAAACCCCAGTCCATGACCAGAACTTCGCCAAAAGGCCCTACCATAATGTTCTGTGGTTTCAGGTCGCGATGCAGCACCTGGTGAGCGTGCGCAAACGAAACCGTCTCACAGACTTTCTGAAAAATACGCAGGCGGTCCGGTACTCCGGTCGCTCCCGCCGCCTGGTGGTCCAGGTGTTGACCCTGCACCAGCTTCATCGTGTAAAAGACACGTCCGTCAGCCAACGAGCCCACGTCATGAACCGGCACGATACCGGGATGCTCAAGTTGAGCGATGATTTTTGCTTCTCGCGATAATCGAGCCGCAAACTCGCCAGTTGTATCCACAACGCGAATCACTTTGAGGGCGACGTGCCGGTCGAGGATCGTATCCTCAACCCGGTACACCCCTCCCATGCCCCCCTCGCCGAGTTTTTCCATCAATACATACCGCGTACCGCTGAGGTCAGGCGCATCAGCGGCCGAACGCAAGCGGTCGAGGGCGGTGTCGGAAAGCCATTTCATGGCCGCGTCTCTCGCTTCATTCCGAGCAGCGTCTGCGATTCCCGCTGGAATTCTTCATCGCTTCCCGTCATCTCCCGCAGTTGCTCCAGCACAATTCGTCGAAACTCGCGTCGCGCATAAGCCAGATAGTTTGTGACATCGGTGGTCTTTAACTCAAACTGCTGCGCCACTTGTTCATAAGTCAGTTCTTTGCCTGCTTCTTCGATGTCATAGAACTCGAGCAGTCGGAAGTGCAGTTGCTTTCCGCGTTCTTCACATTCCACCTTCAGGCGTCCCACCGACTGGCTGAAAACGCTGCGCGTCCACTCGCGTTCGAAGAATTCCTCGACACGATCCGGAGAAGGAATGTCGATGTGGCACAGTTCCCCTTCCGCGGATTCAAAATCAAGCGCTTGAAACTCGATCTCACCGCCTCGCTTCAACCGGCGCGCGGCCTTGTCTTCATTGGCGATCATGCGATCCACGCACACCCGCAAGAACGTTCGCAAACGCGAGCGCTGAGGTTCGTAGCTGGCAAGAAAATCTTTCTCCAGCAGCCGGAAGAAAAAAATCTGCGTGAGGTCTTTGGCTTCTTCAACTTCTTTTCTCCAGCGCAGGCGAATGTACTTGTACACCGGCTTCCAGTACGCGCTGATCAGCACATCGAGTGCGCGGCGCCGCTGTTCAGGTTCCGGGCTACGCGCGGCCATAATCAGCGACCAGCGTGTAATTGGGAACTTATCCGCTCTCCCGAGATTTGTGCCGTCGTCTATCAAGCGAAGGAGTGTACGACGTGACTCCGCGATGAACAAGCGTACGCTGCCGTACCGGCGCGGCGTTTATACGCAACAAATTTTTATTTTTAGGAATTGCACAGTTGCACCAAACTTTGGGGATTGACCTCGCGGCATATCACGCGTAAATTCTTTTCACCTTCAACAAAAAACCAGCCGGCAAAAAGATTTTCAGGCGAGTTACCGAATCTCCGGTCATCCTCCTAAAAAGGCGGCGTACAGTGCAGAGAGCAGAAAGCGATTGGCATGTCTATCGCACGCGATTTTTGATTCGTGCCAGGCAACTCAGCGCTCCGCTTGCGTTCCGGGATTTACTCGGCCGCGAACATCGCGGTCAAACGGGAGACTATTTGATCGAATCTTCCGACGGCACTCAAAGAATTGCGCCCCGTGAAATTTTTGAAGATATTTACGTCGCCATGAACTTCTCAGGGGCGAATAGAAAAACGACGAATAGAAAGACGTCAGTGCGATCCAGTCTCAAGAAAGCGCGAGCATCTGGATACATTAAGACTGTAATGGGGCAGCATCCCACTTGTTAAGTGTGGGGTACAATATATGGGGATACCCTCTTGACAGCCCCAACATACGGGCGTACTGTTTGCATCCCATAGAGCTTTTAGCGCCTCCAAACCGAAGGCGCGATCAAGCCGGGCAAATGCAAGAAAACACAGGCAAGGGTACTCTGGCCGGGGTGATCAGGTACTCGTTCCTGAGCAGTTTAGTGGTGCGGTGGCCGCTTCCTCGTACACACGTTGAACGTAGTGAGCTGAACTCCTCCCGAGGGAGCGACGACAGTTGACAAATAAAACTGTGGAAAATACCTCTAGGAGGAGGGTGGCAATCCTTTTCCTTGCCGGACATGAAAACGACGAACCAGGAAATGTGAGCTAAGAATTGGGTTTCATTAAGAACTTGAAAGAAGCAAGATTCCACACGGAAAGGGTCGTGCCAGAGCACAATCTACAGGAGAGAACAATCGAAATGGCTGAAGTGAAAGAAAAAGGAGCCCCCGCCCCAGAGACTGCCGCCGTCCCCAGCGTGACCCCGGTAAACCCCGTCACAAATAGCAAAAAGGCCCCCGGCCTCTCCTTTAACCGCTTCTTTACCAAGCCAGGCGTTTCGCCGTATGACGAGATCGAATGGGAGAAGCGCACAGCTCTCATTACCGACGCCAAAGGGAATGCGATCTTCGAGCAGAAAGATGTCGAAGTCCCCAAAGATTGGTCGGTGACCGCCACCAACATCGTGGCCAGTAAATATCTGCATGGAACCTTGGGAACGCCCGAGCGCGAGAGCGGAGTACGCGCCCTGGTCACTCGCGTCGCTGAAACCATTCGCGACTGGGGTATGTCGCAAGGCTATTTCAGGACGCAGGAAGACAGCGCAACTTTTCACGACGAGTTGTCGCACATCCTTCTCCGTCAATACGCCGCGTTCAATTCGCCGGTCTGGTTCAACGTAGGTTGCGACCGCATCGAGCCCAACTCTGACGCCCAGAACTGGCACTGGAATCCCGCCAGCGCACGCGTGGAATTCGGGGTCACCGGTTACAGCACACCGCAATGTTCGGCGTGCTTCATCAACTCGGTGAAAGATTCGCTTGACTCCATCCTGACCCTTGCCAAGACCGAAGGCATGCTCTTCAAGTGGGGATCGGGCACCGGCACCAACCTCTCTTCGCTGCGATCTTCCACGGAAGGCCTCAGCGGAGGCGGAACTGCCAGCGGTCCGCTGAGCTTCATGAAGGGCTTCGACGCCTTTGCCGGCGTCATCAAGTCCGGCGGCAAGACTCGCCGCGCCGCCAAGATGGTCATCCTCAACATCGACCATCCCGACATCATCGACTTCATCGAGTGCAAGTCGAAAGAAGAAGCCAAGGCGCACGCTCTGATCGCTTCCGGATACGACGGCTCATCGCCCGACTCCGATGCCTACTCGTCCATCTTCTTCCAGAATGCCAACAACTCAGTCCGCGTCACCGATGACTTCATGTACTCGGTCCTGCGCGACAACGGCTTCACCACTCGCGCCGTCCGCGACGGACGCCCGATGCAGAACTTCAAAGCCAAAGATTTGCTCTACAAGATCTCCGACGCCACCTGGCGCTGCGGCGATCCCGGCATGCAGTACGACACCACCATCAACCGCTGGCATACGTCGAAGAACACGGCCCGCATTAACGCCAGCAATCCCTGCTCGGAGTACATGTTCCTCGACGACTCGGCCTGCAACCTGGCCAGCCTGAACCTGTTGAAGTTCGCGCCCAACGGCACCTTTGACGTGGAAGCCTATCGCCACTCTGTCGATGTGCTCATCACCGCCCAGGAAATTCTGGTCGACAACGCCGGCTATCCGACAGAAATGATTGCCAAAAATTCGCATGACTATCGCCCGCTCGGCTTGGGCTACGCGAACCTCGGCGCTCTGCTCATGGCCGCCGGCCTCCCCTACGACTCCGACGCCGGACGCGACTACGCCGCCTGCGTCACCGCCATCATGTGCGGCGAAGCCTATCTTCAATCCTCGCGCATCGCCGAACAATGCCCCGCGTTGGTTCCCGCAACCGAGCCAACACAGAGAGGCCTAGCCGAAACAAATCTGGGCGCGAACGTCATGCCCGGAGGAGCCTGCCCCGGCTGGTACATCAATCGCGAGCCGTTCCTCGACGTAATCCGCATGCACCGCGCCAGCGTCAACAACATCAACAAAACCAACGTCCCAACCAACCTCTACGAATCCAGCAAAGACGCCTGGGACGAAGCTCTCGCCCACGGCGAAAAGCACGGCTACCGCAACTCCCAGGTCACTGTCCTCGCTCCCACAGGCACAATTGGGTTCATGATGGATTGCGATACTACCGGCATCGAGCCGGATCTCGCGCTCGTCAAGTACAAGAAGCTGGTTGGTGGCGGGATGATCAAGATCGTGAACAACACCGTGCCCACCGCTCTCTTCAAGCTGGGCTACGATCACGACGAAGCCGACAAGATTGTTTCCTACATCGACGCGACCGGCACCATCGAAGGCGCGCCCGATATCAAGGACGAGCATCTTGCCGTCTTTGACTGCTCGTTCAAGCCGGCCAAGGGGACGCGGTCCATCCACTACATGGGCCATCTGAAAATGATGGCGGCGGCGCAACCTTTCATCTCTGGCGCCATCTCTAAAACGGTGAACCTGCCGGAGAATGCCTCTGTCGAAGACATCATGGAGTCTTATCTCCAGGCATGGAAGCTGGGGTTGAAGGCTGTGGCCGTTTACCGTGATGGATGCAAGAAGTCGCAACCGCTGAGCGCATCCGGCACCACCACGGCGCTCTCCAAGAAGGGAGACGCCGCGGCCGCCGCTGCGCACGTCGAAGAGGAAAACCTCAACGCTCCGCCGCGCGCCGTCCGCCACAAGCTGCAGGAAGAGCGCGCCTCCATCACTCACAAATTCAACGTGGGCGGACACGAGGGCTACATCACCGTCGGCCTCTATCCCGACGGCAGCCCCGGCGAGCTCTTCATCACCATGGCCAAGGAAGGCTCCACGGTCAGCGGCCTGATGGACAGCTTCGCTCTGGCCGTCTCCATCGCGCTGCAACACGGCGTGCCCCTGAAACTGTTCTGCGAAAAGTTCGCCCACACCCGCTTCGAACCCAGCGGCTGGACCGGCAATCCCGACATCGGCTTCGCCAAGTCGATCATGGACTACATCTTCCGCTGGCTCGCAGTTGCGCTTCCTCACCGGCCAGCAGGGCATGCTGTTCGAAAACCTGAGACTGCGGACGCCCGGCGCCGCATCGCAGCCGGAAGCTGCCGGAGAGGCAAGCGGCTCGGTCGGTTGCCGACCAGAGGTCTGAAGTCCGGCCTCCGACGCCCGGTTCAGTCCACGCCGCCGACGCTCTCGCCGGCCTCATCGACCTGGGCGACGCCCCCACCTGCAGCTTCTGCGGATCCATCATGACCCGCAATGGAAGCTGCTACAGGTGCGGAAGCTGCGGGAGTACGAGCGGGTGCAGCTAAGAGGCTCGTTCGTGGGGGATAGCTGGCACGAAGGTGGCTGGCATTCTTCTTGATGCGAGAGTAAAAAGTACACGACTCTGAGGGGGGTCACGGCGTGAGCCGTGATCCCCTTTTTCGCAGTGATGCGCCAACGATTGAATGAGTCTTCAAAAAAGCCCACAAAGCAAGTTGTGCAGTGACGACGGGAAAGGGTTCCTAATGCGAAAGAAGACCACCGACACAACTGAAAGAAAGAAGAAAAAAAAGAGCAAAGCCATCGCCGTCACTCTCAAGATTGCCGGCCAGGAGGCGGAAACTCTGACGCTGGAGGAACGGTCCATAGCTAAGACGGTGGAAGCGTTTTTATTAGAGGTTGATGCTCTCGCGGACATTTGCCGCTCGTAACTCCCCAATAGAGAAATCCATGGCGACAGCCTTGAAGGATTTGTTTATTTTTCTAACCACGAAGTGCCGGAAGACCGATGAAAACTACTCAGTCCCCGCACGATCTGTACTCGGACCTTCTTACTTGAAGCGCCGTCTAGGGAGAAATGGCAAGGCAATCCAGATCATACCTAGAAGTTTCCTTACCTCTCTGGTCAGCCACTATGATGCATTCCTCGGTAATCTCCTTCGGGCGGTGTTTTACTTGAAGCCTGAGGTGTTAAATACTTCTGAACGCCAGTTTTCATTCAAAGATTGCTGATATCTTTCGCGTCGATAGCAGCCGCAAGAGAGAGTGTCGTTGACAAAGAGGTGGAGACCCTCCTTCGCGAGAGCCATGCCGATCAATTCAAATGGATGGAGAATAAATTCGGCGTTCCTCTTACTAAAGACCTACCGTCATGGCCGAAGTTTGTTGAGGTAACTGAAAGACGAAACTTGTTCGTTCATTGCAACGGGATAGTCTCTACTCAGTACTTATCTGTTTGCAAGCAGCACGGCTTCGATTGTTCCAAGGTAAAAGTTGGTCAAGAACTTGACGCCGACCTCAGTATTTGCACAGATTGCGCGGATCGCCTCATCCATCACTCGTGGATTGGCTTCGACAAGTGGCATCGAAGCCGGCCTGGCGGCTCGTGGCGGATGAGACATCCACCCGACGACCTCCGCACGAGCGGCATTGCCGGAGCCTGCGCGAAGTGGCTGCGCGACTTGCTAAAAATACGGCCCCATTTCTCGCGCTCTTTGCGAGAAGTGGGGTCTGGACGGCGCATCCAATTCATGAGCCGCCTACGGCCCGCACTCCTCATCTTGAGTATCTCCCAGCCGTTTACCTTCACTGGTCCCGCTTCTCCGTAAGCATAGGAACGAAAGCTGCTCCAGCGCCACTGCTCGGGTTCGAGGACCAGTCCGCGCTTTACCGGGTTACGATGCATGTAGCGGAGTTTTTCGATGCGCTTGTGCTCCGTCCATACGTTGAAGTCGTAAAAACGGCGCTGCCATACGTGAGCCGGCTCTGAGGTCGTCCACAGAGCGGGTTGGTTGCGGCGGCGGCGCGCGGTGCCCATCACGCGGCGTGCGAAACCAAGCTTCAACGCCTGCATCACAGTGGAAGGGGTTCCGCGCTGCGGTTCGCAAATCAGCAGGTGAAAGTGCTCGGGCATGACCACATAACCGAGAACCACGAAAATATAGCGCTCGCGAACCTGCTCCAGAACGGTGAGAAACAGATCGCGCCGGCAGGCCGAACCCAGCCAGGGCTGGCGGTGATAACAACTGCAGGTGATGAAGTGCAGGTCTCCGGCGCCGTAATATCGCTTGAGATTTCTGGGCACGAGGGAAATGCTAGGACAGAGGTGGACTTCCGTCTGTGACCTGTGACCCATGCGGAGGTTCAGGTTGGATGTTTTGGACGGGCCCCACTTCTCGCAAAGGACGCGAGAAATGGGGCACCCATAGCGGTGATCTCTAGAGCAGGCAACGGCTTGCCGAGCTTCGCTCGGCCTGGACGGGTCGGAGCCGCCCCTTCATGGCTTGTGGTGATGTTCGAGTCCGCGAACCGATTTGCCTATTTTCTGCCTCGACCACGACGGGAAGTTGCTGCTAGAGTCTTACGCCGACGTGGAGGTGATCACGGGATGGGCTGGGCGAAACACTAAGCGGCATCCCCGCCAAGTCCGAGGGTGGCCCATCGAATTTCGCAAAAACGCGAAATTAGAGCAGGGATGTTGACGCCGTCACTTCGCCAAAACTCTGGTGGTCGAAGCTGATGACGCGGGTGATCTTCCATACTCCGTCCTGGTTTTGCCAGAGGTGGATGAATTTGGCCTCGCCGACAGAGCCGGGTTCTTCGTGTCCTGGATGATGGAAGCGGTGAATGCCGATCTCGACCGCACCGTAGTTGGCGATGGGATAGACCTCGAGCGTCCCGGGAACAAGTTCCTGGTGACTTTGCCGCAGATATTGTTTTTGATTCCTTCGACGAGAGCTGCGCGTCCTCGGCTCAGGCCGGTCTTGTCGTGATAGAACTCGATGTCGTCGGCGATCAGCGATCCGAATTTCTCCAGATCGCAATGGTTGTAGGCATCGAAGAGCTGGGTATCCAGCGACTGGATGGTTTTGAAGAGCGCGTCGGGGCGAGGGTCTGAGCCTGGGCTGGGACGAAAGAGTGGCAAGCAGAGCTGCAACTACCACGGCTCGTACGAGAGTAGTGACCTTTTCATTTCAGGGATCCTTTTATTCGTGTACGCAGGTGTTACGAGTGGACCCGAGAGATTGTTCCGCGCGCGAGGGAGCGCATGAATTCCGCGCTTTCCGCGAAACAAGGTGCTCGGATTTCGCTCGAAGAATGCCTGTCCTATGCTGGCTCCGAGATTCACCTGCGAGCCTTTCCACGGCTTTCACGAACAATCGAATCCCGAGGAGTAGACTCTAGCGGTTCTGATCAGTCAGACCCATCTGCATCAAAAAAGGAGATGAGATGAAATATGTGATCAGCTGGAACGAACGGCCGCAAGGTTCGCCTGCGGAGTATGAGAATGCCCAAAAGCGAATCCTTGAGGTGTTTGGGCAGTGGAAGGCGCCGGCGAATTTCAAGGTCGAGTTCTTCGTAATACGGGTGGGCGACTGGGGTGGACATTTGCTGGTGGACTGCGACGATCCGCTGGCGGTTCACAAGTTTTGCTCGATGCTTCCGGCATTTCAAATGGAGGCGCGGCCGGTAATTGCTGTCCAGGATGCAGTCCGGGCCGAACTCGAAGTAATGGCTTGGCGCGACGGCCTGACGGCCAAGTGACGAACGATCGGTCGCATCGGGATGAAGAGCGGGAAGGGCATGACTTTAGTCGTGCCGATAATTCGAACGTCAAAATCCCCATCCTGATTTCGCAGAAGACGCGAAATTAGGATGGGTCACCTCGATGTCTTGACTTAAAATTCAAGTGGAGGGAACGGCCGTGACGAAAGACGAAGCCTGGAGTCTGGCCAATCATTGGATTGCGGCGTGGAACGCGCACGATCTGGACTCGATCATGACGCACTATGAAGACACGATCGAGTTGACCTCGCCCGTCGCCGCCCATACTTTTGGGGACGCCGGATGGCAAGGTCTCAGGCAAGGCAAACTTGCGAGCCTACTTTCAGCGAGGCCTGGAAGCCTATCCGGATCTTCACTTTCATCTTGAGGATGTGCTCTGGGGCATCAACAGCGTCGTCCTTTACTACACAAATCAAAAAGGAAGACGCACCGCGGAATTCATGGAACTGTCCGCAAGCGGGAAAGTGGCGCAAGTGGTAGCGAACTACAACAGTTAAAAAGCTGGGCCGAGGGAAAGCTCCATCTCGCAACAGACGCGAGAAATGGAGCACCCTGGCTGTCTGCTCCAGTCGCTTTCGTCCATGGGATTGGCCAACGACCACCGGGCCAACGACCGCTTCCCGTGTCAATAGGCAAAAATTACCGAAACCAACCTATCTGATGCAGTGAAGAGAGATATATTCCAAGCTATAGTGTCCCATTTCTATATATCTGAGTGATATCATTGAATTAGGGATCGAAATTTAAGATTGGCGACAGGCGCGGCCCACGGGCTGCGCCTTTTTTATTGGCGACGCGTACTTGGTTCCGAATCGATGATGGGGAGAATAGCGTGAAAAAGTCTGGTATAGACATTACAAAAACTTACAAACAACTCGGGGAGTGGGCGGAACTTTGTTTTATGGCGCGGGCGGCGGACCGCGGGCTGAACGTCTCCAAGCCTCATGGGGATTCGGCCAGCTACGACGTGGGAGTGGAGCAGAACGGCAGGTTCCTGCGGATTCAGGTGAAGTCGACGAGGTACCAGAAGGCGGGAACGTTCATCTGCAACATCGTGCGCTCCTCCCATCAGGAGCGCTATAGCCCGGGCATGCTGGATTTCTTCGCCGTGTACCTGGTGCCGATCGATTTGTGGTACATCATCCCGTTCGATATTGTGAAGGACATCAAGACATTGGCTCTGATCCCCCGGAGTGGCCACAAGTTCTCGCAATATATGGAAGCATGGAACTTGCTGAGGGGGCGGCCGAAGAGAGTGCGGGTGCCACGGGGAAAGCCAGAGGCTGAACCCTTTTCTGAATGAGAATCGGATTGCCGGATCTTTGAGGTGGGACGGACGCGGGCGTGGGAGCCCGCGCCACACGAACTATTTCTTTATCGCGGCGAGGATTTCTTTTTGGTTGCTCAGGATTTCTGACAGGGCGGATTGGTTCTTCTTGATTACGCCCTGGTTGGCGTAAATCATCTTTTGATTTTTCACGATGGTCTGCTGGTTTGCCAGGATGCGCTTCTGATTTTTTACGATCGTGGACTGGTTGTTCAGGATCGTCTTCTGATTGGACAGAACTTTGGCGTCCGCCATATTTATTTTCTCCAGTTGTTTGTGTTTGTGCGGGTTAGTTTATCACTCGCGTACGCTTGGGCAGGCCGTGCGGTTTGTTTTCGATCTCTTGTGGTAATGTCGCCATGACAGGTTCACAAAGATGACTGATCGAGTGGAGATGGTGCAGAACGCGGCGGGACGCATGGTGCCCGGGATGGTGAACGGGAAGCCGTCCATCCCGTATCTCGGGGTGGGGAAGTTTCAGCCGCGAGGACGCAAGGCGGCGCCGCCGGTGCGCTCGAGCAAAGACTATCCCGAGGGCGGCGACAAGCGCGTTCCGGATCTGGAGACGGCGCTGCGCAAGTGCGGACTGCGCGATGGCATGGTTCTTTCGAACCATCATCACTTGCGGGACGGCGATCAAGTTGCTCTGATGATGCTGGAAACGGCGGGGCGGATGGGCGTCAAGGACTTGATGTGGTTTCCCAGCGCGTCATTTCCGTCACAGAAGGGGGCGATTGACCTGATGCAGTCGTCAGTTATTCATCACATTGAAGGTTCGATGAACGGTCCATTGGGGGATTACTGCACGCAGGGAAAGATGCGCGGCATGGGTGTGTTGCGCTCGCATGGCGGGCGCTGGCAGGCGATCCAGGATGGCGAAGTCCATATAGATATTGCGGTTATTGCGGCGCCGACCGCAGACGCGTTCGGCAATGCCGACGGCTCGCATGGGAAGTCAGCATGCGGTTCACTAGGCTTCGCCCTCGCCGATAGTTTGTATGCGGATCATGTGATTGTTGTGACCGACAATCTGGTTCCGTTTCCGTGCGTGCCATGGCAGATCCAGGGCAACAACGTGGATTATGTTGTGGAGGTGGAAAGTATTGGGGATCCGGCGAAGATTGTTTCGGGGACGACACAAATTACGCGCTCTCCCGATCGCTTGAAGGTCGCCGAATATGTGGCGCGGTTTCTGCGCGAGGCCGGGATTATGCGCAACGGATTTTCGTTTCAGGCGGGAGCGGGTGGGATCGCACTGGCATTCGTCGATTATCTGCGGCGCATGATGAAAGAAGATGGGGTGAAGGCGCGGTTCGTCCGCGGCGGGTCGTCGCGATACCTGGTAGAGATGTTGCAGGAAGGAATGACTGACTACATTCTGGATGGGCAGACGTTTGATCTGGACGCGGTGAAGAGTATCGCGAGTGATCCGCGGCACGTGGCGACGTCACCGTTCACTTCATATAACTATCACGGCAAGGGATCGTTCGCTTCGATGATTGACGCGGTGGTGTTGGGCGCGACGGAAGTGGATGTGAACTTTAACGGCAACGTGGTGACACACTCCGATGGGCGGCTGTTGCACGGGATTGGCGGTTGGCAGAATTGTCTGGATGCGGGATGCACGATTCTCGCCGTGCCGGCGTTCCGCGATCGCATTCCGGTGATTGTGGATGAAGTGACAACCATGACCGGGCCGGGAGAGTTGATCGATGTGGTGGTGACGGAGCGCGGGATTGCGATCAATCCGCGGCGTCAGGATTTGTTGGATGCGGTGAAGGGATCGTCACTGCCGATCCGTCCGATTCAGGACATCAAGGTGGAAGTGGAGCGGATTTGTGGAGGGAAGCCGGCGCGTCCGAAGCTGGGCGATAATCCGGTCGCGGTCGTGAAGTGGGTGGATGGGACTGTGTTGGATACGGTTTGGCAGGTGGGTTAAAGGCTGTCGTTGGTCCCTGGCCGTGGGTCGTTTAGGATCGGTCATTGGCCATTGGTCGTTGGCCGTCTGGCTCCTTCTTATTAGGTAGACCGCCTGGTTTTTCGCGGCCTGCTTTTTGTTCCTCTTTTTCTAGTTACTCTTTCCCTGTTACCCCTTCCTGGCTACTCATTTTTCATCGCGTCAATCAGCTGGAAAAGTTGGGAGCGGTCTACTACCTCGACGAAGGGCTTGCCCTGGGTCTTGTTGCTGACCACATAGATCGTCGGAGTGTGATTGATACCGACGCGCTGGCCCAGATTCTTGTCCTGCGTGATTCCTTCAGCCAGCTTGCCTTGCGGATCGACCGCGAAGGGAAGATCAACTTTGTGGTCAGTGGCGAACTTTTCAGCGAAGGTACGGAGAGTGGGCGGCGTGATCTCGGGCTGGTGCTGGAAGATGTAGTCTCGGAAGTCGTTACCGAGCTGTTTGGAATGAGTGTCGAAATAACGCGCGATGAGAGCGGCGTCGTAAGACCAGTTGTGCATGGGCAGCGGGAAGTCGTGGCGCACGACTGGAATCTTGTACGTCTTGGCGGCTTCCTCGACGAGGGGAGCGGCACGGCGGCAGTCAGGGCATTGCAGGTCCTCGAACACCACGATGGCGACCTGGGCGCCCTTCGGCGGCCTTAGCGCGGCGTCGACGTTCTGAGCGGAGGCCATGGAAGCGACGAGGAGAAAAGCCAGGGCAAGAATGAGGTGTTGGTTAGCCATAATTAATTGGATGCAGGTTTTTCGTTACTTCTTCACACCAGATATGGTACCCGAAGCGGAGTTTAGGGACACTTGAAAAGCTTAAACCACGAAGGACACCAAGGTTCACAAAGGAAGACCTTACAGCAGGCGGAGTTGACGGCGCTCGAGAGCGAGCAACTTCTCCTTGATCGGCAGGCCTCCGCCATAGCCTGTGAGTTTGCCGTTGCTGCCGATTACTCGATGACAGGGGATTACGATCGGAATGGGATTGGAGCCGTTGGCCAGGCCGACGGCGCGGCAAGCGTTGGGATTGCCGAGGCGCCGGGCGATTTCGCCGTAAGAGGTGGTTTCTCCAAAAGGAATTTCGCAGAGCCTGCGCCATACTGCGAGCTGAAACGTTGTGCCGGCGGGGGCGAGTGCGAGATCGAACGTTTCGAGGTCTCCAGTGAAGTAGGCCTGGAGCTGGCGGATGGGTTCCTGCAGACTTGCGGGATCCTCTTTCCATGATGGATTGGGGGAGACAGGGCGTCTGCCATTTACAAAATCAATTGAGCGTAAGCCGGTTTCGTCGGCCGCTAATAAGAGCGGGCCGAGAGGGCTTTCAATTTGGGTGAAGGCGACCGGAGCCATTGCACTATTTTAATCTGGGTATTCGGGGACGTCGAAAATTCTGGGGGGCGAATGGTTTGTCAACACAAGGTCCCTCCACTGCGCTTGCTGCGCTTCACTCCGGTCGGGATGACAGGCGTAAGGGAATTGGCGGGTAGATCGCTTAGGGCATCGTGGTCGGAGACTGACAACACAAAGTCCCTCCACTGCGCTTGCTGCGCTTCGCTCCGGTCGGGATGACAATTTTGCTGGGCGATGGGACATGAACTAACGCAAGATCAGGCTAGACCGCGGCCGCGGCCTGGTTGCGGCGTTTTGTCTGGATTTCGATGAAGACGTGTACGAGTGACACTGCGGCTGCGGTTACGCCGGGGATGCGCGATGCGTGGCCCAGGGTGCGGGGGCGGATCTTGATCAGTATTTCCTGCATTTCGCGGGAGAGCCCGCTGATCGACGAATAATCAAACCATTGCGGGATGGTGTGTTGCTCGGCCTTTTTCAGGCGTTCTATGGCGCGCTGCTGTTGCAGCAAGTATCCCTCGTATTTGATTTCGGTCTCGATGGACTTAAGAGCGTTGCGGGTCGAGGACGAGATCGACAAAGGAACGGCGGCCACGGATTCGGGCGAACCTGCGCGAAGTTCTTCCTGCTGGAAAAATTCAGGAGCGGATTCGCGGAGAATCGGCAGAAGGTGCTCGATCTGAAATTCCGGTCGCTTCAACAGTTGGGCGAGACTTTGGCCTATGGCTGAAAGACAGTCGTCAGTCTTCGGTCGTCGGTCATCAGCTTTTGCCGAGCTTTGCTCGGCCGGGCGGCCGGGGGCGGCTGTTCCTACGTGGGCGCTTATCTTTTCCAGCATCGCGGTGGTCAGCTTAGTTCGCTCCAGTAACAACTTCATCGATGCGTGCCGTTCTTGCTTGGCCTGGAAGTCGGCCCATGCCTCGTCAGAGATCAAGCCGACTTCGCGGCCGCGTGGGGTCAGGCGGCGGTCTGCGTTGTCGATGCGCAGGTGGAGGCGGAACTCGGCCCGTGAGGTGAACATGCGATAAGGCTCGTTGGTGCCTTTCGAGATCAGATCGTCAATGAGGATCGCGGTGTAGGCCTCAGTGCGATCAAGAATGAGCGGGGGAGCGTTCTTTACTTTCAGCGCGGCGTTGATGCCCGCCATTAATCCCTGACAGGCCGCCTCTTCGTACCCGCTGGTGCCGTTGATCTGTCCCGCCAGGAAGAGGCCCGCGATTTTTTTCGTCTCCAGCGTGCGTTCGAGTTCGGTTGGGTCTATGGAATCGTACTCGATGGCATAGCCCGGTCGCAGCATGTCGGCATTTTCCAGACCCGGAATCGACTTCAAAATCTCCAACTGGACTTCGACAGGCAAAGATGTGCTCATACCGTTGACGTAAATCTCGTGGGTGTTCAGACCCTCGGGCTCGAGGAAAAGCTGGTGCGTGATCTTGTCCGGGAACTTGACGATCTTGTCTTCAATCGACGGACAGTATCTCGGACCGATCGAGTGAATCTGCCCGCTGTACATGGGCGAGCGATGGACGTTTTCGCGGATGATGCGCTGAGTCTCAGGAGTAGTCCACGCGATGTAACAGGGGACCTGGGAGTCGTGATGAGCGACGCGGCGCGTCCGGAAACTGAAGGGGGTCGGGTCGGCGTCGCCGGGCTGGACTTCGAAGCGAGACCAGTCGATGGTGCGACCATCCAAGCGCGGAGGAGTGCCGGTCTTGAGGCGGCAGCCGCGCAGGCCAAGCTGCTTGAGCGACTCACCGAGCAGGATCGCGGCGGGTTCACCGGAGCGTCCGGCGGGATATTGCTGTTCGCCGCAGTGGATCAGGCCGTTAAGAAATGTGCCGGTAGTAATGATGACTGCCTGGGCGCCGATGGTCCGGCCGTCGCGGAGGCGGACGCCTATGGCTCGCTGGCGCAAGCTGTCGTTGGCCGGAACAGAACTGTCGTTGGCCGTTGGTCGTTGGTCGTTGGTCGAAACAGAGTCGTTGGTCCTTGGTCGTTGGTCGTTGGCCGAAACACAAGGTCCCTCGACTGCGGTCGGCTGCGCCTCACTTCGCTCGGGATGACAGTCGGAGTGAGTCTCCGTGCGCTCGGGTTGGAAAGTGGAAGTGGAATTTGCCGACGACCAACGACCACCGGCCAACGACCCACCGGCCAACGACCCACCGGCCAACGACCCAGCGCCATTGGCCAACGACGGCTCCAGAATCAGATCGGCGACCTCTGCTTGCTTGATTTTCAGGTTGGGCTGAGATTCAAGCACCTCGCGCATTTTCAGGCGGTAGGCCTGCTTGTCGCACTGCGCACGGGGAGACCAAACGGCTGGGCCGCGGGAAGTATTGAGCAGGCGGAACTGGATGCCGACCGCGTCGGTGATTTCGCCCATGATGCCGCCCAGGGCGTCCACTTCGCGGACGAGATGTCCCTTCGCGATGCCGCCGATCGCGGGGTTGCACGACATCTGGGCGATGAGATCGACGTTCAGAGTGAAGAGTGCGGTCTTCAAGCCCATGCGCGCGGCCGCCATGGCGGCCTCACATCCTGCGTGCCCGGCGCCGACTACCACGACATCGAATTGTTCGGTAAAGCGCTGCATGGCTGCTGTTTTCTATTCTAGCAACAGCTCTCTAAAATGAAGAACAGAGGCTCAATTCCCGTATGAATAAGGACGAGTGGAAACTCAAGGCGGAGGCGTTTCGCGCCATGCATCGGGGAAGGCGAATCCTGGTGTTGCCCAATGCCTGGGATGTCTCCAGCGCACGGGTATTTGAAGCCGCTGGCTTCGGGGCAATTGCCACAACCAGTGCCGGCATTGCTTTCACTTTGGGATACGCCGACGGTCAGCGAATCTCGCGGGAGGAAATGCTTGGAGTGGTCCGGCGCATTGCGTCGGCGGTAAAAATCCCGGTGACGGCTGACGTCGAGGCTGGATACGGCAACGGTCCGGAAGATGTGGCCCTGACTGCACGTTCCGTTTCTGAAGCTGGCGCGGTTGGAATGAACCTGGAGGACGCAACCGGCGATCCACAGCAACCGCTTTTCGAGGTCATGATGCAGGTAGAACGAATCAAAGCGGTCCGCGAGGCGGTGAGCGGAATGGTTTTGAACGCTCGGACTGATGTCTATCTGCTGCAGCTTGAGACGCCGGAGAAACGGTATGACACCGCTTTGCGAAGGTTGGTGGCGTTTCGGGACGCCGGGGCGGATTGCCTGTTTGTGCCTGGGTTGCATGACGCGGAAACCATCGGACGAATGGTGAAAGACCTGCAGTTCCCGGTGAATATTCTGGTGGGGCCTGGGTCGTCTCCAGTACCCGAACTTGAAAGGCTCGGTGTGGCTCGGGTTAGCGTGGGGTCGTCCGCGATGAGGGCGACGGTTGGGCTGGTGCAGCGTTTAGCGAAGGAATTGAAGAACTCGGGCACGTATGAGAATTTTGCGGGCGCGATATCATTTGCCGATTTGAACCGGATGATGGAGTGATTGGTTTGGTTGAGGCGGCGGGCTGGAATAGTTTCCCGGCAAACCGTCTTTTACCAGCGGAGGGCAAGATGCCCTCCGGACAGCCGGCGGGACGCCGGCGCTACGATAGGCCGGTACGCGATGGCTTCCGGTCCTACTACTCGATGTAACATTGGGCGTGGGCAAACTGGCGGAGAGCGTGCTTGAGTATGTCCGCGGGCAGGGGCTGCTCAAGCCTGGGGATCGGGCGGGAGTTGCGGTTTCGGGCGGAGCCGATTCGGTAGCATTGCTGCGGCTGCTGCTGGAGTTGCGTCAGGAAATCGGAGTGGTGCTCTCGGTCGTCCACTTCAATCACAGTCTGCGAGGGGCGGAATCTGAAGCGGACGAGAAATTCGTCGAGGAGTTGGCAGAGCATCATCAACTGGAGTTTTATTGCGAGCGCGGAGATGTAGCGCAGCACGCCGCGGCCGAGCACCTGAGCACCGAGGCTGGTGCCCGGCAGTTGCGTTACCAATATTTTCTTCGGCTGATTGCAGAGGAGAGACTGAATTGCGTCGCTACTGGCCATACACTGGATGATCAGGCCGAGACTGTCCTGCTGAGAATTGTCCGCGGCGCGGGCACGCGCGGGCTGGCTGGAATTTATCCGAAAGTCAGTTACAACAAACCTATTTATCCCAAACCAGCTGATCCCACTTTGAATGATTTCTGGTTAGCCGATGACCGTTCTCGGTTCTCCATCGTTCGGCCTTTGCTTGGCACCAGGAGGGCGGATCTGGAGAGTTATCTGGCGGAGATCGGGCAGAGCTGGCGCGAGGATTCGAGCAATCGGGACCTTCGTCATGCACGCAACCGCGTACGGCACGGGATCGTGCCACGACTCGAGCGCACTCTTAATCCCAGGGTGAGAGAGGCGCTGGCGGAGACGGCTGAGATCGCGCGATCGGAGGAGGACTATTGGCAGAACGAGGTCGCGCGGGTGCTTCCGGAAGTATGGGATTCCCGAACCGGGAAGCTGGCCGAACTTAACCGGCTGCCGCTGGCATTGCGGAGACGACTGGTGAGGGCGGCGGCGGAATCGCTCGGCTTGCGATTGGAGTTTGCTCATGTCGAGGAGATTCTTGGATTGCCGGCAGGATCATCTACGATGTTGTCGGGAGGATGGACGGTTTCGGGAATCAAGGACAAAACCGGTGTGCGGTTTACCCAGAGAAGCGGCGCGGGTGCGATTTCCGACTACGAGTACGTTTTGACGGTACCTGGCGTGGTTCGGGTTCCGGAGGCGGGGTCGATGTTTGAGGTAACAATGGTTCCGGGGGATGCGATGGCGGGTTATAATCCCGACCACGTATTCGATCCGGCATTGCTCAGAACAGAGTTGACGGTGCGAAATTGGCGCCCCGGTGACCGGTTTTGGCCGGCGCATCGTAAGGCGCCCAAGAAGGTTAAGGAGTTGCTGCAGGAGCGGAAACTGGCGGACGGTGAACGCAAGTTGTGGCCGGTAATATTGAGCGGTGAGGAGATTGTGTGGATTCGCGGCTTCCCCGCGCCCGCCCAGATGCGGCCGCTGGACGGCGCGAAACAGGCCCTGGTCATTCAGGAGTACTCCAAAGCATGAATCAGACGGTGAAACCAGAGCAGCCGCGCACAGTAATCCCCGCGGAGCAGATTCAGAAGCGGATTCGGGAGATGGGCCGGCAGATATCCGATGATTATCGCGGACGGACGGTCCACTTGCTGGCATTGCTGGAAAATGGGTTTATCTTCATGGCCGACCTGGCGCGGGCGCTGGATGTTCCGGTCATCTGCCAGTTCATCAAGCCCAGATATCGTGAGGATAAAGCGGACGGCGTGGGCGGGATTCTGGAGATTTTCTTCAGCCATCAATCCGACATCCGCGATCAGCATGTTCTGGTGATTGAAGGCCTGGTGCACTCGGGCATTACCACTGAATTCCTGATGACTGATCTCAAGTCGCGGGGAGCGGCGTCGGTGAAACTGGCGACGTTGCTCGACCGGCAATCGGCGCGGCGAGTTCAGCTGCAGCCGGATTATTTCGGTTTTCTGGTGGATGAAGCCTTTCTGGTGGGTTATGGGCTCGGATCTCCGGAACAGACGAATCGCAATCTGCCCTACGTGGGTGCCGCAAGTTAGTGTGAAGTTGTGACTTAAGTCACTGGCAGAACGCCGATCTTTTTTTCTTCAGAACGGTTAGAATACAAGTTTGGCAACTTGTCCGATCCAAACCCCTCGGCCGGGCATCTAAGATATAGGTGTGACGGGCCGTCTGGCATTCTTTAGAACGTGCCGTTCACGTCTCAGGAGCCCTAGGTGAATTCTACAGTTAAGACAGTGGTTTTCTGGCTGGTGATTGTGCTTTCCGCCTTCCTGCTGTGGCAGGTAATGAAGGCTGGGAGCGCGGGTCCGAAAGAAAAGGAACCCAATTTTTCGCAATTCCTCTCGGATGTCGATCAGGGGAATGTGAAGGATGTCACCATCACTGGCATGGAAGTGCGGGGCCACTACCGCAACGACAACTCCCCATTTCACACGACTGCCCCGGTGAACTATCCAGACATCTACAAGATGTTGAAGGATAAGGGCGTTACCATGAACATCCGCGACATGAGCAGCGGCAGTTGGCCGCTCCAGTTGCTGGGAACATGGGCACCTCTGATTCTGCTGGCGGCGTTATGGTTCTTCATGATCCGGCAGATGCAGACGGGCGGAAACAAGGCTTTGTCGTTCGGCAAGAGCCGGGCGCGGCTGCTCTCAATGCAGCAGAAGAAAGTCACGTTTAAAGACGTGGCTGGAGTCGACGAGGCCAAAGAAGAGCTGAAAGAGATTATCGAATTTCTGCGCGAAGCGCAGAAGTTCCAGAAGCTGGGTGGACGCATTCCCAAGGGAGTTTTGCTGGTTGGACCTCCGGGAACGGGCAAGACTTTGCTTGCCCGGGCAGTGGCCGGAGAAGCGAATGTTCCATTCTTCTCGATCTCAGGTTCTGACTTCGTGGAAATGTTTGTGGGCGTCGGAGCCAGCCGGGTCCGAGATCTGTTCGAGCAGGGCAAGAAGAATGCTCCCTGCATCATCTTTATTGACGAGATTGATGCGGTTGGACGGCACCGTGGAGCGGGTTTGGGCGGCGGTCACGATGAACGCGAACAGACGCTGAACCAGTTGCTGGTCGAGATGGATGGATTCGAGTCCAACGAAGGTGTGATTCTGATGGCCGCGACCAACCGGCCTGACGTGCTTGATCCAGCATTGCTGCGGCCGGGACGTTTTGACCGGCGAGTGGTGGTAAGCCGGCCGGATGTGCGTGGACGCGAGGAGATTTTGCGGGTGCATACGCGCAAGATTCCTTTGGCTGACGATGTGGATCTTTTCGTTCTGGGACGCGGAACACCGGGTTTCTCGGGCGCTGACCTGGCGAACATGGTGAACGAAGCAGCATTGGCAGCGGCGCGGCAGAACCGCAAAGCGGTGCTGATGTACGACTTCGAACTGGCGAAGGACAAAGTGCTGATGGGCGTGGAGCGGAAGTCCATGCTGCTGTCAGACGATGAGAAAAAGAATACGGCGTATCACGAGGCCGGGCATGCCCTGGTTGCCGCAATGCTGCCGCACTCCGATCCTTTGCACAAAGTGACGATCATTCCGCGCGGAATGGCCCTGGGCGTCACGATGCAACTGCCGATCGACGACCGGCACAACTATTACAAGAATTATCTTGAGACCTCGATTGCGATCCTGATGGGTGGACGTATCGCGGAAGAGCTTTTTCTGAACTCGATGAGTACTGGTGCTGGCAATGATATCGAGCGCGCGACCGAAATGGCGCGCAAGATGGTTTGCGAATGGGGCATGAGCGACCTGGGTCCGCTGACCTTCGGCAAGAAAGAAGAGCAGATTTTCCTGGGACGCGAGATTGCGCAGCATCGTGATTACAGCGAGGCAACGGCGGTCAAGATTGACGCAGAAGTTCAGAAACTCGTGGGCCGAGGGTATAGCGCCGCGAAGGAACTTTTGTCGGCCAATCGGGACGTGCTGGAGAGGATCGCGCACGCACTGATCGAACGGGAAGTTCTCGATGCGGCGCAGATCAAGATGATTATCGAAGGTCAGGAGCTGCCGAAGATCGTTCCGCCACCGAAAGCAGACGACGGAGTGCAGCAGGTGATCAAGCCGGACTTGCAGCCGGGACGGGCGAAGAGTCCGGAAAGGCCGGCGCCAGCGTAGAACCAGCTTCAGATTTCATGCTTCAAAAAGGGCGGCCCATAAAGCCGCCCATTTTTTTGCCTGTAAATCCCGTGCATTCCTGATCTCACTGACAAGTGAATGGCATTTTTACGTCCCCCAATATCCACAGGTGCTCAGCAAAATCCGGATTTTGTTGGAAACCATCGTCTGCTGGAGGCATCGAACCAATTGAAAGGAGAGAACACGATGGCAACGAAGCCTACCTACGAACAAGCACAACTCCACTTGCAGGTGTACGAAGAACGCCGGGAGGCGCGACTTCGGCAGGCGCGTGACTGGTTCTTCGCCAATTGCTTCGCCGATACCATGGACGAGGCCATGCGCATCGCCTCGCCGGGAACAGAAGCGGGAACCAATTACATGATGGTAGTCAGCTACTGGGAGCAGGCGTGCGCGCTACTCAACTACGGACTCCTTCATGAGGATCTGTTCTTCGAAACCAGCGGTGAGTTCTTCGGTGTGTGGAATCGCATCAAGCCCACCCTTGAGGAGGGCCGGAAACGGTTCTCGAACAAACTCTTTGCCGCGAACATCGAGAAGGCAGCCAATCGATTCGAAACCTGGGCTGAAAATCGCTCCCCTGGTTTCATCGCCGCAATGCGCCAGATGGACCAACAAATGCGCTCACAAAGGAAAAAGGCGGCCTAAGATCGGGCCATTTAAATCACTAACCAACCAGTAAGGTATAGCCGCCGGAAGCACCCAGTTACTTCCGGCGGCGAGTTTTTCAAGGAGAGGCGAGAAATTGTGGCACCCTTTTCCTGAACACGTTGACTGGTCAAAAAGTGCTGCAGATAATTGGTATCAGTTGGCGACCTGGATGAGAAATGTGCGAGCTGATCAAAAAGGTTTCCCGTTGATCCGCGCCAGATCCTTCACGGCCTAAAGGCCGCTCAGGATGACGTACCAACCGGGTGTTTGAGTGCGAATAGTTGTCAGCGCTCACAAAGCCAACTTTTGGGAACCTCGTTGTTGTACTTTGCCGTATGCGGCGGCTACTGCGAATAGTTGCCCTCGTGCTCGCCGCTTCGCGCAGCGGCAGTGCTCAGTGGCTCCTGCAGAACTCGTACACTACCGCCGACCTGCGTGGCATTGAGTCCATCGGCAATGGTATCGCATGGGCCAGCGGGACCAATGGCACCGTTTTGCGCACTACCGTTTTGCTGTGGGACCCGAAGTCCGCATCGGCAAACTCCGCAGCGGTGCTCTGAAGCAGTAATGCATCGCTCGGTTGTATATCGGCGATCGGAAAACTATGCGGTTGTCGGCGTACCATCGCGCACACTCCCCCTCCCCAAGACTCTGCTCGGCTGGATTGAGCTTGAAGACCACCCTTAAAGGTCATTGAGTGTAATCGCCTGATTTCGACAGTTGAGCGTTGCTCAGGTTTAGGAAAGCAGCGGACTATAATACGCACAATCTGTGGACAGGATGGAACGTCGCTGATGGTGGCGTAGTGATCAAAAGCTCAGAGCATTAAAGGGGTTCAAATGCAATCCGAAATTAGGGTAGGGCAATGTTTCAAGTTCAGTATATTGTCCGACAACCCTTCGGAAGAGCGGACGGCGGTAGTAACTCGCGTACTCTCCAATGGAGAGGAAGGGCTCGGGCCGGAGGTGGAATTCTATCTTGCATATTGGGTGGAGGCTCACGAACTCCCAGAAACAGAGACTTCAACGACGTTGGTGTTTCAGCGTGGAATTGACTACAACGTATACCTCGACGGACGTCAGGTTAGCATCACTGTGCTGAAGTGATCTTCCGTTGGCGAAAAATCGCGATTACTTTCATTGACCGGGTTTGTCAATTCTCAATGAGTGTAATCGCCCGTTAACGATATGTTGACAATTTCCTACATAACGAGTGGCTATTCTAGTTTTTTCGTCTGTCGCTCAGGAGTTGGCGATTCAACAATTTGAACCGCCTTGCCTTTGATCTCGGAGGTTCCAACAAGGCCAAATCGGGGATCGCGACTGTCCAGCGAGTAATCACGATTGTCGCCCGCGACAAATAACTTACCGTTTGGCACTGTGGTAGGCCCGAATGTTTCGAGGGTAGGTAGGCCAAGAGGTGGCTTTGCGATGTGCTGAACGTATTCTTCCTTCAATAGCTTGCCATTGACGAGAATCTTAAGGTCGCGGCCTTCGACAACATCGCCAGCAACAGCGATGACGCGTTTTACCAAAACGGTCCCGTCGTGTACAAAGATGACCAGATCGCCTCGTGCCGGCTGGAACGGCTCCATGTCCGCAGCGATCTTCTCTCCCTGTTTGATGGTCGGCTCCATCGAACTGTTCGGAATTGTGAATACTTTATTGGCGGCCTGACAGGAACTGACGAAAAGTAGCAACACGACAGTAAGCAACGCAGCCCAATCGGTTCTCATGGCACGGCACAATAACACCGACCCTGATTCTCTTACAATGGCGGCTCACATGGCCCGATTTTCAGTAGAGCTAAAAGGCGTGGTCTGTGGTCAGTTGTCGTAACATCGCCATTACACTCATTGACCCGAACGATGAGCGACCGATCCTCATTGAGCGTAATCGCCTGTTTACATCAGTTGACATGCTGCCGCACAATACCGGCATGAATCGAGCAAAGAGCTGGCGACTCATCCCGACTGTGCTGATCGCTTGCCTTCTCGTTGGCTGTGACAGAGTTAGCAGGAAAACCTATCAGGCCAACGTCGCTCTGAACGGAAAACCAGCAACTTCGAAAAAATGAGCCGATACACGTGCATTCAGTCGACGGCATGATGCTGGCAAATGGGTACCACGTGCTCAGGGACGACTTCGCAGCTACTGCCGGGGTCGCTAGAACAGGAGCGGGTTCGACTTGCCCGGATGACTGTTGGTGAGAAATCGCACTACACTCATTGACCGAGTGTGATGAGCTACTTCTAACGGTCGGTTGAATATCAATGTAGTGGTTTTGGGGCCTGGGTTCAGGTCTGCAAGGAGATGACGTGCCACTGACACTTAAGATGCGCGCAGTTGGGGATGTGACGATTATCCAATGCGCAGGGCGCATTGTTACCGGTGGAGAGACAGAGTCCTTGCGCGAGCACGTCACCCGACTCCTGCCGAACCAAAGGGACATCGCGCTGCACCTCGGCGACGTGGTTTTCATCGACAGCAGCGGACTGGGAATGCTGGTCCGTCTTCTGACCAGCACGCGCAGTGCGAGAGGCGACTTGAAGTTATGCAACGTGCCTGAGGGCGTCTACAAAGTGCTTAAGATGACCAACCTGATTAATCTATTTGACGTGCACGACTCAGAAGAGGCTGTGGTTTCGGAGTTTTACCGGAAAAGAGCGGTTCCCGGGCGGCCATCGGTCGCGGGTCCTACCATATTGTGTCTGGATCAATCTGCGGATGTCCTGGCCTACTTGCGGGTTTTGCTGGGGAATGCCGGGTACAACGTCCTGACGAACAGCCGCATGGCTGATGCATTGATCCTGATCCGGGCAACGCGACCCAACTTGCTGGTGCTTGGACCAAGTCTGTCCGCGTCTCCGGGAACGATGCAAGCTTTCCAGGCAGCCTGCGCGACCCTGCAAGTGGTGGAACTGGGAAATGAATTTTACACCCTGGATGCGGGCCAAGCAGCGTCTGAGCTGCTGGAAAACCTCCAGACGCGCCTCCACCCGCAGGGAGGCCTATCTTCTTAGTGCTGAATCGGGGTTGCCTGTGCCGTCAGATAGCGCACCGCTTCTCCAACCTCGCGGCATGGCGTGCAGACGGCACGATTTCGAGCGATGACGAGTTGAAGAGCGACTGGCTAAGACTGGCCAATTCTCAATGATAATCGCCTGTTAACACCATTCGTCATGTAAGATTCTCTCCGAAATGAAACGTTTGTTCACATTGATGTTTCTGGTCGGCAGTTCACTGTTTGCGAGTGCTCAATCTACAGCTGCTATCCCGCCACGAACTCCAGATGATGTTACGGCCGTCAAGGCTCAGGAGGAGGCTCTGCGAGAGGCGGAGCTGCAATACGATATATCTGCTGCTGACGCTCTGTTGGCCGAAGGCTTCGTTCTTACGGCGGCCAACGATGGCAATCTCTATAGCAAACAGCAATTCCTGCCCCTCATAGGGGACAAGTCCAATCCGATGGAAGCCTTGGAGTACGGTGACATGGATGTTCGGGTTCACGGGAATGCTGCGGTAGTCTTATCAACTGTCCATGAAAAATTTTGGTATCAAGGAAAACCCATAGAGTACAAGGGTCGCCGAACAGCAATGTGGGTCAAACAGAACCAACGATGGCTATGCGTGACGATACATGTTTCTGCGTTCCCTCCCAAGTTGCCGCTGCTGGCGACACAGACCGCGCTTCCCGCGTCAGACTCCATGCCCCAGAATCGCAATGAGAATCGCAATGAGTTGGTCGAAAAAACAATCGTCCAGCTAGAAAAGGACTTTTCCGATGCGGAGGTAAAGCCAGATATCCATCGCGTTTCTGAACTGCTTTCCGACGACTGGACAGATACCGAAGACGACGGAACACTCAATACAAAAGCAGACATCCTGAAAGTGCTAACTTCGCCAACAATGAAGCTAGATAGTGATTCTTCGACAGAAATTCACGTCCGTCAATATGGCAATATTGCAGTCGTCACCCTTCTGGATACAGCCGTCGGCACATTCGACGGAAAAGACATCGGCGGCCAGTTTCGGCTTACGGACACTTGGATTATGCGAGACAGGAAGTGGCAGATGGTGGCGCTCCATTCGAGCCGGATCAAGAAGCAAACCTGCTCACCGTTTCCCTGCCCTGAAAAGGACTAAGAAGCTGGCCGGATTCCACTATTGGGTGTAGGTGTTGAGAAATCGCCATTACACTCATTGACCCTTGGGACGCGCGTCCTCCTCATCGCGGGGAATACGCCGGCATGATAGCGATGCGTGCGGCCAGTCCTGATAGCCCGTAAAGCCAGACCACGAGCGAGATGACGGAAGCTAGGGTTGTCAGCGAAACCGTCGACGCTACCATCATTTCCTCGCAGTGATACTCTCCCGCAAGAATGTAGACGGTCTTGGCCGTGGGCACCGCGGCGCAGATTACGGCTGCAATGGTGTAGAGGGGGTCGAGCCCCAAGGACACGCTCAATCCGTACACAATCAGAGGCATGATCACGAGCTTGACGGCGGAGAGCAGCGAAGCTCGTCCAATATTGGCGCGCAATCCTTCGATCGACAGCCCTAGTCCGATGGCGAACAGGGCACAAGGCGTCAGCGCGTCGGCCAAGATGCCAAAATAGGCGGTGACCGGCCCAGGCATGCGAAGATCGAGGACTGACAAGAGCATGCCGACCAGGGTTGATAGGACCATTGGGTTAAGCACGACATGTTTAAGTGTGAGCATTGGGGCCGTGCGTGAGCCATGACCATCCTGCTGATCAAGTTCGAGCAGGATCACGGCCAGTGGAAACATCACAACAGCCACGAATACTGTGGCGATCGCCGCCGGCAACACGGCGCGCGGACCATAGATCGCCTGCAGAACGGGTAAGGCGACGAAGCCGGTATTGGTCATTGATGCCGCCATCCCGTGCATGGTTCGGCTTGCCACGTTTCGGGAAGCATGAATACTCATGACGCCGAACACGAGAAGGAAGCAGAGGAGGGAGCCACCCCCAAAGGCAAGCAGAAAGCGCCAATTGATCAAAGAATGACTGGGCTCTTGCGCAATCGTGACGATCAGCAATGCCGGCATTGCGATGTTATAGGCGAAGTGAATCAGTGCGTCAGACAACGTCCGCGACAAATAGCCCGCGTAGCCAACGATCCAGCCAGTCAGGATTACTGCAAATACAGGGAGGATAAGGTCAGCGATCCGCACGAAGGGTACAGTTGCACGGAGAGTCAGGTGCAGTCAACTGTCGCCGAAAACCTTGCGATAGTTTATGGCAGTTGCCAGTCGAGCGCGTAGATCTCCTGGCCACTGATGTCGCGGACGACCAAGGGCGAACCATCGGGCGCCATGCCACTCCATTCGCCCCACTGTGAAAGAAACCGGCGGATTTTGCTCAGGCTTACGACGCGCTCAATTTGTCCATCACCCACCCGCACCCGAAAGAATCCGGGATCAGCAGTGAACGAAGTGTCGAAACCTAAATATTTACTGTCCGGCGACCACGTAATGAATCCCACAGTTCCCATTTTGTCTGACAGTTGGCGCCACTCTTGCGTAGTTAGATCCAAAAGCAATAATTTCTGGTTATCGGCGCTGAGGGCAGCTACGTAACGACCATCTGGCGACCAACGTGGGCAACAGATTCCCTGTGACCCCGCAACCTGGTGCAGGGCGCGTGTTTTTAGATCCAATACCATGATCTTCGCCGACTCGGGCTTGTCCGGTGCTGGAAATACGCCGAACATTATCGCGTTTCCGTCTTTCGACCAGCTTGGGTCGAGATCGTTTTCCCCTGAAGAAAGCTGGTCCGCGTTACCACCGTCAGCGGGGATAACGTAAATCCTATAGGGCTCGCCCGGTTTCGCACCGCTAAAGCTGATGCGCGTGTCGTCTGGCGACCAGCGGGGTCCCGTGGCTTGAAAAGGAGGATAGGTCAACTGCAACCTGTCGCTCCCATCCGATTTGCTTCGCCACACCGTTCCATCTTTGTAGCTAACGTAGACCGCCCACTTGCCATCATGCGAGAAATCCACCTGAGCTGCGGCTGTGTCGGCGAAAAACGGTAAGAAGGCGCCGGATTTGGCGTCGTAACGCACCATTTCTGCGCGAGGCTGCCAGCCCTGTACAAATAGCTTCTTGCCGTCGCGACTTGGGACAGGGCTACCGAAGTCCAAGGGGCCGGTTGTCAGTTGCATGGGGTCCGCGCTCCCCTTGTGCCAGAAAGGCTTTTGATCGGCCAAAGCCCAAATGCTGGAAAGTCCATTTCGAGTACTTTGGAAGACGAAGTACCGTCCATCAGAGGTCCAATTACCGCAACACTCTTGCGGAGGATCGTTCCATCCAGGCGGCAGAAGCGGATGTGGGTTTGTTCCGTCGGAACGTGCTTCCCAAAGCGAAGATACACCGACGGCATTCAGCGCGACGGTATTGAGCGTGACTGTAAAGCGAATGCGCGACCCGTCTGGAGAAAGTCTGATCTCTCTGGGGCTACCAGCAACCGTAAGGATTTTGCGCGCATCTCTGCCATCATCTTCGGCGCGAAATATGTCTGACCCCCTGGACAACATCAACTTCCCGTCGGGTAGCCATGTGCCATCATGCCCCATCGCTTCCATCCGTCGTGACGAGCCCGCGGGGAGCGGCTGGAGCCAAAAATGACCGTCCAGTTGGTTGAAATTAGGCTCCAACAACAGAAGCTTGGAGGAATCAGCGGCGACATCCAGGATTGCGGGATTCGGAAGCGAGGTGGCAATAGCGGCATTTTCTCCGCCCGCAATGGATACTTGCGAAACGATCCAGTGATCGCCGGAAAATTCGGAAAAGTACAGCCTGCTGCCATCCGTAGACAAGCCACCCTTAAAAATCCCGTCCGACGTTAGCTGTGTTGAGCCAATTATCTTGGGCGGCGGCAGTGGACCGCGAAGATAGAAAATCGCAACAGCGAGGACCATGAGCACCAACGCAGCGGCGCCTAAAATCAGGCCGCGTCGGACTGGTCGGCGGACGGCTGGCGTTTCCGCCGCGACCTGTTCGCTAGACAGAACAATCTTTCCGGATTCCGTGTCCCGCTTCAGGCGTTTTAAGTCAGCGCGCATTTCGCCCGCAGTCTGGTAGCGTAGCTCGCGATCCTTCTCCAGAGCCTTGTTGATGATTTCTTCCAATTTGAGCGGAATCTCGGGATTGAATCGAATCGGGGGCGTTGGAACGGAGTCAAGTATCGATTTAAATATGAGTCCCGTACTTTCACCACGGAAGGGCAATTTGCCTGTCGCCATTTCGTAGAGAACAGCACCAAACGAAAATAGATCCGTGCGGGCATCGAGGTCTTTGGCTCGCACTTGTTCCGGCGACATGTAGGCCACCGTTCCTACCATTGTGCCCGGGCTCGTCAGATGCTCCCCGTCTTCCGAATACGTCTGCGTGTTAAGAGCTGCAATCTTGCTCGAAGAGGTGCTAGCAGGCATAACTTTCGCCAAGCCAAAGTCGAGAATCTTGGCGTGGCCGCGCTTGGTGATAAAAATGTTTGCGGGTTTGATGTCACGATGAACGATACCCTCTGCGTGCGCGGCGTCGAGCGCGTCGGCGACTTCGATGGCGAGCGGAAGCATGGAATCCAGATCCAACACTGGCCCTGCGATCCGGTGCTTCAGAGTCACGCCCTCCAGATACTCCATGGCGATAAACGTTTGGCCGTCTTGTTGCCCAATTTCATAGATCGTGCAGATATTAGGATGGTTCAGCGCAGACGCGGCCTGGGCCTCACGCTGGAAACGGGCCAGAGCTTGGGGATCTTTAGCTAACTCGTCGGGGAGAAATTTCAGCGCCGCAAAGCGATGGAGTGACAGATCCTCAGCTTTAAAGACCACACCCATCCCGCCCCCGCCGAGTTTCTCGACAATGCGGTAGTGCGAGATTGTCTGGCCGATCATGCGCAAGCATGCTATGGCGGAAGCATGCCCAAGTCAATGAAGGCCGTGGAGTTGGCAGTCTCCAAAAAGTTGCTGTTGTAACTTCGCCATTACACTCATTCAGATTACTGCGCAAAAGGCTTTGGGCCGGGAGCGTTAATCGGCAGCATGGTAGAAGTGCCCCCTATGTTCGCACCCGGCATTCTCGGTTGCGCCGTACTCTACGCCGCTTGCACCCTCTTCGAAGGGGGTACTACTGCGCGGAAGAGAATCATGGAGCCACGCTCGTGTAAATAGCGAGGGTCGTCCGCCTGGAGTCTAGGGGGCACTGTTGCTGTTGTAATATCACCGTTACAGTCATAAGTCCCCCCCGCAAAGATGTGACCAATCAGTATGGGCGAATAGGACAGTAATATATGCGGATTGGAGCCTTAGGGTTTCACTGTGCATAACCAGGCTTCAAATGCCGTTGTGGACTGCCGCATGGAATCCGACGGGCCGAACAGCAGGGACTTGAACAGGATGGCAGGAGGACTTGCCTCCCAATTTCAATTAGCTTTGGACGGAGAATCTAATGCTTACAATTCGCATTGCTAAGCGGGGAATTCTGGGTTTACTTCTTGCAATAGGTCTTCTTTCACTGCCTCTCTTCTCGGCAGACAAGCCGAAAGAGGCTGTGCCACCGGCGCCCGTCCCCTCCCCAATTGCTGCAGCCAAAAAAGTTTTTATTTCGAACGCACCCGGAAGCAGTCTACCCGCGTCTTACGGTGGGCCTGATCGTGCCTACAACGAGTTCTATGCTGCAATGAAAGGTTGGGGACACTACGAGCTTGTGGCTGCTCCCTCCGACGCGGACCTGATCCTGGAGATCAGTTTCAACACTTCGCTTTCGAGCGTTGGCGGCACCAGTGCCTCGGGACCTATTTCCTACAACTCCACGGAACTCAGATTGGTGATCCTTGATGCCAGGATGCATGTTCCTTTGTGGTGGTTCAACGAAGAGGTCAACCCAAAGGTGTCATTTCCACATCGTTCCGACGCGGCAGTGAACTCCGCATTTATCCAGTCAACCGCTGCTCTGGTGGATGACTTGAAGAAACTGGTCAGCGGACCTACTGCGGCGAGTGATACCACCAAGTAGCGTTTCGGTTAACCGTCGAGAACGAGATCCGTATTCTATTTTCGAGTCTTTTATCCGTACTCTTGCGTACTCTGTCCAATGTCGAGCATAGAAATAGAAAAATGAGGTAGCTGTCGAAAACTAACGCCTCACTCGGGTGTACAATTGACAGACGAGGCAAGATTTCGCGTGTGGTGGATATTTCTGCGTCTCAGGGGCACATCGTACCCACAGCCTTAACTGAACTGTTTGACGGCGTCTTTTTGATTTCCAATCTCAATACGTTTCCGGTCGTTCCCGGATCGTCGTCGTTGTTTGCCGCCAGCAAGCACGGCGCTTTCGCGAAGCTGACGTCAGGCTTTACAACTGTCCTGGGATTGGCGGCCCACAACGGAAAGTTATACGTTCTGGAGATGTCAAATCTATTGAACGGGCCTGCACCGGGAACTGGGGATATTGTGAGCATCGACCTGTTCGGCAACAAGAAGACTATAGTCAGCGGACTGGATTTCCCTACTGGGATGACCTTTGGAAGCGACGGAAACCTATACGTATCTAATAAGGGCTTCGCTTTTGGACCAGGTGATGGGGAGATCCTTAAGGTGCAGCTACATTAATCTGCTTTGAAGAGGATTTAGTGATGAAGCAGAAACCTGTACACGAACTTGACTGCTGAAGCTATCGCACGATTATTGTCGAAAGGCGAAGGCGGATCAATATAGAACCGACAGTACGCCCGTAGTTGCTGTCACATCGCTCTTACAGTCACCGTCGCGTAAACGCCCACTCTCCTACCGGTTCACGGCCTTCATCATTTGCTCGGTGTAGCGTTGGCCGGAGGCAGCGCCTTGCGGGAATACTTCTGCCAGGCTGCGTAGTTCGTCCGGAGTTAGCTGTATGTCCAATGCAGCGGCGTTTTCTTCTAGATACTTCCGCCGCTTGGTTCCGGGGATGGGGACGATGTCGTCGCCCTGCGCCAATACCCATGCCAGCGCCAGTTGCGACGGTTTGCAGCCTTTCTGCTTTGCAATTTCCTCCACACGTTGTACCAGGTCGAGGTTCTTCTGAAAGTTCTCGCCTTGAAAACGTGGAGATGAGCGGCGGTAGTCGTCGGCGGGCAAGTCTTCTATGCGCTTGAACTGGCCGGTAAGAAATCCGCGGCCGAGGGGACTATAGGCGACGAAACCGATGCCTAGTTCGCGGCAGGTAAGGAGAATCTCGTCTTCCGGATCGCGTGTCCACAGAGAATATTCGGTTTGCAGCGCCGCGATGGGATGAACTTTTGCCGCACGCCGGAGAGTTGAGACGCTGGCCTCGGAGAGGCCGAGGTAGCGGACCTTGCCTTCCTTCACCAGTTCAGCCATGGCGCGCACGGTGTCCTCGATGGGAGTGTTGGGGTCGACGCGGTGCTGGTAGTAGAGGTCGATCATGTCCACGTTGAGGCGGCGGAGGCTGGCTTCGCAGGACTGGCGGACATATTCCGGTTTGCCATTGAAGCCGCGAGACGCGGGATTGTCAGGGTCGCGAACAATGCCGAATTTTGTGGCGAGAACGACCTGATCACGTTTGCCCTTGATGGCGCGTCCGACGAGTTCCTCGTTGGTGCGGGGACCGTAAGCGTCGGAGGTGTCCAGAAAATTGATTCCCAGTTCCAGCGCGCGGTGGATGGTGGCCACTGATTCGTTATCGTCGCCGGGACCATAGAATTCAGACATGCCCATACAGCCCAGGCCCATGGCGGAAACAGTGAGTCCGGCGAGTTTGCGGGTCTTCATGAGGAATGCTCCGGATTAGGATTGCGGTGCTAGGACGATAGATGCCGATTTCGCGCGGACGATTCCCGGAAGTTCAGAGTTCAGGCGGGGGATGTTGGAGGCTTTGGCTGGGAAGGGCACGAGTTTACTCGTGCCGCTGGGGTCTGGACCCGGTGCGGCTTCAGGCTGACGTTTGCTCTATCGAACCATGTGTTCAAGCGGACCTCAGCGGCTGAAGCCGCGCTTCTTGGCGCTTTTTAGCGGCACGACTGAAGTCGTGCCCTTCCCCGGGAAGCATTCAATATTCAGGATGTGATTAAGATTAGCGGTTTGGTTCTTTCCGTCACTTCGCCGATTTCTACTGCCGGGACGCCTGCGGCCTGAAGATCGCGGATGAGGGCTGCGGACTGTTCTGCTGCGACGGCGATGAGCAAGCCTCCAGCGGTTTGCGGGTCGAAAAGGATCGTTCTGAGCTCTTCAGGAATGCCTTCGTCGTAATCCACTACGCATTCGGCAAACTCCCGATTGTTTCTTAATCCACCGGGGATGTTGCCGGCGCGAATGCAATCCAGAGCGCCTTCGAGCAGAGGAATCGCGCCGATGCGAAAACGCAGCGAGACATTCGATGCGAGCGCCATCTCTCGAGCGTGGCCGATGAGTCCGAAACCGGTCACGTCGGTCAGGGAGTGGATGGAGCGTTGGGCGTTGGTGGTTGAGCTTTGGCCGACCGTTGCCGAGCCTTGCTCGGCCTGACCGGGTCGAAGACCCGGTCCCACACGGTCAGTGGCGGCGATTACTTCCGCCGCGGCTTTGTTCAGCGTGGTCATGGAGCGGGTGGCGGCGTCAATCCATGACTGCTTTGCGGTGCCCTGCTTGATCGCTGTGGAGATCACACCTGTGCCGATCGATTTGGTAAATAACAGACGGTCGCCGGGATGAGCGCCGCCGTTGGTGAGGATGCGACTGGGATCGATGATGCCGGTGACGGAATATCCGAACTTTGTTTCTTCGTCTCGGATGCTGTGTCCGCCGATTATGGTGCAGCTGGCTTCGATCATTTTTGAGAGGCCACCCGCGAGGATTTGCTCGAGCACTTCGAGGTCGCCGCTGGCGGGAAAGCACACGTGGGCCAGCGCGGTGATGGGGCGTCCGCCCATGGCGTAGACGTCGCTCAGGGCGTTGGTGGCCGCGATCTGGCCGAAGGTGTAGGGGTCGTCCACGATCGGGGTGAAGAAGTCTACGGTCTGCACGATTGCGATCCCGGGCGCAAGCTGGTACACACCGGCGTCGTCGGCATGATCGAAGCCGACGAGAACATGCGGGTCGTGCTGTCGAGGCAGTTTTCCCAGGACTTTGTCTAGAACCGCGGGGCTTAATTTGGAGGCACAGCCTCCGGCTTTGACGGTTTCGGTGAGCCGGGTTTTTAGGGCAGGCATGGAGTCATTGTAGAAGATCGGGGGGAATTGACGTAATTTGGCAATTGAGTAATTGAGGAACTGAAAACAGTACACGAGGATTTCTTGATTCTTCAATTATTCAATTACTAAATTCCCTGGTTCTCTCATCACTTCACTGACACATCTGTCACCTGCAACTCTGGATATTCATGGTTCCAGTCGGCGGTGACGTGTTCGAAGGTGAGGCGAAACTGTTGACTCTGGCCGGGCGCCAGCGGCGAAATGGTCAGGTCGATTGCATCGGTGTAGGGGCCGGTGGGCTGGAGGACGTGCAGGGGGACGTCCTCAGCTTGTGCAACCTGGCCGAGCGAGTCTTTGAAACTGACGTGAACGACTGCGTGAGTCACGGTTTTGTCTCCGGCGTTGGTGACGGCGCCATCGAGGTAGGTGACGGTGGTGCCGATGAAGTTTTCAGCCGCGCTCATCTTCATGTCGGACAGCTTGAGATTCGTGGCGTAGGGATGAGGTGGATTGGCAATTTTGGGATCGGTACGCAAGAGGAAAGCGGCGATGCCCACGACTACGACGACCAAGGCCAGTCCGAGCAGGATGGGGAGCAAGTTGGACCTGGGCTCTTCAGTGGCCGGAGACGATTGGAGCAGACCTCCCATGGGGAGATTGTACGGGAATTTGAGATCGGGGATTCTGGTTGGAGATTTCTAATGCGAGTCAGGTGAGTATGGAGCTTCGTCCAAGCGAGATTCGATCTGGTGCACGCCAGATTTTTCGCAAGCTCAGGATGACGCTGAGAATTGGGAGGTTTCGAGTCGTGGGCTGAGGGAAATTAGCGTGTGGACGGTTTGAACGTCGTGCACGCCAGATCCTTCACGGCCCGAAGGCCGTTCAGGATGACGCCTTGTTTGAGGAGTGGGGATCCGAGACGGGATAGTTAGAAAAAACCTAACTATTCGCCATTACAACTGCACGCCGACCACTGACCACCGACAACTACTCCCCGCCGACTATCAGGCCGTCGATGCGGATGGTTGGGCAGGCCATCGCGCCTCGGAATTCCAGATCGGTCCCGATTTCGGAGATGTTCACGAAAAGTTCTTTCAGATTTCCCGCCACTGTGATCTCTTCGACGGGATATGCCAGTTCACCGCCGGATATCCATAGACCGGAAGCACCGCGGGAGTAGTCTCCAGTGACCAGATTCGCGCCGTGACCGAGAAATTCGGTGACGTAGAGGCCGTCGGGAATGCCAGCGATAATTTCTTTCGGAGTTTTTGTTCCTGGCTGCAGGAAGTAATTCCCCGGACCGATGCCAGGGGTACCGGCGAGCCCACGAGAGGCATTGGCCGTGGTGTGGAGGCCAAGTTTCTTCGCGGTGTAGGTGTTCAAGAGATACGATTTGAGCACGCCATTTTCAACCACCACGGTCCGTCGCGTGGGAATGCCTTCTCCGTCGAACGGCGCGGTGCCGAAGCCTCCGACTATGGTGCCGTCGTCGATGATCGTAACGTTATCTCCGGCGATTTTCTGACCCAGTTTGCCAGCGAGAAAAGATGCGCCGCGATAAACGGAATCTCCGTTGATGCCTTCAAAAATATGGCCGAGGATGGACGTGGCCACCATTGGGTCGAGGACAACGGGTACTCGCGCCGTCTTTACCTTTCGTCCGCCGAGCCGTCGCAGGGTGCGCTGCGCGGCGATCTTTCCGACTTCTTCCGGGGAGTCCAGGCGGCCCAGATTGCGAGCCACGGAAAACCAGTAGTCGCGTTGCATCCCCCCGGTTTCGGCCTGAGCGATGGGAACGGCTGCAACCGAACAATAAGACCGGCGGTATTCTCCGACGAAGCCGTGCGAATTCGCAAGAACCTTGTGGCCGGTTGCGGCGTCAAAAGATCCGCCTTCAGAATTCTTGATGCGGGGATCGTAATCCATCGCCGCTTTTTCGGCGCGACGGGCGTAATCGATGCGCTCCGAGCCGGGAAGCGAGTAAACATCAGCAGAGTAGAGATCGAGATCGCCGGTCAACGAACCAAGCTGGGATGCTTCCGGAATGCCGCTGAATGGATCTTCGGAAGTGATGCGGGCCAGTTCCAGCGCAGACTTCAGCATGCGGTCGAGAGCTTCGCGCGAGAAATCAGTGGAGTAGGTGCTGGCGGAGCGCTGGCCGTGAAATATGCGTACCCCAATGGAGCGGGAGCCAGCTTCTTTCAACGTCTCCACTTGGCCGAGTCGGACCAGGGTGGAGAACTCGTCCCCATCGCGGACAACACACTCCGCAGCAGTGGCACCGCCGGCCATGGCGCGGCGTACGACGTCCTGGGCCAGATCGCGAAGGTCAGTTTTAACTTTTTGTGTACCAGTTTCCAGGGTGCTAGAGGACATAGATTTTGTTTTCTCGTATTACCTAAAGATCGCCAACGAGCAGAGCCTCGCCGATAGTTCCGTGAACGAGTCCGATCAAGTCCTTACTGAACTTCGAAAGCGGCTCGTATGTTGTAACGACTTCGATCCTGGCGGCCTTTTGCGATTCCAGCCTCGCCGGGCTCCACAACTCCGTTGCCATCCGAACCTGCACGCCGACATAGCCTCTTCGAGTGTCGAGCGGATAAGCTTCGATACCCAAATGTTCCTGCTCCAGTTCGCCGCTTTCATCTTTCTTGCCGAAGCCGCTGGCGATTGAGTAGCTCTCATTCTCGGGAATCGGGAACCCGCCGATCGCCGCCGCAAATTCCTCGATCTCGCTGATGTTAAAGTATGCGGCTGATTCGCCCGCGAAACCGGCAGCCTCAGCACGCGCTAAGAGCTTGCCGGTTCCATCATGATCGTCCTGAAAGCGAAGGCGGAGATAGCTGCGCGACATCGGCGACGTATCCCGAGTCACTGCATGAATCCGCCGGGATCTTTCTTGGCAGTGCCGCCGACGGTCAGGCGATCCACTTTCAGTGTTGGTATTCCGACCCCGACGGGGACGGCTTGCCCATCTTTACCGCAGGTACCGACGCCTTCGTCCAGTTTCAGGTCGTGACCCACCATCGAAACACGGGTGAGGACGTCCGGGCCATTGCCGATCAGAGTTGCGCCTTTAATAGGAGCCGTGACATGGCCGTCTTCGATGAGATAGGCCTCGGACGCCGAGAAAACGAATTTTCCGCTTGTGATGTCGACTTGGCCGCCTCCGAAATTAACCGCGTAAACGCCGTGCTTGACGGAGCGGATGATGTCTTCCGGATCGTCTTGTCCTGCCAGCATGTAGGTGTTTGTCATGCGCGGCATGGGGATGTGTTCGTAACTTTCGCGACGACCGTTGCCGGTGTCGGCCATACCCATCAGGCGGGCGGAGAGCTTGTCGCTAAGGTATCCCTTGAGGATGCCTTTCTCGATGAGCACCGTGTTCTGTGTGGGCTGACCTTCGTCGTCCACATTGAGCGAGCCGCGGCGCCAGGGCATGGTGCCATTGTCAACCACAGTGCATTTTTCGCTGGCAACGCGCTTGCCGATGAGTCCGGCGAAAGCGGAGGTCTGCTTGCGATTGAAGTCGGCCTCCAGGCCATGACCAACGGCTTCGTGCAGGAGTACACCGGGCCAGCCGGGTCCAAGCACGACTTCCATCTCGCCAGCCGGAGCTTCGCGAGCATCGAGTTGCAGGATGGCTTGGCGGGCGGCCTCTTTCGCAAAATATTCAGGAGTCTTCTCTCCGAAGAAAAAGTCGAGGGCGACGCGGCCGCCGCCGCCGGAACTTCCGCGGGCGGAGTTGCCTTCTGTTTTCGCGATGCATGAGACGTTCATCCGGGCGAGGGGCTGAGAGTCTTCGGCAAAGGTGCCGTCGGAGCCCACCACCAGGATATTGCGCAACTCGTCTACGTAGCTGGCACGAACTTCCTGAATGCGCGGGTCATAGCCGCGGGCGGAACTGTCGGCGCGCATTACCAGTTCAACCTTGGCGCTGATTTCTGCGTCAACCGATGGAAGGGTGATCGGATACAGACTTCGCGCGGGCTTCTCCTGGAAGCCTACTGAAGGAGTCTTGGCCGGGCCACTCGCGATAAGGGCTGCAGTCCTGGCTGCGTGCAGAATGCGTTCGGACGAAAGATCATCCGTGTACGCATAGCCAGTGCGTTCGCCGACGACGACGCGCACGCCGCAACCCGCCGAAATTCCCTGGGAGGCGGACTTCACCATGGACTCGTCAACCATCAACGAGGTCGAAGAAAGATATTCGAAGTACAGGTCGGCGTATTCCCCACCGGCTGAAAGGGCTGCTGCCAGGTAGCGTTCGAGATCGTGTTCCGACAGGCCGTAATGCTGAAAGAAAAACCGATTCTTATCCACGTTAATTAGATGTCCTTGGGGCGGGAAAGACTCCCGGGTCAATTCATTATCCCATAGGCGAAATGGGGTCGAGGTGGCTGTTAGGGTCCTCCCGGGGTGGTCGAATGACAGGAACGCCCATTGTGATCAATAGCGTTCCGGTCGATGCGCGCCATATCCTTCACGGCCTGAAGGCCGCTCAGGATGACTTCGAAGCGGGTGGGGACGGCCGAAGTCGATGGTCATGCGTCACAGACAGACGGCCTGGAGGATGAGAGCATTTTCATCCTATGACGCCTGAGGCACTAACGAGGACCGTCGAAAGTTTTCTGGCTGGTGCGCGGGACGCTGTAGTGATCGATGACGGTGCGGTCCTGTTTGATCTGGCGCATGCGAAATATTCCATCGCGGGCGAGCGCAACAAGTGTTTGCTGCACTTTTGGTCGGAGGAGCGGAATGTAGTCCGTCGCGTGCTTGATGTCGAAGTCAAGAACGAGGTGTTGCGGCTGGTAGTGCAGCGGTTGGGTCAAACCAAACCCAGCAAGCTGGAGATCTGCCGACAACGGGACAGGCGGACACCGACGGCCAAGCGCGCTGCGCGGGTAGCTTACCAACGAAGTTTGCAGGGCACTTTGGAGCGGCGGTTTTCCGCGTACGAGGCGTCGCGGCTCACCACGTCTTCGGACCTTGAGCATTCCTTTGGCCCGGTCTATGCGCGCGGACTTTTGCGCCGGGGGCAATCCGGCTTCGCCGTTCTGGGGGTGAATGCGCAGGAGACGCAATCGTCGATTGATGCGGCGCTGACCTTCGGCATCCTGTGGCTCGATTCGTGCCGGGTGGCGCAAGCGGGAAGGATGATGGTGGAAGGACTGAAATTATTTTTGCCGCTGGGTACGTCCGCGTTAACGCGAGAGCGTATCGCGCATTTGAACTGCGATGCGGCCAAGTGGCAGTTATATGAATTGGAAAACCGGGAGGATGTGCTCAAGGAAATCGATGTGTGCGACCGGGGGAACGTCAGGACGCGGCTGGTGCATTTGGCGAATGAGGCCGCGGTACGCGAGCGGTTCGCGAACGCGATCAGCCGGGTTATGGAACTGATGCCTGAAGCGGAAATAGCAGTGCTGTCCGCGGGAGAGATTGCATTTCGCTGTCACGGACTGGAATTTGCCCGCGCGCGTCTCTCGTTCGACGCGCGCTCGCTGTATGGCGTTCCGGAGGTTGTATTTGGGGTAGGCGCTGCTGAAATAGCCCTGGCGGGTGAAGAGAGCGAAGCGAGGTTCCGGCAAATTGTGTTCAGCGTGGGAGAAGTACGTCACGCCGAAGGGCCGCGCGATCATCCTTTGTGGAGACTGCATCCAGAGCGATGGCTCGAATCCCTGGTGGTCGAGGATGTCGGGGCGGTCGATGACCGGCTGGATGCCCATTGCCTGTACTCGCAGGTTCCGGCATTTTCGGCAGCGGATCGCGCCATGATCGACGTGCTTACAGTGACGCGGGAAGGAAGATTGGCCGTGGTGGAGTTGAAAGCGGATGAGGACATCCATCTGCCGCTGCAAGGGTTGGATTACTGGTCGAGGGTGGCGTGGCACCATGTGCGAGGCGAGTTCAAGCGCTTCGGATATTTTCCCAGGCGAGAGTTGACTGCGGAATCGCCATTACTATTTCTGGTGGCACCGGCACTGCACTTGCACCCCGCGACGGATCCCTTGTTGCGGTATGTCTCACCGGAAATTGAGTGGATGGTTACGGGGATTGACGAGAGATGGAGGGATGGGGTGAAGGTGGTATTTCGCAAACGTCCTGGACAGGGTGTGATGCACAGGAATGAGTCAGGCGGATCGCTTCAACGGGCTGGTTAGTCTGTCGGGAGAAATTGATGGGATTGCGAAGCGTCGAGAACCGAAACGCAAGGTCCCTCCACTTCGCTTGCTGCGCTCGCTTCGGGGGATGACACGTTGGGTGTTCTATTTGTCGGGCCAGGCTCCCAGCAGGCGGCGGGCGTCGACCAACTGGGCCAGGTGATACGCGTTGTGATCCGCTGCCAGCAAGGCCTGGCGCAGAATGGTCTGGCCTTCTCCCCATGGAATGCGGGCGTACAAGTCAGTTTTAGGATTGGCGACCAGTTTCTCCATAGCCTTTGCGTCCTTGCGGAAAGCTTCGATGCTCTTGGTCCATGCGGTAAAACTGGGCGACACATCCGCGTTCGGCCAATAGCCTTCCGGCCATTTGGGGGAGACGTGCTTCTTGTTGCGGCTGAATTCGAGGATGTCATGCTGGGCGATCCGGAGGTGTTCGAGCAGCATCCATGGAGTGTGGGGGAATCCCGGCGGCTTTTGTCCGCGCAATTTTGCGGGGAGGCCGGCAATCACTTCGTCAAATTTGGCGTGCGCATTTCCACCTTTGAGCAAATCAACAAGATGCTGACGTAGGGAACGATCCTGATCGGTTTTCATATTTCTCCGGATTGACCTGTTTTTGGCGACGCTCGTTTCCGGCCATCGCTTTCACGAGCGAGAGCCCTGACGTTTATATTCTAGTTCCTTCATCAGGTTTTTCGTCGCGGTAGACACGGGCGATTCCTCTTACCAGGCGGCGCAGGGGCAGGCCGCCCTTGATATCGGCCAGAAAAATTTCTCCCTTTCTGTTCCCGCGATAGAACCATCGTTTCAGAAGGGCCAGATGTTCCATGGTTTCGAGCGAGCTTTTCGCAGTTGCAGGCGGAAGCGCGGCGAGCGTGGCTTGAACACGAGATTCCATGGACTGCGACTTGGTGTGCTCAGTGGTCTGGATCGGAAATGAGATTGGTCCCGCGATGAGGCCTGCGTCGATGGAAAAGAACGTGACCGCTTCGGGAACGGCGGATGGCTGCACCATTACGGCGATGAGCTGGTCGATCCGGCGGACGATTTCCGGAAACTGACTGAGCACGGGTTTCAACTTTTCCACCGCAGCGTGCAGCGCCGCCGCCTTTTCAAACTCGAGGCTGGCGGAGGCCTGATCGCGTTGCTGACTTATTTCCCGCTGCAGCGAGTCCCCGGCGCTGTCGAAGTATGTCTGTACCCGTGCGACTTCTGCGTGGTAGTCGTCGTCCGTGCAACCTTTGAAGCAGGGCGCGAGACACATTTTCATTTCCGAGTAGATGCAGCCGGGAAAGACAGGGTCGGGGTGAAGGTCGTCCACACAGCGACGCATCTTGAAGAAATCCAGCGAATCGTTGGCGCATTTCTCTGCCGCGGTGCGGGACGGAAAAGGGCCGTAATAAAGAGATTTGCCACCAAGGAGTCCGAGGCGAGTGGTGACGGACGCGCGTGGATATTCGTTTTCCATATGCAGTTTGAGAAGCGGAGCGAAGCGCAAACGGAGCCGGTCACTGTATGTCTTGGGGAAAGCGGTGCGAAGCGCGCGATACAGCAGAAATCCAGACTCGAAATCGGAGCCGGTGGCGGTGAATTCAATCCATCGCACGAGGTCTCGGAGGTTGAGTCTGCGGCTGTGGTCAGGAGGTCCGAGGAGTCGCTGCAAACGGCGGCGCAGGTTGGCGGTCTTGCTGATGTAGGGCTCGGCTTGGGGATCGTCTCCGCGAAGCAGGAATACTGCGGGGGCCGCTGGAGCGAAGGCAAAGGCTTCGGCGTCGCGGGCGGGGACGAACTCGAGGCGCTCAGCTAGCACGGAGTCATTCTAGTTTGTGTTGAGCTGGCGGTTAGAGGAAAGGCAGCTACGGATTAAGACGGATAACACGGATGCGGGCAGCTGGAGCCAATAGCGCCGATCTGTGAATCGTGACCGAGATGTTAGCGGAAACTCGCGCTACGGTGGGTCTGGCGGAAGTCGGCGCCTTCCATTTTTATGATGCGGCACATCTCGTGAAGGCGGGAGCGCATGCGCTCACCAATCCGGTCGCCGAGAGTTTCGCGTCGGGTTGATCTCTGGGCCCGCGCAAACTCAGTAGAGGGGTTTGCGTAGGGATCCTGGCCAACATCATCGGCAAAGTTGGTGGTGATGATCGTCGTGCGTTTATCGTTGTAGCGGGTGTTCAAGATCAAACTCACAGTGTCCCAAACCCATTCGGTAGGCTTGACGGCGCCCAATTCGTCGAGCACCAGCACTTCGGTGTCGAATACCGGACGGAGGACCTGGAGTTCGGTCGCCTTTACCGAATCGTTGTAGGAGTTCTGAATCTGTTTGAGCAATTCGCGATAGTCGTAGAAGAGGCAGGAGATACCCTTGCCGAGGATCAGTTGCTTGATGATGCCCACGGCCAGGTGAGTTTTGCCAACGCCTATGCTGCCGATAAGCAAAAGCCCGGTGCTGTCGACCGGATATTCTTCGACAAACTTTCCAGCGGCGAGGCGGCTTGACGCGAGTTGCTGATGCGGGCCGTCAGAATCAAAGTTAGAGAGCTCGCAGTGCTCGTAACGTTTTGGGATACGGGCCGCGGTGAGCAAAACCTGGGCGCGAGCCTGCAAGCGGCAATCGCAACGCGTAACCCGACGCTCGGAACCAATGGAGACTGATTTCCAGCCAGTGCCGTCACAGAGAGAACAGACTTCCGACAAAACCTTCATGACCACGATTCCATAATATCAACTGTTGGCTTTGTTTAAACTTTGCACTCGGCAATGCATTTCGCGCAAGTGCGAAAGACGACCTGCCTGTGTACATCCTGTGAAGTAGTACAACTCCCTGTGGAGAATCCGGATTCAGGAGAGAACTGGATATTAAGTCACTAATGGGAAGGTTCGGAAATTTTCTGGCCCGACTACGTTTTTTTCGCGGCAGCATCGTTTTAAGTCCACCGCCGGTTTTCAATCTTGAACAAAAACTCTGATTGGAATGAACGAGGAAGGGGCAAGCTCACGACTGCAGGCGCGCTCCGGCGCCACAAATCCCGGGATCAAGATGGCCTTTTTCTTGCCCATGGCCGGGGCGCAAGAGATGATGACTCAAAAGCGGCATCTGGCGCGGATTTCCACAGTTGACATTCGCTGCGGACGGTAGCTAAATAAGGCCGTCGGGTTTCCCACTCAGCGAGTGCTCGTGAATTGCTCCCCTGTGCGCGCTGGGGGATCACGGAACCTGCCAGGAGAGAAGATGAATAAAGCTGATCTCATTGACCGAATCGCAGCCAGTTGCCATATCAGCAAGACCCAGGCAGCCACGGCTATCGACACAACCGTCGACAGCATTACTTCGGCTCTGAAGAAGGGAGACCGGGTCGCGTTGATTGGTTTCGGCACGTTCTCCGTCTCGCAGAGAAAAGCCCGCAATGGGCGTAACCCGCAAACGGGCGCCACGATCAAGATCGCAGCCCGGAAAGTCGCCAAGTTCTCATCCGGTGCCGAACTCAAGAAGGCTGTTAACCGCGGCAAGTAAGGCCAAATTCACGTACGAGAATTGTGAACGGCAGGAGGTCGGTCCTGCCGTTTTTTTGTTTTTGGGAGTTGAGCCGTAAGCTATTTGGAGCGTAAAGATAAAGATTCAAAAGAGAAAAATACCGGCGGGACGCTGGCGCTACCCGGGCCTACGGTTGCTGAATCCTGTGGGAATCCTTTAGAATCTAATGTCTCGAACAAGTTTGGAGACCCCATGAAGGCAGCTATTCATCCCGCTTACAATGAAATCCGCGTCATGTGCGCGTGTGGCAGCAGTTTTACGACCCGTTCGACCCATAAGGGCGACATCCACGTAGAAATCTGCTCGTCTTGCCATCCGTTCTTTACCGGCAAGCAAAAGCTTCTGGATACGGCTGGCCGGGTGGAGCGATTCCGTCGCAAGTACGCCAAGGCGGAACCGGCGAAAGCAGAACCGGCCAAGAAGTAAGGCTGGCTATGGATTTTCGAGCCCTCGCTGCGGCGGGGGCTTTGTTTTTGGAGGGAAAGGTAGAATAGAACCGTGCGCAAGTATTGGGACACCTCCGGGCCAGGCGCGGGCGAGTCGCCCGCGACCACATTGGCCACCACTGCGGCCAAGGCAGGTACACCTGTGCCTTCAGCGGTGATGATTGGAGGCATACGGATTGCACCCGCGACCGTGCTGGCTCCCATGGCCGGGGTGACAGACACCGTCTTTCGACGCTTCATTCGCAACCTGGGTGGCTGCGGGCTGATCATGACCGAGTTCACCTCGGCGGACGGCATCCTGCGTGGCAAAGACAAGAAGGCGAAGCTTTATCTTCATTTCTATGAGGACGAGCATCCCATTTCGGCGCAGCTTTTCGGCAGCGATCCCAAAGTCATGGCGGATGCGGCCCGGATCGTGGAAGATCTTGGGTTCGACCTTGTCGACCTCAACCTGGGGTGTCCGGCGAAGAAAGTGGTGAAGTGCAACGGTGGCTCAGGGTTGCTGAAAGACTTGCCGGCGATTGGGAAAATTTTCGAGGCGGTGCGATCCGCTGTCACAATTCCCTTCACGGTGAAGTTTCGCGCGGGATGGAATGATGACAACATTGTCTGCGTGGAACTGGCGAAGATGGCGGAAGACTGCGGATTGTGCGCGGTGGCGCTGCATGCCCGCACCCGCGAGCAGGGTTATAGCGGGCAGGCGCGTTGGGAATGGATTGCGGCGGTCAAGGATGCGGTGAAGATTCCGGTGATTGGCAACGGCGATATCCGCACGCCGGAAGATGCCTGCGCCATGGTGGCGCAAACCGGGTGCGATGCAGTGATGATTGGGCGGATGGCGCCTGCAAATCCGTGGATCTTTCGCCAGATCGAGCAGTACTGCTCTGGCGAGCTTGCGCTCGCCCGGACAGCCGAGGGCGGCTGTCCCCACGTGGGTCTTGGTTATGACGAGCCCAGCGAAGCTGATCGCTACCAGATGATTCGCACCTACTTCCAGATGCTGATCGAGGAAGAGATGCCCGGAGCTGAGGGCAAGATGAAGCAATTCGCTTCCTGGTTCACGCATGGGGTGGCGGGTGGGGCGGCGCTGCGAAAGGCAATCTACGAATCGAAGAGCAGGGTGGAAATTCTGACGAGCGTCGAAGAATTTTTTGAAAAGCGGTTAGATCTTTCTGGCGCAGGGATTCTTGTCCGTGAGAGCGTGAGTCTTATTTCCTGAGAATGCCGGCGGAAGTCGCCGTACGCGCCAGATCCTTCGGGACTGAAGTCCCTCAGGATGACGCATGGGAGAGGGAACCAGTAAAGCGGAAAGCACCTAGGTCGCGACGTGCCCAGACGGGACGTCTGGGTCTACGTGCTCTTGCCTGTCACAAGCCTGCACGCAGCCCAGCCCCGTTCTTGGTTCCGCAATTTGATCATGCCTCTGAAAGCCGCGATCCGTGCTGAAAATGGTATTGCAGGATCTTTGCTGCCAGTGTCGGCGTGACCTTTCCGGTTTGTGAATCGATAGTGCGTACGACTTCGCCCCGGCAAACAACTTCTGCCGCGGCCAGATCCGGCGATTTCAGCGGGCAATACGAGATTGATTTCGAGTTGTGCGTTGGGGGCGATGCATTCTTCCGCCTGGAAGAGCATTCCTGAGCGGCTGATGTTTTCGGTGGTGCCTTCGCGCCAGCCACTTTCTCCGACCTGCCGGTATTTTAGCGGAAGGTGGAGGTCGAAGCGGGTAGCGCGGAAGGGGGAGGATATTTTATTGCGAGTACGAGCGATGGGAGCAGCTTGAGCTAAACGAGCAGACATCTGAATCTCCTTTGGGGGTGGGGTATCAAGGACCTCCCGGACTTTTGCCTTGAGCGCGGGGAGGGTAAAGGGCTTCTGAAGCAGGGTGATTCCCCGGTCCAGCGTGCCGTTGTGGCCAATGTGATTTTCGGTGTAACCCGACATATACAAGCACCTTCATTTCGGGCCGGGTTGGCGAAATCTGATTGGCTAGTTCGCGCCCGTTCATTCCCGGCATGATGACGTCCGTCAGCAGCAGGTGAATGGGGCCTTGGTGTGCCTGGGAAATTCGGATTGCAGCAGCGCCGTCGGCGGCGTCGAGCACGCTGTATCCCTGGTTCTCCAGGGACTGGCGCGCAAGCTGACGCAGGTTGTCTTCGTCCTCTACCAGCAAAATGGTTTCACGGCTTTGACCTGGTTGCGCGGTAACGACAGCTGGTTGCAGAGTTTCAACTTGCAAAGCCGCATCGACTCGCGGCAGAGTAGATCTTGAAGGTCGTGCCTTTGCCGGTTTCGCTGTAGACCCAGATGTAGCCTTCGCTCTGCTTGATGATGCCGTAGACCGTCGAAAGCCCAAGGCCGGTGCCCTTCAGTCCCTTGGTGGTGTAGAAGGGCTCGAAGATGTGGGTCTGGGTTTCGGCGTCCATGCCCATGCCGGTGTCGCTGATGGCGAGCATCACGTAATCGCCCGGCTTTACCGGGGAATGGAAGCGGGCATAGTTGGCATCGAGCTTGACGTTGGCGGTTTCAATAGTCAGCTTCCCACCGTGAGGCATGGCATCGCGGGCGTTTACCGCCAGGTTCATCACGACCTGCTCGATTTGCCCAGGGTCCGCTTTGACCGCTCCGATGTCCGCGCCCGGAACCATGACCAGGTCGATGTCTTCTCCGATGAGCCTGGTCAGCATTTTCAGGTTTTCGGTGACAACGGTATTGAGGTCCACCACTTTTGGAGCGAGCATCTGTTTGCGGCTGAAGGCCAGCAGTTGACGGGTTAGAGCGGTGGCGCGTTCCGAGGCTTTGGCAATTTCCTGGGCAGGTCCGCGCAGAGCAGGGTCGGGACCAAGGCGCTCCAGCAGAAATTCGGAGTATCCCGAGATCACCATCAGCAGGTTGTTGAAGTCATGGGCGATCCGCCGGCGAGCCGACCGATAGCTTCCATTTTTTGGGCCTGGCGGAGCTGCTGCTCAAGGGCACGGCGCTCAGTGACGTCTTCGGCAAACAGTTCGAAGAAGATTGAGTTGCCGTCGTCGCGGAAGGCGCGTCCGGAGAGCCGGATGTTGATGACGTTGCCGTCCTTGCGCACCCAGTCGGCAGCGAGACCATGGAATTTCTGCAAAGTGCGGAGGAAGTCAGCCAGGCTGAACCACTGTTGCGAATCGGAATAAAAGTTGGCGAGATTCTGGCCGACCAGTTCCGCGCCCGTCGCATGGCCCAGCATGGCAACCAGGGCGGGGTTGACGTCGAGCAGGATGCCGTTCGCAGTCGCAGCGGCAGACACCGTACGGAGCATGGGTGACCAGGGAGCGAAAATTGATTTCGGAGCGGCGCAATCCCTCCTGGGCCGAGCGCAGGGCGGCGTTGAAGAAGCAAATCAGCCCGGCGACGAACACAAACAGGGTGAGATGTATGATTGCTTTGTGATAGTCGGCAAGCCGTGCGCGCTCCGGCAAGGGAGAAGTAGCCGCTCACCGTCAAAGCAAAAGAAGTGGCCACCAGTCCCGGCTTCCAGCCTCCGTACCAGGCGCTGACCATGATCGCGACAGCGAAGACCACCAGCCGGCTTTCCACCACGTCGGCGAGCAGGAGAGCTGGGATAAGAGCAAGAATAATGCTGAGTACGGCGACGCCGTATCGGAGGATGGGGGCCCGAGCCGGAGGAATATACCGCTTGCGAAGAGAGGGGGAGGTTCGTTCGCATAAGAAGAATTTAATTCCCGAAATGGGATGGCGCGAGTTACGGGAGTCCAATGGCAGCTGGCCACTCTCCAAGTGCCAAAAGAATTAAGGCATCGGGGCAACCCGGTAGACGGCTCTCGGCTTTCAGCAATCAATTTCAGCCGTACATGCTGAGGCATGTGTGAGCGACGAGATCAGACGTGACGGCGCGAAGTGACGGCTGAGAGCTGATGGCTGAAAGCTGCCTTTGAGATCACACTATGAATATTGGCCTTTTTGGGGGGAGTTTCGACCCGATACATCACGGACATTTGGCGCTGGCGCGTGCGGCGAAGGAACGATACGACCTTGGGCGTATTTACTTTGTGCCGGCGAATGTTCCTCCGCACAAACAGAAACAGCCACTGTCAGCATATTGCCACCGTTACGCCATGGTGGTTTTGGCGACGATGGGGGAGAAGGCATTCGTGCCTTCGCTGCTGGAGGCCCCGGGAGCGGGTGCCGGCGATGGATCTGGCGGCAAGTCGCGGCCAAAGGAGCAAGCGCCGCTTGCGAACTATACGATCGATACGGTGCGGCGCTTGAAGGAATCGCTGAAGAAAATCGACAGACTGTTTTTTCTGATTGGTATCGATGCGTTTGCCGACATCGCAAAGTGGCGCGAGCCCGAAGCACTGTTACGCGAATGTGAATTCATTGTGGCCAGCCGTCCGGGATATTCGCTGGCGGATGTAGCCAATGCCCTGCCAGAAAAACTTCGTCCGGCACCTGCCGTCAGCCAGCCCTTTGCCAAGCAGGCAGCCAAAGGAGATCTGGTGTTAAGGGGCGCGACCGTGCATTTGCTGGAAAGCGTGCACCAGCCGGTTTCGGCCACGGCGATCCGCGAAGCGGTTGCGGCGAAGAAGCCTTTGCGCAAGTTTGTGGACGCCGGGGTTGAGGAGTACATCAAGAAAGAGGCGTTGTATTCTGGGCATTAGTCGTTGCCGGTGGTCGGCATATCGTCGTTGGCCAGCGATCTTTGTTGCTTCCTTGAGGACGACTTGCATCGGCTACAATTAGACACGCCACTCGAAACAGGGCTACAACGAACGACTAACGACCAACGATCCAATAATGAAGAACGAATCTAAAGCACAGGTTTCCGAGGCGATAAAGGCCTGCCTTGAAAAGAAGGCAGAAGAAGTCACCATATTGGAACTGGAACCCGGGTCGGGAGCATTCACCGATTACTTCGTGGTGTGCAGCGGGAGCAATCCGCGGCAGGTGCAGGCGATCGCCGACGAGGTGGAGCTTCGTTTGAAGAAGACTGGTCTCTGGCCCAACCAGGTAGAGGGGTACAAGCAGGCTGAGTGGGTTCTGCTCGACTATTTTGATTTCGTGGTGCATGTCTTCTCGGACAAAGCGCGCAAGTTTTATGATCTCGAACGGTTGTGGAAATCATCCCGCCGCATGGAGCCTTCCGAGTTGGTGGCGGCGAGCCGTCCACGAAAGCGCGCTCCGGCGCGCACTTTGAAAAAGAAGCGGGCATAATCTTTCGGATATCAGATTAAGACATCTGATTCAGACCCTGCCTTCAAACCAACCAGCTTTTTGCCGATCCACGCCAGATCTTTCACCGGCTGAAGCCGGATTCAGGATGACGCCTTTTTGTGAAAAGGTCCGAGCCACCGTCGCGCTCGGTTGTGTCCATTTTGTGGTTAAATTCGACTCGTGAAAATCAAGGTTGCGTGGATTGGGAAAACGAAGGAGCCGGCCGTCCAGTCGCTGACGGATGAGTATCTAAAAAGATTATCGCGTTATGCGCTCGTCGAAGGCTCGTCTATCAAAGACGAGGCCTCAGTTTTGAAACTCTGTGCTCGCGAGGCACGTCCTACACGGCATGCGCTGGTGTTGTTGGACCAGCGAGGCAGGCAGTTTTCTTCCGATGAACTGGCGAAATTTCTGGATGATTACCAGGGCCGAAGCGCGTTGCCTTTGTTGTTTGCGGTGGGTGCAGCGGACGGATTTTCAGAGGAAGCGCGAACAGCGGCCACGCTGGTGCTCTCTCTGGGCAAGATGACGCTGGCGCATGAGTTAGCCCGAGTGGTGTTGCTCGAGCAACTCTATCGCGCGTTCACTATTCTAAAAGGACATCCCTACCACTTGGGACACTGAGATATTCAGGAATTCAGGCGTGTACCTTCGTGACGTTCCGTTGTCCTCACGAGAAGCATAGAGTTGTGATAACAGCGGACTAGCGCTGCGTGGTTCAGCCCTTCCCCAATTGAGGCCCATACGATGAAGAATCCGTTCGAAGTGCTTAAGAGTAAAGAGCAGGAAATGGTAAAGGTTAAAAAAGAGGTTGATGCTCTCCGTGTTACGATCCGGCTGATCGGCGATGAGAATGGTGGCGCGCCGGCGGCTGATTCCAAGGTAGATCTGCGTTCCGTCATAGAAATGCCCTAGGCTGAGTTCTTCATTTCACCCTTTTAAATCACCTTCATCACAATCCAGATTTCCGCACAGGCGCTGCTTCCGCGCCTGTGCATTTCCCCTCCTGGCACGTCTTCCTCTCTGGGTTCCGTCTTTAGGATCAATGGTTTAGGTCGTGTCAGAATGCCCTGCATCTGATGAAACAGGTACAATAAAAAGTTCGCCCCATGCAGGACATCCGCCGTGGTCTCATCATCGTGAATACTGGGCCGGGCAAGGGTAAAACCACTGCCGCCATGGGTACGGGGTTGCGAGCGGTGGGGCAGGGCATGCGCGTCCTGATGCTGCAGTTTCTAAAGGGCTCATGGCACTACGGCGAACTTGACGCGGTCGAGGCTTTTGGCGACAAGTTCGTAATGAAGCAGATGGGACGGGGCTTTGTGAAAGTGGGAGCCGAGAAGCCTGATCCTGAAGATGTGCGCATGGTGGAAGCGGCCTGGACGGAAGCGGAGCAGGCAATCGCATCCGGCACGTGGGATTTGATCATCCTGGATGAGATTAATTACGCCATCAGTTATGGGATGCTCGATCCCGCCAAGGTGGCGGAGACTCTTAAAAGCAAACCTGAAATGGTGCACATTATCTTGACCGGACGGAATGCGCATCCGACAATTGTCGAAGTCGCGGATACGGTGACAGAAATGCGTCAGGTAAAGCACGCCTATGAAAAGGGCGTGATGGCGCAGAGAGGGATTGAATACTAAAGGCGTCTGATAAATCGTCGTTGGCCGGTGGTCTTTGGTCGTTGGCCCCTGGAAGGTCGAAGCTGCCGTAAAAGATATTGACGAACGACCAACGACTAACGACCAACGACTGACTTTATGGCCTGGTTCAAGCGACAAGCCGGTGAGCTGGATACTTCCGGGGAGCGCAAGGTGCGCACCGAAGGTCTGTGGGTGAAGTGTGACACCTGCCGGCAGGTCATCTGGAAGAAGGATCTGGAAGAAAATTTCAATGTCTGTCCCAAGTGCGACCGGCACTTCAGAATTGATGCTCGCGGCCGCCTGGCCCAATTGCTTGACGACAACGAGTACGAAGTTTCGGACGCGAACCTGGTTTCGACTGACCCCTTAAAATTTGTGGACCTGAAGGCCTATTCGGCCCGCCTGAAGCAGGCACAAGCTGATACAGGACTAAAGGATGCTTTGATCAATGCGCGCGGGAAGTTGAACGGCCGTACCGTGATCGTCAGCGCCATGGAGTATGGATTTATTGGCGGAAGCATGGGGGCGGTTGTTGGAGAAGGTATTACGCGGGCCATTGAACAAGCGACCGAAACCGCGTCGCCAATCGTTATCGTTTCTGCTTCGGGCGGGGCGCGAATGATGGAGGGCGTAGTTAGCCTGATGCAGCTGGCCAAGATTTCCGCGGCGCTGGCTCGGCTGGATGAAGCCAAGGTCCCGTTCATTTCAGTACTGACCGACCCAACCACCGGCGGCGTGACCGCGTCGTTTGCCATGCTTGGCGATCTGAATATTGCCGAACCCGGAGCGCTGATCGGATTCGCAGGTCCTCGAGTGATCGAACAGACCATACGGCAGAAGCTTCCCCAGGGTTTCCAGCGAAGCGAATTTCTGCTTGAGCATGGCATGCTTGACGCGGTGGTGCACCGCAGGCATCTGAAGTCGTATATTTCGCGGGCGCTGGAGTTTATGGCTGGAGATCAGTCGTCGGTCGCCGGCCGCAGGCGTCAGCTTAAAACCAGTGATCAGTTGTCAGTTGACGGTCGTCAGTTTCTCCCGTCGAGCTGAACCCTTCCTCTATTTAGCCCCCTAACCGTGCGCTTCAATGGCATGGTCTCGAAAGCCCCAAGGCGAAACTGTTACCCTAAGATTTGGCTAACGACCGACGACTAACGGCGGACGACTGTCCTATGTCCTACGAAACTGCCATCGCGCGTATGCACGCTCTTGGCCATGAACTGGCCCAGACGCCGTCGCACAAGTTCGACCTGGCACACATGCGGGTCTTGCTGGGCGCGCTGGATAATCCAGAGCGGCGTTTCCCGGCGGTACTGATAGCCGGGACGAATGGCAAGGGTTCGACCGCGGCCACTTTGGCTTCAATCCTGCGATCTTCGGGGTTGCGGACGGCACTCTATACCTCGCCTCATTTAATGCGGATCAATGAGCGCATCCTGATTGGCGATGGGGGATCGGGATTTCAGCAGATCAGCGATGACGATTTTGCCCTGGTGCACGATTTGGTGGATCGTACTGCTGAACGGCTGGTGGGCGAAGGCGAACTGCCCTGGCATCCGAGCTTCTTCGAAATGTTGACTGCCATGGCGTTCGAGTATTTCGCGAGGCGCAAGGTGGATATCGCGGTTCTCGAAGTGGGTATGGGGGGCCGGCTGGATGCCACCAATGTCGTCGAACCACGGGTGAGCGTGATCACGGATATTTCACTGGACCACCAGAAATATCTGGGTGAAACGGTGGCTGAGATCGCAGGCGAGAAGGCCGGGATCATCCGGGCGAATGGCGTGGTGGTCACGCTGCCACAGCAACCGCAGGCCAACGACGTGATCGGACACACGATCATGGATTCAGGGGCGCGGGGGGTGACTGCGGTTCCCTATGTTCCGCCGGTCAGTCCTGCCAGCGGCGAGTATCTGGTCGCTGGCGTCCACGGAAAGCCTTCTGAGTTCGTCGCCCCGGTGTCGCGTTATCCGCTGCAGGTGATGGGCAAACAGATTCTGGTTGAAACGCCGCTTATCGGGCGCCACCAGTTGCGGAACGTCGCTCTGGCAATTGCGACGGCGGAGGAGCTCGGGAGGCAAGGCTTTCCGGTGACTGCGGATTCGATTGAGCGCGGCATTCGGGAAACGCTGTGGCCGGGGCGATTCCAGGTGCTGCCGGCTGTCGCCGGTAAGCCCGAATATGTATTGGACGTGGCACACAATCCGGCTGGAGCGTGGGCTCTGCGATCGACGCTTTCGGCGGCTTACAAGGAGCGGGCGCCGACTTTTGTATTTGGAGCGATGCGGGACAAGGCCATAGGAGAGATGGCGGAGATTTTGTTTCCCATGGCGGAACGGGTGATTGTCACCCATGCCGATAACCCGCGCTCGGCCACGATCGAGGAGATTCGCGAGGCTGCGTCCAGAGCTTCGAGCGAGATCGAAGGCGCTCCGAACATGGCTGCCGCCCTTGCCATGGCCAAGACTTCGGCGCGCCGGGATGACGTGGTGGTTATAACAGGCTCGATATACATTGTAGGAGAGGCGATGCGATTGCTTGGCGTGCGCATCTTATAAGTAGTGCCGTCTGTGAAGACATCCGACTCCGGAACTAGACAACACGTCTGAACCTGTGGAAGCGACCAGTTTGCGTCCGGCTTCGTCGGGACGGCCAACCGCGTCCGGGCATTATGGATGGTTCAGCCGCCTGCGTTCTTACTTCATCTTTGATCCGCTGATCTGGCTCATCACGGTTGTCCTGGGAATCATTTCCATCCCTGTTTCTCTGCTGGGTGAGAAGGGCCGCATTCTTCATGGCTTCGCCCGGTTCTGGTCGCAGCTGATCATGAAGATCATCTGCTCACCTACGAAGGTGACTGGACTGGACAGGATTGACACTTCGAAGCCGCTATGTCTACGCGGTGAATCATGCCTCGGCGCTGGATATTCCGGTGCTGTACGTTTACTTGCCCTTTCAGTTTCGCATCGCGTTCAAGAAAGAACTGCTGGCGTATCCGATCGTGGGATGGCACCTGAGGCGGTCGGGGCAGATCTGCGTTGACCAGCAGAATCCGGCAAAATCGATCGGCAGCATTCGTTCGGCATTGAAGAGGTTGAAGAGTGGCATGCCGCTGGTGATTTTTCCCGAAGGCGGGCGCACGCCCGATGGCGAGGTCAAACCATTTCTTGCCGGGAGCATTTTTTCTGGCAATCAAGGCGCAGGTAGATATTGTGCCGGTGGCGCTGGTTGGAACCTACGAATTGCTGCCGATGAACACCTACCACATCAAGAGCCGTCCACTGGAAATGCGCGTCGGTGAGCCGATCTCAACGGCGGGCTACACGCTCAGGAACATGGATCAGCTTTCGGACAAGGTGCACGAGGCGGTTACTGGGTTAGTGGCCGGTGGTCAGTAGGCAGGTGGCAGGTGGCAGTAGCAGGTGGTCGGTAAGCAGCGGTCAGAGGCCGGTTCTATCGGGAGGTTCACAGGCCACTGGCAACTGATCACTGCCCATTGATTTTTCCCGAATTTCTTCCAGCTTCTCTGCGATCGCGTACTTCAGGTCATCGATTCCTTTTCCGGTGACTGCGGAGATCGGGATACAACTCCAGGTTTTTCTTTTTGCAATAGCGTTTGAGCTTGGCCAGCTTTTCTTTGTTGGCGACGTCGATTTTGGACGCCACCATGATCACCGGCTTCTCGTTCCAGACCGGCGCCGAAGCTCGCCAGCTCCTCGATTGATAACTTCGACATCCTTGACTGGATCAGGTCGGCCGCTGGCGTCGGAAACATCTACCAGGTGAACCAGCAGGCGGGTGCGTTCGATGTGGCGCAGGAATTGAATGCCCAGTCCCGCGCCGCTGTGCGCGCCTTCGATCAGTCCGGGAATGTCGGCGACTACGAAACTTTTTTCGTCGGGCGGTTCGCCTACGACCGCAACGCCGAGGTTGGGCTGCAGCGTGGTGAAGGGATAGTCCGCAATCTTGGGACGGGCAGCCGAGATGCGCGAGATCAGGGTGGACTTGCCCACGTTGGGATAACCGACCAGGCCGACATCGGCGAGCAGCTTGAGTTCAAGCCGAAAAACGCGCTCTTCTCCGGGACGTCCATCTTCGTGTTCGCGCGGCGCCTGGTGGGTCGAAGTCGCGAACCTGGCGTTCCGCGGCCGCCGCGTCCACCGCAGGCGATGACGATCGCGGTCGTCGGGGCTGGAGAAGTCATGAATTTTCTCTCCGGTTTCGTCGTCGTACAGGATGGTGCCGACCGGGACTTTCAGAAGAACGTCGACTCCCTCGCGGCCGGTCTTGTTGGAGCCTTCACCGTGGCGTCCGCGCTGCGCTTTGTATTCGGGATTGAAGCGGAAGTGGACCAGCGTATTGTGGCGTTCGCTGGATTCCATGATCACGTCGCCGCCTTTGCCGCCGTCGCCTCCTGAGGGGCCGCCGCGCGGGACGAACTTCTCCCTGCGGAAGGCCATGCAGCCGTTGCCGCCGTCGCCGGCTTTGACGCGAATTTTAGCTTCATCGATGAACATTGGTCTTCAGTCGTTGGTCATTGGTCGTTGGCCAACCGCGAACTGACAGCTTTTCAATGAAATCAGCTGTCAGCTTTCAGTCGGTCAGCTCTTCAGCTAACGCTACGCATGCAAATAGGAATTCACTGAAAGCTGATAGGTGACAGACTGAACAGCTAAAAAAAAAGCCCCGGCCCGAAGGCGAGGCTTTGTGGTGGGACCTCGGTCCGCGACGGCTGTCCTGCTACTTCGCTTCCAGGGGTTCGACCATGACGAACTTGCCCATCGAGCCCTTGTCCAGGAACTTGATGCGCCCGCTGATCTTGGCGAAGAGGGTGTCGTCTTTGCCGCGGCCGACGTTCAGGCCCGGCTTCACTCGTGTTCCACGCTGGCGCACGATGATGGTGCCCGCCGGGGACCACTTGTCCGCCGAAAGCCTTGAAGCCTAAACGCTGGGCGTTTGAATCGCGCCCATTTCGTGAACTGCCTAAACCTTTTTTATGTGCCATTGATTTTCAGTTTCCAATATTCAGTTTCTTGTATCAGACTCGCCTTAGAGTTCAGCCGTTCGATCGGCGGGCAAGAAGCCCGCCTGACAGCCGACGAGACGCCGGCGCTACTTTTTCTTTTTTGGCGACGACTTCTTGGGCGCTGCCTTCTTTGTTGCCGCTTTCTTCGTCTTGCCTTTGGCTGATTTTGCCTCTGCTTTGGGCGCTTCTTCAGCTTCGGCGGGTTTAGCTTTCTTCACTTTTGGTTCTTTTTTCGGGAGCTCGGGAGCGCTGAACTTCTGGCCATCGACCGCGATTTCGGTAATGCGCACCGCGGTGTATCCCTGGCGATGTCCTCGGAGCTTTTTGTACTGCTTTTTGCGCTTGTAGTGGAAGACCAGGATTTTTGCGCCGCGGCCCTGCTCTACGACTTCTCCGGTGACCAAGGCTGCCGACTTGGGTACGCCGATCTGGCCGGGCTCGCCCGAAACCGCCAGCACGTCGTTGAACTCAATTTTGCCGTCAGTGCCGTCGCCCTGATTTTCCAGTCGAATCACGTCGCCGGGCGCCACCCGGTACTGCTTACCTCCGGCGCGGATGACCGCGTACATACTTATGCCTCCATCCAATCCTATGCCCGTCGCGGCCTGGCGCGATTCCGGGTTACATGATGCTGTGCTTGCTGCTTTCCGCGTCGGCGCTTTGGGGCAACGATTCGGGGACGGCTCCAGAACGGAACCGCAACTACAGGCAAACCCATCCATTTTAGCGTGTGTCGCGGAAAAGCGTCAAACATTGATCTGGCCGGCCCCGCGTGTGGTTTGCCGCTCTTCCTCCTTTGTGCGACAATCTGTCGCCGAATTGGAAGCAATCGACTCTAGGAGAGATCAAATGCGCAAGCGTCTTTTGACCATCGCAATGTGTGTGCTGGCACTCAGCATTTCCGGACTTGCCGCGCCCAGGGCCAAGAAAAAGGCGGCCGCGCCTGGCGCTCCGGACAAGGTTTACCTGCAAAAGATCTTGACTGACTGGGGTGCAGGCGATCCAGAGAAGATGGCCCATTATTACGATCAGGGCGACTACAACTTCTTCGATATCGCTCCTCTGAAATACAACAATTGGGCGGAGTACCAAAAAGGAGTGACGGAGATACTGAAGGGTTACAAGAGCCTGAAGCTGATTCTGAATGACGACGCGCAGATTCACACTGACGGCAATTTGACCTGGACAACGGCAACCGTAAAAGAGGATGCCGTCACCACGGCCGGTAAGCACGAACTGGCTACACTGCGCTGGACCTTGATTTTTGAAAAGCAGGCCGGAAAATGGATGATCGTGCACGAGCACATGTCCGAGCCGTTGCAATAACGCGCTGGGGATTTCCAGGATGACGGGGCATCGCCGATAAATACGTGTCCGGTCGTCCACGCCAGATCCTTCACCGGCCTGAAGGCCGCTCAGGATGACGTCAAGGAGCAGGGTTCGAGCAACGGTAGCGCTGGCCTTTTGCAGCCCAATTGTAGATTTCGGGCTGGGACGCCTGAAAGACCTGACGCTCAGGCGTAAGCTTTGAAGAAAAAGTACACCGTCATCCCCGCGCCCACCAGGATGACGAAATTGCGGATCCATACCTGGGACAGCTTTTGGGCGTAGTGCGCTCCGAAGTATCCGCCGATCAGGGCACCTACAATCATTACCGCACCTTGGGGCCAGTAGATCGCGCCCTTTGCGATGAATACGACTGCGGCGACTCCGTTGATCGCGATTCCCAGAATACTTTTGAGGGCGTTCATGGCATGAATGTCGGTCATGCCGACAGCGGCGAGCATGGCCAAATTGATGATGCCTATACCACCCCCAAAATAGCCGCCGTACACGGAGACTACGAGTTCGAAGACAGAGACTGCGACGATGGCTGCCGTGGTGGCGTTGTGTCCAACACTGGATCCACGCTTTCCTGCCAACCGTTTGCCGAAAACGAACAACAAAGTCGCGCCGAGCATCAGCCAGGGCAGCACTCGCATAAAGGTATGCGCCGGAGTCTTGAGCAGGAGAAATGCGCCGGCAATTCCGCCGATGAAACTTGTCACCAGCAGCGGCACCAATACCCGCCCCGGCACATCGAGGCGGTTTCGGTAGGCGCCGCCGCTGGCGGTCGCTCCCGTCCAGAGGGCTAGTGTGTTCGTGGCGTTGGCCGGAATTGGTGGTACGCCCACCAGCAACAATGCGGGAAAAGCGATAAAGCTGCCGCCGCCGGCGACCGCGTTCAACGCTCCACCGAGGACGCCCGCCACGAGAAGGAAGATGGCTGATTGCAGATTCAGCGACGCCAGGTTCATGGAGACGAGATTCAAGGTTAAAGGTGTACCACACGATTGGACGGACTGCTCCGTGAAGTGGTGGTGGCCGCCTCTTGCTACCGTTTGAGACTTTGTCCCGTCTGATGGCAAGGACATCCCTGTGTAAGCAGGATGTGGAGAACAACATGCATGCAAAGATGTTGAGGCTTTCGCTGGTCATGCTAGTGATTACTTGTGCCGCTCACGCCCGCCAGAACAATACGGCTGCGGCACAGCCTAAGCCGTGTTCCGAGCCCGAGCAGAAGCAACTGGATTTCTGGGTAGGCGAGTGGGACCTGACCTGGCCTGGGAACAATGCTGGCGAAACGGCGCACGGGACCAATAACATCCGGCGCATTCTCGATGGGTGCATTGTTGAAGAAAATTTCTCCGGAGGGGACGCTCACCTCCGCGGCAAGAGTGTTTCGATCTTCGACGCGACCGCGGGGAAGTGGAAGCAGACCTGGGTCGACAACGAAGGCGGCTATCTCGATTTTGTGGGCGAATCCAAGGATGGACAGATGATTCTTGCACGGGAGGCGACCAAGCCCGATGGGACTAAAACCCTGTCACGCATGGTGTTCAAGAACATCACCCACGACGAATTTGACTGGAGTTGGGAAGGATCGAAGGATGGCGGCAAGACATGGAAAGTAGTCTGGCCAATTCATTACAAACGCCGGCTGTAGCTCTAGCGGCGCGCTAGAAGCGTCACTGAAGGCGCTGGACGGGCCTATGCCCGTCCTCAGGTTGTTCGCTTCGCGCGAGTCGCCCGCGTCCACACATCTGTTCCCAGCTACTCTCCGATTACATTCCGTAGGTGCCGGTAGCGCCTACGCGTGACGAGACTCGGTCACGGATGTCGCGGGCCTTGTCGGCGAGGTTGTTTCGGGTTTCCTCTCCGCTTGCCGGAGCCAGCAACAGACCGATTCCAACTCCAATACCCAGTCCGAGAAGAGCGGCGCCGGCAGTTCCCATAAAGCTGTTGCCGTCTTCGCCACGAATCACGTCGGCGGCGCGGCTTACGCGGTCGGATGCCGTCTCGTAGGTATCCTGCGCCCTGGAGCGTAGATCGTCTGCCTTGGATCGCAGGTCATCGACAGTGCCACCCATGCGTCCACGCATAGATTCGAGCAGATAGACTCCGGTGCCGAGCAACAGGTTAAGAAGAACTTTCTCTCTGCGTGATTTCATTTGCCACCTCTCATGAAGTTCAAATCAAAAATCAAATCGACATTTGCTGTTATCAAGATGCCAAAGACAGACTAACGGTTGGCGGGGGTTTTGCACAGAACCAAGTCCCCCGCGAAAAATCCTTGACGATGGTCAAGGCGAATGATGGTCAATCCCGCGGTTCCAAACCGAGACCTCTCGCGAGCGTTTCCCGAAAAGGGCGCGAGATACTGCTCCTGAGTTTCCGGTTCCTGTTGAGGAGGATTGTTGTATAGTTGCGATTGCTTGCTTTTACTTTCATTTCAAAAAGACCATAAACTGACGCAACTAGGTCGCTAGGAGGCTGGTTATGAACTCGCAGCTGAAACTGGTAGCGATGGTTCTTCTCGGTGGCACGCTCGCATGGGCTCAATCCGCGAACCTACCTGCACCTTCTGACCAGATCGGATATAAAGCGGCTGCCGACGCTGAGCAGAAGAAGACGCTCCTGCTCCGGGATTTTCATCCCGTCTCCATGCTGCACGTTCCGGCACACCAGGTGGACAAAGCCAAGTACTACGTCATCGATGTGCACAACCACGTCAACGACGCAGCGGGTATCGACGAACACATGGATCCGGCACGCGTAGTTGAGGTGATGGATAAGACCAACGTGAAAACGGTGGTGATCCTGACCGGCATGTGGGGAGAAAAGTTGCAGCATGTGATCGACGAGATGGTGAAGCCGTATCCAGGGCGCTTCATCGTGTTTACGCAAGTCGACTGGAGCAAAATTGACGACCCGGACTTCAGCCAGGAGATGGTGCGCCAACTGGACGACGCTGTCGCACGCGGCGCTCGCGGGCTGAAGGTACTGAAAGACCTGGGGCTGGGAGCACGCGACAAGGCAGGCAAGCTGATTACGATCGACGATCCGCGGATCGATCCCATATGGCATGAGTGCGGCGTATTGGGCATCCCGGTCTCAATCCACACCGGCGATCCTGAAGCCTTTTTCCTCCCGACCGATGCGCGCAACGAGCGCTACGAAGAACTGACCGAGCATCCCGACTGGAGTTTTTACGGCCCGCAATATCCAAAACTGCAGGAGTTACTCGAGGCACGTAATCGGGTGTTTGCCAAACATCCGAAGACGCAGTTCGTTTCGCTGCACATGGGCTGGCCGGAAAATCTGGGCTGGGTATCGCGCATGCTCGATGAGCATCCCAATGTTATGGCGGAATTCGGAGCGCGCGAAGCGGAACTGGGACGGCAGCCCAAGCAAACCCGCGACCTGTTTTTGAAGTACCAGGATCGCATCATGTTCGGCACCGACAACGGAATGAGCGAAGAGATGTATCGCAATCACTTCCGCTGGCTGGAGACTGCGGACGAATCGTTCGATCCGTGGGGATATCCGGGTCAGGGGCGATGGGAGGTTTACGGTCTGGCTTTGCCGGATCCTGTGCTGGAGAAGATTTATCACCTGAATGCCGAGAGAATGTTCAGCCAGTTCAAGGGCGTGCCTAAGGGAGGAAAATAATGAGCGCGAAACACACAAAGAAGGTTTCGTTCCGTCAGGTTGGGTTGCGGGTTACGCTTCTGGCGCTCTGCGGCGCGTTTTTCGTTAGTACGAGTTGCAGCCGTCCTCCGGCGAAGACCGAAACGGCTCCGGCGGTGTCGTCGAAGATCAAAGTAGAGGTCAAGCCCGGTGGCCCGGTGGTCCTCACCACGAGTTCCGCGGAGTTCCAGATTCTGCCTTCGGGATACATACAGGCATCATTGTTTAAAGGCGACCAGAAGCTCACGCTCGACCAACCGGGCGACAGTGCCAGCGACGTTCTGATGCAGGACGGCAAACCAGTCCAGTTCACGCTGGATTTCGGATCGGTCAAGATTCAGGAGAGCAATAGCAAACTCGGGACCGGCAAGACTGTGGAGATACCAGCGCACCCGGTCGATCCGGCTTCGAATCTACAGCGCACGCTACTGGTTGAGGTTTACGACGGCTTCCCGAACTTACTACTCTCCAGTTCGTCCTACAAAAATACCGGGACACAGGATATTCACGTCGATCGCGTGCTGGAACAGCAGCACAAATTCAACGCCAGCCTGGCGGACAAAAAGGCGCAGCCTTACGACATGTGGAGTTTCCATGGCGCGAGTTATGACTGGGGCAAAGATGATGTGGTAAAGCTCGACCGCAAATTCGCCCAGCCCAATGCGATGGGCGCGACCGTGAAAGGCGGATACGGCGGTGGAATCCCGGTGGTTGCGTTCTGGACTGGAGCATTGGGCGAAGCCGTTGGCCATGTCGAGACGTTGCCATTGACACTTTCTTTACCGGTGAAGGTTGAAGCGGACGGCGTCAAAGCTGGCGTGGACATTTCCGCGGACGCCAAGCTCAGACCGGGAGACCAATACTCCACGCCGCGGAGTTTTGTCTCGGTTTACTCAGGCGATTTCTACGAGCCGCTGCACTTGTGGTCGAGCGTTCTGCAAAAAGAAGGCTGGGAGATTCCCAAGCCGTCCGGCGAGGCCTACAACGTGAGCTGGTGCGGCTGGGGTTACGAGGCCAATGTCACTCCGGCGCAGATGCTGGGCACCATTCCCAAGCTGAAGGAATTTAACATCAAGTGGGCAACGCTCGACGATCGCTGGTTCAACAACTACGGCGACTGGGAGCCGCGCACCGACACTTTTCCTGGCGACTCCATCAAGAAGATGAATGACGAGTTCCACAAACAAGGAATCCTGGTGCAACTGTGGTGGCTGCCGTTGGGCGTGGAAGATGGCAAAGGCGGATACGAGTCGCATAAGTATGGAATGTCGAATGTGGCGAAGGAACATCCGGAGTGGCTGATTCTCGATAAGGACGGTAAACCCGCGCGCATGACGCGCGGCTTGGCGACGCTGTGTCCCGCCGTGCCCGAGGTGCAGGCGTTCTACAAGAAGCTGACCGAGAAGTTTATTGGCGAGTGGGGCTTTGATGGATCGAAACTGGACAATATTTACAGCGTGCCCATGTGTTACAACCCGGCGCACCATCACAAGTCTCCGCAGGATTCTGTGAATGCGATGGGCGAGGTCTACAAGACGATCTTCCAGACCAGCCGCGCCATCAAGCCGGAGAGCGTGACTCAGAGCTGTCCTTGCGGTACGCCGCCATCGCTGGCGTGGCTGCCGTTTATCGATCAGGCGGTGACGGCCGATCCAGTGGGCGCAGTGCAGGTGCGGCGCCGCATCAAGATGTATAAGGCGCTGATGGGGCCGGAGTCCGCGGTGTATGGCGACCACGTGGAACTTTCCACCATGGATCGCATTGGCAACAACTGGCGCGAGCATGGCGAGGATTTCGCTTCGACTATTGGTGCAGGCGGAGTCGTAGGCACAAAGTTCGTGTGGCCCGATCCCGGACCGAAGTTCAAAGAGGTGGTGCTGACCCAGGAGAAAGAGGAACGCTGGAAGAAGTGGATCGATATCTATAACCAGAAGATGTTGTCGAAGGGCACATTCCGCAATCTCTATGTGTACGGATATGACTCGCCGGAAGCGTACGCGATTGAAAAAGATGGAAAGATGTACTACGCGTTTTTTGCGCCATCCGCGGGAGCGTGGAAAGGCGAACTCGAACTGCGCGGACTGGCGCCGGGAACGTATCACGTCATGGATTATGACCAGGGCAAGGATCTTGGGACGGTGAATGCGGCAGCCGACTCGGTTCCCCGGCTCAATACCGAGTTTAAAGATCATCTGCTGTTGGAAGTCAGCAAGTAGGACTCGCCGTGCGAGTTTTGGTTCTTCGCGCTCTTTGAGCTCTTTGATCGCGAAGAGATACCGCGAAGAACGCGAAGAAATGCGTTTGGCGAGAGCGGCTTACTTCTATAGCGGGTGTTCACGGAAGAAGTTCTCGCGATATTGTTTGTCGCGGAAAGCTTCGGTTCCGCCGGGGCGGGTGACAGAGAGCGCTCCTGCGCGGTTGCCGCTGGCCAGGCAGGTCACGAGGTCGGATCCCCGGAGATATTCGTGCAGAAAGCCGGCATCGAAGCTGTCACCCGCGCCGACCGCGTCTATCGCTTTGATGTTCAGAGCCGGGCTGGCAACTCGTTCGCCACCTCGCTGTGCCAACGCTCCCGCAGTGCCGAGTTTTGCCACCACTAGCGGAACCATCTCTGCCAGACGTTTTACAGCAGTTTCCATGTCATCGGTTCCAGTAATTCTCGTCGCCTCGCGAGTATTGGGTAAGAATACATCGACATATTTCAACAGGTCTTTCAGGCCGCCATCCCAAACGTCCTGCGGGTCGTCGTTGGTATCCAGCGAGATGGTCAGACCTGCCGCTTTTACCCGGCGAAAAAGATCGGCGACGTCAGGCAACAGGGCCCGTTGCAAGTACAGCGATGACAGATGAAAGTGGCGTGAGTCCAAAAGGGAATTAAAGTCGAGATCCTTCAGCGATAGTTCGGCAATGGTTCCGGGGTAGGTCAACATATTGCGCCAGCCGGTACGTTGCAGGATGATCGTGAGGCCGGTCGTGGTCGAGCCCGGCTTGAGGCGTACGCCGGAGACATCGACGCCGCCTGCCGACAGGCGATCCAGAGCAATCTGACCCAACTGATCGTCTCCAATCAGCGATTGAAAACCGACTCGGCTACCTAGTGCAGCCAGATTGTGGGCGACGATCGCGGATGAGCTTCCCAAGGTGAGCATCATGCGATCGGCGAGAAGCTCCCGTTCCGGCGGGAGTTCATCGGGAAGTCCGTAGAGTATCAGGTCGAGGTTCAGTTCTCCTGCGAGGGTAACGTCAAAGCGCGGCATGTGAGGTATGGAATTCCTTCTTACGAAAAGATGAATCAAACAGGTACGCGGAAACTGGAGCAGACTGTGGTGGACCCGGAGAGACTTGAACTCCCAACCCCTGCGTTCGAAGCGCAGTGCTCTATCCAGTTGAGCTACGGGTCCGGCTTTCAACAAACGTCTGAAACGTTTACATTGTAGCTCCGAAAACCCGTAGTGTGAGTTCGTAAAGAGTAGAAGGCACCGGAGCGGCTGTTTTCGGCTGTCAGAGGGAGAAACATGGCGGAGAACAAATTGCCTGAGCCCTGGTTGCGGGGATCATTGCAAGAAGTTCCGGCAGTACAGAGAGCAGTCTTGCACGCGCTTGAGCTGGGAAAGGAAGATGTTGTGAAGTGGTGCGGCGGTCTGACGGATGAGCAGATGAATGCCCGTCCATTTGGACTGGCGCCGGTAGCGTTTCATCTACGCCACATCGCTCGCAGCCTTGACCGTTTGCTGACTTATGCCGAAGACAAGCCGTTGACGGGAGAACAAATAACGGCGTTGAAGCGGGAATTGGACCCGGGAGCAAGCCGCGATAGTTTGTTCCTGGAGTTTGATCAAGCTGTTAAGGACAGCGAGTTACGGGTTCGCGCCTTCGACATTAGCGAACTGGAAGAGCCGAGAGTGGTGGGTACCCGAAAACTTCCCACGACCCTAGCTGGACTATTAGTTCACGTCGCCGATCACACGCAGCGGCATGTCGGGCAGGCTATTACGACGGCGAAAATTGTTACCGCACAGAGTTGAGTTCGACGCGTTTGACAGTACTGAACGAAAAAATGCCCAGATGGAGCACTTTTCCGATCCGAAAAAGTGACTCCAAACTGGGCGTGAACATCCCGCTAGCGAATCGCCTGCAGGTTCAAGATGGCGGACAGTACTGTTCCAATCACGCCGTACGAACCGTTTGAAACGTATCCGTACTGATACTGATCGCTGTATCCATCCTCATATCCCCGCTGGAACCCTTCGCGGAAATAGTACCGGTAGTCTTCCGGGTCGACGTAATAGCCGTTGTAGCCGTAATTCGCGTCCTGATAGGCATAACTGTCGCGATAATTTCCGCGCCAGTTGTCTTCGCGATCGGCCATTCCCGCACGGAATCCTTCCTGATAACCGTTGTTTACGGCTTGGCGCAGCAGATCGGCCCCGTACTGGTTGATTTCATAGTACGAGCCGCCGCGGCGATAGCGATAAACCGGCGCGGTATAGAAGTATGGATCATTGTTGTAGTCGTGGCGCTCTTCGCGCAAACGCCGATCCTGCTCGCGCAAGTGCTCCAGGTATTCTTCCTGAAAGCGATACTGCGCGTTACGTCTCTGCTGTTGCAGCATCGCGTTCTGGCGCTGCAGGCGGTCTTGCTGTTCGTCCAGGCGCTGGCGGTACTGGTTGACGCGCTGTTGCTGCTCCTGAATCAACTGCTGTTGGCGCTGCTGTGAGAGACGTTGTTGCTGGGCGTGTTGCTGCTGCTGTTGCTGCCACTGCAGTTGAGCGCGTTCCTGTTGTTGACGGTTTAGTTCCTGCTGGCGTTGCTGCTCTGCCTGGTTGCGTTGGTTTTGTTGAATGCGTCCCTGCTGTTGATTCTGTTGCTGCATCCGTTCTTGCTGCTGACGGTTGAGCTGTTGTTGTTGCTGCAGCCTCTGCTGCTCATTCTGCTGTTGCCTTTCCTGTTGTTGCTGGTTCTGTTGTTGCAATCTTTGCTGCTGTTGCTGTTGGTTCTGTTCGCGTTGCCGCTCCTGTTGTTGATTTAATTCGCGCTGTCGTTCCTGCTGCTGGTTTTGCTGTTGCAGTCTCTGCTGCTGTTGTTGCTGATTCTGTTCACGCTGCCGCTCCTGCTGCTGGTTCAGCTCGCGCTGCCGTTCCTGTTGCTGGTTTTGCTGTTGTTGGACCTGCTCACGCTGCCGTTCCTGCTGCATGCGTTCCTGTTGCTGTTGATTTTGTTGTTGCAGCCTTTGCTGTTGCTGTTGACTCTGCTCGCGCTGCCTTTCCTGCTGCACGCGTTCCTGTTGCTGCTGATTTTGTTGTTGCCGTTCCTGCTGTTGTTGTTGCCTTTCTTGCTGGACGCGTTCTTGCTGCTGCTGATTTTGGTTGGGATTTCGTTCTTGTTGCGGCTCGGGCTTGTTTTGTTTCTCAGGCTTAGCCTGCCTATCAGGTTTCGTTTCTTTTTGCTCCTGCTGTTCCTGTTGCGCGTTGACCTTAACCCCGGCCCCCGCGACCAATAACAAAAATGCCACCACCACAGCACTAAGTGATTTCATCGTGTCGCCTCCAAGCATTTCAATTGCCCTATTAGATCGCACAAAAAGGAACATTCGCCGTACAGCATTGCCAGTACGGAGCGGTTTTGAATCCCGTATGCCTTGAATTTGTGGAGCGGACTGTGCCAACGCGTGATCCCCGATGATCGCGACAAGCCGAACGTACAGCCGATCAGGTTGGTAGCAGAGCGGTTGGGAAATTGCTCCTACTATACGCGGGCGGCGTTTCGAGGGCTTAAAAATCGCATCCTGGCCGCGGATTGCCCAAAGTTCGATCTATCTGAGCCGGACTTTTACGGTGATATGATTCAGGCTTGGAAGCGGCCCCCGCGTCTCACCGGGCGGCGCTTTCTAAAAGGAAGTCACAAAAATACCTATGGCAATCGCAAATGTTCCAAGCCGAACTAATGCGGTGGGGTCGGCAGCATCCAGCAACAAGGTCGCGCTGTCCGTGGTTACGACGTTGTTTTTCATGTGGGGCTTTCTCACGGTACTGAATGACGTGCTGGTGCCTCATCTGAAGTCGATCTTTGACCTGAACTACACCAAGGTCATGCTGATCCAGTTTTCATTCTTTTCAGCATACTTCCTGTTCTCCATTCCTTCCGCCAAGCTGATTGACTGGATTGGCTACAAGAAGACAATGGTAGTGGGCCTCTGCACCATGGGCCTAGGGTCTATTCTTTTCATTCCGGCGGCGAGCGTTCCTTCCTATCCTCTATTTCTCGGAGCGCTGATGGTTCTGGCCGCGGGCATTACTGCCTTGCAGGTTGCGGCGAATCCCTACGTGGCCGTGCTCGGGCCTCCTGAAACAGCTTCAAGCCGTTTAAATCTTGCGCAGGCGTTCAATTCGTTGGGGACGACCATCGGCCCTTACCTTGGTGGCATGCTCATTCTGAATTCTGCACGTCAGAATATGGATGCCGTGCGGCAAATGTCACCGGCCGCATTGCAGGCCTATCGCATACAGGAGGCGTCTTCGGTCAAGATGCCCTACCTGGTGATTGGGCTGACTCTGATTGCATTGGGAGCGGCCATTGCGATGTTCAAGCTGCCGGCTATGCCGGAAGCTGAGAAGCATGGTGCTGGGACCGATGGCCCGAAAGTGAGCATCTGGAAGCATCGCCACCTGGTACTGGCGGCGATTGGAATTTTTGTCTACGTAGGCGCCGAGGTTTCCATTGGCAGCTTTTTGATCAACTATTTCACCCAGACGAATATCGGGGATGTAACCGAGGTGGTGGCAGCGGGATTCGTTTCTTACTACTGGGGCGGGGCCATGGTGGGGCGGTTTATCGGGTCGGCAATTCTTCAGAAAGTGCGCACGAATGTGGTTCTGGGAATTGCGGCACTGGCAGCATGCGCGCTGGTTGTGATCTCCATGCTCACGCTTGGGCATGTGGCGATGTGGACCATCATCCTGGTCGGTCTTTTCAATTCGGTCATGTTTCCGAGCATCTTCACGCTGGGTATCGCCGAATTGGGGCCGCTGACGGGGGATGGGTCCGGCTTGTTGGTAATGGCGATCGTTGGGGGCGCAATCATTCCGTTGGCGCAAGGCGCCCTTGCGGACAGAATCGGAATCCACCACGCCTTCATTCTGCCAGTTCTCTGTTATCTCTACATTGCTTATTACGCGTTTAAAGGGTCGCGACCGGTACCGGTTACTTAGCGATACGTGCCGGCGGCGGTTCAGGGCAGGGCGAAAGTTCTTAACTACAATCGTGCGAGGGCGCGAAGTTCTTTCCGATGATGTTTGGTAAGTGGTATCCTTCCCGACCATGGCTGTTACCATGCAGGACATCGCCCGAGGCCTGAATGTCTCCGTGGTCACGGTGTCCAAGGTCCTACGTAATAAGGGAAAAATCAGCCAAGCGACCCGCCAGAAAGTTCTGGCTCGGGCAAAAAAGCTCAACTATCAGACCAACTGGATTGCTCGCAGCCTGGTCACCCGTCGAACCTTCACGATCGGATTGCTGCTGCCGGATTTTACCCACCCATTTTTCGCGGAGATCGCCAAAGCAATCGCCGAGACGGTGCGGCCGCACGGTTATCACGTGATCATTTCCTACTTCGAAGAGAATCCTCAACTGGAAAAAATCGAAGCGGAGTCTCTGCTGGCGCGCCAAGTGGATGGATTGATCATGGCATCGTCGCATTCCGGGGCAGGCGCCTTCGAAAATATCAAGGAACGGGAAACTCCGTTCGTGTTAATTGATCGCCCAATCGCGGGGGCGCAAGCGTGTTTTGTTGGCGTGGACAATCAAGCCATTGGACAACTGGCGACCAGTCATCTGATCGAACGGGGTTGTCGCCGGATCGCGCATCTGCGCGGGCCTGGACTGGGTATCGCGAAAGGGCGAATGGAAGGTTATCGCCGCGCGTTGGCGAAATCGGGGCTGCCGGTACCTGCCGGCTACATCGTGGACGCAGGCTATCAGGACGAATCTGGTCATGAAGCGATGCGGAGTCTATTACAGACGTCGCCGATGCCGGACGGCGTCTTCTGCTACAACGATCCGGTCGCGATTGGTGCGATGCGCGCAATCGCCGAAGCTGGGCTTCGAGTGCCTGAAGATATTGCGGTTGCCGGAGCAGGCAATGTTCACTATTCGGATTTTCTCGCAGTACCGCTGACGACGGTCGATCAAGGGACTTGCGAGATAGGGAAACGAGCCGCCGATCTCCTGCTGGAACGAATCGGTTCGAAGCGCAAGCTACCTGCGAAGAAAATATTGATTGAACCCCGGCTGGTGATCAGGCAATCGACCGCGGGTTGCGTCCGGAACTCGACGAATGGCGCTAGTTCTGGCGGCGACAAGAACTGAAGCTCGCGCCACGCAGACCGGGAGTTCGGGTATCTTCCGACGTCATGCTGAGCGGCCTTTAGGCTGTGAAGGATCTGGCGTGGAGCGGTGAAAATTTAGGTCTGGTGGGGATCAACTGAAACCAAAATACAGATGATCTGTGACGAAGATCACAGCTAACCAGAACTCCCGTTCGCGCACGCCAGATCCTTCACCTGCTGAAGCCGGGTTCAGGATGACGCCTTTTTAAAAAGCCAGTGATGGTCAAATTGTCAGCCGAGTCGGCGGCAAATCCTACACGACGTTTTTAGTGCCGCTACAGTGTTTCGCGGATGCCCCGTTTCCCTGTGATCGACTAGGCTCATTGAGCGTTCAATCCTGCGTGACGGAGGACTCATAATGGACAAGGACAGAGTTGAAGGGAAAGCAAAAGATATCGCCGGGCGGGTGCAGCGCCAGGTTGGGGAATGGACTGGCGACACCAAGAACCAGGCTGAAGGCGCAGCCAAGCAGGTCGAAGGCAAAGTCCAGAACGCCTGGGGCAAGGCGAAGGACGCGGTAAAGAAGCCTCACAGCGAGACCACGGAAACGGAAGAAGAAGAAATGGAAGTACGGCAGCGAGAACGCGCTGCCAACGAATAATCGCAATCACTTAGATTAATGGCCAGGGATCTGCACGGTTCATCCTTCCGTGTGGATCCGTGGCCTTCTTCTTTACTTGCTTGCCTTGGACGTCCCGACCGTTTTAGCCAATGCAGCGCTCAACTGATCCGGTTCGAAGCCGAACGGGCCCGGGGCACTCTTGTAGGCGATGCGCCCGTTTGAATCGACGAGATAAAGCCGGTCGGGCCAGCCCGTGTAGGCTCGTTCCGTCCCATTGCCAAATTCGTCAAGAACGCTGGGAATCTTTATCCCCAGCTTTCGCACGCATGCGCCAGCGACATACGCGCGCTCTTCTTCGTTCTTCGGGCTGGCGAACACTACCTGATCTTTTATGTTGCTCTGCATTTGCCAGACGTCGCTGGGGTGCGCTTCCGTGATGTACACCACCAGAAAAGCGACGCGATCCTGATACTGCTCGTAGAGTTTGTTGAGGGCAGGAACCTCCCGCCGAAATGGTGGTCAAGTGTAGCTGCCAAAAATCAATACGACCGGTTGCTGTTTGTTCAAAGCGGAAAGTTGAACCTGCTCGGATTTGTCGAGCTTGAGGAGTGTGAAATCGGGGGCCGCATCTCCGACGTGGAGGTTTCCCGCACGGGCGTGCAGCCACGCCGTCTCAAACGGAAAGAGAAGGAACGGAATGGGGCCGGGCATCGTCTTCATCACCCGGCCGAAAGTTTCCGGGGGCTGGTTCATTGCCCACCAGACGACGCTTCCGAAAGCGATGTATGCGATGGCCATCACAATCGCGATTCCGCCCAGACGCTTCCGGGCGACTGGGCTTAATTTAAGGTAACGTCTGGCATCGTTCCATCGCATGGCGGCATCACTTTAAGTGACGGACCGGCGCAGGGGCAATAGTGGGTAAGCACTAGGGTAGTGCGACTTTGGTCCCGGCTAAGGCTTTAAACCGCAAAGGACGCGAAGAAAGCGGTATCTAGACATTGGCGGTGAGGGTTGTATGCTAGTTCATAAGATGTTTATGCGAATTTCTAATTTACTTAAAACGATCAAATCTCCTGAACATCGGCTTGCTTTGGCGATTGCCATGGTCGGCGACGCCATTCAGATTTTCGCCTTGCCTCTATTTGCCGAAGGCGGCATGTCCCCGGCTGACACATTGCTCGACGCGGTAATGGCGGTTGTTCTTATCGGGATGATGGGGTGGCATTGGGCTTTCCTGCCAACGTTAGTTGCGGAACTGACTCCGGGATTCGATCTGTTCCCTACGTGGACAGCGGCAGTTCTGTATGTCTCTCTGCAAAGCAGTCATTCTGGAGAAATTGAAATTCTTCCTCCCGGCCCGGCTCCCGAGCGCCGGCTCTAAGCTTTATTGCTGTCTAATAGATCAACTTCAACGAAAACTGGATCTGACGCGACGGCCCGGAAGTTTTGCTGATAATCCCGAAGCCAGTTCCACGCAGAATATTGGACGGTAGTCCGAAATTCACCAGATTGAAGATATTGAAAAACTCTGCACGAAATTCCAGGGTGCCCAGTTCCGCGCTTCCGCGACGGCCGAATGGAGTGTCCTTGATCAGGGCGATGTCATAGTCCTGAAAGCCAGGGCCTCGGAAGGTGTCGCGTCCCAGGGTTCCGAACCGGCCGTGATTGGGTCCCGTTCCACCTGGAACATTGATTGGAATGTTGAAGAACGAATCGTTGTTCACGCCTTGTCCGAAATAGTCCTCTCGCACCGGGCCGCTGGTGGAGAAATGCGGCTGCTTCACGAGATCAGGCCGGTCTGTCCCGCCCGCGCCCACACCAGTCTGCTGCACTCCGGAGTACACAGTAAATGGCGGGCCACTGGTGAGCGTCGTGATGTTCAGAAATTGCCAGCCTCGCGTAAGAGTTCGTCCCAGGGGACGAAGAAAGCCTATATGGTCCAGAGGGAGCACCTGAATCAGACTCAAGGTGAAAGAGTGAGTAGCGTCGAATGTGGACGGTCCTTTCTCTGCGCCCGGATCCCAGGGGTTCTGGGGAAAAGTCTGCAGCACAACGCCCGCGCCTGCTACAGATCCGCCGAAAACCGAACTGGTGTCGTCCAAAGATTTCGAGTACGTATAACTGGCCTGAAGTCCTAAGCCGAGGCGCGCGGAGTTCTTGCTAAGGCTGGCTTGCAACGAGTGATAACTCGAATGCGATTCGCTACTCATGATGGATTCGGGTCCAAATCCGCCGATCGCTTTGCCGGTGGAATCGAACCGGGTAAATGGCGCAAATGCAGGATCGGCGCCACCATAACTGTTTGGTGAATAAACGCTGGCCAGGTGTATGCCCGCCGTCGCAACATACGCAGCACTGAATTTGAAGTCATGGAAGTCGTGATCAATTCCAGCGGTGTAACTTCCGATGTAGCCACTGCGAAAATTCTTGGCGAATCCCGCCATTGAGAACAGCTGAACCTGATTGCCCGGGGTCAGCGCTTTCAGATCGTTCTGATAGCGCTCCAGATCTACCTCGGTGTTCGGGGCGACATGACTCGCATCCCCACCGGGAAAAAGAAGCTGGCCCGAAGTGGTGAACGGGGGCGGAAGATTAACCGGCACCGCGGTATCGTGGAACGGAATGGGAACGCCGGGCAGAGCGCTGGCATAGAGACTGGTGGCGAGAGGGAGCGAGCCTGTTATGAAGTTGTCCTGCCACAGGTTGGGAACGAGTGTCGTGATCGCTCCACCAGCGTGCAGCACGGTATGGCTGGTCAGAGCGTAATCCACGGAAACACGGGGACCCCATCCATTCCAGTCCTGATCGTAGGGCGGTTGGGGATTGTAGAGGAAGATCTGTTTTGCCGAATGATCCGAGTACAGAACGTCTTTTCCGTTGGCGTCAACGAATTTTGGAAGGGACGTACGGTTGTGCGCCTCGTGGATGCGGCTGTTCACTTCGTAGCGCAGTCCATAATTCAAGGTCAGCCGCGGACTGGCTTTCCATGTGTCCTGAAAATAAAAATTGTAGGCCTCGCGGCGGACGGCAGCTTCGTCAAACCGGTCGCCCTGGGCCGTGACGCTTGCGGCTGCGATCACTCCGTAAGAATAAGGCGTGGCAGTGAGCAGCCCGGTGAGCGAATCAGGAAGCGGATCGCCGGGTTGGATGTCATGTGTGCCGCTGGCCGATGTGATTAACACCGGGGAGTAGGCAGTGCCTCCGCCGAAGCTGTATATCCCATTGGGATTGGTGCCAAAGATTGTCGCATCGCGGTTAAAGCGGATTTCCACGCCCCATTTGAAAGCGTGGGAAGAGTGCACGTAACTCATGTCCTGCTTTAGCTGGTAGAGGTTGCCGAATGATCCAAAGATCGAGCCACCCGCCGAGTTGAATCCCTGAAAAAGCCCATCTCCGAATGCGAGGGCGGGCTGGACCTTATTCGTGGTGGGGAAAAACGGCGTGCTGCGAATGTATCCAAGCGAAGTGTCAGAAATAAAATGTGGGGAAATGGTGCGCGAATATTTCACCCCCGCATTGCGCTGGTGATCGAAGAACTGGACTCCGAAACTGGGATCAATTGCGGTTTGATCGGGATTGGTGAGTGGACCTGTGATCTGGTTCAGGCTGAATCGTGTCAGCAGAGTTGCCTTGTCAGAGATGCGATGATCAACCCGTATCGAGAACTGGTCGGTGCGGGTGTAGATTTTCGAAGATGCCGCGTAAGTGCGATCGCCGTACGCTCCGGATGGATCGTTCGGCAACGGATAGTGATTTAGAACCGGGACGATCGCAGGGTTTACGGGAACGTTCAGCGTGTCGCCGGGAAAAGTCAGCATGTCAATTCCCTGGCGCTCAGCCGCCGTGGGTACGGCAAACACCTGCGTCGTCCCCAGAACCTGCCGGAAGCCCTGGTACTGACCGAAATAGAAGGTTCGGTTGCGACCATCATAAAGATGAGGAATCACAATCGGGCCGCCGTTGGTAAATCCGAATTCGTTGCGAACGAACGGCGGGATGCGGCGTTCATCGGCGACGCTCTTGTGATCAAAATAATTTCGCGCATCGAAGGCAGCGTTGCGCGCGAATTCAAAGAAGCTGCCATGTACCTGGTTGACGCCAGACTTGGTGATGACGTTGGTGAAACTGGCGGCGCCGTGCCCGAACTCCGGTGCCATCACGCCCGAACTGGCCTGCACTTCCTGGATGGCGTCCACGTTGAAGTTGGAGAAAGTCGCGCCGCCCATTTCCGGATCGGTGGTATCGAAACCATCGAGGGCAAAAACGGTGGCTGAGCCGCGTTGTCCATTGACCGCAAACTGCTGGGTAAAGTTGGCGGCGCCGTTGGCGTCGGTCATCGTGCCCGCCGCCAGCAACAGCAATTTGCTGAAGTCGCGCGCATTCAAAGGCAGACTGGAAACCTCTCCGCTGGAAAGACGTTCGCCGCCGCTGGCTTGAGGTGAAGCCTCTTCGTTTGAAGGGAGAAGACGCAGCTCGGCCGGTTGAGACAAGACCTGGAGGCTCATGGTGAGCGCGGCCCCATCTTTGATGGTGAGTGGAGTGACTGCGTGCCAGACGTTTCCCGCAGCCTCGATGGAGAGTTCGTAGACGCCGGCGATCATTCCGGTGAATGCAAAATTGCCGGTAGCTGAAGTGGTAGCTGTGTAGTCTTGATCCCCTGGCTTGGCGTGAAGTTTTATTGTGGCTTGGGCAAACGGCCTGCCTGCGCTGTCGCGCAGGACGCCATTCCACGACGCCGCGACGAAGGCATTTGCTGCCGAAGCTGCCAACAAAGCGACAATGATACATAACAAGCGAACGACGGGCCCAAGACGAGCAAGCATTGCCGGGATTATAAACGGCTGGCATTGCTTATATGTGAACCGGGGCGGACCAATTCTGGAAACCGGTCCGCCCCGTGCACAAATTAACGTTAGAAGTGAAATCCAAGCTCTGCCGTGAGAGAGCGCGGCGTCACGTAATGCGTGCCACTGAAGGTTGAGAGGAAGTTATACAGCGCGACCTTGTTTGTTACATTGATCGCCGAGAGACGCAAACTCCATTTGTAACGTTCTCCGTGGAAGAGGTTATCGTCCCCCACGGCAAGATCAAAGAGATTGCGTGCGGCCACTCGAGGTGGATTGCTATCGTCATTCTCCTTGCCGGGCGCAGGCAGGTTAATCAGCGTCGATCCATAGCCCGCAGTGCACAAGCCCAGCGGTTGGGTCAAAGTTGGACGTAAGCTTCCGCAGAAAAGTCCCGCCTGAAGTTGCTGATCGCCTGTCAAACCGGAAAGATCAACCATACCTGAGGCATCCGCGACCGGCACTTCGCCGGCAACCAGTCCACTGTCGTAGCGCCAGTTAAATCCCAGCCATGGGCCTCGCTGCCACGGCTGATACTGGAAGTGCGTGGTCTGGTTGAAGCGCTCGTCGTGATCGATGCGGAACGCGGTGAATGCGTTTCCGACTGTCCCCGACGGAACGGCACCGGCGCCACCAATTTGCGGTGTAAAGAAGCGCGCCGCGACACTGGAAAAAACCATGAGCGCGGAAAATCCGTGAAAGTCTGGAACGCTCACCCGTCCGGCAAATCCCGGAATCTTGGAGTTGTGCCATTCGATCGGGAAGGTAATGGGAGTGCTTCCCAGCACGCTGAAGTCGTAGGCGTTGTGCGTGTACTTCCAGATATATTCGCCAGAGAAGACGACATACTTTCCGAAAGCCTGTTGCAAGCCGGCATGAAATTCATTGCGCCATCCGGGACTGAACGGAGTGACCTGCCCGGAAGCGGCGCAGCCGAGCAACGAGGACAAGACGACGGAATTGCATCCGTTATTCGCCAACACGAGATTTTCGTTGAATGGAGTTTCCAGCACCCGCGCGTAAGAGACCCGAAGCACGGTGTTGGTCTTCTTCACGTTGTAGGCGACGCCCAGGCGAGGCTCGGCTTCGCGATGGGTGGTCAGCCCGTTGTAGAAGTCGCCTCGTAGGCCGAGATTGAGGGACCAGGGCCCCTTGGTAATTGTGTCCTGCGCGAACAAGGCGAGCAGCTTGACGTCTGTGTGTCCGAGAAAAGGAAACAGCGTGCTTATGGAACCAGCGCAGCCGTCCGCTGACGCTGGAGTTGGACGGGTCAGGTCAAAGCATCCCAAAATCGGCAAGAACGGCGTTGTTGCGCTCGGATTGGACGCCACGTTGGGCTGATTCGCGCCGACACAATCCGACGGACTATTGAAGCCCGCGACCGGGGCGCCCGTGGCGTCCAGGCAGGGCGCGTTAAGGAGCGGATCGACGATCCCGAAGTGGGTGTTCTCGTCCAGAAGGGTCTGCTGGTAGGTGGCTCCTATTTTTATGTTGTGGATGCCTTTTACGTAAGAGAGGTCCGAGCGCAACCCTGCGTTGGTCAGCGTGCGGTTCTGGTTAACAGTTTCCTGCTGAATCGGCCCGAGATCGGCAAGCGGATTGTCGCTTGGGTAATAGTTGTACTGGTCGCGGCGAACAAAGCCCCCGAGGGAGAATACAGTGTTGGGATTGAGCGCGCGCGTCCACGACGGCGCGATGTTGAACGTTTTGATTTGCGAGCGCTGATCGGTCGAACCCACTGAATTGCCATTCTGGTCGATAATGTTGAGGTTATCGAAGGCGTTTGGTGTCTGAAACCAGGAGCGTGTGAAGCCCAGGTTCACGTGGATAGAATCGGCTTGTGAGAGTTGAAAGTCGACGCGGTCGAAAATGTTTTCTTCGTTACCCTTGTCGTGCATCACAACGAATTCAGGCGGATCGAGGAAGCGTCCGCTGTTCAGGCCGCTGGCAGAAATGAAGTTCCCCCACTTTTGTCCTCCATAGCCAAAGTTGATCCCGAGGTCGGCGGTTCCGAAACTGCCGTAGGAAGCGGTGACGCTGCCTTTCGGTGTAGTCATACCCTGGCCCGAGCGGGTTGTGACGTTGATTACGACGCTGGTCTTCTCCCCAAATTCAGCCGGCGGCGCGCCCGATATCACTTCCATCGACTCAATGGAATCGAGAGGAATCTGGTTGGAGAAAACTTTGCTTTGCTGGTCGGTAATCGGCTGGCCGTCTACGGAAAAGGAGTTTTCCGCGTGGTCGCCCAAGCCATGGAAGAGACCGTTCGAATCAGCGGCGATTCCCGGCGACGATAGAGTCACCAGCGAACTCACCGAGGAGGACCGGCTCTCCAGCGGCATCTTGTCGAACAGGTCGCGATCCACGTCGGTGTGAAATGTGGAGGTTTTTTCCAGCAAATCTTCGCCGGAACCTTCGACCGTCACAGTCTCCGATGAACCTTTCACCTGCAAAGTAACGTTGAGATTCACCGGCACGACCGACCGGACATCGACGTCCTTAGCGTAGGGAGCAAAACCTGTTCCGTTGATCTCGATGTGGTAGGGGTTGAACGGAATGTTGGGGATACTGAATTTTCCCGCATTGTCCGTCATTGCAGTCCGATTAAATCCGCTGACCGGGTTGTGAATGACCACGGTTGCATTGGCGACCACCGCGCCCGTCGGATCGACAATCGTACCCGTAAGTGAGGTCGAGCTTCCGCCCGATTGCGCGCTTGTGCCGGGGACTAGAGACAGAGAAAGAGTGAACAGAATAGCCGCAAATAGCGGCTTCTTTATGAAAGCCAGCATGGTTCCTCCGAGGAAGTCCAAGAAATAGGAAATGGAGTGCCCGCGAGGAGCACCCTTTCAATTCAAATTTTTAATTTTCGAATTTCTAGACTGTGGGAGGAGGACGAACGCTGAGGGCAAACGCTACCAGGCGCTGCTTGGCAGAAACTGGGTCGAGCCGGACGGCTGTTGCACGAATGAATGTCCGGTTCGGGAGGGTGGAAATCGCTTTAGGAGCAGCCGCATGGGCGGTGACGCAGACGGTGCACTTCACCGCGTCGGTTGCACCGGTGTGATGGTGCACAACCACCGCGCCCGCCGAAAAGAACGTCAGTAGCAGGCACAACCACGCTATTTTCTTTGAGATCGACTGCATCACGGCTGTACCACTTGGAATATTCCCAAATCTACTACGGCAGAAGAAGCAACTCAAATTACATTATCGAAGCGCGTGTTACGGACGCTTCAGGTGGATCTGTCCGCTGAAAGATCGCAACTCAAAGCGCGATCCCAGAATCTTTCCAGATTTTCCTAAGAGACTGTTCTGGCCCGGGGTGGACTTCTTCACGGCATCTGGAAATTCCGGGTCGGATTGATTTTTCATGGAACGTGCCTTGATCTGAACCCATGCACTGGCCGGAATAGAGATTTCCAGATTGCCGGTATGAGTCGTGAGAAGGTATTCGCCGAGTCGGCCGGGATCGCCATCGTAGGAGATTCGGCCGGTCCCGGAATTGACTTCTACCGATGGTCCGGTGACATTATGCAGGCTCACATCACCGCTCACCGAATGCACGTCGAGGTGACTGTTGCTGATATCAGTCAAGCTGATCGGGCCGGTGAGGGTCTTCACATGCAGGTGAGCGCCGCTGATGTCGGTGACTTCCACTGAGCCAGAAGCGGCCTCGAGAACCACATCGCCATGCAGTCCCTCGGCGCGAATGGTTCCATCGGACGATCGCAGGCTCACGAAGGCGGCGGCCGGCACGAGCACCGTGTACTCAACCAGGTTGGTTCCCGGACGACTGGAGATCGAGCGAAACTCAATTCGATCGCCGTGCTGCTCGTTCATCATGCTGACGGAGTCGGAATGGGACAGGGTTTCGACCTGAACTTGGCTAGCGCCCGAGGGCTTGACTGTGATCGGGCCATAATTATTCGTGATCGAGATTACGGCTCCCGGCCCCACAGCATAGCTAAAGTCTTTCTTTTCTGGGGTTTCTTGTGCAGCGCTGGCCAGCGCAAGGAGTGAAACGGTAATGGCGAGGACGAAAGGAACTTCAACTACTTTCTTGTGACTTTTCATACGCAGCCCCGGCGAACATTACCTGAATTCAACCTTAAATAGCTAGATGCATAGTAGTAGCGAATGAGAGGCCCTTTATTCCAACAAATTCTGGTCGAAACACCACCTTGCCGGAACGAAGGCAACCAAATAACCTTGTCTTAGCAACTAAACAATTAGTTGACCGTGGGACCTCTGGCCGCGTCTAATAAGCAAACGTCGTTGACTAGGTGTCAGGTTAAAAAACAAGGAGATTTGCCCGGTGCCGCCCAGGAAGTCTGAGACATTGACGGAAGCTGAGTTGAGGCTCATGGACGTCCTGTGGCTGAAGGGCTCGGCTACGGTTCAGCAGGTCCTCGACGAGCTTCCGGAAAAGCCGGCATTGGCCTACAACTCCGTCCTGACCACGATTCGGGTCCTGGAAAACAAGGGTTACGTAAAGCACGTGAAAGACGGCCGGGCGCATATTTACATTCCATTGATCGAGCGCAAGGAAGCTACTCGATCCGAAATCCGGCATTTGGTCACCCGGTTCTTCAAGGATTCTCACGAGCTACTAGTCTTGAACATTCTCGAAGACCAGGGTGTCGAGGCTAACGAACTGAAGCGGCTGCGGCAGCTTTTGCAGGCACGGGAAACAGGAGAAGAACGATGATCGCTGCGGCTCTTCTCCCGTCCACATTTTTTGCCTTCGCTGTGGGATGGTTCGATGTGCAGTCGTTCGCGAAGCTATCGGCGACGCGGATCTTGAACTGCACCGTGGAAGGGCTTCTCATTGCGCTGCTGGCATGGGTTCTTCTGCGGACGGTTGGACGTCAGAACTCGGGTACGCGGTTTGCCGTCTGGTTTTCGGCGCTGCTGGGAATTGCAGTCCTTCCGCTGCTGGGGCATTTCACTTCGAGCGCCGAGATCGCGCGACAATCCGAGATCACGATGCCGGCGTCGTGGGCACTTTACATATTTTCTGGTTGGCTACTAATCGCCACTGCGGGACTGGTCAGAATCGGTGTCGGATTCTGGCGCGTGCGGCAGCTGCGGAAAAGTTGCACGCCGATTGATCCCGAAGCTCTTGATCCTTTATTGCGCAAGACCCTTCAGGAATTCAAATCGTCCCGTAGCGTGGCGGTCTGCCTTTCAGATCGGCTGGGTGTGCCGACTGCCCTTGGATTCATGAAGCCGCTGGTGGTGATTCCCTCATGGACCATGCAAGAGTTGTCCGCGACCGAATTGAATTCGATTCTTCTGCATGAACTGGCGCACCTGCGGCGGTGGGACGATTGGACCAACCTGGTTCAGAAGGTTCTGGGCGCGTTGTTGTTTTTCCATCCCGCAATCTGGTGGATCGAGAAAAAGCTGGCGCTGGAACGCGAAATGGCCTGCGACGATCTGGTGCTGGTGCAGGCGGCAAATCCGCAAGCGTACGCAGAATGTTTGGTTTCGCTGGCCGAGAAGAGCCTGTTTCGCCGAGGTCTTGCTCTGGCGCAGGCGGCGGTTGGCCGCGTGCGGCATATGTCTCTGAGGGTCGCGCAGATTCTGGACGAAAAACGACCCGGCGCCACGCGAGTGTGGAGTCCAGCGCCGTTGTTGTTGACCGGGATATCTCTGGCCGGCGTTGCTGATGTTTTCGAACGCTCCTCAGCTCGTTTCGTTCGAGAACAGTGCGGCAACTTCATCCGCGTCGGCTCCCGTGACCGCCGCTGCCGCCGATCGGGCAGATTCGATCTCAAGGCTGGCTTCGGCCGTTGTGCCTGCGAGGTTTGTGCCTCGTCCTGAGGCGAAGAGTTTGATAACCGTGCCGGCCAAGGCGAAAACAGAGCCCGCCCACCTTGCTGCCGTCACGCCAAGAGCAATTCAGCGGCAGATGAAGGCGCAGGTTGTCCCTGCCGGTTTTGTTGAAGGAGCGGTTGCCCCAAAGACTGTGATTCTGGTAATGCAGAGTGCGCAGTTCGACTCTTCGGGCTCCGTGGTATGGAATCTGTGTGTGTGGCAGGTGACAGTGATGGCGCCGGCGAGAAATCAAGGGCAAGCGGGAACGGTTTCGAAGTCCACATGAGTTTTTTTGTAATTATCAACTAAAGAATTAGTTGTTCAAAACAGGAGAGAAGAAATGAAGAGCTGGATAGCAAACTTGAAAGGCAAATTGGGCCGTCATCTGATCGTGCCCGTCATGGCGCTCGCGATGGTGGGCTCGTTTGTCACTTATGATTTCGTGAAGGCAATGCCGGCAAAAGCGGCGCCAGCAATGGCAAGCCCCACCACGACCCCGCTCGATAACAACAGCGTAGGGGCGCTGCTCTTGAACTTGACCAGGCCATGGAAACCCTGGCCGCGCGCGTGACCCCCGCCATCGTGAACGTGACGGTGACGTCACGGACGAAACCCAGCATGGCCGGCGGCGATGCCGACGACATGGAGCAGTTCGGCCAACAGTTTGGTCCGTTTGGCCGCATGTTCGGACAGCAGATGCAGCCCCGCCAACAGCCGCGGGTTGAACATGGATTGGGCAGCGGCGTCATCATCTCGCCCGACGGATACATCGTCACCAACAACCACGTGGTCGATGGCGCAACCGACGTTCGCGTCACCATGAGCGATCGCACGGATTATGGCGGCCAAGGTGGTCGGCACCGATCCGCTGACTGATCTGGCCGTGATTAAAGTTGAAGGCCACGATCTGCCGAACGCGCCCTGGGGCGATTCTACGAAACTGCATCCTGGCCAGACCGTGCTGGCATTCGGCAATCCCTTCGGATTCCGCTTCACGGTTACGCGCGGCATTGTCAGCGCGCTGAACCGTCCTAACCCGTCCACTGATGACGCCCGCAAGCCGGGGCAGTTCATTCAGACCGATGCAGCCATCAATCCGGGAAACTCGGGTGGTCCCCTGGTGACTGCGCGCGGCGAAGTGATCGGGATCAACACCTTCCTGATTTCCCCCTCGGGCTCGTTCTCGGGCATGGGATTTGCCATTCCGACGCAGATCGTCCGCCCCACGGTGGAAAAGCTGATCAAGTTTGGCAAAGTAACTCACGGTTACATGGGAATCGGAATCTCCGACGTAACTCCTGACAACTCGAAGTTCTTCAACATGACCAATGCGGTCGGCGCGGTGGTCACCCAGGTCGAACCTGACTCGCCGGGAGCCAAAGGAGGCTTGAAGGTGGGCGATGTAATTGCCCGGCTGGATGGCCAGGAAGTAAGCGACGCGGGCGCACTCCAGGTGGTCGTGGGGCAGAAAGACCCAGGCACGACGATCCATCTTGAGGTCTTGCGTGATGGCAAGAACGTGTCGGTTCCGGTAACCCTCGAAGCAATGGGAAGCCGTGACAAGTCAGGCAAAGAAGTCAGCGAAGCCGGACACGACAAGCCACGCTGGGGAGTTGGGCTGGCTGATATGACTCCGGACCTGCGTGAACAGCTGCAAGCCCCGCGCGAACTTCATGGCGCGGTAGTTCAGCAAGTCCAACCGGGCAGCCCGGCAGACAACGCGGGATTGCAATCCGGTGACGTGATCGTTGAAGTGGACCGCAAGCCGGTGCAGAGCGCGGCCGATGTTCAGAAAGCACTCGGAAGCGTGCCCAAAGGACAAGACGCGCTGGTGCTGGTGTGGTCGAACGGTGGCAATACCTTCCGCGTGTTGCACTCGGCGGAAGCAAACGGTAGTGACAGCGGCATGTAATTAGTCACAAAAGGCAGTCCTCCCCACATGGGAGGCGGGGATTCTTCCCGTCTCCCATTTTTGTTGTGCGGGATTGTTTGCACAGATCGGCTACTGTGACCAACCCCGCGCGAATCCTATGTCCCTCTCCCGTGCGTCATCCGAGAACTCGTCGAGGATCTGGCGTGCAGGCCGCCACAGCCTGGAGAGTTCCTCACGCAACACGCCAGATCGTTCGCAAGCTGGGGATGCGGCTCATGAATGAGGTGAGCATGCGGCTGATGCCTCTGCGACGGTTGGAGTACAAATGGCGTGTCGGAGGTCGATAATTTCCCTACCGTAGGTGAAAAATTGACCTATAATTCCGTCGCTTGATGCCCACTTCCTAAGCGTTCTCCGGGGGCCAATTACGGCGATGGATACTATACCTACAGGCGCTGCACCACGCATCGCGGTTGTGACCACCGATGAATCGGTGCAACTGGCGGCACAGGAAGTGCTGGCCTCCGCTTTCCACACTACCCTTCTGGGTTCCGGCGAACAGATTCTTCCACTGCTCGACGAGGTTTCGCTCGAGGCTCTGATTCTCGATCTGGAGACTGCGCTCGCTTCCGACGAAAAGACGCTCAAGCTGGTACGCAAATTGCGCGAGCGGGACGCGAATCTGGTATTGCTGGGATTTACCCGATCGCACAATAAGGCCACCCGCAGTCAATTTGAGCAGGCCGGAATCGGGCATTGTTTCGTCGCTCCGGTGGATTTCGAAGAAGTTCAAAGCGTTCTGCACACGGCGCTTGAAGAGCGGGCGGCGGAGATCGAGAACCAAAGACTGCGGGCAGAGGCTCGCGGACGAAACTCGTTTTGCCAGCTCATCGGGGGCAGCGACTCGATGCGGCTGGTTTATGACGCGATCGGTCGCGTGGCCGAGAGCAACGTCAATGTGCTGGTTCGCGGGGAGAGTGGAACCGGAAAAGAATTGGTGGCGCAGGCCATCGTTGCCAGCGGCTCCCGGCGGGAGAAGCCGTTTGTCAGCGTGAACTGCGCGGCGCTTCCGGAAAGCCTGATTGAAGCCGAGCTGTTTGGCCATGAGAAGGGCGCATTTACGGATGCGCATGAAGCCCGGGCTGGCCATATCGAGGCGGCTCACGGGGGCACTCTGTTTCTGGACGAAATTGGAACGCTGGGACTGGGGTTGCAGAGCAAGCTGTTGCGGGTCCTGGAGCAGCACGTCATCCAGCGTATTGGCAGCAGGACTACGAAGAAGATCGATTTCCGGCTGGTTGCAGCGACTAACGAAGATCTGGAACTGGCGGTCCGGGCGGGCCGCTTTCGGGAAGATCTTTACTATCGACTCAACGTGGTCCCCATCTTTTTGCCTCCGCTTCGGGAGCGGCCCGGCGACGTAGCCATCCTGCTGGATCATTTCCTGCGAATGTATTGCGCCGCCAGTAATCTTCCCCTCAAGCGCATGGATGCCGATGCGCTGGAAATTCTGGAGGAGTATCACTGGCCGGGCAACGTCCGCGAGCTGGAAAATCTGGTGCAGCGCCTGGTGATCATGGGCTCGGGCGCCGTAATCAGCGCCAAACATCTGCCGCAGCAAATTCTCTACAGCAGCACGGCCAAGCAGGAGGCGTTGCTCATTCCGGAAGAGGGAATTTCGTTTGACGAAGAGATGGCCCGGATTGAGCTGGCATATTTGCAGGCGGCATTACGACGGACCGGGGGAAAGAAGGTCGCGGCTGCAGCCTTACTCCAGATCAACGCGCAGAAAATGAAATATCTCTGCCGGAAATATGGCCTGCAAGGTTAATTATTGACCCATGAGAGGTTAATTTTTAACCTCGTCGTTTCGAGTGCATCTCTCAGAGTCGGTATTTCCACACGCTCCCTACCTAACTTATTGAAATCATTGCTAATGTGGAAAGCGAACGAGCAGCTGATGTTTGGCACCATCATTGCTTATGACAAAAACATACCGGACAGGGTCAAGCAATTGACGCGCGGTCAAGAATTTAAAGAAAAGTCCAACGGAGGACGAAAATGTCAGTTCAAAAGAAATCTTTGATCAGCCAGCGGTCAGCGGTAAAGAGCGCCATTCTGGCCACACCCCAGACTTCAAACTCCTTGCCCGCCACCCGCCCGGCAGCCCGTCCCGCCGTGCATGCCAAGGTAGCGGCCCGCGTCGCACCGAAGGTAGCCGCGAGAGTGGCTCCGAAAGTCGCAGCCAGGGTCGCACCGAAAGTCGCGGCTCGCGTTGCGCCCAAGGTTTCTGCCCGCGTTGCGGCAAAGATCCGTAGTTTCTAACTGGCCGAGGTGCAAAAAGGGGCCGCACAAAAATGCGGCCTCTTTTTATTGTCCCAAACTTCATTGTTCCCCGACTCAATCTGGGCCATTACCACATGCGCCTGCCCACCAGATCACTGGCAAAGCGCCAGGCAAATCCAGCGAGACTGCGCCGGCCGACCAGAATTTTGGCATCGCCGCTCATCCCTTCCCTCAAGTCCCCCCGATTTTGCAGCTCCACGTTTCCGATGTAGAACTTTGGCGCCCGAATTCCTTCCAGCTGGGCTTTTTCCACCAAACCACTTTCAATCGAGGATGATGCCGGCGCGAGTGAGCCCAAAGTTCCAGACCATCCGGCGAACTGTGACGCGCCATGAAGCCGGACGGAGGATCCCAGGCGGACATCTGCATGCTGAACTCGGGAACGTAAATACGTGCCGTCATGGCGGACAGGTCCGCTACCTCGGCCACGTTGCTCCCCGGCTTCAGGTAGGTTCCCAACAGATCGTGCAGCCGCGGAGTGACGACGGTGCCGTTGATCGGGCTGGTCACGTCAAGATGTTTCGTTTCCTCGGTCAAGCTGCGGTGACGCGCCGCGGATTGTTGACGGTCGTACTCTGCCGGCCCGAAATTTGTGTAATTGATGCTGGCCTGCGTGGCACGGGCAGATGCGTTGCGCATGTCAGCGCCAGCTTGGGCGGCGGCCGACTCCAGGTCCACGTTACGAAGTCGAAGCAGTGGTGCGCCGGCGGCGACGGGTTGTCCCTCGTCGGCGAATACTTCGCGCTACGGTTCCTGGAACTTCGGTATGGACCAGAGTTCTTCGCACGGGCTCAAGCGCAAAGCGGCCATCCACGAAATCCGGCCACAACGGAACGAACAGCAAAGCAAGAGTGGCGACGCCCACCAGAGCCGCGCGGACCGGTGTGAACCAGGCGAATAGCCGTTCCTTTTTGTCCAGATAAACAGTTTTCATAAATCGCTCCAGCATGACGATCCGCGACTTAAAAATCCGGAACCCGAGCAGCGAAGCCGGCAGCCAGGCCCATTCCGGGGTGTACGCCCGAAGGATGTGATAGACGAAAACCACGACCACGGCGATCAACAGATAGCTGTAAACGCCCGAAAGCATGGAATAAACGATGTACAAAGATCCGGCGGTGCCGCGGGACGTATTCAACTTCAACCGGCAGCCGGAAAATATGTTTTCGCATCCAGCTCGAAACGTAGACCGTGGACTGTTCCTTCAGATGCGGTCTCGTCGATCAGTTCCGCCAAAAGGTAATAACCGTCCAGCTTGATGAGCGGATTGAGATTCAGGATGGTTACGCCGATACCCGTCACCATCATGACTTTGTAGGCCAGATCATGGATGAACATTCCCGGTGGCAGTTCCCCACCAGATGAAGGTCGCGACCACGCAGATCATGAGATCGCCCCAGATTCCCGCAATGATGGTGGCGATTCGCGCTTTTTTGTCGCCGACAATCCAGACCTGTGTGCAGTCACACATAAAGGTGGGCGCGAAATACATCAGCATGAACTGCATGCTTTCCACTCGGGCGCCGAAGTGTTTGCAGGTCAGGCCGTGAGCCGTCTCGTGGAAAAAGGCCATGGCGCCGAACAGGAACCAGAACTCCACCAGGTCCCAACTGCTTTTCGCGGTGAAGTTGTAGAAGGCGAAACTGTCGTTAAAGATTTCGCCAAACTTGTCAGCCCACATCCACACCATGACGCCGAACATCGCGAGAGTCAGCAGGGTGAACCAGGTGGTGTAGATGAACTCCAGATACGGTTTGATCGTGGTGAGGTAGTCATCCGCGTGAGGCCAGATGTGTAGCGGGAAGTCAGTGATGTCGGCAACATGGAATCTCGTTTTTGGCGTTCGCTGCCCAACTTTTGCCGGAGCGTGATGTTCTTTTCCAGGGGTGTCTTGTAGAAAAGATCGCCGTTTGTCTCCAGGTGCGAGGCGAACTCCTTTACGTCATCCTCGGAAAATGCGACGTTGGCTTCGGTAAGAATCTGGTCGGCAATCTGTTTGTAGGACCTCTCGCCATTAAATAGCTGGAGCATCCGCCAATGTTCCGGAGTGAAGCGAAGATAGACTTCGCTCCCGGGCATTTTCGCCAGCACAACGCGGGCGCCTTGCTCTATATGTTCCTTGGAGATGACCCGGGGGTCGAGCTTGGGATAGCGGCGCTGGGCTGTCGAGGCCGGAAGATCCGGCAGCGCTACCTCAAGAGCTTCGAGAATATTCATTTCAGGTTGGTCAGACGGATGTTGGCGAGCATTCCAGGTCTCAGATCCGGGACCTGACCCTGCAAGCCGTGCGACGATTTCAATAGTCCCGCTCGAAGGATCAACTACCGGGCTGATCTGCGTAATAGCGGCGGTGTGATGAACTGCCGGCGATCCGTCGGCCAATTCGACGGAGACGACTTGCCCATTCTTGAGTTTGCCAACGAAGCGTTCTGGAAGGGTGAACTTCACTTCCAGAGGCGAGATTGCTGTTACCCAGAAAAGACGGTCACTGATCCCGATCTTTTGTCCCACGCGGACATAGCGGCGAGCGACGATCCCGTCAAAAGGCGCCGTGATACGGGTTTTTTCCTTCTCTAGTTCAAGCGATCGCTCGGTAGCCTGGGCATTGGTCAGCATCTCACTCTCGCGGCTGATTTCGAACTTGTCCGCTTCTACTTTGTATTGAGCGTGCTCCAGCGTTTCCTTGGTAAAGACGCCTGCCTCCCAAAGCTTTTGCGCGCGGGCCAGATCGGATTCGAGCACTTTTGTTTCCGCCTGCCAGTTTTTCAGGTTGGCCTGGATCGAGCGGGTTTTGGCGGAGGCTGCGTCGAGATCAGCGGAAATCTGGCGGTCGTCGAGACATGCGAGCAAGCTGGCCTTTGCGTACATGCGTGTTGGGTTCGGCAAGAATGGAAACGATGACGCCTTCGCGCAAGGCTGCCACGTCCACCTGGTTTTCGACCACGACGGGACCAGAAGCTACGAACAGGTTGTCGTCAGGGGCGGACGGGACCGACGGAGCCGGATGCGCTACCGGCGGCGCGGCAGCCACTCTGGATGTATCGCTCGAGTCGCTGCAACTACTTAAGGCGAGCGCAAGGATCGTAGGCAGCGTTAGTGCGAGAACCCGTTTCATGATGCCTCCGGCTTTCTTAGCGTGTCCGGCGTTTCAAAATACCTACCATCCCACCCAGGACCAGAGTTTTGACCAGATCCAGATAGCTGGACGGCGGAAGATTACTTTTCCCGCGGGACTCCATCCGGTCAGAACTTTTGCTCGTCCCTGCATACCGTCCCGTATCGAGCCGTCTTCATTCGGGACAAGCACCCGCGCGAAGAAAAAGCGGTCCGGCCCGATCACCTGGCCTCGCGGACTAACCACGGTGACTACTCCATGAAATGTACGCGTGGGAAAGCCCTCCAACTTGATGGAAGCTTTTTCGCCGGGATGGAGAAGCAATACATCGTCAGCGTCGATGGCCACATCCACGACAGCGCGCGACGTATCGACAATTTCAGCGAACGTATCGCCCGGCACAAGCTTCCGTCCTACAAGATCCTCGACGTGTGGCGTTGCCACGATGCCGTTAATGGGCGAACGCAGTTGAGTCCGGTCAAGACGCTCTCGCGAGCGCGCCAGTTCGGAAGCCCAGAAATCTGCCTGATTGCGCTGGATACCGGCTTCACCTCCGTCATTGCTGTTCAAGGCCCGGTTCATTTGGGACACTGCAGTCTCGTATCTGGCTTGAGCTGCCGCCAGTTGAGCGCGGTATTGCCAGTCCGATAGAACCGCCAGCGTGGTTCCGGGACTTACCGTATCGCCTTCGCGAACCCGAACGCTCTGGACGATGCCCTCTACTTCTGGCTGTATGAGAACGCTTTGCGACGGGCTCACGGTGGCATCGCCCACCACGCGCAGGGGCAGGGGAAAGATCAGCAAGAAGAGCAGAGCCGCGGCTGCGCCCAGCACCAGGGCCGCCCTTCGCCGCTTCTCAAGGGCGAGGAATTTGCGTTTCCTGTCCAGAACCGGCTTCAGCAGATCAATGAAAGGGACTTCGCGGTAGAGCGAGGCATTGCGCAGCGCTACCGTCGCCTGGGCCGAGAGAATCTTGATCATCTCCAGATGGGCCGGACCGAGAAAATCAGGATCGCTGCTCTCCATCGACAATGTGCCGACGCGGCCGTCGTCATCGGCAAGCGGCACGGCATAAAAGCCACGCATACCCGAATCTGCGAAATATTTGCCGAACTTGGCTTGCGTCTCGTGGCGGGGATCGTCAAACGCTTCTCCGTGCTGCGAGAAGGAGACCTCTTCATTCGATAGCGACGCCCATTCCAGAATGTCCTGTAGACGAACAACATTGGGATCTTGCGGATTGATTCGCGGTATTCCGGTGATGGCACGAATCTTCAAACGCCCGCGTTCCTCGAGGGCGATTGCCGCTCTTTCGTACGGAATCACCGCTCCCGGCCCGGTCACGATCGCGTCCAGGACCCGATCCAGATCGAGGGTTGAAGTGATCTCGGCGCTTACTTTGACCAGGGTTTCGAGGATCTCAACCTTTCGCTCGGCTTGCAGCATCCCGGCATTGTTAAGAGCCGACGCCGCGGTTTCGGCGATTGAGTTGAGAAGAAAAAGGTCATCGTCGGTAAACGGCGTTCCATCCTGCTTGTTAATCGCCTCGATCAGGCCGACCTGAAATTCCTTGGCGACGACCGGCGCCACAACAACCGAGAAGATGCCGCCATCATGTCCGCTGTTCCGCCGCTGCAGGCGTTCATCATTTGGATCATCGATCAACAGGGGTTCGCCTGAATCGGAGGCTTCGGCGATGTAACCCTCGCCGCTTTTCTCCGTTGTCCCAACGTCGCAGGTGGAATCATTCCCGGACCGGTCCATCAGCAACAGTTCATGGTCATCTTTCACCAGCCAAAGGTTAACGGCCTGCGCTTCGAGAAGTTCGCGCACCTTGGCGGTAATGATCGGATTCAATTCGTCCATTTCCAGGGTTGAATTGAATACCTTTTCGACGTCGTAGAGCTGGGTCAGGCGGGTGATGGATTCCAGGTGGGAATTGCGTTCGGTTTCGAAGCGAGCCGCGCTTGAAAATGCCGGCGCGGCGTAGTCAACCAACTCACTGAGGCCTGCCAGATCGGATTCATCCAGACTCTCGTCGAAAGTGGCGACTTCGAGAGCGCCGATGAGAGTTTCGTTGACGATCATCGGAATATAGGCCAACGACAGAAGAGTGCGTCGCGCATGCAGGTGGGCGTAGTCTTCGCGGACAAGCGTTGCGCCGAATATCAGCAAGGGGTGGCTTTCTTTGGCGAGAAGTCCAAGAGTGCCGGTGTCCGCCGCGATGATTGCATCGTCCAGATGAATGTCCCCCGCCACAGCCTTAGGGGACCAATGCCTGGTCGCTTCGTCTTTGTCTTGTTCCAGCAGATAGACCACCGCCGCGCTACCGGGAAACATTTCGATGATCTGTTGGGCGAGAAGAAATGCGCGCGGTTGCACTTCGCGTTCCTGGAGCAAAGCACTCAGGAACCGGGCCTGCAACTCGACGGATGTCAATCTGGGCATCTTCGATGGTTTCGGGTCGCCCCTCTTGCCGATCGCAAGACGACGGGGATTGCGGGGGAGGGGGCGCCGCCGTACTTGCAAATTCCCGGCGGCTCCCGTAACTTGAGCGGGCAATCTAACAAATCGCTCCCTGACTGTCAATGTCTTTGGGGAGTGGTTTCAGCCCGCCAACAGTGCAGGAACCCGGCCCAGAGGAGAAAGATGGAGATCAGCGTTCGCAGGCTTTCGGAGGTTCAGATCATCGACATTCGTGGTGCGGTGCGGCTCGGCGTCGGAGTCGACAGTTTTCGCCGAGCCATGGAAGATGCGCTGGCCGCGGGCGATACCCGCCTGGTCGTCAACTTTTCAGAAGTACCGATGATCGATTCCAGCGGGATCGGAATTCTGGTGAAGACGATGGCTTCGGCGAAACAGCGCGGAGGCGGGGTGAAACTGGTTAGCCCATCCAAGTTTGTGGTGCAGACTTTGAAGCTGATCGGCGTGCTCAATCTCTTTGAGGTGTTTGAGGACGAAAATGCCGCAGTTCAATCCTTCCAGTGATATGAGGTTGTCTCCAGAAGTAGCGCAGAGGAACTGCAGACAGGCTATTTCAAGTGCAGATTGAACATGCCGAAGAGATAGATCGCACTGCCCAGGGAAAGTAAGGCAATAGTGAACACAGCTACAGACGTGCTGAACCATCGCTTCTCGGGTTTGCATTGATCCACAGCAGCACGATATTTCTCGATCCATTCCTGCTCGTTGACGGGTTGAACGAAAGACGACTGGATGGAGTTATGGAGCCTTCGCCGGTCGTCCTGCTCGAGGGCTACGAAGCGAAAGGGCTGTTGGCTAAGAGAGATCGGCTTCAGCATTTCCGCCGTGCCCAGTACTGGGCCGGTCGGAGTTACAAACATCAACTTCACTTGGGAGTCCGGCAGCACGGTCGTTGGTACATAGAGCATGCCGCCGGTGAGCGAAATGGTCTCTAACTGGGCTTGAGTTCGGCGACCGTCTTCGAATCGAAGTACAGCCGGAGTGATGTCGGCCAAATTCAATCTTGGGGCACGGCCATCGTGGTTGAGTTGGGGGAGGGCGTCCACAAAACCGAGTATGCTCTCAGCCTTCGTTTAGTAGGAGATTACGGAAGACAATTGAGGTACAGGTTACCATCGGCCTTCTTGAACGTTGCTCCGGTTCTTGGCATTTCGGAAATGTACATAAAGCGCTAGGCTGACCCGCGTGTGGCTTAACCACTCGCAATTACATCGCTCGCCGTAGTGAAGAACCACCCTCTCTGGCCGTGTTCCATTTTCTTTCCTTGCAAGCTGGGATGAGGACGGCGTTCTACGGTTAAAGGGGTACCCCGAATGAAAAGTTTTGCTCGTGTATTGTTGATTACTCTCGGACTTCAGGCGCTGTGGTCAGCCTCCGCGCAGTCCGCAGCTGCAACCCCAGAGAATCAAAATCTACCAGTTTCGACGCAGACACTACTGAACGGAGTGACGCGAAAAGAATCCAAGGGCGTCATCAAAGCTGTGTTGATGATCGTCTGTCCTAAGGACCAAAAGAAAGGCACGGGCTTCGTCCTTCCAGGAGGGAATTTAATCACTACCAACGCGCATGTAGTGGGCAGTTGCTCCGCTCAAGAACTCGTGGGTCATTCCGCCGTCAGAAACGAACCGATCAGGTTTACGGCGATGCAAACAGATGAGAACCGTGATCTCGCGCTCCTGTGCACAAGCCAACCGTTGCCCTTCAGCTTGGAGCTAAACGGTGACACGAACCCGCTCGTCGAGACAGAGGTCGAGACTTGGGGCTACCCGCTCAGCTATGAAGATCTAGCGCCGCTACTGAGCCGCGGTTATGTTGCCGGGTACGGTATGAACGTCCGTCAACCCGGAGCCACGCCCGTAAAACGCCTAATCATCAATGGCGCGTTCAATCCAGGAAATTCAGGGGGTCCGCTTATCGACAGGAGCACGGGTAAAGTGATCGGGACCGTGGTTGAAAAGTGGACTCTTTGGTCTCCACAGATTCAAGTCGCGATTCAGGGATTCTCGCATCCCGCCATAGCAACCGGAGGGACTTTCAACCGCACGAATGCACAAGGATAGCGGGAAAGTGTTTCGGATCAAGTGGTCCTCTCGAGCGTTCTAGATGAGTTCTACAAAGAAAGCCAGGTGATGATAGGAGAGGCGATCTCGGTAGCCGAACTGAAGGCATTTCTAGGGAGAAACGGAAAGATTTGGCGTGTGGTTCCCGCTGAGATCACCCCGCCGCGACCGATATCTCGTCCGCGGATCGAAAAAATCGATAGGCCAAACTCTTACTTTGGATTGACACCCCGGTACCACAGCCGATACTCTCACCGCATACGTTTTAGGCCGAATTTCAACGAAAATGACCGATACTGCAATCATCGTGAGCCGAATTGCCCGGGAGGTGCGACTGCTTCTTCTCGCCCTTAGCGTGGCCATTCCTGGCCTGGTGCTTGCACCTCAAGACGGCGGCGGATGAATTAAGCATAAGAGCGATTAGCCAGAGGCCATCATCCACCGCATCGGATGATGGCCTTTTTAGTTTTTACCTTCAGTTTTCATAACTTTAAGAATGGGCCTGGTGCTCAGGCCGGGAGGACAATTTGCCTCAACCAGAACATGTGACGATTTTCGATACCACTTTGCGCGACGGAGAGCAGTCTCCAGGCTGCAGCATGAATGTCAAAGAGAAGGTGCGGATGGCGTACCAGCTTGACCGCCTGGGCGTCGATATTATCGAGGCCGGATTTCCGATCGCCTCGGAAGGGGATTTCGAGGGGGTGCGGGCTCTGGCGCGAGAAATTCGGCGCCCGGTGATTGCCGCGCTGGCGCGAAGTTGTCCAGGCGACATTGAACGTGCCGGACGCTCGCTCGAAGGAGCGGCCCGGGCCCGGATCCATACCTTTCTGGCGACCTCCGACATCCACCTGGAGCACAAGCTCAAGATGTCACGCCGGCAATGCCTGGAACAGGCGCGCGATGGAGTGAAACTTGCCCGAACTTTTTGCAAGGATGTGCAGTTCTCCGCCGAGGATGCCAGCCGGACCGAGATCAGCTTTCTCTGCGAAGTGCTGGAGGCCGTCATCGAGGCCGGCGCAAGCACGCTGAACATACCGGATACGGTTGGGTTCAGTGTTCCCCACGAATTTGCGGAGCTGATTCAGACCCTGCGTCGGCGGGTGAAAGGAATCGATGGAGTGGCGATTTCGGTCCACTGCCACGACGACCTGGGCTTGTCCGTGGCCAATTCGCTGGCGGCGATCGGTGCCGGCGCGCGTCAGGTGGAATGCACCGTCAACGGCATCGGAGAACGTGCGGGCAATACCTCATTGGAGGAGTTAGTGATGGTGATGCGGGTGCGCGCGGAGCACTATCCGTATCACACCGCGGTCGTCCCCGAACACCTGTTTCCGTCCAGCCAGCTCTTGTCTGAAATCACCGGCGTGTACGTACAGCCGCACAAGGCCATCGTCGGTAGGAACGCCTTTGCCCATGAAGCCGGAATTCACCAGGATGGCATGATCAAGAACGCCTCCACCTACGAAATCATCGCTCCTCATTCGGTTGGCGCTCCCCGCAATGAACTGGTCCTGGGAAAGCATTCCGGGCGGAATGCCTTGCGAGTCCGCTATGAAAAGCTTGGCTTTACCTTCGATCGGGCCCAGTTGGACGACATCTACCGGCGTTTTGTGACTTTGGCCGACCAGATCAAAACAGTTGAGGACGGCAATCTGCTCGAGCTGGTTCGCGATGTGCCCAGCCGAACGTCAACTATCCCGGACAGCGCCGCAAAGACCGGGGGTAGATGGATGGCACCCGTCAGTCGTGAAGATGTTCAGCCGGCGGCTGAGCCAACGGGTAGAAAGGAAAAGACTCATGCCGCCCACGCCCACGAGGGGGAACAAGAAGACTACTTATGGGGAGTATGACAGAAATACGAAAAACCGACCGACCGGTCGGGTTTTAGGGTATGATACACACCTGATTTCAGAAGAGGATTGGGCCCATGACAAAAACGGGAGCGCAGATTCTTTGGGAATGCCTGGAGCGTGAAGGCGTTAAGCACGTCTTCGGTTATCCGGGAGGCGCAATTCTGCCAGCGTACGATGCCCTGAAGCACAGCGACATTCATCACATCCTGGTGCGGCACGAACAGGGCGCCACCCACATGGCGGATGGATATGCTCGCGCTAGCGGCGAGGTCGGAGTAGCGGTCGCGACCTCCGGACCGGGCGCCACCAACATGGTGACGGGCATTGCCACGGCGATGCTGGACTCTTCCCCGATCGTCTGCATTACTGGGCAAGTCGGCAGCAAGCTGATCGGCTCGGACGCATTTCAGGAAACCGACATCACCGGCATCACCCTTCCCATCACCAAGCACAACTATCTGGTGACCCGTGCGGATGAACTGGCTCGGACGCTGCGCGAGGCATTTTATGTGGCGAGGTCCGGACGCCCGGGACCCGTTCTGGTTGATATCACCAAAGACGCGCAACAGTCTTCCTGCGAGTTCGACTGGGAGGGGGCGAAGCCACAACTTCCGGGCTATCGTCCCGACCTGTCGCCGGCTGAATCGGAGTACGCGCAGGCGTTGGAACTGATTCACAATGCAAAGCGTCCGGTAATTCTTGCCGGGCACGGCATCATCATTTCCGGCGCCATGAAGGAAGTTTTGACGCTGGCGGAGAAGGCCGGAATCCCGGTGGCACTGACCCTGCTCGGGTTGGGAGCCCTTCCAGCCTCGCACCCGCTGAATTTAGGCATGATGGGCATGCACGGTGAAGCCTGGGTCAACCATACGATCCAGGAAGCCGACCTGCTGATCGCGCTGGGAATGCGCTTCGACGACCGGGTTACCGGCAATTTGAAGACCTATGCGCAGGACGCCAAGAAGATCCACATCGAAATCGATCCGGCAGAAATCAACAAGAACGTGAAAGTGGACGTCGCCCTGGTCGGCGATATGAAGGAAGTGTTACAGGAGTTGCTGCCGCGGGTGAAGACAGTGGATCACACCGACTGGCTGGATTCGATCGACCGGCTAAAGGGCGATTCTGCGGTGCGTGACATTCAGAAGCTTCCCGACAACGGACATCTCTACGCGGCACACGTCATCAATGACTTGTGGCGCGAAACTCGCAGTGGCAACGCCGTGGTTGTGACCGACGTCGGCCAGCACCAGATGTGGGAAGCGCAGTACTACAAGCACGAGAAAGCGCGTTCGCTCATCACCTCGGGGGGCCTTGGAACCATGGGCTTCGCCCTGCCCGCCGCGATCGGCGCCAAGGTGGCTCGTCCCGACTCTGAAGTTTGGGTGATCGTGGGTGACGGCGGCTTCCAGATGACGATGTCCGAGCTTGCCACCATCGTTCAGGAGAAGTTGAAAATCAACATTGCGATCATCAACAACGGATTTTTGGGAATGGTCCGGCAGTGGCAGGAATTTTTCTATGAACGGAATTATGAAGCTACGCCGCTGCTGAATCCGAATTTCGTGAAACTGGCGGAAGCTTACGGGATTCGCAGCATTGCAGTGAGTGAGCGCTCACAAGTGTTGCCGGCGGTGCGAGCGGCGCGCGATCACGATGGGCCCGTACTGATCGACTTCAAGGTCGAACAGGAAGACACGGTCTATCCGATGGTTGCGGCTGGCGCGTCTCTGAACGACATGATCCGGCGGCCCAGTCCCATTGTTGAAACCGCGGCGGACGAATAAGGGGAAAATGCTGAACATATTTGTGGTTTACGTGGAAAATAAACCTGGCGTGCTGACCCGTGTGGCATCGCTGTTTCGCCGCCGCGCCTTCAATATCGATTCGCTGACCGTTGGCCGTACCGAGAAGCCCGAAGTCTCGCGCATGACCATTACCGTAGACACTAATCCGGATCAGGCGCGCCGGATCGAAGCCAATCTTTACAACCTGGTAAATGTGCTGCTGGTGGAGAACATAACCAACGAACCGGCGATCGCGCGCGATCTGGCCATGATCAAGGTGGCCGCGACCCATGAAGCCCGTTCGCATGTGCTGGAGTTGGCAAGTGTGTTCCGTGCCCGCGTTGTCGATGTCGCACCGGAATCGCTCACCATCGAAATCACGGGCGGCGAAGACAAGATCGATGGGCTGTTGGAAGTGTTGCGCCCCTACGGCGTGGTGGAGATGGTGCGCACTGGCATTGTCGCCATGCGGCGGGGAACAGCTTCGGCCTCGTTGAATCCGGTCAAGGCGGCGGAGACGCCGGTTGCCGCAGCCGATGAAGGCGTTTCGTATTCGGTTTGATCGAGATCGATTTTCGGGGAAGGCACGGCTTTAGCCGTGCGCAAAGAAGCAGACTCGGAGGCTTTGGCCTCTGGGGTTCGCTTCGTCGGCTGAGGAGCGAAATCTCAGGCGCTAAAGCGCAAACTGTTCCGCAGGCTGGTGGCACGAGTGAACTCGTGCCCTTCCCATTGACGCGGATTCGAGTCCCTCGATGCTAGACTTTTCCGAGGAGAGAGTCCCTCGAGGCTGGAGGGGCTGAGGACTGGAATCCCTGAGGGCAGAGTCTCCAGAGACTAGAGCCCCTCAGTCCTAGAAGCCGTCTCCTCTCGAGGCTGAGTTCCCTGAGGACTAGAGTCCCTCAGGATGACCGCGATTTTGGATTGCTTGGAACGACTTGCTTCAGCGAAGTTTCCGTATAATCTCAACCGCTCTGTCTTCATCGAAAGGACACATAATGCCGAAGATGTATCACGAGAAAGACGCCGACATCGCACTCATCCGGGGAAAGAAAGTTGGGATTGTAGGTTACGGCTCCCAGGGTCACGCTCATGCACTTAGCCTCAAAGACAGCGGAGTCGATGTGAGAGTCGGCTTGCCGACGACAAGCGAATCACGGGCCAAAGCCAAAGCCAGCGGCCTGACAGTGGGAACGGTCCCGGAAGTCGCAGCCTGGGCCGATGTCATCATGATCCTGGTGCCGGATACGGTGCAGCCGGAAGTCTACAAAAAAGACGTGGCCCCGCATCTGACCGCCGGAAAGATGCTGATGTTCGCGCACGGTTTTAACATTCGTTTCGGGACCATTACGCCACCGGCCAATGTCGATGTCACGATGATCGCGCCAAAGGCGCCGGGACACCGAGTCCGTGAAGTGTTCGTGGAAGGCGGCGGTACTCCAGCCCTCCTGGCGATCCATCAGGACGCCACTGGCAACGCGAAACAGTTGGCACTCTCTTACGGCAAAGCGATCGGAGCGACACGCGCCGGCGTAATCGAGACCACATTTACCGAAGAAACTGAGACCGACCTCTTCGGCGAACAGACCGTGCTGTGCGGCGGTGTCAGCGCTCTGGTGAAAGCGGGATTCGAAACTTTAGTCGAAGCCGGCTACCAGCCTGAGATCGCATATTTCGAATGCCTGCACGAACTGAAGCTGATCGTGGACCTCATCTATCGCGGTGGGCTCAATTACATGCGCTATTCGGTCAGCGACACTGCCGAGTACGGCGACTATACCGGCGGCCCGCGCATCGTCTCCGAGCAAACCCGCGAGACCATGCGACAGATGCTGCGAGAAATTCAGGACGGGAGCTTTGCCAAGAAATGGATTGCGGAAAATCAGACTGGCCGCGACTGGTTTGAGGCTACTCGTGAGAAAGAACAGGATCAGAAAATCGAGAAAGTGGGCGAGGAGTTGCGGGCGATGATGCCTTTCCTCGACCCGGTTAAGATAAAGCAGACCAGCAAGCGGACCAAAGTCCCCGCATAGTTGATTTTTGTAGCGCCGGCAAGATGCCGGCGCTACTTTTTCGCGACGGACGCCCCTGAATTACAGCAATTTCACCGAAGTGACTTTCAACGTATCGCCTTGAACGTCGCCGCTGACATCTACGCGAAGATGATCTTTCTTATCGGAAGCTTTCAGCGCTTCCGTGATTGATTTGTTCCCCGACGCATCGAACTTCAGAAACTGGTTGTCTTTGGTCACAATGCCAAAACCACTGCCTTCACACTTCAGCGCGCAGGCCCGGGTGTGGGAATCGGGGTCCGCAGCCACCTTCTTGGAGCAGTTGACGTCCACCACTGGGACATTGTTGTAGGTTTCAGCAGCGGCCAGGGCCGGAATAGCGCATAACCCCAGAAGTACAAAGAACGAAGCGAATTTCCGCACAGTATCCTCCAGTTAAGTTTTATTTGTTGATCGTGTTAACGATTCATTGCAAACTTCGAACTCGACACTTGTGTTGCCGCTCGCGTTTGCACTGCCTGCTGTTCTCGGACCGTTGTCAGTTGCGATAGCGCGAATCCGCCAAGAGCAATCTCCACGTCCCGCATGGCCAGGTCATAGAACATGCCGGTGGTCAGCAAATTCAGAGCGATGCCGAGTAGCCAGAAAGTGACCAGATAACTGCCAAATTTGGTCCAGCGGCTTAAGACGATCAAGCCGGCGATAATTTCCACCGCGCCGACGATGTGCATGAACGTCGCGGGGCTGACTGGGACTACTTTTGTGGCCATCGGGCTCAGATACATTCCCCAATCGGTCAGTTTGTTGAAATATTTGTCGATGCCGGTGATGATCGGTCCAACACCCAGACCAATTCTCAAGACCCACCAGCTGGTGTTGAGTCGGCCGTCAAAATTTGTCATTGTTGCCCTCTTCTGAACAGAGTCCCGAAGCAGGGATTGGATACATCCCCCTTTGGATTGCCCAGTTATGCCCTGAAAGACTGCGCCTGTAACCTTTTGGCCCCTACGGCCTCTATTATGAGTAGAGAGATGGAAATCATCGGAGTTCTGGAAAAGGCGAAGTCCGAAGCGTGGAGCGACGAAGAGGTCGTCAGCCGGGTGAGGGGCGGAGATACCGCGCTATACGAGATCATCATGCGCCGCTATAACCAGCGGCTTTATCGTGTCGCGCGCGCGATCCTGCGCGATGATGCCGAAGCCGAGGACGTGATGCAGGATGCTTACGTGCGCGCCTACCAGCATCTCGATCAGTTTGCCGGACGCGCGCTGTTCTCGACCTGGTTGACGCGGATTGCTGTGCACGTAGCGTTGAGCCGTCTGCGCTTGCGCAACCGAAACCAGCAACTGGACGACACCGGGCAGGATGGAGAAATTTCTATGAATATCGTCGAGACTTCACCCGATCCGGAGCAGAGTGCGTCCAGAGCGGAACTGTCTCAGTTGCTGGAAGAAGCCTTACTCGATCTTCCGGAACAATATCGAACTGTTGTGATGCTGCGGGATGTTGAAGGAATGAGCACGGAAGAGACGGCCACCGCGCTTGATCTCACCGAGGACAATGTGAAGATCCGCCTGCACCGCGGCCGTGCCATGGCGCGTGGATGGATTGTCGAACGGGTTGGTGCAAAAGCTAAGAATGCATTTCCGTTCATGGGTGTCCGTTGTGATCGCGTTGTGCACAGCGTTCTTGCGCGACTCGGCGAGTTGACCGGCGATCCTTCGCAAATTCAGTAAGCTTTTATACCCGTCCGCTAGAAGCCGTAAGAAATGCCGAAAGCGAATTGGTGCCGAGCCTGGAGATCCACGCCGGGCATAATATTGCCCGCGGCTTGTGCCAGACCCAAGTCGATAGTCAGCTTGGGTGTTTCCACTCCCCAACCGTGAACTGGAAGAGCTCCCGAAGGGATGATCCGAACCGCATAAGTCAGGGTTGTGGGCATGACCGCTCCGGGAAGACCTTCAATGCTTCGCGGTTCCTGCATGACTTCCGAACCCAGCAGGATCGTGCTTCGACCAGGACCTTTAAATGCGAACCCCGCCGCTCCGAAACCGCGGCCATAGTAGCCGGGGGCGTTGCCCGCCAGTCCAAGCAGAGAAGCGTTGGTAGCTTTAAAACCAGCATTGAACACCAGAGGGAGCTTGTGAAAGTAGGTAATCGTTTTGGTTGCCACCGCGTAGAAGTCCTGATTGTTGGTGTCCTTGCCTAAAATGACGCCACCGACATTCCGAACCTGAGTGCGCGCGATAAATCCCACGGACAAAGCGGGCAAGCCTCCCCGCCGTTCTCTCCACAGGTTGGCCTTGGCGTGAAAGGTATTGAAGCCGCCACTCCACAGAGGACTCAGACCTGCAGTATTGCCATCCTGGTGAATCGTTCCCGTGTATCCGAACTCAATCCGGTTGAAGGCCCCCATTGTGATCGACAACTGGTGAAATCCTCCCAGTACCGGACCCGCATTCAGATAGTGGTAAGAAACCACTGGAATGCTGAACGAAGCGTTGCCGGTGGAAACTGAGTAGGCCAACGGCGTCACGAAGACGCCAGTCTGTCCTTCCCAGTTGAGACTCTGAGCGAAGGCGCTATTGCCGCACAAGGCCAGCACAACAATCACCAGCGCCACGGCCAGCGCGCTTCCCAGTTTTCTTGCGTCCGAGGCAAATGTCGCGAAATATTTTTGGATAAACATGACTTCTACTCCTACAGCACTCAGAATTTTGAGGAACTTTCTTTATCGCTGCAATCCAAGTTGATTGGGTGTATCGGTAAGACGCCAGAGCTTGATCGTGCCGTCCTCGCTACCCGTTGCCAACCAGCGGCCGCGCGCATCGAATGCGACGGAGTAGATAGGATGGTCGTGGCCGGTAAGAGTTTGTACTTCCCGCCCACTTTCTACGTCCCAGATCTTGACGGTCTTGTCCCAACTGCCGGAAACGAGCCAACGGCCATCAGGACTGAATGCGAGACTGGTGACAACATTTCCATGGCCGGCCAGAGTGTGAACCTCATGTCCCGTAGTGAGGTCCCAGAGCTTTACTGTCTTATCCGCGCTTGCGGAGGCGAGCCAGCGGCTGTTTGAACTGAATGCCACGGCATAGACCGGCTTCTTGTGACCGCTGAGCTTGTATATTTGCTCTCCGTTAGAAGGATCCCAGATCCGGATGTTTTTTTCGTCGTCCCCCGTGGCCAGGAATCGGCCATCCGGACTGAATGCGATATAGATGACGGGACGGCGAAGTCCAGTGAGGTCTCGAACTTTTTGCCCTGTCTTCACATCCCACAAACGCACGGTCTTGTCGTCTATGCCGGAAGCCAGCCAGCGGCCATCCGGGCTGAACGCGATCGAATAGACCCAGTTGGTGCCCAGTGCGCCCAAGGGTTTGTCGGTCGCGAGCGACCGGATTTCCTGTCCAGTGCCTGAATCGCGGAGAGCAGTAATGTCCGAAGAATTTTCCGTCGCCATGAAGTGTCCGTCCCGGCTGAAAGCGAGCGCCTGGACCTCTTTCATCTTGCTGGCGATGGCACCAAGCTCTTCTCCGGTAGAAACTTCCCAGAACTTGACCGTCCGGTCCCAACTTCCCGAGACGAGACGCCGACCGTCAGGGCTGAATGCGACGCCGGTCACCCAACCGCTGTGGGCTTTGAGAGTGCGATCCAGCGCGAAATTTGGAGGTGAGGTGCGGTTGGAAATCACTGGTGCAGGAATCGGCGCTACTGGTGCCGGAACCGGTGCAGCGGGCGATGGCCCGCTCAAGACTGGCGGGTTTCCTGCCACGGTCTCACGCGGCTCAAGTTTCGGAGCGATTGCAAGAGGCTTGCCGGCTTGAACATCGATCGTCTGATCGTAATCCCGGTAACCGTTGCCAGTAAGGCGCAGACGATGTTGACCAGCAACCAGCGCGGGAACACTGACCTGGCCGGATGCATTTGTTGTGGCGATCAGCTGATCGTCTACAAACAATTGGGTTCCTGCAGGGACGCCCTGAACCACAAGAGCAGGCAGCGCGGGACCAATGATCGGCGCAGCCGGACTAGGAACGACAATTTTTCCGGCGACCGGGTTTCCCGTGGTTGGAAGCTTCGACCCCGACGGTGCGGTTGATTCAACTTTTTCCGGGGACGACGGAGCAGATGACGGAGAAGATGAAGAAGATGAAGAAGAACCGGACACGGATGCTGGTGCGGACTCTGGTGGTGCTGGAAGCGGAGTGGAAAGTTGAGATTGAGGCGAATTCTCCGACCCAGGATGTTGACCCTGGACGGATTGAGGCGGGATGCTTTGCCCTTGCGACGGGGACGCGCTCGGTAGCGATGGGACCGAATTGGGTGAAGTGGCCGGGACAGAAGGCGAACTTATCTGCCGGTCGGCCTTCCTCAATAAATAGGGTAGCGAGAGAAGCAGCAATAAAAGAATTGCTATTACCACCACTATTGAAGACAGGCTCCGTTTTGGCGGCTCAGGGGCCGGCACGACCGTCGGAATCGGAGCGGCAACGCTTTCCTCAAGCTGTGGCTCCGGTAGTACAACCGCCCGCAAATTTTCGTTGACCGGCTCATCGACCGGAACGTTGATTGGCTCGACAACTGGAGCAATGACCGGGGAGTTGATCGGAACGACGGGCGGCGGTTCTACCTGTTTCGGACCTACTATCTGTGCAAGCACCTCCGCGATGCGCTGCAATCCAGCCACCTGCGCCGCGCTGAAAGCAGAAGGCCGCGAAGAAAGTACCTCGATCACGCCCAAAATCGAACCCAGCGATTGAAGGGGCACCACTACAGCGGAGCGGAGGCGCAGGTTCTTGACGGTCGAACGGCGCACCCGGTAGTCGGTCTCTGTGTCTGCGCAGACTACGACCTGTCCGGTTTCAAAGCACTCCCTGGTTAATGCGGAATCGGGTCGCAACCGCGACCCCAGCTCTGGGGCGTCTCCCACGCTAGCGCGGCAGACGACTCCCCACTGATCGCAGATCGCGATCGCAGCGCCCTCAGCGAGCGTAATTAGGCTGACCCGATCAACCACTTGTTGCAAAAGTACAGATTGTGGCTGGTCGCGATGACTTGCAATCTCAACTTCAAGTGCTTGCAGGTCAGCGTCGGCACTCCCGGTGTGGCCCGAAGACTTCGGAGGCTTTGCGGCGTTTGGTTACGAATTCAGCGCCCGGGGTGGCCATCGAAAATACTCTGCCCTCTCGTGGGTGGGAACTACGGAAGGCGTAGGATGCGAAAACGTAACAGTATGTTGGCTCGCAAGTCCTGGTCAAGTGCCGCAGAAATGGTGCAAAGAAGGCAGCAATGGCCAGGTTCACGGGACAAAGCTACTTCGTGGCGGCCCGCTTAAGAGCCCGTTCCAGGGTTTGATCCAGCGCGGCTCGAGCGCGTTCGTACTCCTCCTGCGAGACGCCGCCCTGTTTGTGCTCAACCTCGAGCTGAAACAATTCATCCTTCAAGGCCTCGAGAAGCAAACCGGAACGATCCGAGGAAGGCGGCCGTGCAGGCGCCTCAGGCAGGCGAACCTCTGGGACGCCAAAATCGGGAACAGACCCCGCTTTGGAACGGCTGGTGATGTAAACCGCGCCACCCGCCAACACCACCGCGAAGCCGCCAAGGATGTACCAGCGATATTTTTCAAGAGGGTCAGGGGCATCAATCGGCGGGCCCAAGCCTCCACCGGGACGTGAATCGCGTCCCAAGGTGGGCGCACCACCTTCTGCTGGAGATGAACCTCCCTGGCCTTCTTCCCCAGCTTCACCTAAAGCGCCCGTACCAGAAATTTTGAACGCAAGAAGCTGTCCGGCCTGCGTGTTCGAAGCAACCTGAACAACGGCATCAGACTGGCGCGGGTCTTTCATGGACTTAAAATCCGCCCCCGGCGCGGGCATAAACTGCATGGTCTTCGGCAGCATCACCACAAAATGCTGGGCACCATAGAGCGGCTTTGGATCGACATTGGCCTCGCCGGTATAAGGCAAATGAAATACGATCTGAAATTGGGTTTCCCCGGGGCGTAAGGGAAAGACAAACTTGTAGCGGTTCTTCTCTTTCTCCGGAACCGGGGCGGAGTTGATCGGCTGGCCGCCAGAGGTCATGGCCATTCCCTGATCTACCTGAGCGCCGTCGGGCAGATAAAACTCAAAGTTCTGATCGCTCATCTGGGTCCGTGGCGGCTGGGAAGCATTGTTGACCGCGAATAACCGGATGCCTTGCAACTCATTGCCCTGGGCTTGAAAGCGCATGACGTCCGCGGTGACGGTGACGCCTTCAACCTTCTTTGCCACGTCAAAAACCTCCAGCTCGACGGACGCCACTCCCGGGGGCGCCATCCGGTGATACGTCACGTCCTGGTGAATGGCGCGAACCAAGTGCGGGCCGGGATCAGGCAGCGTGAAACTGAAGTGACCGCTAGCGTCAGCCTTGGTGCGGGCTGCCTCTTCCATCCCTTGCGCGAGTTTGATCAGCACCACGTCATCCCCGGCAGCGGGCTTGCCGGTGGTTCCGTTCTTCAGCGTGCCGGCGAGAGTTTGTGCGGAAGCGACCCCTAAAGAAAACAGGAAGAAGGCCGCAACGAATTTTGGGAAAAGCTTCAAACTCTGGCTCCTTTTGTACTGTTTGCAGCCCGCTCCAGGCCAGCCATCTCCGACAGAATGCCGGCCGCCTCGTCTTCGAGGGAAGTTTTCAATGACTGGAAGTCCTGATCTGGAAGCTTGCCAGCCTGATGTTCAAAGTTCAAATCGCGCAGGTTTTCATATACCGAGTCTTTGCGCTCCTGAAGATATGCCAGCCGCGTTTTATCCGGTCCCATCTGGAATCTTCCGGGAAGATAAAACACATAAAACAGGGTACCGAGAGTCACCATCGCGCAGGCGAGAAATGCGACTGTCATAGTTCGGTGTCCCTTCTTGCCTGGGAACGAAACCGTTCGAGGTCCAGGCTGCTGGCGGCTGAGACACCGCCCGGAGCCACCATGGCCGGCCTCTTCTTCCACGCCAGCACGATAAATATGGTGGTCATCAGGCCGAGGCCCAGCGCCAGAAAAGGCATGACCCATGCGACCCGGTTAAAACCCGTGCTCGTTGGTGCGGCCAGCACGGTAGGACCGTATTTCTGGACGAAATCCTGCAAAGCCAACTCATCGTTCTCTCCCCGGTCCAGGCTCGCGACGAGTTCGCCACGCATGCGGTCTGAGTAAGTGCAGCCTACGTGATTGCATTCCAGCAGAATCTGGCTGCACCCACAAACGCACATCAACCGATGGCCCAAACTGTTGAAGCGGGCCGGCTCATCACCCGCGCCGAGGAAGGCCAAGATCGACACACAGAGCAATGCCATCTGCAAGCGTTGGCGGATGATCAGATTCGGTTTCGCTATCCTCATCATCATTCTGGATTTGCCCGTTTGGCGGATGGCGACGCCGTCGAAGGAACTCCTGGAGATCAATCTCCAGCCCCAACCGGAGCAGTTTCGACCCGCGCCGGTGCTGCGACCCGTAGTGGCGGCGCGTTAGGAATCAGGCCGAGCACAGTCCCGCCGATCATGATCAAAACCCCAACCCAGATCCACATGACCAATGGATTCAGGTGGGCCTTGATGATCGGCCTGCCAGTCGTTTCATTCAGCCCTTCGTAAGTCAGGTAAAGATCTTCTTTGACGGTTGAGCGAATTCGCGGCAGGGTCTGCGGCTGCTGGCTGGCCTTGTAAAAGCGCCTCTCCGGATACATCGTGGTGATCTGCTTATCACCTTTGAAAACGTTGATGATGGCCCACTCATTGCTGTAATTCGGATTGTCGTCCTGTGTGTATGACTCGCAAACCAGCGTATAGGGGCCGATGGTCATCTTGTCACCGAAGCCCATTTCTTTCTCTTTATCCTGATTAAAAGGCGTGCCTAAAATTCCGATGATGACCACAGCCATCCCGAAGTGGACGATGTATCCCCCGTACCGGCGGGTATTGCGATGCCACAAGTGCACCATCGAGGCAAGAAGGTTCTGCCGGGTGTGGCGCGAGATCACGCGGCCGCCTCGTATGAACTCGGACATCACAGTCAGCGATACCAGCGCGGCAAGCATCGCGGCCATAAGCGCGTAGAAATAAGAGATGTCGGTCCACGGTCGAACGCCGAAGGCAATCATCAGAATTCCGACTGCCAGGGCGCCCAGCGCCGGCCACATAAAATTGCGCTTCAGACTTTCTATCGATGTTTTACGCCAGGCGAGCAGCGGGCCGACGGCGGTGAGCAACAGGAGGAACAACGCCACTGGGATCGCTACCTTGTTGTAGAACGGAGGTCCAACCGTGACTTTGTTGCCTTGCACATATTCCGAAATCAGCGGAAACCACGTGCCCCACAAAACAGTGAAGCAGGCGAGCAGCAAAAGCAAATTGTTAAACAGGAAGCTCGACTCGCGCGAAATCAGGGATTCAAGTTTGTGCTCACTGCGCAAGTGCGACTTGTTTTTGAAAAAGAAAAACGTAAATGTGACGAGTGTGATCAGCAGAAACCATTTGAACCATCCGCCGATTGACGACTGTGCGAACGCGTGTACCGAACTGATGATCCCGCTGCGAGTCAGGAAGGTTCCAAGAATCGCCAGCCAGAACGTGGCGAAGATCAGCCACATGTTCCACATCTTCAACATGCCCCGCTTTTCCTGCATCATCACCGAATGCAAAAAAGCAGTGCCGGTCAGCCATGGCATCAGCGAAGCGTTCTCTACCGGGTCCCATCCCCAGTAGCCGCCCCAGCCCAGGACCGAGTACGCCCAGTGCGCGCCGAGGAAAACACCGCAGGTGAGAAAAGCCCATGTCACCATCGTCCAGCGGCGCGTAATGCGAATCCACTTCTCGCCCGGATAGCGCATGATCAGAGCGCCCAAAGCAAAGGCAAACGGCACAGTGAAACCGACATATCCCAGGTAGAGCATGGGCGGGTGGATCACCATCTCGGGATATTGCAGCAGGGGATTCAGGCCGGCGCCGTCTGCCGGGAGCGTGCCTGTCATCAAGGCAAAAGGATGCGCGGCGAAGTTCAGCAGCAACAGAAAGAAAATCTGAACTGCGGCGATGATGACCGATGCATAAGCAAAGAGCCGTGTGTCAGTTTTGTGGCGAAGCCGCAGTACAAGCCCGTACGCCGCCAGCAATAGCGACCAGAAAAGAAGAGATCCTTCCTGCCCGGACCACAATGTTGCAAACTTGTAGGGTGCGGGGAGATCGCGATTGCTGTGATGGTAGATGTATGCGATCGAGAAATCGTCCTGAAAAGCGGATGTCACCAGGACGACCGCCGCCAAAAACACCAGCGCAAAAGTGGCAATGCCCGCACGGCGCGCAGTTTCGCCCAAGCGTTCCGATCCCGGACCCGGAAGAGCCAGAGCCAATGCTCCTGCGAGGAACGAATACGCGCTCAACGCCAGGGCGAGCAGAAGCGCAAAACTGCCAATTTGGGACATGGATAACCCGACAGAGTATTTTTTCAGAAAGAGAGGGTTGAGGCAACCGGGGAAGAGGGGAGCGAAAATCAGAAGGGCAGAGTAACGCGCGTTTCACGTTACCCTGCCGAGTCTCACATGCAAACCAGAGTGCCCGGGAATTTCCTTAGCCGTACATGCTCAAAGTATGCCGGCAAAGCCTTCTCGCGGCTCAGTCCGAAAATCTAGGCGCTCTGCTGATCGTCGCGACGGGTTAGAATCTCTCGCTCCGCGACTAACCAGTCTTCGTTTTCGTGGCCCGGTGTGTATCCCCGTTCTTCGTACAGTTGATAGGCGCGAACGCGGATTTGCTCCTCCAGATTGGTGGAGGGGGCTGCTTTCTTAACTTCAAAGGGTTTCGGCGCAGGCATGGTTGCAACCTGCTTACGGCTCGTGGTTGGGGTGCCATTCTCAGGGGTCTTTACTCGTGCCATGACAAACACTCCTTATATAGGCCAAGGTTCAGCTTCGAAACGCACAGCAATGAACCGAATTGATGAAATGGGCTACATGCGCGTATGGACTCTTGCGCAGCAGGCCCGCATGGATTGTGGCGAAATTGCTCTTCAATCATAAACCGTACGACGGTGGATGCGTAAGAGAAGAATCAAGAAAATATCTGTTCGGGCTAAACCGTTTCGGTAATCGCTTACATTAGAGACACTAGATATCGGAGAGAAAAAATCATGTGGACAGTCTCAAACTGACCACCGGTGAAGCATCACATCTCCTATGATCTGCGAGATAACGTAATCTCAGTCCTCAGAGATATTTTCCCCTCGTGGCGGAAGAAATCGAGTTCGGATCATTTTGTCTCGAGCGGGCCGTGGAACCACGCTCCTCCTGCCCGGGAACCGGTTTGCATCTCTTTGCCGGGCGGACCATCTAATGTTACAGGTGTCAGTTATGGGAAACACGTTCAAGACCGCATTTCTTCTTACTGCCATGACGTTGCTGCTCTTGGCAGTAGGGCGCTGCGTTGGGTGGCCCGAACGGAATGCTGCTGGCGTTGGGTATCGCTGTGGTGACCAATTTCGTCGCGTATTTCTTCTCGGACAAGATTGCGTTGAGGACCTATCGTGCTCAGGCGGTGACTCGCGAAGAGCTGCCGCGTGTTTATAACGTAGTCGAGAGGCTGACTCAGAAGATCGGCTTGCCGATGCCGAAGATTTACGTGATCCCTACCGATTCCCCGAATGCTTTCGCCACAGGGCGAAATCCGAAACACGCTTCGGTCGCGGTCACGCAGGGAATACTTGGTCTCCTGAATGACGAGGAACTCGAAGGAGTGCTGGCGCACGAACTCGGCCACGTTAACAACCGTGACATTCTGATCAGTTCAGTCGCTGCAACTATTGCCGGCGCCATAACGTGGTTGAGATATGGCGCATTTTTCGGAGGGATGGGTGGCCGTGACGATCGTCGCGGGGGCGGCATGGGTGAGATATTGATGCTGGTTCTGGCTCCGATCGCCGCCATGCTGATCCAGATGGCGGTTTCCCGCTCTCGTGAATACGCAGCCGACGAAACCGGCGCGCACTTTACCGGCAATCCTTATGCGTTGGCAAGTGCGTTGTCGAAACTCGACGCCTATTCGCGCCGCGTGCCCATGATGGGTACGCCTTCAACGGCGCATCTGTTCATCATTCAGCCGCTGTTGGGGATGAACTTCGGGAACTTGTTCTCGACCCATCCGCCGATCGCCAAGCGCATTGAGCGGTTGACGGGCAGGCCTGCGGAGTTTGTTCGGTAAGCCGTCAGGTTTCAGATTTCAGCTCTCAGCTATCAGTAAAGCCCCCACAAGTACGGAAACCTGCCATTGGTTTCGAACTGATAGCGGAAGGGTTGCTCGAGAGGCGTTCAGCTTTCGGCCTAGGCCTCGCAACGATCGGTTGTTGCTGACGGCTGAGAGCTGAGAGCTGACAGCTGACACATGACGTTCGTAACTCCTCACTCCAACTCGACCGTCATGATCGCATAGTAGAATTTCTCCTGATGTCGCCTGAAACCGCAATTGCCGCGTCCCACCGTGCGGCGCAACTGGAAAACGCACTTCGCAAGGTGATCCGCGGCAAGGACGACGTAATTCGTCTTGCCCTGGTGTCGGTCCTGGCTCGCGGACATTTGCTGATCGAAGGTGTCCCCGGAGTAGGCAAGACGACCCTTGGCCAGGCGCTGGCGCGCGCCATTGATTGCGGTTTTCAGCGGGTGCAGTTCACCAGCGACATGCTGCCGTCGGACGTTCTTGGCATCTCGATTTATTCCGCCATCGAGCAGCAGTTCGAGTTCAAGCGTGGGCCGATCTTTACCAACGTTTTGCTGGCCGACGAAATCAACCGCACCACCCCCAAGACCCAATCGGCGCTTCTCGAAGCCATGAACGAAGGCCAGGTCACGGTGGATTCGCATTCCTACTCGTTGCCGCAACCCTTTATCGTTATCGCCACCCAAAATCCTGTAGAGCACCACGGCACCTATCCTTTGCCGGAGTCGCAACTCGACCGTTTTCTGATGCGGTTGCGCATGGGATATCCGGACGGCGATTCCGAGCGCGAAATTCTGCGTTCGGAGGCCGGGGCGGCACAGTTGGAAGTTATGCAGCCGGTGTTGACCGGCGCCGATGTTCTGGAAATGCAGAATGCCGTCACCCAGGTAAGAGTGGATGAAAGCTTGGTCAGCTATGTGCTCGCCATCGTCCGCGAGACCCGGGATTCTGCGCAGTTCTCACTGGGCGTTTCGCCACGTGGTTCGCAGATGCTTTATCGAGCCGGGCAGGCAATGGCTTTTCTGGACGGGCGGAACTTTTGCGTTCCCGAAGATTTCAAACCTCTCGTCGTGTCTGTATTTGCCCATCGCGTTGCCGTGAATGGGCGGTACGCTTCTTCGCTGAAAAAATCCGAACAAGCGGAACAGTTGATCCAGGAAATCGTCGAAAGCGTGCGGGTACCGGTCTAGCAGAGACGGATTTCAGTCCCACGTTTTCGGTTCCTAACCTGGCGTTCACTTCTTTCACCGTTCATAATAGTCATCCATGTCATTCCTTCGGTTCCTGATGCTGCTGTCACTTATCGTGTGGCTGGGTGGGCTGATATTTTTTCCGGTGGTGGCACAAACATCCTTCTCTGTGTTGCCGACGCGGCATCTGGCAGGGTTGGTGGTGGGGCGAGCTTTGGGGATTTTGCACTGGATGGGGATCGTTTCCGGAATCGTTTTCCTGGTCAGCTCGATGGTCTACAGCCGCTTGGGTGAGGGGGCAGTGCATGGATTTGCGGCGCGCAATGTTCTAGTTTGCCTGATGCTGGCGCTGACGTTGATCTCACAGTTCGGCATCATTCCGCATATGGAAACACTCAGGGCGTCGATCCCCGGCGAGATCGATTCGGTTTCCGTCGACAATCCTGCGCGCGTGCAGTTTGACACTTTTCACCATTGGTCCACGCGAGTTGAGAGTGGAGTCTTGTTGCTCGGCCTGGTGGTGGCATATCTGACCGCGCGCTCGCTGGCCTGACCGGGCTGCTATCATTCTTTGTCTCTTTAATGTTCAAGTCTTAGACTTTCAAGTCTTAAGTCCACACTTATGAAAACTGGCATCATTGGCCTGCCCCAGGTAGGCAAGACTTCTCTTTTTCGCATTCTCACCAAGGCGCATCTTTCCGACCAGGCGTATGCCAACCCGCGTGAGGCGCATATTGGCGTGGCCAAAGTCCCGGACGATCGCCTGGATCGCCTGGCTGCGATGTACAACCCGAAGAAGCTGACTCACGCCTCGGTCGAATACGTTGACGTGGGCGCAATTGGACAGGAAGCGCTCAAAGAGAGCGCCTACGTTGGCCATCTTCGCAACGTCGACGCCCTTGCCCACGTGGTGCGTGCATTTGACGATCCTTCAATCCCGCACGTCGGGCCAGTGGATCCGCTTCGAGACATCAAGAATGTCGACTTCGATCTCATGGTCAGCGACCTGGGGCAGATCGAAAAGCGGCTAGAGCGGTTGGAAAAGGATCTGAAGAAGATGCGCACGCCCGAGCTCGAGAAAGAATTCGAGTTGCTGAAGCGGGCCAATGCGCACCTGGGAACCGAGCGGCCCCTGCGCGAAATGGAGATGACTCCCGAAGACAAGAAGCGTCTGCGTGGTTTCATGTTCCTGAGTGAAAAGCCGATTCTCTACGTTCTCAACGTCGGCGAGAGTACCCAATTGGGCGACGACCTCGAGAAGGCGATCGCCAAGTACAACCTGATCGAAGTCGCGTCGCTACCTAACGCGGGCGCATCCGCCATCTGCGGAAAGGTCGAGGCCGAGCTTGCGGAGATGAGCGACGCCGATGCGGCGGAGTTTCTTTCCAGCTACGGCTTGAGAGAGAGCGGACTCGTCCGGCTGATTCGCACCACCTATAAGTTGCTGGGTCTGATTTCATTCTTCACCGCCGGCGAAGACGAATGCCGTGCATGGACGATTCCCGCTAACACCCGCGCGGCTCAAGGAGCGGGCGCGATTCACTCCGATCTGGAGAAGCATTTCATTCGAGCTGAAACCATCCGCTGGGACCAGCTGCTGGAAGCCGGTTCGGAAGCCAATGCTCGTGCCAAGGGCATTTTGCGCCTTGAAGGCAAGGACTACATCGTCCAGGATGGCGACGTAATGCATATCCGGCACAGCGGCTGACATCGATTCCCGGTTGCCCGCGCCATATCCTTCACGGCCTGAAAGGCCGCTCAGGATGACGTCCGGAAGAGTGTAGGGGTCTCTGACAGAGTTACGGTAGGACTCGCCTCCTTAAAAAAGAAATGCGTCATCTGAACCGGCTTTAGCCGTTGAAGGATCTGGCGTGCACGAACTCCGAGTTCTGGTCACGCTGTATCCTCGTTTCTCGTCAGCACTCCCAATGTTCATTCGTCACAGCTTTCGTATTTTAGTTTGGGCATGATCGTCCCAGGGAGAGTCATCCATGGGACAGCTACACGGTGAACTCATTGCATGGCATAAGGCCATGGACCTCGTGATGGACATCTACAGAACCACGAAGATATTTCCTCGCGACGAAACTTACGCCCTTGCCAGTCAGTTGCGAAGGGCGGCAGTGGCGGTGGCAACGGATATTGCCGAGGGGCAGGCGCGTATCTCAGCGAACGAGTCCCACTCTTTTCTGGCACGAGCACGAGGAGCATTGTTCGAGGTTGAAACCCAACTGAAGATCGCGCAGGATCTCGCCTACTTCACTCCAGAACAGGGTCAGCATCTTCTCGAAAGAGCTGCCGAGTTAGAGGAAATGCTGGACGGCCTGATTTTCGCCAAGCGCCCGGCTGCATAGCCGAGAGCAGAAGCGGCGACAGGGAACTGATATCATCCTCCCTCGCATGCACCCGATTCTCCTTAGTATTCTGCTGGGTCTCACAGCGGCCGCAGCTAATGTTTTCGGCGGCGCTATCATCGTGCAAAAGAACTGGGACCGGTCTTACCTTAAATATTTTGTGGCCCTGGGTGCGGGATTCATGCTGGCCACGGCGATTGTCGAGATTTTTCCGGCCAGCCTCGAACTCCGCGGGAAAAGCGCTCCGTTACTGGTTTTGGCCGGGTATCTGATCGTGCATTTTTTCGAGCATACCGTCACTCCCCATTTTCACTTTGGCGAGGAAACCCACGGCGATGCGTTCGTCCACGGCCATCGCAGCTACTCAGTTCTTGTGGGGTTGATCATTCATACGTTCTTTGACGGTATCGCCATCGCATCCGGATTTATCGTTTCCAGCTGGCTGGGGTGGGTAATTTTTCTGGCTATCTTTCTTCACAAGATTCCGGAAGGCTTCACCATCGCGTCGGTCATGTTGGCCAGTGGGCAGAGCCGGGGTATTGCGTGGGGCGCATCAATTTTGCTGGGGGCGTCGACGCTGGCCGGAGTTCTCACCATGGCGATATTCCGTCACCAGGTGAGTTTCGGGCTCCCGCTTTCCGCGGGAGTGACAATTTACGTGGCAGCGTCCGATTTAATGCCCGAGGTCAATCGCGAACCGGGCGTCGGAATGGCCTTGGTGGTTTTTCTGGGAGTAGGAATTTTGTTCCTGCTCGACACGCTGGCTCACGTTCACTAGCCCGCGAATTATTCCACCGTATGCTTCGCGGTGTAGCCCTCTCGGGCTACCACCTGGTACTTCACCTCTTTGCCTTTTTGATCTTTGACCTTCAACGGGCCCCCATCTGGGGCGACCACTTCAACTTTCAGTTTCCTGTATGTGCCATCGAGTTTGGGATTGGTTGGATGGTATGACAGGTTGTACTGGTTCCGGATATCGCCGGTAATGCTGTGAAAAATCTCCGGCATTTCCTGCTGGAACCGTGGGAAATACGCGCGGCCGCCGGTCAGGCGCGCGAATGTATTCATCTCGTTGTCACCCTGCAAATAGTCCATCTCGCCCACTGGAATGCCCATGCCGTGGGTATAGCCACAGGAATGGGTTTCGCAGTAATTGCGCACCGCGAACCCGACGCTGATGGGGAAGATTGTCACATCGTGCGTTGCTTTAATCTTCTTGGTGATCTGGTCGAGGTTGAGTTTGCTGAATGTGTCCACGCCGGTGGTCACGAGAATGATGTACTTCCGCCCTTCGATCTGGTCCACGCGGTCGAGGGTGTCGTACAAGGCGTCAAACAGGTTGGTCTCGGCGAAACCGGGCATGCGTAGCTGGTTCAAAGCGCCGTAGACCTCCTGCTTATCCTGGGTGAAGTCCGCCAGGATGTGCGGCTTCATGTCATAAGAAATCACCGCGACCCAGTCATTTTTCTTGAGCGAGTTGGCGAAAGCGTAGCTGGCGTTCAGCGCGTCCACCATGAAGTAGTAGTTGGTGGAGGCAAATTCAACCAGCAGCGCGGCCGTGATTGGCGCTTGCGAGATTTCAAAGTTGGTGACCGATTGCGCGACGCCATCTTCCATTACGCGGAAGTTATCCTTCTTCAGGCCGGGGATAAATTGCCCGTCTTTGGTAGTGACCAGAACATCCACGTTCACCACGGGCACGTCCACCTTGATGGAATAGTCCGGCATTCCCTCGACCTTCTTCGGTTTGCTCGGGGGCGGAGGGGGAGGCGGTTCCTCTTTTTTCTTTGGGATGGCGTACGGGCCTACATCGGTTTGGGGTCCGCCTGCTTCGGGCGGAGCATCCTGCTTTTGCCCGTTGGTTCCGGGTTGGGACTGGTCTTGCGCGATCGCGTGAGGCGCGGTGATCGTCAGGAACATCAAAACCAATGTCATCAATGAGATAGTCACAAATCGGCGGCGCGCCTGCGTTAAATCACTATTCAAATGCATGGAAGGCATGGAATCCCTCGAAAAACCCTTATGCTAGTATAGACGCAAGGCTTCGCGATTGGGATGTTTACCCGGCCCTGGCATTAGCGTTGTTCCTCTCCCATCCGGTAACTCGCATCCAAAAGCGAAGGGACGATTTTGGTTCGCCGAGATTTTGCCGGCTCCATTTTTCGAGGTTTATCTGTATTTATATCTTTGGGAAGCTTAAGGGTCCGAGCTTCAGGTCAAATTCATGAGACGTGCGCTTTTCTCCAGTGTCATCGCCTTCCTTCTCTTCTTGTCTCCCGCGGTTCAGTCCCAGGTTCCCAAGCCCGTAGAAACCATTCCGGTAAGCGCTATCCACGCTGGCATGCGTGGCGTTGCCTACACCGTGTTCCAGGGAACCAAGCCGGAATCGATGGGAGTGGAAGTCCTGGGGATCTTGCGGAACGCAAATGGACCCAAGGGTGACATCATTCTGGTGCGCCTGTCTGGTGAAAAGGCCGAGTACACCGGCGTAGTCGCCGGCATGAGCGGCAGCCCTGTATATCTCGATGGGAAATTGGCGGGCGCCCTGGCTTTCCGCATCGGCGAATTTTCAAAAGAACCAATTGGCGGCGTGACCCCGATCGCCGAGATGCTTGAGATCAACGCCATGGATCAGAGTCCTGGCAATAGCCCGGCGAGCGCGAAGGCCGGTGCGAGTGTTCCTCTTAAAACATCAACGCCCGGTATGAGCGAGCTTCCTTCCGATGGCATCTCGAAGGATTATGCAAACTATCTGAAGCCGATCGAGACTCCTCTGGTTTTCAGCGGCTTCTCGCAGGAAACGATGGATCGCTTCGGCTCGCAATTTGCGAAAGCGGGAATCGTTCCCGTCATGGGCGTGGGATCGGTCAGCGACAAGAAGCAACCTGAGATTCTGGAACCCGGCTCTGCCATCAGTGCGATCCTGGTCCGGGGTGACATGGATATTGCCGCAACCTGCAGCGTTACCTACATGGATGCGCAGCATCTGCTGGCTTGCGGACATCCGCTGCTGCAGTTCGGCATGGTGGATCTGCCGATGACGAAGGCGGAAGTTTTGGCCACGCTGGCTTCGCCGCTCAACGCGTTCAAAATCGTAAATGCGACCGAGCCTGTAGGCGCATTCGTTCAGGATCGTCATACCGGCATCATGGGTGAGTTTGGCAAGCAACCGGAGATGATTCCGGTTACTTTGAACATCCACAGTGCTTCGGCAATAAACAATTCCATTATGAAGTGCTGAACAACGCGAACCTGAGTCCGCTTGCCATGATGGCAACCGTGTTCAACGCGCTGCACGGAGTAAACGAGTACGGCGAGGACACGACTTATCGCATGGATGGCCGGATCAGCGTGAATGGATATCCGGACGTCACGGTGCAGAACATGTTTGCCCCGTCAGACGGCGGACAGCCTGCCGCTGTCATGGCTGCGCTGTCTTTGGGCGACCGGTTCAGCCGCATCTATGACAATCCCTACAACGCGCCCGAGCATCCGAGGGGTGCAGCTTGATTTCGACTTGGTCCGCGAACGCCGGTGGGCCCGGCTGGAAGGCGCCCGTACTGACGTGATTGAAGCGCGCCCCGGCGACGAGATCACGATTGAAACTCTGCTGCGTCCGTATCGTGGCGAGTTGATCCTGCAACAGATTCCGATTCATATTCCGACTTCCACTTCCAAAGGATCACTGCGCATCCTGGTCAGTGACGGAGAGACGCTCGACCGGGTCCGCCGTGGCGCGACCACTCTCGGGCGCAAGCTGGATCTGGCTTCCACCATCTCGCTGTTGAACAAACAGCACGTCAACAACCGGGTCTTCGTGTCTTTGCTCGAGGCGGATCCTGAAGCGACGGTCGCCGACAAAGTCATGCCGACGTTGCCACTCTCCATCATGAACGTAATGGATGGCATGCGCGGCACCCAGGAGATGGTGGTGCAAAACGAATCTTCTGTGAATGAAGCCGCAACCGGACCGCTGGATTACGTGGTGGCAGGCGCGCAGGTTTTGACCATCACCATCAAGTAATGTGGCGCCGTCCGCTCTCTTCGATTCCAATCACGCTTGAGTCTGGTTGTTGCGTGTAAAGATTTGTTTACTGTTGATTTCGAAAAACTTCGTCTCAATCGAGCGCCGTACCCCTGAATTGGCTGGCATAAGTCCGTTCCTCCACACCGTGATAATCTGAATTCCCGCTCAAAGATCGGCGATGAGGTATGAAATTGGCAATGCGTTTCCGTGAACGATCTTCTATTCTTTCTTATTTTTTTCTTACTTGCAGCGGTGTCTCTAAGTTTTGGCGAAGGCACTCGCACCTGGGAACAATCCAAATTCGACGACCTCAGCAAGGGAACCGCAACGGGCGTGGCAATTCGCAGCATTGGAGGTCTCGAACTGGCTCCGTCCGTAAAGGCGCTTTCGACGACGCCGTCAACGTACATCTGGTCGATCGCCGCGGACCAGAGCGGAAATCTCTATGCTGCCACCGGAGCGCCCGCTCGCGTGTATCGCATCACGCCCCAGGGACAATCCACCACTATTTTTGAGCCCAAGGAATTGCAAGTGCAGGCGCTCGCCGTGGACAAGAATGGCGTTCTCTATGCCGCCACAAACCCTGATGGGAAGGTTTACCGCATAGAACACATGGTCGGCGCAGCCGCCGCCAATGCCGCGGGTAAGGAAAAAAGCGAATCAGACAAAACGAAATCAGCCAGCGAGTTTTCGGCATCGGTATTTTTCGATCCGGGCACCAAGTACATATGGGACCTGGTGTTCGACAGTTCCGGGAACCTGTTCGTGGCTACCGGCGATCATGGAGAGATCTTCCGGGTCACTCCCAAGGGTGAGCATTCAGTTTTCTTCAAGAGCGACGAAGCGCACATTCGGGTGTTGGCACTGGATGCCAAGAGCAACCTGATCGCCGGCTCGGATGGAAGCGGATTGGTGTACCAGATCAAACCCGATGGCCAGGGTTTCGTTCTTTACAGCGCCCCCAAAAAAGAAATCACCGCATTGGCCATCGACACGGCGGGGAATATTTATGCCGCGGGCGGAGGAGAAAAGCGAGCTGGGAGTGCGCCGGCAATCTTTCCATCTTCCACGATTCCAGTTTCCACAGCCTCGCCCACAACCGGACCTCCGCCGCAATCCGGCATGGTGATCTTGAATGCCGGCTCCTTCCGTTTCCGGATTGACTGGCGGCATCCCGTTTCCCGGAGCTGGCTCAACCGGAGGTTCGGAAATTTATCGCATTGCACCGGACGGGTCTCCCAGCCGAATCTGGAGTTCTCCTCAAGACCTGGTGTACGCCCTCGCATTCGACCGGGCTGGACGGTTGCTGGCGGGCACGGGAAATCGTGGTCATATTTTTGCGGTTACCGGAGAAGATCAGTTTGTCGATCTGCTGAAGGCCAGTGCGTCGCAAGTTACGGCATTTGCCGACGCGCCGGGCGGCGGGTTGTATCGTCTCCACCAGCAATCTCGGGAAAATTATTCTTGCTGGGTGGGTCGTCGGAATCCGAGGGCACTTATGAAAGCGATGTGTTCGACGCCAAAGTTTTCTCCCGCTGGGGACGCGCCCAGTTTCGCGGCGCCGGCAATGTTGCACTCTTCGCTCGCAGCGGCAACGTGGACAATCCCGACCGCAACTGGAGCCAATGGAAGACGGTTGATTTGCAGAAGGACCCGTTACTGAATGTTCCTGCCGGCGAGGTTCGTGCAATGGAAGGCCGTACTTCATGCCGGAACTCCGCTCCGAGCGTGGATAGCGTTCTGCTGAACTATCTTCCCAAAAATGTCGCGCCGGATTTCGATGACGTCACTGTGCAGGTGGGGGTTCGTTACCAGGCTCTGCCCAAGCCGGCTGGCGTTCCGGATGCGGCCGGAGCGGGCCGGGAGCGGGATCCGTTTTGACGCTCCGCCTCCCAGCACGCGCGACCGTGACTCCATCGGTGTGAAGTGGACGGTGCGCGACGATAACGACGACCAGATGGTGTACTCGGTTTACTATCGCGGCGACGGCGAAAGCCGGTGGCTGTTGCTGAAAGATAATTTGTCCGACAAGTTTTATTCGTTCGACGCATCGCTGTTGCCGGACGGCGGATACACAATTGAGGTCCAGGCGTCAGACGCGCCTTCGCATTCTCCAGGACAGGCGCTCACGTCGGTGAGGGACAGTGCGCGATTCGAGGTCGATACCACGCCGCCGCGAATTGAGGACCTCAAGGCGTCTCTCGAAGGTGAGCAAATCCATGCGGCCTTCCGCGCTGTAGACGGATTTTCCAACATCAAGCGCGCCGAATATTCTGTGGACGCGGGCGATTGGCAATACGTCGAGCCGGTGGGGCAGTTGGCTGACTCAAAAACCGCGAGTTATGACTTTCAGGTCGCGCCGCCAGCGGCCATGAATTCCGCGCACATGCAGGACGCCAAGAAAATATCCTCTGAACACGTCGTCGTGGTGCGAGTCTACGATTGGTTTGACAACATGAGTTCGGCGAAGACGGTGATTCGGGGAAAATAGGAATCGGTTAGCTGATTTGATCGGCGTTCCGCAGTTCTGGGAAAATCCACGCCCATAATCCAATCACCAGAAGCGTTCCGACTCCGCCTAGCACTACCGCGGGAACGGTTCCAAACCAATGAGCGGTGAGGCCCGATTCGAACTGTCCCAGTTCGTTGGAGACCCCGATGAAGATCATGTCTACCGCGTTGACCCTGCCACGCATCTCGTCGGGTGTACCCAACTGAACAAGAATGGCGCGCACAATGACGCTAACCATGTCGGTGGCGCCCAGCAGCAGTAAAGAAACCAGAGACAGCGCCAGGCTGCGCGAGAGACCGAAAATAATTGTGCAGATGCCGAACCCGGCCACACACCACAACATCGTGAGCCCGGCGCGTTTCCTCAGCGGACGGTGGGCCACCAGAATCGCCATGGCAGCCGCTCCTACTCCAGGAGCGCTGCGGAGCAAGCCAAGACCCCACGGGCCGGTTTTTAGAATTTCGCTCGCATAAACGGGCAACAGGGCGACGGCGCCTCCCAGCAATACCGCGAACATATCCAGCGAGATCGAACCTAGAACAAGTTTGTTTTTCCAGATATAGCTGAAACCGGCCAGCACGGTTGTCCAATTTATGGGTTCGCGCGCCCGCGCCTGGGTCTGCAGAGTGATTTTGAGGGTAGAAATTACGGCCGCCAATGCGGTGACTGTAGCCGTCACGTACACGACCGAAGGCCCGCGCGAGAACGCGTACAGGAATCCTCCGACGGATGGACCAAGAATGGTGGCAGCCTGAAAGATGCTGGCGTTCCACGCCACGGCGTTGGGGAAATGTTCCCCGGGAACCAGTTGCGGCAGAAGGGCCCGGCTCACCGGGTTATTGAAGGCCCGCACTACTCCAACAAGTACAACTACCGCGTAAATCAAATGAACCGAATGGCTTGCCTTCCACGCGATGATCCAAAGCAATCCTGAACTAACCGCGAATCCCGCATAGCATAGCGTGACCAGTTTCCGCCGGTCGAAGCGGTCCGCCACGTGCCCGGACACCAGGAACAACAGCATTCCCGGCAGAAACTGCGCGAGACCGATCAAGCCAAGATCCAACGGCTTCCTGGTGATCTCGTAGACCTGCCATCCCACCGCGACCGACTGCATCTCAAGCGCGGCCACGATAAAAAATCGCGCTACCTGATAAACGGTGAAATCCGGATAAGTGAAGGCAATACCACCGGGAATCCTGGTCTGGATCGATTCTGCCATCCTGAACTAATGTGCCACAGAACCGCGGTGACGTCAGTCGCCGGTCACAGCCCTCAGCGGATTTTTTTAATCACCCCGATGGCTGGCTGACGACTAACGGCTGGCGAACCGACAACCGGCCATCTTCTTTCCCGCTACACTGAAGCGCGGAGGACTGTCAGTGTTGGTGAATCGCATCGGATGGCTGGTTTGCGTGGTCTACGCGACCATTCCAGCGTTCTGGCTGGCCATTCATCCGCGCGCAGCATATTGGCGATCGCAGCCGCGTTCGCCCTATCGCCTTCTGATCCCGTTCTGGGTCGGGATGTGGATCGTGCTCGCTGTCATCAGCTCGCCGTGGCGAAACTTGTTGCTATACGGAACTCCCTGGAGCTGGGTGCCGGCGGTATTCCTTTTCAGCGCCGGATTGTGGCTCTACCGGAGGTCCGGCGCGGGTTTCGGTTCTGCCCAACTCGCCGGACTTCCCGAAGTGCTGTCCGGGCACGACGAGCAGCGGCTGGCCACTTCTGGCATCCGCGCTCACCTACGCCACCCTGTTTATCTTGGACACTTGTGCGAGATGATGGCATGGAGTATCGGCACGGGATTATTAATCTGTTATGTGCTAACGGTTTTCGCGGTGATCTCTGGCGCGATCATGGTCCGGCTGGAAGACAGGGAACTCGAACAGCGGTTCGGCGACGACTACCGGGCATACCGGCAGCGAGTTCCAGCCATCCTTCCCAGGATTTGATTCTTGAGATTCCGAAGCCGGGGGTGATTTAAGGGGCGTCAAAGAATTTTTTTGAGGCCTGTCGATATTCGGTTTTCTGTTCGATTAACCGGTGTACAGGCATGGAGGCCTGACCCAAATGCAATATCTGCTGCTTATCTATGGAAACGAAGCTCAGTGGGGCAAAATGACCGAGGCGGAACACAACAAGATCAGCCAGGAATACATGGATTTCACCAAGAGTATTGGCGGTAGCGGCCACCTCAAGGGCGGTAATGAATTGGACCGGACGTCCACGGCCACGACTGTGCGTTTGCGCGACGGCAAGCGGCTGGTCACGGACGGCCCGTTCGCCGAGACCAAGGAGCAGTTGGGCGGCTATTACCTGATCGAGGCGAAGGATCTGGACGATGCTATCGCCGTTGCCGCCCGAATTCCCTCGGTGCGATGGGGTTCGATTGAAGTCAGACCCATCATTGAACATCCTATGCCCTAGCCGAGTTAAGGCCGCCCAGCTACCCTCTCTGTGTAGCTGGTGTGGCGGATGATCAATCCTGAGCAAGCTTTTATCGAGCAACTTTACCGTGCGGAATCGGCACGGGTTTTAGCCACCCTGATTGGCCTCCTCGGCGATTTTGATCTTGCCGAGGAGGCGACTCAGGAGGCTTTTGCCGTGGCGGTGGAGCAATGGCCCAAGCAGGGCGTGCCGGCAAATCCGCGTGCCTGGCTGGTTTCAACTGGCCGAAACAAATCCATTGATCGGTTGCGGAGGAAAATCCGGTTCGAACGAAAGCAGGAGGAACTGCAGAGGCTTGGAGCGGCCCAGACGGAACTCACGGGTCTTCCTTCCGAAGACATTTTGCAAGACGCGGCGCAAGATGACATGTTAAGCGATGACCGCTTACGACTGATCTGCACCTGCTGCCATCCTGCTCTGAGTATCGAGGCGCAAGTTGCACTCACGTTGCGCACTCTGTGCGGGCTAGGCACCGAGGAGATCGCGAAAGCTTTCCTGGTACCGATTCCGACGATGGCTCAACGGCTGGTTCGGGCAAAAGGAAAGATCCGCGATGCCCGCATCCCATATCGTGTTCCGCCGCGAGACGAATTGGGGGAACGGCTCGCAGCCGTCATGCTGGTGGTCTACCTGGTATTCAATGAGGGCTACAACGCCGCGTCAGGGGATGCGGTGGTACGCCGCGAACTGTGTGTTGAAGCGATCCGTCTGGGCCGGCTCATCTGTGAACTCCTTCCTCGAGATACGGAGGCGCGCGGACTGCTCGCTCTGATGATGCTCCATGATTCGCGACGCGAGGCGCGTATGGGCACGAACGGAGAAATACTCCTGCTGGAAGAACAGGACCGGAGCCGATGGAAGCGTGAACAGATTGACGAGGGGCTTGCGTTGGTGGAGTCAGCTCTACGAAGCGCACCGCCTGGCCCTTACTCCGTGCAGGCTGCGATTGCCGCGGTTCATGCTAAAGCCGAACGCGCCGAACAAACCGATTGGTCGCAGATCGTCGCACTTTACGATGTGCTGCTTCGACTGCAGCCCTCGCCAGTCGTTGAATTGAATCGCGCTGCCGGGATTGCAATGGCTGAAGGCCCTCTGGAAGGACTTCGGTTGCTCGATGAGCTTGAACAAAGGGGAGAACTGCGCGGTTACTACCTTCTGCCCGCAGCACGTGGAGACCTGAATCGACGGTTAGGACGACTGGCCCGCAGCCGCCGAAGCGTACCGTCATGCGCTTGCGCTCGTCGGCAACGAGACCGAGCGGAGATTTCTCGCCAAACGTCTTGCCGAGGCAGAGTCCCGAGCGCGCTAACCTGAAAGCTGCCTACGAGTGCCATCGCTATAATGAAGCTGCAAGCTGACGACTGATAGCTGATAGCTTTCCTCATGCGCTTCGAACTCTTCATTGCGACCCGCTACCTCCGTGCGAAACGACGACAGGCGGTAATTGGCGTCATCACCGGCATTTCCATCGCCGGAGTCGCTGCCGGAGTCGCTTCGCTGGTCGTAGCGCTCGCCATCAATAATGGGTTTCGCGAGGATCTGCAGAACCGGCTGTTGGGCTCGACTTCGCATATCAATCTCTTGCGCCTTGAAAGCGATGGCATAAAAGACTGGCGTCCTCTCATGGACCGGTTGGCGAAGCAGCCTCACGTAGTGGCTGCAGCGCCGGCGATTTACGAGCAGGTACTGATTTCGCGTGGACCCCGAGCCCGCGGGGCGGTTCTGAAAGGAATGATCCCAGCCTACGAAAGCAAAGTCAGCGATTTGCTGGGCACGGTAAAGATTGGCTCGATGGACCCCCTGGCTGAGGGCGCTGGGCAGTCGGGTCTTCGAACCGGCAGTGACGAGAAGGCGGGTTCATCCGGTGTTACTGCGGGCTCGGGCACGGCGGCCTCAAGCTCTGGAAGTCCCCCCGACGCAATGAATTCAGTGCATGACCGCGTGGCTTCGATGCCGCCTATCGTTCTCGGCAAAGACATCGCCGAAGACCTCGGCGCAACTTTGAACTCGATTGTGCTGGTCACCAGTCCGCAGGGCGAATTGACGCCGTTTGGATTGGTGCCGAAATACATTCGCTTCCGCGTAGTGGGTATTTTCAACTCCGGTTTCTTTGATTACGACAGCTCCTGGGCATTTACCCGCTTGGTAGACACGCAACAACTCGAAGGTCTGGGCGATCAGATTACGGTGCTCGAGTTCAAGGTGGATGACATTTACCAGGCGGGCCAGATTTCGCAACAGCTGGAAAAGGCGGCTGGCAAGGGCTTCATGGCGACGAACTGGATGGAGCAAAACAAGGCTCTGTTCCGCGCGCTGCGGCTGGAAAGGCTGGTTACGTTTATTACTATCGGCCTGATCGTCTTCGTCGCGGCCCTGAACATTTTGATTTCACTGACCATGATGGTGATGGAGAAGACCCGCGACATCGCTGTGCTTATGTCGATGGGAACCCGTAAATCCCAGATGCGGCGCTTATTTATCACGCAGGGGCTGCTGATCGGGCGTGGTCGGCACCGCCATCGGGTTGGCACTCGGGTACGCGCTTTCGTGGGCAGGCGGGCACTATCATTTGCTGTCGCTCGCTCCCGAGGTCTATTCAATCGATTACGTGCCTTTTGCTCCGCGCGCGAGCGATGGTTTTCTGGTTGCGTTGGTGGCTATCGGGATTTCCCTGATCGCAACGTTGTATCCATCGTGGTCGGCGGCACGGATTCTCCCTGCGGAAGCCCTGCGCTACGAATGACCTTTGCCCAGGTTTGTGACCATGGTCATGTCGTATTTCCCAAAAAGTGGGCTTAAGGTTCGTTTCATAGAGGGTTCTTTTCGCGTCTTTGCGGTATTCTTTGCGACTTTGCGGTGAATGGTTTTGGTCCTTACGACAAGATCAAAAGCTTTACCGCAAAGGCCGCAAAGAATTGCCGCAATAGACGCAAAGAAATTCTGAACCCGGCGTATTTGGCTCGGCGCAATGTTTTCGTTCCGGCATTCATGTTTTAATGAGGATTGCGCCCGCGTAGAATCAAGGCTTTTAGCAAGGCTGGCAGCAAGCGGCCAGCAGCGCTCTTGAGCCGAGGAGCCGACTCTTTTGCATCTAACGGAACGGGAAATGATTCTGCGTGTGGAGGGCCTCAAGAAGGTCTTCCGTTCCGGCGAGTCGGATCTGGTGCTCTTTGAAAATCTTGTCGTTCCAGGTGGCCAGAGGGAGAAATGCTGGCGATCGTGGGCGAATCGGGGTCGGGAAAGAGTACCTTGTTGCACATCCTTGGCGCTCTTGATAGGGCTTCCGCGGGTGACGTATACTGCGCCCACTTGCGATTGAGTTCGCTATCAGAAGATGACGCCGCCGGGTTCCGCAACCACGAAATCGGCTTCGTCTGGCAATTCCATTACCTGCTGCCGGAATTTACGGCACTGGAAAATGTGGCCATGCCGCTTCTGCTGCGGGGCATTCCCCAGCAGAAAGCGGAGGGAGAAGCTTCGCGATGGCTGCACGAGGTAGGGTTGGAGCAGCGTTCGCATCATCGCGCGGGTGAACTATCCGGCGGTGAACAGCAACGAGTGGCTCTGGCCCGGGCGCTCATCACCCAGCCCAAGCTTTTGCTGGCGGATGAGCCCACCGGAGACCTCGACGGCCGCACAGCGGACTCGGTTTTTGAATTGATTGCCCGGTTACATCGCGATCACCAACTCACCTCTCTCATTGCCACCCACAATTTTGCCTTTGCGCGCCGCTGCCATCGGGTGTTGCGGTTGCAGCGCGGGCGAATGGAGGAGGTTGCGCCGGAGACGCTTTCTGGCTGAGAGTCAGTGACGAGGAATTGACATACTTTGCGGCAAGACGTGCCGAAATGGACAAAGATGCGGAATAGATTTGTAACGCAGTTGCAATGCAACGGTGGAACGAATGATTCAGGTGTCTTTGGTAACAAAGCGCTGAATGATTTCGGATACATAACGGCGATTACTGGGCCATAGACGCGGTGGTAGCAGTTGATTGCATAATGAACTTGGGGCACAGTGGTTTCCCAGGGGCAGGGCCGCACGCGAGACTCGTGCGGTCCCTGGGAGAGCTCAAGGGGGAAGGGCTTATATGTTTGAACGTTATACGGAAAAAGCAAGGCGCGTCATCTTTTTCGCGCGCTACGAAGCCAGCCAGTTCGGGTCTCCTTATATTGAGACCGAGCACCTGCTGCTGGGCTTCTGCGCGAAGACAAAGCCCTGACCAACCGTTTCTTGCGCTCTCATGCTTCGGTGGAATCGATCCGTAAGCAGATCGAAGGGCATACCACGATTCGCGAGAAGGTTTCGACTTCGGTTGATCTTCCGCTAAGCAATGAATGCAAGCGGGTTTTGGCCTACGCCGCCGAAGAAGCGGAACGGCTTTCGCACAAGCACATTGGGACCGAGCATCTGCTTGTTGGGCTTGCTGCGGGAAGAGAAGTGCTTTGCCGCGGAGATCCTGCACGAGCGCGGTCTGCGGCTTTCCACCATTCGCGAAGAACTGGCCCGCACCAGCCAGGAAAAAGCGCAGCCGCAACGTCAGCGCGAATCTTCCCTGTTGAGCGAGTTTTCCCGCGATCTGACCCAGGCCGCCATGGACAACCAGCTCGATCCTCTGGTGGGACGCGACGGCGAACTCGAGCGCGTGATTCAGATTCTGTGCCGCCGCACCAAGAACAATCCGGTGCTGATCGGCGAGCCCGGCGTTGGCAAGACCGCCATCGTCGAAGGACTGGCGCAGCGCATCGCCGACGGCGAAGTTCCGTCGTTCCTGGCCGACAAGCGCATTCTGGCTCTCGATCTTTCACTGATCGTCGCCGGCACCAAGTATCGCGGCCAGTTTGAAGAGCGCCTGAAGACCATCATGAAGGAACTGATGGAGTCGCAGAATTCCATCATCTTCATCGACGAGCTTCATACCCTGGTCGGCGCAGGATCGGCGGAAGGTTCGCTCGACGCTGCCAACATTCTGAAGCCGGCATTGTCGCGCGGAGAAATTCAGTGCATCGGCGCCACCACTCCCGGCGAGTATCGCAAGTCGATCGAAAAAGATCGTTCGCTCGAGCGCCGCTTCCAGGCGGTAAAAGTTCCGCCGCCGGATGAAGCCAACGCCACCAAGATTCTGTTCGGGATCAAAGACCGGTACGAGAAGTTCCACGCCGTCACCTACACCGACGACGTCCATCAACTTCGCCGTATCGCATTCGAACCGCTATATTCCCGACCGCTTCCTGCCGGACAAGGCGATCGATCTGATCGACGAAGCCGGAGCGCGCGTAAAGCTGCGCCAGACTTCGCTGCCCGAGGAAATCACCGAAGTCCAGAAGCGCATCAAGTTCATCGTCCACCGTATGGAGAACGCCATCGCGAACCACGAGTTCGAGAAGGCGCGCTTCTACTCGGACGAGGAACGCAAGGAGCGCGAGAACCTGCGCGCTCTTCGCGAAAAATACCACCTCGATGAATCCTCCACCGGCGTTGTCGGTCGGGAGGACATCGAGGACGTGGTATCGCGCTGGACCGGCGTTCCCATCACCTCGATCAAAGAAGAAGAGTCGCAGAAGCTGCTGCGCATCGAAGAAGAGCTGCACAAGCGGATCATCTCGCAGGACAAAGCCGATCATCGCTTTGGCCCGCGCCATCCGCCGCTGCCGTGCCGGACTGAAGAGCCCGAACCGGCCGATCGGTTCGTTCCTGTTCCTTGGACCGACCGGCGTCGGCAAAACCGAAGTCGCGCGCACCCTGGCGCAGTTCATGTTCGGCAGCGAGAAGTCGCTGGTCCGCTTCGATATGTCCGAGTTCATGGAGAAGCATTCGGTCTCGAAGCTGATCGGCTCGCCTCCGGGATACGTGGGCTACGAAGAAGGCGGACAGCTTACCGAACGCGTGAAGCGCGCGCCTTACTCGGTCGTCCTGCTCGACGAAATCGAGAAGGCGCATCCGGATGTCTTCAACATCCTGTTGCAGGTATTTGAAGACGGCCAGCTGACCGACGGCCTGGGCAACACGGTCGACTTCAAGAACACGATCATCATCATGACCTCGAACATCGGCGCCCGGCACTTGCAGAAGCGCGAGGGCCTGGGCTTCCAGTCGACCAAGGAGGACATGATTTCGAGCAAGGTCGAAGACCTGGTGAAGAGCGAAGTCAAACGCACCTTCAATCCGGAATTCCTGAACCGTCTGGACGAGATCATTCTGTTCATGGCGCTGAGCGAGACAGGACCTGATCCAGATTCTCGAACTGATGGTGAGCCTGCTGAACCAGAACCTGGCGCAGAAGTCGATCACGGTCACGGTGACCGACGAAGCCAAGAAGTGGATCCTGAACCAGACGCTCGGCGATCGCAGCTACGGAGCGCGTCCGCTGCGCCGGGCTTTGCAGAAGTACATCGAAGACCCGCTGTCGGAGGCGCTGATCCAGGGCACGATCACCACCCGGCCGGCGTTCATCGAAGTCTTCCTCGACGGCAACAAGCTTTACTACCGTCCGGTGGACTCGGAGAAGACCGAAGGCGTGTTGCTGTACGAAAATTAGCTCTAGTTTCAGTATCATCAGCTTTCAGCCGTCAGCGCAAGCTGGCGGCTTTGTTTTCTGGGCGAACTTTAAGGTCAAAAGCTTTAACGCGAGGACGCAAAGCACGCTAAATTCTGTTTTCTTTGCGAACTTTGCGTACTTTGCGGTTAAAAGCTTTGCTAAGAATCTGAACCATATGAAAGTCGTCGTCTATTCCGCGTACTGGTGCCCGGACTGCCGCGTCGCCAAGCGTTTCCTGCAGGAGCACAACGTCCCTTTCACGGAAGTGGACATCGAAAACACGCCCGGAGCCGCCGACGAGGTCGTTGCCCGCACCGGCAAGCGCGCCATTCCGCAATTTGTCATTGATGGCGAATGGGTTCAGCCCTACCGGGTCGGCGAAGGCTTTCTGTACGACGAGATGTCCGAACGTCTGGGTATTAAAGAGCATTTAGGCCACCCGTACATCACCTTCCGTACCCTAGGAGACCCCAGCGTTCAGCCCCCAAGATAGTAGATGAGGTCTGCCCGGCGGACACGGATTTCCCTCCCCTTTTTATCCCCCGGCAGACAGCTTGCCTCATGGCCGAAAATCACAATCCATTGGAAGAAGAACCGGTCTGTAAGACGTGGTCCCGGATGGTGGAAGTTGTGCTGGGCCTGTTCCTGGTGGTGGGAACCGGGTTCATGGTGCACTACTATTCGCCGCTCCCTCCGCCCCTCGCGATACCGCTTCCGGCCAATCCAACGACTGCCGAGGAGCGCAAGACCGAGCGCCAACGAGACGCGTTTCAGCAGAGCCAACTCAAGCAGAGCGAGTTGCAGCAGAATGAACTGCGGCAGCTTACCCGGGATGTGGATGAACTCAAGCAGGAACAGGCCATGCCCGCCCTGGTGCTGAACCGCTACCGCAATTCGATTTGTTACATCTTCGGTGTTTACCAGGTGGCGATGCCGGGTAAGCGGCCTGCCCTGCGCGCGCGGATTTCCGGGACCGGGTTTGTGGTGGCGGAAGGCCTGCTGGCCACGAATCGTCACGTTGCGCAACCGTGGTATGGGGATGCCGAGTCTGATGCACTGATCCGGAAGGGCGCCAAGCCGCTACTGGAAAAGCTGGTGGCGTTCTTCCCCGGATTCCCTTTGCCGGTCGATATCACGCCGCTGGTACTTTCGGCGCACGGCGACCTGGCGGTGCTGAGGGTAGAGAATTCTGAAGCCATCAGCCGGCTTCGGCCGTTGCCGTTGGCCGAGCAAGTCTCGAATCCCGGAGAACTGGTTGCTGTAGTCGGATATCCGATGGGTGTTTTAGGGATGGTGGCAAAGTCGCCTCCCGCGGTTTATGACCGCCTCGCGTTCCGCCTGACGATATCGGGGCGGCGAACGAACTGGCGGCGTTGTCTCTTATCCGACCCTCCGCGACCTGCGGACACCTGGGAGACGTGGTCGGCGACAAGCTGATTTACGACGCCCCCACTGCCCACGGCGGCAGCGGCGGTCCAGTATTCAACTCGCAGGGCGAGGTCATCGGCATCAACGAGGCCTATATAGACGGTTTCTCCGGCGGCACCCTGGGCGTGTCAGTGCAGGCCTTGCGTCCGCTGATCATAGCGGCTCAGAAACATTAAACCTTCGGTTGCCCACGCCAGATCCTTCACGGCCTGAAGGCCGCTCAGGATGACGCAAAAAGAGAGTAAGGATTGCCCGACACCACGACCGGTGAGGCCTATTAACGGCGATCTGGCGTGGGTTGGCAGGAACCTCGTTACGCTTTGACGACTTTACCGCTGCGCAGGCAGGACGTGCAGACGCGGATGCGTTTGGTAGCAGCTCCCACTTTGGCGTGAACCGGACGCAGGTTGACGTTCCAGCGCCGCTTGGTCACGTTGTGAGCGTGGCTGATATTGTTCCCGAATTGCGGCCCCTTGCCGCAGAGATCACAGACATGTGCCATTGACTACTCCAGGTAAGTAGAAACTTTACGTGCGAAACATCTATTTTATCGAAATTTTCCATCTTTGACCAGCCGTGTGTCAGCCTCGTACTTCTGCGAGCTCCTGCATTGACTTAGCCGCCAGGAAGACTGTGCGATACTGAAAAAGTGACGTCTCCCGATCCAAAATCGGTCAAAGTGAACCTGACTACCGGCTCGGGAATGGACATTGAGTGGAAGGACGGACACCACTCCCACTACCCTTTCTCGTTCCTGCGCGATGCCTGCCCATGCGCTCTATGTGACGACGAGCGTGGCAAGTCCCACCGCGAGCCCGGCGAGCAGCCAAACCCGCGCCCGGCTCATTGCCCATGTTCAAAGAGGCGGTTAAGCCGCTGACAGCTGAGGGAGTGGGCAAGTATGCCATCAAATTTCACTGGAATGATGGCCACGAGCTGGGGATCTATTCCTGGCAGTTTTTGCGAGACGTTTGTCCGTGCGAGGAGTGCAAAGCGGCCCGGACCGCGGTGAAGGCAGGATAGCGACGTTGCAGGACGGAAGATTCAGCAGGACGGCCCACGGGGTTGCGGTCCGACGTGCCGCACACCAGCTTTTTGACGAGCCAAGGGTTCTCGATGATCCGCTGGCTTTGCCGATTATCGGTCCAGAAGCAGCCGAAAAGCTGCGCAACAGCCCGAGAGTTCAAAGCTCAACCGCCCGCGCCTTTCGAGCGTTCATGGCAGCGCGCAGCCGCTACGCCGAAGACCAGCTTGCGAAAGCTGTCAGCCGGGGAGTTAAGCAATTTGTCGTTCTTGGCGCCGGACTGGACACCTTCGCTTATCGCAATCCGTATCCCGAGTTGCGAGTGTTTGAGGTAGACCATCCGGCCACACAAGCCTGGAAACGCGGGCGATTGCAGAATACTGGCATTGCGGTCCCGCAGTCGTCGGTCTTCGTGCCTGTTGATTTCGAACGGCAGACATTGGCCGCGGAACTTCAGCGCGGTGGTCTTGATCATAAGCAGCCTGCGTTCTTCTCCTGGTTGGGTGTGACGCCGTATCTTACGCGAGAATCGTGCATGGCAACCCTGGGCGTCATTGGAAAGATGCCTTCAGGCAGTGGCGTGGCCTTCGACTTTGCGGTCGATCCAAAGTTGCTGGGGCTGAAGCAACGGCTGGCGCTATATGTGCTCTCCCGGAGGGTCGCAGCGGCTGGCGAACCGTTTCAGCTCTTTTTTCGTCCGGAGGAACTTGCCAAGGAACTCAAGCAGTTAGGGTTTAGAAGCACCGAGATACTGGGAGTACGGGAAATCAACGAGAGGTACTTCAACGATCGGAGCGACGGCCTGCGCGTTTGCGGCGATTTGGGAAAATTAATGGGCGCGTGGGTTTAGGGACGTCGTTCACCGTACGGATACGAAAATCCACTGTAAAATTTAATCAACGCAACCCCGGAGCCGTCACACACTTGTCTTTTCTCGATAAACTCAACCCGCAACAGCGCGAAGCCGTCGAAACCACAGACGGACCGGTGCTAATCCTCGCCGGTGCGGGTAGCGGGAAGACGCGGGTTATCACCTATCGCATCGCCTATCTGATCGAGAATCGCGGTGTCATGGCCGACTCCATTCTGGCGATGACTTTCACCAATAAAGCGGCACAAGAGATGGTCGAGCGGGTGGACAAGCTGGTCGGCGGGCTCTCCGTGGCCAAGCCAGTGATCTCAACCTTCCATTCTTTCTGCGTACGCGTGCTCCGGCGCGATATCGAACAACTTCGCATCCCATCATCTGTGCCTGGGGTGGCACCCATCGGATTGACCAAGAGTTTTGTGATTTATGACGAGTCTGACCAACAGCAACTGGTCAAATCGGTCATGCGGCGGCTCGGAATTGACGACAAGCAGACTACGCCGCGTTCGGTACTCTCTCAAATTTCATGGGCCAAGAACCACATGCTCGATCCGCAGGAAATTTATCTGCAATCGGGCGATCCCAAGACGGAAAAAGTTGCGCATATTTACGAGGAGTATCGCAAGGAGCTGCGGAAAGCCAATGCCCTGGATTTCGACGACCTGCTGCTCGAAACCGTGCGCCTGCTGAAAGCGGTGCCTGCGGTTCGCGACTATTACAACCGTCGCTTTCAATACGTAATGATCGACGAATATCAGGACACGAACCGTCCGCAATACCAGCTCATGCTGCTGCTGGCCGGAAGTCATCACAATATCTGCGCCGTGGGCGATGAGGACCAGTCAATTTATTCCTGGCGCGGAGCGGATATTCGCAACATTCTGGAGTTTGAAAAAGACTTTCCCGAGGCGAAGATTATTCGCCTGGAGCAGAATTACCGTTCCACTCAGAATATTTTGCAGGCGGCCTCGTCCGTGGTTTCCAACAATCTCAAGCGCAAAGGCAAGAATCTTTGGACGTCGCGCCAGGGCGGCACGAAGATCGGATACTACGAAGCGCCGGACGGCGAAAACGAAGCTCTCTTTGCCGCAGACTATATTGCGAAATATCTGCGCGAGGCCGTCGAGCAAGGCGAGAACACTCGGGCCGCCGTGCTCTACCGCACCAATTCGCAGTCGCGGTTGTTTGAAGAAGCCATGCGCCGCTACCAGCTGAAGTATCACGTAGTCGGCGGCTTTTCGTTCTACGAGCGGGCTGAGATCAAGGACATGATTTCGTACCTCAAGGTCATCCACAATCCGGACGACACGATCTCATTGCTGCGGGTGATCAATACGCCGGTGCGCGGAATTGGCAAGACCAGCATTGAGACGTTGGAACGGGTGGCGCTCGAGACCGGACTGTCCTTGTGGGGAGCGATCGGTGAGGTGATTAAACGTCAGCTTTTGCCGCAGCGAGCGGTGGCGGCGCTTAAATCCTTTGCGAACCTGATCGAGGACGGACGCGCCATTCTGGGTGGAACCTACGCGGAGCGGCTGGAGGAGACGGCGAGGGCTGACGCAGAGGCGGGAGAGTCCGTGTTGCCGCAGGCAACTCGTCTGCGTGAGGCAAACGATGCAGAGAGCGATGCGGCGGGCGACGCGGATGATACGGATTTCAGTCCAGACAACTTTTCGTTTGATTTCGGGCCTGCCGAGGAAGAAGTGCCTGAGATTGAATTACCCGAAGTTGTATTGTCCGAAGGCGGCGTGCTCGCCAGCTCTGAGACTGACGATGTGGAGGCGGGACGCCTCCACGACAGCCGGCAGGATGCCGGCGCTACCACCCCGACACCCAGCACCGCTGACATCCTCAAATTTCTTATCGATCGCACTGGTTACATCAAGCTGCTTGAGCAGGAAGATACGCCCGAAGCCTACTCGCGCATCGAAAACTTGCGCGAACTGGTGAATGCGGCGATGGATTCCCGTGACCGCGGGGAAACCCTCGACCAGTTCCTCGACCATGCCGCCCTGGTAAGCGACGCTGATGCCTACGATGAGGCTGCGCAGATCACGCTGATGACCCTGCATGCAGCCAAAGGACTGGAATTTCCCTTAGTGTTTCTGGGCGGTCTGGAAGAAGGTCTGTTTCCACACTCACGAACGTTTCTGCAGCCCGATGACATCGAAGAAGAGCGGCGGCTATGCTACGTGGGCATGACGCGCGCGATGGACACGTTGGTCCTGACTCGGGCTGTCTACCGGCGTCGTTACGGTACAGATCTGCCCGAGGCCAGCATCCCGTCGCGGTTTCTCGAAGAGGTTCCGGCCGGGCTGGTCGAAGAACTGGGCGCTTCCCGCAAGGCCCGAAGAGTCGCCGCCGATTCGTATGGAGGAGGCTATGCGCGGGCGGGCCGCACACAATCGCACGAAACAGAATCTACGCACTATGCCTACGAAGATGAGGACCAGAGTGCAGCGTGGTCAGGCAACACGAAGCAGGAGAAACCGGCCTATTCCGGCAAGTCCTATAATTCAATCGACAACATTGCCGAGTTTTTTGCCTCTCGAGGCAAGAAATTCAGCATTCCCCGAGTGCCGGTTGAAGAGCCCAAGGGCCGCAAAGGTTTTCGACCGGGACAGAAAGTCCGCCACCCGAAATATGGCGAAGGTACCGTCTACCAGCGAGAAGGAGACGGTGAAGATGCGAAGATTACGGTACAATTCCCTCGCTTCGGTTTGAAGAAGCTGGTAGAGAAGTATGCACAGCTGGAACGAGGGTAATGCGGCTTCTGGCTCCTCGCTTCTAGCTCCTGGCCAAACCGAGAGTCGTAGTTCTGGCTATGGTCCAATTCGATCGTTTGGCTAGAAGCCAGCAGCTAGCAGCCAATTTTTAAGGAGAAATAAACAGCACTCATGGCAAACACAAGCAGCCTAAGTAAAGAAGAACGCAAGAAAGCGAAACGAGCTGTCCGCAAGAAGAAAAAGGCGGAGACTCCGTTGAAGCCACGCGAGTATGCCCGAGGCTCGGCGAAGCGCAAGGTGAAAAAGCTGGCGCGCGGTACTGCGAAGCGGTAAGAGCGGCAACTAGCTTCGGCGATTAGTGCGGACGTTCGACGTTGGTCGGACGTCCGCTGGCGAATTGTCGATTGCCGAGTCGGATTGCTAGAAGCTTCAGGAGACAACAACCCTTTGGCACAACCACCGTCGGCACGCACTTCCGAACACCAGCTTCTCTGTTGCAAGTCCATTGACAAACTGATTGCCGAAGCCGACGAGCCCGGGCATCGTCTAAAAAAGACGCTTGGCCCGTGGTCGCTTACTGCGTTGGGCATCGGCGCGATCATCGGCTCAGGGATCTTTGTCCTAACCGGCACTGCGGCTGCGGGAGAGCACTTCGAAGCGCCATCCATCCTGCACGCCCAGGTGCTGGACCTGATCGGGAACTTCCTGCGAACGGGAAGCACGGCCGGGGCGCTGATGCATGGACGTCCGCCGGCGGGCCCTTCCATCGCGATCTCGTTTCTGCTGGTGGCGGTCGCCTGCAGCTTTGCCGGCTTGTGCTATGCCGAACTGGCTTCGATGATTCCCATCGCTGGCAGTGCTTATACATATTCCTACGCGACCCTGGGGGAGATTTTTGCCTGGATCATCGGATGGGATCTGATTCTCGAATATGTCGTCAGCAATGTCGCTGTCGCAGTGGGCTTCAGTGGGTACGCCAAGGCCCAACTAGCCGCTTTTGGGATCGATCTGCCCAGTCAGTGGGCAAGCCCTGTCTGGGCATCGGGGAAGTGGACGGGTGCTTATTTCAATCTTCCCGGCTTTCTTATAGTTTTTATCCTGACGTTGCTGCTTGTACGCGGGGTAAAAGAATCGGCAGGCGCCAACAACGTAATGGTGTTGGTCAAAATCGGCGCGATCCTGACCTTTCTGGTTGTGGGTGGGATGCTCATCAACCCCGCCAACTGGACTCCCTTTGCCCCATCTGGCTTTGCCGGAATCGTGACCGGCGGCGCAATCGTATTCTTTACTTACATAGGCTTCGATTCGGTATCCACCGCGGCTGAGGAATGTAAAACGCCGCAACGCGACCTGCCGTTCGGAATTATCGCTTCACTCATCATCTGCACAATTCTCTATGTGGGCGTCGCGATCGTGTTGCTCGGGATGATGAAGTACACCACTTTCGTCTCCGGTGAAGCTGCGGAAGCGCCCGTGGCTTATGCGCTGAAACAACTGGGCGCACATCCCGTTTTTCGTTCGATCATCGTGGTTGGCGCGCTGACTGGCATGATTTCGTCGCTGCTGGTTTTTCAATATGGGCAGGCGCGTATTTGGTACGCAATGTCTCGCGACGGTCTTCTCCCAAAACTGTTTTCGGCCGTCCATCCGAAGTACAAGACTCCGCACTGGTCGACCTGGATTGCCTGCTTTGCCGTGGGAATTCCCGCCGGGCTGGTGGATATCGGCGACGCGGCCGATCTTTCCAACATCGGAACCCTGTTTGCTTTTGTGCTGGTTTCACTGGGCGTGATTTTTTTGCGACGCCGGCAACCTGATCGTCCGCGCGCCTTCCGGGTTCCTTTTGTGCCGTGGTTTCCGCTGATTTCGGTGGTGTTGTGCGGCGGCCTGATGACTGGACTGACTGTCATCACGTGGCTGCGTTTCTTCATCTGGCTCGGATTGGGGATGCTGATCTATGTTTTCTATAGCCGGCATCACAGCGAGTTCGCGAGAGCTAAGGGTGAATAAGACGACAGCGGGCGCCATCCTAATGGATTTTGGTCCCCAAGGATATTGAGTGCACGCCGACGCGTACTAAGGAGTTCAGAAGCTCCACTCGCGAGATCCTTCGCAAACTCAGGATGACTCCTCTCCGTGATGGGGTTTTGGAAGGTTCACAAACCAAGTTTGTCCTGCAAATCCGCCCTCTTCCATCTACAATCTGAGCATGGATCGTCCCAGCTCATTCCTCGTTACTCTTCCCAAGGCCGAGCTGCACCTCCATCTGGAGGGGTCCATCGATCCAACGACGCTGGTCGAATTGAGAAGGCGCCACGGAAAAACCAGCACGCTGGCGGAGATCGAACAGTTGTACCGCTACGACGACTTCAATGGTTTTCTGATGGCCTTCAAGGCCGTAACCGAGGACCTTCAGACCCCCGACGATTACGAGCTCATTACCTACCGGATGATGGAAAGGCTCAAAGCGGAAAACGTGCTTCACGCCGAGGTGTATGTTTCGGTCGGAGTTTGCCTCTGGCGTAAGCAGGATTTTGACGCGATCTTTGAAGGCCTGGATCGGGGACGCCGGAAGGGGGAACGCGATTTTGGCGTCTCTCTGTTGTGGATCTTCGATGCTGTGCGCCAGTTCGGTCCCGGGGCGGCCCGCGAAGTGTTTGGTACTGCGGTTCGACACATGGACCGCGGGGTGGTAGGCATCGGCATTGGAGGCGACGAGCAGAAGGGGCCTCCCGAGTTGTTCCGCGAAGCCTATGCCTATGCTTCCGACCGCGGCCTCCGGCTCACGGCCCACGCGGGAGAGAATGCCGGATCGGAAAGCGTGTGGGGCGCGTTGAACCTTCGCGCCGAACGGATTGGGCATGGATTGGGTGCGGCGCAGGATCCTGAGCTGGTCGAGGTATTGGCCACCCGGCAAGTGCCGGTGGAGATTTGCCTCACCAGCAATCTGCGCACGGGTGCTTGTTCCTCGCTAAGCGCACATCCCGCTCGCCAGTACTTCGATCAAGGGGTGATGATCACTCTTAACACTGACGATCCTGCAATGTTTCGTACGTCCCTCGCACGGGAATATCAGCTTGCCCAGCAGACGTTCGGCTTTACCGACGAGCATCTGCGGGAGCTGGCCCGGAATTCCTTCGAGGCATCCTTCCTTCCGGCAGAAAAGAAACTGACATTCCTGAATTTGTTTGACGCGGCAGCAGCCCACACTTAGCCTTTCCTGACCGTTTTCTTCCCTGGAGCTTATGCATGAAGGCAGTTTTGACCGCTTGTGTGTGTCTGGTTGCTTTGCTGAGTGCGGCCGCGAGCCAAAAATCCTCCGGACCTGAAACGCTCATCTTGACCAACGTCAACGTAGTGAACACACGAGATGGCGGGATCGATGAGGGAGTGACCGTCGTTATCAGCAAGGATCTCATCACGGGAGTGGGGAAGGTGGGTTTCGTCCCCGAGCGGCGGAGCTTGGTGATCATCAATGCCAACGGGAAATATTTGATCCCCGGATTGTGGGACATGCATGTGCATAGCGCCTTCATCTCGCCGGTCTGGGACGAAAACGTTATTTATCCGCTGTATATCGCCAACGGCGTGACTGGCGTGCGCGATATGGGTGGAGATCCCGACGTGCTCGACCGCAGGCGAACCCGGATCGAGAGCGGAGAACTGCTTGGTCCTCACTTGATTCTGGCAGGTCCATTTCTTGCGCAAGGAAAGAGTGATAAACAAACCATTGCGGTGAGTACGCCTGAAGAAGCGCGCGCTGCCGTGGACGCCGTGAAAACCCGAGGCGAAGATTTCGTCAAGATACTCAATGTTCCGCGCGATGCGTACTTTGCGATTGCCGACGAGGCGGCAAAGCAGAAAATTTCGTTTGTCGGCCACGTGCCTTACTCCGTCAGTGCGCGCGAAGCGGTGGCAGCGCGACAGAAAAGCATTGAGCACTTGAGCGGAATTCTACTGGCTTGCTCTTCCAAAGAAGAAGATTTTCGCGCCCAGGGCCTGACCGCGTTGGCGAGCCGAGATTACGCCACTTACCAGAAACTTGGGCCCCAGATCATCGCCACCTACGATCCCGCCAAAGCGCACGCGCTATTCCTCCAGATTGCGGAGAGCAATACGTGGCAGGTCCCTACCCTGGTTTGGACTCAGGCGAATAGCCGGATTGACGACCCCGATCTCGAGAACGACCCGCGCCTGAAGTACATTCCCGCTCAAATCCGTGAACAATGGAACCCTGCCAAACTTCTGAAAAATACCTCACCGGAGGAATTGACAGGGCTAAAGGCAGAAGTCGCCCGCGACATGGAACTGGTAAAGGCGATGCGGGAAGCGGGAGTCAAATTCATGGCAGGCAGCGACGGACCGGATCCTTACGTGTTCCCCGGGTTCAGTCTGCATGATGAACTGGAATGGCTGGTGAAATGCGGGTTTACGCCGTTGCAAGCTTTGCAGACGGCCACCTACAATCCTGCTCTCTTTCTCGCCAAAGTGGACAAATACGGGGTGGCGGAGACTGGACATGTGGCCGACCTGGTGTTGCTGGACGCAAATCCTCTGCAGGACATTCACAACACGCGCAAGATTTTCGGGGTCGTGATAGGCGGGAAGTATTTTTCCCGTGGAGCCCTGGACAAAATGCTTGCGCAAGTCGCGACACTCGCCGCGCAGCCTTGAGCCGCGGTAGCCGCGAAGGGCTGGACGTCTTATGATTCAACACATCGGCATCGTCGCATGCAGCGCGGAAGGAGCCGCGCTCTGCTATCGCACCGTCGCTCTCGAAGGGGCCAAAGTACTCGGGCCGCACGATCATCCCGAGGTCTCGATGCATACGCATCCTCTGGCGCGTTATATGAGTTGCATCTACGCCAACGATTGGCAGGGCGTGGCGGATCTGATGTTGTCGTCAGCCGAGAAGCTGGCAGGAATGGGAGCCGACTTTCTTATTTGCCCCGACAACACCATTCATCAGGCTTTTCCTTTGTTCCAAGGCCGCTCCCCGAGACCGTGGTTACATATTGCAGAAGAGGTTGGGAATGAAGCCCGCCGAAATCATTTCCGGCGGTTGGGCGTGCTGGGGACGCGATATTTGATGGAAGGGCCGGTGTATCCGGAGAAGTTGAAGGCGGCAACGCTAGAATACCGTATCCCGGATGCGCCGCAGCGAGAGAAGATCAATCAGATCATCATGGACGAGTTAGTGAATGCAAAATTCACCCCAGAGTCACTCGCTTATTTTCAGGAGGTCATTCACACGTTGGCCCAAGAGGGTTGCGACGCCGTGGTGTTGGGATGCACTGAGATTCCGTTATTGGTCGCGCCGGAGTCGTCCTCACTTCCGACGCTTGATTCGACGCGTTTGCTGGCGAAGGCTGCGGTCAAAAGAGCGGTTGGCAATGGCGTAGGAACCGGAGTCAAAGCAACAACGTAAGAAGGGAAAGACTTCCGATGCGCCTGAAATTCCGACAGCTTTCCGGGAGTTTCGCAGTTTGCCGCCTGCCCCACGATGCTCCGTCTCCCGCGTTGGCCGCGATCTCGTCTTTTGCTTCTATCACGCGGACCGATGATGAACTCTCAATTGTTTGTCCTGCGGACCAGGTTCCAGCTAACGCGAAGTGTGAAGATGCGTGGACCTGCTTTAAACTTGAAGGGCCATTTCCCTTTGGGTTGACAGGAGTTCTTGCTTCTTTCATCGACCCTCTGGCCGCGAACCAGGTGCCCATCTTTGCCATTTCAACCTTCGATACGGACTACGTTTTGGTAAAGGAAGTGGATTGCGCCGCCGCCCTGCGGATCCTGCAAGCCGCTGGGCATGAGTTCGTAGCCTGAAGTTATGCTCTGAACGTGAGCAGATTCCCCCTCGCCATTCTCCATTCACGCCGTAAATCGCGCAGACTGCTGCGCGAAAAGTGCACTTTGATGGTGGCTATGCTTTAATAAATACAGTACTTATCGCTATGGCATCGACCCGAACCATCGTGCGCCGCCATCTGAAAGCCCTTCATCGCAACCTCCGGGGAGCGCGGATGGTCGCGGGCGCATTTGCTTCGACCGACCATCCATTGCTGGCGCACATTATTCCGATCCGGCGATGCAATCTGGCCTGCGAATACTGCAACGAATACGACGATTTTTCCAAGCCCGTTCCCACCGAGGCTATGTTTCAGCGCGTAGATAAGTTGGCGGCGTTGGGGACATCAGTCATTACCATCAGTGGCGGAGAGCCTCTCCTACATCCCGAACTCGATCAGATCATTGCCCGTATTCGCAGGCGCGGGATGATCGCCGGCATGATTACGAACGGCTATCTTCTGGTCGCGGATCGCATTGAACGCCTGAACCGCGCGGGGCTGGAATGGCTGCAGATTTCGATCGACAACGTCACGCCAGATGAAGTTTCGAAAAAGAGCCTCAAGGTCCTGGACAAAAAACTTGAGCTGCTGGCCGAGTACGCTGACTTTCATGTGAACATCAATTCCGTCGTAGGCGGGGGCGTCCGCAATCCCCAGGATGCGCTGACCATCGGCAAACGCGCTCTGGGATTAGGTTTCACCTCAACCATCGGCATCATTCATGACGGCACCGGCCAGCTGCAGCCGCTGAACGAGGAAGAGCGGCAGATCTATCAAGAGATGAAGTCGATGGAGAAGAGCAGCTTCACTCGGATCAATGGCTTTCAGGACAACATCGCGGACGGCCGCCCCAATCAGTGGCGCTGCCGAGCGGGCGCCCGGTATCTCTACATCTGTGAAGATGGCCTAGTGCATTATTGTTCCCAGCAACGCGGCTATCCGGGAATTCCGCTGGAGAAGTACACCATCGAAGATATTCGCCGCGAGTATTTGTCGGAAAAAACCTGCGCCCCCAATTGCACAGTTTCGTGCGTCCATCAGGTCTCGGTCTTTGACTCCTGGCGTGCTCCGCAATTTCCCGTCTCTGCGTCTGTCTCACCAACAGGAAATTCTTTAGTGCAGATTGAGTAGGCAAGTTTGCGCGACCGGCGGCTAGTCGCCGTACTTGCTGATCAGATACTTCCTGACTTCTCCCTGCAATTGCCCGTAGTCGTCATGAATGCTGGCACGCAAGGCTGCCTCGGTAGAATTCCCCTCGCTTAGTCTTTGTAGAATGCGCTGCAGTTCGCTCATGCCGTATGTGTCCCCGATAAATTGGACCGCGGCCAGAGATTCATCGTAGGCCAGTGCTGCTTCCATTGGCGAAAAGCGCATGAAGCTGCCTTCGAGGGTGTTGAACGGAATCTCCTGCTGCGCCTTGAAGAGTTCTGCCAGGCGGCGGCCGCGCGATGACAATGATTTCGGTTCCAATGCTTGTGCAATGCCTTCATTCAACCACTGCGGGCAACGTCCGCCGGATAGTTGGTTAATGAAAGAATGAGCGAGTTCGTGCTTCAGAACACGCGAGAGTTCGGGAGTGACGGAGTTCATACCATTCACCGGAACGCGCAGCTTGCCGTCGTTCACTGCGCCCGCCCATGAGGGTGACTGGGTCACGTCGAAAAATCCCTGATCGGTATACAGGATCACCGAGATACTGCCGCGCGGAGCTACTCCCAGATCGCGTACCAGTTCGTCGTAATGAGATTCAAGGGTGGAGACGAGATCGCGACGCAAGCCTTCAGGGGTCCGTGTGCCTTCATATTTCAGGGTAAAGTGGTTCGTGTCTTTCTGGGTGAAGTCCGATTCGGCGCTTGCGTCACGCTCGGCTTTTTCAAGATATTTCTGTACTTGCGCATCGGGACGCAGCGCCAGCGAGCGTTTCCAGCTACGGATGGCGTCGCGGTTCCGGTCAGAGGCAAACTGCGCGTAGCCCAAGATGGCGAGGGTGTCGGGGGAATCCGGAGCGACCCGCACGGCTCGTTCCGCGAAGGGAAGTGCTTCAACTGTATTTCCCATGCGAAGGAGCAGTGCAACATAATAGTTGAGGATCGTGGGATTCAGACTCTCGAAACGGAGTGCAGTTTCGAAGAAAGTGCGAGCCTTGCTAAAATTTCCGTGATCCATCTCGTGCTTGCCAGAAATGAAGTATCCGGCGGCGGATGCATGAGCGTTGCCTTCCTGCTCCAGAGCGGCAAGCGCGTCCGTATCGACTTGGCCATTGCGGATGAGTCTGTCGCTTAGACCAAACTCGCCTTTCAAGTTGTCTGCGGGGGTAAATGAAGGTACTTCGTGAGAATTCTGGCCATCTGCTGACGAAGGACTGCGTTCCGGGGGAACGCCTCCGGCCTCGACCCGGAGAACAACTGCTTTCGGAATCGCGTAGGAGTTCTCCCCTACTTCATACTCGAGATGAGCTCCGTTCTCTCGAACCTGGTCGGCATAGATCATTCGGCCGTTCTTTAGATGAATGACTTCGGCGGGAGCGCAGACTGCACTCAAAATTAGGCCGGAAGATAATAGAAAGATGACAGGTGCCCGCACTAGGGCGCATTCTAGCAACAGGAGCGACGTCGGCCCACGTGACCATGGTAATCAGGAATATTCAGGCTGGATTGCTGGCATTACTCACCGTAGTCGCAGCAATGGTATTGCCTGCCCGGGCGCAGGAACCAGCCGGTTCATCGGATCATTCAGCCGAGGCTTTGTACGCGCAGTTGCGTAGCGTCGGGCTGGACAAGTCGCGGGTGTACCACATCCGCGACGTGACCGTGGACCGTTCTGCATTCCATATCAGCTTTGAGGATGGGACCATCGCTTTCACCGAAGATGTGGCCGGTCACGTCACCGGAGCGTTTTTCGAAGGCGAAGGGGAAGTCCTGCTTTCTCCGCCGGACCAATCAGAACGAGCTTCGATGGCTCTTTTTACCGGAGCCGCAATTCTTGAAGAAAGATTTCTCACCGCCTATTTTCGCTTTAATGACGAGACCTTCGCGGAGTTGAAGCCTTCGCTGCGGCCCACCGAACATTCCGAGGAATTTGTTACGCAATGGAATGCAACCGCGCGCAATCTGGCGGAAACAGATGCTCTGCGCTTGCTTCTCACCTTCAGCAAGTTTCTGCCCACATCCGGAGTGGGAGAAACTGCGACAAAGTCCCAGAGAGTAAGGAACGACGATCGTATGTTGCACGCGCGAGTGCAGGGTTCCAGGCTGGGCATCTTCGATCTCTATTTCGATTCGATGACCCCGGAGCAAGTCTGGGCCGGGCAATTGAAAACAGTCGAAGGAGACACTCACTACGATGTGTGGACGTCATTCTCAGTAGAAACCGCGCCCCGGCACGCCGGCAGTTCAACCAGCGTAATGAGCGAAGAAGGTACGCCCAACACGCTTAAGGTTTCGCAGTACCGGATCCAGGCCAAAGTCGAGCCACCCACCAAACTCGACGCCGATGCATTGTTGCAGTGTGAAGTGCTGCAGGGCGGCGACCGGGCGGTTCTCTTTGAATTGTCCCGCTTTCTCCAGATTAAACAGGTGGAAGCAGACGGCAAGCCGGTGGAGTTCATTCATAACCAGGCGGTTGAAGGTACCCAACTGGCGAGAAAAGGCAACGATCTCGTCGCGGTCATCTTTCCCGAGCCGTTGCGCACTGGACAGAAAATTGAACTGCACTTCGTTTACGGCGGAGAGGTTCTATCCGAAGCGGGGACGGGTCTTCTGTATGTCGGCGCCCGTGGCACCTGGTATCCCAATCGTGGGATGGAAATGTCGGCGTTTGATTTGAAGTTCAGTTACCCCGTCGGCTGGACGCTGGTCGCGACAGGGAAGCGAACGGATGGTGCTCCTGGGGCACTGTCTCCGGGAGAAGAAGGCAGTCATTGGGTATCCGAGCGTCCCATGCCGGTGGCTGGATTCAATCTTGGAAAGTACTCGCGTGTGTCAGCCCGCGCCGGAGAAGTGCAAGTGGAAGCCTATGCAACGAGCGGCGTAGAAAGGACGTTTCCAAATGGTACGACGGTAGCGACCGTTCCGCAGCCAATTACCCCTTTCCACCTCGGCCGCGCGCCCGACTCCGTGACAGTCGCTTCGCCCCGGCCTTCTCCCGCGCGTAACGCACAGGCGGTCGCGGATTCGTCCGCGCACGCAGTTGAGTTCTTTGCGAATCGTTTCGGCCCTTACCCTTACGCGGACCTGTCCCTGACTCAAATGCCCGGCAATGTCAGCCAGGGTTGGCCGTCACTGATCTTCCTGTCCAGTTTTTCTTTCCTGACTGCCGAGGAAAAATCAGAGCTGCACATGAGCCAGGTGATGAGAATTCTCAGCGACAATGTTATCGCGCACGAAACTGCCCATCAATGGTGGGGCGATCTGATTTCCTGGAAGGGTTATCGCGATCAATGGATGTTTGAGGCTCTGGCGAACTACAGCGCGCTGATGATGTTGGAGGCCGACTCTCCTGTAAAGTTCCGCACAGTCATGGAAAGTTACCGGGAGGATCTGCTGGAGAAGAACAAGGAAAATTCTCCGCTGGCGGACGCAGGCCCGGTGACATTCGGCACCCGGCTGACCTGCTCCCATTTTCCCTTAGGCTATGAGGCCATCAGCTACGGGCGCGGTACTTGGCTCTTCCACATGTTGCGTTACATGATGCGGGATGCGGTGCGTGAAAGTAAGGCACATTCCGGAAACGTGTCCGATGCTCAGGCCGATGCTCCATTTTTGCGCGCGCTCATTAAGATCAGGCAACGATTTCAGGAAAAGTCCATGAGTACCCGCGATCTGCTGGAGGCGTTCGAAGAGGAATTGCCGCCTTCTCTCTGGTTCGAGAACAAACAATCGCTGGAGTGGTTTGATCAGGGATGGGTGAACGGTACAGCCATCCCTCGCCTCGAATTGCAAGGCGTGAAATACACCCAGAAGCCAGGCGGTACGACCGTGGCTGGAACTATTGCGCAGAATGACGCGCCCCAGGATCTTGTAACGCCCGTCCCAATTTATGCGTTGGTTTCCGGGAAAACGGTGCTGCTGGGCCAGGTCTTCGCGGACGGGCCGGAAACCACTTTCCACTTGTCAGCACCCGCAGGCACACGGAAGGTCATACTCGATCCGAATCAGACATTGCTCACGCGGCCGCGATGATTCGCTGCAACTTTCGTTTCCCGAAATAAGCATCTACTTCCCAAAACAGATTCGTTGTTCCCTGTTCTAGCCGCACATCATTTTGCAAATCCTTCATTGTATTTTGCGCAGATCTGCGCAAAACCGCGGCCTTCATTCGCCCTGAGCATGTGGTCAAGGATGGAGCCAGAAATGCATGGGCATTCACCTGACTATTGTGAGGTGAGATGTGAATGATTCTGATTTGGAGCCTGGAGCGGGGGAGCGTGATGCAAAGAAGTCTGCGCCGACGAGGTTCGCGGCGATGGAATTTGAAAAGACTGAGCCTGGGACTTCGGATAGCGCTTGTGTGGGTGTAGGGGTGTTAGCGAGCGATTCAGAAACCATCCTCGTGGTGGAGGATGAGACTTTCGTTCGCGAAGCGATTACCGAGATATTGTCCTCCGTCAGGTATCGGGTGTTGGAAGCCCGAAACGCGGCTGAGGCGCTTCTTCTTTTCCATCGTCATCAATACAACATCGATCTGTTACTCACTGATGTCGTATTGCCTGACCGCAATGGATGCGACCTGGCGTCCGAGTTTGCACGGCTTTACCGTGACGTCAGGACAATCTTCATCTCCGGCTATCCCGAAAATGCCCTGACCCGACAGGGGTCTTGCCAGCGCGAATGGCGCTATTTGTCGAAGCCATTCTCCGGGGAGGCCTTGCTGGTAAAAGTCGCCGAAGTTCTCCAAAGTGCTTCTGTTGAGACTGCTCCGGACTGAAACTTGACTAAGCCGAACGGTCCATTTGATCGTCGTCCACCTGATCGTTGTTATTTTGGCCGCGGTTGGTCTGATTCCCGTCGTCCCGATCAGGGCTCGTTTCGCCGGAGTTCGCCTGACTACGATCCGCGCGCCTCTGATTCTCGCGAGAATGATTCGCTTGATCGTAGTTGTTCTGTTCTGAGTATCCTTCATCACTGTTCGTCAAATCACCCACCAGGCGACGGGATTGCTCCGAATCTTCCCGGGAGTCATCCTCATGTACGTGGGGTCGTGCGCTCCGGCGTGATCGCCTGGAGGCAGTCACGTCGCGGGGGTGTCCTCGAGTTTGGGCTTCCGACACGGGAGTGACTGCATCGCGGATGGCCGGGGGCTCGTGCCCGTCAGGTTTTCCGTCGGAAATATTGTCGCGTTGAGCGCGGCCCTCCATGCCGGAAAGAATCGCATCGGCTGTCTCCTCCGGAGAGGCTACATAATTTCCGCTCTGGATGGCGTTTCCGACCGATAAAGCATTCTCGCGAGGGGTTTCGGGAAGCTGATTCAGCTTTGCCACCAGCTTTTCTATTTCTGCTTCATCCGGGGACAAGCCGGTAGTAAACTCAGCGGCGCCGGGTGAAAAAGTCGCCTGCTTCGGGACCGGCTGGTTGTCGCTACTCTCGGGGCTTGGTTGTGGACTGGGCTGTGTCGCCTTTTCAGCCTCAAACGCGGGTTTCGGGTCTCGCTCGATTTTCATCCATTATCCTCCGGTGGACTACCTTGCAATTTAAGTATCGGTCGGCGGTTAGAAATCTTTAATTTCGACTTAGTTGGATTTCGCCTGCCTGTTGCTGCGACCTCGCCAGTTTCTGATGTCTTCGAGAGACGGAGTTCATGGTGAGTGTTCTCAATCGTTTCCCCAACACAAGCGATGTTCGTTCCATTTCCCGAATTGACGTGGCTCGGGCCGGAACGTGAGTACGTATGTAACCAGTGTGAAGCCATTCACGCGCCACTGGTAGCGCCGCTCGCGTTTTCACGCCGGCTGCGCTCGCTGTCCAGTTCACTGAGCCGGGCTCGCATTCGGATCACTGCCATGGAGTGGATTTGGGAAACTCGCGACTCTCCGATTCCCAGGATGGTTCCCACTTCTTTCATGGTGAGTTCTTCGTAGTAGTAGAGGGCCAATACCTGGCGCTCTTTTTCCGGCAGTTCGGAGATTGCGCGAGCCAATTGTTGCTTCATCTCCGAGCGCAAGCAGAGAAATAGCGGCGTCTCCTCGGAATCGTCTGGCAGGTACTCACACAAATCCTCGTCCCGCCCGTCCCGCGAAGACTCTACGCGCAGGCTGCCAACTTCAAGGCCGGAGATCTCTCCCAGGAGCAGTTGCAGATCTCGCAGAGTCATGCCAACTTCGGCCGCCAACTCGGGCTCGCTGGGATTGCGGCCGAGAGAGGACCGCAGCTTATGATGGGCTTCCTCCAGCCCGCGAGCCTTGCGCCTCAGATCGCGGGGACTCCAATCTAGTTCGCGCAGACTGTCCAGGATTGCGCCCCGGATGCGAAATTTCGCATAAGAGCCAAATTGCACGTTTTTGGCGCTGTCGTACTTCTGTAAAGCGTCGATCAATCCCACAACCCCGGCATGCACCAGATCTTCCAGCGGGACATGGCGCGGCAAGCGCTCATGAATACGACGCGCGATGTAGCGCACTTGTGGCAGTTGTTCGGTCAGCAGGCGATCGCGTTCCTCTTCGTTCGGACCCTTGCTCAAGGCCCGTTTGCTTGCTTCGGTCATGGATTCTCCCTTTACGTTTCATCGTTGAAAGGGATACCAGTGCGTCTGCCGCATGCTCCCAGCCGGCACTGCTCTTGTGCCGACCCTTGTTCGCAGTCATCCAGCTCTCGCCGCAGTTAACCCGTGGGCGGTTACGGAAAAATGGAAGTGTTGAGCAAGAATCTCCGGCGCTCCCTGCGCTAGAATTGCGGCCCGCTCAATTACCTGGTGTAACTCCCTCACATTGCCCGGCCAGCAATGGGACTGCAGCAGGCGTAGCGCTTCCCAACACAACCGGGGTGGAGGATTGGGCGCCACCACCGACCGGAGGAAATGCAGACTCAGGATTTCAATGTCGGCAATACGTTCCGCCAGCGGAGGCACTGCAATGGGAAATGCCGACAGCCGGTAGTACAGGTCTTCGCGGAATTCACCCCGATCCACTTGTTGCGCTAGATTGGCGTTGGTGGCCGCCACGATCCTCACCTCGGCGCGTACCGCTTCTGCGGTGCCCAGGCGCTGCACTTCTTTTTGATCGAGGAAGCGCAACAGCTTCGCCTGCAAGCTGACAGGAAGTTCGCCGACTTCATCGAGAAACAACGTGCCGCTCTGCGCCGCGAGTATGCGGCCCTTGTAGGACTGCACCGCACCAGTAAAAGCGCCACGCGCGTGGCCAAACAGTTCCGATTCGAGGAGGGCTTCCGGAATAGCCGCACAATTGATAACGAGAAATGGCCGGGTTGCTCGCGGGCTCAACTGATGCAGGGCCCGTGCGACCAGTTCCTTGCCGGTGCCGGTCGGACCGGTAATCAGGACCGTAGTCGACCGTGGAGCCACCAGCCGGGCGAGCTGATAAAGACGTTGCATGGACGCACTCTGTCCAAGCATTCCCGGCAGGGCTTCAACCTCTGGGAATGGATCGCGCCGCACCGGCATCAACCGTGGTTCTGGGGAGATTCGTGAAGCCGGAGGTGGGACGGTCTCGATCTCGCGTTCCCATTCCGGATTGCTCCCATGCCACGGGCGCCCGCTATCCGAATCGAGTACCACTACGGAAATGCCGGGAAACCGGTGCTTGATGATCTGAATCACCTCGTCCGCATCGAGATCGGGCAGGCGACGGTCAAGATAGAGCAGTTGCCACTTTCCGGTTTCCAGTTTCAGCAAGGCATCGGCGCCGCCCGTAACCTCTTGTACCGGCCAGCGATGGTCATAAAAAGTGTGCCGAACCTGCTCGCGCAGCGAAATGTTGGGACTGGCTACCAGAACGCCGCCGCTGGGCGGCGCTGCCATGGTGGGAATGATCATCAGGCGATTTCACGCCGCGGAGTTAAGAGGGAGATTAGTAAAAGATTAAAAATGGGTGCCAGCGGGCAATTCGTTCCGGTTTTGAGAAGAGTGTAAAAAGGGGAATATTCGTTCGGGGGAACTCTTTACAAGAGACGTCATCCTCAGTCCGGCTTCCGCCGGTGAAGGATCTGGCGTGGGGGAACTCAGAGTTCTAGTCATGCTGTGACATCCTTCAGAAGAATGCGATCGTCAGCCCGGGGCAACCGGACTTGTACGCTCATGCCGCTTCGGCTGCCTGCTGTTTCGAAAGTGCCACCAGCAGCCTCAAAGATGGATCGCGCAATGCCCAACCCTAGTCGGCGCATAAGGTCGCGATGTCGATCATCCTCCTCTGAACACGAGCCCTCGGAGCAGGAATCGGGTGCAGGGGAATGTGTTGTCGGCTGGACTCCGGAGGTGGTTACCGTCAGCATGATTTCTTTCCCCGCCTGCGCCAGGTCAACCTGGATCAAAGCGACGCCCGAACCTACCGCAAACCCCAAGAGATGAAAGAGCCCGTTGCGCAGATGTTGCGCTTCGAACCAGATCGGGCAAGGAGGCGCTGGCATGAGAGTAATCTGCGTCCCTGCCTCCCGCGCAACCAGCCGTATGTCATCAATCACACTTTCCACGACTGCTGGCAGGTTCAGGACCTCGCCGCCCTCTCCAACTTGTCCTGCATCGAACAACTCCCGCATGCCCATCGCCAGCCAGGACACTCGCTCTGTCTGCGCCAGCGCACGGCCGAGGCTGTCACGATATTGTTCTGGGGTAAGAGGTTGCTGGAGAGCTAGTTCGAGAGAACAACACAGAGCGGTGAGCGGTTGGCTGAGAGCATGAAACAAGTCGTATCCCAACCGCCGCGGCTCACAAGCCGCCAAAGTGGAGAGCGTGTCCCCCATCGGCAGGACCGTGGTTGTGGAACTCATGCTTGCGGCCCCGGTTGCGCGATTGGTCCTATGCCCAAATCCGCACGTGAGTGCAGACTCAGTTCGTAGCCGACTCCTCTTATTGTGTGAATCAGACGCTTGTCGTAGCCATCATCTACTTTGCGCCGAAGATAGTTGACATACACGTCCACCACGTTAGTGGAGGTATCGAAGGAAAGGTTCCAGACGTGTTCGATGATCATGGCCCGTGTAACGCGCCGGCCTGCATTGCGCATGAGATATTCAAGCAGGCAGAATTCTTTTGAGGTCAACTCAATCCGGCGCCCGCCCCGCTCCACCCGCCGCTCTACCCGGTCCAGTTTCAGATCGTCGACCGCCAGCACCGACTCCGCCGGCATATGGCTGCGCCGCATCAGTGCCCGGATGCGTGCAGACAGCTCGGTGAACGAAAAAGGCTTTCCCAGATAGTCGTCGGCTCCCAGATCGAGGCATTGGACGCGGTCCTCCACCTTGGTGCGGCCGGTCAGCACCAGGATCGGCATGCTCGGCTTGCGGGTGCGCAGGAAACGGAGGATTGAGACTCCATCCATGCGCGGCAAATTAAGATCGAGTACCACCAGATCGAAATCCAGTTCTCCAGCCATAGCGCGTGCCTGTTCGCCGTCGGCAGACACATCCACGGCATAGTGCTCCGCTTCCAGGCCCTTTTTTACAAAATTCGCCAGCGCAGTATCGTCTTCCGCAACCAGAATTCTCATAAGTTCTCTCTAATTAGAACCTTCTCGATTCTTCGCCAGGAAATCGTCCAGGACAAGGGATACCGCGGTAATCGATGGTTTCGTCTTCCGGAAATGGGAGCCCGGACCGAAACAGGAGCCATCTCGGTTCGGCCGACCGGAACCTGCGCGGTCACTTACGTGCATCTCAGTGCTTGCGGATTATGCGGATACTAGTCAAAATCATGGTTTGGTGAAAGGAAGTGGCAGGAGCGTGGATCTCTGGAGCCCTAAAACGCTCAAGTCCCTGGTAGTGCCCGGAGGGATAGTTCTCCTTGCCGCGAGCGTTATCTTCCGGGAAGCTTTCGGGCCTATCCCCGCAGCGGCGTTCGACTTTTATTATTATGCGGTTTTCGCCGCAGGGCTTCTCCTGGCCTGGCGCTTTCAGTCCAGCCGCCTTCTGTTCATCTTCCTTACCCTGCTCCTGGCTCATAGGGCCTTGGAGTTCTTCGCTGGGAGTCGAATTGGCGCGGCTGGACCGGGTCGGATTGCTCTTGAAGCCATTGCCTTTTTCCTTCCCCTGAACTTCATAGCCTTCTCGATCTTCCGGGAGTGGGGATTGGTCATTCCGGCACTGGTTCCCAGGATGGGCCTTTTATTCCTGGAATCGGTTTTCGTAGCCGTCATTTGTCGTCCCGGAGAGGTGGCAGCGCCTTCGTTCCTGCACCCTGGATTCCTCGGTACATTTTCGTGGACACGAATTCCGACTTTGGCCCTGCTGGCCTTCTCCGTTGCCGCCATCGTTCTTGCGATTCGTTTTCTGCGCCATGCTAAACCTACGGAAAGTGGAATGTTATGGACACTGGCTGCCGCATTTCTCTCCCTACAGGCGGGAGGTGTTGGCACCATCGCCACCGCGTATATGGCTACCGCGGGCCTGATTTTGGTCAGTTCCATCATCGAAAACTCCTACTTTCTCGCTTACCATGACGAACTTACGACCCTACCCGCCCGGCGCGCTTTCAACGCCGCACTGTTGGGTTTGGAGGGTTCTTATGCGGTGGCGGTCGTGGATATCGACCACTTCAAAAAGTTTAACGATACCTATGGTCACGAAACTGGGGATCAGGTTCTGCGCCTGGTGGCCGCCAAACTCGCCGACGTCACCGGGGGTGGCCGGGCTTATCGCGTAGGAGGGGAAGAGTTCTTCATCCTCTTTCCCGGGAAATCGGTAAAAGAGGTTTTGCCGCATCTGCAACTGTTGCGATCAGTCATTGAAGCGTCGCAATTCCATGTGCGGGGCGGGCAGGAACGCCGAAGTTCGGCTGGGGCGCAACCGCGCCGCGCGGCGGACCGAGCCAAAGACACTCGGACCCAGGATGGCGCAGATCCTAACACCCCGAAACAGGACAATGCGGCTCAGGCTTTCGCTACCCGCGAAAGACGAAGCGCGGACCGCCGCTCCGAGAACCGGCGAGCTTTGGCTGCGGGAGGGAAAGTCCGAACCAGCCGGATCGCTCTCGCCGAGATCGCGAATCAACCGTTGTCGGTAACCGTCAGTATCGGAGTGGCCCAACCCGACGCTAAAACTCGTGCCCCCGAGCAGGTTGTGCAAGCCGCCGATAAGGCGTTATACCGTGCCAAGCAGGCGGGCCGAAACCGGGTCGAACCTGCCAATCCTCCGCGGCTGGTGAAGTCCCGGCGCAACATTGCTTGAAGTCAAGTGACAGTTTCGCAAGCGGATTTCCGTTCCGGGGTGTCGACCGTGCGCGAGCCTTAGCTGTGACGAGATCACAGCGCGACTAGAATTCTGCGTTATCCACGCCAGATCCTTCACGGCCTGAAGGCCGCTCAGGATGACGCACGGAGAGAGTACGGATTGCAGACAGGGTAAACGGTGGCGCCTACATTCTAGTAAAAGGCGTCATCCTGAACTCGGCTTCAGCCGGTGAGGGATCTGGGTGGATCAACCCGAAGGTTTGCCTCAACCCGAACTCTGACCGCTCGCTTACAAAGGTCCTGCCACTATCCCTTAGCTGCTTTTGCCTGAGCTTCGTGAATCTGTGGCATCAGAATGTCGCGAACATAATGCCAATAGGGAATGAGATCTAACGCAGCCTGTGCATAGTGTTCGGCCGCGCTCAAGTCGGGAGTGTTCCGATTCAGATTCGACCAGGCAAGGCTCATCAACAACTCAGGCCTTCCCCATGCCGGTTCGAGGGGGACGGTGACGCTACCTTTTTGAGCGTCAAGTGCTTCCAGACCCTTCTTGTAGGTTGCTATCGCCTTGTCCTGGCCGCCGCCTCTTTCCGGTGGGGTGCTCCACTGGTTCGGACCGACTACCCAGAGCAGTCGCGGGTTGTTCGGGGCAGCAGCGGCGGCTTCCTGAAGCAATCTGGAGGCAGGGGCCAGGATTTCGGTTAGCCGCGCTGGATCTTTCTCAGTGGTAAAAACCCGTTCCAGGAATAACCGGGTGCCCAGGCACGATGCGGCACCAATTTTTGCGTCGGCAAAATCGGGATCCCTTTGGATCGCAGCGTCGAATTCGCTTTCGGCTTCCGCCAGATCTTCTGCCAAGTCCTTCGGGGTAGGGGTTTCGTTAAATCCGTTGATTGCTCTCCGCCATTTTGCGAATCCACGCCAGTATCGGACGCGCGACCCAAGTTCAGGTTGGTCAACAAACGGCACCAGTTGATCATGAAGTCGGTTCAGGCTTTCGCGGTCACCTTCGTAGTCCGCTCGTTGTATTTGACTGACAATCTTGACCACCTGATCGGGTGGCGGATCAATCGCGAACGCGGCGGGCGTCATCGTCACGGACGCCAGCAGGAACGCAATCGTGCAGGCCACATTCGCCCCGGTGCGTCTTGAAAAATTCAAGTACTGGCTTAGACCCATTGCCACCTCCACATAACTCCGTCGATATGTTTTGTTGCCCGCGTCTTGCCAATCACCAATTGCCTTCTGACGCGGCTCCGTCCTCGGAGTTTGCCGGAGGGCTGCTCCCTGCGGTTTGGCGAATGTAGACCGTTTTTGATTCGCCTAGTCAAACGTTTCGGTGAACCAACCAGTTTTCTCGGTCAGTGATAGTGAAATCCGGTACGAAGTAGGGTAATTTGGGCGCAAGCATGAACAGAGCGATCAGACGTTACGCAATTATCTTTGCCGCGTGGCTGCCCTTCTTCGTGATCTGGTTCTTCTTCGCGGTGTTGTACGCGCACTATTCCTTTCGGGCAGCGCTGGTCACAAGCATGATTTCGATGGGCAGTGCGAGCCTGATGGGCATCGCCGTCTGGGATATTTGCCAACGCTGGCCGTGGCCGCTTCGACTCGACTTGAGGTTCTACTTCCTGCAAATCTTCTTCGCGTCTGTGTATTCGATTCTGTGGAGTATTTCGGTCTACGCGCTGGAGTCTTTACGACGCGGCGCCGAACCCTTTACAGGATTTCTGGAAGTCCTCCATTCTTGGCTGGCAACTTCTCATGGGGCTCTGGCTGTACGGTCTCTTCGCGGGAGTTTCTTACGCGGTGCAGACGCGCAGTCATTTACACGAAAAGGAGATGCTTGCCGCGCGGGCCGAGGCGCTGGCCGCAGCTGCGCGTCTGGATGCGATCCGCGCCCGTTTGAATCCGCATTTTTTGTTTAACGCGCTACACACTTTGGCGGCTACGGTGAAATTTCATCCCGCGTTAGCCGACAGCTCTATCGAGAGGCTGGGGGACATGCTGCGGTACACGCTAAAGGAAGATGGCCGAGAGCTGGTTGAATTCGCCGAAGAATATGAGTTCACCCGCCAGTACCTTGCTTTCGAACAAATTCGTTATGCGGACAGGCTCAAAATCGGTTTAGAAGTCGATCCGCAATCTTTCCAATTCGACGTCCCCCCGTTTTCAATACAAACGTTGGCGGAAAACGCCGTTCGCCATGCGATATCGATCCGCCCCGAAGGCGGATGTATCTGGATCAAGTGCTCCTGTCAGGATGGCGGGCTCAGCGTGAGCGTTCGCGATGATGGGCCCGGTGACCTTGCCGATCCGGGCCAATCGCACAAATTCGGGTTGCGCTCGCTACGGTTGCGTTTGCGGGCAGCGTTTGGCGCTATCGCGGACCTTCACGTTCACAGCGGCCCCGAGGGTTTCGAAGCGTGTTTTATGGTTCCTTCCAACACGGAATTGTCCTTTGAAGATCGAACGCGAGCCGGAGAGTGTCAATGAAGGAATCCGTGCTGATTGCCGACGACGAGCCTTTGGCTCGACGCACCCTGCGGCAATATCTTCTCGACCTGGCCTGGACTGGGCCGATCTACGAAGCTCCCGATGGCATAACGGCGATTGCCGTTGCTAACAAGCAAAGGCCGAAGTTGGTGTTTCTCGACATCGTGATGCCTGGGGCTTCAGGACTCGAAGTTCTCGAACAGGTTGACTACGATCCCAAAGTAATCTTCACCACGGCTCACGACCATTACGCAGTCACAGCATTCGAGCTTGGCGCTCTCGACTATCTGCTGAAGCCATTCGGACGTGAGCGACTGGAACGAGTGATGCATCGCGCGCAGGTTGCCATAGACGGATCGACATCCGCGACGCTTTCAAGGGCCCGGGAATCATTTGAATCGCCGCGAGTAGTCTCAAGAATCTTCGTCCGCGACGGCAGTCGGATCGTGCCGATCTCCCTGGCAAGCCTCGAGCGCGCCCAAGGGGCTGACGATTACGTAACGATCTTTACCACAACCAAACAATACCTCGTGAGTATTCGTTTGTCAGACCTCGAACAACACCTGGAGAGTACAGGTTTTTTGAGAATCCACCGATCGCACCTTATTAACCTTAAATTCGTTGTATCGATAGAGCCTTATGATGCGGCCCGAGTGCTCGTTGTCATGAAGAGTGGCACGCGCGTCGTCGCCAGCCGAACCGGTTCGACCCGGCTGCGTGATCTGGCGCTCTGAAAGTTTGCAGGCGAGCAGAGAACCGGCCACGCCGCCTGTCTTAATGTCATAAGCAATCGAAAAGAGCACAGTAACGGGTTTCATCCTGTCAGCAGTGTCACCTATGCATCCATCGGACCCAACCCACCCGTGGGTTCGCTCACGCAAGTGGCCTATGGCCCGGGGGATTCGGATAGTTTCGAATACGACTCGGCCGGGCGAATGGCAAGCTACACCTACAACGTAAATGGTCAATCGATTATGGGCAGCCTTACCTGGAACAGCAACGGAACCCTGAACAAACTGCAGATTACAGATCCAGTGAACAGCGCCAACGCCCAGACTTGCACGTATGGACATGATGATTTAGTGCGTGTGGCTAGCGCAACGTGTACGGGGAGTCTGTGGGGACAAACTTTCGCATACGACCCCTTCGGAAATGAGACCAAAACGGTTCCCATCGGCTACACGGGCATTTCATTTCTGCCGATGTATTCCGCGACTACGAACAGGTTCATACTCATGGTGTCGTGGAAAGTAGGCGAGAGATGCTATTTATTTTTGGCTTTGCATTCATCGGGTTGGTGATCTCGCTAACTGGTCTTTTGATGTTTGCTTTTCCAGCAAAATATGTTGGAATTGCGAACTGGTATTTCTCGAAAGTCGGCTTCGGGAAGCCCGCTTCCATTGAGAAATACGCTCGGTGGCCATATCGCCTTTCTGGGCTGATGCTGTTCCTCGCGAGTTTTTTGATTTTTTACGAATTCTCGGTGCAACTTAAGCACTATTTGCGGTGACTCTTCTGGTAGCCGCAAACAACGGGGGGTTGGCTCCATCGCGGATTGAACTACCTCAAAACCCACCCAGTTTTCATCTCCGTCAATATGATACTAGCGGCGCAAGTTACCTTCCAAGCGTCGACGGGTACGATTTGCGGTAACTTGGAAGCTGGAGCTTCTGTCCCGCCAACAAAGGCGGTTACCGTCGGTGTGCTCAACGAAGGCGATATGGAAAAATGGACGGATGTACAGAGCAGCTGGGGATATTCTTTTGGTGCAAATCTGTTCTTGGGATACCAGGGTTCGTTCAACTCGTCTGGAAAGATCGGTGGGCCAACAGTACAGAGTAAGGAGTGTATCGCAAGGGTGAGCCATCGCTCCCAGGTACCGCTACTCGAGAGACTCGGCTTCATTCTATGGGGGTTTGTACTCATTGGCGGCGCGATTGGCACTTTCGCAGTAGTGTTTCACAAATTTTCAAGAGCGGAATTTGGGACAGGTGAGATTTTAGTCGTGGCGGTCGGAGTCGTGATTTGCGGGGCCATCGCTTTATTAGGATTGTTTCTACTGAAACAAGCCTTACGGAGAAACCGATGAAGGTTTCGTGGCCGCGCAAGTTGGGAATCGCAATTTTGCACTTTGTTGTTGCAGCATTGGCGGTTCCTATTAGTACAGCTCTGCTTTACTACACTTTCAAACCAATACTGCTAGCCTTCACCTCAAGTAATTTTGTACGCGCGGATGCAATCCTTTCGGCAAAGCTTTTTCCGTTTCAGGCATTAGTTGCGTTTGTTGGTGCTTGGTATTTGGCACGTAAGAGTGGAAACATCGGCACCGAACCAGTGGCACGCCTCATTTGGATAGGTCCATGCGTTTGGTGGTTATTCCTCATCGCAACATGGCACCACCCATCAGTGCTGGGTGAAACCCGATGGCAACACTTTCTGTGGAGTCGGTCCGCCGATGCATTTAAGATTCAGGTCGTGAGCACGATGCCACTGATCACAACAGTCGCCTATGCATTTGGAAGTTATTACGGCGCCAGCAAAGTAGGAGAGGACTTGTCTGAGGATGTCGGGAAGGGAAGTAAAGCAGGCCACATCCTACCTGGATCCAGGCAATACTAGTCACTCGTTTAACGTAATTGTTTACGATGATCCCTGTACCGCGGTAAGCCATTCACCGCCACCGGCGTTGCGACTGCCATCGACTCGGATAATTATCCTTCATAGTTGAATATCGCGGTAACGCCTGCGAGTTCAACAACGTCTCCCGCTTTCAATTCTATTTGCCCGCCTTTTACTCTGCTCTTGTTTACTCTGATCTTGATATTCTTTGCAACCGGAACCAGGAAATACCCGTCTTCCCTGAGATGAATCGAGGCAGCGGTATGCGGGGCGAACCACCTTCTCAGGCGTACGCTGGCCAATTCTGATCTTCCGATAACCGTGAGCTTGCTGACCAGGACGTAGTGAGAACGATTGGTTCTGCCTGCGGTCACGGTCAGGGTACCCATTTTCCGGTGCCTGCGTACTCTTACAACGTGGCCCGAAGCGGTTGGAACAGTGCCAGGCGGGTCTGCGACAGCTACGCTCGACTGGGATTTTTCTCGGGCCAGTAATTCCCGGATCCTTTTGGTATCCAGGACCATCGTGTGGTCAAGTTGAGGCGCGTAGCGTTTGTCCAAATGGGCTTGCCAGGAAATACTTCGGTCCTGGTTGTTGCTCTGGCCTGTGCCGCCTGCCGCGGAGTCCGCGTGGAATTCGATTGAATGCTTGCCAACGAGGACGACGTCACCGTCCTTGAGAACGGCCCGGTCGACATGGCGATCGTTCAGGTAGGTGCCATTGAAGCTTTCCATATCTTCGACAACATAATTCTCGTCCTGGCGGTAAATCTTGGCGTGGTGTCCGGAGACGGCAGGGTTGTCGATGGGCAAAAGATTATCTGGCTGGCGGCCGATTGTGACTACGCCGCCAGTGACGGTGACCTCCCTCAGCACGCGCTCCTGGAACTTAAGACGTAACTTTGCCACTAGCAACTCCCATCATCGAACGCTCGTACGACCGATTTGTGCATCACACTGCAGTAAAAGATGACCAAATCCCCGTTACTGAAGCTTGCTACCTACGCTGGCGAAGACATTGCCTGCTTGCGAGCCAATCAACCGAATCGTGGCGATTGCGATGGTCAGAATGACGGCGAACATGATCGCGTACTCCGCGACATCTTGTCCGTCATCCTCGCGCCACAATCCGCGACCAACATCCGTCATTCCAGACCTCATCAGAACCCTCTGAGATTGCCGTCACTAACTGTTCCAGATTGAGGCCTTTGAGGCGTTGCGACAATGGCACGTCCGTGTGGCAAGGCCACCCGGTGTAACTGGCCCTGATGACTAAAGTCACGAATGTCAGGGGCACGCCGACCGAGATTTCGTGGGGTTCATAGCCCAGATCGCTGCCTGCTTACAAGTCAATTGCGACTATTGATTCCATTCCCTTCAAGTTCATTCCCTGGGTTCGAGACTACGTCAGTGCCCTTTGATGTGGTCTTTCATGATTCCTGGAATAAAAAGCCGTTTCGTTCGTTATAGAGACAGGCGTCGACGAAGGTATTCGGAAAGAAGAGTTTGCTGGCTATTAAGAATCACGAGTCAGAGATTGGAGCGGACGAGTGCTGTTAGCTTTTTTTCCAACGACGGGCTTTCTCGGGACGGGCGCAACCTTCGGGGCAGATCTCAATCTCGTCGTGCAGCTCATCATGGGGCTGGCGTTGCTGGCAGGGGCTGTTCTTGCCAAACAGAAACGCTATATCGCTCACGGAATTTGCCAGTCCACCGTGCTTCTCTTGAATTTGTTGATGATCGGATTGGTAATGTGGCCGTCTTTCCAGCAACAGGTGAAGCCTGTGCTGTCTCGAGTTCTTCGTAAGCGATACTACGAAGTGGCGTTCACACATGCGGTTCTGGGGGTTGCGGCTGAGTTCCTGGGAATTTATATCGTTCTCGTGGCGGGCACGAACGTTGTTCCCAAGTGGCTACGGTTCAAAAATTGGAAGTGGTGGATGCGCGCGGAGCTGGTGCTTTGGACAATTGGACTAGTCAGCGGCGTGGGAACGTACTGGGTATGGTACGTGGCACCCTTTCGTAAACACTGAGTGCCGATTGTTGAACACATGCCGAGGCACGTCGCAGATCTCAGTCCGAAGCGTCATTCGTTTGTTTCAAGTTCTCCCCTGCTGTCTGGGCGGGCGCTATACCTGGGTACCCGGTTGCAGCGCCTGCATTTTTACTAACACGGTAGTGAGGTTGTCTCACTCCATCTTCCACTCGACTTAAGGAGCAAGTATGTTCGAAGGACTATTTCAGCCGATGCATCTGCTGGTTATTTTCGGAATTGCCCTGCTTGTGTTCGGGCCAAAGAAACTTCCCGAACTTGGCAAAGGAATCGGAGAGGGCATCCGCGGCTTCAAGGCCGCGATGAATGACGAAGAGAAGCCGGGAAGAACAACTTAGCGTTGTGACCGCCTCGCGCACACTTTTCCGCCAACAGGCTCATTCCGAACCGATTCGTTTTTCAGGCAGTCATGCGCTGCACCGGCGTCGAGCACACGAGACACACGGGGAGAGGAATGTTCCAAGACGTGTCCTCTTCATACAGCCAGAATGTTGCATCGCAATACGTCAATGCCCTACCGCAGTCAGCGCAGCACAGAGCGGGAATTTGCTTGCGTAGCAACTCAGAACACTCTTTCATGGAATCGAGGAGATTCCTTACGTCATCGGGGAGCATAGAAAAATGTTAGGAGGAAAGTTGCCGACTGTCTAGTGATTTCCACCATCGAAATCACTCTGCAATCTAGAACTCCGGGTGTACTCAAAATAAAACTTTGAAGACGGTTGCAACGGCATGAGCAAAGATCGCAGAGGCCAACCATTTGATCCGGTCCAGTGTGCGGGGCCTGAGGCTCTTTGACAGGCCAGTCAGAAACACACTCATCATGTGCGTTTTGTAGTCGCTCAAATTCGTGGTGTTGAAGTGGATTTTTAGGTGTTGATTCCACGCCTGCTTGTAACCGTGGAGCGTGGAAGGCTTGATGTTTGATTCGATGAAGGGCAGGTACACTCTGTCCCAAAATTTAACCACCCCCATCGGCCCGCTGTTCTCCACACCGATGTTTACCTGCGAACGCAGGAATTCGTCACACAGTTGTTTGACGTGGGATTTCTTCTGCTGGTCGTCGCAGAGCCGGTGAGATTTTTGCTTGCGGGTGCCGTCCGCGTCTGTGACATAATAGCGAACGTGCCATCCACCAAAACGCTTAACGAGATGACCTCTTGGCATCTGCCCACAGGGGCCGTCCGTAAGCAACGTACTAAAAAATGTGGGATGGCATGAGATAGATCACCGACCTGAGATGCTGTAAACAAACAACGGAGAGGTGGCAGAGTGGCCGAATGCGGCGGTTTGCTAAACCGTTGTACTGGCTAATACCGGTACCGAGGGTTCGAATCCCTCCCTCTCCGCCACACAGTCTGGCTTGCAGAGAAGCTGCCCGCCCTTTGCCGCTAAATACGCACAAAATGCCCGTATTTCGTAATAATTTCGTCCGCAAGCGGACTGGAGAGAACGGACTACGCGGGATCGAATGGCAACGATCTCCCGGCCTTTCTCTGGACGGCATTTGCGCAGTCCGGTTTCAGTGACTTAAGCGGGCGAATGCAACGCGATCACAAACCGATGATGGGGCGAAAGTACTTGACTTGGTTAAGCCTTTGGGAACGCCGGTATTTCGTGTAAACCGCCGAGCGCTCCCAGTCCCTAAAATCCCGATCAGCGAGACTCCCAACGTTGATTCTTTCAGCTAAAGCGGAAAGCGCCGTGGGCAGATGGGGGTTGTCACGGAACAAAGGCCAAAGCACATCCCGCAGGATGGAAATCCAGAAGTGTTTGATCGGTTGGGCTGCGAAATATGCAACACATGCCCGTATTTCATGATATTTGGTCCGCAAAGCGGGCTGGAGAAACCAGACTGACCGGGACCGAATGGCGTCAATCTACCGGCCTTTCTCCGGAGGGGATACTCGCAGTCCGATTTCAGTGACTCTATCGGGCGAATGCAACGCGATCACAAATAGCACGATGCGGAAAGCGCCTTGACTTCGCAGGCGTGTGGGGAATGTCATTTTTCACACAACCGTTTTGTGGGTTGTTTCCGTTGGAAGACAATCCTGGAGCCGCCTGTCAATCACCACGCGATTACAAACCGATGATGTGGCGAAAGTGAGTTGACATGGCAAAGTCGTTGGAAGCGGGTTTTCGCTTCTCACAAATCCGTTTGTGACAACTTCTTGATTGGGTGACAATTCGGGAGTTGATGGTGGTAAAGCGCGTTTATGAGGACTCTACTCATCTCCTGTCGCTTGCCAAAAGCCGATAGGCGCTATTATGGTCGTCGCTCTTTCATCAGCTGTGCCGTTGCGACTCTTTTCAAGTGGGATTAGCGTCGCCGAGGGAGTTCCTTTGGCGAGGCCGGGTGGTTCACAGAATGGTTCCACGGAAAATGCGCTCGTAACTAACCCCAATTCGCACTGTAAGGCCACGTCGGTAATGCCCCTATTAGGAGCAAACCACGACGACCAATAATATTGTTCTTATTGCATCTCTTGCATCTAGATTAATTTGGACTCGTTTTATCTTCGACCTTTTGAGCTCCCTCTTTCGTCTTTTCTGCCGTCTTGTGAGTGGCCTTTTTCGTGGTTGTTTTTACTGCGTGTCCCGTCTTCTTCGCGATGTTCTGGGTGGCACGGCCTGCGTTCTTGGCGGCCTCTTTGGTTGCGTGCCCAGCATCTTTCATATCCTGTTTCGCACTCTGATCAGAGTCTTGCGCAACGACAATGCTAGTCATCGCCACGAACAGAAGAAACCAAATGCCAATACGATTCTTAAACTTCATCGAGATTCTCCCGGTTCTAACGTGATTTGTTCACTCCTAGCCGTTAGCGAACAGTAGCGTAGCAGCTAAGTATTGCTATTTTCTGTCCACGATTTTAGCCCACCCTTCTGTAATACCGGGAATGGACAATATCGAATATATAGTATTTTCAACGAGTTCTCTGTGGGCGCTATAAATGTGCCGACGCCTTCGGCGTCGGTGCTAGTTGGCTGGATGTCCCCGAAGAAGGTACAGCATCATCACATCACGTAACCGAAAACGAACATTTCGAAATGAGCGTCCATGGCTCACTCGCGAGGCGCGATAGGCCAAAAATCAAAATAATTCATCCATTGATCGTAATGGATCGTCAATGTTGTTTCCAGAAATCTGACAGCCTGGCACATAGCCTCGTCCAACCGGCATCATCTTCACCCGAGCGGCCGGTGGCGGAACCGCCGCGAATGGGATCTCCCAATCAGAGCGTGGTAGCGCAGCCAACCTCGGCGAATCACGAAAGCCGGAAGGACGGGCGCGCCCGAGACCTGCGAAAGCAGGAAAGGGCCAAGTGGAAAGCTGGTGGGTCGGGAAAAAAAGGGTACTTCAAAAGTGTGGCGCTGATAAACGCGGTCTCCCTGGATGGCCACGATCTCGTTGCGACGCAAAGCCTGTAAGAGTTCTAAGCGTAGCCGGAACTCCCTGTTTCAGGTCCACAGTTTTGATCCGTTCGCTGGCCATCAAATTCCGCAGCGTCGATCTCCGCCGGATTGTCTTCGACTACCCGAGCCACGTTAACCTCGGCCGTAAATTGCCAGCAGCCGCGACGCGAATTCCCAATTCCCCACATGCGCCGTCCACACGATAAGCCCATTGCCCGCGGCCAGGCATTGGTCGATTTTGTCGCCGCTGCCCTCTGAGTCCACCAACATGCCGAGCAATTGCGAAGGTGTGGCCTGCGGCACAAAACAATAGGAGACCATGAGGTCGCAGAACGAGTAGAAGACCCGATAGACTTTCCATTGCAGCGCAAGCCCGCGTTTGCCTGAAACCTGGCGCAGATTTCTGGTTACCGCTCGTCGTTCCCGCTTCAAGATGAGGAAGAAGATCAGCGCTGTTACCGCCGCAACCGGAGGATGGAGAAAGCGCGGCAGCCTTGGCATGACAGTGAATATCATCCGCAGCGCCGTTGTGTTATGAAAACGGTGCTCGTACCAGCGCGTCACTTTCCGCCTGCCATTACGTGTCGCCATGAAGTCACTCTTCGAGCGGGAATTCGCGCTACCGAGCGAGACATCTCATGGGACGTCAGGACTCTTGCTTCTGCCATTTTCGAATTCGATGACATGCCGCGCAGGGCGAATTAATACTTTCAAGGCTTTTCTGGTCGAAGTTCGCCTGCACCAGCTTGATGCCGAAGTGCCTCTCAATCTCAAGAACGAGTTGAAGAACGTCGATGGAATCGATTTCGAGTTCTCCACCGATGCAGCGGCTGATCGTCGCGCAGATCCCCGGGCGTTAAGTCGGTGATCCGCAAGCTGCTTCAAAATGATGGGTTTAAGCTGCTCCTTGACAGTCGCCATAGCGTGTATTACAGAATAATCAGCATAACAAAGCTTAGCCACGAAACTGACATAAAGGTGCCAGAAAAGCTTCTCTGGCCGCTCCAGTCGTGGAACTTTTTGGCGCTCTGTATGGTGTCATTCTTCTTCTCATCGTTGACTGAAAACTACAGCAGTCCCCCATCCACGGCGATCACCTGTCCGGTGATGTAACTTGCCTGCCTCGGACCCCAGAAACGCAACCAGCGGAGCCACCTCTTCGGGTTTGCCAAGGCGGCCTAACGGGATTTCGGAAAGCAGCTGTTTTTCCTCTTTCTCAATATATTTTGCGGACATCGGGCTCGGAATCACACCAGGGCAAACGGCGTTCACCCGAATCTTGAACCGCCCCACCTCGCGAGAGAGTGCTTTGGTGAAAGCGATAACGCCGCCTTTGGCTGCCGAGTAATTGCACTGACCGGCCTGGCCGCGAATTCCGGCGGGAGAGACGATATTGCAAATGGCTCCGCTGCCCCGGCGCATCATTCCGGGCAGGGCCAACCGCGAGCACAGATAAGTGCCGCGGAGATTGGTATCGATCACTTCATCCCATTGCTCGTCAGACATAAAGGCCAGCAGCACATCGCGATTAACTCCCGCGTTGTTTACCAGGTAATCGACCGCGCCAAGTTGCTTTTCGATGTGATCGAACATCGGCGCAACACTCTCTTCGCGAGAGAGATCGGCTTCTACAGCCGATGCCTCTCCGCCGGCGGCGACGATGTGTTCGACCACCTCATCCGCGGGTTCTTTTCCCGTGACGATAGTGCACGGCTACGCGGAACCCCGCGATTGCGCCAGACTTGTGCGATGGCGGCGCCGATAATGCCCGACGCTCCTGTGACCAATGCGACTCTCGGTCGGCAGTGCGATCGCCCGCTCGTATCTCGTTCACTCCAGTTTCACTCAGCCTTGTTTCAGCCATAGTCTCGAATTTAGTGCAACGGCTTGAAGATCAAAATGTACACGGCCCAACGAGAGTTGTAGCGCGGGATATTCCCATTCAGCGCGTAAGAAACAGTGCCTTGCATCAGCGTACCCATGGGACCGGGAGTGTTGAAGTTGAGTTCCAGGCCGTCGAATTTGCGAAATCGAAGTGATTCATCCAGATTGCGTGCGCGAGCGTACGCGTACATTCCATCGACTTTCACCAGGTCCATCACATTGAAGCCGTAGTGCACGTTCGCCATGGCAATGGCGTCGAAAGAATCCGTACCGGGAGGAATGCCGTGGAGACGCGGCGTCGTAAGAAACGAAGGGAAGTAACGCGAGAAGCGGTCCAGTTGATTTCCGCCCCAGTAAGAAACATCCCATCCACCTTTGGTGAATTTGCGGATGTAGTAGTCCTTGTTCAAATCGGCGCTGTAGAGAGTGAATGCATTTTGCGGACGCTGGACCAGCAGAGTGTTTTCGAGGGGGCGAATTGGCTTGATGAAGATCCGCACCCGGATCGGAGGCTGCGCCAAGCGACGAGCATCCGAATGGCCTCCAACCGATGCGCTCGCCGCGTGTTCCCTGTGCGTCGAATACATAACCGTCGCCGGCTATATTTTATTTCAAGGCCCGGAAGCACATTCAATCCGTTGCGGGGAAGTTCGTAGTGCTCGTCCGCCTGGCTGGTGCGCAGGAAGTTGTCGTACGAGAAATAGTTCGACGCCGTTACGCTAAGGTGAGTGGTGGCTTGCCACGAAGCGCGCACGCCGGTGGTTTGCTCCCACGTCCAGACTTCTCCCTTGCAGCAATTCCGTGTTATTGCTGTAGATGCGGTTCTGGCCGGGCACGCCGGAGAGCGCCAAATCCACGCCACGCGGAACTTGGGCCGGAATTGCTTGGAGAGGTCGGAAATCAGAATGGGCCCGGCAAAGAAAGTCGAAAGCTGCGCGCCAGTGTGATGAAAATCAAAATCGACTGTGCTGGTGCCGAGAAACGGGATGGGAAAGTTGAACGTGCCCCCATACATCAAGCCGGCAACCCGAGACTTGATGCGCTTCGCGTTCTGGTCCACTAGAACGCGCTCGCCGTTTTTCTTTCGCAGCGGACCGCAAGCCTGATCTGTGTCGCGGAACATCGGGATCGTTCAGAACTGTGCTCGGCTGCGAGAGCGGCACTGAATTGCGGCGAGTTGATGACGTAGTCTGAAAACTGCACCGTCCTCTGCAGCACAAAATCACGCCCCGCAGCGTTCAGCAACTGCTGCGCGGAAATCGATCGCAGCAAGTTAAATTGGTTACCCTTTTCGTCGCGGACCAGTTCGTAATTCTGTGTCTCCACGTTTACCAGCACATTGCTTTTGACGCCGCGCTGGCTCAGGGACTGTTTCACCTCGCGAAAAGTCGTGCCATCAATCCAGATTTTGCCGCTGTAAAGCGCTTCTTCTTAGTCCCGGACTGCACCTTGGGCTCGACCCCCACAACGAAACACAGAATTCCATCTACTTGTTCGGTCCCGAGCAGTTTGTAGCCATAGCGCTCGTTGAGTTTCAATTCGAGCGGCTGGGTCAGCACTTTTTCCGGCTCGATTTCCGGCAGCGGAAACTCATGGTTCTTCCCGAACTTTACCCCGTTGATATAGAACTCTTTTTGCGCCAGTTCCATCTGGCCGTCGCGGCTGAAGAATTGCTTGAGCTGCATCGGAAATGTCGAATCCCGGCTCCAAGAGTGGTGGCTTCAAAGTGGAAACTCATGAAACTGGAGGCCATGTAGTTTTCCAGCTTCTGTTTCTGCGCTTCGCGGTTCTGTTGCCAGCGGGCGATGATTTCCTCGAACGCTTAGTTCGACTCCGCTTTTGACCTCGACTGTGTTGACTAGCGGTCTGATCGGCCTCACTCTGCCGATGAATCGAGATCAGCGCGTATTCGCTGGTGCAGGCGCACGTTTGCGCAAAACCTTTATCGGTTTTCTCAGTTACTCCGGCTTGCGGATAGCTCGGCGCCAGTCGCAGGGTCGTACCACTTGATCTCGAATGGCCCTGGCTTGACGCTCTGCAAGCCGGACCGTCTTCGGTGAGTCGGGGCTCGCATTGACGCGCGCCACAATCACCGACGTCCGAGGGACCACTGATGAACCAACGGTGCTCATCGTTCGCTTACGCCATCCACCGCGAAGCTGAACGGAGAGGCCGCGGAATCCGCCGCGAACATGTTGCCCGTGATGGAACGACTCAGGAAGCTGCTTGTCGCGCACAAGGCCGCGGCGGCCTTGGCATCCGGTGGCTCCGCCCAGACAATTTCCACCGAAGGTTCCTGGCAGCGAGCATCGCCTTCAAGAACGACGAAGGGTGTCGTGGACGTTCCGGCGATCCAGCTTAAGAATGACTGGCTTATTCAGCGCCTGTTCGGCAATCCACGCAACATCCTGACGCCAGCCTTCGGCATAAGTCGTTCCCAGCAGATCGGAATAGGTAGCCAGCCTTTTCACAAGATCGCCGTGGCTGCCAACGAACCCCGGAGGAAAAACAAATGCCAACCGCAGAGCTGGCATTGTTGCCCTTGACCGCCAATGCCAGACGCACCAATCCGAACGCGAACAGATCGGGAGCCGTCAGCGGTTCTTTAATCTCCACCACAAGCCCGCGGATTGCGGCAGCCGAGAGAGGCAGCGATTTCACAAACGCATCAACCCGCTGGGTAATTTCCTGCTCGGATTCTTTGCCGGTAAGGGAACTGGCTTCCACTACGACATGCAGCCAAATCTCGGCTTGCTTCGGGCGCGCTTTGGAGGGCTTGTTCGTCGGACAAGCTGGCGGAGTTTTCGCCAGCCCCGAAGTCGAAAAATCGCGGCGGCAGCACAATCAATTTGCCCGGGACGTCACACTGCTCAGTGGCTGTTCAACCCTTCGGCAAGGCTTTGGTCTGGCGGAATCGAGATCGCAACCCGCGGCAGGCCAGCCTGCGCCGTTAGCGGCAATAACAAAAGGGCTGGAAAACAACAGGATCGGCGCCCGCTGCACTGCAAGTACCCAACGTGCAGACCTAGGCATCGAGTGGGACAGAAACCAGCGTTGCCGAGCGAAGCGGCGATTTCATCAAAAATAAGTCCGGCAACTAAAGCGCGATTGTAAGACGTCATGTTCTACAGCCTAAAAACTTCATTCAATCAAACCCTTACGGTTCTGTGTAGTCACGATGGGAACCCTGATTACTCACCTCAGCGGCGCCGTTCCCCCAGCAGAATAACGGCAGGAATCAGCAACAAGCCACCGGCCAAGGCCAACGCAACGCCCAACGTAGTCACCAGACCCATTTCTACAAGCGGCGCGAAACTGGAAGTCATCAGCGCACCGAAGCCAACCATCGTAGTCAGGTTCGATTGAATCAGCGCCGCGCCCGAAGCCTTCGCGACCACAAGAATTTCATTGCTTGCGTTCTCCTGATATCGGCGCACCAAATGGATGCCATTGTCGATGCCAATTCCGATGATGAGCGGAATCGCCGTAATCGACATGAAACTGAAGCGATGTCTCACCAGCAGCAACAGGCCGAAAGTCGCAACCACGCCAAATACGATCGGGATCAGTACGATGAGTGAAACGCGGACATTGCGAAAGCAAAGGTAAACGATCAGCAGAATGCCGGCCGCCGTCCACACCAATGCTTTTCTGCTGTCATGAAGCACTTGCCTTTGCAGGTCGCGGTTCATCTTGTCGAACGAAAACTCCGACGAACCCGCCAACTTGATTGCGCCAGGACTCGATGACACTCTCCGGAACTACTTCGACTGCATCGGGATCGGTGCCATAAAAGGTGATGGCGGCGACGTAGCGTGCCGTCCCCGGTTTTGCGAATGCTGTTGTTGAGCAGTCCCGGACGGCAAGAACTTCGCGGCCGTTTCCAGCGTGATCGGATCACTCCGGCGATCTTCATCTGCCTAATTGTCGCAGCCGATCGATAAAGGGCCTGGATCGGCTCGATTCGAAAACCATTCTCGCGAAGCGCGTCCTCAAGAGCGCGGGCCGAGGCCGCGAAATTGATGCCGGCCAGCAAACCAGCTCGTTCAGTTTGCGTTCGAGCTGATGGAAGCAGGATCGTGGGCGAGAACATCGACTTGATGACTCCGCGCTGCTGATAGTCATAGAGCCTGGCAGTCAATTGCTTCGGCTCTGTCCAGGACTTCCTGCTCGCCGCCGGCGATCAACAGCACGTGCGGAGCTGCCCTCGATGCCGAACCTTGCGGAAAGCAGGTTTTGCGCGGCCACGGCCGGGTTATCGGCGCCCGCGATCTCAAAATGCTTTTGGAATTTGATGCGTCGGCAGAAATGCCAGACGACAGCAGGAACACTCACCAAGCCCAAGCCGATCACAAGGCGCGGTGTGCCGGCCTACAAAATCAACGGATTTCCGGGCCACGAAGGGAAGCAGCCGGAAGGTAATCGTCTCCGGCGCGCGCGGCTTCGGATTCGCCACCATAACTGCAGCAGCGCCGGGACCGTCAGCAGGGTATGGAGCATCATCATGAACATTCCTACCGTCAGGATGAACCCGAATTCCGCCAGTCCCTTGAAACTGGCGGTGGCCAGCGAGGCCGTGGCGGTGGCCGCCGTTACGATGCAAAGGAAAACGCTAAGCCCGGTGGTTTCGAAGGTCCGCAATACCGCGTCATTCAGCGTCCCGCCCTTTGCCCATTCCTGCGGTACGCGGTTGAAGAAATGTACGATCTGGTCGTCTCCCAGTCCCGCCAGGATCGCAATAAAAGACAGGCTGATCAGATTTACTTCTCCCGGATAGAAACTTGCAACGCCCGTAGTCCACAGAATGCCCAGGCTGGCGGGCAGCAGCGATAAAAGCAGAAGTGGAATCCTGCGGATAGATCACCAGGCATAACAGCAGATTGCCGACAATAGAAATCAGGGAGATTCGGCGAATATTTGTTTCGATGAGCTGGTGTTCCACCTCCGCGTAAACGTAAGCTCCCGCCGGAGTGGCCCGCACTCCGGAGTCCCGCAGGTCCGGCTCTGCCGTCATCGATCGGATGCGCTCCCGCGTCCACCGCATGACTTGCTCGGCGAAGTTGTAATCCATGGCCGACTGTCGAGGTTCGGCGATGATGAGCAGCGCCTTGTGGTCTTTACTGAAGAACCGGTTTCCAGATCCCCAGTTGAGATCGAAATTGGCAAACTGCGAAAACCCCTGACTGCTGCCTGCTTCCGCTTGCATCAGGCCCAGAGGATCGGCGACGAAGTAATTTGTTCCCAGAGAAGAGAATGGACTGACCAGTTCGGTCGCTGCGCGGCGAACGTTTTGATGAATCTGTTTCGGATCCAGCCGCTTCTTCAGATCTTCCGTTTGATCAGGCCGCGCGAATGACGGAAAGTTCCAGGTGAAGAAGCGCACCATGTTGAGCAGTTCCTCGTCCTGTAAGCCGCAGCGCGCATTCGCGAACAGTCCGCTGGCCTGCATGTCGGCGGTGAGACGGTCGGCCAAATCTTCCATCTGGCCGGTAGACGTCCGTCGCCTGCTCGCCGGAGCCTCGATCACCACGAAGAGCTGATTGCCGTAGCCCAGTTCTTTGCCGATCTGGCTCGCGGCTCGCCATTGCGGGTCGCGATTCCCAAACAAATCGGCCAGGTCGGTTCCTTTTCGCAGGTTGTGGATGTTCGCATAGAAAAATAAGGTGACGACAGCGCTCAGGAGCGACAACCAATCCCGGATGGCCCACCACCAGACGGCCTATCAAGCGCATGCAACGGGCCATCATGCTGCGGCTCCCGTCGATCGCTCCTTCGCCCATCAGCCCGAAACCACCGACAACTCGCCACTCGCGACCATCTCGCCGCGCCCACCCATACCGTTCCGCCGATGTACGCCATTTGCCCAGCCTCGGTCAGTTTTTTCGTTTCGATGCGCAGTTCCTGGCCCGGGAGTCACCGGTTTGAGAAACTTGAAGCGGTTTACAGCCGCGAGCAGCGCCACTTCCCGCCTGGATTGCTTGTCGACTGACTCTTGCGGCGCGCCGATCCCAGCATCACTCCAGCGGTCTGGGCCACTGCTTCGATCAGAAGGACTCCCGGCAGAATGGGCTTGGCAGGAAAATGTCCGGCAAAAATCGGGATCGCCGGATCGACAAACTTCACCGCAACACAACGAACTCCCGGCTCCAGTTCTTCCACCCGGTCGATCCACAAGAACGGAGGGCGATGAGGAATCAGCGTCTCGATTTCATTTCGCTCCATCAGTGCCCTGGGATTTGCTCACTTTGCTTTGTATACCTCAAACATATCCGCCGGAATTTTCGGATTCATCGAGTTTACGTCGATGACGAATACGCTGTTTACGCCGCTCTTGCCATCGACCTCCAGCGAGCGCAGCAGGAAATCCTTTTTGTCCAGCTTCACGACCATAAAATTCAGTTTGTCGCGAAAAGTGTTTGTCCGCGGAACCAGTTTCATCTGGTAATCCCGGCTGTCCTCTTGCACGGTGATCGTGAAATTCTTTTTCACGTTCCCGAGGGAATTCTCCCCGCCGAAATAAGATCTGCACCCGGCGAACGTTTTTTCCGATTTCCGTCACTTGCGTGTTGCCGCCGGTCGTGACGTTGAGGTAATTCTCGTTGAAGCGAATGCGCATGCTGGATGGTTCGACGTACTCCAGTGAGAATTTGGTTGTGCCTTCGGCGCAAAACTTGCCGTGGAGCACCAGAGGTTTCACCATCAGATTAGAGGTGCGGGTTTCGGTGATGGTCCCGCACATGCTGGTGTATTTTTTCTGTGCTTGCTGGATCCCGTTCCAGACCCGGCTCAGCAGATCGTCCGATTGGCCGGCCAGACACTCGCGGGAAAATCAGAAACGAAGCAGAGCGCACAGCGAACCGCAATCGCAGGAAGCATCCTGCACTGAACCTGCCTTCTTGAGTCTCCTCTGCTCTCACAGCTTTTCTGGCATTCTCGTGCGGACTGGCATTGTCGCTCCGAGCTCGAATCTGCACTAATTCTGGAACCGGTTGTTCTTTCAACACGAACTCGCGGTAGAGCTTGGCCATGCGGAATTCTCTTGTCCGCTTGCGTGATTGTTCCGCTCGGCTCGGGCCCGCAGCTTTTCTTCGCGAGCGTTCTTCGCGATACCAAGTTGTTCGAGATCATGCTGGGATTCGTTGGTGACAATCTCGTCCTTCAAGACCAGGTGATGCTCCGTGCTGCTGAGCTTGACGCTCTTGCCGCCGGCGAAAATCTCGTGCCGTCCGTGCTCCTCGTACCACTTGGTCAACGTGGCGGTCATGTGCATCTTCTCGACGATTTCCGCCAGCCTACCCCGGTGTTGTAAGCGCAAAAGGAAATTTCTCCCTCTTGCGTCGCATAAGGAATGATGCATTGCTCGGTCCGGCGAAAATCGTAGTTGAATAGATCCTGAAACCACATGCCGGCCACGAACAGCAGGTTCCAGCGGTCGCGGCGCCGGCGCAAAATGTCCGCCATCGTCCGTTTGCCGGAGACGTCACCATAGTCGTGTCCGGTTGCGCCCAGGCCCTTGTCGAGCTTCTTCAGCATATCGATCGAGCGGAAATGTGTCGGCGCACGGAACGCATCGTAATTCCGCACCAATGCCAGCGCCATTCCGCAACAGATATCCATCGGCTGCGGGCCCAATCGTTGATCCTGGCAACATCCTTGGCAAACTGCTCGGCATTCAGGAACGCGGTCACTGGAACCGCCTCGCGTGTCTGCTTTGTCGACCATAATCGCCATTCCCACCCCACAGTTCGGATGACAACCGCAGGCGACGTGGCCCCAGGCGGCATCCGGGCCCGTGAACAAGGTCCGCCCAGTCGGAAAAGGTGCTCAAGAACGAGAGCGGGAACCAGTCGCGAACCGGTTCACCGATACCCAATTGTGCTTTCACATCGTGCGCCAGATGCGAGAGCGTGTAGCGTTGCGCTTTGCGGCGTTCATCGGTAATCGCTTCGTCGCGTCCGGTGAAAGATACCGGCTGGAACGACACGAAGGCGATTTTGTCCGGGTTGTCGAGAGCGAATTGCACAACCCGCCCCACCTGCTCGTTGTTGATCCCATTGACCACGGTAGTCACCAGCACGATCTCAACGCCGTTCGAGTGCAGGTTCTCAATCGCGCGCAGCTTCAGGTCGAACAGATTGCCAACATTTCGATGCGAATTCGCCGCGTTGCCGATGCCGTCGAATTGAAGATAAGCGTAGCGCAAACCTGCTTCCGCGGCCTGCGCTGCGAACTCGGGACTCTTGGCAAACTCAATGCCATTGGTTGCCGCCTGCACGCTGTCGTAGCCGAGTTGACGGGCGTAGCGAATGGCGTCCAAAAAATACGGGGACAGGGTCGGCTCGCCTCCGGAGAACTGCACCGACATCTGCCGCCGCGGCTTGATGGAAAATGCGTTGTCGAGCAGCGTCTTGATTTCCTCCCAGGTAAGCTCGTGCACAAATCCAACCTGGTTCGCATCCATAAAACACGGGTCGCACATCATATTGCAGCGGTTGGTGAGGTCGATGGTGAGGACCGAGCCTCGCCCATGCTTGATGGTGCTGCTGCCGTGGTTATGCAGTTTTTTGTCGTTATGGGCGCGGATGTCGCGGCCGGGAAACGTCTCCTCCAGATGCCGGAAGAATTGCGGATCAATGGAGATGACATCTTCGAAATGTCCGTGGACCGGGCAATCCTTGACCATCAGGATTTTGCCATCGCGCTCGATGATCTGCGCCTTGATTTCACCGGGCTTTTCGTTTAACAGAATGCGGTAATCCTGTTTGCCGTCGACAATCTGTTGGCGAATCTCCGGCACACAACGCGGGCACAGCGAATCGGTTTGCCGCGGCCAGCCCAGCGGAGGCTTCGACTTTTCACGCGACTTCAGCAGCGGCTTGTCAGACCACTGGGGTGTGAAAGATGGATTTTCGGGAAAGAGATTGTTGCTCCAACAAAATATTTGCCACGCCCCGTTCGCAACAATTGACATCGCCTTTTCGAAGTACTTGATGGGCTTACGCATTCGCCTTTCCGCTCCGTGTTGAGCCGTGCTGCGTCGACTTGCTCATGCCGAGCTGCCTATGACTCAGCCGATCCAGTAGCTTTCGTAATGCCCGGTTTCGTCTACGCCACAACTTTTTCTTGCTCGGGTGTCATGAGCGAAAATTACACTTGCACGTTCCGCACACGGAAACCCGATGAGACGCCGTTCAGCCTGGAAGATCGAGAACTACACCTACCGCGAATGTCCGCACCCGGACCGCGAGTTCGGCTATGCGGTTTCCCTGCACAACCATTCCTGCCACTCGGTGGAGAAGCTGGCGGCATTAAACCACGTGGTCAAGAAAGCGTTCATGCGGCCTCTTAGCGGGATTGTGCAAAAGTCGTTTGGCCTCGGCGGCGTTTCTGATCTGAATTACGGCGAGATCACGTTCAATCCGCCCTACACGCCCGAAGATGTCTACCAGATGGAGGCAGCGGCGGCGGCCAATTGGGGCTTCGACGGAGTTCATATCGCCATCACCGATCACGACGAATTTGCCGGCAGCGTCGCTTTGCTGCGCGGCCGTCCCGATCTGAACGGACGCGTCGCCATCAGCGAAGAGCTGTCGCTTTGGTTCGAGGGGCACCTGTTTCACCTCGGAGTGTGTCACCTGCCCGAGAGTGAAGCCGAAGAAACACACGCTCAAATTCAATCGGCTGCGCGGGGCAGACGCTACGACGAGTTGTTTGAAACGCTCGCGGCCAGCGGCTGCCTGGTCATCTTGAATCACCCGCTCGTCGCCTGGACTCCGGGAGCGCAGACAATTCCGGCCGCGGAATTGCTCTCCCGCTACGGCTGGGCGATTCACGCTTTGGAAGTAAATGGAATGCGGACGCGCGAGGAGAACGATCGCGTTCTCGAACTTGCCCGGCAGTGGCGCAAACCGGTGGTCGGCGGAGGAGACAGCCATCTGCTGGTCGCCAGTTCCGTTATCTCTCTGTCGCGGGCCGCAACTTTCAAAGACTTTATCGCCGAAGTGAAGAGACGGCCATGCGGTGCCGTTTGTGACACCAGAATATTTTGCTCCGCTCAACTGGAAACTTACTCTGCGGGTGCTGTTTTTCATATCGCGCTACCGGCAGATTGCCAGCTATCAAGGGACAACCGGTGGCCGCGATGCTGGAGCGCCGCAGAGTGTTGCTCGATCCAGTGGGGGCGGCGAGTCGCGTATTTCTGGGTGCGGTTTCGCGCGATGGGATTGGCTCGGTGAGCAAGTTTATTCTTCTGCTGTTTAGTCAGCGCTTCGCCACGAGCATCCACTTCAATGTCAGCGCCTACTTTGTGCAGGTGCTGCACCAAGAGCACAAGCCGGAAGCTCGCCCAAGCTAGGCTCTCTTCGCTTTTTCATGTTGCGTCGGCCTTTGCTCGATGAATGCCTGGAAAGACCCGGTGGAGTTTCGTAGTCGACCTGCGACTTGCGGTTTGAGTAATTCGTGCCAGCGGTGTTTTCTCCGTTAGGGCTCAGGGTGGCGCAGTAGTCGACCGGTGTAGGTCTTGCGAAAATCAGCATGAATAAGCGCTTGCCGCTCGACTACGCCCATGATTGGTCAACCCTCCGCCGTTGCCGCTCACATCGCGGCTTCCTTCGGACTGGGTCAGGTGTAAGTCGCCCCATTCCTCCGAAATTCCCATACGCCGTTCACATTGATCTACAGGTGGATCTTTTTGTGAGTCAAGCCAGCCTTGCCTCTACTTCAACTTGGCGCGCCGGAAGCGAAGTCGGGAAGGAAATGCTACAGCAATAGCAAGATCACCGCGAATGTCAGCTGTTTCATGAGAAGATGTCTCCTTTCTATTTCCCGGCGTGGGCCGGCGAGGCCTAGGGTCTTTCAAGTCAATTTTTGGATATCCGATCAGATAAGTAACCGGCGCCCTTCTGCCTGCAAGCTCACCGATATCCCACTGGTATTGGCAAGAGGTCAGTTTTTCTACGATCTCACGCAGTTCCTGTGGCCGATATGTCCGCAGGCAAGATACGACTCCATCGAACAGCAGGACCAACGGAATAATCGGAATCAGATACGTCCACAGCAATCGCGACCAGCGGAACGGACGAATCCGCGGAGTGTGCAGGAACATCAGGAGAACGCCGACAAATATGATGCCGATCGTCGACGGCGCGCGCTTGGTGATCTCAAAGATGCCGACGCTTTCGCCGGCATCGACGGCATTCTGCAGAATGGCGCGAGCATCCTCCGGCGAGAAATGATGGAACGACGTAAACATCGTTCGCAGTCCTTTCAATGCACGAGGAACATTCATCGCGTCAACCGATTCGGGATAGTAAGTAATGTGGATCGGTCGGAAGAGCGCGCTGAGACTTTGGAATGCCTCGAGATTCGGATACTTATCGGTGAGCCAAATTTGAAGGCCCGCGGAATCTCCGGCGTCGCGGCATCGCAGCTTTCGAGAAAGATCCAGCCACGGACCGCCTCCGCCAGAGCACATATCAACAATCGATTGCCGCGTTGTTCGTCCCGTTCCCGGTGGAGTCAATCACGTTCTGTAGCAGCGGAGCGATGGGCTCGTAGGCCCTTAAGAGGTTGAACCCAAACTGAAGCGCATCGGTAACGTCATCTCGAAGCGATGACGGGAACCACGGTTGTTCATGGAGTTCGATGAACTGTACGCGACGCATAGCGACTTAGCTGCTAAACTCGGCGAACATTCTGCCGATCACAGCAATTATCCAGCAGAGAGCGTACTTCAAATCTGGCTAGCCGTTCAGGCCCGGGCAATGGTTACTCCCCAGGTAAAGCCGATCCCAGCCGATGCGAACAACAACAATTGGCCCGGGACGAATGAGCCCGTCGCGTCGCATATTCACATAATTGATGACCAGATCGCTGGCAAAGGTGTGGCCATATTCTGCCATGGGAGTTGCCGGCAGGCTGCCTTTGGGCAGCCTCACCATCTTGCAGAAACCCTCGCGGTCCCGCCGGCTGATATTGGAATAGATGAAATGGTCAATATCTTTCAAGCTCAAGGAAGATGCCGCCAGGGCCTGATTCATCACCCGAAGCATGTTGAGAAAGTAGACCGGCATCACCTCTCGCTCCATGCATAGAGCATCGACAACAATGTCCGGATGGCCATTCGTTCTGGCCATGGTAATCGCCTTCTGGAGGTGGCCGAGCGTCATGGCTTCGACGCCCAACAGCAACGGGCCCTGGGTTAACGCGTTGTTTTCGGCGCCTTCGCGGCGCAGGATCACGGCGCTGCTCGGCGTCGCCATGGATGGTGATTGGAAGTAGCGAGCGATTGCCTGCAGGTGCGGCGTCGCCGGCCACGAGCAAGACTGTCTGAATGCTTTCATCGGTGGCCATCCAGCCGAGCGCGGTCTTGATCGCGACGTGAAGTCCGGCACATCCGCCGACTTTGAAACTCAAGATCATCGAAGTTTCAGCACCGAGGTCAGCGCTGAGTTGGTGCGCGAACGAAAGGCCCTGCGAAGTTCTCGGAGACCAGGTGCTGTAATCCAGGATGAGATTGATGTCTCGCGCCGTTATCCCGGCTTCGGCGATTGCCTTCGAAGCGGCTTCGCGAACCAAGTCATAAAGTTTCTTCTCGTCGCAAACGCGGACTCGATTCAGTCCGAGACCGTCGAGCGCTTTCCGTCTCGACTCGGGGCTCAACGGAGAAAGTGCCGTCTCTATTCGGGTTCGTTCCCGCTCCAAGACTGCCTCCACGGCCTCATCGTCGGGCGGAACGGCATAGGCCGCGGCTGCAATGCGCACATTCATATTCATGGCAACTCCAGTACAGATCACAGTCGAAGCGCGCAAATCCATTGTCGCGGGCTGTTCCCAGAAATAGGGCTTGCCCGCTGACGGGCTGGTTGCTTAAGGCCAGTGATCAAGTGAAAAAGAGCGCCGGTGCCGGCCAAACCTTGGGCAAATGGTTGCGGTGAAAGGATTGCGGCGTTATCGCCGGCAATTTCGCGAGCCAAGGCAGCCGTCGGACTGGTGAGCGCAAGGTGCGCCATTCCCGCTACAGATTGTAAGACTCGGGACAGAACCGCCGAGCATCTGGCGGATGATCTCCGCGGGTTGACCGCCTGCCGCCCAGCGACCTGAGTCGATTCGCGGCATAAGAGCGGGCGTTGGGGCGAGCAGCTTGGACATCGATGCGGGCGTGATTCCATCACCAATGCCGCCACACCTTCGCTGGGGATAAACCCTGTTGGCTTCCGACACGGGCTCCGAGTTGTAGCACGCCGGCGAGAGCAGGTCTGCCTCCTCATACCATGAATACATGCTTCGCGACAGCGCGTCACCCGCGAGAACGATGGCCAAGTCAGCCTGACCTTGGCGAAGCAGGGAAGCGGCCTGCATCATGGCGCTCTCGCCCGCGAAATACTTATTGCTCACCGTGATATTCGGCCCACGCAGGCCATGAAACATCGACACGTGACTGGCCGGAGCGCTGGCGAGAGTTTCCGGAAATGTAATGGGATCGGTTCCATTCCAGCCATTTGCGGCAGCGCTGAGGTAGAAAGCTTCCGTGAGTTCAACACAGCCGAAGGCGGTGGCAAAGACCACAGCAACCCGGGAGCGGTCCACTTGGTTCAGGTCGATGCCGGCATCTTTAAGGGCCAAGGAAGAAGCGACCAAGGCCCACACTGACAGGCGATCAAGACGCCTGGTCTTCACGCCCGGCACCACGTCGGCGGGGCGAAAGGGCGGCACGAGAAACGCTCGCCGCTGGCGCCGGCCGCTTGTCCAGCGGTGATGAGCGGTCGGGTTCGACGGGACTCTGTGGAATGAGTCCTGCCAGCGGGCCATACGGACTGACGGAACCGATGCCGGTAATCGCGACGGGCGAGCAAATTCGAAGTCATGCGACGGCCCGCTTCCGAAGATGAGTACGGTGTTGCTGCCGCCAAAGCCGCTGGAAGCCGACATGGCCAAGCGGCAGCGGTTGGCGTTTCACTTCTCCTCTCAGCCAGTCAACGCCAGGGCTCTCGATGGGATTGGTGAGCCGCAGCGTCGGAAGCAGCGCTCCCGAACGAACGGCCATGATCGTAATGGCTGCCTCAAGCGCACCAGCCGCACCCAAACAGTGTCCGAAATATGACTTTGTCGAAGATACGGGAATGGGACGGTTGCGTCCGCGGAAGGCGGTCTCGTAGGCATTGGCCTCGGCGCTATCGTTCAAAGGCGTGCCCGTGCCGTGCGCATTCACATAGCCGATGTCATCGCCGCTGACTTCCGCCATTTCCATGGAAAGCCGTATGCAATCGGCCAGTCCGTTTCCCTCTTTCTGTGGTGCGGTGGGATGAAATGCATCATTGGTCATGGCCCATCCGCGCAGCACCGCCAGAACTTTGGCATTCCGCGCGTTGGCCGCCGGCCAGCGTTTCGAGGACCAGAACTGCGGCTCCTTCACCCAGGTTCAGGCCCTTGCGATTCTGGTCAAAGGGAGAGCAGGGGTTTGGGATCGAGCGCTTGCAGCGAGTTGAATCCGCTCAAGGTGAACGGGCACAGCGGGTCGCTTCCTCCTGCCAAGGATCATGGGAGCGGCGCCGTCGAGCAGCATGTTGGCGGCGAGCGCGATCGCCATGGCTCCGGATGCGCAAGCCACGGAGATGGCACAGCGCGGTCCTTGAATCCCGAAATGCTCGCCCACCGCATCGGCAACGTGCGCGAACGGATATGAGGCGGCCCGCAACAAACCGCCGGGGCGCCGATACCAGGCGGCAGGATCTTTCGCGATTCCGGTATCGATCTCGGTCAGGCCCCCAACCGTGCTCGCCATCACGATGCCGCTTTCACGGAAGGTAGAGCGATCGCATCCGGAATTCGCGATCGCGTCCTGTGCCGCCATCACTGCGAGTTGATCGGTGCGCGAGTAGCGGGGGCTGGAGATCTTCCGCGAGAGGCGGCAATTCCCGGACCTGGGCAGTCATTCCTTCGAAGCCGGGATACACATCATCTTTTGTGCGTTCCAGACAGCATTTGCCCGATAACATGCCCGCCTGCAAGCAGTCCAGCCCGATGCCGTAAGGGCTGACGACGCCGACACCAGTAACGACGATGGTTTTATGGGTATCAGTCAATGGAGGCAACCGGCCAAGTCAGTCAAAAGATTCAATCATCGATATGTGATGGATCGTCAATGTGCGTTCCGAGCGGTGCTAAAGCACAGAGCGAACAGACCATCACCCAGCCTCCCTCACGTTTTTCTTGCGACGAAAAGAACGTGGGCCAGGGGCAAACGATTCTGAAAACGGCGCTCCTCCAACTGCAGACCGGCGTTCTTCAAGCGCACGTACGGTACTCGGCGACCGACAGCATTTGGGGCCGCGAAGCCGTTGCCCTCGCATGCGAAGATCAGCCGCTCCAAAGCCATGCTGATCGCGGAGCGAAGGCCGCGTTCGCGATCAGGGACCCGAAAAATCAATATGCCGTTTGGCGCGAGTGCTGAACAGCAACGTTTCAGCAGCGTCCGATTGCTCAGCGGCGGGCAAATACTGCAAGACATCCAGAATCAAAATCAACCCGGCTGTCGGAAGTTCGAAGTGACGGACGTCGGCGGCGGTCAGGTCCGCGTTGAGGGTGCCGAGTGCCTGGCGAGCGATGGCGATGCGATGAGCATCTAAGTCGCAACCAACCAGGCGCCGGCGGTTGTCATCGAAAGCCGCAAAACAAAGAGCCATACCGTAGCCGCACCCCAGATCAACAACCGTTCCCGATCCCAGGTTTTCGGCGGCTAGTAATTCAAAGATTTGATCCAGGCGGAGCTTCCATCGGACGAACCCGCGAGCCGATCGCCTGCATTGGGCAAACATTGCGTTCACAAAGCGGACGCGTTCCCGCAGCGCGGCATTGGCGGAGACTTGCGATGAAGCGTGAGCCACAATCGCTGTGATCGCCGCGCCAACCGCGCCGACTAATATGCCCAGTGCGACGCTGCCGATGACCCAGATGAAAAATTGTTCCTTATTAATATGGCTGCGCATGGCAGCCAGGGCGGACAGGTCAGCGGCTGGAATGAGCCCGTCCGAAGAAGGCAGCCCAGCTCCACCGAGGAGAAAATAATCAGAGGCAGGAGCAACGGATTATTGATGAAAGTGGCGGCCACGGTCAGCGGCTTGTTAAGCCTGAAGAGCAAAGCCACGCCTATTGCCGCGAGGGTTTGAAACCCATAGATCGGCACGATGCCGATGAAAATTCCCAGGAAAACGGCAGCGGCGGCGCGGCGTGGATCACGGCCTCTCCGTAAGCAAGGAGGGTTACGAACTTCCGCGCCTCGAAATTTAAATCTTTGGATCACCTGCGAGCACGTCCCATCCATATGCGCAAAACGCATGAGCAGTCTAGAATCGCTGATCGTCTCACGCTCCGAGAAAGCGAAATGCCAGGGACCATAGACAGACACGCACCGTGTCTCGTACCGGCTTCATCTTCGAGCGCGCCTGGCCATCGTCGTAGACCATCCGGACGGGAGCATGCGCGATGGTGCAGCCTGATCGGGCCATCTTGATCAGAATTTCCATCTCGAGTTCGTAGCATCGGCTCCGCAGTTTTGTCGCCGTCAAGTTTATCCAACCGGAACAACCGGAATCCGCTCTGGCTGTCCCGGATTTCGCAGCCGACGAGCGCCGAAGCCAAGCCGGCTGCCAATGATGTTGGAGAAATAGCGGGAGACGAGGCATGAGGGCGCGATCGAAACAGCGCGCGCCGATGACCAGGTCGGCTCCGGTTTCTTCGGCGACTCGAAGCATGACTGGAATATCTTCCGGCAGATGCTGGCCGTCGCCATCGAGAGTGATTACGTGGGTAAAGTTGTGGTCGAGCGCGAAAGCAATGCCCGCGCGCAGGGCCGATGCCTTGCCGCAATTTCTGTGGCAATTGCAAACAAGTGGCTCCTGCAGCCCGCGCAATGTCCGCCGTTCCGTCGCTGGATCCATCGTCGATCACCACAACCTCTTCAACATGCTGCCGGGCCCGCTTTACAACGTTTGCGATGTAAGGAGCTTCGTTGAAGGCCGGAATTAGGACACAGGTTCGCATGCTGCCGGTTCCAATGTTCCGCCGGCATCCTCACGTGGGCCGGCCAGTACGAATTCGAATCCCCGTTTCCTGAGTTCGTCGATTACCCGAGGCAAGGCTTCCAGCATGGCATCCGTTCCCCGAGGCAAGCGATCGTGCAGCAGGATGATGTCCCCGCTTGCCGCTTTATTCAAAATGCGCGCGGCAAGAACGCTCGGAGTTTGCTGTAAATGTATCAAGCGTCCGAATGCTCCAGGAAACATATTCCAGCCCGGCATTCTCAAGATAAGGCGCCAGAAGCGGGTGACGCAGACCGACCGGCGATCGAAACAAACGAGGCCGGAAACCACAACTGCGGCGAATGCTTTCAGTGCAACGCTCGATCTCAGCCCGCAAGCGACGGGGCATGAGAAAACAAAATAAAGAGTTGTGCGACCAGGTGTGATTGGCGACGAGGTGCCCTTCCGCCCAGGCGCGGCGCACTATTTCCGGATACTGGTCCGCCCGTTTCCCGACCACGAAGAATGTTGCTTTCACATCTTTTTCCCGGAGTAAATCAAGCAATTTGGGAGTGTCGACCGGATCCGGGCCGTCGTCGAACGTCAAGGCGACGCAACGCGCGCCATCTACTCGCGATCGATTGGCTACCAGCCATTGATTGCGCGGATGAAACAACAGGTACACGATGAGCAGCGTGGTGGCGCTCAGGATTGCAAGGAAGACCGAAAAAAGCCAAGTGCATACAGGAGGACCAACAAGGCGGTGATCAAGAAAAACAATGAGAAAAAGATTACCGACCTGGCCATACGTTCTATTTGAAAGCTCGATGAATGGTGCCGAAATGAACAGTCATCTTAACATCGGAGCCCCGAGGAAACGCAACACTGCAACTGAGCGCGGTTCTACCCATCCTCGGCCCGTAGCACCACCCAATCCTGCGATCGGAAAAACCATGGCAACAGACGCCATCTTCGCGCTTGCATCCGGCCAGCAGTCCGCATACAGACCTGTCAATCGAACCGGTCGAACGCGTCTTCTATGGCGGGATGGCAATTCTGCTCTGCTGTGCGTCTTCATAGGCTTCTCGCCAACTTACTTCCAGGCCGGCATGATCGTGCGCCGCTTCCCAGCCCCATTCTTCACATCCATGGCGCGGTCTTCACGTTTTGGATGCTGCTGTTCGTCGTCCAGGTCGCCCTCATCTCCGCTCGCCGCGTCAAATGGCATCGTTCCTTCGGCACGGTCGCCTTTTGCCTTCCGCCCATCATGATTGTGCTTGGTGTGATCGCTGCCATCGGCGCGCTTCATCGGGGAGTGAAGATCGGTCCACTCGACCCCGCCGTCTCCGCTGCCATCCCACTAATCGGCATCGTTGGCTTCACCATCGTCATCTACGCCTCCTGGCGCGCCCGGCGTAGACCAGACGCGCACAAGCGCCTCATCCTGATCGCCACCATGGGCCTCGTCGCTGCTGTCTTCGGCCGCTTTCCTGAACGCATGTTGTGAGCACGAAGTTGTCTGGAAGCTTGGGCAGCGATTCAAGAAATTTGCTCGAGTCCGCGCTCCGTCCGGGCTTTCGTTTCGAGAGATTCTTTTGCATTTCGGACTGGTCTATTAGCGAGTGGTCAAACCGCTAACCATTCTGAGAGCCGAAGCAGTTCGACAACAGCGTTTCGTGTTTATGATCGCCAGACCATCGCCCTTTGATCGGGTACAGAAACGGGACTGATTCGATCCCTTAGCGGACTTAATCCCGCTTCTCCGGTTTGCTCGTCCCGATGATTTAATGCAGTAAGCCATTGAAACATGGGGCGCTTACGCGAATCGCAGAGACGGTACCGAGGGTTCGAACCCCCTTCGCTCCGCCATATTGCTAAGGAATAAGTAGTTGGCCGTTTCACCTGCCTGGGGCGCTAACCGTCAAGACTTCATTTAGAGAACAAAGCGGAGAACGATTCCGTCTTTTTCGAAGAATTCCGGCAGGCACATCTCGAGGTTCGTGGCGGAATTCCGCTACCATTTCTTCAGTACGAAATATGTTGCCTGCAATTCGATGGTTCCTCTGTGATGGCATTACAAATGGTTCAGTGCGGTTTTCAAAGCGTGCAAGTACTGCTCTACATCCCGTCCGTCGTTATACACATGTATTGAAGCCCGCACCCTTCCGTCGCCGGCCCACACAATCACACCAGCATTCGCTAGGGCGGTCCCGAGTTCATCTGCTCTGGGATGGGAGAACGACACAATGCCAGACGCAAATTCAGATTGTGCTGGCGTCAACAAGGAAAGCTGCAATTCGGAAAGGCCAGACTGCAGTTGTCTGACTGGCTGTTGCAGTTCACGGAAAATAGAGTCGATTCCACGATCGAGAAGAAATCGCAGGCTGCTGCGTAACACATATAAGGATGCAAAGTTAGGCATGCCCATGGCCAGACATCCTGCACCGCTCTTTAGCGTGTAACTCTCGAATCGATTGCTACCGAACGCGTCTTCAACGGAATACCAACCGATGGCCGCGGGAGCAAAGTGCCTGCGGAACGATGGAGAGATGTAAACGAGTCCCAGTCCGTGCACACCCAGGAGCCACTTGAAACTGCTCGACACCAGATAGTCGATACCAGCCAGGCTTACGGGACATCGACCCAGTGCCTGAGTTGCATCGACCACCATAATAGCGCCGCGCTTGTGAGCTTCGGTCGCAACCCGTTCGACAAAGGGAAAATATGCGCCGGTTTTGTAGCTGACAAGACTCAGAGCAACCACGCGCGTTCTGTCCGACAAGTGCTCAACAATTGACCTCCAGTCCACTGATCCTTCAGTGCTGGCGACGACTGTTACCGTCACTCCGATCGATTTCAGCCGCAACCAGGGCAGGACGTTCGATGGAAAATCGAGATCCGTGGTGATGACGTGATCTCCGGGTTTCCAATCGATAGAATTGGCAAGCAGGGCCAGCGCGTCAGAGGCGCTGGCGGCGAATGAGATATTCGTGGCGTCTGTATTCAACAGGCGGCCGGCCAGTTCCAGGGCATCTCGCTCAGCGACGAAGTGCTCGGTTCGGCCCGGTGTACCTTTCGCTTTCGCGGAGCAATATTCCCGGAACGCCTCTTCGCATGCTGGGTGTGGGGGTAAGCCTTCTGCGGCTGCGTCGAGATATGCGACTTCGGTGGCGCGTGGAAACATCTCCCGATCCATTGTGCCCTCTTGAATATCCAATCAGTCCACAAGCTAAATGCACCTGACAACATAACTTCCACACGGCTACCTGGCAGGGTCAAGCGGAAAAAAGTCACCCGCGTGGTCTAATTCATCGACCACACCGATGGAGTGGTCACTTGGTATACTCTCGGCAAATCGGTTTATCGCTGACTGTGGTGGAAAGCACCACATGCTAGGTTCGTTTCAGCAAATCCTGATCCATATATTAGTAATGAGGAGCGACAAATAGCGTATGCGCAAGTCTGTGGTCACGCTCGATGCACCAAAGCCTGTAGGTCCTTACTCTCAGGGCATAATCGCTGACGGATTTATATTCGTCGCCGGACAAGGACCTACGAACCCAAAAACCGGTACCGCTGAACTCGGTGACATCAAAACCGAGACCCGTCGCACGCTCATGAACATCCAAGCCATCGTCGAGGCGGCAGGCAGTTCCATGAAAAACGTGGTCCGGGTGGGAGTCTTCCTCTCCGATCTACAGGATTTCGAGGCTATGAACGCGGTATACCGAGAGTTCTTCCCCGAGGAGCCGCCCGCTCGCACCACGGTGGGAGTGCAATTGCCCAAAATAAAGGTCGAGATCGATTGCATCGCGCGTCTCAGCTAGGACTGAACGGAAGACTAAGATCGATTTGCCAATCTCTGGTTTGTTCATTGCCAGTGGCAAAATTCTCGATGCAGTCATGAGTGATTGCAAGTTCATGACAGCCCGTTTGAAACGTGACAGGATCTCTAGCTTCGTAATAAAGTACGCTGCTCGAATTGTCTTTCCTCTGAACACACATCGAGTTGAATCCTTGTCGGAAGAAGCTTGACTCATCTGTGACTCGATGTCACCACACCGGTGACATAATTCTGCTTGTGGCCCTCATCGTTCGTAGCTAATCTCGTCACCGAACATAGCTTCTCCCCAAGTACTTACGGTGACATCCGGCACTCCAAGAGAGTTTCATCAGATTCAGCCGCTTGTCACCAGGAGATGAGTGGCGGTCTCCGATTAGGTTTTCGCATGGAGCTGGACTACTCCGAAAAATGAGCGAAGTCGACAGGCGCGCTAAGGGAGCACGAGTTTGATGAAATACGAACGAAACGTCATGATTCCAATGCGAGATGGTACTAAGCTCGCGACCGATATATACACGCCTGAAGCGACAGGGCGCTATCCTCTCGTGTTAGAGAGGACACCGTACAACAAAGAGAACGCGACCATGATGTGGTCACATACTCACACTCACTTGTTGGAGCGGGGATACGCGGTCGCTATCCAGGATACTAGGGGCCGGTTTGCATCCGAAGGCACATGGTACCCCCTGCGAGACGATGGATGGGGACAGAACCGGGATGGATATGACACAGTCGCCTGGTTAGGTAAATACCAGGGCTTGCAATGGCTCAATTGGAACGTTCGGTGGCTCTTATAGCGGCAACACTCAGTATCTAATGGCACCAACCAAACCACCCGGTCTTAAGTGCATGTTCGTGCGTCAGGGGTCGGCGGACTTGACAGAAGAATGGATCTACCGGGGAGGTGCTCTTGAGCTTGGGCTCAACCTTCACTGGGGCACACAAGAGTCGATCAGCGCGTTTGCAAACCGCTTGAAGTATTTGACGAAGACGCTGGGGGAGAACATGGAGGAAGCCTATGGAACAACTTCCACTGCTCTCCGGGTCTGAGTACAGTGATCCATTCGAGTGGCTGAAGGAGTTCTTTTCCCATCCTCCGGAAGACCAGGCATTCTGGGATAGTTGGAACTTTGCCAAACACTATTCTGAAGTTGACATACCGATGCTGCACTTTGGCGCCTGCGTACGACATATTCATTCGCGCGACAATCGCCAATTTCGCCGGCCTAGCAGAGAAGGGTGCCTCTGAAAAGGCTCGCTCATCGCAACGACTCTTTATTGGTCCGTGGATGCATGGTCCTCTGATCAGTGAACGCTTTATGCGGAATGTCGGGGAATTGGACTTTGGTCCAGAAGCCGTGATCGACTTTAATCAGCTGGCACAGAAATGGTTCGATCACTGGCTAAAAGACGCTCAAAATGGGCTGGAGGCCGAAGCCCCCATCACAATGTTTGAGATGGGCTCGAACAGGTGGAAGAAACTAACCAATTGGCCTCCGGTCGGAGCGCAGTCAACGAAGTACTATTTTCATAAGGGGCGTTCAGGAAGTGCCAATTCTCTCAACGATGGCGTTCTTAGTACGGCAAGTCCAGCGAAAGGCGAACCTGCTGATGAGTTGGGTACGACCCCAAAAATCCTACCCGCACTCGAGGTGGATGCACGCTTTACGCCTTGCCGAGTTCCAAGAAGGATTTGCCAAAAAATCTCGAGCCGGCGGACGAACACATGGCTGAGTTGGGACTGCAAGCAGGCCCGCGCGATCAGCGTCCGGTGGAGAAATCGTGTCTCACTTATACGACGGGGATTCTTGATGAGGACGTACATGTCACTGGCCCAGTGGTGGTGCACCTCCATATCTCTTCCACGGCGGAGGACACGGACTTCGTGGCGAAGCTTACCGATGTCTGGCCGGACGGCCGCTCAATCCTGATCACCGATGGCATCCTGCGGGCCCGATATCGTAACTCGAAGGTGAAACCAGTCCCTTTGAAACCGGGGACTGTCAATTTGTTGTCCATTGATCTTTGGGCCACGAGCAATGTATTCAAGAAGGGTCACCGGATTCGAGTCAGTGTAAGCAGCAGCAACTTTCCGCGTTACAACCGGAACCTAAATGTATGGAATGCGAACGCTCAAATTGAAGACGCTGTAGTGGCCACGAACACGGTGCATCACGAACCGGAGCGGGCGTCGTATATTGAGTTGCCCATCATGCCCAACGACTGATTTGGTGCCGTGCACGACATAAAATTCTTTCCAGCGGGCTTGCAGAACAGCTATGTCGCTTAAGTCCTACATTCTCGTGCTGGATGCAGGGTCTGGCAGCGGCAGATCATTAATCTTCGACACCGAGGGCAACGAAGTATGCGCCATTCAGAAGGAATGGCTTCCGAAGACCCTTCCCAAATTTCCCGGCTCACAGGTCTTTGATACTGAGGCTGCCTGGCGAATCCTATGTGGATGCGTTCGAGAGGTTCTCGCTAAAAGCGGCGTAGATCCGTCCCATATCGTTGGTGTGTCAGCCACCAGCATGCGAGAGGGCATGGTGCTGTATGACCAGCGTCAGAACGAAATCTGGGCGTGTCCCAACATCGATGCGCGCGCGACAGAAGAAGTAGTCGAAATGCTGCGCGAAGGTATCGCGGAGGAACTATATAGGGTTGGCGGCGATTGGCTAAATATTATTTCGCCTCCCCGCTTTCGCTGGATCAAAAAATACGAGCCCGAGGTGTTGGACAAAGTTGCTTACATGAGCATGATCAGCGACTGGATGTTGTTTAAGCTCTCCGGGGTACTCGTCACCGACCCTACGGCTGGTTCGAGTTCGGGGTTGTTTGATCTCAAAAGGCGTACCTGGTCTCAGTCGTCGATTAAGGCCTGCGGGCTGCCTGAAGGAATCTATCCTCCTGTCGTCGAACCGGGAATCATGATAGGACGGGTCACAGCTGAGGCCGCTGAGGCCACCGGTTTGAAAGCATCGACTCCCGTGATAACTGGTGGCGCCGATACCCAACTGGCGCTTCTGGGTTCCGGTAACATCCATGCTGGCGACTGGGCGCTGGTCGGCGGCACGTTTTGGCAAACCGCTGTAGTGTGGGACCACCCGCTGATAGATCCTGAGTGTCGTCCCAGAACTCTCTGCCATGTCGACCCGCACCTTTGGATGACCGAAGGCATAGCATTTCTTGTAGGACAACAAGCTCGCTGGTTTCGGGATGGCTTTTGTAGTGAGGAGGTACGGCAAGCTGCGGAACAAGGAGTTGATCCTTATTATCTTATGGAAACATTGGCGGCCCGTGTGCCCCCGGGGGCTGATGGGGTGATCGGACTTTTCTCGGCGGTTCACAACTCTAAATTCTGGAAGCACGCCGCGCCCTCATTTATAAACTTCAATATTTACAACCCCGAAAAATCCGGTAAGGCGCAATGCATACGGGCGCTCTGGGAGAGCGCCGTATACGCATCTTATGGCCACGTGGAAGTTCTTCGGCAGCTGACGAATACGACCCCGGAACAGATCAGGTTCTGCGGCGGGGCGGCGAAGGGAATTCTGTGGCCACAGATTCTCGCGGATGTCGTCGGCGTACCTGTAACGGTCCCAGTTGTCAAAGAAGCTACTTCTTTCGGGTGCGCAATGTGTGTTGGTGTCGCTACAAAAGTATTTAGAACCCTTTCCCAAGCCGCGGAGTGCTGGGTGAAAGTCGAAAGAGAATTCGAACCGAGTTCTGACCTACATGCAGAGTATTTGCGACATTACGGCAAGTGGCAAAAAGTGTATTCGGAATTTATGAAAATCGTGAATCAGGGCCTCCTTACTCCTATGTGGAGAGCACCGGGAACGTGAGAGAGTCGATTTAAGGCGAACTCGAGGAAGGGATAGGGGACCAGAATGGCAGGTGAACACAATTATCGAGGGAGGCTGAAGGGCAGGGTTGCAATTGTGACAGGCGCCGGATCGTCCGGATCTGGTTGGGGTAACGGAAAGGCTGCGGCTGTACTCTTCGCCCGCGAGGGGGCCCAGGTATTTGCTGTGGACTTGCAACCCGAGGCCGCCCAGGAAACAAAAGAGATCATCGAGCGAGAGGGCGGCGAGTGTGTCACATGCAGCGCCGACGTTTCCAAAAGCGCGAGCGTCGAGAGCGCAGTGGCGAAGTGCGTGGAAGCCTACGGGCGAGTGGATATTTTGCACAATAACGTTGGCATTCTAGCCGTTGGAGGACCAGAGGAGATCTCTGAAGATGTGTGGGACCGCCTTTGCTCGGTGAACGTGAAGAGCATGTTTTTGACCTGCAAATATGTTTTGCCCATCATGGTGAAACAAGAAAAGGGCGCGATCGTCAACATTTCTTCCATCGCATCAATTCGTTACACTGGCTATCCTTCCGTCGCGTATAACGCAACCAAGGGTGCCGTGAACCAACTGACACAAAACATCGCGGTACAGTACGCAGCTAAGGGCATACGTGCCAATTGTGTCCTGCCGGGCCTAATGAACACTCCGATGATCCAGCAGCCCTTGCAGAATACTTATGGTCCGGGGGGGATGGATGAAATGATTCGCAGGCGAGATGAAAGCGTTCCCATGAGGAAGATGGGCGATGCCTGGGATGTCGCTTACGCAGCCCTCTTTCTGGCCTCGGACGAAGCCAAATACGTTACCGGAGCATTATTAGTCGTCGACGGCGGATTAACGTGCAAGTTTTCCTAGGCGGTTGGTTAAGCTTGATGTTACGCGCTCAAGGCCAGGATGCGAACGGGCCCGCCTGAACCGTTTTGCAGCTTGATCGGAGCAACGACAACAATTGCTCCGCGGGCCGGCACAGCGGAGAGGTTTGCTACATTTTCCAAATGGTAGATTCCACGTGGCAGAGTGTAACGATGCACGGAAAAATCCCTCGACGGTCCGTGATCCACACTGAGTGTGTCGATTCCTAATCCAACCGAAACGCGCGACTCTGTGAGGAACCCAGCCGCCTCGACGGAATATCCGGGGAAGTGTAAGACGCCATTGGCGTCGATATTACGGTACTCTTCAGGCGAACTCCACCGCGATTCCCAGCCGGTATAGGCAAAGACGACGGCACCAGGCGGGATCTCTCCATAATCGCGCTCCCAGTCCAATACATCCTGAACAGCAATTTGATAATCGGCATTGTGTTTCGCCTGCTCGCTGATGTCCAGAACGACCAGTGGCGCAACCAGACGGTTGAGAGGAATCGCGTCTACAGTCCATGCGCCGCTCGCGAAATGCGCTGGCGCATCGATGTGAGTTCCAAAGTGTTCAGGTAACGAGAAATCGCGGGCGAAATATCCGTCCTTCTCGATGGTTGCCACTATTTGGGATTGGTAGCAGGGAACAGCTGTCGGTGAATAGGTGGGAATACCGGTGTCGATTGCATGGGTTAGATCTTGCACTACACGAGCAAATTCTGCCGGCTTCAATTCAACCGGGTGGCGCGAGTTCGAAGGTTCCGACGCGGACATCGTTTCTTGTCGCAGTCCAGACCGGGCAATGCGAGTCGAGAGCAAGCTTAGTCGAGGATAACGTCTTGCTGTTTGGAGGCCGATTCCACGAGCGCTACGGCTACGCGAATTCCCTCGAGAGCTTCCTCCGCTGTTACTACTTCCGGCTTCGTTCCGTTTGTAACACAGGCCAGAAAGTAGGATAGCTCGGCGGCGAGACTGCCTTCGATATGGCCGCGGATCTTAGGAGCCCCAATGGTGTCGGGAACAGAGAGCCCGCTTTCCAGCCAGAAGCTCAAACCTCCATCGACAAGATCGACGCGGGCGATACCTTTGTCAGTGATAAGTTGTAGAGAATCATTGCTGAAAACTCCTACTGCATCAGGCGTCAGCCACGTAGTTTCAATGATTCCCAATACACCATTGCTGAATTCGATGATCCCCCAGACCACGTCGGGCACGGGGCCGCCCTGAATGCTGCGCTGGTATCCTCGTACGCGTCGCACTTTCGATTGTGCGTACCAGAGCAGCAAATCTATATCGTGCACCGCCACGGCAAAAATAGGATGGGCGCGCGCGTACTTCTTGAAATTTCCTTTTGTACGATTTCGACGGGCTTGAATGGAGACCACTGAGCCCAGTTCATTCTGATTCAGCGCTTCTTTGATCAAGGCATATCGGGTCTCGAATCGCAACAAATGGCCAGGCATTAGAATGACTCCCGCCTGGCGCGCAGAGGCAAGCATTCGCTCGCCCTCGGCTGCCGAATACGCAATGGGCTTTTCCAGTAGGATATGTTTTCCCGCGCTGGCGGCCGCTTCGACCGGCTTCAGGTGCTCCGATTCGGGGCTGACAATGCTGACTGCGTCGATTTCATTCACGGCACACAGGTCTTCGTAGTTCTCGAACCAGTGGGGTATACCGAATTTCCTGGCCACTTCCTTCGCGCGACCCGGCGCAGGATCGGCAACTGCGAACACTTCGGCGTGGGGCAACCCTTGATATGCCTCGATGTGATTTACACCCCAGAGTCCAACCCCGATCACGCCAACCTTGACTCGATTCATGCGCTTTGCATACCTGTTCCGCCTGAATATAGATCCTTCAAGGCCGCTGTCCATCCTCGCACAACACATCGTAGGCAGCCAGCGCATAGATTTTGCAGGCCTGAACAATGCTGTCCACGCCGACCCATTCGTTGGCGCCATGGCAAACAGAGATCATGCCCGCACCACATGATGGGATGGTTGGGATTCCCGCCGTGTCCTGAAAGTGGGGCGAGTCGGTTCCGGCAGGGTAGATTCCGAAGGGGGGCTGGAAGCCCAATACTCGGTGTGAGGCTTTAGCGATCGCTTCCGCAATCGGAAGGGAATGTCCCACCTCGGTCGGTGCGATCCAATCCAACGGAGGAGGCGCAAATTCAAGTTTTACGTCGAGAGCAGGATCATCTTTGCGGCACATGTCTAAAAAGGCTTCCAGATCTCGTGCAACATCGGCCTTGCACATTCCGGGCACCGTCCGAATGTCAGTTCCAAACTCCGCGTAGCCCGGATTGACTCCGAAGAAAACGCCGCCCTTGATAAACACCCCGAGATTCAACGTAACACCGTTGGGACATAGAGGATGAGGAGTGAAGTTGAACTTCAGTTCGCGGCGCATCCGGGTCAGCAATTCAGCCAGTTTCACGCTGGCGTTTACCGAACCAAACCGGTCTGAAATGCTGCTATGGATCTGCGTCCCGTATACCTTTATGGTAAAGCAGCAAACACCTCGGCAACCGAGATGAATATGTTCCCACTCCTTGTTCACACCTGGAGGCTCTCCGATTACCGCCATGTCGGCCTTTAACCCATACTTGGAGCACAGATAGTGCGCGCCATATTTGCTTCCGCCTTCCTCGTTTGCTACCAAGGCGAGAAGTAAATCGCCGGCCAGGGGATCGAGCTGTTTTAGCGCGGCGGTAGCATACACGAAAGCGGCGACCGCGGCCTTCATGTCGGCCGCGCCCAAGCCATACATCTTTCCATCACGGATTGTCGCAGTGAAAGGGTCGCTGTTCCATTGCGCAGCAGCGTCACCAACGGGTTTTGTGTCCGTATGGGCGACATACAAGAGGGTACGGCCGCCGCCTCGCCCGGAAAGGCGGTATAACAAATTGGGGTGCTCCGGCGCATCGCTGGTAACCCATGCGCCAGTCAGTCCTAATTGCGCCAGCTTGTCCGACAAGAGTTGAGTAATTCTTCGCTCATCGCCGGTAGGGGTCTCGCTCGGAGTAGAGATCAATTGCCCCGTGAACTCGATGATGTCCGCTCTCGAGCCTTCGACCAACTCTTCGATCTTTTCAGCGGTCATTCCAGCCTCTTCGTGAAAAGGGCCTTACGTAAGTCGTCCGGGCCGTGAGAACAGGGACCCACGAATCATGCGGATGATATACACCGGGATACCCTCGGACAATTACAGATTTCTCACCATCATGGTCTGAGATGGTTACACCTTCTGGAGTCTCGCAAACCAATTCACTGCGAGTTAACTTTCCGCAATATGCGCCCAAGTCCAAAGACAAAGGCAACGAATAATAAAAGCAATAAATATGTGAGTTTAGTAGACCGTCTTGGTGAGGCAATTCGGCTTGACAAGTCAAACCGTGACCGTCCATCTTCAGAGCGTGATGCCCGGTAAAACCAAAGAGCGCTCAGAGTCAACAAGGGAGCGGCCTAACGTGACGAACGAGACCTTAAACATTCTGATCATCGGTGACCGCTTTGTAACTCACGAGTTATTCCAAAAAGCTATTGTGAAGCAACTCGCGCATATTCACCGACAAGCTAAGTACACAATAATCGAGACCGAATGGCCGGACGATCCTCTCAAAGATGTCGAAGAAGTGCACGAGGCCGTCGGAGATGTAGACGCAATGGTGGGTGTTCTTGATGATGTGGATATCATCGTCACAGATTACGGCGCGGTTACCAAACGCATGATCGAGGCAGCGCCGCGACTGAAGCTGATTGCTGTGGCGCGAGGTGGGCCGGTAAGTGTAAATGTGGAATCGGCCAAAGCGAGGGGGGTGCAGGTTGTAAATCTCCCGGGGCGAAATTCCCAGGCTGTGGCTGAGTTCACGCTTGGCTTAATGTTGTGTCAGCTGAAAAGGATTACGGAATGCCACGCGGATATGAAACGCGGCATTTGGCGAGGAGACTTCTATCGCTTCGAAAAAGCTCCGCAGGAGTTATCAGGGCTCACGGCCGGTTTGGTTGGCTTCGGGAGCGTCGGAAAACTGCTCGCACCCATGCTGCGCGCCCTCGGCATGAAGGTAGTAGCGCACGATCCGTTTGTGCCAGCAAATGTCCTTGAACGTGAAAAGGTTATTGCCGTCGACTTTGACACACTGTTGTCTGGGTCAGATGTGATTTCCCTGCACGCACGGCTTACGCCCCAGAACGCAGGAATGATGGGAGAAAAGCAATTTCGGGCGATGAAAACTTCATCTCATCTGATCAACACGGCCCGAGGAGGACTGGTAAATCACGGCGCTTTGTATCGCGCGCTCAAAGAGGGATGGATCGCTGGGGCAGCGTTGGATATTTATGACACCGAACCGATCGATGCTCATCACCCCTTACTCGAGTTCGGAAATGTTACCTTCACGCCACACATTGCGGGTTCAAGCCGCGAGACCGCAGTTCGTTCGGCTGATTTACTAGCACAAAAGATTGCGGAGTTCGTCACTAAAGAGCGTGGCTAGTTCCAGCCTGCGCTTTCATCGGCGGAAGGATGGGAATAGAGGCTCAACTCGTTTGGATCCGGAGCTTTCGGTGTTGGGTTGTCGTTGCCACCGTTTTTAGCATGGACCGGGCATTCGCTTCTGGGGTCTTTCCGTCAAATACTGCGCTGCCCGTGACGATCAGATCGACACCAGTTGCAGCAACCGCCGCGACGTTGTCTCTGGTGATGCCGCCGTCAACTCCAAGAAGAATGTCCTTGCCGGTATCCTCGATCATTTGCTGGACACTGGCGATGCGGGTGATCGTCGAGTGAATGAACTGTTGCCCTCCCCAGCCGGGATTCACTGCGAGCAATAAAACCAGTTCAACTTCGTCAAGTAGCGGCTCGAGAACCTGCAATGGCGTTCCGGGATTGATCGCGACACCGCGAATAATGCTTGCGTTTTTGTCGTTCACATTGGTTAGTGTGCTTAGTGCTTGCAACACGCGATGCACATGGCGGCAGCTTTCGGGGTGGATCGTAATGATGTCAGCTCCGGCGGCGGCGTAGTCCGCGATCTTGTCGAGCGGCTCTGTGATCATCAGATGTACGTCTTTCAACAAAGAAGTTTTAATCGCTTTGATGAACGGCGGTCCTACAGTCATGGGAGGACAGAAGCATCCATCCATTACGTCGACGTGTATCAGATGGACGCCGGCGCTCTCCATAAGTGAAATTTCACTTCCCAGGGTCAGCAGGTTTCCCGTCAGCACCCCAACACTTATGGTTGGAGCGGCATCGCGAAGGTGTTTGAATATGCTTTGATTCCCCATTTGTCGACTACCTACTTCGCAGCAACTTCGTCATTTTCGTGCTTCAGGGTCTGATAGAGATCAAATGCGTGCTCCGGTTTCGAGAAATTCGTGAACTACTTTTCCAACCGCCTGAATCATCGCCGCCGGAGCATTCGACTGGAAAATATTCCGGCCCATATCTACGCCCGTCGCACCTTCGCTGACTGCGCGATAAGCCATGGTCAAAGCGTCGAGTTCAGGCAGTTTCTTGCCTCCAGCCATCACCACGGGAACAGGACATGATGCAGTAACCGTCTCGAAACCCTGGTCTACGTAATAAGTCTTTACGACTTGGGCTCCGAGCTCAGCACAAATCCGGCATGCGAGCCGAAAATACTTCGCGTCCCGCACCATGTCTTTGCCAACCGCCGTGACGCCTAGCGTTGCAATGCCGTAACGCAGCCCCGCATCCACTAGACGGGTCATGTTGTGGACGGTTTGAGTTTCGTACTGACCACCGATGAAAACTTGTGCGGCCAAGGCACATACGTTGAGGCGCGCCGCGTCCTCAATTTCAACTGCAAGCTGCTCATCCGACAATTCCTTCAGGATGCTGGGCCCTCCGGTTGCTCGAAGCACGACACCGTGCGCGAAAGATGGGGGAATCGTTGTGCGCAAAATTCCGCGAGTCAGCATTAAAGCATTGGCGTGGGGGAGAAGGGGCACAATATTCAGGTCGATGCGCTCGAGTCCGGAGGTTGGTCCCTGAAAATATCCGTGGTCGATCGCCAGCATGACGGTGCGACCGGATGCAGGGCTGAATATTTTCGCGAGCCGGTTCTGCATACCCCAATCGAGAGCGCCAGCTCCCTTAAGAAAGAACGCAGCGTTCTTAGCTGGGACGTCGACATAAAACTCTTTGGGATTTTTCTCTGAATCAAATTCCGGCATGTTTAGTTAGCCCTCTCTTCTGTCGATCAGATGTGGTGCGGAGTATCAAGAGAACATCCGCGATGATACAAATCTTCGATACCAGCTTCACAGCATGTGTGTCCACCAAAAAATAGGTTGACGAATTTGTGAGTGGTTAAGAACGATCTGCATTGCAGTGATGCTAGCAAAATAGCGCGTGAATACTGGGCTTGATGCGTAGCAAATATCGTCGGTAACTCTTTTAGACCAGCTCGGTGAGACAATTAATCTTGACATCTCGATGCATGCGCTTCATTGTCTTGCGAAACTGGCGACGTTTAGTTGCATGCCAGTTGGAGGGGGATCGAGATGAGGAAGTTGAGAGCTTGCCAAAAGATCGCGTTTCCTGGCTGCGGGTGGATATGGGCCTCGGTCCTGTTTCTCGCGTTTGTTTTCCCCTCCGTCCTGAGGGCTCAGATTGGCGCGTCGGGCATCACCGGTACAGTGGTTGATCCGTCCGGATCGGCTGTCGCAGGGGCCAGCGTGACTGTAGAGAACGACGCGACTAAGGTCGTATGGCGCACGGTTTCGTCGGGAAGCGGCGGATATATTCTTCGAAACCTTCCCCCCGGAACTTACGCCGTGACTGTCGAGGCACCGGGCTTCCAGAAGAATGTCGTCACCAATGTTGCGACAGAAGTTGAAAAAGTCTCGACAGTCGATGTCGCACTCAAGGTCGGCGCTACTAGCCAGGAAGTCACGGTCAGTGCCACAGCCGCCACAGCTCTAAATACCGAGTCAGGCACGGTAGGCACATTGATCACCCCGAGGGAAATCACGACACTCCCGCTCAATGGCAGGAGCTGGATTTCGTTGAACTTTCTCACGCCCGGAGCCGTCAATTTTCATGGCACTACGGCCAACGAAAGCGTAATGGCCTCAGTTACTCCTCCGAACGTCGTTTTGAATGGACTACGTGGAGGGAACAATGCGTACTACATAGACGGTAGTAGCTTGCAGGTCAGGGAAACCCAAGTCGTTCTAGTTATTCCTCCCTTGGATGCGCTGAATGAGTTCAGGGTGCAAACCTCGAACGTGGGTGCAGAGTACACAACGGGTGCTGCTGGGGTGATGAGCGCAGCGACCAAAAGCGGCACAAACCAATATCACGGCAGCGTTTGGGAATACCTTCGAAATAGTGCCCTGGATGCGCGCAGCTACTTCGATACGGTCCGCCCACCGCTAACTCGAAATCAGTTCGGTGCCGTCTTTGGTGGACCGATCTTGAAGTCGCGGACGTTTTTCTTTGGAGGGTATGAGGGATTTCGACAGAGCGAAGGCCAAACGCTGGTGACGGACTATCCTACGGCGGCCGAGCGAGCTGGAGACCTTTCAAGTATCTCGACTCAAATCATGAACCCGTTCACGGGCCAGCCGTATCCCAACAACCAGATCCCGGTCGATGCCCTCGCCACCCAATGGTTCAATGACTGGATTCCTCTTCCGAATACGAATGTGCCTGTCGGTCAGGGCAACTTCCGTATTGCCGCTCCCGCGCCGATTACCTATAACTCATACGTAGCACGTCTGGACCATAACTTCACCGACAAGACCAGTATCTTTGCGCGCTTTCTGGGTACGTGGTCGAAGGCCTCGACTCCCTGGTTCATCGCCGGCTTCCTTAGGCCGACGGCGAATGACGGCGAGAATGCCGCAGTCCAGGTTGTGCATACGTTCAGCCCTACCACAGTCGGGCAATTTAATCTCTCGTACAACCGACCATTCCAAGACGAGACTATTGCAAACTCCAAGAACGCGAATATGTTGGACGAGCTTGGGCTGGTGCCGGGTGCCTTTGGATTTACTACGAGCCCATTCTCAGAGCAGGGCCCTCCGAGAGTTTCAGTCACAGGTTTTGGCGCAATGGGAAGCAGTCTATTCGGCCGCCCCAGACGCTTCTACGGTGATGACTATCATCTTGAGGCATCATTCTATTTAACTCGCGGGTCCCACAACATGAGGTTTGGGGGAAACCTATGGCGCGAGTTCTACAATTTCCCGGAAACGATTAATCCAACGGGCGCGTGGTCTTACGACGGCACCTTCACCGGCAATGGCTTGGCCGATTTTCTGTTATCTCTCCCCCGGAGTGTAAGTACGATTGCGAATCCGTTCTATCAGGACGTATGGAGGTGGCAGACCGGCCTATGGTTCCAGGATGACTGGAAGGTTACCCCGAGATTGACGGTGAACCTTGGCCTGCGGTGGGATATTGATGATCGCTGGTTTGCGCACAGCGGACGGGTTGCCAACCTTGATCTCTCAACGCCTCCGATCGCAACTTTGATCTACCCGACGGCGAATGCGCCCGGCTGCCCGACCGGGGGCTGCTCGCCGGTAACTCCGCCCGGTTGGAATCCGACACTGGTCGATACTCCTCAATATCTATGGTCACCCCGCGTAGGTTTTGCGTATCGGGTAGCTGAGAACACAGTGGTCAGGGGCGGTGGAGGGATCTACTACCAGCCACTTACAACTGACCCGTTCCTTAATATGAGTCTCAACCCCCCCTTCGTTCAATCTATAGGCGCGACTTATGATGCCACTACGCTAGCGACCTTCGATAGAACGAATCCATTAGCGAACACAACTGCGGCCGCCATAGGCGCGTTCGCGACGCAACAGCATATTAGAGATGCGTATATCTCACAGTGGAACTTGACAGTCGAACACTCGTTTGGTGCAAATCTCCTTAGCGTCGGTTATCTCGGCAATAAGGGTACAGAGCTTTATAGTTTCTCCTCTCCGAATCTTGCGCCTCCGGGGCCGGGTCCAATTCAGCCGCGTCGGCCGTATACGAATTTCGGTGGGATTAACTTTCAGGAGAGCGGAACGGACTCAAGCTATCAAGCATTGCAGGTAAAAGTTGAGCGGCGGTTTAGCAACGGTCTTTCATATACCGCTTCCTACGCATGGAGTAAGTGTATAGACACTAGTGACGGCAGTTACATCGAGTCACAGAGCGATACTTACCAGCAGCCGAATAATCGTGCCGCCGAGCGCGCTGTCTGCGAATTCGACGTCCGAAATGCTTTCACCGTCGGCTATATCTACGAACTGCCCTTCGGGCGAGGCAAGGCTTTCCTCGGGGGAGTGTCTGGAGTTGCGGACAAATTGATCAGTGGCTGGCAACTCCAGGGCTTGACCTCGTTGTTCAGCGGCGATCACCGGCTCACAGTCACGAATTCCTGGGACAATCTCAACAATGGTGGTGTCGGCTACCCCGATGTAGTTTGCAATCCAAATCTGGGCGGAGGCCGGTCCGATGCGGATAAGGTCACAATGTTCTTCAATACCTCGTGCTTTGCCGCGCCGTCCGGGGGTACTGTCGGAGTTTCAAATTTCACTTTTGGGGACGCTTCTCGGCATCCTCTTGACAGTCCCGGAATCATGAATTGGGACTTGGCTCTTCAGAAGGACACAATAGCTACGGAACGACTGAAAGTGCAATTCTCAGCAGAGGCATTCAACGTATTCAATCGCGTAAACTTTTCTCCCCCGAACGCAAGCTTTGGAACCCCGCAATTCGGAACGATCACGGCGGCTGGTCCTGGGCGGGAGATACAGTTTGGTTTGAAGTTGCTCTTCTAAATGCCCACCCCCATCAGAGCGGCCGTGAGTCAAGGGACCCACGGCCGAGGGGATGTTGGTGTTTTTTACCAAGTAAAATAGCTCCCTGTTGCAATCGTGAAGGCAGCCGATTCTCGAGTCGTCAAGCACGGACGAGTGTCCTGAAGTGCCAGTAGGGAAAGGAACTAGCGATGCGTTTCGGGCTTTGCGCTGTACTGCTCGGAGGCGTACTCCAGGGAAGCGTGTTGCTCCCGATGAAGTTAACCCGACGCTGGCAATGGGAAAATACTTGGGCGTGTTTTTCAGTAGTTGCTTATCTTTTGTCTCCGTGGTCGCTTGCATTTCTCCTGGTTCCTCATTTCCCTCAAATGTTAGGAGATGTCGCTCCGCGCGTGTTAGTAACTACGCTTCTGTTTGGCGCAGGCATGGGTGGCGGAGCACTCATGATGGGGTTGGCTTATCGCTATGTTGGGATGGCAATTACTTTCGCTATCGTTCTCGGGATCTCTTCGACTGTGGGGACGCTGGTCCCAATGATGGTGCTGGCGCCGGACCAAGTAATGCAACATCGGGGCCTGATGGTGATCTTGGGTATGGTGATCGCTCTTATCGGTACATGTGTAGTGACATGGGCGGCTTGGGAACGAGACTCTAAAAAGGAAAAAGCCAGCACTGAGGATAAATCTAACGCTAACAGTTCGAAACGCAATGTGCTGGTGGGGCTGGGGCTTTGTGTTGCTTCGGGTCTGTTCTCATCATGCGGTAACTTGGGATTCGCATTCGGCGGACAAATCAGTGAACGAGCTCGAGTGTTGGGCGCGGGCCCTACCGGAGCCGCAAGTGCAGTGTGGTCGATGATTCTCCTCCCCGTTTTTCTTTGCAACTTCGTCTACAGCTTGTACCTACTGAAAAAGAACGGAAGCGGCCACCTGTTTAGTGCGACCGGCACGAGCTTCTACTGGGTCTGGGGAATTCTGATGGGCATCGATTGGATGGCTGGCATGGCTGCATATGGTGCCGGCGCTCTCTCGCTGGGAAAGTTAGGGACTTCGATGGGCTGGATTTTGTTCGTGGCATCAATGATTGTCGTCGCGAATGTATTGGGCTTAATGACTGGGGAATGGAAAGGCGCACCGGGCAAGGCACTCGCGATTATGGCTGCCGGAATTGTGGTGCTAATGGCCGCGATCGTTGTAGTCGGGTCGTCCGGAACGGGCGCCTGATGAGGTTGACATCGGACTCGTAAGTCCCGCTGGCCCAAAAATAACAGACAAATGGGGGCTGACATGGAGATGGATCGCCGCAAGTTCATAGGAGTAACTTCCGCAGCAGGACTTGGTCTGTTAATGAGCCCTGCTGCTCTTGGCAAAAGAGCTGCTGCTGCAGAGACAGGCAGCCAAGGCTTTCGCTATCGCCTGGCCTTCGATATCTGGATCAACGACGTGCGAAACGACGCTGCCACTCTGGAAAACTGGCCGTACGGAGAGTTGGATGACAAGGCCGTCGACGGAATCGTGCGCGCCCTCGATGTACAAAGCGAGTCAGGATACAACTTGGTCGATCTTGCGGGGCTATGGACGACTTACGGTTGGCCGGTTGATCTCAACAAGGTAGTAGACAAAGACCGGCAGCGGCGAATTAACCAGGTTTTGAAGGCGGCGCACGAGCGAAAGATGAAGGTGGTGGTCTTTCCGAGTGGCGTTTTGAATTGGGGAATGGATGACATCATAAAAGCGCATCCGGAGCTTGCCAGCGATAACAAACACGAGCTGAACCCGTTCAAGGAAGAATCGTGGCAATGGCAATACAAGATATTCGACTACGTAGCGGACAATTACGACATCGACGGTTACCATCTGGAGGCAGCGGATCAAGGAAGGTGCAAGACGCCCGAGTGCTTGGAGAAGTGGCCAGACAACGTTGCCTACTACTGCGACGTGACCGGAAAGTTGGCGGATTACCTTCGAAAGAAATATCCCAGCAAGGTTCTCGTGACCACGGTGCAGGGCTTTAGCACATGGGGCAAGGGTTTCACCGATGAGCAAATGGGGCATGTAATTGACCTGAGCAGGAGAGTGGACTGTCTCTTCGACCAAGGCCACCGCGGCACTTATGTCCCTAAGAGCGACTGGAAAGGGTTCGCCCAAAAACTTCATTGTGCCTTTGGCACGTCCGCCGGTATCTGGGTTTACCCACCTCAACGTTGGGAGCGTACCCGATGGTTCTTGCCCTACGTCGGGCAGACTGCGAAGGATATGAAGGAGCTATACCAGGCGGGCGGACAGGCGGTCATGTATTACCAGGGTCCGGTAGAAAATCCCGGCACGGAAGTCAACATGGCTTTCGGCGGCCGAATGATGAACGGCATCAGCAAGAACATAGAGGATGTTCTGTCGGCGACTCTGGAGCACCTCTACAGTCCAAAGAATAGCGCATCCTTGGCCAAGCTTGTTGGCGTTTACCAGAAGGCTGAGAGTATTTACTTTGACCAGTGGAATGCCGACAAGATTTTGGAATTTCAAAAAGCACCGAGGCCGGGTGAGCTTCACCTTATGGATTTATTCGGCGCGACTCCCGGAGCCCCAATTTACTTGATGGAACCGTTTCTTGATACGAATGGACGCGTGCAGTACAAGCGGGGGCTGGTTTCTCTATTCAAAGAACTGTCCGAGATAGAAAATGACTTCAATGACAAGGGAAGAATTAGCCGGATCAAGCAGGGAATTTCGGAAACCCTGGTGGATATCAATAATATCGGAAAGAGTAAAAACGAAACGGCCGTGTGGGACGATCGGAAAGTTGGATTGCAATACTGATCTATCCGAATGAGATCACAAGTGTCACGAGTACGAATACGAGAACAATGTAGTGGCAACTGCCTGGCACTGATGAGCTAGCAAACCACAGTTCACAAGTGATCTTCCAGGCGGTGGCTTTGCGCTGTTACTCACTCTTCGCACGGTCGTTCTTTCTCGCGGCGTTGGAGGGTTTCCCGCTTCTTTACACGGGGCGACCGTGAATGTGACGGAGGTCTGAAGCGGGGCCGGTCTATGCTGCCTACCTACAACCCAATGTCGGATACCAGCGGGTTCCTCGTCGGGCAGCCCACCTCGTGCCGGAGTTCAGGGCAACCAGAGCGGTAAGGCACAGTACGAGTACCGTCTGGCCTTCGATGTCTGGGCTAATGATCTTCGAAACCAGGCGATGACCCTCGAGAACTGGCCGTACGGGGAGTTGGATGACAGGACGGTGGATGGCATCGTACGGTCGTTGGATGTGCAGGCCGAGACGGGATATAACGTAGTCGATCTTGCCGGACTATGGACAACCTATGGCTGGCCTCTCGATCCCGAGAAAGTGGTGGACAAGGATCGGGCAGCGACGGATCAATCAGATTGTTAAGGCTGCACACGAACGTAAGATAAAGGTGGTGGTATTTCCAAGTGGCATTTTGAATTGGGGTATGGACACAGATTGTGAATGCTCACCCCGAGCTAAAGACGGACAACAAGCACTGGTTGAACCCGTTTCTGGAGGAGTCGTGGGCCTGGCAGTACAAGATTTTTGACTACGTTGCGGACAACTACGACATCGATCGATACCGTACTCGAGGCCGCCGATCAGGGGCGCTGCAAAACACCGGTATGCATGAAGAGATGGCCCGACGATGTCGGCTACTTTTCTGATGTAACGACTAAGCTCGCGGATCACATTCGTAAAAAATATCCGCGGATGCTCCTGATGGCAACCTTGCAGGGCTTTGCACATTGGGGGCAGAGTTTCGACGATGAGCAACAGGGGTACTTGATCGACCTGACAAAGAGGGTCGACTGTCTTTTCGATCAAGGACATCACAAAACGTACATACCGCCGGGAGAGTGGCAACAGTTTATCCCGAAACTTCATTGCGCTTACGGAACATCGGGCGGCCTTTGGATACGTCAATGAACGGTGGAGCGCACGCGATGGTTTCTTCCCTATACGAGCCGCACCGGAGAACACATGAAGGCGTTGTACCGGGCCGGGGGGCGGGGCGTTATGTACTATCAAGGCCCGGTAGAAAACCCCGGCATCGAGGTGAATATAGCGTTCGGCGGCCGGTTGATGAACGACGTCAGCAAGAGTGTCGAGGATGTGCTGACCGAGACATTGGAGCATCTGTACCACCCAAAAAATCCAGCGGCTTTGCACCGCCTTGTCGTGCTGTACCAGAAAGCGGAAGACTCGTATTTCGGACAGTGGAAGCCTGATGTCATCGAGGCAGCCATACAAAGGCCAGTTCCCGGTAACTTCCATATTACGAACTCGTTTGGAGCTTCGCCGGGCGCCGCGGAATACTTGATGGAGCCTTACCTCGATACCGCTGGACGTCTGCACTATAAACACGCTTTGATCGAAATGTACCGGGAGCTTCTGGATATTGAGACGTCGTTTGACGATGGAGGAAGAATAAGCCGAATCAAGTATGGGATTAGTGAAGCGCTCGTGGACTTGAACACTATTGCTAAATCCAAGGACGAAAAGCAAGTCTGGGACGACCGGAATGTCGGATTGCAGTATTAGAGTAACCAGGGCCATGGAAATGAAAGGTTATGACCGAAAATAAGGTTCCTCGCTACATCGATACCCACGTTCACATTTGGAGCAGTGATAGACAGAAGTATCCGCTCGAACGGTAGATTTCAATCTCAGGGAATTAGCCCAAGAAGCGTATTCCGCGCATGAGATTCTCGCCCAAGCTCGACCGAGTGGGTCGATCGTGTTGTCCTGGTGCAAATCAATTTCTACGGTTTCGACAACTCCTACATGCTGGAGGCGATTGCGAAATGTCCCGCATCCTTCGGAGGGGTTGCCGTGGTGGATGGCAACGGCAAGGCTCCTGATCGCGAGATGCGACGGCTGGCCAAAACTGGGAGTGCGCGGAGTCCGGCTTCATCCGGAAGAACTGACAGCCCCCATCCTGGACGGGGATGGATTCGTGAAAATATTCAGCTGTGCGGCAGAAGAGCGCATGGTCGTGTGTCTTCTAATGAATCCCGACTCCTTGGAGGTGGTCTCTCGCCAATGCCGAAGATTTCCCGACACTCCTCTGGTCATTGATCACATCGCCCGCATCGGTATGGGAGGGACAATCCGCGAGGCCGATGTTCGGGATCTATGTTCACTGGCCAAATACCCCGGGGTCCGGGTTAAGCTCTCCGGTTTTTATGCTTTGGGGCAAGCCAAGCCGCCACACCTGGATTTGGCGCCTCTCATCAAGCGAGTTTATGAAGCATTTGGCGCTCAGCGTCTAATCTGGGGCTCCGACTGCCCTTTTGCGCTCGCTCGTGAAACGTATGATGACGCCATCTCCGTAATCCGCGACCGGTTGGATTTCATTTCAGCCGACGACAAAGAATGGATACTTGCCCGCACTGCGGAGAGATTGTTTTTCAGTTAACCAGTCGGTCGAAATCTTCATCTCGACTTTCCAGCCGCGTAGAAAGGGAAGCAATGCATGCTGTATCAGTCACGTTATGAAGGCCGCGTAGCTATAGTCACTGGAGCCGCGTCTGGTATCGGACGCGCTGTTGCGGCTCGGCTGATCGCGGAAGGCGCCAAGGTCAGCGTATGGGATCGGGATGAAAGTTCGCTTTCGCAAACTGCAACTGAGTTGGGAGCTGCGAATCAGGTTGTCGTGGATGTTACAGATTTCGAACAGGTTAGCCATGCTACCGATCGGGCAGCCTCGGCCTTGGGAAAAATCGATATTTTGGTAGGAAGCGCCGGCATCACTGGGCCGAATGCGACTCTTTGGGAGTATCCAGTCGAAGCTTGGCAGCAGGTGATTGATGTCAACCTTAACGGTCTTTTCTATTGCAACCGCGCCGTTGCTCCCCACTTGCAGAGGAATGATATGGCCGGATTGTGAACATCGCCTCGGTTGCGGGCAAAGAGGGCAACCCCAACGCGTCCGCCTACAGCGCGTCCAAGGCCGGGGTCATCGCGTTGACGAAATCCCTGGGCAAGGAATTGGCGAAAACGGGGATTCGGGTCAACTGCGTTACTCCGGCCGCTGTCCAGACGCCAATGTTTTCGCAAATGAGCCAAAGCCACATCGATTTCATGCTCTCCAAAATTCCGCTTGGCCGCTTCGGACAGACCGACGAAGTAACCTCTCTCGTGTGCTGGCTGGCCAGCGAAGAGTGTTCGTTCAGCACAGGAGCAGTCTTCGATATATCGGGTGGACGGGCGACATATTAAAAGCTTTCAATAGGCATAATTCCGCTTGATCCGCCATCCCGGTTTGATCCATCAATAAATCAACTCACGCAAAACATCTCAGTCGTGATCGGGACCGCCGTGTCTTTCGAAGGCAAGACTGCCCGTAAATCTGCGTGTTCTAGCGGCATTTCTTATTGTTTCTCGAGTTCTTCTGGATGTTGTTTACGAAGCGGTCTACAATCGCGTGGCTGGCTCATAGTTGACGCAATTCGCTTGCCCATGCCGGGTCGTCTTGATATTGAGGGGGCATCGGGTCACAGATTTCGGTTTGGGGGGACAGGTATGGACCTTCGACAGTTGGAGATGTTCCGGACAGTGGCTGAAATGTCGAGTTTTACTAAAGCCGGCGAGAAACTGCACGTTTCCCATTCCGCGATCAGTCGCCAGGTAAAGTTGCTGGAGGACGAACTCCAAGTATCACTCTTTGCCCGAGCTAACAAGCGGGTCTTTTTGACGGAACCGGGCAAGGCTCTGCTGGGCCACACCGCTACCATCTTCGATGAAGTTACGAGCGCGGTCCGGTCGGTCTCCCAGATGTCGACGAAAATCACCGATCACTTAACGCTCGGAACAGGAACCACGATGCTCAATTTCTTCCTGCCGCCGGTCTTCGAAGATTTCAAGACGCGTTATCCCTCGGTGGCGGTTCACATCAAAACTGGGCAATGGCCGGTTATCATTGAAGATGTCCGCACCGGTACGGTCGATCTGGTCATCGGCAGCTTGCCGTTGCCAATACTGGGCCGAGAGTTGGCGGTGCGTCCTTTATATCGAGAAGAACTAGTTGTGGTCGCCGGGAAGGACCATCCTTTAAGCAAGAAGAAAGTGATTCAGCCGAAGGAACTGAATGACTATCCTCTCCTCGCATTTCTTTCCTACAGTGCCACGCGCCAAATTCTTGAGCACGCATTCCAAGAACTGAAAATATCGCCGAAGGTCAAAGTCGAACTAGAGAACGACGATGCGGTTGTGTACTGTGTCTCCAAGGGGATGGGGGTTGCGTTTTTGCCTCGGAGACGTGCTATCCAGGAAAAACTTCACTACGTGCGTCTTGCGGATGCTCCGATATACCGGACAGTAGGGCTCGTTTCGCTTCGCTTGCGACAGCCTCCGGAGCACCTCGTCCACTTTTCCAATCTATGCTGTGAACAGGCAAAGAACACGACGGCATCCGACTGATATTGCTCTCTTAGCAATCAGGCATAAGAACTTGACCGCAATTTGAGTGTCGGGATTCGCCTGGAGGCTGTTTTCGGGAGCACATGCGTATTCGGCAAAGGCTCCTTTGCCAAAACCGAACACAGCATCTCCTGGTTTGAAATGACTCACTGTTTCCCGACCGCTACTACCACGCCGGCGAGGTCGACCCCCGGCCGCGGGCTCTTCATGCGCCAATCCAGCGGATTGACGGAAGCTGCGTGCACCGGTACGACGGCTTCATTGTTCTTCGGAACTGGCTGATCGAGGTCCTTTATTTCGAGGACCTTTCCCGACTTGCTCTTGGTGTACGAGGCGGCTTGCATGGGGGTAGATGGGTGCTGGTGCCGGAACGAGGACGCGATATTCCTGTGTACAGGCAACCGGACGCTAATCGTGGCGACTCATTCTACGCCGGATGCCAGAAGCATAGTTGATTGATGACGGGCAAACCGGAAGGAACTGTGATGGTCGAAGTCCGGGTCTGAGCGACCGCGAGGCTGTTCGCTGCCGCTCTCCCGCTCGCGAAGAAAAATGGGACCGTCGGTGCCAACCAAACTGGGTACGCCAAATTGACTTGTCCACAGCGTCGGCCTAAGATTCACACGCTCTGAAGGGACCTTGGGGAAATCCAATAGTTCCACAAGAATCCGACACAACATGACCATAAAAAAGTAAGAGAATGATTCGCTTTCGAAATTTCGATCTTTCCCGTCGCACCTGCATTTCCCCGGTGCTAGCTCTCCTGCTGTTGTTCGTAGCATGGCCGTTACCCAATGAGGCAGCAGAGAAACCTGGGGATGCAGTGGTTGCCGTCGGTGACATTCACGGCAATTTCGATGGCTTTATAGCCATTCTTCAGCGGATTGGGCTCATCGATACCCAAAATCATTGGATCGGAAACAGGGTCACCTTAGTGCAACTGGGAGATGTGCTGGATCGTGGTCCAAAGCCACGCGAGGCGATGGACTTGCTGATGGCTTTAGAGAAAGAGGCTCAAAAGACCGGAGGGCGGGTCGTGTGCCTTCTTGGCAATCATGAGGTGATGAATCTCATGGGAGACCTTCGCTACGTTACCGCAGAGAATTACGCTAGCTTCGCGGACAACAAATCGGAGGAGCGTCGTAAATCTGCTTACGAGCAATACATGAAATGGCGCGGCAGACACGTGGAGCTGTTGGCCGAGCTTCCCCAGCCGATGGAACTAACCGAAGCCGAGTGGATGGCGCGACACCCGATAGGTTTTATCGAGCACCAGCAAGCTTTCGGTCCAAACGGCAGTTACGGCAAGTGGCTGCGCCAACACTCAGCCATCAGTAAAGTTGGCAATGCGATTTTTTTGCACGGTGGAATCCATCCCGACCTCGCCCATTTAACGCTAGACACAATCAATGCGCACATCCGAGACGAGATCAAAACATTCGATACCACCAAACAGTATTTGCAGGACGAAAATATAATTCTGCCGTTCTTCACTCTTCAGGAGATTACTGCCGTCGTCCAGGCAGAACTCACGGCTGAGCGGAAGTCTCGAGTTCCGTCGGACGCACAAAAGCAGGCCACCTTAACGCAATTCCTCGGGTACGGGAATTGGCTGAGCGTGCGTCCGGACGGCCCGCTTTGGTTTCGTGGTTACGATCAGTGGACCGAAGAAGAGGGTACCGCGCAGGTCGACAAGGTTCTGCAAGCTTTTGACGCTGCGCATATCGCGGTAGGCCATACGGTGCAGAAGGGTGGCCGGATCCGGGCGCGATTTAATAGCAAAGTATTTCTGATAGACACCGGAATGCTGAGCAGCTACTACCCTGGAGGCAGGGCATCGGCACTGGAAATTTGCAAAGATACCAAGTTCACAGCCGAGTATATGGATCAAGAATCGATACTTGTCGGTCCGGGCGCGCCTTCCCCCGCGAGCTCAAGCCCTCTAGCCGGGGCAACGCCAGAAATCCCAGATAAGGTTCCGGAAAACCCTGCTGTCTTGGCGGCACATAGTAGTATCTGCACTGCCTCCCCGACTGCGCCACAGTAGGATCGATCACCAAAAGGCTCATACGTATGAAAAGGTGGATTGAGCGCGTCTTGAATGTACAGCCCGGAGATCTGGGCCGAGGCGCCTTGCTCTGCACCTGCTTGTTTCTGGTGATCAGCAGTTATGTAATTGGCAAAGTTGCTGGCGCCGCGCTATTCCTTTCGAGGTTCCAGGCAAAGCAACTTGCCTACGCTGATATCTCCAGCTCAGTTCTTGTGGCCCTTGTGGTTGCCGGATATGTGCTGATCGCTCGGCGGGTTTCTTTAGAAAGTCTGCTGTTCGGCAGCCTGTTATTTTTCTCCAGCAACTGCGCCTTGTTCTGGGCGCTTACCCACTATCACTTTCATCTGACCTGGTTGTTTCCGGTGTTTTATGTCTGGGTAAAAATCTTTGGCGTTTTGGCGCCTACCCAGATCTGGACCTTGGCAAACTATGTTCTCACCACGCGCGAAGCCAAGCGGGTCTTCGGAATGGTGGGCGGAGGCGCCATCGCGGGATGGATTTTCGCAGGCTATTTCTCAAAGGTTATCGCAAAGACTTTTGGCACCGAGAGTCTGCTGCTGGGAATGGCGCTGTTTCTCTTGATTTGTGCCGGCTTGATTGTTCTTGTTTGGCGCAGCGGACAATTAGCTGTCGGCGGAACAGATGGGTTGAGGGAAAGTCACGCCGAATCCGGCCCACGAAACATTGTGACGAGTATGCAATTGGTGTTTTCCTCGTCATACTTAAGAGCCATCGCCGCGGTAATCTGTATCTCCTCTCTTGTCACTACATTGACAGGCTGGCAATTTTTGGCCATCGCCCAACAAGTTCTCGTCAAGAAAGATGCGCTGGCAGCCTTTTTCGGTGACTTCAACTTTTATGCCGGTATTCTTTCGTTGGTGTTCCAGATATTGTTCACTACCAGGTTTCTGCGCAAATTCGGCATCGGTACATCACTATTCGTTCTTCCGGTTACGGTGTTTCTTGGTTCAGCCGGACTGCTGGTTTTTGGCACGTTGGGCGCAGCGATCGCCTTGAAAGGGTGCGACCAGGTTCTGCGTTACTCTCTGGACAAGTCCACCACCGAGTTGCTGTACCTCCCTCTGCCTGCGCGAATCAAGTTACAGGTCAAATGGTTTATCGATACTGTGGTCTGGCGCCTCGGCGATGGCCTGGCAGGCGTGACGGTCCTGGTCTTTGCCACGACTCTGCATCTGCCTGCCCGACAGATCAGTTGGATTGCTCTCGTGCTAGTGACGGGCTGGCTGGCCGCCGTTGGAGTTGCGCGGCGACAGTATGTCGTCACTTTGAAAGAAAGCATTACGCAACATCGAGTCGACGTCGAACAAGCCTCCACATCTGTGTTAGACCGTTCGACTGCTGATCTGTTGGCGACGAACCTTTCGGCTGGGGATCCGAATGAAATCCTGTACGCCCTCAGCCTTTTTGAAGTCGAGCGGCAAAGGGCCGCGCACCCCGTAATACGAGGTTTGTTGAGTCATCCTTCCGCCGAGGTTCGCCAGAAGGCCATTACGATCCTTTCCCAATCGGGCGACAAGACGGTACGGGCGGACATCGAACCTTTACTGCGAGATTCAGACCTCAACGTGCGAACTGAAGCCTTGCTTTACCTTACCCATCATGCGCACGTTGACCCTCTGGAACTGATGAGAGATGAAGGGGATTTTGCCGACTTTTCGGTTACGTCGGCTGTCGTCGCGTTTTTGGCACGTCCCGGGGAGACTCAGATTCTGGAGGCCGCGCAGCAGATTCTAGTCACAATGGTTGGGGATCCTGCACCAGAGAGACAGCGACACCGGGTAGAAGCCGCCCGGCTGCTGGGCGAGTTACCGGATTCCTTTGACCCGCTGCTCTCGAACTTGCTCGCTGATCCCGATCCTCTGATCGTGAAAGAGGCCATCCATTCTGTTGGAAAGCTGCGCAAAAGGCGTTTGGTGCCTGACCTCCTGGACCGGCTAGCACATCACGAACTGCGAGACGAAGTCGCAAAGGCTTTGGCTCAATTCGGGGACACGATTCTCGGTGCCATGCGCGATCATCTTGGCGATTCTTCTGTATCCATCGAGGCTCGTCGAGAAATTCCAGCCATCATGGTTGAGATTGGAACCCCGGCGGCAGCCAGCGTAATGATGGATCACCTGCTGGAAAGCGACACAAATCTGCGCTTCCGTATCATCAGCGCGTTAAACAAACTTCGTCGTCTTCACTCCGAGATTGAAATTGACTCCCAGACTTTGGAAACGGTGCTTGCGGCAGAAATTCTGGGGCACTATCGTTCGTATCAGATTCTCGACAAATTGGGAATCGGGGCGAATGGTGAAAATCCGGTAACGTCTGCACTTACGGAGTCGATTCAACAAGAACTGGAACGTATCTTCCGCTTGCTGGGGTTGTTGTATCCTCGCCTCGATATTCATAGCGCCTACTTGGGCCTGCAATCCAAGAATGTGTCCCTGCACGACAACACAATCGAGTTCCTGGACAATGTCTTGAAACCCCAACTGCGGCAAATGCTCGTGCCTCTGCTCGACGTCAAGGTTACCGTCCACGAGCGAGCTCACCTTGCGCAGCGGATCATGCATACCAAGGTCGAGACACGGGAACAGGCTGTGGCCGCCCTAGTCGCCAGTGACGATCCATGGCTGCAGTCCTGCGGTGCGCATGCCATCGGGGCCTTCGGAATCAAATCTTTAGAAGGTGAATTGGATCGCTGTCTGGGTAACGCGGACCCACTGCTTCGTGAAACCGCCAGACTCGCCAAAATGCGTCTGGAAGCGCTGGCGACGAAAGCTTGAGACCGTTCGCACAAAAAGAGGTCCAGTTCGTGCCAGAGCTTCCACGAATTGGGGATATGGGAAGACGCTCTTCCATGCTGTTCAGGTCTGCGTCTTGTCGACTTGTGTTTGCCTTGTGCTTGTGGCGGCGCAGCCCCGAGGTTTTAGATTGCTGAATCAGCGCCCAACGGAGTAGATTTTGTGGGCGCAATTCAAGGGGGAGATCATGAACCTACCTTACCGGCACGGGCGAAAGCTCATCATTGCGACAGTGGCATGTTTAGGTTGTTTATCCGTTGCGACAGCGACGGATCAGACTGCCTTAACCACAGAACAGATCAAACAGTTTCTCACTACAGCCAAAATTGTTGGCAGTAAACAATCTTCGAAGGGTATTACTGGGACTCAACGACTTACGTTAAACGACGGTACGGTAACTCACGACGCTTCTTTCCAGACTATTGATGAACACAAACCCACAGCGACGCTCTCAAGTGGGCGCACCGAATTGAATTTCGTCGATTCGTACAAGTACAACATTGCCGCGTACGTCCTGGCTGAGATGATCGGTATGGATGACATGCTGCCGGTATACGTCGAACGTTCATGGGGAGGCAAGACAGGCTCCTTGAGTTGGTGGTTGCCGGTAAAAATGGATGAGGTGGAACGTCTCAAGCAGAAGATAGCGGTCCCAGATCCCGACGCTTGGGACAATCAAATGTACAAAATACGGGTCTTCGATGCGCTTGTGTACGATGCAGATCCAAACCTGACTAACGTCCTGATCGGACAGGATTTTAAAATTTGGAGAGTCGATTTCAGCCGATCATTTCGACTTAACAAGGATCTGAGAGACCCCAACGATTTGGTACGATGCGACCGCCATTTGTTCGAAAAGTTAAAGCTCCTTGATGGGAACGAGCTCTCGGGAAAAACCAAACGCTACCTGACAAAGAATGAAGCGGCGGCCGTAATGGCCAGGCGAGACAAGATCATTGCGCAGTTCCAAAAGCTGATCTCAGAAAAGGGTGAGAAGGAAGTTTTGTATTAACGAGCCGGCAAACTCTCAGGAGAGCGAATCTTGAATTAATGTTTGCTCGCTTGTCGATCCAAGAATTGATTCCACTAGTTTCTGTCAAAGGAGGAAGTACTGTGAACATGAAGATGAAGGTTTTAACTCTGCTGTTACTCGTACTTGTTCTTCCGTTGTCAACGCAGGCATTTTCGCAGGATGCACCTGCCAGCCAGAACATGGCAAAGGAAGCGCGCTGGGAGGGCACGGTGGCCAGGAGCAGTGCGGACAAATCGACTCTCACAGTTCGTAAAATAGGTTCGAACGTCGAGAAAACCGTCGCTTACGACAGCTCAACCAAGTGGGTCAGCCAGGAACATAACAGCAAAGAAGTTAATCCGATTGACGCGAGTCAGGTAAAAGACAATGATCGCGTGATCTGCAAGGGCACGTGGGACAAGGATGGAGTTCTCCACGCCACTTTGATCTCCAAACGGCTTACCAACTAATGCAGTAACGGGTCGATCCCGAAAGACTCAATTGCTCTGACCACAAGAGCGCTTTGGGGCGAGGACGCACAGGCCAAAAAGTATTGTTTTAGGAGGGTTTATAGTTTCAACCTAAGAAACAGGCCGAAGGCGCGTCTCTTCCGCCTGTTTTTCTTTTCCCATTAGCACACCAGAGGAAGTCGCCTAGCGACAAGCAAAAGGCCCCCCAGCGGTTACGGCGATGGAAAGTCGTTGACGACAATTAGCGATTACTAACCCGACGGATAGTGGCATTAACCGAAAGGTTAGGAGAAATGATTTCGGCCCGATTATCGCAATTTGCATTCTGCCAAGGTTTTGGGATACAAGTGGCCGGGATTCTGCAAGGTGCAAAACTAGGCCACGAGCTGGTCAGAGATTTTGCTTTTGGCATGTCACCTGCAGGAATCCACGGTGGTCACGCACTCGACCCGTGGAGAGGATTCAGAGAGCGGAGAAATCCAAATCGGTTCAAAGCGAGGTAGGTTGGCGAGAGTTCCGCCAGAGGTATTTCGATGCGCATGCTTGCCCTGCAGTGTCGTAGACTCATTCTCGCCGTTATCCTGTGTCTGACTTGTGCAAACTTTGTCATTGCTTCCGACGAGTCGACCCTCACCAAAGATCAAATCAAAACGTTCCTTCTCACCGCCAAGGTCGTAAAAAGTCAGCGGTCAAAAAAAGGGATCACCGTCCCGTGGCGACTGACACTTACCGACGGAACTGTGACCCACGACGCCTCGTTCCAGTCCATTGATGAACACCGAACCTCCATGCAGTTTTCCGCCGGTAGGGAGTTGGCCTTTGTCGATTCCTACAAATACAACATTGCGGCGTATCGACTAGCTGAGTTGCTGGGCATGGATGACATGATGCCGGTCTATGTGGAACGTAGTTGGGGAGGAAATCCTGGCTCTCTCAGTTGGTGGTTGCCCGTAAAGATGGACGACGCTGAACGCTACAAGCAAAAACTGCAAGCTCCAGATCCGAATGCCTGGAATAATCAGATGTACAAGATCCGAGTGTTTGACGAGCTGGTCTACGACACTGACGCCAACTTGACAAACGTATTAATTGGCAAAGACTGGCAGATTTGGAGAGTCGACTTCACTCGCGCATTCCGATTGTCCAAAGAGCTGAAAGACCCTGATGATTTGGTGCGTTGCGACCGGGCGCTGATGGACAAACTGAAAATGTTGAATGGAAATGACCTGGCCGACAAAACAAAAGGTTATCTCACTAAAGAAGAAGTCAAAGCTGTGATGGCACGCCGGGACAAGATCGTGACTCAGTTTCAGAAGATGATCGCTGAAAAAGGGGCGAACGAAATCCTCTACTGAATTGCCGTGATTGAGCATGTCAAGCACTAAAAAGGGGTGTTTTGACCCAGCAAGATATCCATCTCTCCCTCAGGCCCAGGCCCTGTTTCTTCCCACATTACAAATTTGCCGATGAAGAAAGAAGGAGGACATTTTGAAAAGCTTACTCACTCTGTTATTCGCTTTGGTGCTTGCTTTTCCGCTGTCAACTTACGTGTTTTCTCAGGAAGCCGCTTCCCCAGCGACCAGCGCAAAGGAGGCGCGATGGGAGGGCCACGTCATACGAAGCAGTGCGGACAAATCCAGGCTGACCGTTCGTAAAGTGGGATCAAGCGACGACAAAATGGTTGAGTATGACAGCTCAACTCGATGGGTTAGTCAGGAGCACGGCAAAAAGCCCACTGACATTGATGCTACCCAAGTTAAAGACGGTGATCGGGTGATCTGCACGGGCACCTGGGATAAGAATGGCGTGCTGCACGCAAGTCTGATCTCCAAGCGGCTCACGGGCATCTGAATCAGGCGAAATGCGGCCGCTGTTGACGGGGCATGAATACCTGACGTGAATCCAACCTCACCGCCACTATTAAAGGTGGCGGTTTTTCTTGACTACTATTTTTGAGAGATTCGTACAGCTTCACGACGCTCTTTGCTTACCTCTGTCAGCCTTGAGGCGTCGTTCACCGTCGCTGTACTTTTTGCATTTTAGCTCGTGGGTCGCCACGTTCTGCGCTCATCTATTCTCACTCTCTGAGTTCTCGCGATAAAGTTCATAGGGCCCCCGGCTCGTGCGGCGAGGTTGGTCACAGCTCAGAATCGGAACACAATGCCACTCGAATAGCGGAACTGTTCTGGCGGTTGCCTAGGCTGCTCGAGAGTCCGGTGGTCAACGCATCGGTCGCGTTGAACTGGGTGCGCCGGTAGTCCACCTGGACGGCTCGGATGGCGAGATGTCGAGTCAGTCCGATATCAATGCCGCCGCCAAACGCCGTGGCGAAGGCATTCGCGCTGGTTATACCGGTGGAGATCCCCCAATGATCGGTATACCCACTCCTGCTCCTAAGCTTGAGTGTGCTTCGCCGAACAATGCATGAGCGAAGACAGCGGACCTGCCCGTGCGGACTGAGAGGCCCGACTGATGGACCGTCAGGTAGCGTAATCGTGGTAGCGATAATTGATATCGCCGTCCTGCGTCTCGCTTCAGTATGAAGAGGAGTTTACGATGAAAGCTGATTCATTTTGTAGCCTTCGGCGTCCATGCGCTCTTTCGGACGGACGACCGACGCAAGGATTACTTTATTTATACCGGCCAGAGGATCGTTTGGCTCGGGTATGAGACGACTTTCACGTTGACATCGCATGGTCGTTGGGGTGTAGAAATTAAGTATCCGCCCGTATACATGCAATCAGAGGGGACCCGGCATGGCAGACGAAGCCGATTTCAAGACGCCCGAAGAAATAGCCAGAGGGATTTCAAGACGTACATTTATCAAGGGGGTGATTACGAGTGGAGTCGCGGTTTCTTCCGCGAATTATCTCTTTCGCGCCTCCACCCTGCTGGGCCAGCCTGCCGGGAGCGTGGGTGAGCGGCTCATCACCATCAATGTAAACGGCCAGCAACGCCGGGTAGACGCAATGAAGCAGGAGACCCTGGCTTGGACGCTTCGCTACAAGCTCGGCCTCACGGGTACCAAACTGGGATGCGACCGCGGTGAGTGCGGCGCCTGCACCGTCCTGATCGACGACGTGCCGCATTATTCGTGCTCAGTGCTCACGCATACTGTGCGCGCGAAAAGAGTCCAGACTATCGAAGGTTTGGCCAGTCCCGACGGCACATTGCATCCAGTGCAGCAGGGCGTAATTGACGAGCAAGGCTTTCAGTGCGCGTTTTGCATGTCCGGCTTCCTGATGGCAACGGTGGGATACCTGAAAACCAATCCCAATCCGACTAGATCCGAGCTGGCCCATGGGATTTCCGGCAACCTCTGCCGGTGCCAGGATTACGACAAAATCCTCACCGCAATGATGCGAGGCGCGGAAAACATGAGGAAGGTGAACCATGCCTAGCCAAGCTGGAAAACCCGACCAAAAGAGCGCCGACCAACAGAAACCGGATCAACCCAAGACCGGAACCCAGTACAAACTCATTGGCAAGGATTACACAACGCCTGATCTTTACGCCAAGGTGACCGGACGGTCTAAATACGCCGAGGACTTTCGGGCCGAAGGCATGCTCTTCTGCAAATTACTGCTTAGCCCCGTGCCGCACGGAAGGGTGAAACATCTCGATTTAAGTAAAGCTCTGGCGATGCCAGGGGTAAAAGCAATTCTCACGCAAAATGACCTTCCGGCTCCGGCCGACAGCGTGACCGACCTTGGGGCAGTAATCAAGGCCAACATGCAGGGCGAAAAAGCACTCACCATGGAACCCTTGTACCAGGGGGAGCCGATCCTGGCTGTAGCGGCGGTAGATGAGCTGACTGCCGCGGAGGCCATCGAAAACATCGACATCGAATTTGAACATCTGCCATTCGTAGTAGACCCACTCGACAGTCTCCGCCCTGGCGGACCCAACCCACGGACGGAAGGAAATATTTGGGTCAAACCACCAGTCGAACCGCCCAAACCGGGCGAGAAACCGCCCAGCCCTCCGCCTCCTCACGTAGGAGAACTGAAATGGACAGCTGCAGACTTCGCTGAGGTCAAGGAAGGCCGGCTGCCTATGGGAAAAGCGCCAGACGAGTGGTCCTATGGCGATGTGGACGCTGGTCTCAAGAACGCGGCACTAGTCCTGGATGAGACCTTCACGACCCCGGACAGCAGCCATCAGACTCTCGAACCGCGAACCGCTCTGGCATATTGGCAAAACGGCAAGGTGTTCATCCACATGGGAACCCAGAGCACGGTGCAAACTCTGGCCGGCCTGGGCCGCTGGTTGAATATGGACCCCAACCAGATTGTGCTGATCAGCGAGTACACCGGAGGTGGGTTCGGCAGCAAAGCCACTGGTTACATCTTCGCGATTATCCCGGCACTGCTGGCGAAAAAAGCCAACGCTCCGGTGATGATGCGCATCAGCCGGGAGGAAGAGCATTTCATCGGGCGGGCACGTCCCGGCTTCCAGGGCCGGATGAAGGTCGGATTCTCCCAGGACGGCAAGATCACCGCGTTAGACATGTTCGCCATCTCCAACAACGGTCCCTACGATGCGAACGGCGACGCTAGTGCATCGGGGATTATTGTCTCCCTCTTGTATCAACCGCCAGCGATGCGTTGGCGGGGCGTGACCATGCTCACCAATACTCCACCGCGAGGCCCGCAGAGCGCCCCTGGGGGCATGCAGGGAATCATCATCATGGAACCGATTCTTGCGAAAGCGGCGCGTAAACTCTCGCTCGACCAGGTAGACATTCGCAAGGCCAACGCTCCCGAAGGCAAGGCGCCATTCGGACCGCCGAGAGAGGGTAAGCGCGGACACTCCACCAGCGCATTTCTCAAAGAAGCTCTCGATCGGGGCTCAGAGCAGTTCAGGTGGAAAGAACGCATCGGGCGTCCCAAGCGCAGCGGCACAAAGGTTCGCGGAGTAGGCGTCTCGTCGAGCGGTTTCTTTGCTGGTTCGACAGGATATGACGGGCTGGTCGTGATCAGGCCCGACGGCCGGATCGCAATCCAGTCAGGAATCGGCAACCTGGGAACAGAATCTATCAGCGACGTTCACCGGGTCGTCGCTGAGGTGCTGGGTGTTCCGTGGGAAAAGTGCGATGTCGAATGGGGCAATACCAGCAAGAACTTGCCCTGGACTTGCGTCTCTGGCGGCAGCCAGACCACACACGCCATGACACGCGCGGCGCACGCGGTAGGCATGGAAGCGAAACAGAAGCTGCAGGAAGTCGCGGCCAAGACTTACGGCGGCAAGCCGGAACAATACGAAGTCGCCAATGAGCGTGTCTTCCATAAGGGCGGCGGCAAGAGCATGACTCTGGCACAAGCTGCGCAGCGTGCCATCCAACTCGGCGGCGTCTACGATGGTCATGAACCACCAGAAGACGTGAATAAGTACACGAAGGCATCAATTGCGGCGCTTGCGGGTCAAGGACTGGTTGCGGCTGCCAAGGACAAATATCCGCACGACGGCCAGACATTCTCCTACGTCGCCAGCTTTGCCGAAGTTGAAGTTGATACGGAGACCGGCAAGTACTACATCACGGATTTTCTCGCGGTCGCCGATGTAGGCACGATCATTCATCCCAAGGCGCTGGGCGGACAAGTTCTGGGCCGGTCGATCCTGGGAATTGGTCACGCGATCGGTCAGAAATGGGTCTTCGATCCGCAATACGGCCACACAATCTCGCGCCGGTTCTACCACACCAAGCCGCCCACCATCCTGGATGTGCCGACAAACATGCAATGGGCGGCATTGAATATTCCGGACCCCGAAACCCCGGTTGGCGCGCGAGGCATCGGTGAACCTCCGGTGGGTGGTGGCTGTGGAGCCATTTTGAACGCGCTTTCGGATGCCCTGGGCGACGAAATCTATCGTCGCGCCCCGGTTAATCTGGACACGATTCTGACGTCGCTGGAAGCGGGACGGCCCATGCAGGATCCGCTGACCGCTTTCATTTAGCGAATGCAACGGAGAGAACTTTGAAACGGAGAGCACTATGGCTGTAATACGAGATGTCATGCCTGCGTTCCAGTTATTTCAGCCGACCTCCATCGCGGACGCACAAAAGCTTCTTGAGCAACATGGCGGGGATGCGTGGGTGATGGCCGGCGGACTCGATAGCTTCGATTGGCTGAAAGACAGGATCAAAAAGCCCAAGGCACTGGTCGATCTAAGTGGAATCGAAGAACTGAAAGGCGTCCGCACCACTAGCGACGGAATTGAAATCGGCGCGATGACGACGCTTACTGAAGTTGTGCGGCACCCAATCGTCAAAGAGAAATATGGACTGCTGGCGCAGGCAGCGGAATTGGTGGCGTCGCCGCAAATTCGCAATCAAGGCACCCTTGGCGGAAATGTGTCCCAGGACGCCCGCTGTTGGTACTACCGCGCAGGCTGGCCGTGCTACCGCGCCGGCGGCAACATCTGCTATGCCGACACTCCGGTCGGAAGAAATCGAGAACATGCGATTTTGCATGCTGAAAGGTGCGTGGCGGTCAATCCATCCGATTCATCACCGGCTTTGATTGCCCTGGATGCCAAGTTTGTCGTTCAAACTCCCAAAGGCGAACGTGTGGTGAACGCCGAGGATTATTTCGTCGGCCCGGAAATTGACATCACCCGGATGAACATCCTTCAGCCCGGTTACCTTCTGACTGCTATCCGAATTCCGTCCACGTGGGCAGGCGCGCAATTCTATTTCGAGAAGGTGCGGGACCGAAACGTGTGGGATTTCCCGCTAATGAACGTGGCGTCAGCCATGACCCTGTCGGGAGACACGATTCAGAACATTCGTATTGCGGTGAACGCTGTGGCTGCCCGGCCATTGCGTTTGAAGGCAGTGGAAGATTCCGTTCGGGGCAAACAGCGAAGCGCGGCTACAGGGGAAATGGCGGGTAAACTGGCGGTACAAGGGGCTGTGCCGCTGCAGTTCAATGCCTACAAAATCCCGCTAATGCGAAACCTGGTAAAGCGCGCCATCAGCGGAGTGCAGGAGGCAACATGGGCATCATAGAGTGGGCTACGAGTCCCCTGGGACAAAATGTTCCAATTCATATTGCGTGGTTTTTGATCTGGGTTGCGCTCATTGCGGGAATGCTTTTCCTGATCGTCCACGCAATTTACATCCGGTACTTTGCCAAAGAGAAAGAATTCGCCACAGGGGCTTCTCCAAAAGAGGCAGCACAACTACCGGCCCGCATTCCCAGACACTCCCTCACTGCCCGGCTGTTTCACTGGGTCATGGCAGCGTCGATGCTTACGTTGCTGTTTACCGCATTTCTTCCGAAGGTTGGCGTCCAGTTCGATTGGATCACCTATCATTGGATCGCAGGCACAGTACTGACCGTTTCGATTATTTTTCACATCATCCATGCTTCCTTCTATCTGGATTTCTGGTCGATTTGGCCGGACCGCGCTGACCTTGAAGATGCATGGAAACGATTCCAGCGCTTTATGGGAAAATCTTCCGCGTTGCCGCGAAAATTCGCTAAATATCCGCTCGAGAACAAGCTGTACCATGGCGCGATCATCGTTACCGGGATGTCGGTGATTCTGACCGGTGTATTCATGATGTCTCGTGTGCGCACCATCTTTTTTCCCCGCAATCCCTATTTATTCAGCGACATGACCTGGGGGTTGATGTACGTTCTGCATGGACTAGCAGGGGTAGGACTCATTACGCTGGTCATCGTTCACATCTATTTCGCGATCCGGCCTGAGAAGCTGCCGATTACCGCATCGATGATTGTCGGTACTATGAGCCGTGACTTTTATTTAAAAGAACACGATCCCGAGAGGTGGGTGGTCGAGCCTTCGGCGTCATCTTCCCCCGGACGGCAAGGCTGATGATGTCGATTGCATTCTCAGAGCGTTGTGATGCCATCGAAGAGTGTTACGAGTTCATGCTGGCCTATGCGGGACAAGGGCTCCCGAGCGATCAGGGTAGCCAGTCCGGCGGACAGCTCCGCGAATTCCTGGGTAGGGCCATCCACGCGATGACAGGCATAGCAGAAAACTGCGCCGCTGCCGTAGAAGATGCAGGTCTGGAACACGGAAAATATCAGGCTTTCATTGCAGTGCTGGACCGCGATGCCCGCGACTCCCTTGCAGCCCTCGATCTGGTGTTTGCCCAGCCTGTCATCAGCTCTCAATTGATTGACAATCTGAATGCGTCCATCCATATCCGCGCCCTGCTCACAGACCTGTTTCTCATCGGAGAAATCTTCAGAACGCAACCCCAGCTGAAACCTTTAATTACGAAGTAAGCTTAGACTGTTTGACAGGCGGCACTCTGCGACCATCGTAGGGTGCTCAACCGCGCGGAATGATTGAGAGCTAAATCATCTCGCAACTCAGCGGAAAATGATTGGAGATGCGGAACGCGCATGCGCCGCATTGTGAACAGAGTCGTATTTGACGTTTAACCAACCTGAGACCACGAATTAGGACGCCTACTGTGTACTCCGCACAGGTGCTCGATCATTTTCAAAACCCCCGCAACGCGGGCGATATTCCTAATTTCAACGTCTCGGCCCAAGTTGAGAACCCGGCATGTGGCGATGTCTTGAAGTTGACCCTGCGCATCGTGGATGGCCGCATCCGGGAAGCTGGTTTTCGCGCGAAGGGTTGCGTGCCCGCCATGGCTTGCGCATCGTTACTTACTGAGTTGATAAAAGAAAAGACGACCGTCGAAGCCCGCAATTTGACCCGCGAAGAGTTAATAAACGCAATTGGAGGTCTGCCTGAAGCGTCCAGCCACGCAAGTCATCTTGCGCTGGAAACGCTGAACACGGCCCTACTCGGACTGTGATGGATAGTTCTAGTCAGGGTTCGGTTGCAGCGATTCTACTTCTGATTCGCTTTCATCCCCGGTGTCCACACGATGGAACCAGCTCATGTGGGGCATCTTTCGCTCCGCGTGGCGGCGATGCGCGATGAGTTCTGCGGTCACGGCAACCGCAATTTCTTCTGGAGTAACCGCTCCTATATCCAATCCAATCGGAGCGTGCACGCGCTTAAAGAGGTCCGCGGAAATTCCTTCTTTAGTGAGTTCGCGGAAAATGGCAATTGTTTTCCTCTTCGATCCAATCATCCCGATGTATCGAGCGGGCGTTTGCACTGCCCACCGCAAAACCCGCATATCATCACGATGACCGCGCGTGAGAATGACAATATAAGCCGATTCCCCCGGTGATAGTCGCGCCATGGCTTTATCGAAGTCCTCAGCGATCACATCCTTGGCATCCGGAAAACGCTCACGATTTGCGTAAGTTTCCCGATCATCCACAACAGTCACGTCAAACCCGACGTTGCTGGCTACTTTCTGGACGTTGACCGCGACATGTCCCGCTCCAAATAGAAAAAGCAATGCAGCAGGCAGCACTGGCTCAATAAAGATGTCGAGCGTCCCGCCGCAAACCAACCCCGTATCGTCCTTGGGGTTCTGATTCAAATTAAACTTCAAAGTTCGCGGCTTCTCCTTCTCCATCACTTCACGCGCTGCTTGCCAGACTTCCGCCTCGACACACCCGCCGCCGATAGTTCCCACGATTGAGCCATCATCCCGAACCAGCATTTTCGCGGTCTTGAACGACGGTATGGATCCCTGCGAATTCACAATCGTTGCCAACGCTCCGCGCCTTCCCTCCCGACGAAGCTGCACGATTTCTTCGTAAATATCCATGACCACAACTAATTATTGGTTCTTATGGATGCCGAGTCAACCCAGAGATGAAACTGTTTACGATAAGGAACATGTTTCCCCCAACCCACAATCGCTGCCGAGTTCATCAATGGTTGGCGAACCCGTTCGAAAACGCTTTAATACATACTTGCATCAAAAAGTTAACGTCAAAGCCATCGTTCAAGGAATTTTAATGAGCCAAATTACTCTCAAGGTGAATGGGGCTGAACGAGTGGTGACCGTGGATCGCGAGACGCCTCTTCTTTTCGTTCTGAATGACGAACTGCAACTACGCGGACCACGTTTCGGCTGTGGAATGGCGCAATGTGGCGCTTGTACTGTCCTTTTGGAGGGTCGGGTTGTCCGATCATGCGTCATGCCGGTGGGCGCCGTCGGCAACGATGAAATCACAACTTTGGAAGGTCTTGGCACTCCGCAACAACTTCATCCCCTACAACGGGCGTTTCTCGATGAAGGGGCCGCCCAGTGCGGATTTTGCCTGAGCGGAGTAATTTTGACCGCCAAGGCTGTACTGGATGCAAAACCGGACGCTTCCGACCTAGAAATTCGGGAGGCCCTGGGGGGCGTGCTTTGCCGGTGTTTTACACACACGCGTATGCTGCGCGCGATTCGCAAATATGCAGATCGGAGAAAACACGATGGCGTCACGTCGTGAGTTCATAAAAACTTGCGGCGCTCTAATCGTGAGCTTCAGCAGCACGCCGCTGTTCGAGCCTCTGCTGTGCGCGCAAGGGCCATTCGCCACCCATGCATCGCACATCGATCCCGAACGATTGGACTCGTGGATTGCAATCAGCTCGGATGGAACAATTGCCGCCAATACTGGTAAGTGTGATTTTGGGCAAGGCATTTTCACCGCTCAGGTTCAACTTGTTGCGGAAGAACTTTGCGTTCCACTCGAACGCGTAAGACTCATCCAGTGCGACACCGACAGAACGCCCGACCAAGGAACAACCTCAGGAAGCCAATCAACTCCCACGAACTTCAACATGGAGGGCCTTGCTCAAGCGGCAGCAACAGCACGAGAGGCTTTAATAAAGATGGCCGCCGAGACATTTGGCGAACCCGTCGGAGAACTGGCCGTCCGGGACGGCGTTATCAAGTCAAAGAACGGACGGACTCTCGCATACCAGGAACTGATTGGCAATAAGTATTTCAACCTCGCATTGAGTTCCAGCGCGAAGCGGCGCTCTGCTAACGAATGGGTATTTCTTGGCAAGCCGATTCCGTCTCTCGACGGACCTGCGATTATGTCCGGTCAATTTGAGTTCGTCCAATCGGTGCGCGTTCCCGGTATGCTCCACGGGCGCGTTGTGCGCCCGCCGGGCATGGGAGCTACCGTCGCTTATGTGGACGAACGTTCAATCCGGCATTTACCTGGAGTGGCAAAGGTCGTGGTGCGCAAAGATTTTGTCGGCATCGTCGCAGATACCCAATATCAGGCAACGAAAGCCGCGCGTACATTAAAGGTGCAATGGAACACCGGGCCAGACCTGCCGCCGCAAAGCAGTTTTTTCGAATATTTGCGAAGCCAGCCGTCGCATGATGTCCTGAGCGTGGACTCGGCGGATGTGGAAAGCAACCTCGTAAAATCTACGAATGTGCTACATGCACGCTACACGTATCCGTACCAGATGCATGGTTCGCTGGGGACCTCGTGCGCCGTTGCAGACGTAAAGAATGACCATGCCACGATCTGGTCTGCCACCCAGTCCGCATATCCCACACGAAGCATCATAGCCAAGCTACTTGCTTTATCTTTAGACAATGTTCGAGTGATCTACGTGCGCGGATCAGGATGCTATGGGTTAAACGGGGCCGACGCGGTTTCTTTCGATGCCGCGCTACTCTCGCATGCCGTGGGTAAACCGGTGCGCCTTCAATTTTCACGCGAAGACGAAATGAAGTGGGAAAACCTTGGTGCAGCCTGCCTTATCGAGCATCATGCCAGTTTGTCCCCCGACGGACACATTGCGGTTTGGGACCGTGAAAATTGGGTCGCTGCACTAGGAAACCGGCCCGGCTACGATCGGCCGGGGAATGTCATCAGTGGAATGCTGACTGGCTACGAACCGGAACTGCTTACGCCATCTCCTGCCAAAGCTCCAACTGGGAAGTTGCGAAATCAAAGTAATCACGTCCCTTCATATTTTGCTGGATGTATCCAAGGTTCTCGCGGAGGAGGAGGCACAATTCGCAGCGAACGCGTGCTGACGCACACTGTGCGTTCGCCTTTCTTCACAGGACCATTGCGCTCTCCGCTTCGTATTCAGAATACTTTCGCCACCGAATGCTTCATGGATGAACTCTGCGCACAAGCTCAAACCGATCCGGTCGAGTTTCGCTTGCAGCATCTGCGTGATACTCGCGTTATCGGCGTCTTGCGGGCGGCAGCAAAGGCAGCGAACTGGGAAGCGCGGCGCGCAAAGACCGTTCACGAGCGGATAAGCGAAGTGACGGGGCGCGGGGTAGCCTGCGTGGCCTATGAAGGAGACAACGGCTACGCCGCGTTAGTGGCGGACGTCGCCGTGAATGTCGAAACCGGCTTCGTTCACCCCACGCGTTTCGTTGTGGCATCAGACTGTGGACCGATTTCCAATCCTGACGGCCTTCGAAACCAGATCGAAGGCGGCATCCTCCAAGGGTTGAGCCGTTCACTTGTGGAAGAGGTGACCTGGGACGAGAAACAAATCACTTCAGTCGATTGGGAAAGTTATAAGAGCCTCTATCTGGACTACGCGCCGGCTCCGATCGAGATCGTGTTTGTCACTCCCGAAAACGTGCCAGCCACCGGAGCGGGCGAGACTGTGATCACGGTGACGCCAGCGGCGATTGGCAATGCAATTTTCGATGCGACAGGCGCGCGCTTACGCGATGTGCCTTTTACCCCCGAACGTGTGCTTGACGCGTTACGCAAATCTGCCAGGGATCGCACAAGAGCATGAAGCAAAGAGTCGACGACGTCGTGTTCTACTGGGTCAGCATCGGTGCGTTGTGGTCCTTGGTGACGTGCGGTCTGCTAATCCCAGCTCTTGGCGCTGCTAAAACATCAGAGCGCGACGACATCGTTGCCGCCGCTGCGTTCGAGGCGATTGTTCCCGTCCTCCGTCATCCACGGTGCATGAACTGCCATTCGGATGGCGACTATCCTCGTCAGGGTGATGACAGCCATCCCCACACCATGGAGATACGTCGAGGGCCTAATGGGTTCGGGACGAGCGTTGTGCGATGCAATTCCTGTCATCAAGATCATAATCTGGATGGCTTGCACCTTCCTCCGGGAGCACCGGGGTGGCATTTACCGGCGCCCAAGATGCCGATGATTTGGGAAGGCCAGAGCGATCATGATTTATGCGAGTCGCTCAAAGATCCGAAACAAAATGGCGGCCGAAACATGGAACAAATTGTGGAACATATGCACTCACGATTAGTACTTTGGGCCTGGAACCCCGGCGAAGGCCGCGAGCCCGTTCGTATGTCCCAAGAAAGTTTCCTGAAAAACGTGAGTGCATGGGTTGATAAGGGATCAGGCTGTCCCAAATAATAATTCCCAAAGAGAAAGCCGTCAGAGCGTGAGCTTATGCACAACCAGGTTGTGCCCCTAATGGTCCTGCGGAGTATCTTTCAGACCCATCTGCTTGAGGGAACGTTGTAACCACGCGTTCACACTCATCGGCCGAATGGTTATCCATTCGATCACGATTCCTGCTGTTAGAGACGCTTTCATCAGCGATTACACCTCATGACGCGATTTACTCTTGCAATGCTGAGCCGCAGGCATCGCATTTTCCCTCCCAAGTGAACGCGACTGGTAACAATATGCGGTTTTCGGTCAGGCCCGTCTATTGCATCCGATTGCCAAGAAGGGATTTAGCATGGCGCTCGGTCTGGCACTCCGTTTGCCTCTATCCATCTGTTTCGGGGCATTTGGAGTAGACCGTGCATTTCATAACCGCGGCGCATCAGTTAGCGTGGATGCAACATCCGGCGATCTGGTTATGTGAGTCTTGCGCGATCCTATGGCTCGTCTTACGCGTCGTCCAATCCCCCTTGGTTCGGACCGGCGTTCTGCTAATGCTCTGCGGACTGGGAATGAATGCCCTGGTAACTGACACCAATGCCGGGTCGATGCCGGTGGTGGGGATGCCGACGACCGTGCGTCCTGCGAGTCCGATGTGGCAGAGCGCAACCTTGCAAACGAGGCTGCCACTACTCGCAGACCAAGCCTGGCTCGGGCTGTTTAGCATTGGCGACATCGCGCTACTCTTTGGGGGAATTCTTATTGTGACCGTCTGCATGCGACGGACACTTGAACGGCGCGGCAGGAGATCCAGACAACTCACGATTACACCGCCGCGCCCACCATTTACGAACTGAGCGTACGCCAGGAATGTAGCAGCCGCCTTCTAGTGCGGCCAAGACTTTGGATGGGATAGCCCGCAATCATTTTGCGGAACCAAAGTGGAATGGGTTTGCTTCGGTCGCAATTCGTACCACTAACACAAATCAACCTCCCATAGCGGGGCTCTGCGCCAGTCGATCAAGTTTGGCACTTCAGCGCCGAACAAAGTTTCGAGGAATCGTAATATTAGAGTGTCGTCGAAGAGGTTCGATGAAACGAACCCGCCCCGGAACTGCCGCAGTCTGTCATCCAGATGGAGGTGCGATTGTCCGCACCTCCACTCTAAGGATAATGGGACGACTTAGTGCCGCGAAGAAGCATCCGGGGATGCAATTCGATCGAAGGGAACATCAGCCGGAATGTTATTTCGCGCCATGATGTCTTGCATGTGGCGAACATCCCGGTCAATATCGTCCCTATCGTTCTCGCGCGTATCCTCGAGCCATTTTGCATAGTTGCTATCGAAGTCGTGCTGGTCATCTGCGGATAGTCTTCCCTGCCACGCCCGGTCGACTCCACGGTTGGATAATCATTTGCCCGATCAGGCCCTGGACTTGCAATCCGATCGAAGGGCACATCGGCAGGTATGTTGTTGCGGGTCATGATTTCCTGCAGGCGGCCAGCATCTCGGCTGACCTCGTCTCGGTCGTTCCGGCGGGTATCGTCAATCCACTGCGAGTAGTACCTGTCGAAGTCGCGCTGGTCATTCGGAGAGAGCCGGTCTTGCCATCTCCCGTCTCGCCGGGTAGGCATTCGCGGAAGAGGCCTCTTCAGCATTCCCAGCGCTAGCAATCTCATCGAAGGGAATATTCGCAGGAATATTTTTGCGCGCCATGATTTCCTGCATATGTCGTACATCTTTAGCGATGTCGTCCCTGTCATTCTTGCGCGTATCATTGACCCATTTCGTGTAGTACTTGTCGAAATCTTTCTGCTCGTCCGCTGAGAGCCGGCCTTGATAAACGTGGACCGGGTACGTAGCCCCCGTGCTCGCAAGGCGGTCAAATGGTACATCGGGCGAAATGTGATTGCGATCCATGATCTCCTGCATGCGCCCTACATCTTTAGCAATATCGTCCCTGTCGTTCTTGCGAGTGTCATTCACCCATTTGGTGTAGTACTTATCAAACTCTCGCTGGTCATCTGGCGAAAGTCTCCCTTGCGGTTGCGCAAAGGCACCTACGGTAACCAGCAGGAGTCCAACTACAAAAAGAAGCGTTTTCATAGACTCAACCTCCAGATGGAGTAAACCTATTTCACTCGTGCAGACGATTTGGCGTGTATAAGACGAGCTATGCGAAGCCGCGGTTGGCCGTTGAGAAACAAAATTAGCCAGGCATGCGTGACCTTTGACAGGGCGCGCGCAGCGAAAATATCGGGTTTCCCCCTAGTACCATGGGCGGTGAGCAGACATTTGCCTTTTCCTGAAATCTCTTGCAACACACGGTCAGTGGGTTCGTCCGTGGCAGAGTAGGATTAGGCTAAAGAGATATCTAGTTTCGAGATCAAGTGCAAACGTTTGCGTTCCGACATCCCACTCAGTACACGAGGCGGCGTCAAACACTTTGGCTGCAACAGTTTGGCTTGAAGTCTCTTGGCGTGGAACATGCTGCGAGCAGTAGAGAACCTGCGCTGCATTTCGGAGTGACGGGCAGAGCGATAGCCTGGGTAAATGAGCCGAATGTGTTAAGGACCCTGAGTTCGGCAGCTCGAGTTTTCGCGGACAACGCTGGTCTGTGTCCGACGGGCTCTGATCCGCATAGCGCGCAAAGCGCGGGAACCAGCTCTCCAGATTTGCCAACCGATACCATCTCCGAGACCGTAAACGAAGCCGCTCTTCTCAAGGTAGTGGAAGAAGTCCAACTGGCCACGGGGGCTACCGGCGCAGCGATCGCGCTGGTCCGAGGTGCGGAGATGGTCTGCTGCGCGACCAGCGGCCATAACGCTCCCCCTCTCTGGACATGGATTGATCCTGATACTGGACTCACAGGGCGCTGCATGCAGACCCGCGAAGTCCAGCAAAGTTTCGACACGGAGACTGACCCCCGCGTTAACCTTGAAGTCTGTCGGCGATTAAAAGTCAGATCGATCGTTGTTGTGCCCCTGCTGGAGTCTGGCGAGCTGGTTGGAATTTTCGAAATTCTTTCGTCACAACCCAACGCTTTTGGTCCGGGCGATTTGACTAGTTTGAAATCCTTAACCGATCGAATTCTCGAAAGCCGACGGCCACAGCGGGACATGAATGAGATCGATCCACAGAGAGGTCTCTCTGTGGATCCTGTCCAGAAAGAACATCTGGCCCGCGAGATCTTCACCGCGTCCCCGCAGGGTGTTTCCGGAGTCAGACGTAGCGGCTATTGGATGGCAGTTCGTACTGTGTCGATTGTCGGTGTCTGTGTCTGTTTAGGTTGGATAGCAGGTCATGCCAGCTGGAAGATGGCTGTCGCTCGCGCAGAGAACCAAACTTCCACGCCTCAGCGTGAAGTAGAACCTGCAATTGAACGATCAGCGCTGGATAAGTCAGATACAACAACAGGACTTCCTGAGAACGTGGTTGACACGCTTCAACCTTCAGGCACGCATGCCGTAGATCCTGCTGAAATTTCTGTCGAGGCGACCGACAACTACGTTTTAACGGAAGTTGAGCCGGAATATCCTAAAGACGCACAGAGACTGCATATTCAGGGTCAGGTAGTGATGAAGGTTTTAGTCGGAACTGATGGCATGGTCCGGGATATCGAGGTTATCAGTGGCGATCCTCAATTGTCTAAAGCTGCCGCTGACGCTGTACGGAACTGGCATTTCCGGCCGCATGCCAGCGCAGGTCAGCCGGTCGAGTTCGAGAGTCAGATAACAATCAACTTTACTCTTACGTAGCATCCGGCATGAACGAACATCCCGGTTAATGCGGCTCCAGTCGATTCCTGAACCGAAATCCCAAATAACAAAACGCCTCCCCACAAATGGCTCAGGTTGAAGAAGATCTTGCCTGCAATTGTCAGATGGGAGCTTGTAAGTAGGCAAACAAAGTTTCTGCACCAGTTTTGTGGCACCTATGGGTGAAGATGTAGCACAGTTGAGCCATTCATGCGAAGCGGGCTGCCAGCTACTCTAATGTTCGTCGGAAGGACACCGCCGACCGGGCCAATGGGGTACAGGCTGCCGACCGGAGGAGGTGGCAGTTCGGGGGTGCCCCATGACCTGCGATCATTACAATCTTTCGCTTAGATAGCCTGGGCGCTTAGGAACTTTGGAAGGCATTCCTATGACAAGTGGCCATTTCGAATGGAACTGAGTTTTGTTCGGCCTCTCCTTCCTCGCTAGAATTAGAAACCTTGGTAAAAGCAGATCCAACTCGTACGACCGCTTCGCTCATTCACGATTCCGACTCTCTGAAGAATCATGCGACATCGAACAATGCTTCTGGCCAAGATTGCTGGAAAACCGAGGGTGTTGACCAGGTGTCGGATTCAGAACGAACAGCGCGTGAACTTTTGTTGGCGTCGGCCCAGCCAAAGGCTTTGGAGAAACATCGCAATTACCGGACCGGAATTCTGACCACCGTCGTTGTCGCCTTGTCTCTGCTCCTGGGTTGGATGGTCGGCCGCGCGGGCTGGAATATACCAGTGAATCAGCCCGAGAAACAAAGTCCAGAGATACATCAAGAGGTGCTATCTGCAACGCAGATGCCCCAGCATTCTGTCCCGCCTCGCGGTGAAGACCTCTCCAATCCTGTTGAACAGCGTGATCCGACGCCTGTGTCGCAACCTGCGCCCGATTCAGCGACAGCACCCTCGACTCCACGATCGAACCCCGCATCAGTGCAGCCCGACGGATCTCTAATTCATGAACGCGGCGAAACGAATCTAATTCCAGTTACAAATGAGGATGTCTTAACGCGAGTAGTACCTCGGTATCCCGAAGAGGCCAGACAGCAGCGGGTTCAGGGGCCTGTAGTGCTGGACGCGTTAGTTGGAACTGACGGTTCGGTGCTGGAAGTCCAAGTGATAAGTGGCGACGCTCGGCTGGCGCCGGCTGCGACCGATGCGGTACGGCAATGGCGTTTCAAATCGCACACTTTCAAGGGCAAGCCTACAGATTTCGAAACCCACATCACGGTTAACTTTTCGCTTCCTTAATTTCCTCACTCTCTTGCCCGGCTTTGTCTGCCGCAACAGGACTAGACTGCGATTTGTTGGAGCCGGTAGGCGTTACCCTCGATGAGCTCTACAGGTCGTTTGCCGGCAAACAGTTTATTGTTTTTCACCGCAGTCGCGACATTCCGTTCCAAGCCCTCGATCTCATCTGTTTCAACGGCATCCCGAAGCTGTTCAATCAAAGCGCGAGTCCTGTTCCCAAGTTCGCAGGAATTCGCCTCCGCCAAACGGAGCCAGTAATACGCAGAGAGACAGTTCTTTTCAATGCAATAGCCTTCCAAATGTGCGAGGCCGACGATAAATTGGGCCGCTACCGAGCCTTCTTCGGCAGCCCTAAGAGCTTGGGCAGCATCGGAGGATCCTAGTGCATATGTTGGCAAACTGAGATCCCTTCTCTGCGGTTCGACAATACCCGTCAACCAGACCAGCCAGGGATTGCAGTGGAACAAACCAAGGTAATTAAAAGAAGGAGATTGCCAGTGTTAAGCTCAAAGCCAATATGGCTTACGAGAAAGTGATGATCATTACTGCGTTTGATCGCAAGGTAACCGTTCGATTGGAAAAAATGGGCGAGGATGTATGGGACACGACGATTGCGTACGGCAAACAGATTCACCGGGTCGGCAGGTTTAAGGGAAGAGATCGCGCTATGGACGCGTCGAAAAAGAAGGCAGTTGAGGTGACAGAGGCCTCCTCAGCCAATCCTGCCTTGTCTGATGAAGATGACCGCAAGCGGGAAAGAAAGCACAAGAGGCGAAAATCATCTGTTTCAAATAAATGAAATGCTCTATCGTTAACGTCGATAGCGCCGAGTCGCTGAAAAGGCTCCGGCCCGCTTAGACGATGATCCCCAGCAGCTATCAGCCGCCTCACAGGCCCCCCTTTTCCCCTCGCCCAGCATGGTTCTATCTCCAAATCAGGTTCTCTTGGGGTATCTAGTATTTTTTGACTATGGCCCAACCCAAGCATTCCCATTAACCTCACTAGCGCTAACTGGAAGGATCCATGAGGATTCGCGGAGAAGCGGCGGGCAGCAATCTTCGATTGCCAAATTTCCTTGGGCTCAGAGCTGTTCGCACCAGCACGATTCGTATTCCAGACGCCCAACTTGACCGTCTCCTGCATCAGGTCGAGACCGTAACTTTGAGAGCCGGAAAAATGGTTGCCGGACGCAGTCAGGTTCATCTGGCAACAAGCCTCGAAGCTACCTCGTGGTCGGTGGTGGAATGCCTCGATCATTTGACCCAGACCACGAATGCGTTTATCCCGGCGATAGTGTCTGCGATGGCTGGCGCCCAACGACTTAGCACGAATCGGACTCTGAGAACGGGCACGCTCACGCGTCTGTTCATTCGAAATTTGGAACCGCCCTACCGGTTGCGCTTCAAAGTACTCTCATCATTAATCCCGGTTCGCCGCGACTTCGACTCCGCCTGGACTGCGTTCGAAGAGTCGCAGCTTCAACTCGAGAGAACCATACAGTCGGCGGTTGGCCTCGCCATTGATCAAGTAAGAGTGCAATCACCGGTGTATGCTCGCTTCAACTACAACGTATATGGCGCGCTTTGCATGCTGGCCGCTCATGAGCGCCGTCATCTCTGGCAGATGGAGCAGATTCTCAAAGCGCTTGACCTCGCACCAGTCTGTCACGCTTCCTAGTTCATCGGCAAAATCGACGCATGATGCCTGACCGGCTGCCATCGATTGACTGTGATGCAACTGTCATTGGCGGCGGTTTGGCCGGAAAAGCGGCCTCGCTGCAGTTGGCAAGGGCGGGATTGAAGGTTGTCTGCATTGAGCCGCAACAACCGGTACGGCCGCTTGTGGGAGAGTCTTTGGATTGGTCGGCTCCCGATCTTTTGAACCGGCTTGGACTGTCTTCCGAAAGCCTGATTGCGTCCCGCATTGCAACACGGAAGCGGCATGTCACCCTGAAAATGAGAAATGGATGCGAAACCCATTATGTCCCGTCGGTATGGCTCGGCGGTTCTCCGTTTCATATCAACCTGGTGACACTGCATCTAGAGCGGACTCAACTGGATGATGAACTTCTCAAGATGGTCCTGGATGAAGGGGTGACGTTTTTACGCGACCGCGCCGTCGATATTGAAATGGCCGACCAAAAGATTTGTTGCGTCCAAACCGAAGGAGGCATGCGCGTTACCTCTCCGTGGCTGATTGACGCTTCCGGGATCGGGGCTTCGCTGGTGGCGAGAAAATTCAATCTGCCTTCGCTGCAGTACGGCCCCCCGAAAGTTGCGATCTGGACATACTACAGAGTGACGCAGCCAGTCGAAGGAACAACTCTGTACATGGATCCGAAGCCAGACGAATATCTTGAGTGGATCTGGGAGATCCCGATCAGTCCTGACACCGTCAGCGTAGGATACGTAGCTCCGGGTTCAGCGCTGAAGAGCAAACGTGAAGAGGGACTATCGGTCGAAGATATATTTCGAGATCAACTCGTGAAATTTCCCCGCTTCGAGACGCTGCTCCAACAAGGCGCATTGGGCGCGCTGAACGTGACTTCATTCCGCTGCCGGGTTTACATGCATTCTGCCGGACCGAACTGGCTGATTGCCGGCGAAGCGGCGTCTCTGGTAGATCCCATGACTTCGAATGGAGTTACCGCCGCCCTTCGGCACGCGGCCGAGGCTGCGGCACTGGTCCTCAAATTTCGCAGGCAAGGGCGATTGCCGTTGCGCGCAAGGAAAGCGTACAGCAGTCGGATTTTGCAGACGGCAAAGTTCTTTAACGAGGGGATCGAAAAAATAATCTACGAACCGGTAGTCAGAAATCGCATTGGTCTGGCGACTGCCGGGGCGGTCTACACCAGTCCGGCGTGGAGCATGAATGTGGTTTATGCGCGCTTGAGACCCGCCGGATGGTTCTCGACATTCGTCCTGGATGTGATGCTGGGATTTTTTCGAGTCAGCGCCGCGATTCTGTACTGGTGTTGCGGCGTGCTGACACCTTCAACTCCCAAGCGCGAGCGCGGGTTTGGTTAAACGTCTTCAATGCTCAGGGTGCTTAAGCCCTCGCTCTTTTGGCTCTGGTTCGGAAGCTAGTAAGGTCATCGAGGGCGAGGATGTTTAATCACCCCGGCCGTCAGTTGGGAGTACATCAATGTCGAAGAATCTGCGCCGATGTGACGGTTCCGGGGTCAGCGGGATGTCTTTGCGCTCTTTCGAAGATGCTCACGATGATAGCGATGACCGCTTCGTCGCCGATACCCGTATTAATCATTGAGTGGTAGAGGGCTCGGGTCGGCCACTCGGCATGAAAATAGTGCCGGACGAATGCCTTTCGCTCACAATCGACCGTATCCACCAGGGCCTCCGCTTCTTGCCGGTTTTTCCCAGCGGCCGCCAGCCGGCGGAGTTTTTCTGAACGCGAGGCGTACAAGAAAACGTGAAGAGTGTCATTACGATTCCGTAGGAAATATGGCGCCCCTCTACCCACTAGAACACTGTTCCCCTCGGCGGCAATCTGAAGTGTGACCGTTTCCATCATGGAAACCATGCAATCAGTGTCGAAGATTTGGGCCTCGGTAACCGGAGCGCCGCGGTCCGAACAGCCGCGAAGGAAAAGTTTCGCCAGGCGATAGAGTCGACCGTCTAATTTCTCGTCGCGAGCTTGAACAGCGGAGCAGTCCACTTGTGCCATTCTTGCTACTTCCTGGCTGAGCGATTGGTCCCAAAGTTTCCAGCCGAGGCGAGCGGCCAATTTTTGTGCGATTGCTCCTCCACCACATCCGTATTCGCGTTCTATGGTGAGGACTTTGAACATGAGTGTTGTCCTGTTTTCCCTGGTTGTAGGCGCGTGCCGAGCCCGCGAGGCCGTAAGTGTAGACTGGGTTAAACTGTTTGACAACTGTGACAGTTGTCTTCTACACTGCTGGTTCGGTAACGGTCAAGGAACTTCGCATCATTGTTCCTTACTCTTCAGCGCTCCAATCGCCGGATCTATTTGAAAATCCCATCGTGATTCCCACCTTCCGATGACGGTGTTTCCCCGCAAAACCGCTATTTCATGGGTTGAATCAGGCCGCATCATTTTGCGCGGATACGCGGTAGAAGGTCTTTCCGGGAATGTATCTTGGGCTTCCGCAGTTTATCTGACGGTCGTCGGAGAACTGCCAGACCCCGCCGTGGCTCGATTGCTGGAAGCAATCCTGGTTTCCATTATCGATCATGGCCCCACTCCGGCGTCCACGCTTGCGGCTTGCACAGTCGCAAGCACCGGAGCCTCTCTCGGAAGTTCTGTGGCAGCGGGCATACTCGCTATCGCGAAGTCGCACGGCGGCGCAATCGAGGACTGCATGACGGTTCTTGAGCGCTGCGTCGGTTTGAACCAGGATCCGGAAGTAGCCGCTGCCAGGATTGTGGTCGAATCTCGGGCACAGGGACTTCGAATTCCGGGTTTCGGCCACCGCCAGCATTCGTCTGACCCTCGGAGCAAGCGGTTGTTCGCTCTGGCTAACGAGGTTGGATTGTCCGGCAAGTATGTTGCGCACGCGCAAGCCATCGAGAGTTATCTGTCTCAAACTTCTGCCAAGCCGCTTCCTCTGAACGCCGACGGAGCAATTGCCGCCCTTCTTTGCGATATAAAGTTTCCCAAAACAGCTGCCAATGGCCTTTTCATGCTTGCCCGGGTGCCTGGCCTGATCGCGCATTGTCTGGAGGAACAGGTCCGAAACCCACCTCTCCGTGCCATTGATCCAGGCGCATACGAATATGACGGTCCCGCATTGCGCACTCTGCCGGTATCGCCAAAACGCTGAGGAGGCTGGAATGGAATCTTCCGGATCGAAAGGAAATAATCCGTGAGTCGTTTCGAACTCGTGATTAAGAACGGTACACTTGTAATTCCTCATACCGGAGTGCTGAAGGCAGATGTCGGCGTCAAGGGCGGTCTGATTGCAGCCATCGCGGACGACATTCCCGCCCATGACGCTGAAACGCTAATAGACGCCAAAGGCAAAGTGATTTTTCCAGGCGCGGTGGATTCGCACTACCACGTCGGTATCTATCGACCGTTTTCGGAGGATGCGGAGAGCGAGTCCCGTTCCTCTTTGATTGGCGGTGTTACTACGTTGCTCAGCTATTTCCGGACCGGACATCATTATTTGAACAAGTCTGGTCCGTATCGCGAGATATTTCCCGAAGTCCTCGAACTCGCCGCTGGACATTTTTATACCGATTACGGATTCCATCTTGCGATCATGACCGGGCAGCAGCTGCTTGAAGTTGAAGATCTGATCGAAAAATACGGGGTGGGCTCGTTCAAGTTTTACATGTTTTACAAGGGATTGAATCTCTCGGCGGATTCTACCCGCGGGAATGACTACACGATGGCCGACAACTACGATCTCGGTCACCTTTATCTGCTAATGGAGCAAGTAGCGGCCGCTGCTCACAAGCATGCGAAAGACGGGCGAATCGCGCTAAGTCTGCATTGCGAGAATCCGGAATTGATTCGAGTGTTTATCGAAAAAGTGAAACAAGAAGGTCTGAAAGGCTTGAAAGCCTACAGTCGGGCCCGGCCGCCGCTCACCGAACATTTATCGATTCTGGAGGCCGTGCTTCTTGCGGACGCTACATCATGCCCGATCAATCTCTTGCATCTGAGCAGCCGGGAAGCGCTCGAGGCCGGAATACGAGCTCGCCGCGAGAACCCCGCGATGGACATTATTCTGGAAACTACCCTTCACCATTTGACCTTGACTTACGAGACGGCGGGTGGCGTTGCGGGAAAAGTGAATCCTCCCATTCGCGAACAGCAAGACGTGGACTACTTATGGAAGGGCATTGCTAACGGAGAAGTTGATACCGTCGTTAGCGATCACGCTTGTTGCATGGAAGAAGAAAAAAGGGATGATGATCTTTGGGGCTCGCTTCCAGGTTTTGGCGGATCGTCTCTCTTATATCCAACGCTGATCTCCGAGGGCTTCCACAAGCGCAATGTACCCCTCACTCGGATCAGTGAAATTGCGTCTTCGAATCCTGCACGTCACTTCGGTCTGTTTCCGCAAAAGGGCGCTTTGGTTGTGGGTGCCGATGCCGACTTCGCAATTATCGATCTGGACAAGACGCAAACCGTGCATCCTGAACTGTTGCAATCGGCGCAGAAGTTTACACCGTTCAGCGGGCAAAAGCTCAAAGGCTGGCCAGTCACGACGGTATTGCGGGGCGAAGTGATGATGACGAATTCGGAGGTGATCGCTAAACCTAGCGGTCGATACATCCGCCGTCCCGTCGCCTTGCATAGCGCGGCTTCGACAATTAAAACTTCGACCCCAAAGACGAGCCCTCCAACAATCAGCAGACGGCCAAAAGTTTAGCTTGACAGCAGATCGAACCGGCACGAAAATCTATATTCGAAACAATTGTTTACTTTTTAGAACAGTTACCAAGAAGCTGACGGCGAGGCGAACGAATGAAACAAACCGCCCCATAGTTTAGCTCAGCGGCGCACGATATTTCTTTAAAACAGTCTTTATCCAGAGAATCCAGGAGAGATCTCAATGGCAGGCGAAAAGATTACGGCGATTGAAGCGACATATGTGTTGGTTCCGGAAAACGGGGCGCAGACCGTGGCTCGAGACAAGACTGTCGTTGTTGAGGGCGACCGGATTAAGGAAGTGTGTGATCACTACGATGGACCGGTCGATCGCCGCATCAAAGCGGAGGGACGCTTGCTTTCTCCCGGCTTCATCAATTGCCATACCCACGTTGGCTGCGCGACTTATTCGCGCGGTATGGCGGAAGATCGCGACCTCGTTGAAGGCAGCGCTTTTTATCACTATTTCGTGCCCCTGCTGACCATCGGTTATAAGCATTTCACAACTGAGGAATATTCGGCTCTTCTGGAATGGGACATCCTGGAAATGATCAAGAAGGGTTCGACCACTATTCTGGAGGAGAACTTTGGCGGCTACGACAGCGTCACGGAAATCGTGAATCGGCTGGGAAATCGAGCATATATCAGCTACAGTTATCCCAACCAGGTCAGCAAAATCGGTTATTTAAAAGATGGCAAGTTGTGCTACGACAAGCCCGACCCGATTGAAGTGGGCAAAGGCCTGAAAAAGGGCCTGGAAATGTACGACAAGCACAACGGTTCCGCGAGTGACCGGATTCGAGTTCGTTTGAGTCCGACCGGTCCTGACACATGCCCGCCCGAGGTTTTGAGGGATACCAGAAAAGCCGCAGATCGGCTGGGATGCGGCATAAGCATTCACGCCGCGCACCATTCCACTGAAGTTAACTTCTGCAAGAGCGTTTTCCACGCCAGTCCGATTGAGCATCTGGCTAACACCGGCATTCTCGGTCCAGATGCAATCATCACTCACGTTACGTATACAGATGATAAGGACCGAAAGTTGCTTGCTGAGTCGAACTCAACCGTCGTTCACTGCTCCTACCGCAAGGCTCGCGAGGCGGTCATAAGCCCGTATCACGAGTACGTGGAAAAGGGCATTAATGTGGCTCTTGGAACCGATTCCTTCTCCAGTGACATCACTGAGACAATCAAGATGGCCGGCGTGTTAGGCAAGATCAAGATGGATCGAGTCGGCGTCCCGACTGCGTTTGAAGTGATGGGCTCCGCAACATTGTCGGGCGCCAAGGGCTTGAACCGTGATGACCTCGGTCAGATAAAAGCCGGCGCTAAAGCCGACCTCGTGCTCATTGACCTCACCAAGCCGCACAATTTCCCCGTGATCGAGCCAGTAAAAAACTTTGTTTACTACTCCTTTGGCACGGATGTGGAAACTGTGATGGTCAATGGGAAGATCGTAATCGAAAACGGGGTCGCGCTCACGACCAATGAAGCTGAACTACGCAAAAGAGTACAGGCCGCGGCAGACCGCATCTGGGCGATTGCAGCTCGCGAAGGAGCGCTGCCCGGCGTCAATTTTGTCCCGAGTAAGAAAGAACCGGTCGCTGTCTAAATTCTGGCGAACACAATAATAAGGAGAGCGAGAGATGTCGTTCGAGCGACAGATAGTGACGCCGGAAAAGTGGAAAGGCTCTGAAGAGGGTAGCTCGCCTGCCGTAAGGGCCGGAGACCTGCTATTCATTGCATCCCAGCATTCGATTGATGCTGACGGGACGGCTTCTGGTGGTGGAACTGCCAGTGCTCAAGCGAAAGTGGCGCTGGAGCGCATTCGTCAGATCGTGACGGCGGCGGGCGGAACGATGGACGACATCGTGGACGTCGTTGCCTTTTTTGTGGACATTCGCGATGCCGAAGACGTGCTGGAGGCGTCTCGCGAATTTTTCTCGAAAGACTATCCTGCATGGACGTTTATGGGAACCCAAGGGCTGCCTCAGCGCGGGTCAGTCGTGCAGATTCACGCCGTGGCACACTTGGGAAAGGCGAAGAAGCAATGCTTTACACCGGAGAGCCTGGGTTGGTGGCGCAAGTACCCAATGTCAGGTGCGTGCCGTAAAGGCGAATATCTATTTATATCCGGACAGATGGCGGCCGATCTTGATGGCCATATCACTAATCCTGGCGACCACGCGGCTCAATCACGATACATCTTTCACCGGCTTGAAGAACTAACAAAACTCGCCGGCGGCAATTTCAAAGATGACGTATTGGACCTGCTTTCGTTCAGTATTGATCCTCGTAGTTTCAATCCAATGTGCATCGATGTTGGCTGCAAGGAATTCCTGACCATGCCCTTGTCGCAGGCGCCGTCTTGGTCAGTGATTGGCAGTACCAGTTTGTTTAAACATCTCGCCTTTCACACCGTGAGAGCAATTTGCGAGATCGGAAACGGAAAAGCAGTTGCGTTTACTCCCAGCAGCATTTTCTGGAGATACCTGCCCGTTTCAGGCGCGACTAAGAAGGAACGCGGTCATTTACTGTGCATCGCCGGCGAGGTCGGTATGGACATGGATGGCCAGATCGTGGCTCCCGGAAATCCTGCGGCGCAGGGACGCTACGCATTCAATCGTATTAAGGAAGTCGTTGAAATGGCTGGCGGGACTATGGCCAACGTTGTGGACATCATCTCGTTCCATAAGGATGTTCGCGCCATCCCCACGATTCAAGAGGTTTCCAAGGAGTTTTTCAAAGGTCAGCTTCCGGCATGGACGGCCGTAGGCTATCCCGGTGGATACTTTGAGGGGCACTTGCACGAGATTTGTGCGAGAGCATGGTTGCCTTAGCGATATTGCGGCAGGATTATTTGGGCTCATCACAGGGAGCAGAAAATGTCTGATAGCAGCTATAAGGCCATAGATATTTCGATTAACGCATTCTTGCCCGAGAGTTCCTATAAGCATCTGTCTTTAGGTTTGTGGAAGGCCTCCGGTCCAGCCTACGAAGAAAAGGTTCGAAAGGGTTGGACCGCAGAGTACATGGTCGAAATGATGGACCGTGGAAATGTAGAACTCTCCTGTCTGATCTCGCTATGTTCCGCGAACGGCGTGGGCGGAGAGGAACTAATCGTTCCGATCGATGAAATCATTCCAGTTATTCAAAAATATCCCAAACGATTTGTTGGTCTGGTTGGCCTTTCGCCGCTCCAGAAATGGGGCAGCCCTTACTATCCGCCTACGTATATTGAGCGCGCGGTAAAGGAACACGGTTTCAAGGGCGTGCACATGTATCCGCACTGGTTTGGCATCCGGGTCAATGACCGCCGAATGTATCCCATTTACGAGAAGTGTGCCGAACTCGATGTGCCCATCTCTTTTCAAACTGGGCAAGGAACCATGCGCTCCAATTCGCGAGTGGTGGCACGTCCTATCTGGATCGACGAAATCGTACGTGATTTTCCTACCCTCAAGATCATTGCGCTCCATAGTGGGTATCCCTGGGAGGATGAGTTAGTCGCTCTCGCGGTTACGAATGAGTTCGTCTACATTTGTCCCGACGTTCCACCTCCACGACTCTGGCATTCGTCCATCGTCTCTTACATTAAGGAAGAAGGCCGGTTTGAGGGCATGCGCGGAAGCGACAAGGTTCTTTGGGCAACCGACTTTCCTTTGCAGGAGCCAGACAAATCTCTTGCTGAGGTGGATGCGCTCGGGTTGAAGCCGGAGATACGCCGCAAGCTGGTACGCGACAACGCGATCAACATTTACAAACTAAAAGTCGACGAACCAGCCAAGCCGGCGAAGTAGTGAGCCAGGTGGGAGAGGGCGATGATTCAGGCAATTGATGTTTGCGTTAATCCATTTTTCCCGGAATTCAAGAATAAATTTTCGCGCTTCGGGTATTGGAAGTTCTTGAACGGGGGCTCATACGTAAAAGCGCAAAAGAATTGGACAGTCGACAAACTTATCCAGTCGATGGATGAGGCGAACGTCGAGATGACCGGACTGGTTGCTTTTTGCGCATCGAATCCGGTCAACGGAGAAGATTGCTTTATCCCTGCGGCGAAATTAAAGTCCATCATTGATTCTCACTCCAAGCGGCTTTTCGGCATCGTCGGAGTGAATCCGCTACTGACAATTCGGGACGAATACTACGCACCACGATATATCGAGCATGCGGTGAAAGAGCTTGGCTTCAAGGCGGCACATCTGGCGTTACATTGGTTCGGCATGCAGCCGAATGATAAGCGATTGTATCCGGTTTACGAAAAATGCCTGGAGCTTGGAGTTCCGATCGTTATGCCACTGGGCGCCGCCCCTCCTCGTTCAGGCGCGCGAAACGTGGCTGAGCCGCATTTACTCGATCCGGTGATTGGCGACTTTCTCGAACTCAGCATCGTTGGACAATCGATCGGATACCCCTGGGAACGCGAATCGGTGTATTTAGCGCGGAATAATGCAAACTTTAGCGTCCTGGCGGATTCTCCCGTGCCCGAACAGTGGATCGCTGATTTCGTGGGATTCATCAAGCAAGGTCGTTTTCCAAAACACGATGCCGGCAGCGATCAGGTGATGTGGGGCTCTGGATATCCTTTAAAGAGTCTCTCGGAATCGCGACGTCAGTTTGACGCGATCGCATTCAGTGACGTCATCAGTGCTCAGTTGCTCCGAGAGAACGCACTCCGCATTTTTAAGCTCGACAATCGCTGAAAGGCTGGCCTTTATGGCATCGAGTCTGCGTGGCTGGAAGCTTCTTCTGCTGTTGTGTCTGGCCAATAGCGTTGCATACATGGCTGTCTTCGAGCTTCCGCCAATCATAGGTAACCTGGTTCACGACTTTCACATAAGTTATGCGCAGGCCGGTTTGTTCATGAGCGTTTACGCTCTGGTGCGCATGATTGGGAGTTTGATGGCCGGAGCCTTCAGTGATCGTTTCGGAGTGAAGCACTTCGTGATTGCAGGCCTGGTGCTGGTCGCGGTGGGTGGGTTTCTTTGTGCACACAGCAATGGCTACGCTTCGATGCTAATTTATCGAACGATGATTGGCATCGGTGCGACGCTGATCTTTATACCCGGCCTGGCTGCCTCGATGTATCTCCTCAAACCACACCAGGTCAATTTGGCAACCGGGGCATTTTTCACTTCGATGAATGTCGGCCTGACGCTGGCCCTATTAATCACGCCTATCATGGCGGCTGCATTCAGCTGGCGTACCCCTTTAAATCTTTTCGCGGCAATTAGCGTCGTGGTAGCAGTGGTGTTCTTTCTTTTCACTCGAGGGCAAACGCTGCAGGCGTCGGGTGACGCCCCGGTCGGCGGCCTCACCAGTTCGCTTGTGCTTGGCACGTATTCGATTCGCAATATTCCTCTGGTGCTGGTATGTATCGGCTATTTTTTAATGCTGTTCCACACTTACGGAATGATTACGTGGTTGCCGGAATATCTAAAGGTAGCGCGGGGGTATCCTCCAGCGGACGTGGGCCGAGTATCGATGACGCTGGGATTGGTCATGATACCCGGAACCTTCATTTCAGGATGGTTGGGAGACCGAATTGGAGCCTGGGGAATTGGGATTGTGGGAGCCATTCTTTGCGGAAGTTGCCCAGCTCTCCTGGTGTTGTTGCCGTCAATTTCGCTGATTGGAGTTTTCATAAACATTTGCTTTCTGGCGTTTGGCATTTGCTTCCTGGTTGTTCCCCTCACCAGTATTCTCAGCTCTCTTGTGCCAGCCAGGGATAACGGCAAAGCGGTTGGATTGGTGCACACAACTGGGTATGCAGGGTCGATCGCATCCACTTACCTTGGAGGCTACCTGCTGACCGCGACGGGTAGCTATACCTGGCCGTTCATGCTGTACGTCGGATCCATGGTCATCACACTTTTCTTATTGCTTCTGCTGCACAAGCACTATGCTGCGGCAGAAACAGGTCGAAGGCTATCTCCGATTGAGGTTGGCTCTGCATAAAACATCGCCGCTGAACCGTTTTTTTAACAGGGCTGCGGATTCGTTTACTTATTAAGTAAAGGTGAATCAAAAATGGCGCGCGCAAAGGCGAGTATCGCGAAAGGTGCAGGATCAAACGCACTACCGGCTGACGTTGCTGGGGCTGAGAAGTCTCGTGACAACGGCTCGGACCTGATGCGAGGCGCGCGTAACTGTGTGAACGGATATTGCGCAATCCAGCCCGACGAACGTGTGCTGCTGTGGTTGGATCGTACGGACAAGGCAGATCCGAGTGTCGTGCAAGCGATTATCCGCGCGATCGACGAAACCGGCGCGCCGCTCAGCGTTCTGCAGACTAAAGCTCCAATCTTCCGATATGGCGAAAGGCTGTCGGCAGTAGAAGAGGCGGCGATATCGAATGCCAATGTCATGATGCACGTTTTCGACCTTGAGAACGCGGCGTCAGTGGACAACGCCGATATCTACCGCTGTATGTGGGAACACGATCTAAGAGTCACTTCGATCATCGCGACTACCCCCGAGATCATGGTTTCCGATTGGGCTCATTACCCTCCTGAGTTGCACTACTACATGTGGATCAAGTCAGCGCGCCTGCTTCACAGCACAAACGCGCGTCTGACCGACGATTTGGGAACCGATCTTCGGATGAAATTCTTCCCTTGGCCGGAAGGGGATCCATTCTCGTCTTCCTGGGCAAGCGTCGATAAGGAGGCGAAAGTTCATCGTCCGGCAGGAACGTGGGAGTTTTTTCCGGGCGGTACGATCGCGCTTTGCCCTAAAGAAGTCGAAGGAACCCTGGTATTCGAAATGCTTGAAGGTTTCGCCGGATATTTAAGCGAGCCGATTCGCTTGACCGTCAAGGATCATAGAGTCACGAAAGTTGAAGGTGGCGAGGAAGCCAAATGGCTCAAAGAGCGTATGCGCCGTTACAAGAATGGCTCGTACTTCTGCGAATTTGCCTGGGGCATCAACCCCCGGGTTCCCTTACAAAACGCCTTGAGCGTCAAAGCTCCCGACAGCCTCTTGTTTCGACGAGCGGGAAGTTTCCACTGTGCGGTCGGGCTTTGGCCGGGAATGGGCGTCCCCAGCCCGTTTCACTGGGATGGCGGTGGCTTGAAGGCGACCCTCACGCTGAATGAGAAGACCGTCATCGATCACGGGTATCTCACTATGCTCGACGATCCCGACGTGCGGGAGTTGGCGTCGAAGTACGGCAATCCAGATGATTTCTTGGCATACGAGAGTTGAACCAACCAGGAGAAAAGGTCTTGAAGGAAAGTGTTTCTGATAAGGGCCCTGTTACTACGATCCGTGCCAGTTACGTTGTGGTCCCCGAAAATAACAGCCATCGCGTCTTGCGGGACAAGACAGTTGTAATTCGTGGTGATCGCATTGAGCAGGTTTGTGGCGATTACACAGGACACGTAGACCTTAAGATCGATGCTGCCGGCAGATTACTCTCGCCCGGATTCATCAATGCGCATGTGCATACCGGAGCTGCTACCTACGTCCGTGGTCTCTGTGAAGATCGCGATCTTCTTCCGGGAAGCGCTTTCTATCATTATGTGGTGCCCCTGATCGCAGTTGGCGCTGCGAACTTCTGCCTCGACGAATTCGCTGCGGTGATCGAGTGGGACATGCTGGAGATGCTGAAGAAAGGTTCGACGACGATCCTAGAGGAGAACTTCGACCATTATGAAGTCCTGGTTGAAGTTGCCACCCGTCTCGGGAATCGAGCTTATCTCAGCCCCACTTATCCTTCGGGCCACGGCAACATTGGGTACATAAAGGACGGAAAACTTCTGTATGACCGCCCAAAGGAAGGTGCCGTCGCTGCCGGGCTACAGCGAAACGTGGAGCTGCATGCTCAGTTCAACGGAAGCGCCAATGATCGCATTCGTGTGCGGCTGAGTCCTACCGGCCCGGATACTTGTCCGCCAGAGGTCTTGCGCGAAACTCGCAAGGCAGCGGACCGCCTTGGCTGTGGCATTAGTATTCACGCGGCGCATCACAAAACCGAATTTGATATATGCCGGACTAAATTCAATGCGACGCCAATCGGACATCTCGCCAACACAGGAATACTCGGTCCCGATGCCGTAGTCACCCACGTCACTTTCACCGACGACAATGATCGCCAGCTGCTTGCTGACACCAAATCTACGGTCGCGCATTGTTCTTATCGCAAAGCTCGTGAAGCGGTGATTGGGCCATTCTGGGAGTATCTGCAAAAGGGAATCAACGTGGCACTCGGCACTGACTCATACTCGAGTGACATTACCGAGACTATGAAGATGGCGGCTGTGCTGGGCAAGATAAAGCTTGAGCGAGTGGGAGCACCAACAGCAGCCGATGCTTTCGACGCCGCCACCCTCGGGGGCGCTCGCGGATTGGGCAGGACCGATCTCGGCCGGATCGAGCCTGGTGCCAAAGCCGACCTGGTACTTATCGATTTGACCAAGCCGCACAATTTTCCCGTAATCGATCCGATCAAGAACTTTATTTATTACTCGTCTGGCGGCGACATCGAGACGGTGATAGTCGACGGAAAGGTCGTTGTCGATCATGGACGCTCGACCAATACGAATGAGGACGAACTGCGAGAGCGGGTTCGGGCCGCGACTCAGCGGATTTGGCGGCTCGCTGATGAACAGGGTGCTGTAAACGGTTTAAAACCTGCTTTGACATAAGGACAGAATGGCAACGTTTCAGCGAAAGGGAATCAAGGCTAGCTCGAAGTCTGATGATGCATTTTCGAACGGCATTCGCGCGGGAGAGTTGCTGTTCATCAGCGGACAATCCGCGAGCGATGATTTATCCGCGGGCGATGTTCGGCAACAGGCACGGGCAGCTTTCCAGCAGATTCAGAATGTTGTTACCGCCGCGGGCGGCAAGATGTCCGATGTCGTGGACTTGCTGGCTGCATTTATCGATATCCGCGATGTGGACGACGCTCTGGAAGTGGCCAGAGAGTTCTTTCCGTCGGATTATCCAGCCTGGACAGCAATGGGCACCCAGGGCCTGCAACATCGGGGATGCAAGATTCTGATCCATGCCGTCGCTCACCTCGGAAGCGAGAAAAAGCAATGTTTCACCCCTGATAGTTTGCGCTGGTGGCGTAAGTATCCGATTTCCGGCGCATGCCGAAAGGGATCTTATGTTTTTATCTCGGGGCAGATGCCAGTCGATACAGATGGCAACGTAGTTAACGCGGGGGACCACCGCGGGCAATCCCGATATTTGTTCAGCCGGATGAGAGAACTTGCGGAACTTGCGGGAGGCAAACTGGAGGACGATTTGCTCGACATTCTGTCCTTCAGTATTGATCCGCGCTCGTTCGCGCCGATGTGCGAAATAAAGAACGCTGAATTTCTCACCATGCCATTCGAGCGGGCGCCATGTTCCTCCATCATAGGTGCCACCAGTCTTCACAAGCATCTGGGTTTTCACACCGTTCGGGCACTTTGTGAAGTCGGACGCGGCAAGGCCGTCGCATATACGCCAAGTAGTGTGTTCTGGCGCTACTTACCAGTATCGGGAGGCACGAAGAAGGAGAAAGGCGAACTGCTTTGCGTAGCAGGCGAAGTGGGAATGGATATGGACGGTCAGATTATTTGCCCGGGCGACGCGGTCGCGCAAGCTCGATACACCTTCAGTCGTATCCGAGAGGTGGTCGAACTGGCGGGAGGAACCATGGACAGCGTGGTCGACCTGATTTCGTTCCACAAAGATGTGAGAGACATCGATCGGGTTATGGAAGTCTCCCGCGAATTTTTCGGCGGAGACCCTCCAGCTTGGACGGCAATGGGTTATCCGGGAGGGTATTTCGAGGGACATCTTCACGAAATACTGGCGCGAGCCTGGATTTCATGATTCGAGGGTCGAACTGAAAATGGCGGAGCAAGAAAATACATATCCGGCAATCGATATCTCGGTCAATATCCACTTGCCTGAACATTCTTACCGGTTGCTGCCGTTAGGGCTTTACAAAGCGGCTGGCCCCACTTGGGTAGAGAAAATTCGCGCGGGCTGGCCTGCCGAGTTCATGGCCGACATGATGGACCGTTCCCATGTCCAGCTTTCGCTGGTGATCTCTCTTTGGTGTGCGAATGGAGTTGGCGGCGAAGAGCTTTATGTAACAGCCGAGGAAATGCTTCCCATGTTCGCAGCATATCCCACAAAATTCCTCGGGCTGGTGGGGATCTCGCCGATCAGATCCTGGTCCGATAAATATTATGCTCCGCGATATATCGAACGCATGGTCAAGGAATTTGGGTTTAAGGGCGCCCACATGTACCCGCATTGGTTTGGGATTCGCATCGACGATCCACGGATGTATCCCATCTATGAAAAGTGTGTCGAACTGGACATTCCCATTTCCTTCCAGACCGGCCAGGGCACGATGCGTTCGAATTCACGGATCGTCGCAAGACCAATCTGGATCGACAACATCGCACGCGATTTTCCAGCTTTGAAAATTGTTGCGTTGCACAGCGGATATCCATGGGAAGAAGAATTAGTGGCTCTCGCGGTCAACAATGACAACATATACATCTGTCCCGACGTCCCGCCCCCGCGACTTTGGCACTCAGTGATCCTAGATTATTTGAAAGAAGAAGGCCGGTTTTCTGGCTGTGATGGCAGTCGCAAGGTTCTCTGGGCCACGGACTGGCCCCTGCAGGAGCAAGCGGCTTCGTTGAAGGAAGTGGATGCGTTGGGCCTGGCGCCGCAAGTGAGGAAAAATCTGGTTCGGGACAACGCGATTCGTTTGTTCAAGCTGGAGGCGAACCTGTAACCCTGGGACGCACACCCATGAGCCAATTGGAAAATCAGCGGTTCGACGGCTCGAAATCAACATTCCGCTCCTGGCTGGCTCTATCGCTGATTTGCTTGTCCGTATTTTGCGCTTTCATAGCAGTATTCGCCATTCCTCCGCTGATGGGAATGCTGACGCGCGCTTTTCATGTCAGCTACGCTCGGGTCGGCCTGTTTATGACCGCTTACACCTTGATTCCGACATTTGGAAGCCTGCTGATCGGCTTGTTCAGTGATCGTGTCGGAGTACGAAACTCGGTTTTGACGGGCCTGGGTTTATTGGCGATAGCCGGTTTTCTTTCTGCGCTGAGCCAAAACTTTTGGGAAATGCTGGCCTGCCGGGTTCTCCTTGGAATTGGAGCCACCACTATCTTTGTGCCGGGCCTAGCCACTGTCCTTTATCTGCTTCCCGCTGCACGAGTCAATTTGGCCACGGGAGCATTCTTCAGTTCACTCAATCTTGGGCTGTCTTTTTCGATGCTCGTTACACCTTTAATTGCTCGCACGTTGGGGTGGCGGTCTCCAATTATCGTTTATGCCGCGATCGCCGTCGTGGTTTTTGTCCTAATACTAGTCTCCACCAACGTTTCTTTCTTCCAACGGACAACGATGGACTTGGACGGCGAAAAGGGCAAAGGATCGATCAGCCGCGGCTCAAAAGTCGCTCTGGTGCTGGTAAGCGTGTGTAATTTCATGCTTTTCTTTCAATCCTTTGGCATGATTACCTGGCTCCCAGAATATCTTGCGCAACAACGCGGCTTTCCGCCCGCCCAGGCGGGAGCGATTTCTATGCTGCTTGGGCTGGTGGTAATACCTGGGTCGATGTTTACCGGTTGGCTTGCCGATCGCACCGGAGCATGGCCAGTGGCAATCTCGGGCGCTGTGCTGTGCGCCAGTTGTCCGGCTTTGTTGGTTTTTGCACCAGGAGTTCAAGCTCCCGGAGTGTTCGTCAATATTTTCTTTGTCGCGCTGGGAACAAGCCTGCTGACGATACCGCTCACCAGCGTTTTAGCCACTTTAGTTTCAAGCCAACACGGCGGAAAAGCAGTGGGACTGATCCTGACCACTGGATATGCAGGCGCGTTGGTGTCCACGTACCTCGGAGGGTATTTGTTGACGGTACACGGCAGCTACACCTGGACTTTCCTGATGTGCACGGTGTCGATGTTGTTGACTCTGGCGCTGCTTGCGTTCTTGCGCCCGACGTATCGTCAGCTTGAAGCCGGCCTTGCGTTGCAGCAGGAGCTCTGCTGATTACTGTTTACTAAATAAGACAATTGACTTACGATATGCTCCACCAAGCAGGGTCGTAAGTTGTAACGGAGAGAGTCAAGGCGTGGGATACAGACTGGCAATCGACGTCGGCGGAACGTTTACCGACCTTTTGTTGTTCGACGAAGGCTCGGGCAAGCTTGTGCTCGCCAAGACCCCGTCCACCAGCGCTGATCCCTCGGTCGGAGTTCTTACCGGAATTCATAAGGTGGCTGCGCTGGCAGGCATAGACCCAAATCAGCTCTCTCTGATTCTGCACGGTACGACAGTAGCAACCAACGCGGTACTTGAAGGCAAAGGCGCGCGTGTCGGACTGATCACCACTGCGGGTTTTGAGCAAATCCTCCATGTGGCGCGCGGGCAAACCCCAGGGCCTCTGGCGGGTTGGATCATCATGATCAAGCCTGAACCCATGGCGCCACTGGAGTTGACGCTCGGAATCACCGCGCGGATGAGCGCGACCGGAGAAACTCTGGTTCCGTTCGATGACGATGAAGCGCAAAGCCTAGTGCGCCAACTCTGCGATCAGGGTATCCAGGCGCTCACCATCTCCTTGCTTAACTCGTATGCCAATCCCGAGCACGAACGTCGCTTGAAGAGTATCGCCGAGGAAGTCGCCGGTGACGTGCCTGTTACCGCATCGTATGAGATTCTGCCCGAATTTCGCGAGTACGAGAGAACGCTCACCACAGTGATGAATTCTTACGTGAGGCCGAGAATGCGCCTCTATCTCGACGGGATGCAAAAACGGTTAAAGCAGGACAAGCTGACAACGCGCATGGAAATTGTGCGCTCCGACGGCGGCGTCATGAGTATGAAAGCCGCTGCCGAGCATCCTGTAACGACTTTGCTGTCGGGGCCTTCGGGCGGAGCAGTAGCCTCCGCTTATATCGGCGAGTTATCCGGGTTTGCGAATGTACTGTCGTTTGACATGGGTGGGACATCGACGGACGTGGCATTGTCCCGCGACGGAATTCCATCGGTAATCCGCGAGACGCGAGTCGGTCAATATCCCGTCAAGGTTGCCAGTGTGGACGTCCATTCCGTGGGAGCGGGTGGTGGTTCGATTGCGCACGTACCGATTACAGGAGCGCTACGTGTAGGCCCGATGTCGGCGGGAGCAGAACCTGGTCCTGCGTGTTACGGACGTGGTGGAACCGAACCAACGGTAACAGACGCCAACGTCGTCCTTGGCTACTTGCCCCCGGAATTGCTCGCTGGCGAAATGAAATTGAACGAGAACAAGGCGTCGGAAGCCGTCCAGAAGATTGCGGACGCAATCAGTTTGCCTCTGCTGGACGCGGCGCAGGGAATCTATGACATTGTCAACGAGAACATGTTCGGAGCGCTACGCCTGGTTTCTGTGCAGCGAGGTTACGATCCACGAGAATTTGCGCTGCTCGCTTTGGGCGGTGCAGGGCCTCTGCACGCCAACGCGCTTTCGTGCCTGATTGACTCTTGGCCCGCCATCATTCCGACGGTGCCTGGAGTTTTATCTGCGCTTGGGTTTCTGCACGCCGATATAAGGACGGAGTTTTCACGGACGTTGATACGGCCCGTCGCGAAAGTCGATTTGGCAGCGTTACGCAAGACCATGGATGAGTTGGGATCCCAGGCTCGTTCTTGGCTAAAGAGCGAAAACATTCCTGCCGCCAGGCAGCGCATCCAGTTCCAATTCGATATGCGTTACTACCGGCAGGGTTATGAATTCGCGATCGACGTAGATCCGAAAGCCCTCGCGAAGCAATCCGGCATGGCAAATGTAGTGGAGGAGTTCAAACGGGTCCACCATCGCAACTACGCGTTCAACATCGATTACGAAGTTGAAATCGTGAACGTACGTGTCATTGCGATCGGCGAAGTAAAGAAGGTTGAGTTGCAACGTCATCCTTTGAGCAAAGGCAATTCCCAGGCGGCTCAGACCGGCAAGCGAAAAATGTTTCATCGCGGCAAGTCTCTGACCGCGACAGTTTACGAGCGTTCGCGATTGAAGGCGGGCCATCGTGTCCCGGGTCCTGCTGTGATCACGCAAACCGACTCCACTACGTTGATTCTGCCGGAACACTACGGTGAGGTGGATCCTCATCTCAACATTCTGATTTGGCCGAACGGTCGAAGTAAAGAGACGGCAAAATATAAAGCGTCACGCGGTTCCAAGGTCAGCGACGGCAAGGGCATCAGGCGCAGACAGTAAGTATTTTGTGCGACAGGCTATGGCAAATCACAAATTAGCTCGAAAAAGCGAAAAGCGCGCAACGGATAAGCGTTCAGCGGTAGCCGGAGTGAAGCCTGCGACCACGAACAAGGTCACGCTCGACATTATTGAGAATGCGCTGCGAAATGCGAGACACGAGATGGACACGGTTCTGTTCCGTTCCGCCATGTCTCCGGTAATTCGGGAACAGCATGACGGGTTTCCAATGATTTGCATGCCCGACGGACGCATGGTTGTCGGGCAGTTCGGATCTTACGTTAGCGGCTTTATCTCCACGTGGAAGCGTGGGATTGAAGAGGGTGACGTGTTCCTGATGAGCGATCCCTACAAATGCAGGGGCGCTATATCGCACATCAATGATTGGATGGTTCTCATCCCGATCTTTCATAAGGGCGTGCTTGTGGGATGGGGTTCGCAATTCGGCCACACGATCGACGTGGGTGGCCCCGTCTCGGGTAGTTTGCCCACGGATGCCACAACGATTTTTGGAGAAGGCACGCGTATTCCTCCGGTGAAGCTGTTCAGCAAGGGAAAGCTGAACGACGATCTGCTGGATCTCATTCTTAATAATTCGCGCATGCCGACCATGAATTATTTCGATCTTATGGCCATCGTTGCAGCCTGTCGTACGGCTGAAAAGCGAGTTGCCGAGCTTTGCGAACGTTTTGGGCGGGAAGTGTACTTGAGTTCTTGCAGTGCATTGCTCGACCGGACGTACAAGGCGATGGCGAAACTGATCCAGCAAAACTTGCCAGAAAAGAAGGTAAGTTTCGAGGACTACATCGACGACGACGGCCGGGGTAACGGTCCTTACAAGATGAAGCTCACGATCTGGCGTGAGGGCGAGCACGGATACTTCGACTGGACAGGAACCGATCCGCAGGCGCCGGGCCCGATCAACTTCTTCCTTAACGAAGAAATGTTCAAGATGTTCATCGGTGTATATCTGATCATGGTCTTCGACCCCCAGATATTGTTTAATGATGGTTTCTATCCCCTTCTTCACGTGATCCAACCTGAAGGTTCGTTGATTCTGCCAAATTTTCCCGCAGCCCTTGGTTGCCGTACGCATGCACTCACTCGGCTCTTCGACGTCCTCGGGGGTGCGCTGGGTAATCAAGCGCCGGAATTGACGACAGCAGCTGGTTACGGCACTTCTCCTTATCTTCTTTATAACGGCTACGACCAGAGCGGCGAATTCTTTCACCTGATGGAAATCAGCTTCGGAGGCATTCCGGGAAGGCCGATCGGCGACGGCATGGATGCCCACTCCTGGTGGCCTCTCTTCGAAAACATTCCCAGCGAGTATCTAGAAACCTATTACCCCTTGACCGTTTTGGAGTATGGATCTCGCCCGGACTCCGGCGGAGCAGGGTTCCACAGAGGTGGAAACGGAGTGCATAAGGTGTACCGCTTTGAAGCGGACGGCGAGATTGCGATTCATGACGACCGCGAACGTTCTCAACCGTGGGGAATTCTTGGCGGTTTACCCGGAGCGACGAGCAGTAAGACCCTACTGCGTGCCGATGGCGAGTCCGTCTCATTGCCGTCAAAAATTTCAAGTGTTGCAGTGCGTCGAGGAGACCGGCTCATTTACGACACAGCGGGTGGCGGAGGATGGAAAAACCCGTTGGACAGGCCAGTCGAAATGGTGCAGACCGACGTAAAACGCAAACTCCTGTCGGTCGACAAGGCACGCGACGACTACGGAGTCGTGCTCTCGCAAGACACCTTCGACATCGACATTGCCGCAACCGAGAAGTTGCGTAAGCGCATTCGAAGCGATCGTGGAGAAACAACCAAGTTCACGTTTGGGCCTATTCCAGAAGCGATTGGGGTGCAACAGCGAACGCACTCTGACTCTTCACGTGAATAGTTATTCGAGATGGCAGAGTAACCGTTCTCCTGCCATACAAGGGCGAATCTGAATGACAAAGTCTGCGGGTACCAAGGGTCCAGGAAGACCATTGGAAGGTTTGCGGATTCTTGAAATGGGGCAGCTACTGGCAGGACCTTTTGCATCGGTTCTGCTGGCATGGTTTGGGGCAGAGGTGATCAAGATTGAACAGCCAGGTGAGGGCGATCCTTTGCGCACGTGGCGAAGCGTCTACAAAGGTACGGCGCTGTGGTGGTACATCCTTGGACGAAACAAGAAGTCGGTAACGGTCAACCTTCGAACTCCTGAAGGACAGGCAATCGTGCGCCGCCTCATCGCCAAGGTGGACGTGGTTGTCGAAAACTTCAAGCCTGGAACCATGGAAAGATGGGGTCTTGGCTACGAGGAGCTGAAGAAAATCAATCCACGGATCATCATGGCCAGGGTGTCCGGGTGGGGTCAGGATGGTCCTTACAGTGGCAAACCCGGGTTCGCGTCCGTCGCGGAAGCAGTAGGTGGTTTGCGTTTTGTTACGGGATATCAGGACAGTCCACCTGTCCGTCCCAACCTCAGCCTGGGTGACACGCTTGCAGGCCTGCATGCCGCTCTAGGAATTCTGGTGGCGATTTACCACCGCGACGTGGTGGGAAGCGGCGTAGGCCAGGTTGTTGACGTGGCGCTGTATGAATCCGTCTTCAACATGATGGAGGGCGTCGTACCGGACTTCGACAAACTGGGTGTCGTTCGGCAGCGCGAAGGAAACCGCTTGTCGGGCATCGTCCCTACGGGAACATGGCGTTGCAGTGACGATAAGTATGTTGTTATCGGCGGCAATGGCAATAGCATTTTTCGCCGGCTTATGACGGCAATGGGGCGATCTGACTTAGCCAACGATGGCAAACTCGAGCACAACAATGGAAGAGTTGCACATGCGGACCTGATCGATGAGGCAATAGCATCGTGGACCCGGCAACATTCTCTTCAAGAAGTCATCGATATTCTGGAAAAAGCGGGAGTGCCGGTAGGTCCCATTTACTCGGTTGCTGACATGATCGACGATCCTCACTTCATTGCGCGGGGACTCTTCGAGACGCACGCCTTACCCGACGGCACCACTGTAAAACTTCCCGCACTCGCGCCCAAACTCAGTGCGACTCCGGGCGAAACACAATGGATCGGACCGGAATTGGGCGCTCACAACGCCGAAGTATTGGGCAAGTTGCTGGGAATTTCAGGAGACGAGTTGCGCAGGTTGGTTGAGCAGGGAGTGGTAGGTGCACCGGTCAGCCCAGCTGAAGCCTGATGACAGCTCAAATAATTACCCCGGCGTGGATGCGCGCACTCTCGAGCGATGAAAGATCGACTTCCATGTGGGGACGAGTCACCTTGGGATTTTTTTTCAAGTCTTCAGGAATGTTGTCCCAGATTCGATTGCTGAAGATGATTTTGTCGTACTTAGCTGATTTCACGAATTTGCGGATGTCGCTGATTTTGGTGAAGGGAAGAGCGCTGATATTCGTCTCAGGTTTGATTACGAGCTTGCGGTATAGCTCAATCAAGAGGCTCAGCGACGGGTAGTCTTCGTCGTCGAGTACAAGGACAAGATTGGCAGTCGACGGCAGTCGGCCGAGTTCCTTCACGGTCTGTTCGGTGAAGGTAAGACCGAGAGGAATTACTTCCGCATGGTTCTTGACGATACGGCGCACCTGGTCAAAACGAATGTAGTTAGTCAGAACTTTACGAATCGTCCTCATCTCTGGTTTCGAGAGTGCAGCCAGTTCGTCGATCGAGTATCCGGGAACGTTGAGCTGCCAGATCGCCGAGATGTTGCTCGCGCGCTCGATGGCTAAAGGTTTGGTGGCGTCAACGAATATTACAAAAGGAGATTGCGTTTCCTGTTCTCTGGCTTGCTGGTAGAGATAGCGGGCGAATGCTGATGGAGAAACGCTAACTTCTCTAACCGGTTCAAGATGTCCCGGGAAAGCGATTCGCATTTTTCGTGTACGGTGTCCCGGCTTCCGTAAGACAGTTGTTTTTGAACCAGAACACCTTTGCCATGGCGAAGATTCAAGACGCCGAGATTTTGCAGTTCGAGATATGCCTTGCGAACGATGTTCCGGCTGATGCCCACTTCCTGCTCAACTTCACGGATTGATGGGAGGGTATCTCCGGGCCGCAATTGGCCCAGCAACAATGCAAGTTTTATTTTTTCCTGTATCTGGGCGTGGGGGGGGAGAGCACTATGTTTGTCCAGCGTGAGATCCATTGTCGAACCCTCCGAGCGAGTGAACGATTAGGCAGCGACTCAGTGCGGCTAATCATATACGAATCGTTATCTGTTTCCCTACTTAGACAAAAGTTGTCCTCGAAAGTCGGCCAAAAGATTGGGACGAAGATGCCGGCGGATCGAGTCGTGAAGGTTTCGAAAATGTCGCCAGCTCAAATTCATGTCGTGGAGGTCGGACCACGCGACGGATTTCAGATGGAAACGGTGTTTATTCCGACCGAGCTGAAGGTTGAAATCATTGATCTGCTGGGGGCTGCGGGAATATCAAAAATCGAGACTACGTCATTTGTTAGTCCCAGAGTTATTCCTCAGATGCGCGATGCCGAAGAGGTCATGGCTAGGGTTCGACGTTTTTACGAGGTACAACATACTGCGCTAGTGCCGAATGCCAAAGGGGCAGTACGCGCGATTGCGGCGGGAGTGGATGCTGTACGAATCGTGGTGTGTGTCAGCGAGACATATAACCAGCGAAACGTGGGGCTTACCGTGTCCGAATCCCTCGAGAACTGCCGCCGCATCATCGAATTGGCGAAGAGTCGGAATGTCGGTTGCGAAGCCATT
>CAVXXN010000003.1:0-308425 GCA_963765715.1 Terriglobia bacterium
GGAAAATTGCCTGACTCCCCAAGGCCGAGCATAAAACGCGCGGCACCGAATCCAACGATCGATGTTGCAAGAGCGTGCCCCATCGCTGAAAGGCTCCAGACAGCGATGGATACGGCATAGCCGATTCGGGTTCCAACCCGATCGATGAAGCGGCCAACCAGTAGTAGACCCAGCGCATAGGCGTAAAAAAACATCTGCACGATGTTCCCATACTGAATTTCGCTCCATCCGAAGGTTTTCTGAAGCAGGGGCGCCAGCAGTCCGAGGACCTGCCGGTCCATGTAGTTGATGGTGGTGGCGAAGAACAGCAAGGCACAGATAACCCAGCGAAAGTTGCTCCCAGCTTGAACGTCGAGCGCTTTGTCCATGGACGTTGGCGTTCGGGCGCCTGATGACTGTGCGAGTTTGGGAAAACTTTCCTGCACGTAAGGCTTTCCTTCCGAATGCCCCGCTAGCTGCCTATCTCCCGCCATCGAACGACAATACGTGCCTACGATGACGCGCTGCGCTGTCTGGAGAAAACCACAACGATGAGTTCGCGTAGCGATATTAGCAAGAATCTATTAAATGCGATCGATAGGCTTAACGCCGATGAGCAGCAATCCTTAAGATTGTTCGGGTAGGGTAAGGCAGGGTCAGAGTAGAATCGTGCGTCAGGCTGGAGGCCCTACGACCTGCGGGTTCGCGACAGCGGGTTCGCGACAATCGTGAAAAAACGGGCTTCAAATCACTTTTTTTCTGCTAATTGTTTTTTGCCTGACGCACGATCGTTTGAACTGCCAGTCGTTGTCCGTCGAGAGTTCCGGTAACCGTGGCTTTCCGCTCCATGAACTTCAGTATCTGATCTTTGTCCCCCTGGAGCTTGTACACGTCATCACCAACGACGAACACAATGTCATCACCTTCGCTAATGGATTGCAGTGCCCAGGTCCATCTCGTATATCCCTTGTGAAGTGGTTGTATACCCTGGCATTTCGAGCAACTCACCGTTCCTGTCAAGGTTACGCCGTTGCCACGTTGTTCCGACGTAGCCTGATCTATCGCGCGCGCCGGGAAAACCGCAAAGCTAGTAACAGTCAAAATCGCTAAGACCATCCATTTGCTCATAACTGCTTCCCAGACGCTTGTCCTTTGTACCTCCAAGTGCCAACCTTTCATAGACAAGGAAAGGCTTCGCCCCTCTCCGACTAGAAACCGCCCTGCTAAACAAGATACTTTGCTGCCCCGGATTGCCGCATCACCCGACTCGCTAGAACTTTACGAGAAGGGAGAGATCAATCCGGTTCTCTATTTTACGCAGGTCGGGCGTAAACCCGGGGACCACTGATCCGAGCGTTCCAGTGTTGCCGCCAGGCGGAGTGATTCCTCCCGGCCCGGAGAAATATGGAACATTCGCGGCTCGATGGTCGAACTCCCAACGAAAAGTAATGTACTGACTGGGCATGTAATCAAACGTCGCAGAGGCATCCCAGGCTTTGAACGGATCGCCCGGATTCTCTGTAAAGTACGGAGTTCCCGAGGATGCCGTCGCTCCGTTAATAGGCGGCAACAGCACCAGATAACGGCCGGGGTTATTGATCTTTCCGCCACCGAGAGTCAGGCCGTAGCGGTCCTTATGGAACCAGAAGCGGTTGTAGAACATAAAACCGAGGAAGCTCTGTTTCTTGTCAGTTCCATGGTCGCCCGTGCAACTCACTCCTCCACCGGTTTCGCATCCAGCATCACCGGTCAATGAAAACGCCATTCGGTGGAGGAATTTCTCCGGGTGGTCGTAGTACTTTACCTCGATGCTGTCATCGGTATGTAGGCGCGTGCGATTCGGATTTCCCAAGGCATCAGCGCCAACTCCATAGTTGTTGGAGATGATTGAAATCGATCCGTTAGGACGCCAGTTAATCTGCCCTCCTACGCCGGGCCGACTGTTGAACCTGCCATAAGACTGCCATCCGTTGATGAACCACGGCTCGATCTTCAATTTTGCCGTGGGGAAGATTTGTACCCGCACACCATTAAAGAACCACGGCGTGTTGGAGGAAACGTAGGAAGGTTGGTAGGCCCAATTGTCGAAGTTGTAGTAACTGAACAGGCCGATGTAGGACATGAAAATTCCAGCATCGACGTTGACTCCATGCAACGCATTGAAGTGGTAGCCACCGTATGCTTCGGAAAGTAACGGTAAGCATCGTCGAGGTTCCACTGGCCGCGTGAGGGACTGGCATCGTTCCGCGGTGTCGTCTCCGAGTAAAGGCCAAACTGCGTCATGAGCCGGGCGCGAACATTGTCATAGTGAAAGTCACCGCCGACTCCAAGCTGGGTCACATGGACTTCGTCCGATCGAAATACTTCGCTTGATCCCCCGATCGTGTCGTCTTGAGGATGGTTGAAATCGTAGACGTAGTCGATGTCGGCTCTTATCTCTGGTGTGAAGAATTTGCTATCGAAAGCAGGCTCTTTTGTGCGTGGATTGCCGTTCAACCAGGTCCAGTCAGCGAATGCAAATGGCTCCTCCTTGCCCGGCTTGGTTGGAGGAGGAGTTTCCACCGATTGAGTCGCACTCGGTACGAGTGAGGTTGAACTCGAAGAACCCGTTATGTACTGATTGGAAGTACTTTGTGAATTTGATTCTGCTGCCGCGGGGATCGTGTTCGTTCCTGACTGTTTGAGCTGGAGCTCCAACTCCTGGATTCGCGCCCGCATCCTTTCAAGTTCCTGCAGGATTTCCGCGTTCACCTGATTAGAGGGTTCGGCGTTGGCCGTTGCGCCCGCAGACGGGTCGGCAGGCGGATTTTGGTTCTGCCCCGAAGTTTGTGTAAAAGCTCTCGGTTGGAAAGCATCCCAGAAGATGCCAATCAAAAGGATCGTCACGCACATTTTCGCAGTTCTCGTTCGGCTCGCTCTCATATAGGTTTCAGTGCATCTCGCCTTTCACTCAGAGCTGACTCACACTCTTCTCATTGGATGTCCCGGGCCATAAAGTTTGTATAAAGAGTCCATAAAGAATTAGTGAAAATCGTTGAACAAAAGCCAGGTTCGTCCTGTGCATGGTTGTAAGATTTTTGTGGCCGGGGAGGCGTGACAGGCGGAATCAGAGTTGGTGAAGGTATTTGGTTGTTTCCCGATCGGGGGACCAGCCTATATAAAGGCTCTGAGCGGCCCGTTCCCGCAGGTGCCGGTGATCGCAGCGAAAGGCGTAAACCAGGAAACAGCTACGATTGCCCAGTTGTTGTTGATGGGGATTTCATAGTGTGGGTACTGATATGGGAGTTGCACTAAGCCCAGATTGGGCAGGGCGGTTTGAGCCGAAGCGCAGCACGCCCCAGCAGGAGCAAGAGAGCAAGATAAAAGGATTTCATGGGTTGGTGAAAATACTTCACGGCTATTCGTTAACTGCGGCAGATGTTTGCTACTTTCCTGCAATACAAAGACTCACCTGAAGGAGCCATGGTTTGGGGATGGAGATTTGGGTACGGTAATTCTCTATGTTGCTCGGAGGAGCGGTACGTAGGCTGTGCGCGATGACTGGATATTACCCAGTAAACATCCACCACGATCTGGGCACCGGCTTTATGCTAGGAATTCATCTTCCACTGATGCTCAAAAGGCTTGGCGTTAACTGCGTCTTCGATGTCGGTGCGAATGTCGGCCAGTATGGGAAGATGTTGCGCCAGTCCGGTTATGCGGGACACATCTTCTCCTTCGAGCCTGTGAATTCCACCTATCAACAACTGCTCAACGCCGCCGCGAACGACCCGCTTTGGCACACATTCAAATATGCCCTTGGCTCGGAAGAAGGAGAAAAGCAAATCAACGTGAGCACGCGTAGCGATTTGAGCTCTTTTTTCCAGCCTACTGAACTGTGTGGCGAACTGTTCCCAGAAGGGCTAACGGGCTCCGAAAAAGTTGCCGTTCGCAGGCTCGACTCGGTCTTCGATGATCTTCTATCATCAGTGCCTAACCATCGCGTCTTCATGAAAGTAGATACCCAGGGATTCGATCTGGAAGTTATTGCCGGCGCAAAGGAATGCATAAAACATATCGTCGGCCTGCAGGCGGAGTTGGCCTTACAACACATCTACCAAAACGCGCCTTCCTGTTCGGAATCGCTCAAGGTCTACGCCGATCTTGGATTTGCGGTTAAGAATATCTATACCGTCTACGAGGATAAAAACCGTGGAGGGATCGAGTTCGATTGCCTCATGATTCGTCCCGCCTAAGGCGCCGTATTCGACTGCCACGTGTGAGTCAAATCGAAATTCGTAGGCGGTTGAGAGCAGGTTCCCGCCGTCACCGAAGCGGTAAATGCAGTTCCAGAGACGAGCTGCAAAGGCAGTCCGGTGCTGGAATCGATCGCGCTATCCCATTGAGTTTTACCCGTCGTGAGGGTCAGGGTTGCGGTGTTAACTCCGTTCGTGAAAGTGACAACCGGGGCTCCTGAGCAGGTCGTCGAAGTGGTCGAGATCGCCTGAATCTTGGTGACGATGATGTTCTGATCCGGAGTCTGGTTTCCGAAGGTGGCCGCGCCGAAAGAATTACCTAGTGCGTCTTGCGCCCTGGAAGGCTCGAGTTGCGCGGCAACTATGGATGAGCCCGAAATTCAGGCCACCTCAACCCTCTCTACATCCCTGTGTGTCTGGGTAGCCGGCGGCTCTGATTGCATAATCACAGTTTCATGCGAAGAACGTGGAGAGAGTAAGCGCGCCGCGAAAACGGTGCCAGCGATCAGGTAGACGAGCGTGACGCAGGTCCACATCAAAGCACCGGCGCATTGCTGGTCTTCCAAAGCGGTCAAGCCAAATTGCCGTGGCGTGGACAAATAGATCGGGTAAACCACACGATCACAGAAGACTAGAAATCCGGAAAGAATGTCGCACGGGAATGTCGCAAAGAACAGATACAAAAGTATCGACGACTCTGGCCATTTCAAACCGCTCGGCGAAGGCTCAACCACTGGCCACCAGAAAAGAAGCCCGGCCACCAGGAACGATGCATGCTCAATCCCATGCCACATCTCCGATCGCAAACCGAGCACAAACACCGAAGGGATATGCCACACAACTAAAATGGCAGTCGCTCCAATCCAGCCAATTGCAGGGTGCAATAACATGCGGCCTAGTTGCCGCATGGGTGTCCATCTGAGTGGTCCAGCGAAAAGTTTCACGAGTCTTTGCTCCGGGCGTTGCGACAGTAGCTTAAAGGGCGCCCCAAGCAAGATCAGGGGAGGAGCGAGCGTCATTAGCAACAGATGTTGAACCATGTGCGCCGTGAGCAGATCGTGGTCGAGAAGAAGATAAGGGTGATACCAGCGCGACCCAGACCATCAGCAGTCCCACAAAAAAACTGCAGGCGCGCCAACCCTTAACGCCGTTCGGCGCAAGCCGGGCAACACGCAGCCATTCATGCAGGTACACAAGCGCAATGAGACACAATAGCAACGGAGATCCATAATGACTCGACCGTCGCGTGATGAGCATGTGGCATAGCTTTGCGCCTTAGGGTTGAGTCGCCGGCTTTGGGTTGCTTTCGCTAACCACAAAAGCCCGGGCCGCATCACGGGCCGGGTTTTGTGTTGCGGGATGCAGAGTCTCGAGGAACGCCACAAGCGCCGTGGTTTCCGCCGGACTCAAGTTGTTTCCATAGGCAGGCATGTTGCCGCCGCCCTGGATCACCTGCCGGATGAGTTGGTCCTGCGTAAGCCGCACGGCGACAGCTGTCGAGAGCCGGGCCCCTTTGTCCGCCGGTATCGCCGAGCGAGTGGCAGTTGCGGCATTGCTTGACCTGAAACACAAGCGCGCCCTGCCGCTCGAGCGCAGTCGTGCCATGTATGAATTGGTCGGGCACTGGATCGCCGCTCCAGGCGTTCATGTGCGGACTCCATGGCGTGAACCTGGCGAGATGCGAGTAAAAGTGCCGAGAGTGATCGCGATCAGCAGCACGGTGATCACTGCGATGGGCCGGCGCTTCCAGCTCTTTTCTCCTTCTCCGGAAAGAAACGGCAGAAGGATCAGACCAAGAATCACGACGACCGGGCCGATGAGAAGGACCGGCGTCTCCAGCGACGGCGGAAGCAGCGAGAGCAACGCATAGAGCCACAGAAAAAAGTAATCGGGTTTGGGCGCAGTCTGGATGATCGTCGGATCGGGCTGCCCGGTCGGCCCGAACGGGCCGAAGTAGAAAGCGCATGCGGCAACCGCCAGGAGGATAAATGCCGCGAAAAACAAGTCTTTCCAAACTGCGTAGGGGACGAAGGGGGCGCCGTCGCTCTTGGTCAATGCGTGGTATTCGGCTTCATAGGTTGCGCGTTTCACGATGCGTCCCGGCATCGGCCATTCGTTGATGCCCAGCTTGAGCACCATCAAGAGATGAAGGCAGACGAAAGCAATCAGCAATCCCGGGAATCACGAAGACATGCAGCGCGAAGAATCGGGAGAGGGTCGCGCCGGCGATGATGGGTCCGCCCAGCATCAGTTTCACAATCGCCGGACCGAGAATCGGAACGCGGCTGGCGATCGAAGCTCCAATTCCCAATCCCCAATAAGCGTCCTGATCGAAGCGCAGCACTTGTCCGGTGAACGCCATGCCGAGAGTCATCAGCAACAGAAAGACTCCGAGGATCCAGGTCAGTTCGCGCGGAAATTTGTGGGCGCCGAACAGAAATACCTGCGCCATATGAATGAGGACGATGGCCACCATGAAGTTGGAGCCCCATCCGTGCATCGCGCGGATGAACCAGCCGAGCGTCACTTGATGATTCAGGGCCTGCAGGCTGCTCCATGCTTCGCCAGCCGAGGGAACATAAATAAGCGCCAGCAGAATTCCGGTGACGATCTGCAGGAGGAAAACGGTGAGCGCGGCGCTACCGAAGACGTAGAACCAGCTCGCCGTATTTCGCGGGACAGGATGTTCGGCGATCTCGCGAATCGGCGCTGCGAGTTGCAGGCGGTGGTCGAACCATTCGCCGATTTTGCCTGATCACGCGCATGGCGGTTTCTCTCGCAGACAAACTTGCGCATCGCGGTCCCCGGCGTCGGCAACTCGCCGGCCTGAATGGTGACAAGCCGTTCTCGACCTTGTAGGGATACTCGAAGAGCCCGCGCTCCGGCGGCCCGGACGCGCGCGAGCCGTCGCGGTAATATGCGCCGCCATGGCAAGGGCACATGAAGAGACCGGATTGCGGAAACCAGCGGACAGGGCAGCCAAGATGCGCGCAGTTGATCGCAAACACCTGGAACTGATCGCCTGCGACGCGGCGCACCCAGCAGGCAGTGTCCACGGTCTTGCCGTCGGTGGGCATTACAAACGGATTGCGAAAAGTAGCCAGCCGCGTCTCGCCTTCCGGAAATTCGCTGACATCGCCCGAGTGACACCCACGACAGGTAGCCGTTCGCGCGGCCGCGCGTAGTACCGAGGAAAGCAGAAAGCCCACAATCGGTACGGCCAGCACCATCGCCGCGAATCCGTTGAACAGGATTCCGATCTTCATGAAGAAGCCGCGCCGGGAAAGCGTACTGTCACTCGGATCGTTGCAGGCGTAGTCGTCATGTTATTTCTCCATCTGCTCCGAATGCTGAGTGTTGCGCATCATTCGAAGCGGAATAAGGCTGACCGGGGCTCTGCACGCGGCGCGATGCCAGCCAGGCAACCACGTCGGTGATTTCCTGGTCGGACATCGGCTTTCCGGGAACGTTTCCGCGCCAGTCGGGCGCCCCCAATTCAGGGCTGCCCGTCGATCACGATCGTGCGCAGTCCCTGATCGCTGACCAGCGCAAGAAACGAATCATTGGTGATGGCGCTGCCTTTGGACCCCGTGACCTTCGGGTCCGTGACAGGATGCGCAATATGTTCCGAAAGCGATCTGCGCCCCGCGCGGCATCTCCCGCCGTTTTTGCGGCGTACGAAGGTGGGTTTGTTCCGTCGAGAATTCCCTTGCGTGCCCCAACGCGAGAACATTCCGCTGCGTAATCACGTCGATCTGCTCGTCGGTCAGCAACCCTCCGGCACTTTGCGCGAATGCTGGCATCGAGGTTCCCCGGGACGCCGTTGGCAACAACTTTGTGCACCGCGTTTTCATCGACAATGGCGAGATACACCGGATTGCCAAGGCGCAATCGATGCTCCTCCACGCCCTTCCGCGCCATGACAGCCGGAGCAGTTCTGTGCGTAGAGAGTGCCGAAGTCCACGATCTGATTCGGCGCGACGATCTCCGAATCCTTCTGAGGCTGACCGTGTGGAATGCTGCAAGCCGAGAGGAGTACGAGGGCGAGCACGGCGAACGCGGACAAATATGAAGATCCGGCTCATCGGCGCTCCTCTCCGCTCTCTCGTGGTCGAATAAGTCCGGATGCTTCGATTCCCGCCCGTAAAGCAAACGCCACATTCTCGCGGGTCGGAATGCTCGTCTGGCGCATGACCACAAGGCCCGCCACGACTCCAAAGGCCACCTGCGAAGCAATGAACCAGAACCAATCAATGTGGCTTGCAAGTAACGGGTTCAACAGCCCGAGGATTGTGTAAAGCAGCCCGGACCAAAGCACCGGGGCAATAAGTCCTCCAAGCACAATCGGACGGCGTGGAAACATGGGCAGCATCGCGCCATACAGCAAGCCCACAAGAACGGACACCACGCCGTGCAGAGCAAAGGCCATCGCGAATGCTATAGCATGAAATGAACGCAGCTGCGGGGGTTCGAGTAGCAGGGATTCGGGATAGACCACTGCGGCGAGGAGATTGATCGGGATACCAGATGCTGCCCGCTTTCAGAACGCCGTAAGCACACGCTAACACTGCCATTGCGGCGCTGCCGGCGATGCCGCCCTTAACCCCCGCCGAAACTGGATATGTGTGGACCGGAAGCCATGCGCGCAGTTGATCCGGCAGGACTGGAATCCGTTCCACGACACGGACGCTCGGTGGTCAGGCGAATGTCTTCAGGAACCACCGCGACAGCTTCTTCCTGCTGATGCGGAAAGACGTCGCGAAACCATCCAACGCAGCCCGCCAGCGCGAGCGCGGCGCCCAGAACGCTGACCGACATGCTCGTCACCAGCCCCGCGAAAAGCAGGGTCACTCCAAAAGCCAGGATGAACGGCCAGACTGTCGGTGCCGGCACCTCGATGGTGTGGGGATTCCGGAAATCTCCGTTCGATTGCTCCGTTGTCGATGTTGTCGCCATGACTTTATCTACCTCAGCGCCCGAGAACGTAAACTACGGTAAAAACCACAACCCATACGGCATCGACGAAATGCCAGTACATCGATAGCACTTCGATGTGACGGGACTGTTTTACTCCCACACGGCCACTAAGTCCGAACGCCGCAACGATCGTGAGCATGATGAGTCCTGCGGTGACGTGAAAGCCGTGCAAGCCGACGAGCGAGTAATAGGTTGTTCCAAAGAGGTTGGTCGAGATCGTCAGACCGTGTTCGTAGATCAGCCGGTGCCATTCCTGCGCGGTGCCATACAGGAACAGTCCACCAAGCGCGATCGTGAGCAGCCATAATCCAAGGAATACGGATCTAATGCCGCGTTCCAGAAACTTCGCCGCGAAGTGAATGGTCAAGCTGCTGGACAACAAGCAAATCGTATAGAAGATCGGCGTCTCAAGAACTTCTCGCGGCGTCGGCCCCGTGAGGCTCTTTCCCAAGTAGAAGAGATAGGCAACGACGAAGATCGTGAAGATCGCCGACTCCGCGATGATGAGGCTCGCCATCGCCACCTTCCCGCGAGATGGCAGCTCCCAGGCGGCTGCTGTATTCGGAATTGAAGTTGTCGCTGCGCTCATATGATTTCGTCTTCACTCATAACGGCTGTCCGGATCTTCCGGATGCTTCAGGTCCCACAGAGGACGACGGCTGGCGACCGTGGGAACGGTCGCAAAGTTATACGCAGGCGGCGGCGAACTGATCGACCATTCCAGCGTCCACGCGTCCCACGGATCATTACCGGCACTTGCTCCCTTGAAATACGAAATCACGAGGTTCACCACGAAACACGAGAATCGCTATCGCCTGAATGAACGCGCCGATAGTAATGATGAAGTTCAAGGTGTCCCAACCACGGCCGGGCTCGTAGGTGTAGATCCGCCGCGGCATCCCGAGCAGACCGGGAATGTGCATCACGTCAAAAGTCAGGTGAAAGCCAATCAGGAACAGCCAGAAATGCCATTTGCCGAGGCGTTCGCTCAGCATTCGGCCAGTCATTTTTGGGTACCAGTAATAGAATGCGCCGAAGAGCGCGAACAGAATTCCGCCTACGATCACATAGTGAAAATGTGCGACGACAAAATAGGAGAGGCTAAGCTGCCAATCGAACGGCGCGGCGGCCATGCATGATGCCGGTCAGTCCGGCAATGAGGAATTGGAATAGAAACCCGATGCAGAACAGCATCGGCGTCTTGAACTGGATCCTTCCGCCCCACATCGTGCCGATCCAGTTGAAAATCTTGATCCCTGTGGGAACGCCTACAGCCATCGTGGTCAGGGTAAAAAAGGCGTTGGCATAGGAGTTCATTCCGATCGTGAACATGTGGTGCGCCCAAACACTCATGCTGACGAAAGCGATGCACACGGTAGCGGCAACCATGACCGGATATCCGAAGATCGGCTTGCGTGAAAATACTGGGATGATTTCCGACATGAAGGCAAAGCAAGGAATGATCAGAACGTAGACTTCGGGATGTCCGAAGATCCAGAAGAAGTGCATCCAGAGAACCGCGGAGCCGCCGGCCTGGGTATCAAAGAAATGGCCTCCCAGATATCGATCGATCAGCAACATGATTTGCGCGGCCGACAACGGCGTAATCGCAAGCAAAACCATTCCTGCCATGACAAGGTTCAGCCACGCCAGCAACGGCATGCGGCTGAGCTTCATACCCGGGCATCGCAGGCAGAGAATCGTGGCGATGATATTGATCGCCGTTCCGATGCTGCCAAACCCGGAGACCAGCAGGGAGAGCGTCCAATAGTCGGAACTATGCCCAGGCGAAAACGCCCGCGCTCCCAACGGTGCATAGGCCCACCAGCCAACGTCCGGTGCATTTCCGGCGCCGTATAGGCCGCTTCCTCCGAGAAAGCTGAAGTACAGCAGAAGCGCACCTAGAAACGATAGCCAAAAGCTGAATGCATTCAGCCGTGGAAATGCCATGTCCCGCGCGCCAATCATCAACGGGACCAGGTAGTTCGCAAATCCAAACAGGACTGGCATGGCCACGAAGAAAATCATGGTCGTTCCATGCATTGTGAACATACGGTTGAAGACTTGCGGTGAAACAAAGTCGTTGTGCGAATGCATCAGCTGAATACGAATGATGAGGGCTTCGACTCCACCAATCGCGAGAAACAACAGGGCCGAGAGAATGTACAGAATCCCCAGCCGTTTGTGATCGACCGTGGTCACCCACTGATGAAGCTCGTCGACCCAGGGTCGGGCTTCTATCTGGCTGGCGGGGATGGTGATCGCGTTCGAGGACATGGATATTTTCCTGAGCGCTTTAGCGCAGCGTCTCCATGTAACTCACGACCGCATCAAGATCCGCGTCGCTGAGCTTCATTGCGGGCATCAGGGAGCCGGGTTTGATTGCATCAGGGTTCTGGATCCAAAGACGCAGATTGTCGTGAGTATTTTCCGCGGCGCCTGCGGCAATCGTGGCACGGCTCATTAAATGGGTCAGGTCGGGACCAAAACGTCCATCGGCGGCGGTACCGGCCACTGCATGGCAGTTCATGCAGGCATTGCTTTCAAACACTCGCCTGCCTCCGATCGCACCTGCGTCTTCGACTGCACTGTCCCTGCTGGGCGCGAACCCATGCGGCAAAATCGTCCGGTCCATCTACAGAAACACGCAGCAGCATTTTGGCGTGCTGTGTTCCGCAGTACTGGGCACACTGGCCAAGAAAGACACCTGTGTGCTGCGGATCCATCCACATTCGGTTGGGATGGTTCGGAATCAGGTCAGTCTTGCCTGCAAGTTCCGGTACCCAAAAGCTGTGGTCGGTATCGGCCGAAAGCAACTGCAGAAACGTTGGTGTCGGGTGACTGGGATCGCTCACCGGGATGTGCAATTCATTGGCTGTAACGATCCCAAGCCGCGGATATCGAAACTCCCACCAGATACTGATGCCCAATCGCGGTGACCTGTATAGCGCCCGCCGGTTCTGGAGCATCCTGAATCGCGTGGATGACTCTTGCCGTGGCCAGAAACAGGACGACGACAATCAGAATTGGAATGATCGTCCAGGCCAGCTCAATCTGAGTGCTGCCATATACCTGAGCCGGTTCGCGGCCGGCATCCATCGGTCGCCCGCGAAACTTGATGACGGAATAGGCCAATAAAACAAAAACAACGACAAAAATGATTCCTGTAATAACAAGTACAAAGACGGACAAATCAGTAATTGACTTGGCTGGGGTAGAGGCGGGAGCGAAGATGTTCGTGCCGTGAGATGGCGAGCCTTTTGACTCGCTTGCCCATGCTGCCACAGCAGACCAAAAGATAACGAGTAGCGTCTGCGCAAGGGCCCGCACGGTCGAGGATTTTCCCAACATCGACATTTATCGTCTTCCGTTCTTCAAATCCGACATGCGTCCCATTACCAGACTTCGCAATCTCTCCTCAACTTTTATTACAAAGCTTGGACCACAAATCCTACCGCCGGAATTCTATTCAATGAACAGCAACCGGGCTACCAAATAGTCGGGCCCGCGTATTTTCGCGCATCGTTGTGGCTCTCGGTGCACCTTAAAGGCTGGCATACGTGGTCCAGCCGCGCGCTGTGGTTTGGCAGGCCCTGAGGAGGAGTGTCGCAATTCTGAGCTCTCAGCGCATTTGCAAGAATGCACCGCACTGCTGTCGCCTACCTTGCGAAGAACTACCTATGTTTAACCGCGGCGAGTGCTCTAGACGCGTTTCGCTGTCGCGGCCGTCATGTATGACTGACAAAGGAGCACGAGTTGCTCCCGCGCTTTGCGGACCGTTGCAGGGGATGGTCCGGCCTCCAGCAACGAACGCATCGCGCCCGCCATCGCTGAAAGCATTATGTCGATGGTGAATTTGTCGGGCGGCGACTTGATGTCGGACGCTGTCTCCAGCATCGCCTCAAGAGTTTTCCGGGACCGTTGGTTGATCCGTTTAATCAAGGCCGGACCACCCACGTCGGCAGCGACCCGGTAGAGGGCCACGGAGATGTCTGCACGGTCCATCTTGGCGTCGACGTAGGCCTCCACCATTTCTTGAATCATCTCGGCTAACGGTTTATGACATGCTCTCTCACAAGCGGCCTCAACCGTTGCCACTACCTTCGTGAGATGATTTTCGAGCACTGCAAACAGTAGCGACTGCTTATTGGGATAGTATTGATACAGGGTGCCCACCGAAACTCCCGCCCGCTGGGCGACCCGCGTCGTTGTCAATCGCTCCGTCCCATGTCTCAGTAAAACCTGAATAGCCGCCTCGGAAATCGCCTCGACCGTGACCGTTGACCTCGCTTGGACCGGCGTCTTTCTTGGCTCGAACGCGACGACGGCATCAGCCGGCATATGCGAACTCCAAACCTGAAGAATCCTTCATCAAATGATTGTAGCAAGGAGGAATCGAATGATCGAACAAACTGCTCTTCCTGGAAGCTTCACTCTCCCTCGTACATCGATGACTTTGAATCGCATGGGATACGGTGCGATGCAGCTAGCGGGACCCGGCGTCTGGGGACCACCGCGAGACGCTAATGCTGGAATTGCAATTCTTCGCGAGGCAGTAGAGTCCGGCGTCGACCACATTGATACCAGCGACTACTACGGGCCGCATGTGACCAATCAGATCATCAAGCAGGCTCTCCATCCGTACAAAGATGGTCTGGTGATCGTCACCAAATTGGGCGCCAGGCGCGGTTCAGACAAGTCCTGGCTTCACGCCCTTTCGCGCCAGGAGCTCATCGACGGTGTGCATGACAACCTGAAAAACCTTGGTCTCGATGCGTTGGATGTCGTCAATCTTCGGGTTGGAGGAATTATGGAGCCCGGCGAGGACTCCATCGAGGAACCGTTGACCGTGCTCGCCGAGCTGAAGCGTCAGGGCCTGATTCGTCATATCGGACTAAGCAACATAACTCCTAAACAGCTCTCGGAAGCTCAAACCATTACCGAGATCGTGTGCGTGCAGAATTTCTACAACGTGGCGCGCAGGAACGATGACGCCTTCATCGAGGATCTGGCTGCGCAAGGTATCGCGTATGTTCCGTTTTTTCCCCTGGGAGGCTTCACACCGTTACAGTCTTCGGCGCTTGACGCCTCCGCGGCATCGCTCGGAGCAACGCCCATGCAGGTTGCGTTAGCCTGGCTTCTCCAGCGCTCGCCCAACATCTTATTGATCCCAGGAACATCTTCCGTGTCACATCTCCGCGAAAATTTGAAGGCCGCGACGCTTCAGATCCCGGCTGAAGTCCTCGCGGATCTCGACGCAATCGGTCAAGGCAAAGGGAATCGGTAGCGGTCCGCTCTGTCATTCATGTCACAAGAATTCAGGAGAGACAATTCATAGAGGCGTTTATTACAGGCCGCACTTGATAAGGAGATAGCTATGCAGAACAAACGCGTTGCACTGATCACCGGGGCCAATCAAGGAGTCGGGTTTCAGGTAGCAAAGGAACTTGTGGCGAACGGTCTCACTGCGTTGGTCGGGTCGCGCAATTTGGAGCGCGGCGTGGCCGCCGCAAAGGAGATCGGACAGGGCGCCATCGCTCTTCAGCTCGACGTAACGGATCGGCCTTCGATCGCCGCCGCGGCGGAACGCATCCGCAAGGAGTTTGGCCGTCTCGACCTGCTTGTCAATAACGCGGCTATCTCGAATACGAGAAAGGGCAACTTATCTCTCCAGGAGTATGCGAAGACAACCCTTGCGAGCAACGCTTCGCTTGACGAAATACGCTCGGTGTGGGAAACCAACGTATTCGGTGTCCTCGCCGTTTACCAGGCGATGCTGCCGCTTCTCCGTGAGTCGTCGGATGCCCGTATCGTCAACGTCTCGAGCGGAGTAGGCTCGCTGACGATGAACGCCGATCCCGCCTTTCCCTACCACGCGATGTTCAGTCCCGTTTATCCTGCGTCCAAGACGGCCCTCAACGCCATAACTCTGGCTATGATGATCGAACTGGAGTCCACTGGGATCAAAGTCAACTTGGTGACCCCGGGCTTCACAAAGACGAACCTCAACGGCTACGAGGGCACGGCCTCTGTTGAAGATGGCTCACGCGAGGTGGTGCGCGTTGCGCTGCTCGGCCCGGATGGCCCTACAGGTACGTTCACGCGCTGGGAAAACGAAACCATCCCATGGTGATGGGTCAGGAAGAATTTCGGCGCGAGTGCGCGAATCACTACACCCTCGGCGGCTGGCTTTTATTGACGACCTCGCCCTCCCGCCCCGTCATTTATCAATAGTCCGGATTGCCGACTAACCTGGAAATGCTCCGTTCGTGGACACAAGTGGTTCTGGCATAATTGGGGCGCCGTAGAGGCATTCTGGAGCTTGGTCCGTTACAGGAGGAAAAGTGTGAGCGACCCTAACCAAAGTACAGGTCTGCGACAATGCTTGACGAGGTCCGCAGCCCCGCTTTCCGGAGGTGCAGGCGTTCCCGACCACGGCTCTTTCGTTGGATCGGATTCCGGGCGCCAACGACCGAATTTTGGCCACATCGCAACCGGAGCCGCGGCGGAGATTTGGTCGCGATCGAGTCGAGTCCAAACATACGATCTGGCCCAAACCGGAGAAAAAAATGACGAACAAGACAAAAGATGAAGGGTTGGCTGTGAAAATATTCGATGATAAATATGCTCTGGCGAAAGTCGCTGCGGAACAGGCAGCTGCGAGCATCCGCCGGGCGATTCATGCTCGCCAACACGCCCGTATTATCGCCGCCACTGGCGCGGCTCAGTTTGAGTTCCTGGAAGTCTTGACCAAGGCGGCGGATATCGACTGGCGGTGCGTCGAGATGTTTCATCTGGATGAGTACATCGGCTTGCCGATGTCACATCCGGCTAGTTTCCGCAGGTTTCTCCAGGAACGCTTGATTCAAAAAGTCGGGATTACCAACTATCACTTTCTCGATGGCGATACCGACCCGTCAGCCACGATCCAGCGCGTAGGAAAAGCCCTCGCTGCCGCGCCCATCGATATCGCATTTGTTGGCATTGGCGAGAACGGCCATCTCGCGTTCAATGATCCGCCCGCTGATTTCGAGACCGAGGAACCTTATTTGATCGTCAACCTGGATGAGGCTTGTCGGCGCCAGCAGGTCGGAGAGGGATGGTTTGCGAGTATTTCCGAAACGCCGAAGCAGGCCATTTCGATGTCAATACGGCAGATCCTCAAAGCGGAGGAGATCGTTGCCGTCGTGCCAGATTCGCGGAAGGCAAAGGCTGTCCGAGCTTGCCTTGAGGGAGAGATCAGCCCGATGGCCCCGGCATCGATTTTGCGCAAGCATCCCAACACCACGATTTACCTTGATAGAAACTCTGCCGCTTTGCTGACGCAAGCGGCGCAAAACATTTCCTGACGCCGGTTTCGTCAAGGCAATGCGCACATGAGGATGAACCATTACTCCAGACTCCACAGCCACCGCGAACGCCGGGTCCCGGCTCCGTTCCTTTCCGAATTTACGCTGGTGGATAGGCGGGCTCCTTTTTGCGTCGACCGTCATTAACTACATAGATCGCCAAACCTTTTCGCTTCTCGCCCCTTATCTTAAGGTGCAGTACCACTGGACCAATTCCGATTACGCTGACATCGTCATCGGATTTCGCGTGGCCTACTCCATCGGGCAGACGGTGTGCGGCCGACTGATGGACCGCGTCGGCGCGAGACGGGGTTTGACTCTGACAGTCGCTTGGTACTCGGTAGCGTCGATGCTGACTTCGCTGGCAAGCGGCTTCTACAGTTTTATGACATTTCGCTTCCTGCTGGGAGCGGGCGAATCGGGGAACTGGCCGGCTGCCACCAAGGTCGTAGGCGAATGGTTCCCCAAGCGCGAACGCGCTTTGGCCACCGCTCTGTTCGATAGCGGTAGCTCGGTGGGGGGTGCGATCGCGCCATTTATTGTTCTCGACATTTATTTCCGCTGGGGCTGGCGTCCCGCGTTCGTGGTCCCAGGCGTGCTGGGATTGATTTGGTTGATTGGCTGGCGATGGCTCTATGCGCCGCCCGATCAGCATCCCCGAATCTCTACCGCAGAACTCAATCTCATCCTCGCGGAACGAGGTGACAGCGGCGCTCGACCGACTGGCGGAATTGGCCCGCGATTGAAAGATCTTCTGAAGCTGCCGCAGACATGGGGAATCGTTATCGCGAAGACTTTCAGTGATCCAGTGTGGTTCTTCGTCACCGATTGGTTTCCTATTTACTTGGTGGCAAAAGGGATCGAACTCAGGAGCGGCCTGGTCGCGGTCTGGTTGCCGTTTATCGCTGCGGATATAGGAAATTTTTTTAGTGGTTGGATGTCTGGTTACCTGATCAAGAGTGGATGGTCACTGGGCGCGGCCCGAAAGGCTCTGGTTGTATTTGGCGGCGTGGGCGTGACTCTGCTCATTCCGACGATACTCACTACGAATCTCTACGTTATTACGTTGCTGTTCGCGCTGTCGACGTTTGCATACGCCTGCTTTTCGACCATGGCCAACGTGTTGCCGTCCGATGTGTACAACAATGAGTCGGTCGCATCGGTGAGCGGTCTGAGTGGGACTGGGGCCGGGATTGGGACGATCATTGCCTTCAAGTTAGTTGGGCATTTTTCCGATGTCAGACAGGCGACTGCGACTCACGCCTTCGATCCGATTGTGATCGTAGCCGGGTTGGTTCCACTTGTGGGAATGGTTCTCGTGCTCGTCCTTGTCCGTAACACGAAGGCCACGGATGAAGGCCTGGTACGGGAAATCTAGAACTGCGCTGCGGTTCTATCCGTTTTACCTACGAGGTGACGGGATACGGGGTGAGGAAGAAATGCCGGAATTATCGCTACAACTGCGAAAACATTGATTTCAGTGGTTGGCGTCCCCGATGGGATTTGAACCCGTGTTACCGCCGTGAAAGGCCCCGCCCGTCACGGCTTTGCAACAACTTAGAGGACGCAGGTGGTACTGTAAATCCTCTAAAACTCCGCAGAAAAAGCTTGTCGTTACATGAACGTTACATGCCCTTGAATGCTGAGATTTCCAAACAAGGGAGACTGTGGGCTAGCACCCAACTTCACAATCTCACGCTCCAATGCTCTCAGTCTCTCAAATGCGCCTCGACCGCTGGTGGTTCTCTTCCCCACGCTTCTGGCATTGCTAAGTGCATGCTCCTGCCATGCGGCCTCGCGTAAAACCAACCATTAGATGCCCGTCGCCTTTCGCCTAAGGTGCCACTAATTTCATGTCGCATCCGTAACCTGGCATTTGTGTCTGTCAAATTGCTGTTGAAGGTCGGCCTCGGCATCCACCGTCCGACTGAGAGCACTCATCGGCGCTTTGAACTTCCGGTCGCAATGCATGCATACAGCATTGACTGGTGTTGACCTAAGCCATCTCGCGACTCTGAGTCTGCGCTGGTTCGGTAAAGTATTCTTCTCGCTCATAAGGCTGAGATTTTAAACAGGCGCAATGATCACATCAATGCAGCCTAAGACCTTATATAAGAAACGAGGCTGGGATAGGGAAACGATTAAAAATCCGATGCGCACCGATATACGACAGAATCCAGGATGCCACATCGACTTGAGTCTATAATCTTGCAAGTCAGTTATCGTTCGCCGGCGATCGCTGCTGAAGTATCGAGCGCGATATGGAATTATTACTCAATCTCTTCTGGCTCACGATTGCGTTGCTGGCTGTGGGGTTGTGGTGGCGTGCCCGGAGCGAGCATCACGGCGATCGGCTTCCGCAGTTAGTGGTTCTTTCCTGCGTTCTGGTTCTTTTGTTCCCCGTCGTTTCAGTAACCGACGACCTGCATCCGATTCGACCGGAAATAGAAGAAACCAATCCGTCAAAAAAAGATCAAGGCCGCAGCCTACGGGTCTTCAGGCCATTCGGGTGTTGTTTTCGATTCTTTACCGGCTCACGTTGCCTCCTCGTTTTTATTTTCTCCAGAGAGTAGAACCTGCGGCCGGGTTTTAGTGGCCCCTGCTTCCTTTTCCTGAAGTGGCACTGTTTTGCGAAAGATGCCGGTCGCGCACCTCCTGCCTCTGCACTCAGCTAAGCACGTTCAATTCGAAATACCTTTGATACTGCGGCGCCTTGAGTTTTTTCAAGAACTGAATCGCTTTTTTGCAATTTGCTACAGCAGACCGGGACACACAACTGAACTATCGCAATGTTATTGCGAGCTAATTAAGCGCTGCCACCAGCTCAACTTCACCGTGGAGCACGAGGTGATCCCATGACGAAGCGACCGATTTCTCGCTGTATTGCGCTGCTGCTCGCTGCTTGCCTGGCGGGTTTCATGTCCTGCTCCGATGACACCAAGGCTACCCCAACAAAGACGGAAGTTACCCTTGAAGCCGGCGTCTACGACGTGGATCGTCCCGAGTTGTTCAAGCTCACGGAAGTCGAATCGCGCAATCTGCCCGACGTGCTAAGGGCGAATGGCACTGTGACTCCTGATGTGAGCCGGACGATTCGTGTGACTTCACTGGGCTCTGGTCGCGTAGTCGATCTGCGAGTTCGTCTGGGAGACAGGGTTACGAGAGGACAGGTGTTGCTTCGGATTTCCAGTTCGGACCTGGCGACGGCAATAGCCGATTATCGCAAGGCGCGGGCTGACGAAATGCTGTCGAACAAGGCCCTGGAGCGAGCGCAGTCGCTGTTTTCACGTGGCGCGCTAGCAGAAAAGGATGTACAGCTCAGTCAGGACACCGAAGACAAAGCCAAGATCGACTTGCAGACCGCGGAGCAGCACGTTCACCTCCTGGGCGGAGACCCGGCCCAACCCGGCCCGCTGATCGAACTGCGCGCCCCGGTTTCCGGAACCATCGTCGAGCAAAACGTTTCCGGATTTGAAGGCGTCAAGAGTCTCGACAACACTCCCAACCTATTCACCATCGCCGACCTCTCGCAGGTATGGGTCCTTTGTGACGTCTATGAAAACGATTTCGGCGAAGTGCGCGATCGGCGATGCGGCGGAAATTCGGCTTGAACGCATATCCGGATCAAGTCTTTCACGGCGATGTCAGCGACATCTCGCGCGTGCTCGATCCCGAACACGCGCTCGGCGAAGGTCCGCATCGTGCTCTCCAATCCCGACGGCTCGCTTCGTCCTGGAATGTATGCGGTAGCCACTTTCCGCTCCCGCAAGCTGCACGCCCCGCCTCGTCGTTCCGAGCACCGCGATCATGCGCCTGCAGGACAGAGACTGGGTATTCCGCAAGGAAGGCGCCCAACGTTCCGGCGGGTCGAAGTGCAAGCGCTGGGAGAAACCGCAGACGGAATGCATGCAAGTTCAAGACGGAGCTGAAACCAGGAGACAGAGTCATCGCGACCAGCGCTTGATTTCTCCGCGGCGATGGCAGGGCAAGGCAAATGATTCGCTACCTGATCGATTTCGCTCTGCGCAATCGCATTCTGGTACTCAGCGTTGCGGTCATCTTGTTCGTCTGGGGCATTATTTCGTTCCACAATCTGCCCATCGAAGCCTATCCCGACGTCGCCGACACCTACACCCAGATCATCACCCAGTGGCCGGGCCACGCGGCCGAGGAAGTCGAGCAGCAAATCACGGTTCCGCTCGAAGTCAGTTGAACGGCGTCGCCCACATGACCCATCTGCGTTCGCACTTCGCTCGCCGGCTTGTCGGTCATCACCATCATTTACGACGACGAGACCACCACCTTCAATGCGCGCCAGGAAGTGATCGACCGCCTCAGCAAGTCACTCTGCCGCACCGGCGTCAACCCGGGCTCGGTCCGGACTACAGTCCCACCGGCCAGATCATGTTCTACACGCTGACCAGCACCAATCCAAGTACGACGCCATGGAGCTGAAGACGCTGCAAGGATTGGTTCGTGCTGAACCAACTGAAGTCGGTGCCGAACGTCGTGGATGTCAATCATTTTCGGCGGCCCGACGCGCGAATATCAGGTGCAGCTGGATCCCGGCAAGCTGGTTTCCTACGGACTCTCGCTCAGCCAGGTGGAGCAGGCGCTGGCCAGCAAACAATATCAATGCCGGCGGCGGATTCATCGAACGCGGCGCAGCAAGCGCTGAACGTGCGCGCCGTCGGTCTGATGCAGAACACCGACGACATCGGTGCGACCGTCGTCAAAGCGGTGAACGGTACTCCGGTGCGCGTGCGCGATCTGGCGTCGGTGGTGCAAGCGCCCAAGGTGCGCCTGGGCCAACTCGGCAAGACCATCCGCATGAGGATGGAACCGTCATCAACGACGACGATGTAGTCGAAGGCATCGTCCTGCTGCGTAAGGGCGCGGAAGCCGATGCGACACTGGACGCGCTCCATGCAGAAGATCGCGGAACTGAACAACGGCTTCTGCCCAAGGGCGTGAAGCTCGTACCCCACCTCGACCGCAGCGACCTGGTCCACTACACCACCCACACCGTCCTGCGAAATCTGACCGACGGCGTGCTGCTGGTCACGCTGATTCTGTTCCTGTTCCTGGAAACGTCCGCAGCGCGCTGATCGTAACCCTCACCATTCCCTTTTCGCTGCTGTTTGCCGCGATTCTGCTGGACCTCAGCCACATTCCCGCGAACCTGCTCTCGCTGGGCGCGCTCGATTTCGGCATGGTGGTGGACGGCTCGGTGGTGATGGTGGAGAATATCCTGCGTCACGCCGAGTCATCGCGGCAAGAAAGCACTGTTCATCGAGATGATCGCGCACCGCGGCGCACGAAGTGCAGCGGCCGGTCTTCTTCGCTCGCATCATCATCATCGTTTCCTACCTGCCGATTTTCACCCTGCAGCGCGTGGAGGGCCGTCTGTTCCGGCCCATGGCCTGGACAGTGGCTTTCGCCCTGCTCGGCGCCTTGCTTTTCGCGCTTCTCATTGCGCCTGTGCTGTGCAGCTTTGCTATTTCAAAGATGGCATCAAGGAATGGCAGAACCCGGTGCTTCCACTTTCTCCAGGATCGCTACGCGCGCAGCTTGACTGGTGCTTTCGACCATCTGAAATTCACTCTCGGCGTGGGTGTTGCCGCGCTGGCGCTCATGCTGTTCCTGGGCTTCAGCGGAGTCATCGGCTCGGAGTTCCTCCCGCACCTCGATGAAGGCGCGATCTGGGTCCGCGGAACTCTGGCCCCCAGCACCGGCCCGTCGACGGGCATTGCGCTCGCCAACACAGGCTCGCTCGTGCTCGCCAGCTTTCCCGAAGTGACGCAAGTCGTCAGCCAGGTCGGACGTCCTGATGATGGCAGCGATGCCAGCGGTTTCTACAACACGGAATTCTTCGTCGATCTGCTGCCCCGCTCCAAATGGCGGTCCGCAGTTCAAAACCAAAGACGAACTGATCGCCGCCATGGACAAGGATCTGAGCAAGTTTCCTGGTGTGGACTGGAACTTCTCTCAGCCGATCTCCGACAACGTGGAAGAGGCGGTCAGCGGCGTCAAGGGCGAACTGGCGGTCAAGCTGTTCGGGACCGACCTCAAAGTTCTGGAAGCCAAGGCCGACGAAATTCAGAACGTCATGAGCAAGATTCCGGGCGTCGCCGATCTGGGCACGTTTCAGGTGCGCGGCCAACCCAACGTCAATCTGGTGGTGGATCGCGCGGCGGCCGATCGCTTCGGCATCAATGTCAGCGACGTGCAGGATGCGGTCGAAACCGCCGTGGGCGGAAAAGCGTAAGCCAGATTCTGATCGGCGAACAGCGCTACGATCTCACGGTCCGCTACCAGGAACCTTTCCGCAGACCGTCGAAGACATCGCGCGAAATTCGCATTCTGGCGCCTTCGGGCGAGCGTGTCTCGCTCGGCCAGTTATGCCAGATCAAACTGGAAGATGGTGCTTCCACGATCTATCGCGAAGGCAATTCCCGCTACATCGCAATCAAGTACAGCGTTCGCGGGCGCGACCTGGGCAGCACGGTGCGCGAGGCAATCGAAGAGGTGCGGCAGAAGGTCCAGCTGCCCGAAGGCTATCACCTCGATTGGACTGGCGAATACGAAAGCCAGCAGCGCGCCAATCGCCGCCTGGCCGTCATCGTCCCCATCACGCTTCTGCTGATGTCGTTCATTCTTTATTCGGCGTTCGATTCGTGGAAGTGGGTTGGTCTGATTCTGGCTGTGGTGGCGCTCTCTCCGCTGGGCGGATTTTTCAGTCTGCTGCTGACCGGAACCCATTTTTCAGTGTCTCGTCGGGCCTGGGATTTCTGGCCTTGATCGGAGTCTCGGTCGAGATCGGCGTCATCATGGTGGAGTACATCAACCAGCTTCGCACCCGTGGCATGAATCCGCGAGAGGCCGCCAAGAAGGCGCATCGCTTCGCCTGCGTCCGATCATGATGACCATGCTGGTGGCCACTCTGGGCTTTTGCCCGCGGCCCTGTCGCACGACATTGGTTCTGATTCGCAACGGCCTTTCGCCATCGTGATCGTCGGCGGACTGATCGTCGAACTGACTATCAGCATCATCTTGTTACCCTCGCTATATGTGTTCTGGGCGCGTCCCGGCGACAAACTCCCTCCGTCAGAGCAGGGCTTTATCGAGGAAGGCGGACACGTCGCATAAGCCTTTGCGCGAGTGCAATGCAGTCGATCAATTTGAAAATGTTCATTGTCCGGAGACTGGACATGAGTCGCTCAATCGGAACCATATTGATTATTCTGTTGCTGGCCACCCGCGTCGCGGCGGAGGACCGAATGTATGGACGCCTGACACAAATTGATGCTGCCAGTATTTGGATTCGTAGCCGATTCCGTCCGAGAGTTTCATTTACTATCACTCCGGCCACGATGTTTTATTGCCGCCACGAACGAATACCCTCAAACTTGCTACGAATGGGCGACGACGTAATGGTGAAATTCAAAGTCCAAAAGCACGCATGGGTCGCCGATGAAGTTAGAATCAACCCACGCAAGAAAGTATGCTCAGTGAGAACGGCCTCGGCTGGACACTAGTTGGAAATTTCTGCTCTCTATTTCCGAATCGACCGTCGCGCTCATCCCCACTCAAAGCTTTTGGACCCCCGGGTGACCTGACCCCCGTTTCCGAACACAGCTGAGTATAATTTCGGCGAAAGGAAAGACAAGTGGGCATGTCAGCAGCAATCACACAGGCATTAATCCGCACCTTTTGTGAGCAAACTCTTTGCTGTGTCCAGCAATTCGTCAATGGGTCCGATTTTAGAAAATACCGAATCAATTCCGGCTGAACCCGCTTCATTCGATTTGAACAAGTCTCCGTGTCCTGTGAAAAGGATGAGAGGCACTTCGGGCAACACTTGTTTCAGAAGCCGAGCGGTGGTCAACCCGTTAATTTCGGGCATCACCAGGTCCAGTATTATGACCTGCGGATGAAGCGCTCAGCCTTTTCGATTGCCTCGCGCCCACTCGCCGCTTCCCCACACACGATCCAGCCTGCTCTCTCAAATTCTCTTCGCAGACCTCGTCGAATGGCAGCGCTGTCGTCAACGAGCAGAATGCAATTTTTGAGGAGCACACACTGCCAATCCGAGGCTAAAAGAACCAACGTCGTAGATCAATTTAGCCTCACCAAAACCGGACGCCCACTCTCCGGCTTCCCCCAACACGGTGACTAGCTCCACCGCTCCATTAATACGGGGAAACTGCTGTGGTTCGGAGCTGCTTGTGCCAGGCCGCCTGCTCTATCGGTCCGACCAGGAAAACCCAGGACGTTGTGCCTGTCAGTGCGACGGCTGTCAGGATCGCGAAAGCCCAGTAAAAGCGCCCGGTCCGGTCCAGGACGAGTCCGGTGATTGCCGGAGCCACAACCCCTGCCAGATTGCCGAGGAAATTCTGGAAACCTGTCCATCGCCCCGCGGCTTGGGGGCCCGCGAGCGTCTGTGTGATTGCCCAGATATTAGAACTGCAAACGCCGAAAAAGATCACACCCAACACGAGCATCGCTACGCAAACGATTGGCCCGCTGACGGCAGACAGCGCGAGGAAAATCCCGGCAAGTGCTAGCCCTCCACCGGTAAATGTCTTGCGCACTCGAGTGGGAGTTTCTCCGGACATGATCCAGCGGTCGGAAAGCCAACCCGGACACCATAGAGAAGAAGGCCCCCAGCAGGTACGCGGTCCCTCCGATCTTCGCCATCTTGCCCATTGAGAAGTGTCGTTCGCGCACCAGGTAGAAAGGCAGCCACGTGATCAGGAAATAGTTCACGTAATTACTGCAGAACAGCCCAACGCATGTCCCCCAAGCCGATCGCATCCGGAGGAACTCCGAAAGACTCGGGGCGCCTGTCGTGTCCAGGTGAATTGCGTCTCGCGCCACCGGCATCCACTTGATCCAAGGGACAAGCCAAAGCAGGCTGACCAGTCCGAGCACGATGAAGAATGAGCGCCAGCCGAATCTTGCCATCAGCATGCCGCCCATCAGCATGCCGAATCCGGGCCCCAGCACCAGTCCCGCGGAGATTACCGAATTGGCAAGCCCCCGATGCTCTTCCGGGAAGTGCAGAGCGATGATCTTCGAATAGGAGGGATATGCGACTGACTCCCCGATGCCGAGTATCAAACGCAACACGAACAGCGTCGCGAATGTGTGTACGATCCCCGTCCCAGCTGTCGCAGCAGACCAGAGAAAGAATCCTGCGGCGATGACCCAGTTGACGTTCAAGCGGTCTACGAGCCAGCCAGATAGAAGTTGCAGACCCGCATAGGTCCAGAAGAACGCCGAGAGAAGAACGCCCAGCTGCGATGCGGAAATGCCAAGCTCATCCTTCAACATGGGAGCTGCGATCGAGAGATTGCCGCGATCCACATAGTTGAGGAAGACGGAGATGCCCAGCAAGACGAGAACCGCCGAAAGGTTGCCCGTGAGTCCCTTGCGCTCCGGTGGCGTGCAGGTTGCCATGAGAGGGCGTGATTCTCTCCTGCAGACAGGACTTTTGCAACACACTTGGGTGGAACCCGGCCTGGGAGGGCCGAGCAATGTTTGGGGCGGTTCCGGACGGATGGTCGTCAAACCGGAAACTATGCGGTTGTTGGCGAAAAGTCGCGATTACACTCATTGCCCTTGGTTTTGGCGACAGACCGCGCAAGCCGGTGAGAACTCGTGGTTACATTATCTGTGTGGCAAAACGCCCGTGGAACTCCTAGCAGATTGAGCGTAAGGTTGGATTTTCTTGTCTTCTGTGGAAGACAAACCGTGAATAAAAACCCCCGCACTTTGATTAGTTCGCTTGTTCTAGGTCTAGTAGCCACCGCCAATGGCTTTGCCCAGGCTTCTATGCCTTGGCACGATCCGTCCAAACACGCTGTGCAATTCGTAACAGTGGAAAAGGGCATCCGATTAGAAGTGCTCGATTGGGGCGGCACAGGTAGACCTGTTGTAATGCTGGCGGGTCCGGGAACACTGCACATATTTTCGACGATTTCGCGGAAAAACTGTCCGGCGTTTGCTGTCATGTCTTCGGCATCACGCGACGCGGGTTTGGCGCTTCCACTCATCCCGATTCGGGTTATGATCAGCAGCGGCTGGCTGACGACGTACTCCAGGTCCTCGACACGCTTAATCTTGTTGCGCCGGTTGTGGCTGGTCATTCCATGTCTGGAGAGGAATTAACAACCTTGGGAGACGAACACTCCGATCGTTTGGGCGGGTTGGTCTACCTCGATGCGGCGGATGACCCTACGGACTTTCCAGGAAGTAGCGCGGCCTACATGGCGCTCTTTAATAAATTGCCCCCAGCCATGCGTGCCAACAGTTCTAAACCAGACGCCGCGGACCTAAGATCTTTTCAAGCCTTCCATGACTTCAAGGTGCGGCAGAATGGCTTTGAATATCCGGAGGCCCAACTACGCGCCAGTTTCAATCAGAATTCCGACGGGTCAGTGGGCGATTACAATACCTCGGATAAAGTACACAACGCGGTCGGCAAGGGAGCACTATCCCGCGACTATTCTCGAATCCGTGTGCCGATACTGGCGTTATTCAGCTCGCTGAGTATCAACTATCGATATCAACCAAAAAACGCCCAAGAACGCGTCGCCATTGAGGAGTTCGACGCGGCAACCGAACTCTATGCTAAGAGGTATAAGAAGAACCTTCTAAAGGCGAAAGGTGGCGTGCGTATCGTTGACCTGCCTCAGGCCGACCATTATGTATTTCTCAGCAACGAGGCGGACGTACTGCGCGAGATGCGAACTTTCTTGGCAACTTTGCCTTCATAGCTAGTACGCCCTGTTCCTCAACCTTGCTTCCGTCTTCTTTAGCCTGTCGTAACATCGCGATTACACTCGTTGACCAAGAGTGCAGCCGGATGATGAGTGTAATCGCCTGATTGCATCAGTCATCAACTTCTGATCCTCAGGCGACTTTACCGGGAGTCGAGGAATCTTGGGAGGAGGGGATGCCGAGAAAGGCGTGAAAGCGGAGCGGACTGTGAGTTACTGGGCCTGCCAATCGAGAGCGTAGATTTCCTGGGTGCCGGTGTCCCGAAGCAGAAGAGGCGAATCGTCGGGAGCCAAGCCGAGCCAGACACTCCAAAAGCCTGCTTGCCGGAAGTTCTTCAGATCGGCCACCCGCTCCAGCTTGCGGTCGCGAATACGCACTCGCATCACCGACGGCTGATTCTCTTCATGCAGAAAGTACACATATTCTCCGCTTTTCGACCAATTAGGGAATCCGAGGGTGATCTTGGCGATCTCCTCCCACTTTTGGGTTTCAAAATCGAAAAGCATCAGGCTGCGCGAGTCGAAAGTCATAGCGACGATATAGCGCCCATCGGGCGACCAGCGGGGTGCGTAAAGGCCGGTTGAGCCTGGCAGTGTCGAAAGTTGGTGAGTGTTGATGTCGAGAATCCGTATGCTGCTGTTGCTGTTCGTTGGCCCGTTGCCGAAGACAATTTTCGTTCCATCGGCTGACCAGTCAGGATCCAGTTTCTTCTCGGAATCTTCCGGAATCTGTTCGCTCGGCGTCCCTCCTTCGGTCGAGACGGTGTACAGCTTCGCATTCTGGCCTGGCAGGAATCCATAGAAAACGAGCTGCTTGCCGTCGGGGGACCAACTCGGCAACACAGCAATGAGTGGCGGGTAGCTGAGCTGAATTCGCTGGCTGCCATCTAATTTGCTCTTCCAGAGTGTTCCTTCCGGAAAACTGACATAGGCGACCCACTGCCCATCTTTGGAGAAGCTGACGCTATCAGCGGAAATTCCGGAAAGAAATGGAAGGAACTGCTGCGGACTTAGTGTCGTAGCGCGACAGCTCCCCACGCGCCAGCGCCCCCACCACGAACAGTTTCTTGCCATCTTTGCTGGGCAGAGGCGAGAAGAAGCTCATTGGCCCCGAGGTCAGCTGGACAGGCTGGGCGCTGGATTTTCCAAACCACTTTCCCTTTTCGGCAAGTGCCCAGACATTGCCTCCTGATCCGAAAACGAAATATTTCCCGTCTGTGGTCCATGTGCCGCAACATTCGACCGGAGGAGTGCGCCAACCGGGCAACAAAGGATGCAGGTTCGTCCCGTCCACAGAAACCTGCCAAAGCGAGCCTTGTGTAGTGGTAAAGCCCCCGACTCTGAATCGAATCACCGTCCCGTCCGGCGACCACGCAGGGTCAAAAACTAGATCGGGCAAAGAGATCAGCTTGTGAGATTCGGCGCCATCGCTCTTTGCCGTGAATAGGTCCTTTCCGTCGGCAGTAAGCAATCATTAGACCGTCAGGAGACCAGGCGGCGGCCTGTCCAGCGGTCTCTCCCAATCTGCGAGGTGACCCACCGAGCACCGGCACAGCCCATAGCGGCCCACGGAATGCTGTCTGGCCTACTTCGTCCGCGACGAGCAGAGTTGCTCCGTCGGGGGAAACGGCAAGCAAGAACATGGTCGGGGCGGGAAGCGGGACATGCGCCACCTCTCCGCCGGAGACGGATACCTGCGCGATGACGGCCCCCGGAAGTAAATTCGCCAAAGTAAAGCCGCGCTCCGTCGGTCCCGCGAGATACTTTGGATGCCGTCGTGAGTGACAGGGACGTAGCCCGACACCGTGGGCACGGGAAGTGGACGGGATTGAAGATAGATGAGCGAACGCAATGTCAATCAGAGCAAAACCGCCGACCGCGAGTGCCCACATTTTCCATCGACAGGTCGCGCGGATTTGGAAACGACCGTTGCACCGGAAGCGCTGTCTGCCGCAGTTGCTGGAATTCAGAACTCAGCTACGACCCGCAGATGACGGCGGCGGAGCGTCCCGAATCCGTATCCCGCTTCAGCCGTTGCAGGTCGGCTCGCATCTCCGCCGCGCCCTGATAGCGCAGGTTGCGGTCTTTCTCCAGAGCCTTGTTGATGATGTCGTTCCAGTTCGGCGGACAGCGTTGGATTGAGTCGCACGGCGGGGGCGGGCGTTGAATCCAGGATGGCTTTGAATACTCTCCGCGAACTCTCGCCATGAAACGGCAAGCGCCCGTCGCCATCTCGTACAGCACCGCCCCGAAGGAGAACAGATCGCTGCGCGCGTCCAGTTCTTTCCCTCGACCTGCTCCGGTGACATGTACGCGATGGTGCCCAGCGTAGAGCCGGGGCTGGTCAGGTGCTGTTCGTCCATCGTAGCGGTCATGCGTGTTGTCTGAGGGCATCTGGCTCGAAGAACCGCTGGAGCGCGACCTTGGCCAGCCCAAAGTCCAGAATCTTGGCGTGCCCGCGCTTGGTGACAAAGATATTGGCGGGCTTGATGTCGCGGTGAACGATGCCCTGGGCGTGCGCGGCGTCCAAGCGCATCGGCCATCTCGATGGCCAAGGAGCAGAGTTTCCATCTCCAGCGGCCTTCCCGCGATCCGATGCTTCAGGGTCACGCCGTCCAGAAACTCCATGGCGATGAACGCCTGGCCATCCTGCTCACCGATGTCGTGGATGGTGCAGATATTGGGATGATTGAGCGCGGACGCGGCCTGGGCCTCGCGCTGAAAACGCTCCAGCGCCTGCGGGTCTCGGGCAACTTCGTCGGGCAGGAATTTCAGCGCGACAAAGCGGTGCAGCTCGTGTGTCTTCAGCCTTATAGACCACACCCATCCCGCCACCGCCGAGCTTCTCGACGATGCGGTAGTGCGAGATGGTTTGGCCGATCACTGGCAGCGAATCTTATTCCGTGAAACGCGGGCAAGTCAATGAAAGCCGTGGAGTTGGCCGCTCTTAAATGCTTTGTTGGTGAAAAATCGCGATAGCACTCATTGAGGGGGGCAGTCGGGGTCAATGAGTGTAGTCGCCTGATTACGACAGGCAAACGGCCCGTGCTATGCTCACGTACTGTATGAGACGCCTAGAGCAAGTCAGGATCAGTGACTGGGCAGTGCGAACGCTGGTCACGATAACATTCTTTGCTTTCTTCGTTGCGCCTGAGCATTAGATATTCCGACTCATGTTTGTCAATCTTGTGTCGGTTGGAATCTGGGTACTGTTGTACCCAGAAGGTGCGCTCGGTTGGGCAAAGACTGCGTACCGCGATCTCGATGTCGAGGATTCGTCAATCTGGTGGGTTCCTCGCCTCATAGGTTGTTTCTTTCTCGTCTCGGCGATTTTCGTAGGAGTTTCAAGTTGGCGATAAATCGCCAGTACACCCATCATCCGATCAGGAAGCCTGCCCGAAAGCACCTCGGCACGTCAATGAGTGTAATCGCCTGTTAACAACAGTTATGATTTGGTTGGTCAATGCAAGATGGAAGTGAATTCCCGCATCGCCCACTATGTCGTTCGTTTCCACGGCCACCTCATGACCGAGGTGGAGCGCAAAGCGCAACGTCATTTGTTCGCTACGATGAAAGCCATGAAGGGAGCCAGTGACGAACGAGCACAGTGTGAAGCGAAGAAACACAAAATCCATTCACGAATGCTCTGCGACGAATCGGACGTGTTGCGCCTGGCTAGGGACGGCTATGAAGCGTTTGAACTGAGAGTAGCGGCCCGAATCCTTGGAGATTCTCGAGACAAGGTATTTTTCAACCACTGCCCCACCTGCGGCGAATTGGCGCGAACCCCCACCGCGAAGCAATGCCGTTTCTGCGGGCATGATTGGCATGGAGCGTAATTGGTGTTAAATCGCCATTACACTCATTGACCCCCGTGAAGAGAGATGGACGGGGAGGCTGAACTCGATGATGAGTGTAATCGCCTGTTAACAACAGTTATCAGTCGTTACTCGTCTTTCGTCTCTGCGAGCAGATTGCTCAGTTCACCCTGTTGAATATGATCCCACGAGCCGCTTGTGTAAACAGGTTAAAGCCGGAGATGCGCCCGTCAACGTCGGGCTGGAAAACCAAAGCGCGAAAGTCGCTGGAGTAGAACTCGTTTGGGGTAGCGGGATCGAAGATGACTGGCGGCTTTTCGCCCTCCTTGACCGTCAGTGCTTCCCTTTTCAGCCGACAACGTGTAGGTCGCATCGAGCTCATCCGAGTGGTACCTGCCGGCAAACCTGGCTAGCTCCGCTTCGCTGAGATGGACGGGCTGTACCTTGTCGCCGGAGAAATACATCTCTCCGGTAATGGCAAGTGAGCAGCGCATCGTACCGTTAACCTTCTCGAACGTGATGACGTTGCTGCCAAGGTCGTAGAATCTTCCGGCGTCGATGCGCTGCAGAACCGCTCCCCATCCCATGAGATTGCCGTGGTCGGCGGTGAAAGTATAGATAGTCTTCGAGTGCGGATCGAGGTAAGTGCCGGCGAATGCCGCCGGATCGGGCAGGTCTGAGGCCGCGGTGAGTGTGTTTTTTGTCGGCTTGAAGTCGGGTGCCAGGTACAGGTCAGCGATTTTGCGTGTAAGAGCCTTCGGGGTCCGCGGTGGCGAGGTTACAAAGCACGATCACGCTGAATCTCTGCTGCGGAAAGCGTAGGAATGCAGAGTGGTACCCGAACAACGCTCCGCTGTGCTCGACGATTGGAAGACCACGGTAATCGCCCAGCGATAGGCCCAGGGCGTAATCGATTTGGTTGCCGTTGTTGAGGACGCCATGACTTTGCAGCTCGATTGGCAACGTTCCTTTACCGAGCTGGTTGGCATAGAAGTTCCGATCCCAGAAAAGTAGGTCATCGACGCTGCTCATCAGGCCGCCGCCGCCAACAATGTCATAGCTGGTGGACCAATCGACCAAGAAGTTGCCCGCCTCGCCGGGATCGTAAGCGGCGACGCGGTTGGGGACCACCAGCGTGTTGTCTTCGTAGAAGAGCGTGTGCGTCATCCCGAGCGGCCTGAAAATGTTTTCGGCAGCGAAGTCCGCGAGAGATTTCCCAGTAGCGCGCCGGACGACTTCGCCGAGCAGGAAGTAATTGGAGTTGCTGTAAACCCACTCGTCACCGGGGACATTATTAAGGCCTCTCTGGCGCGCGATGAGCTTGAGAATCTCGGCGGGCGAGGCGAGGTCTGCGGCATTGCGCCCGGAAACGAAGACGAGATCGAGGAAAGTCGCGGAACCCGCTGGTTTGATGGAGCATCTGGCGAAGCGTGATGCGATGGCCGTAGTCGGGCAGCTCGGGGAGGTACTTGCGAACGTCGTCATCGAGTGAGAGATGGCCTTGTTCGGCAGCAAGGACGACGCTGGCGGCTGTGAATTGCTTCGACACCGAGCCCATGTAAAAGACCGACGAAGGTGTGAGCGGGACGCCCAGTTCTAGGCTCGCGTAACCGAAGGATCTTTTGTAAACGAAGTCGCCGGCGCGGATTACGCCGACTGAGCATCCGGGCGAGCCCGGTTTGTCGAACATCGCGAAAAGCTGATTGACCTCTGGCGCCCGATCATCAGCGCCGAGCGCGGCGGTCGCCGTGGCGATGCTCAGGAACAGAACGATGAAGGTTCTCATCAGCGGACCGCTTTCGTAAGACCACGGTCGAGTATAACGGCGATCAGACGCTTTCGGGTTTCGCGACAGCATAATTGGCGTAATATCGCCTTACCCTCACTGTGGAAGCGCCAGCTTTGTCAGAAGGTCAATGAGTGTAATCGCCTGTTTACGTCAACAATCCAGTAGACTCTCGTTCATCGCCATTTTTCTCGCGAGAACATGGCAATGACCGCATGGAAAAAGGCAGCCGTCGTGAACGTGGGCGGTTTGCTAGGTATCGGCGTCTCCCTCTACACAGTCCCGCCTAATACGCCGCTGTGGATTTGGGCGACAGTGTCCGTTGTTTATCTGGCAGTGTTTAACTATTTCCTGATTCGCCGCTTGCAAAAAGGTACTGGTGAACGCAGGTCTAGCTCCGGTGGCAGCATCGTGATGTGGTTATGTGTCGTTGTGCTGTTGATGGAACTCGTCTTCAGGTTCTGGCATCGTTAAGAGATGGGTGTTAGTCGGGTTCGAGTAGCGTGACCAGTGGTCGCCAGCGTTCAAAGAGTCGCCGTCGACCCTTTGTTGTTGTTAAATCGTCATTACACTCATCATCGGGATGATGAGCGCTATCGCCTGATTGCGACAGTTGACGAAGACATGGATTTCAGGGCTTGTGGATGATGCGCCTAGTTCCATTCGTTCAGACGCGGCATAGACTTAAGATAGCCGGACCTATGGAAACATCGCCTGCCGCCGCTCCTGGTGCGCCACGTCTGCGCCGTACGCTCACGCTTTGGGACTTGATCTTTTACGGCATCGTTCTCATCCAGCCCATTGCGCCCGTGCCGCTGTATGGCGTGGCCCAGAAACTATCTGATGGTCACTTCGTCACGATCATTCTGATTGCGTTGTTCGCTATGCTGATCACCGCTGTGAGCTATGGGCGCATGGGCGCGCTGTACCCGAGCGCGGGCTCGGCCTATACGTATGTGGGCCGGGGACTGAACCCACATCTGGGATTTCTGGCGGGATGGGCTATGATCCTGGATTACCTGCTGCAGCCGCTCATCAACACGGTGTGGATGTCGACTGCTCTGCACGAGCGCTACCTGCCGCAGATTCCGTATATTGCGTGGGCGGCGCTTATTGCCGGGATCATGACCGTACTCAATCTGGCCGGAATCAAGTCCTCGGCGCGGGCCAACAAGGTGCTGCTGGCGGTGATGTCGGGTGGTCGTAGCTTTCTTCGTGTGGCTTGCGATTCGTTATTTGTGGCACGGGCAAGGATGGGCCGGTCTGTTGTCGAGGGAGCCGTTTTACAATCCCAAGACATTTAACGCTCATAGGATCATGACCGCCACTTCTTTCGCGGCGCTTACCTACATTGGCTTTGACGGGGTGACCACGCTGGCGGAAGACGTGGAGAATCCGAAACGCAACGTTCTGCTGGCCGTGGTGCTCACCTGCATTTTTGCTGGCGTATCCAGCGGCGTCGAAGCTTATCTGGGAGCGCGGGTGTGGCCCGACTGGCACACTTTCCCGAATCTGGAGACCGCGTTTATGGATATTTGCAGCCGGGTCGGGGGCGTAGTGTTGTTCAATGCCATGGGCGCGATCCTGATCGTCGCTGCGTTCGGGAGTGGATTAACGGGCACGCTTGGCGCGGCGCGCTTGCTGTTTGGCATGGGCCGCGACGGAGTGTTACCGCGCAAGTTCTTCGGATACTTGAAGCCTGGCAGCAGCACGCCGACCTGCAATATTCTGTTGATTGGGGGGCTCGCGTTTGCCGGAGCGGTGCTGCTGAACTACATCGGCAGCGCTTATGAGCACGCTGGCGAATTGCTCAACTTCGGAGCGTTTCTCGCGTTCATGGGAGTGAACTTTGCGTGCTTCTGGCAGTTCACGGTGATCGCGAAGAAGACCGGCGCTCAATCGAAGCTTCTGAAAGATACCATCCTGCCGCTGATCGGGTTCGCCTTCTGCGGGCTGATCTGGTGGAATTTGAACAATCTGGCAAAGACTGTGGGCGCCATTTGGTTCGCGGTGGGGATCATTTACGTGGGATTCAAGACAAACTGGTTCCGGTCTGCCCCGGTCATGATTGATTTCCGCGAGTCGTAGAGGGTTGTTGTTGCAAAATCTCCATTACACTCATTATCCGTCCGTCTCGACAAGCAACGGGCACATCCCTTCCGGTGACTCTATTTGCACTTGGAACTTGCTTGCAGGCTGGTCAAAATACCAGAGTTTATCGCTATCTATGAAGTACTGGACGGCCTATACGTCGGAGCACACGCCTTCTGAATGCAGTCGCTTGTTTCGATCAATCGAAGCTCAGCAAATATGTCCTGGGAGGTCCCGATGCAATCTGAAATTAGAGTAGGGCAATGTTTCAAGTTCAATATATTGTCCGACCACTCTTCGGAAGAGCGGACGGCGGTAGTAACTCGCGTACTCTCTAATGGAGAAGAAGGGCTCGCGCCGGAGGTGGAATTCTATTTTGCATATTGGGTGGAGGCTCACGAACTTCCAGAAACAGAGGCTCCGACGACGTTGGTGTTTCAGCGTGGAATTGACTACAACGTATACCTCGACGGACGTCAGGTCAGCATCACTGTGTTGAAGTGATCTTCGGCTGGCGTAACATCGCCATTACATTCATTGTGGGAGCGGGAGCCCTGCCCAGGGGTCGATACATGTAATCGTCTGATTTCACAGTTATCGAAGACGCTCAAGTGAAACCACCGTCTGACTTCTTGCAAGTTCCTACAATCGTGTTCCAGGGGAGCGCCGAATTTCTTGAGCGCTCCGACCAGCCACGCAGAATTGTGCGGCGAATTGTGCACCCATACGTCAAGATCCTTCGTGTAACGCGGCTCGCCATATTTCATGATAGCGAAGCCGCCGACGATCAAATAGTCAACTTCAAATTCGTTTAAGAGTTGTAGCAGTTCTTTGTAATGCGGGTTTTCTGCCATGGATGGTTTCCTCAGCTAATTCCACCATCTCCCACGCGGCCGCAAAGATGGCTTCATCCCCTTGTTCCTGCCAAAACTCGATATCGAACGAACGATCCGGGAACCCGTGCTCCACCAGTCGTGTTTTCCAAGGTGAATTTTTAGAAGTGCTCATTTCATCCTCTTCGAAGCGTCGCTTTTGCCGCAATTTAACCGACCCACGGTTGCCGTCGGAACGATCGGCAGTGACACCAATTCGCCGCCCGCGCCGGTTATCAGAATATCAGGCACAGGCCCCGTTACATACCGTTACATGGACCGACGACGCCCGATGCATGTAACTTCTTGGGATTGTTGGCGTCCCCGACGGGATTTGAACCCGTGTTACCGCCGTGAAAGGGCGATGTCCTAGGCCAGGCTAGACGACGGGGACCACGAAGCAAAGGTGGGAGCCGCTGTTGAAGGTTTGATGGTAACAGCGGGTTGGACTGAGTGTCAAAATAGCGAAGGTCGCACCCTTGTACTCAAAATAGCTGTTACGTGCTTGATCTGTTCGGCGTTTTTGTCGGATCGCCAGATTCCCCGCGTCTCGAACCGCTGGCAAATTACAATTGGAGTTTGCGGGATGACCGCCTGGACTTCTGCCCAAATGCCTGATCCTCTTTATCTCAGTATCTGGTTTTCCAGCTTCGAGGCGGATGACATGTTGCCTCATGCTTTGGCAGTAATGCGGCAATTCTCATTCTCCGCGGAACGGCCGGGAATTACATACCTTGCGGTGCATCCAGTTTCCTGGAATGAACCTACCATTCTCGAACAACGCTTCCGGCCGGGAGTTCCGCCCGAACAAGCCGTGCTTGTTGCGTCCGACATGTTGCACGAAGACTACGCTTACCTGTTCGAAGCGTTTTGGGATCTATGGGTGGTCGCCGAGAATGGGGAGTGGAATTTACAACCTTCGCAGGTGAAGTTTTTGGTGCATGGCACGGAGTTTGATGAAGGCGTGTATGAGCAGGAAGGTCACATCCAGGTGGATCTGGGCCTGGACTCGCCATTTCTTCAGGAAGATGTGCCGCTGACTATAGAAGCCGCCGCCCGGGTGCGTGCCAATGTGCAAAAGCTTGTGGATTTCACCAGCAAAGTGGAAAAAAATGCGGGAGCGAATGCCCGCTTACTCTGGTCTGAATCGGATCAGAATTTCGCGCAGAAGTTGATCGCCCGGCTGCAAAAACTACAGTAGGTCAGAACGACGGACAAACCTGCGAAGGGCGCAGACACGTTGGTTCCGCGCCCGACGTTTTATCTACTTTCTCTACTTCTTCTCTACTTCGTCCTTCCGCCCTCGACCTTCAATTGGTCGGTCGCTGCCGCTTGCGCCGCCGCGAGACGAGCTGTCAAAACACGGAATGGCGAGCATGATACGTAGTTCAAGTCCCACTCTGTGGCAGAACTCGACAGACGACGGCTCTCCGCCGTGCTCGCCGCAAATGCCGACCTTCAAACCTGGGCGTGTTTTTCGTCCGCGCTCAGTTGCCATCTTTACCAACTGGCCGACACCCTCCTGATCGAGTACGGCAAAGGGATCCTGTTTGAGGATGCCTTCTTCCAGATAAGTTGGCAGCACCTTGTTAATGTCGTCACGCGAGAAGCCAAATGTGGTCTGGGTGAGATCGTTCGTGCCGAAGGAGAAGAACTGCGCTTCCTTCGCGATCTCATCGGCCACGAGGGCGGCACGCGGCAGTTCGATCATGGTCCCTACCAGGTAGTCAACCTTAGTTCCCTTTTCTGTGAAAACTTCCTTAGCTACGCGGTGGACGATTGCCGCCTGGTTCGCCATTTCCTTCAATGTTGCCGTGAGCGGAATCATCACCTCGGGAAAAACTTTAACGCCGTCCTTCGCCACCACTACGGCGGCTTCGAAGATGGCGCGAGCCTGCATCTCGGTGATCTCCGGATAGGTGATTCCCAAACGGCAGCCGCGATGTCCGAGCATGGGATTGAATTCGTGCAACTCCTCCACCCGGCGCAACAGCGGTTTGAGTTCCTTCAATTTTGAAGAACGCGGCTTGGTGGCTTCGAGCACCGCAATCTCTACCATAAGGTCTTCGCGGCGCGGCAGAAACTCGTGTAGCGGTGGGTCGAGAGTTCGAATCGTGACCGGAAAGCCGTCCATCGCGCGGAAAACGCCGACAAAATCGGCACGCTGCAAAGGAAGCAGTTTCTTGAGCGCGGCGCGACGGTCCTTCTCGGTGTTGGCGAGAATCATGGCGCGCATGTGCGGGAGCTTCTTCTCGCCGAAGAACATGTGCTCGGTGCGGCAAAGTCCAATTCCTTCCGCCCCAAAAGCGCGGGCCTGAATGGCATCGCGCGGGATGTCCGCATTCGCGCGCACCCCAAGTTTGCGGAAAGGTTCGGCCCAGCCCATCAGCTTCATGAGTTCAGGATCGTCCGGCTTCGCCGCCATGGTGCCGAGCTTGCCTTTGATCACCCGTCCGGTGGTGCCGTCGAGCGAGATCCAGTCGCCCGCTTTGAATACCTGGCCCTTCACGCGCATCTCGCGGGCTTTTTCGTCCACTTCGATATCACCTGCGCCCGCCACGCAACACTTGCCCATGCCGCGTGTTACCACAGCGGCGTGGCTGGTCATGCCACCGCGGGAGGTAAGAATTCCAGCGGCCACTTCCATGCCGTGAATATCTTCGGGCGTGGTTTCCGCACGCACCAAAATGACGGGATTCTTGATGCTTCCGTGTCCAGCTTTTTCGACGGCTTCGTCGGCGGTGAAGACAATTTGTCCAACAGCGGCGCCGGGAGAGGCGGGAAGGCCGGTCGCCAGGACTTCGATTTTCGCGCTTTTCTCATCCAATCGCGGCAGGAGGAATTCGTAAACCTGGTTAGGGTCCACACGGAAAATTGCTTCTTCTTTAGTGATCAGACCTTCATCCACCATCTGGATAGCGACTCGGACAGCCGCCGGCCCGGTTCGCTTGCCATTGCGGGTTTGCAGCATGTAAAGCTTGCCGTCCTGAATGGTAAATTCGAAATCCTGCATATCTTTGTAGTGTTTTTCCAGCCGGCTCGTGATCTCGCGCAACTGGTCATAGACAGCAGGCATGACTTTTTGCAGTTCGAGAATCGGAACGGGAGTGCGAATGCCCGCGACCACGTCTTCGCCTTGCGCATTCATCAGGAACTCACCGTAAAACTCCTTCGCTCCAGTGGCAGGATTGCGTGTGAAGCCGACGCCGGTGCCGCTGGTGTCGCCGAGATTGCCATAGACCATCGCCTGTACGTTGACCGCTGTGCCCAGCATGTCGTCAATGTTATTGATGCGGCGGTAGTGCTTTGCGCGATCGTTCTGCCATGAACGGAAGACGGCGTTGCGCGCCATTACGAGCTGTTCGTGCGGATCCTGGGGGAAATCGCTGCTTGGTGTGCTTTTTAACGACCTTCTTATATTCCTCGATTACTTCCTTCAGAGCTTTGACGTCGAGATCAGTATCAAGTTTGGCTTTCTTCTGCTTTTTCTTGGCATCGAAAACCTCATCGAACGCCGGCTTGGGAATTTCAAGTACGACGCTGCCGAACATCTGAATCAAGCGGCGATACGAATCAGCCGCGAAGCGCGGATTGTTGCTCCGTTTCGCGAGAGCTTCAACGCTTTGATCGTTGAGACCGAGATTGAGAATGGTGTCCATCATGCCTGGCATTGAAAACTTAGCGCCCGAGCGCACGCTTACAAGTAACGGATTTTCTCCCTTGCCGAGTTTCTGACCCTGCAACTCCTCGAGACGCTTCAACGCGGCGTCCATCTGCCGTTCGATCTCGGCGGAGACTCCGTTGGTACGCATGTATTCGCGGCATGCCTCGGTCTGGATGGTGAAGCCGGGAGGCACCGGAAGGCCGGCATTCGTCATTTCGGCAAGGCCAGCGCCCTTGCCGCCCAAATCGTCTTTCATTTTGCCGTTCCCATCGGCTTTGCCTCCGCCGAATGAATAAGCGTATTGGGTACCGGTCTTTTTGGTTTCCTGGACTTCTGCTTGCGGTAAAGTTTGCGTCGCCATGATGGGTGTTGATCCTTTATTGTTTCGAAGATTCTTTTGGTTCTTTGCCTTCAGTTACGATTTCTGAGAAATCTGCAATGGTCGAGAATTCTTTCAGCAAGGTTTGCAGAAGCGCCAACCGGTTAGCACGCAGGCGCTCATCTTCGACCATGACCATGACTTTGTCGAAGAAATTATCAATAGCCGGGCGGAGCCGGGACACCTCGACCAACGCCTGCTCGTAATTCCGCTGCCCGCTCAATTGGGTGACGGCTTGTACTGTTTGCGGAACTTGCGCGGCCAACTCTTTTTCCGCCGGCTCCCGTAAGACGTCGACATCCAACCTGCCGACCATCTGAACGCCTGCTTCGGCCGCCTGGCGCAGAATGTTTTTCATGCGCTTGAATGCGATCGAGATGGATTCGAAGTCCGCAGACGGGCGCACCCTGGTGACTGCTTCCGCTCGTGCCGCCGCGTCCACCACATCGTTCGAACCGGCCACCAGCACGGCCTTTACAACATCATACTTAAAGCCCAGAACGTCCCGCAGATAGAACTCGAGGCGCTCTCGCAGGAAAAGTTTTATTGCCTGGTTGTACTCGGCTTCGGTCGAGAATGTTTTCTCGGCCGCCGATCCGCGGTAGGTTTCTCGTGCATCCTTGAATAATTGCTCCAGCTTTATCGGAAGCTTACGTTCCGCGATCGTCTTCACGATTCCGTTGGCCTGACGACGCAGCGCGAACGGATCCTTCGATCCCGTAGGTTGGAGTCCAAGTGCAAACATTCCGGCAATGCTGTCCGCCTTATCGGCAATCGAGAGCACAGCGCCCTCGGTTGTCCGCGGCACGGAGTCTTCCATGGACTCCGGCTTATAGTGATCATAAATTGCGTCCGCAATGGCAAACCTGGTAGCTTCGGGCAAGTCCGGATCCAACTGCTGCACCCTGGCATAGAGACCGCCGACGATGCCCTGCAGTTCGGTAAATTCCTTGACCAGTTCGGTGGTCAAGTCAGCTTTCGCCAGACACACCGCCTTGTGCACCACGCCTGGGCGAACCGCCATTCCGTTGTGGCGAATGGTTTCGCACATCCAACTGGCGACGCGCTGGACGCGAAGAGCCTTTTCATAATAACTACCGAGGTCTTTTTGGAAGGTGACGTTTTTAAGCCACTGCACCCGCTCCCGCAGCGGATGCTTCTGGTCGGTCTGCCAGAAGAAGCGAGCGTCGTTAAAACGGGCCCGCAGCACGCGTTCGTGGCCGTGCCGAATGATGCCGCCAGGATCGCCGTCCGTGTTCAGCACCGCGAGAAAATGTGGAAGGAGCTTGCTCTTGGCATCCTCGATTGCAAAATACTTCTGGTGATCGCGCATCACCGTGACCAGAACTTCCTCGGGCAACTCCAGAAACTCCGGGTCAAAGCTGCCGAGGATCGCTGAGGGCCATTCCGTGAGGTTAATCACGGTGTCGAGCAAAACCTTGTCATCACGCCAGCGCGCTCCAGGAATGGTGCGCGTCGCGGCATCCATACTTTTTCGAATGTACTTTTCTCGTTCTCCGCGACCGAGGACCTTCGCCCGTTCCAGAGCGCTCACGTATCCGGCTCCCGCACTCGGGATAAGCACCGGGCCGTCGGCCAAGAGGCGATGTCCACGCGACTGATTGCCGGCGCGCACTCCATCGAACTCGAGCGGAATGACTTCCGCGTCGAGCATGGCGACAAGCCAGCGTATCGGACGGACAAAACGCTCACTCGGCTTGCGCCAGTACATATTTTTGGGCCAGTAGATCGAAGCGATTTCCTTGGGCAGGAACTCAGTCAGAATCTCCGCCGCGGCGCGCCCCTTCTTCGTGATCTTCGCCGAAAGGTATTCGCCCTTGGGAGTGGTGATCCGCTCCAACTGCGCTATCTCCACGCCGGCTTTCCTAGCGAATGCGTGTGCAGCCGGAGTGGGCTGTCCGTCCCTGAAGGCAACGCTTACTGACGGACCAGGCACTTGCTCGGTAATGTCTGGCTGGGTGGCGGAGACATTCGGCAAGAGAACGGCCAGGCGGCGAGGAGTATCCAGGGAGGTTATTTCACCCGGAGAAACCAGACGTTCAGATTCGAGGAGTTTGTGAACACGTTGACGCAGTTCCAGCGAGGCGGCATCGATCATGCGCGCCGGAATCTCTTCGCAACCGATTTCCAGTAGAAAGTCAGGCATTTATTTAAGCGAACTACTTACTTCTGTCATCCTGAGCGGAGTCAAAACGACAACTTTATGCGTTCGTGGGTACAACCACTTCCGCTCTTTTCTTCGGCTTTTTCGCAACCGCGGGTTCTTCCTCGTCTTTGTCTTTCGCCGCCGGCTCGACAGCTTGCTGATCTACCCATGCTTTCGCAATCCCCACAGCTAGCGCTCGTACTCTTGCGATAACGCCCACACGTTCGGTTACCGAGATCGCACCGCGGGCGTCCAGGATATTGAAAAGGTGTGAGCACTTCAGGCAAAGATCGTACGCACCAAGCAGAGGAAAGCGCTGGTTGTCTTTGGCAAGCGCGTCAGTCTGGCCTTTCTCGTTACCGTCGGCTTTAATATTTTTTTGAAGAGTTGAGTACTTTTCCAGCAGCGCCTTGCACTCACCTTCACAAAGCTCGAAATGTTTCCACGCCTTCTCAACATCGGCGAATTCAAAATTGTAGACCGAGAATTGCAACTCATCTGCGAGGCGCACGTCACCATACGTCGTCGCGCGCTCCGTTTGCGGCTCACGAGCCCAGACGATGTCGTAGATGGAGTTTACGTCCTGCAAAAAAGCAGCGATGCGCTCGAGGCCGTAAGTCAACTCTGCCGAAATCGGATTGAGATCCACGCCACCACATTGCTGGAAGTAGGTGAACTGGGTGATTTCAAGACCGTCCAGCATGACTTGCCAGCCGATCCCCCACGCGCCCAGCGTCGGCGATTCCCAATTGTCCTCTTCGAATTTGATGTCATGCTGGCGCAGGTCAATACCCATCGCGCCCAGGGACTCGAGATAGAGTTCCTGCACATTTTCCGGCGGAGGCTTCAGGATGACCTGCAGCTGCATATGCTTGAACAGCCGGTTGGGATTCTCCCCGTAACGTCCGTCGGCTGGTCGCCGCGAAGGCTGCACATAGGCGACTTTGTAGGGTTTCGGTCCCAAAACGCGCAAGAATGTTTCCGGCGCCATCGTGCCCGCACCGACTTCAACATCGTAGGGCTGCTGCAGGACGCATCCGCGTTCAGCCCAGAATGTCTGCAGACGGAGGATGAGTTCCTGAAAAGTCAGCGGATTGGGTTTGGGTGGCATTCAGCTTCTGGTGTTAGTTAGTAGCTCCTGGGCGCTAGCTAGCAGCTTCTGGCTCCTAGCTTCTGGCTGCTCATGAGCTCAAGACTTTCTATCGCGCTGCCATAAGCGGTGTGGCCGAGAAATCAAGAGTGCTCTTCCTAAAAGCTCAAGACTCAGGTAGTGATCTTTTCCAGCATCCCCGCAGTGATCAGCTTTTTTTCAATCGGCCGCTGCAGTGTCTGGATTAGAAATTTTCTCAGATCACTTCCCTGATGCTTGGGCCACGATGTTCCCGCAAAACTCTCCAAGGGTGCGCGAAACATCTGCGCCGCAATCGTCCGCGAGTCCGGCGATATTTCTGACGACGCCAGGCGCTTGTCATCGACACACATCAAGCCGTCAGTCAACGCGTGAAAGAATGCCCGGCTGCCGTTCAGCGTGCGCCCGCAAACCATGCACTCTGACAGATCCGGGAGATAGCCCATCAACCGGGTCATCCACAGCTCAAAGTATGTGACAGGCATCCAGACATCGCTGCCACGCAGCCCAGCCAGCACCGAAAGCGCAAGCCGGAAAACAGCATCGTTCGCTTCGCGGTCCGGCAACAACTCGTCGAGCAATTCCCCCACGTGTGCCAGCGCGACAGCTCGCGGATAAGTCACTTCCGTCGCCAGCGGTGATTCCAGCACCTCGCAGGAATCCAACCGCGCCAACTCCTGCCGCTCGCGATCTTCGTAATAAGCGCGAACATACGTCAGCGGCTCGAGCGCTCCGCCAAACCGCCGCTTCGACTTTTTCGCCGAGCGGGCTACGCCGCGAACTTTCCCTTCGACCCGCGTGAACAGGGTGACCAGCAAATCGGCTTCGCGCAGAGGATACGTGCGCAGGACGATTGCTTCCGACTCCTTCAATGCCATGGAAGCCCAGCAGGTTCAGTTAACTTTCGATTGTAATGGAGGAGTTGGGAGATGGAAAGGCAGCGGCGGACGTCAGACCTTCAGGGGTCCAGATTTCCGCCGCAAGGTTATCCTCGAGAAAATCGGAAAAGAACTCAGCCGAATGTTGAATCCCTCGAATTCCAATCGGTGAATGGGCGTCTAACAGCCCAACGTCCGAGGGTTAGCGTCCGAAATATTTGGCATTGCGTTCGGTAAACGATGCCCACTTTTCCGGAAGATCGTCGAGCGCAAAGATGGCCGACACCGGACATACCGGCACGCACGCGCCGCAATCGATGCACTCCACCGGATCGATGTAGAGCATTTCTTCTTCAGCGTGAGCGGGTGCATCTTTCTTAGGATGAATGCAATCCACCGGGCAGGCGTCCACGCAGGCAGTGTCTTTTGTTCCGATGCACGGTTCTGCAATCACATAGGTCATAAGTTCATTGTCTCCCTGATCCGACGACTGGTCTGTACGGCTACCGTAGGAACTGGTTATTCTAGCAAGAATGCGGCGTAAGGGTGCAAGTTTAGGCTGACGGCATCCCAAGCCTCACGCTTGTTGCAGCAGCTCAAGTCGTCGCCAGCTCTCTTTCCAGACTTGGCTCGTACTCCACAATGTATCCCGCTACGGCGCTGGCCGCCACTGTCAGCGGGCTGGCCAGGTACATCTGTCCAGGGCCGCTGCGGCCGGGGAAATTGCGATTTTGTGCGCTGATAACCACTTGTTCCGGCCTTGTGGTCACGCCAGGTCCAGCATTGATGCAGGCACCGCAGCTGGGTTCAATCACGCGGGCTCCCGCCTCCCGGAAAACGTCGAGATATCCTTTACGGATGCAGTACTCGCGCGTTTCCTGCGATCCGAACTGGATATAAAACAGGACTGAATCAGCCACCCGCTTGCCGCGTTTCAACGCATCCGAGAGAACCGCGGCGTACATATCCATATCTTCGTTTTTGCCTGCGGTACAAGTGCCGCCGTAGGCCAGTTCAACCGGAACCGGAGTATTCAGGTCGCGGACATATTTGCCGTTCCCCGGATCTCCCGGCGTCGCGACCATCGGGGTGATTTCGGCGGCGTCGAGCTCAATCGTATGCGCATACTTTGCATCCGGATCACTATAGAGACCCTTGATCATTGACTCTGCCTGCTTGCGATCCATGCCGCGGCGTTCGACGAGGAACTCAACTGCCTTCCGATCTGGCGCGACAATCCCTGTAAACCCCCCGATTTCGGCGGCCATGTTGGTCATGGTGGCACGCTCGTCCACGCTGAGTTCCTCGATAGCCTCGCCTGCGTACTCGATGACTTTGGCCAGGGCTTTGCCACTGCGAACGTAGTCGAGGCTAAGAATCTTCAGAATAAAATCTTTTGCCGTGACGTTGGGGTGCCTCTTTCCGTGAATGATGACTTTCACCGACTCAGGCACTTTCACCCTGACATCTTTGGTGATCCACGAGTTGAAGACGTCAGTGGTGCCGATGCCGAACGCCACACAGCCGATTGCGCCCACGTGGGGAGTGTGGGAATCGGAGCCGATGTTCAATTGCCCAGGGAGCGCGTAGCTCTCGAGAACGATGGAGTGGCAGATTCCTTCCGACCCCTTGCGATCTTTCAACTCACCGTGGAGCTTGATTCCCTGCTTTGCGGCAAAATCCTGTTGTTTGAGTTTCAGATGAGTCGCCAAATCCAAGAGACCGAGCTTCTTTTTTTCTTCTGAGATCACCTCATCGAGGAAGGTCAGGTGATCGCGAAAAAACAAGATGCTAGAGGGATCGTTGACCTCGGCATCTTTCCCTACATAACGCTCGAAGAAAATTGCCGCCATCGGGGTCACGTATTCGTGGCTGAAGCGGAGATCGGCGCGGGCAAAGCCGGTGTCGCCTGGTTGAACGGCTTGTCCTGCCACTGCCGAGCTTTGCTCGGCTGGACGGGCGGGGACGCCCGTCTCTCCATTGGAATCGAGCATGTGCCGGGCGAAAATTTTCTCTGCCAGGGTCATCGGGCGCTTTGGCGTCCTGATCGGTGGCAGAAAAACCTTCTTTTGTAATCGCGCAACGTTGAAGGGGAAAAGGCCACCGTATTCGATGACCTGGCGAGTGATATCGTCTTCGCCCGCAGTGAATTCCGTGAGAGGAATTTCTTCGCCAGCCCGAACCTTTTCAATCAAAGAAAAATTGGTCGAGGTCAACAACCCGAGGTTCTGGCAATTCTGTTTATAGATACGCTCGATATTCTCGGCGATGACCAGGTGAATTCCAGCACACATCTCCGCATAAGGCGACTGCTCGCGGCTGGAACCCTTACCTCGCCGCTTACCGCTTACTGCGCAGACGAATCCACCTTTTTTTACTTCACTTCGCCCGACCGGCAATACGTCGCCGCACTTAAGACCCAGATAAGGAATTTCGCCCAGAGTTTCGTCAAAATAGAAGCAGTAGTGCGCGGGAGTTATCTCGTCGGTAGAGATGTCGTCGCGCAGCTTGGGATTGTTCGCCGGATTTTTTGCGTCCCAGGAAAGGTCTTCGCCTGCCAGCTGGCGCTTGATGAGTTCAGGATCTTCGGTGAGAAATAGGATGCGGCCTTTGAGGCGGACCTTGTCAGGTCGTTTTTCGATCTTGCGTTCCAGCAACGAGGTGATCACTGATGACTCCCTAAGCTCATTTTACTGCTGGAAACGGCAAAAAGGCAGTGGTCAGGGGTCAGTGATCGGTGGCCAGTAGTCGGTGATCGCTCGTCATTGGTCGTTGGCCGGTGGTCGTTGGCCAAAAGCTTAGTGGTGGCCACTTTTGTGGTCGTATTGTTCACCCGCTGGGATAGCCACGGCGAGGCGGTTCTCTTTTGGCGCCAACGGGCAGGTTGCGTAGGGCGTGACCGAGCACGGAGGGTTGTAGGCACGGTTGAAGTCGATGACTACAGTTCCATTTGAAACTGGACCGGCCTGCAGGAATCGGCCACCGGGGTAGGTGTTGGCTTTGCTGGTCGGATCATTGAAGACAAAGAACAGTTCTTTGGTCGCGTCGCCGCCGAGATCGGTGAGCCTTAGTTCCTGACCATTGATCTTGAATACGGCCGTGCCGGCAATGGGTGTCGGCGTCACATCACCGAGCACGTTGGGAACATCCACTGTTTGCTTGCCATCAGAAGGGATCCAAGTGGCGGTCACGCGATAGGACAGGTCAAGGGGGAAGAACACCGGTCCGCGATACTGGCGCACCGCATCGCTCTCCTCGTCCTTCACGCGGATCCCGACACGCTCGCCGCGCACAATCACGTGAAACCGCAAAGTTCCGATAGCAACCACCGTCGGATTTCCAGAACTATCAGGCTGAAGTTCTAAAGTCGTTACCGGCTTGTCTGCTACGGTTGCTTTGGCGGACGATGCAAACTTGGCCGTCACGTTCTTACCTTCCAGAGTGAACGATCCGGCTTGAGCTGGGCCTTTGGGAAAAACGATTGCGTTTTTTGGATCTGTTCCGAAACTGCTCTCGCCCGGTTTGAGCCAGAACAAGCCAGCGAGCGGCAGCCATTCCTGCTTGAGGTCCTCAGTCAATTCGGATTTCCATTTGTCGAATGACTGCTGATAGGCGGCGTCGACGCCGGCCGGATCTGGCTTACCCGCGCCAAGCGCGATCGCAGCAGACACGGAAAGTATTGTGGCGGCGAAAACCGCGTTACGTTTGCCCTTCATGTTTTCCGGTACTCGTTGATCTTCGGCAGCGGTTCCAGTCCGCGGCCTTCGAAAATCTGCGTAAACTCACCGATCAGCGCGTCGTGAAGCAGAGTGTTGGAAGCCAGGGTTTCACGGCTGTTCAGTTGAAATGGTCCGCCGTGAAAATCGGTCACCTTACCTCCGGCCTCTTCGACGATCAGGACGCCCGCAGCAGTGTCCCACGGATTGAGGTTGAATTCCCAAAAACCATCGAAGCGTCCGCTGGCTACACAACACAGATCCAACGCAGCCGAGCCGGCGCGTCTCACCCCGTGAGTACGCAATGTAATCTGATGGTAAAAGTGAATGTTTGGATTCTTGTGCCGCTTATGGCTGGGAAAGCCGGTAGCCACAAGGGATTCAGGCAGCTTCGCGATCTTTGAAACCTGGAGTCGCTGTTGATTCAGATAGGCGCCGCTTCCCCGCTCGGCCGCGAAGAGCTCGTTCCGGGTGGGGTCAAAAACCACTCCGGCGATCATTTGATTCTTGTGCTCAAGCCCCATCGAGACGCAAAACACCGGGAATCCGTGGGCGAAATTGGTGGTTCCATCGAGGGGATCCACGTACCAGCGGTAGTCACTGCCGGTGTCCGTCAGGCCTTGTTCTTCCCCAAGAATGTCGTGCGCCGGCCAGCTTGCGTTGATGCGCTCGCGAATCAGGATTTCGGATTTACGATCGGCTATCGTGACCAGGTCCGCATCGCCCTTGTACTCGACCTTCACATGCTGGTGAAAATATTCCATGAGCAAGGCCCCCGCCTCGCGAGCGATCTCGGAGATGGCGGGGACAAAGTCAGTGCGAGTGGTTGGACTCATGGGCAAACGTGTCTTCTTTGCGTTCCTTCGCAGTCCTCTTTGCGCCCTTCGCGACTTTCTTTGCGTCCTTTGCGGTTAAAGGGTTTTGACGTCGACCCAAAAACTGTAACCGCAAAGACCGCAAAGAAACCTATTTGCGCTTGGCGCTGTCTTCAGAGATGTACATGATTTCGTGTTTGAAGATGAACAGATTGGGCTGGTCCTCGCGGGTGAGGCGGACCATATTCTTGTCGTAGTATTCGATCCAGCCGCGGACGACTTCTCCGTCCCCCAGCTTGATGCTCACCGGCTTCTGTTTTTCTCCGAGAGATTTCAGATAAGCCGATTCTTCCGAGGTTTGCTCGGGAGGTGCCGGCCTTCCCTTGCGTGGTGGACCGGATGCTCCTTGTCCTTGAAAAGCCATAGAAGTATTTTACACGCCATCGCCAAAATTCGGAGGTCTTAGAAGGTAAGTTTCAATCCAAACTGGATCTGACGCGGAGCGGCCAGCGAAAACACGCCGGAACCAGGCCCGATGCGATTTGTCACGCGCTCCGAGGCGGTTGTGCCATTGAGAGTTCCGACAGAGCCGTTCAGCACTCCGAGCAAGCGGTTGCCCGAACTATCGAAGTTGCCAAAATTCAGGATGTTAAACGCGGACAGGCTGGGCTCCAGTACGAACCGATCTCCCATTTTTAATGGACGCGACAGCGTCAGGTCGAAGGTTTTCAACCATGCCAGGTTCGGATTATCGGCTGGTGCTGGCTGAACGGACGGTGAATCCGCGCCCAGTTGAATCAGTTGCGATCGGGAAAGTACGGCGGCATTGACTAAAGCTTGTCCCGCGGGCGTCAACTGGTTCCCGAAGTTTGAGTTGTAGTTATCGATGGTGGTGTTGAGACTGTCGGCTTTGACGCTGCGTCCAAACGACCCGATGTTCGTCCCAGGCAAAATGTCGCCATATGCACCGGAACCCGTTTGACTCTGGCCGCCGAAGGCACCATCACCGGTTACGTCGCTGCGAAAGATTTCGCCGCCGACACCGTTGGCGGTGGGCACAAAGAGCGTCTGAGGGAGAGGTGTAGCAACATTCGCAACCGCGCCCAACCTCAATCCATAAGGAAGGTCCAGAACAGCGGCCGCGGACATCTGGTTTTTGCGGTCCTCGGATGCCGAGCCGAAAAATGCCGTGGGATGGTTAAAGTCCGCCGCGAGAGGCAAGAGATCCTGCTCACCAACCCCTTCCGGAATGTTGCTGCGGTAACTGGAATGGGTGAACGAAACCTGCAGGCTTCCGCCGCGAACTCCCCGCACCGGACTGGCAATTTGGGTGCGCAATGAGACCTGAACACCGCTGTACAGTGAGCGGCCCGCAGGGAAGAACATGGTATTGCGTCCCACCAGCGGATTGATCCCAGGAAAAGCTGCGCCACTGTCAGTCGCGGGCGAACCGGTGTTGGGCGTCAGGCCAAATATTGAAGCGGGAAGGCCTCCGAGGTACTGCGCCCCCGAATCCAGGCCGTGGGAAGCAAAGTCAGAAATACCGGCGCCCGGCACCGTCGCCAGATAGCAATTGACCGCGCTTTGCGAACTGGCACCGGCGCTGGTAGCCGGCAGACAAGCGGAGCTCAGCGGATTTCCTGCAAGCGTGGAATTGATCGCATGGACCGCCGCATTGGTGTCGAGATGGTTTGCGTCGCCCACATGGTTGGTGTCATATCCAAGCAGGTAGTGCGTCCCTACATTGCGCAGATAATCCACGCTGAGCACAGTCGTCTGGCGGAACTGCTTTTGAAAACCGATATTCATCTGCAACGAGCGCGGAGTCTGGTAATTCGGTGCCAGCAAGCCCTGGCTGCTCAATGACTGTCCCAGAAAGCCGGGATTGGGAGAACTTGCAGTGAGCACAGAGTTGGCAGCCTGGAAGGCATTCTGCAAATCTGCGATTTGCGTGGCCACAGTTCCGACCGGTTGTCCGCAGAGACCCGCCGCGGCTTGAGGAATGTTGCCAGGCAGAATAACTTCGCTATGACTAGCGCACGGATCATTTGCCTGCGCGTTGTATGCGCCGTTCGCGAGGCGGCTCACGCGGTCCTGCAGAACGTTTCTAAAAACGTTGTTGTCGTAGTAAATGCCGATGCCCGCCCGGACCACTGTTCGTCCGCTCTTCCCGGGGTCCCACGCCAGTCCAAACTGCGGAGCGAAGTTCATGTCAGGCTGACGCACCCGATTGCCGACGCCGGGAACGCCGCCGAAATGACTGAGCAGCGGGTCACTGCCGGAGCAGGGCGCGAGAGCCCCGTAGGAAGCCGCGACCGCGGAACACGGAATCGGTGCTAAATCAGAATCGGTTCGCCCGGTATCGCGAACGTACTGCAGTCCAACGGTTGCGGTGAGATTCGGGCGGAACTTCCAGCTGTCTCCGGCATAGGCCTGAATGCGGGTGTCATCGAACCCGCCACAGGATGATCCGGAGGCTGACCTTTCACTAAAGCAGTTAAACCCATTTCCGAGCGTGATGCTGTCCACCGGATAGTTCAGCGGGTTGCTCACGCCACCGGCAAAAGGTCCAACGCTGGCCAGCGCAATCGAATTCGGGTCGGTGTCCGAGCCGACTTGAGGAGCTGAACCGAAAAGATCGGCTGAAATAAGATTGCTGATTCTGTTTACTGCGAAACCGGCGCGAAGTGTATGAGCTCCGCGAGTCTTGGTTACGTCGTAACGCGCCTCCTTGTTCACCTGAATCGTTTTCTGCGGCGCTTGCGCATTTGGGCCACTGGCGAAGCCGGAACCTCCGGCAAAATTCAGGCTGATTCCAGGGGCCGGATTGAAAACACCCTGTGACGCATCCACGATGTTGTTGGAGAATCGGTCATAGGCGAAGCGAAAGCTGTGCAGCGTGGTTCCTCGAGTGAGATCGAAACCGACGGCATTGCCGGGCGTATTGTCGTGACTCTTGAGAGGCTGGAAGTTATTGCCTCCGAAAGCATCGACCACACTGCTGTTGTCATAAGTGAAACGGTAGAAAATTTGTGACTGCGGAGAGAGTCTGTAATCAAGCCGTCCAGCAAGTTCAGTCGCATGAAACGGAGCGCTATAGGTTCCCGTGATCACGTTGAACGGAGCATTGAAAACAACGGGAGAGTCGAGAGCCTGTTTGAAATATTCGCCGGAAAGAAAATAGAAGAGCTTATCTTTCCGGATGGCTCCGCCAACGTCTCCGCCGAAAACTTCCCGCGAATAGGAATTGTTCAGACCGCCTGGGAAGTCTGCCCCTCCTGCCGCTTTGTCACGAAAATTTCCGAAAACCTGGCCATGAATATCGTTCGCGCCTGGCTTCGTTATTACGTTCACCTGACCAGCTGAGGCGAGCCCGGAAGAGAGTGGCAATAGCGATTGGCTTACCCGCACTTCCTGAACCGCTCCAACGGGAACGTTGGTAATTGTCGCACCGACGGTTTCGTCAGTAACGTCGATACCGTCCACCTGCATCCGGGTGGTGCGGCCATCGCGGCCAACCACCGAGACGGCGGAGGTAGCAAGCTTCGAAGGCGCGATTTCCCGGCCGTCGCGCAGCTGAACTCCGGGTTCAACCCGGGCCAAATCCAGAAAATTACGATCCGAAGGAACCTGTTCCATCTGGCTTGAATTGACCGCGCCGCGCACCTCAGGAGTCTCGGTGTTTACCAGCACGGGTCCGGCGACGACCAGACGTTGAAGCTTTACATCACCGGTAGCCGTACTGGAGGCCTGGATTCTCAGCAGGATATCGACAGGCTGGAAGCCCTTGGCGTCTACATGCACGACGTATTCCCCAGGAACCAGGTCACGAATTGCGTAGGTGCCCGCCGGACTAGTAGTGGTCTTGGCTGATTGTCCAGTGATTTTGGCGGTGAGCGTGACGTCAGCACCGCTGACGGAGGCGCCCCGGGGACCGGTCACCGTTCCAGAAACGTTACCGGTGGAGGAGTCCTGGGCGAAAACCTGCGACGAAAACACGAGGAGAACTGTGATCGCTCCGATCCACAGAATTGACTGACAAAAGGTGGAACGGGCACAACCAGTATTACTCGACATTCGTCTCGCTTACCTTCCTTGCAAAGATTCGGACGTTCCACGCGCGAACGAATAAAAGCATTCCACTGCCCTGATTGAAGGAAGGCAGAAGGGGTCAGCTTCTCGACGGATACAACCCACCATGCGCAACGGAGAACCTGCGATCAGCAATCTTACAAGACTTTCATAACGGAATTTGTCCCGTCAACCACATCAACACCAACAGCAGCCGGCGACCGCTACCAGCACGAGATTTAGTGAGACTTCGAAGTGTAGTAGCCCGTGCGATGCCGCACTTTGAAATCGGTATCCGACGGTATGCCTTTAACCTTTACCTGAATGCGCCGAAAATCTGAATCGGAGAGCCGCTGCGACGGATAGTATGCCAGTAAATACTGCGTGCGCAGCTCGTCACTGATCTGCCGGAACGCTTCATCGAGTTGCGCCACGGAAGAAGCGTAAAAATACTTTCCGCCAGTGTCCGCGGAAAGCTGGATCAGAGCGTGTTCACCGCCGGTATCCCGTCCGGCGCTGGCTTCGATCGGGACAACGATAACGCTGTACAAGATGGCCTCGGCGGTTTCCGCGGCGCGAACCGCTTCCTGGTAGTTCACTTTGCTCATCGTATCGCCGCCATCGGTGATGACCACCATCACCTTGCGGCCTTGCCTGGGTTCCAGTGCTTCAGATCCGAGAAACAGCGCGTCATATAGGGCAGTGGCGGAGCCAAGATGAATGTGATCGATGGCGCGGTCGATAACCCTGAGGTCCGGGGTAAATTCGGTCAACTCACTTACGGTCTCGCTGAACTGATACAGGGACAATGCATCCACGGGACGCAGGATGGCATGCGCAAAACGGCGAGCAGAGGCTAACTCCAGCGGGAGATCTTTGCGGGTACTCAAGCTGGTATCGATTGCCATCACGATACTGAGCGGCAACGCCGATTCCTTGTCGAAGAGCGCGATCTTTTGCGCCTTGTCATCTTCCATCAGGTCGAAGTTGTCTTTCTTGAGCCCCGCAATGGGAGCACCGCGCTCGTCCGTCACAGTTACGAACACGTTCACTAGCTTGACATCGACTTTGAAAGTTGTATCGGAGTCCTGAGCAGAGGAAGCAAGGCACAGAAACAACACAAGGCCAGCAGTTGCGGCTCGTTTCATCAGAAAGGATAGAGTCTTTTGCCGTGTTCTGCTCCCAGCGCGAAAACGGCTTTTCACTTAGATGCACGCTCTGTGGAATGGGTGCCTTGGCGGCATTGAATGTCGTCCGGAAAAGGTTCGCCGTCGGCCCAGACGGCGCCATCTTCAAAATGTTCTTTCTTCCAGATGGGAACGGTCTTCTTGAGGGTGTCGATCAGCCAGCGACAGGCGTCGAAAGCGGCCGCCCGGTGAGCCGATGCAACCAGGATTAGAACGCTGGTCTCTCCGATTTCCAGTCTCCCGAGGCGATGGACGATCGCAACATCGCGAATCTTGAACTCCACCATCGCACGCGCGGCCAACTCTTCCATTTGCTTGAGCGCCATCGCCTCGTAGGCTTCGTAGTCAAGATAAAGAGTGCGGCGGCCTCGAGTGTTGTCGCGGACGATTCCTTCGAACACCACAACGGCACCATCTTCAGGCTGTTTGATTCCCTTTAACAGTGAAGTCGTGTCAATTTTCCCTTTCACAATTGCCGCATATCCGGGGCGAACACCGTGTGCTTCTCTTTCAATTTCAGCGCAACCTCCGCTCACCGGTGGCAACAGTGCGACCTCATCGCCCTGGTTCAGCCGGGCATCGGTTGCGGAGTATTCCTGGTTCACAGAGATGGCAAGAGACGCCATCAACTTGGGTGGAATGGCCGGCTCATAGTGATGGAGAACGTCATCCAGCGTCGCACCGTCGGGCAAATTGAGGGAGTCGCTGGCTCGTCCGGCGAGGTCTTTTAAAATCCCGAAGAATAGGACACGGATCTGCATAAACAAACGGCACCCGGTTCAACTTCCCGGGTGCCAGTAGTCTATCGCGTGAACAGTGAATTGCCAGTCTCCGGGTTGGAGAGACTGGCAATCCACCAGATTGATGTTCAGTTCTTTGGTCGATTTTCCTGAGGATGCGGAGCCGGGCGTTGTACCTGGGGAGCCCGGTTCTGTGGCGCTGCCTGCGGGCGTTGTTGCTGCCAGTTACGAAACTTGTTCTCGTCCTCTTGCGCCTGGGCTGGATTCCTTTGCTGCACAGGAGGCGCGGGCCTTGCCTGCGGATGGGACCAGCCTTGCGAAGCGGAACCGTTGTTATTGTAGCCGCGGTTGTCCATGGGTTGTCCTGTGCGTGGCACGTTCCCGTAGCGCGCGGAATCTGCATCGCGTGGGTTCCCTATCGGACGCTGCGGCCGGGCATCCGGTCGCGGCATTCCCGAAAGCGAGCCTTGTCCAGCTTCCGCAGGTCGAGCAGGCTCCTGTGGACGCGCGGTGGGGCGGCCGCCTTGATTTAGATTGCCCTGGTTCGGATTACCCTGGTTATTCAAGGGCCGTGGCTGATTGGGCCGCTCGGTTCGCATGTTGATCGCTGCCTGTCGCTGGTCGAAAGGCTGTTTCACCGGAGTCGGCCTTTGAGTCGCAACCACCTGCCGGTTGATGATTGCCTGCGGCGGCCGCACTCGTGCCGGAGCCCCTGCCCCAATCACGCTGGCTCGCACCGGCTGCACTGAGAACCTTCGTTCGACGGGAGCGTCCGCAATTTGCCGGGCATCAAAATGTCCCAGGTTTCTGGCGACGGGCCGAGCGTTCACAAACGTTTCTCGTGATACCACGGTGACGCCGTTGTTAACGCGCTGGTTTACATAACGAATGTTTGTGACGGTGCGCTCGTTGTAGACATTAGTTACGCGGATGACGTCGACGCGCGTGTTGGTGACGTTCAAGCGTTCCACGTAACCCCGGCTGCCGCGGTAGTACGGCAAATACACTTCACCGGGAGCCAGCGGGAACCAGGCCACGCCGAGGCCTCCACCGATGGCGAATCCATTGCCGCCGACAAAAGCTACCAGAGCTGGCGCATACACCGGCCTCACAGCGACTGGTCCGGGTACCCAGCACCAGCGGTTCCCCGCGTAGGCCCAACGGCCATAATGGAATGGCGCGAAGCCCCACGGTTCGTCTTCAACCCACGTCCAGCCCCAGGGGTCGATGAATGCCCAATGGCCGTTCCGGTAAGGAGCCCAGTCCGAGGCAACGCCCGAAGGAACCCAAACCGTTCCGTAGCCGCCGACATACTGCCAGTGCCCGTAATCGTCGAGGTCTTCGTAGCCAGTCATCTCAGGCGAGACATAGTTGGCCGATTCCGATCCATCCTCGTTGTGATCGCGTTGAAACGCCCAGCTATCGAACTCATCCGACGCCGGAATTTGCGCGATGTCGTAGTTCAGTTGGTCAGCGCCGGAAAACCGCGCCGATTGCCCAGCCACGACGGTGTAAGAATATCCACCTCCGGTAACTTCACCGCGTCCGCTCCAGACGCTGACGTTGGTTACATTCCCAGCGTTGTCGACATCGATCCGATACTCGCCGTTGCGTTGCAGATCAAAAGCCAGGTTGGGGGTGTCCACTTCCACCAGATCGCCATCATCAAGATGACGCAGCCGAACAATGATGCTGCCTTCCGACAGGCGAAGTTGGGTGGTGGTGTCGTCAAGATCGAGAAATGTCAGGCTGGTCTGACCCGCAAGGCGAACCGCCGTCGAGCCAATATGCAGTTCGGCGCGAGAACCCTGATCGGTCCAAAGATTGTCGCCAGTCGTCAGAGGACGGTTGGGAACGGCTGTCACCCAGTCGCCCTCTCCGCCTGGTTGAAAACTGACTGAACCCTGCGAGTAGTTCATGCGGGCTACGACGCTGGGCGGGTCCTGATCATTTTGCGCCTGATTCTGGTCAGATTGATTTTGGTTTGGCTGATACTGATCAGGTTGATTCTGGTCCTGCTGATATTGGTCCGGAGGACCCTGCTGCATTTGATCCTGATCGGATTGCGCCTGGTCTTGCGGTTGATTCTGGTCCTGATCCTGAGCGACCGACAGTGACGGGTGATTCAGGAACAGCAATAAGCCCGCTAGAACGAACCCGGCTAACACTGTGCGATATATTTTTGTCTTTGGCATATTGTCCCTCACTATCAGTCCGGAATTGGACCTCTCTCACTTACATTAAACCCCTCGCGTAAAGATAAGTTTTATACGTGGGAGTGTGTACTCAGGTGCGGATTATCAATCATTTGGATGGCAACAAAAATGCCAGCTTCCGTTCACTTTCAGGAAACTGGCATTTTTAAGGTTCGCTTCAGACGGGAACTTATGAAACTTGTGCAGTGAGCACTTTTTCCCGTTCTTCTTCGTCCTGTTTTTCTTCCCGCTGACTGGAAGGCAGAGCCAACTCAAGCACTTCGGGAATTGTCTTCACATAATGAACCTGGACGTTCTCGAGTTGCTCAGGGGTCAGATCTTCTTCCACATTCATTTTGTTTTCCGCCGGCAGAATCACGTCACGAACTCCGGCACGCTTTGCCGCCAGGACTTTTTCCTTTACTCCACCGATCGGCAAAACATCGCCGCTCAGCGTGATCTCACCGGTCATGGCTGTCAGCGGACGAACCGGACGACCCGTGAGCAGTGAAACCAACGCGGTCGCCATAGTCACACCGGCGGACGGGCCATCTTTCGGAATCGCTCCAGCGGGCACGTGAATATGAATATCGTGCTCGGCGAAGAAATTCTCCTGAATGCCCAGCTGTGCTGCGTTTGAACGTACCCAGGTCAGGGCAGCCTGCATGGATTCCTGCATCACCTGACCGATCTGGCCGGTCATGGTGAAGCCGCCCTTACCCTTCATCGTATTGGCTTCGACGAACAACACGTCGCCACCAGAAGGCGTCCATGCGAGGCCTACAACAACTCCGGCTCGTTTGGTGCGTTCCGCAATTTCGCCTTCGCTGCGGACCTTAATGCCGCCAAGCATTTCTTGCACGACTTCACGGGTAACGATCAGCTTCTCGGTCTTGCCTTCGGCCATGCGACGAGCCTGTTTGCGGCAAATGGTGCCAATGTTGCGCTCCAAGTTACGCACTCCGGCTTCGCGAGTGTAGTGACGGATCAAAAAGCCGACGCCGTCTGCGGGAAATTCAATCTGTTCGGCGGTCACACCGTTTTCTTCAATTTGACGCGGGATCAGATACTGAAAAGCGATGTGGACCTTTTCTTCTTCGGTGTAGCCCTGAAGTTCGATGATCTCCATGCGGTCGCGCAATGGCTCCGCGACTGGATCGAGCATGTTTGCTGTGGTGATGAACAACACCTTCGAGAGATCGAACGTCACATCCAGATAATTGTCCCGGAACGTGGAGTTCTGCTCGGGATCCAACGCTTCCAGTAATGCCGAAGCTGGATCGCCGCGGAAATCGCGTCCTACTTTGTCGATTTCGTCGAGCATGAACACAGGGTCTTTGGTCTCTGCACGGCGAATGCCCTGGATGATTTGTCCAGGTAACGCGCCGATGTAAGTCCGACGGTGACCGCGAATCTCAGCTTCATCGTGGACGCCGCCTAATGAGATCCGGACGAACTTCCGGCCAAGTGCACGAGCAATCGACTTGCCCAGGGAGGTCTTGCCAACGCCGGGAGGTCCAACAAAACAGAGAATTGGACCCTTCATTCCGGGCTTCAGACGGCGCACCGAAAGATAGTCCAGGATGCGGTCCTTCACCTTTTTGAGGTCGTAGTGATCGGTATCCAGGATTTCTTTTGCTTTCAGAATGTCGACTTCGCCGCCCGAGGTTTTGTTCCAGGGCAACGCCGCCAGCCATTCCACGTAGTTGCGCGTAACTGAATAATCCGCTGCCATGGGGGACATGCGAGCCAGGCGGCCCAATTCCTTCAGGGCCTCTTTCTTCACATCATCCGGCATGCCTGCATTGTCTATTTTCTGCCGAAGCTCTTCGGTATCGCGCGCACCTTCATCCTGCTCACCCAATTCTTTCTGGATGGCCTTCATTTGCTCGCGCAGATAGTACTCGCGTTGGGTCTGTTGGACTCGGTCCTGCACTTCCGACTGGATCTTGTTGCGTAGCTGCTGGACTTCGAGTTCTTTTGCCAGATGATGATTGATCTTTTCCAGCCGCACCCGGACGTCGGTAGTCTCAAGCGTGTCTTGCTTATCTGCCGTCGAGAGCGAGGGCAGGGATGAAGCGATGAAATCGACCAGCCGGCCCGGCTCGTCGATATTCATGGCAACAGTGGAAAGCTCGTCCGACAGGGTCGGTGAACCGGCCACGATTTGCTGGAACAACGTGAGAACGTTCCGCTGGAGCGCTTCCACCTCGGAACTCTTGGGTGGAATCGACTCCGGTACGGAATCTACCTTCCCTCGCATGAACGGTGTCAATTGAACGAATTCGGCCAATCGCACACGTTCCAGACCTTCCGCAAAAACGAACAGGCTCTGGTTGGGCATCTTGACCACTTTGTGAACAACGGCCAACGTCCCAACGGTGTACAGATCACTTGCCTGTGGGGCATCCACGCGAGCTTCGCGCTGCGCCACCACCACAATGGTCTTGTCTTCACCGAGGGAGTTGATAAGTTGAACCGAGCTTTCCCGGCCTACGGTCAGGGGAAGGACGGCATGGGGGAACAGCACCGTATCCCGCACTGGCAGGATGGGCAATACCCCGGTTTCTTCTTCTTTTGGCTTTGGAGTGCGCTCAGCGCGCGTTTTTTCTGCCATATTTCACCTTGAGTGACTTGTGCTCAAGTTTTGATGATCGAAAGACATAGAAAGATGCAACTCACGGGATTGCTTGAGATTATTTGGATTCTAAACCCTGTGCGGACGGTTTGTACTACTCAAAGGTGCTGAGGCCGTTGGTAGACCATCGGCCAGCCTCGCTGTCCCGAAACCGACATTTTTGGCGACTGGACCAGACTCATCTTCAGGCTGCCGGGTAAATGCCCAGTACTTTGACCACGTCAGCTACTTCGGCGAGGTGATGGAGGGCATTTCGCGCAGGTTCGTCATCTCCACGCAGAAAGTCGGCGTAAAACATGTACTCCCACGGACGTCCCCGGCGAGGACGCGACTCTATCTTGGTCAAACTGATCTCACGCAGCGCGAATACCGCCAGAGCCTTGAAAAGCGCCCCGGCGATATTTTTGACGCTGAACGCTATTGAAGTCTTGTTGGCGCCGGGCAGAATCCGCCGGGTTCTGCGGACCAGAAAGAACCGGGTGAAGTTGCGTTTATCGTCTTCAATACCCGCCGACAAGATGCGGCCCTGGTACGCTTTCGCAGCCTGTGTCGCGGCAATTCCTGCCGCGTCCTTCAGTCCGTTTTCAATGACGTATTTGACACTGCCTGCGGTGTCATAGAAGGGCAAGGGCTGAATCTTGCGATTTTTGGCAAAGAAATCACGGCATTGGTCCAATGCAACCGGATGCGAGTAGGCCCGGCGCAGGTCGCTGCGTTTTACCCCCGGCGGAGCGATAAGGTTGTGGACGATCCGCATCCGAAGCTCGCGTTGAATGAAAACTTTGTGCGCCAGCAGAAGATCAAAGTGCTCAGCCACAGAACCAGCCAGCGAATTTTCAATCGGGATCACGGCGGCAGAGACCAGGCTACGCTCAAGCCGGTCAAAAACCTCGGAGGAACGGGCGCAAGGGACTATCTGGCAGCCCGGCACCAAACGCCGGGCGGCTTCGTGACTGAACGCGCCAATCTCCCCCTGGATCGCAATCTTCATTGCGGCAACTTAGCTGGCCCGGACGGCGAAAGCAAATCTTTCTTCAGAACAAGCGCGTCCACGCCGTCGGAGTAGTATCGAGGGATACTCTTCACCACGTTGTACTCGTGAGTCTTGTAGAAGGCCAGAGCATTCCGGTTGTCCACCGCTGTTTCAAGGATCACCGAATGACAACGCCCTGAACGCAAGCGGTCTTCCGCAGCGCGCAGCAACCGCGAACCGACCCCGGAGTTTCTGAAATGAGGGAGCACATCAATGGTGATGATGTGGCCACTCGCGCGCCCAGGTTCCGCGGCGACAAATCCAATGATCGTTGCTGGCACTTCTGGCAGCGACTCCTCGGACGCAATCGAACCTGACGACGATTCCGCCACAATGGCAAAAGCGCCGGGACGGCGCAAATATTCGGCCAATTCCAGGCGGCTATAGGAAATTCCCGGGGCGAAGCATTGCTGGTCGATCCGCCATACAGCCTCGAAGTCCGGCGGCCGGAAATCCCTCAAATTGAATTCCACGGCTTCATTGTAGCCGGGCAGCCTGTTGGGTCTGGCGCCATACCCTGGAGGAAACGCGGTCGAGGTGCGAAAACCTTGACGAACCTATTGCGGCACTTGCGTCCATAGTCGTAATATTCACATTAAGAGGTCTCTGTGGGACGCCTGGTGCTCTTCGACGCGATCGGTGCAGCGGTTCTCTTAGGGGCGTGGTTCTTTTATTTCACCAGGTATAACCGGCGCAAAGGCGCGATGGCGCTGCGCTGGGTGGAGTCAGCCTGCTACAGCAAAGGGCGTATTTTGGACTCCCACTGGCTGAGCGTCACCTTGCTGCAGGCCCGTTTTGGCTTCGCTTCGCATTGGTTCGACAACGCTCGCGTTACGATTCGACTTCGTCCCCGCCCGATCCCCTTCAAGTGGTTTGTCAGCGCCTGGCACAAGCAAAAGGAAACTCTCACGTTCGAGGCGGATTTGGGGTGTGCCCCAGGGTTCGATTTGGACGTGTTTCGTCATCGCTGGCTGTCGCAAAAACACGGCAAAGTGTCAGGAGCGTCCCGAGATTGGTCGATTTCGCGTCCCGGACCGGTTGTGCTCACGACTCGAACCCACTGGACTCAGGAACTTTCGCCGGTGGTCAACACCTTGATCACTTCTCGTGGACACAGCTTGATCAGCGTACGTTTTCGTTCCGAATCTCCCCACCTGGCTGCTACGGTTCCTTTAGAAGCGCTGGCGGACGAACAGGCCGCAGCGGGTTTCCTGAGCGTTCTCCGCGAACTTGCCGCCGGGGCCTCAGCATCGCATCAGTAAGCGCCCTCGCCTAAATCTGATCTGGATCCGATTAACCGAAAATATTCCTGTTGAGGAATTCATTGCGGAATTTGCCCTGCGGGTCGTACTGCTTGCACAAGCTAATAAAGTCGGGCAGCTTCTCGTAAATGGATTTCAATTGCGAGGGGGATGTGGTGAACAGCTTTCCCCAGTGTGGGCGGGCGTTGAATGGAGCGAGTTCCCTTTCAATTACCGGCAACAGTTTGCTGACTGCGGGCCAATCCTGTTTCCAGGTGAAGTGGATCGTAATGCAGTCCTGTTTGTGACACGGGCTCATCCATAGATCGTCGGCGGCGATGGCACGAATTTCTGAGATCAAGAGGTGCGGGCCAACCTGATCGCGCAGCCTTTCGATTGCCAGGATCGCTTCGACTGCATGCTGATGCGGCACAAAATACTCTGACTGCAATTCCTTGCCGGCGCTGGGTGTGAAGCCCATACGGAAATGCGGCAGCCGTTCATACCAGGGGCCGGGGACACCCATCTGCTCGGTGCAGTTCTCGGCCGACAGTTCGGCAATCGGGTGAAGATTTCTGGTGGCAAGTTTCGCCCCGAAGAATTCAGGAGCCGCATCGAAGGCCTTGCCTTCGCCTATCCGGCTCTTGATCCAGACCTCATTGAGCCGCTGATTTTGCCAGTCGGTAAAAAGGCTGACACTGTAGGCGCTCGCTTCGATCTCCTCGAAGTGGTCTTTCATCTGGCTTAACGGAAGGTTTTCGTACACGTACTGCCGCATCGTGAAAGTGGGTTGAATATCGAGCGTCACTTTCGTGATGACGCCCAGTGCGCCCAGGCCCACGACCGCTCCGCGAAAGTTTTCTCCATCTTTCTCGCGGGACAGCGTGACCACGTCGCCCGCTGCCGTGATGAATTCCAAGGCTGAAACTTCGGTAGAGAGGTTGCCGTTCTTGACCCCAGAACCATGGGTCCCGGTCGTGCATGCGCCGGCTATCGAGATGTGGGGCAACGAAGCGAGGTTATGAAGCGCAAAACCTTTGGCGTCGAGAATCGGGGCCAACTGGCCATAGCTCATGCCTGACTCGACGGTGACAGTGCGCCGCGCGGAATCCAGCGCGACCACTTTGTCCATCGATCGCAGCGAAAGAAAGTCGTCCTTGCTGTCAGCGATGTTGTTGAAGCAGTGGCGCGTCCCGAGAACTTTCAGCCGGCTGTGGGTTTTCACGTACTCGCGAGCCTGTTCGACCGAGTTGGCGGGGTATAGGGCTTCGGTGCTGTATTCCAGATTGCCCGCCCAATTCTTCAATTTGTCGACAGCTGCAGCCGTCGTTTGTGTTGACGCCTTAGCTTTGTCTTGCGACATCCACGCCAACAGGGGCGATACAAATGGCATCGCAAGCATCGCTGAAGAGAGCTTGATAAAAGTTCTTTTATTCATGGACTCGCTCATTCGTCGCCGAGTGTTGGATTGGAAAATGGCGGCTATTCTACACCTCACCCGTGCCGGGGTTCACAGCATCGTATGCTAGAGTCGGAAACTCGATGGATTCTCCTACCATTTCCAGCGAACATCTGACCCGCCGGTTCGGCGAACTTGTCGCTGTCGAAGACGTGAACCTGCGAGTCGCGCCGGGACAGTTCTTTGGCTTCCTGGGCCCGAATGGAGCGGGCAAATCCACCACCATCAAAATGCTGACTGGATTGCTGGCACCGAGCAGCGGACGAATCCAGATTCTCGGTCTCGATCTAATGACCAACACGGTCGAAGTAAAGCGCCAGATCGGAGTGGTGCCCGAAGGTATGGCGCTGTTCGGACGATTGACCGGGTCGGAATATTTAAACTTTGTCGGGCGCATGTATGGTCTGGATCGTGAGACTGCGGCCAAACGCACGTCTGAGCTACTGGACTTCATGCAACTTGTCGACCAGCCCAAGACCATGGTCACCGATTATTCTCACGGCATGCAGAAAAAGCTGGCGCTCGCGGCGGCTGTGATTCATGGGCCAAAAGTTCTCTTTCTGGATGAGCCATTCGAAGGCGTGGATGCCATCGCCGCCGGCACGCTCAAAGCCATGCTGCAACGCATGATCGCGCGGGGGGCAACTATCTTCCTCACCTCGCATGTGCTGGAGATCGTGGAACGGTTGTGCAGTCATGTCGGAATCATTCATCGCGGCCACCTGGTTGCGCAAGGTTCGATCGAGGAACTACGCGCCGGAGTGGAGGCACAGGCAGCGGTCCCGGAAGATGCAATCACATCTGGCAGTCCGGCCCGTGAAAAGTTGACTCTCGAGCAGATTTTTCTTCGCATCGTGGGCGGATCGCGGACGGCCAACCAGGAATTGTCGTGGTTGTGATGAACCAACCAGGCGCGAATACAAACGGGATGAATCGCGCCAACTTGAATCCGGCCACCAATCCGATACCCGGAACACGCCAGCAAATGGCCGTGGTGGCGGGACTTCGCTGGCGAATCTTTTTAAATTCTCTACGCACTTTTCGTGGTCGATTAGAGCTGGCGTCACGGGTTTTTGTCGGCATTGCGTTTGTCGCTGGCGGCATCGGCGGTGCCATTGGTTTGGGCACAACCGCCTGGTATCTGATGTCGGCGGGAAAAGTAGAATGGCTCGGCACTCTGCTGTGGCCGGTGTTTCTGTTCTGGCAACTCTTCCCTTTAGTGGCGACCGCGTTCACCGAGAACCTCGAGTCGGCCAGCCTGCTTCGCTTCCCGCTCAGCTATCGTTCGTATTTTCTGATTCGCCTGGCTTACGGATCGCTGGATCCGGCCACGATTGTGGCCGGACTATGGCTGCTGGGAATCACCATCGGCATCGGAGCCGCCCGGCCGCATCTGCTTCCCTGGGTTGCATTCGTACTTTTGACGTTCGCATTGGTGAATCTGCTTCTGGCACGCGTGGCTTTCGCCTGGCTCGAGCGCTGGCTGGCGCAGCGGCGGACGCGCGAACTCCTGGGAGTCCTGTTCTTCATAGGCCTGCTCAGCCTGCAACTGATCGGTCCACTGATCTCTTTTTACGGACATAAACCCAAACCTGAGTCGCGGCTTCTGGGACAGGAAATCTCGGGCGTACAAAAACCACTCCCGCCAGGCCTGGCAGCGGCCGCGATTGCCGGCGCTGAGCAAGGGCACGGATGGACCACATTGCTCTCTTTTGCACTGTTGTGGCTGTATGGACTTGCCTTCTTGTGGCTGCTGAATTTTCGTCTGCGCGCCGAATATCATGGAGAGAATCTAAGCGAGTCTTCTAAAAAAGTTTCCGCGGCGGAACAGCCAGCGCTCCATCCCGGATGGAACGTGCCGGGACTTCCCGGGCCGGTGGCGGCCGTATTCGAAAAAGAGTTGCATTATCTCAGCCGCAGCGGCCCGATGCTGTTCACCCTTGTCGTCCCATTGTTCATGCTGCTTGTGTTTCGAGGCTCGGGACACAACCAGGGTTTATTCGCTCACGCCCCAGCACTTACATTTCCCTTCGGAGCGGCCTACTCGCTGCTGCTGCTGACCAATCTTTCGTACAACAATTTTGGAGCTGATGGCAGCGGAGTGCAGTTCTTTTTTGCTTCGCCGGTACGCTTCCGCGAAATTATGGTGGGTAAAAATCTGGCGCATGCCGCGATCTTTGCATGGGAGGTTCTGCTGGTATGGTTGGGCACCAGCCTGCTTTACCGGCCACCTTCGATCGGCATGACGCTGGCCACGTTCGCTGGCATCCTGTTTGCCCTTCCGATCGATTTCGCCGCTGGAAACCTGTTTTCCATCTATTCTCCCAGCCGGATCGAAGCCGGTGTTTTCGGACGGCAGCGCGCCTCATTGACTACGGTGATGGCAAGCTTTGCGATTCGCGGGATTCTTTTCGTGGGCGCCGCGCTGCTGATGAAGCTGTCGCGCCACTATGAGAATTCCTGGATCATATTGCCAGTTCTATTGCTGCCGGCGGCGTTGGCCTGCGCGCTTTACCTTCTTGCCCTGAGCCGTGTTGATCGTATGGCGCTGGACCACCGGGAAAACCTGTTCGCTCAGCTTGGCCGTTAGCGCCAATACGCGGCATCATTCTTCAGGCTTTTTCTGGCTCCGCAACAAAGCGATATCCAACGCCGCGAACGGTCAGCAGATGGCGCGGAGTAGAAGGATTATCTTCGATGTAGCGCCGCAGGCGCACCACGAAATTATCGATCGCCCGCGTATCGGTGTCTTCGTGCAGTCCCCAGACTTCCTCCAGCAGCGACTTGCGCGAAACTACTCTTCCCTGGTTGTGAATGAGATGGCGCAGTAGTTCCGCTTCCATAAGAGTGAGCTGGATCGTGTTGCCGTTTACCCGCAGTTCGAGTTTGCCGAAATCAATCGTTCGGCCATGGAACGAAAACGAATCGTACTCAGCTGTGTCTGTGGAGCTGGTCACAGTGCTCTGTCGCATCCAGTCACGGCGGCGGAGCAGGCCTTGTAAACGAGCGAGCAGGATCGGGAGTTCGAAGGGCTTGGGAAGATAGTCATCCGCGCCCGACGCAAATCCTTTGAGCACATCCTCGGGACGGCCGCGCGCTGTGAGCATGAGTACCGGGACAAACTGCTTGGCAGCGCGCAGCTCGGCGGCCACAGCAAAACCGTTCTTGCCGGGAAGCATTACATCGAGCACAACGGCATCGAAATCGCTCCGCTTTCCGCTGGCATCGTCGCCCAGGAGCAGGTCCAGCGCGCTTTCGCCATCTCCAACAACAGCGACGGAATGCCCCTCGGCCTCCAGGTTGAACTGCAGACCCTTAGCCAGGTGCGCCTCGTCTTCGACAATCAGGACACGACTCATGCACTCCTCACGGCGCTAGTTTCGGCGGCTGTCATGGGGCGCTACGAATTCACCCGCGGCAATTCCAGGACGACCGTTGTACCCCGGCCCTCGCCTTCGCTCTCGGCGAACACCCTGCCTCCGTGTTTGCGGATAATTGCCCGAACGATGAAAAGGCCGAGGCCAGTTCCCTTCACGTGGCTTAACGAGCGGTTGGAGACGCGGTAAAACCGTTTGAAGATTCGTTTCAATTCCCCTGCGGGAATCCCTACGCCTTGATCGCGAACGCTCAGGGTCACGTGCTTCTCATCGGGAAGATCCAGTTTCGCGGAGATTGCCACCTGGCTTCCGGAATATTTAACGGCATTGTCGAGCACGTTCGAAACCGCTGTCCGCAACTCTTCGGAATCACCCAGTACATTGGCGCCGGCACCGTTGGCTGATTGGTCATAGTGCAGGGACTCGGGCTGAAGATGATGGCTGGTCCGAGCTACTTCCACGCACTCCCGCACCAGTCCGGCGAAATCCACGGGCACCCGCCGGTCCTGCTTCTTGTTCCCCGCTTCTCCCGCTTTTAACACCTGCTCGACCGTGCCCAACAAGCGATCAGTGTCGTCTAACATCAACCGGTAAAACTCGTGGCGCTGGGCTTCATCCACGTCGCGGCGCTGCAGGGTTTGCAGGTAAAGGCGGATGGATGCAATGGGAGTTTTCAACTCGTGAGTGACCGCGTTGATGAAGCTGTCGTGCTGCTCGTTCCGGCGAATTTCACGCACCAGAAAGCTGGTGTTCACAATGAGTCCGGCAATGAGCACCGCAAAGAAGACAATGCCCAGGAAGAGCAATACGCCTTCGCGCCAGTTGAGGATGATCCAGCCGACGTTGAGTCCGACCGCGAGCAACACCAGACAAACGCCCAGGACGACAAAAAAGGCGATGGCCCTGCGGCGGCTGCTGATGCGCATGGCAGGATTCTACCGCGTCCTTCAATGGAAGGGTCGTCCCTGGAGCGGGGTCGGCTACGAACGAGCGCCCGACACGAGCCCATGCAAGAGCGAGTCATCCTGAGCGTAGTCATCCCATTCGTCTGCGAATGGGGTGAAGGAGTCGAAGGATCCCTAACTCATGGATAAATTGGGAATATTGACGTTACGTGGAGGATGCCTGCTGCGCCTGTTCATCACCGGAACGGTGCGGGTAGGGTTCCTTCGACTGCAGTAGCGGCTTCGCGTTGCGAAGCCGCCACCATGCTCAGGATGACAAAGAAAACTACGCGGAAACCAATTCAGGTCTTGCGGCAGCCGGCGCTCCGTCTTCTTCTTCGCGGCGGCGTAGTTCGTCAAGCTTTACGCGGTAAACCTGGCGGGCCAGGCCCAGCTTTTTCAGCGCCCAGATCCCGTACCAGTTCATATCGATCTCGTACCATCTTAGCCCGTGACGGGCCGAAACTGGATGCGCATGGTGGTTATTGTGCCAGCCTTCACCGAACGTGAGAATCGCCACCCACCAGCTGTTGGTGGACATGTCCTTGGTGACGAAACGTCGCGTGCCCCAGCTATGGGTCGCCGAGTTCACCAGCCAGGTGGTGTGCAACCCGATGACGGTGCGGAAGAACACTCCCCAGAGCAGAAACGGCAGACCGCCGATCGCCAGCAGCACCAGGCCGAGTCCGATCATCGGTACGTAGTGATATTTCGTAATCCAGACGTGAAATTTGTCTTTGGCGAGGTCAGGTACGTAGCGCGCCAGTGTAGTCGTGTCGTGGTGCATCGACTTGCCGGTCAGAATCCAACCCATGTGTGCCCACCACTTGCCATCGCGGGGCGAATGCGGATCGCCTTCCTGATCGGAATGCTGATGGTGAATTCGATGGGTAGCGACCCAGAAAATCGGCCCGCCTTCGAGAGCCAGTGTCGCGCAAATGGTGAGAAAGTATTCGACCCACTTGGGAGTCTTGTAACCGCGGTGAGTCAGCAACCGGTGATAGCCCATGCCGATGCCTAGGCTGCCGGAAACCCACCACAGGAACATCGAGACGGCCAAAGCCTTCCAGGAGAAAAAGAACAGCGCCGCGATGGCGCCGACATGAAACAGCCCCATAAATATCGCGGTTACCCAGTTAACCTGGTCGTCTGCAGCTGCCTTACGGTCCAAAACTTGAAGGTCGATAGCCATGTTCTATTCCCGTCGTGTGGTATTGGAATCCCTTGATTTAAGGTACCAGTGGCACGGAGAATCCCATGTAAAACTTGTGTAATAGAAGACGCGAAGGATGTTACTGAGGTACTAGCAATGAACTAGCGTTCGCCGCGCATTGGTCATCTCTTAACTGGCGGCGATTGTCCTGCTGGAAGCCTTATGCTGAGGCCCCCTTCACTTCTACACCCGCCCATTTTTCGAGCAGCGTCAGCGTTGCGGCGTAGTCCAGATTTTCATGCCCGTCCTCGGTCGCCATTTCGTAGACTTCTTCGACCGTCTCCAGGGCAGGCAGTTTGACTCGCACTTCTTTGGCCGCTTCAAGCGCCAGGCGAATGTCTTTGTGCATGAGCCGTAGTGGAAAATTAGGCGTGAAATCGCGCTTGAGGACGAACGGTGCTTTGTAGTCGACCACGCCCGACCGGACCATGGACGCCTGGATGACACTGATCAGGCTCTGAACATCCACTCCCAACTTCGTGGCCAGGGTCAGTCCTTCGGCGAAGCCTTCATAGATCAGGGCAATTTGCAGATTCATCGCCAGCTTGGCGGCCTGTCCCTTGCTGGTTTCCCCCATGCGGAAAAACACTTTCCCCATCGCGGCAAATAAGGGCTTCAGGGATTCGATCACGAACTCATCTCCGCCCACGATGAAAATGAGACTTCCGGCTTCGGCCGCTACTTTCGATCCGGTCATCGGCGCATCGACATAACGCACGCCACGGGCGCCAACCCGCTCGGCAAACTGGCGAGTTGCGGATGGCGAAATTGTGCTGGAATCGACAATGGTCATACCATCCGCGAGTGATTTTTCTACACCTTCGGCCCCGAACAGGACGCTTTCCACCGCCTTGGTGTCAGAGACACACATCCAGACGACTTCCGCACCTTGTGCCGCGTCGGCAGGTGAAGCAGCGCGGCGTGCGCCTTCAACGTCTTTGCCGGACCGGCTCCAGACAGAAACTTCATGACCTGCCTTGACGAGGTTGGAGGCCATCGGCCGTCCCATGATTCCTAAACCCAAAAAAGCAACACGCATCCTGTGTCTCCCCTATCTCCTACAAGTTAAAGAGTAATCGCCAGCAGTAACTAGACCAGAAGCGATTAGAAACGACCACAGCAGTGGGGTCAAGCAATCCCGCCCGTGATTGTTTTAGAATTAGATTCAGCGCGGCCGAAGCCAGCAGTAGAAATTTGCTGAAAACTTCATGGTAACGATCTGACGACGGACGTCCAGTCCGAAGTCGACAAGCCAACGCCAATGTGATTCCGTCGCCGATGCTGAAGAATACCTTGAAGAATTCCGCGCTTCGCAAGCGTGCCCGGCAATTTGGCAGCTTGGTGCGCGATTCGGCAATCACTCCCAGAACTGGGCGCACCCATAAACCGAAGCTGGCCAGCAACGGTCAGATGGGTGTGACGTTCATTGGTCATTCCAGTTTTTTCCTCCAGGTTGGCGGGCAGAATATTTTGATCGACCCCAACTTCGCGCACTGGTTGTTCGTCCTGAAACGCCTGCGACAACCGGGTTTGAGGGTGCGCGATTTGCCCCCGGTTGACCTGGTACTGGTCACTCACGCCCACTTCGATCATCTGCACCGGCCGTCATTGCGCGCAATTGTGCGGCAAAGCAAGCGCCGGCGAGGCATGGCGCCCACCGTCGTGGTTCCACATCACGTGTTCGATCTGGTCTCCGACCTTGGCTTTGACAACGTGGTTGAAATGGACTGGTGGAACAGCTACCGGCATCGCGGCCTGACTATCACCCATGTGCCGTCCCGGCATTGGGGAGCGCGTGTGATCGAAGACTCGCATCGCGGGTACGGTGGCTATGTGCTTCGCGACAACAAGCATTCGCTTTATCACGCCGGTGACACGGCCTACTTTTCCGGCTTTCGCGAAATCGGACAGCGCCTGTCGCCCGAGCTGGCGTTGTTGCCCATCGGCGCCTACAATCCGCCATCATTCCGTAACGTTCACACCAGCCCGGCCGACGCTACGCGGGCATTTCTGGATTTGAACTCGCGCTGGATGGTGCCTATGCACTACGGAACGTTTCGCCTGTCCCATGAACCGATGGACGAGCCTCTCCAATTATTGGAAAAAGAGGCCATGGCGGCTGGGATTCAGGATCGGGTGTTCGTGCTGGAAGAAGGCGTAACCCGGTTTTTCTAATAGCCCGGCGTCCCGCCGGCTTTTTCGGGCGTCTTCCGGCTGGTATTTAGTTAACACCATACTTCAGTAAGCCAGAAGAATACGCAGGTCGCGCAAATTGTTCCCCGTTGGACCGGTGGTAATGGCATCGCCCACGGCTTCAAAAAATGGGTAGGCATTGAAGCTCTGCAATGACGCACCGGGGTCAAGGCCGCGGGATCGGGCGCGTTCGAGGGTGCTGCCATCTACAATGGCCCCGGCGGCGGGACTGTTGCCATCGATGCCATCGGTTCCAGCGCTCAGCACCGTGATCGCTTCTCCCGATATTTTCATCCCGCACGCAAGCGCAAATTGTTGATTACGGCCGCCCGTTCCACCATTCGCCACCTTCACCGTGACTTCCCCGCCAGAGATCAGACAAACACGCTCGGACGTTTTGCGCAGGCCCCGCAGGCGTTCGAGAAGATAGTCCGCCGCACGCATGTAGTCCCAATCGTCACAGCTATTGTCGATGGTCACGGAGAACAGGTGACGCTGCGCTTCCAGTTCTGCAGCCTCCAGTAGCGAAGCGTTTGAAAGGATCGGCCACCAGCGTGAGCGGTGGAAGGCCAGGTCGTCGGATTTCGGAGTTTCGTCCAGCGCGTGGCGTTGAAACAACTCCCGCACGGAATTTGGGAATTGTTCGAGCATGCCGTATTTCTCAGCGACGCCGTAACAATCCGCCACGCTCGTAGGGTCGGGCATCGTCGGACCCGAGGCCAGGGCGTCCGGAGTCTTGTCCGGGACATCCGATACCAGCAGTGAAACCTGCTGCGCCAATGGAGCGGCGGTCGCAAGCCTTCCTCCCTTGACCGCAGAAAGATGTTTGCGGATGGTGTTGATTTCGGAGATGGGCGCGCCGGAGTGCACCAGCACGCGATAGGTTGCGACCAGATCGTCGAGTGAAATCTCGTCGTCGATCGGTTTTTCAGCGATCGACGATCCCCCACCACTCAGCATGAAAATTACGAGCGAGAACGCATCCTGAGCGCCGAGCGATTTCAACATGCTTTCGGAAGCGCGAATCGACTCATGATTGGGCATGGGATGCCCGCCGCGAAAATACCGGAACCCCCGCAGCTGCGAAACGGGATCGACCGAACTGGCCACGATGCCTTGAAAGCGGCTACCCGCCTGCATTTCGAGCGAATTGACCATGGCATGTGCAGCCTTGCCGATGGAAATCACCAGCACGCGATTGTAGGAATCGAGGTCATGTAGATCCTCGCCGATGCGGAGCACCCCTTTGTCGCATTCCACATGCCGCTGAAATGCCCGGTCGATGCTGGCTTCCGACAACGCATGCTCGAACAGGTGACGCGCGGTTACACGCATGTCAAGTGCAAGCTTGTTACGATCCGTGGCCGAGAAAGGCATTCGAGAGAATTATAAAAGGCCCGCAGGCCACGACTTCTTGCCGCTGGTTCCAATTGCCCGATGATTACTGATTCACCACGTCTCCAACCCACTGCTCAACCGTCTCCCGCATCTCCCTCAACCTTCCTTCGAAGAAATGATCGGCGCCGGGGATCAACACCAACTTTTTCGGTTCCAGAACGGAAGCAATAAGCGCGCTCAACTGGGCTGGTGATCCGAACTGGTCGCGATCGCCGCTAACAAACAACTTGGGCTTGAGACAGGTTTGGAGAAAGCCGAAGTCGTAGGTCCGATCATCAATCGGGGCCACCGGAAGGCCCAGGCCGATCGCGGCTTTCACTCGTGAGTCAGGGCACGCCGCACGCAGGCCTACGGCGGCTCCAAAAGAAAATCCAGCGAAGATTATGGGTCGATGAAATTCATGATCCAGCCAATCCAGCGCAGCCCGAACATCGTCAACTTCGCCATTTCCGTGGTCATGGTACCCGTCACTCAGGCCAGTCCCGCGAAAATTGAAGCGCAACACAGGGAAACCAAAACTGTTCAGCGCCTTCATGGCATGAAAGACGACCTTGTTGTGGAGGGTTCCGCCGAAGAGGGGATGGGGATGGCAAACGATCGCGGCATAGGCAGCTTCGGGTGTGCCGCCGTTGAGCAGCGATTCCAGCCGGCCAGCCGGCCCGTCCAGATGCAGGGTACGAATTGTGTTCCCTTGCGGGGTTCATTCTAAATCGGTGAATCAGAATAGCAGTCGGGCAGTGAGCGCTGCCGGAAGACGAAACCCCCTGCGTTGCCCAAAGGCGAATCTCGGCGAATAGGATATCCTGTCGCGCATGGATGCCGTCGCCTTCACCCGTCAGTTGGTGGATATTGAATCGATCACCGGCAACGAGGGGCCGGTCGGCGATTTCCTCCATGGCGAATTACTCAGGCGGGGATTCCAGTCGGAAAAAATTGCCGTCGAAGGCCAGCGTTGCAATGTGTTCGCTACTTCATCCGAAGCGGTAAACCCCACGGTAGTTTTCTCGACCCACATGGACACCGTCCCACCCTTCATCTTGTCTTCGGAAGATGCCACCTGCGTTTACGGACGAGGCTCTTGCGACGCTAAGGGAATTATTGCGGTGCAAGTTGCGGCAGCGGAGCGATTGCGACAGGAAAGCATCCATGTAGGCCTGCTTTTTCTGGTCGGCGAAGAGCGCGACAGCCGGGGCGCCAAAGTGGCCAACCAGCGGCCACGCGGTTCGAAATTTCTGGTAAACGGCGAGCCCACGGAAAACCGGGTTGCGGTCGCCTCCAAGGGAGCTCTGCGGGTAGAGGTGATCGCTCACGGACGCATGGCGCACTCGGCGTATCCGGAACTAGGCGAATCCGCGATCGATAAGCTCCTGGCCGCGCTGCAGCGCCTACAAGCCATGCAATTGCCCAGCGAAGAAGGCATCGGACCGTGCACGCTCAACATCGGCGTGATTGAAGGCGGCCGCGCTCCCAATGTGATTCCCGATAAAGCGCGAGCGCAATTGCTCTATCGTCTGGTCGGTCCTTCCGGACAGTTGAAGCAAGAAATCGTTGAGTCCGTGGGAAATCTGGCGGAAGTCGAATTTGTGCTGGAAATCCCGTTCCTGCGTCTGCGCAAGGTCGAGGGACTTCCCACCATGGTTGCGGCTTTCACCACCGATATTCCAGCACTCAGCAATTGGGGTGAGCCACTGCTGCTCGGCCCAGGATCAATTCACGTAGCCCACACCGATCGCGAATACGTGGAAAAGCAACAACTGACGGAAGCCGTGGATCTGTATTGTTCGATCGCGAAACGGCTATCAAAGTAACGACTATCGCCGGCATCCTGCCGGCTGCCCCGAGGGCGTCCCGCCCTCGGCTGGAGACGCCTACGCCCAAACATTAAGCAGTAGTTTGCGCCACATACAAGGCGCAGAATAACTGCCATCTCGCTGTAAACTGGGAGCATGACCACCGAGACCCTGAACTCCCTCTCCAAGGCGTCTTCCGCGTACTTGCGATCCGCCATGCATCAGCCCATTCAGTGGAACGAGTGGGGTGAGGAGGCGTTCGCGACCGCCAAGCGCGAGAACAAGCCGATGCTTCTGGATATCGGCGCCGTCTGGTGCCATTGGTGCCATGTGATGGATCGCGAATCGTACGACGATCCTGAAGTTGCCAAGATCGTGAACGAGCGCTTTGTGGCGGTAAAGGTGGATCGCGATGAGCGCCCCGACATTGACAGCCGATATCAGGTCGCAGTCAGTGCGATCAGTGGTCAGGGCGGTTGGCCACTTACGGCTTTCCTCACGCCTGACGGCAAACCGTTCTATGGCGGGACTTACTTCCCTCCCGACGAAAGTTACGGGCGTCCCAGTTTCAAACGCGTTCTCACCTCGATCGCGGACGCCTATCATCACAAAAACGGTGACGTGATGGAACAAGCCGAGATGGTGGAAGTCGCCATCTCCCGGGCGGAATCCTTTGCCGGAGGCAGTGGCAAGTTTTCTCCAAAAGTGATCGACGCCATTGTCGAAGCTGCGCTGAAGATGTTTGATCCGCAAAACGGCGGGTTTGGAAACGCACCCAAGTTCCCCCATCCTGCGGTTCTTGATTTATTGATCGACCAGTATGCACGGTCGGGAGATGAAAAACTGCGCGCCGTGTTCGTTCCGACGCTGGAAAAGATGGCGCGGGGCGGCGTATATGACCAACTGGCTGGCGGTTTTCATCGCTATTCGGTGGACGAAAGCTGGATCGTGCCGCACTTCGAAAAGATGTGCTACGACAATTCCGAACTGCTGAAGAACTACGTCCACGCCTACCAGGTGACTGGATCAGAGTTCTTTGCTTCAGTGGCACGCGACATCATCCGCTGGATGGACGAGTGGCTAAGCAACCGCGAACGTGGTGGGTTCTACGCTTCCCAGGACGCGGACTACTCGATGGACGATGACGGCGACTATTTCACCTGGACTCGCGCCGAGATGCAGGCGGTACTAACCGAGGCGGAAGCTGCGGTCGCCGGCCTCCACTACGACGTCAATGAAGTCGGCGAGATGCACCATAATCCCGAGAAAAATGTGTTGTACGTCCGCGCGCCCGTCGAGGAAATTGCGAAGCGGATGGGTCTGGCGGTCGAGCGCACGCAGGCTCTGCTGGATTCCGCCAGGCAGAAAATGTATGCCGCACGACTGAAACGGCCCACGCCTTACGTCGATAAGACCGTGTACGTGGGCTGGAACTCGCTCTGTATCTCTGCGTATCTCGAAGCCGCCAAGGTTCTGAAGCTAGCCCCGGTCCGGCAGTTTGCGCTGCGTTCCCTCGACCGAATTCTCGCCGAAGCCTGGCAGCCGGAGTCCGGACTGCAACATGTCATCGCGTACTCCGATACTTCGTTCCATCGGGAGCGGCGTGCGATCCCCGGACTGCTGGATGATTACGCCTTCACCGCGGTCGCCTGTCTGGATGCCTATGAGGCAACTGCGGACATCAGCTACTTCGACTTTGCGCAGCGCATTGTCGACAAGATGGTTGACCGGATGTTCGATCCGACGTCCGGGGGATTCTTTGACACCGCCAAGCTATCCGATGGAGAAGAGAAACCAATGGGCGTGTTGGGTACGCGCCGAAAGCCCTTTCAGGATTCGCCCACGCCTGCGGGAAATTCCGTCGCCGCCATCGCATTATTGCGGCTGTACGCCTACACAAACCAGCAGGGATATCGCGACAAAGCTGAACAGACAATGGAGTTGCTGGCTGGACTTGCTGACAAATTTGGGATATTCGCCGCGACGTATGGTGTAGCCGCCGTGCATCTCTCCCAGCCTCACAGCCAAACCGTCGTCATCGGCGATGATGATTTGGCGACACAGCTCTATGGCGTGACCGCAAGTTTTTTCGAGATCGGCAAGTCAGTCCTCAAATTGCCCGCGAACGGGGTCACCAAACAAAACCTCCCGCCCAGTCTGGCCGAAACGGTTCCTGATCTGACCGACATTGCTAAGGGAAAGTCAATCGCGGTCGTCTGCTCCGGATTTAGTTGTCAGCCTCCAATTTCTGATCCGGAACAACTCAGGCAGACTCTCGCAAATGCTGGAAGAATTGAAGGCAAGGCTTCTTGAGACAATTGGGAAGTGGGCAAGAAAATAGGGCTGACCTATGCGATTCGCAATTCGTCAGCCCTGGGAGACCTGCAAGCCGCGAGAAGCGGCCCGTTACTCAAGCGGCTACCGGCCGCAATTCGGTTTGCTTGGCGGACATAGCGGCATCGGGCCCAATTCAGCATTGAGTATCGGGGTCGCGATTGCCACGTACGTGCAAGCCAAACCTACCATCAGGATCAACATCCTGACCGCACGTTTCATGGTTGTTCTCCTTACAGTGCGAAGTCCCTGGGAGCGGAACTTCACGGTTGCGGCATTATACAGACGACGACGAAACAGTCCACAAATTTTTGAAATCATCTGCGCGCGTCGGCGAGCGCCCCGTCGGACCGGAAGCAATGATCACATTCAAATGTTTTTGCTTTAGATAGTTACACGATCAAACAGCAAGTAGTACTAGAAGATTTCAGACGAAGAATTTGAGCAGGCTTTTGGGTGACAGGTTATTGAATTCGGCGAGTCCGAGGTGGCAAGGAATAAAGCGTGTCGGGAGTTGGCACCGGCGATTCTGCGCCAGCCGCGGCGGCCGCGGATTTCTTCGGCGGGTATTCTCCCTGTGTGCGGGAGAGAGCCCGATCAACCATGCTCTCGAACATCGGAATCAGAGAATCGCCCTGGGCAGGGGCTTGCAGATCAGTGAGGCTTCTCTCCCAGCGATGGGGAGTAAACAGATCTGCCTCAGGTGTTCGCGCCGGGGCTTCCCGAAAGACGTAACCGAACCAGACGAGTATGACAACGTTGTAGGTCACCAGGTTGATCACATGAAGCGTGACCTGCGACATCGGGCTACCGGCAAATAATGCGAGGGTGCCCAACTCCACCGCCGCCGCCCCGCCGAGCCCAAGAGCAATCCCGAAACTCTGCTGCCGCCACGTAACCCCGAGATAGCTGGAAAACACGATCAGAAAAAGAACCAGGCCGCACTGAGCCACACGGACACAACGCTGCACCGTGGTAATTGCCTGCAGAATGGGCTCCATGTCCTGTCCGGAGTTCGAAGCCGCCACCACGAACGCCACCAGCAGCATCACCAGCGCCGCCCACTTGAACATCACCGAGCCCAGATCTTTGAGCGTGTGATACGGGCGGAACACGTCAAGGAAGACTTCGTGAATAATCATGAAACCCAGGACAAGGTTGACCGCCGAGCAGGCCCAATACAGGTAAAAATACGCCACGTAGTAGCGTTGCTCATTGCTCATCTGATGCAGCGGAAACAGGAAGCAGAAACTAAAAATTTGGAACGCAATGTACCAGAAGAAAACTGGAAAAGTCTTGTGAAGTTTCTGCCGGAACATGGCTACGGCGACCGCGACTTGCAGCACCGGATGACTGATCCACAGCGCGAGTTGAGCTTGATTCGTCATCAACCAGATCTTCTTGCCAGCCGGGGGTGCCACACGGTTGACGGGTACTTAGATTAAATTCTCCTCAACCGTAACCTTAACAGTTTGCACTCAAAGGGCAATGTACCAAGGTAATCCGAAGTAATGGTTACTGGCCGCATTCCAGCTAATCTCCGTGGGATCGGAAATAAGCGTGCAGCGCTGCGATTGAACGCACTTCTAGGCGAGACCTATGTCTGGCAAGTTGTGGTTGGATAAGGCTTTGTTTTCCCCGTCCGCTGGATAACGCCTACTGATTCTGATCGAGGGAAAACACGTCCAGCACATGACCTTTGCTGTCGATCAGCAACACACGGCCGCTATAGATCACGCGTTCCAGGTCGCTGGGGAGCTTGGGCAGTTGGTCCTCACAGGTCAACGGCAGGGCTTGGGCCTGGTTTTGGATGTCGGAGGACAAGATTCCGCCGCGATGCAGCTGGCGCTCCGACCCTGAGGGCATTTCGGAGCGCTGGGTCGATGCCTGCGGAAGGTCGCTCGAATGTTCATTGACGCAGTCCCGAATAATTCTGCGGTCGCGCAGAGTGAACAGAATTGAAGGATCGTCCGTTCCAGTCGCAGAATCTGAAGGTGGAACATCCGGCGAGATGGAACCGGAAGGAACAGCAGGTGGAGTTGGTGCTGGCGGAGCCTGGCTCGCGCTGGTGCTGGGTGGCGGTGGCGCGGTGGGATTCGAGGTACTCGACGTAACAAAAGTCAAAACCGCTTCCGGATCCACCAACGCCGGCTTCTTGCCTGTCGCCGCCGCCGCTCCTGTGCCCGCCGCCCCGCCGGCAACAGTTCCGATGGCTGCGCCCTTACCTCCGCCCGCGATGGCGCCGATCACAGCACCCAACGCTGCGCCGCCGCCGATCTTGGTCACATTGCTTTTGGAGTGGGACGCTCCCTTAATCACCAGCGGTTGCACCTGGATCGATGCCGCTACTGTTCCCGAACTTATGGTGTTCAGGACGAGGTCGAGTTCTCCCGGCTCGCTTAGCCTGCCGGTGGGATGAACGTCAGTGACACGGCCGATCACGTCCGCGCCCTTGGGATAAAGCTGGCTGCCGTTGACTTCGATGGCTTGGTCCAGCGTGCCGTGGAAAGTGTCTCCTGGCTGGTTCTGTTCGCTGCTTAGCTTGTCGATCATGCGTACATTGATCGTGGTACCGGAGGGAATCTCCAGCCCTCTATCGTCCTGGGCCGAGAGAGGAACCATCGCAAACAGTAGGGATATAAGCACCGCAGTCGCAGCTTGGAAACCTTTTCGATTCATGCCCGTTTTCCACCTCGTCTAGAGTATCGGCTAGCCAGGCAAAGCGGCGCTACTTGTTCGGATGCGGCCGCCGGCCTAGTGGCTGCATAAAGATCGACCGCGACTGTAAGCAGGTTGCGACATTTGTTGCGCGCTCTTCTTGGGGAGCTTAGCGACCTTTGCCGTTAAAGCTTCGAGGGCCAGAAGTCACGGAAACCAGAGGTCGCGCTCAGCCAGATCGAATCTTAAACCGCGCGCCCAGCCGGACTCCCAATAAAAATGACATGCGAGCAGGACAGCAGGTTTGCCGGGATGGATTCACGCGACCGCGCGGTCAGGATGATGTTGTAGTCGTCAGAAATCTCCACGGAATCAAGCAGCGACGGCGAGGCATCGCGGACTAACAGTTGCCAGGTAAGACAGGAATTCCCGGACATCCCCAGTCGCCGGTTGACCCCGGACAGCAAAGGAAATCTCGGTGTCCGCTTCGGCAAAGTGCCACCCAAGGGAGGCCGCCAGGGTCACAGCATTCTCATACGATTGTTCGGAGACATCCCCGGGAGCGGGATTATCAAATATCAGGCGTATCTTGCGTTCGTCCTCGCGGCTGAACTCGCGAACTTTCAGTGACCCCGACTTCGCGGTGGCTTTCCAGTCCACATGACGCGCCGAATCTTCGGGAACATACTCGCGAATGCGATACAAGTCGTCGCCGCGTCCGCGGGTAAACGTTTCGAATTCGCCGGTAATCAGGGGCAGCACTTCGAAGAATTCTTCGGTTGGTTCCACCGCCGGGTAGACCAATATCTCCCGGGACAATTGAACACGCCGCGTCTTGGTCAGGAACGCAAAAGGAAACCGCGTGGCCAGACCGAAGCTGTTTTGCTGGCAACGCCCGCGGCGCGGGAAGCACAACTCCATCTCCGCTTTAAGTTCGGTTCCGGCCGGGATGTAAGGAAAGTATGCAGATTCCGAGAAAATAGCTTTTTGTGGAGCGCCGTCGGCACTGTCGGCTAAGCGCCGCAAGCGCAGGTCGCGCATGGTCAACCACTGCTTGTCGTGGGGAAGCCCCGGCGGAAGGCCAAAAGTCGCGGGTTCCCATCGCCAGCGCCGGGAAAGCTTGTTGGTGCCGAGCGGAATCACGCTGGTAGAAAACGTCGGCAGCCATCGCCTGCCGTTTCGGACGACGATTTCCGCTAGCGCCGGACGGCCGGCAAAAACCTGGTCGGGCAGATGAACATCCAGTTCTAATCCGCGGAGAACGACAGCCGAAGCTATCCCGGACACTAGAATCGCCGCCAGCATCGCAGCGACAATGACATACAGCAGGTTGTTGCCGGTGTTCAGAGCGGCGATCCCGATCAGGACAATGGTCACAACGTAAATAACGCCGACGCGGGTTACGTCGTAGTCGAACGCATCGCGGACACGGCCACCCGCAACCCGGCGGGCCAGGTATGGGACCGTGGTCAAACCCACGATTGTCGCCAGCGCCAGCGCTGCCGACGAGAAGATAAGTGTTCCCCACAGACTTCCAGCTTCGCGGGCCACTGTGGAAAACAGCGCGGCGCCAAAGGCTAAAACCAACCCGATGATCGCCATCAGGAAGCGCGCCCAGACTTCGGACATCTCGAAGGGAACGAAGCGGGAACGGGATGATGTTTCCGGGGGGTCGGACCCCCCGGCCGTTGTTGCCGGATCAGCCATGATTTGATTCGCTGTCTGGAGGTTAGCACTGCCCTCCGCACGGCATCAATCCGTATCGGGTTGGCGAGATAGGCGCTTCAGCCAAGTCGCTGCCTTGGCGGCGGCCCGGTCAGCCAGACGCCCTATCTTGGGAAACCGTTTTCGCATCTTGGTAAGCAGGAGACGGGCCCATGCGTACTGCGAGGAGAGGATGATCAACCCGACAAGAATGAACAGAATGCCTTGCAGGAACGGCAAGAACAGGCCCACGATGCCCACCAGGACGAACATCCAGCCCACGATCAGAAGCAGGATCTTCTTGAAGCTGGAGTTCATGGTGGGCTCGTTATCAAGGTACCAGTCAAGTGAATCCCGAAGGCAAAAGAACCGAAATCATTTCTTTCTTCGTCGACGCCACCAGAACAATCCGGCAAGGATCACCGCCACCACTGCGATCCCCAGGTTCGCATCCTGTACCCAGTCAAGCAAGGCTTCCCAATGCTTGCCAAAAAGATATCCCACGCCGGCAATGACGCTTACCCAAACCGCGGCACCCAAAAAATTAAACAGCAGAAACTTGCGCCAGCTCATGCGCAGGACACCGGCAAGGGGTCCGGCGACGATCCTCATCCCGGCAATGAAGCGTGCCACAAAGATTGTGAGCGACCCGTAACGCGAAAACAGCTCTTCACCCCGGGCAATGACTGAAGGGCGGACACGAAGGGCTTTCTGGTATCGCTCGAGGAGTGGACGTCCGCCATAGAAGCCGATCGCGAATCCCAGGTTATCTCCCAGCGTAGCGGCCAGGACGCCGACGAGAATGATCCAGGGCAAAGCAAGCTTGTGTTCGGAGTAAGCGAGAAAACTTGCAAGCAGCAGAATGGTTTCGCCTGGGACGGGCAATCCAGCGTTTTCCAGCAGTAGCGCGGCTCCCACCGCCCAATAACCGTAGTGGATGAGATAGCCACGCAGAAGTTCAAAGAAGTAGTTGGACATGTTCAGGCGGGCAGGTCATTGCGGTGCAGGAATTTCAAAACCACAGCCGCGAAATCTTCCGGAACTTCTTCGTAAGGGAGATGTCCCACTCCATCGAATATTTCTATTTCACAATCTTTGAACTGTCGGCTCAACGGTCCCGCCGAAGCCGGATCGACCGCTCTATCTTTGCTGCCCCAGAGAAGCAAGGCTTGAATTCCGGCAATTCGCGGCATGACCGACGTTAACTCCTGAAGATCCGCGTTCCAGGTGGTCATCACATTCAGCCAATATCCAAAACCGCCGGGAGTTCGTAAGGGAGCCGAGTAACCTTCGAGTGTTCCCGGACGAATGCGCTTGCGGTCGCCATAAAGGCGTCTCAGCATCAGGTCATGCGCGATGTCGAGGTCGGGTCCTAATCGAAGAATCAGCCACGACATTACCGCACTGCTGAGAAAGGGAGCCCATCGCTTCCCGTTTGCCGACCATGGATTCGCGGGTGCGACCAGGATCAAGCTTCGTACACGCTCCGGTGCTTGAGCTGCCATCATCTGGCAACAGCACCACCATGAGACGTTCCCAGCAAATCGCAGGACGCAATTCCCGCGCAGTCAAGAAAATCCAGCAACCGTTGAGCATGTGCCGTGAAGCAACAATCCAAATTAGGCGGCCGGTCGGAAAAACCCGTTCCCAGCATGTCTACCGCGTATACGGTGGCGCTTCTCTGCAAGGATCGGCAGAGCGTATCGCCAGGAGAATGAGTACCCGAGCAGTCCGTGAACCAGTACCAGCGCTGGACCCGTTCCGCTGCGTAAATAACGCATGCGGTGCCCCGCAACCATGGCCCAGCATTCTTCGACCGCCGGAGAAGAGAGCGGCGCGATTTCCGTCTCCAATTTGTTTTTCACTTTGGGTAGTTGTCCGCCCAGACGCGACGATGACGGTCTCTCGGCTCAGCATAAGAGCCTGGGGTTCGATCGAAACAATTCGACCGCATCGGGTTACTTCTGTTTTTTCCCGAGCAACTTCTTGAGCACGCGAATGCCTTTGTCGACATGCTTCTCCTGAAGAAGAAACGGAGGAAGAAAGCGAAGCACGGTGTCTTGGGTGCTGTTGAACAGAACTCCTTCCGCCAGCGCCTGCTCGACAATGGGACGCGCAGGAATCGTCAGTTGCAGGCCTTGAATCAAGCCTCGTCCGCGAACCTCCTGCACGGCGGCGTAACGTCCTCTCAGTGACTCTAGTCGTTCATGCAGAGTACGCGCCCACGCGCGAAACGTTTTGCAGCAAGCCCTCGTCTTCGATGATGGCGAGGTATTCGAGCGCCACACGGCAAGCCAAAGGTCCTCCGCCAAAAGTGGTTCCGTGCTGACCTGGAGAGATCGCGGATGCAAATTCCTCCCTGGCGAGAAACGCGCCCAGCGGCAGACCGGCGGCAATAGGTTTTGCGATGGCGACGATGTCAGGAGTCACTCCGAATGACTGGAAGGCGAAGATGGTACCGGTGCGGCCAAGACCGCATTGAATTTCGTCGAAGATCAAGCGCGGCCCGGTGGCGATCCGCCAGAGCGCGGCACTCCTGGAGAAAGGCCGTAGAACATTCGTAGATCCCACCCTCGCCGAAGATCGGCTCGAGCACGATGGCGCAGGTGCGATCGTCCACCGCGGCGCGCAGGGCTTCGAGGTCATCGCGAGGAACAAACTTAACATCGTCGAGCAACGGTTCGAATCCCTTGCGGTATTTGTCCTGGCCGGTGAGCGACATGGCGCCGAAGGTTCTTCCGTGATACGAGCCTTGCAAGAGCCACCAGCTGACTCTTGGCCTCGCCTCCTGCCCGATGACCTGCGAGCCGGGCCAGTTTGATGGAACCTTCGATCGCCTCGGTGCCGCTATTTGAAAAGAAGGCCCGGTTCAGGCCGGAAAGTTGGCAGAGCTTCTCCGCCAGCAGTCCCTGGAATTCGTGGTAGTAAAGATTCGAAAAGTGGATGGCGCGGGCGGATTGCTCGCGAATTGCCTTCACCACGCGGGGATGGGCGTGGCCGAGAGCGTTGACCCCAAGGCCGGCTACGAAGTCCAGATAGCGGTTCCCCTCCAGGTCGAAGAGGAAGACTCCTTTGCCGCGCTCCAGGACGACGGGATAGCGGTTGTAGGTCGGGCAGGAGAAAACGACTTTCGCGGGCAATAATTTCTTCAGTGGTGGTCATATGGGGAAAAACGATTGTATCGGAGTCGCGCGTCGAAAGCGCCTCGGCGCGCCGAGGGATCAAAAAATACTGTAAAGGCAAATCGGCACAGACCAGCAAGAGAAATGCCCGCGCCTGCCGACAATTCGGCTGCGCTGAAAACCAGGGTTTCGCTTCGACGTACGTTCTTAAGCGTATGCGTTACATCGAGTTACCAAACCACAGATACGCCTTCCAAAAAACATATTTTTACCTCGAGACGCTTCTATAATTAGAAAAGTCTTTTCGTTGAAATAGGTTAGAGGTTATGGCTTTGCACACTCCCGTGGCCCCGAACGTGCACACCCTTGGTTCGGGTGATTCCCTGCCCAAGCCACAGGAGCCGTTGCGGTCGATGAACCGGGAGTTCCAAATTCGATTTACCGCTGGTCTGCTGATTCTGCTGACCACCGCCGCTGTGGTTCTCGCCTGGATTAATTTCCAGAAGGAACGCGATTTCCAGATCCCGTCGGACGGCGTGTGGTGGGTGGAGCAGAATTCTGGCGGCCTGGTCGCAGATCGGGTAGAACCCAACGGTCCCGGAGACAAGGCCGGCATTCGAGTGGGCGATCAGCTCACCGCGATCAACGACCGAGAAGTGAAGGACACCCCGACGCGCATGCGCCAGACTATACCGGGTGGGCGCATGGTCGAAGGCAACTTATTCGGTGATCAGGCAGACGGTACCGGTCGACATGACCGTGATCCTGGTTCCGGCCGAGCGTTCACTCAACTACTGGCTGCGGTTCATTGCCCTGATCTATCTCGGCATCGGGCTTTACGTCTTGCTGCGCCGCTGGACGGCGCCCAGTTCGACCCACTTCTACATTTTCTGCCTGGTTTCGTTCATTTTCTACGCCTTCAAGTTCAGCGGAAAGCTGAACGAATTTGACTGGACGATCTACTGGGGCAATGTGGTGGCGTGGCTGCTGCAGCCGGCTCTGTTTCTGCATTTTGTTCTGACCTTCCCGGAGAAGCGCAACTTCGTCCGCAAGCATCGCTGGGTGATTCCCGCGATCTATGTCCCGGGATGCGTGCTGCTGGCCATTCACATCTTCACGCTCTGGTTTCTGAAGGCCAGCGAACGCGTGCGCTGGAATCTCGACCGGGTGCAGATGGGATATCTGGCGCTGTTCTTCGTGATGGCGGCTGGAGTGTTGTGGTACAGTTACCGCCGGGCCAGCACTCCGATTCTGCGCCAGCAACTCAAGTGGGTCACGCGCGGCACGATTCTGGCCGATCGCGCCGTTCACGCTCTTCTACGTGATCCCTTACCTGACGGGCGCGTTGCCCACCGCGGCCATGAAGGTTTCGGTGTTGTCACTGGGCCTGCTGCCCTTGACGTTTGGCTACGCCATCTTCCGCTACCGGTTGATGGATGTGGACCTGATCTTCAAGCGCGGCATGGTCTACACGCTCGCGGCCGGCGCAATTGTTGGAGTTTACTTCGCGGTGGTTGCGGGGGTTGCCGAACTGGTGCACACGCAGGTGCCCAGCTCCGGACCGATCGGGCTGATCCTGGCGATGGTGGTCACGGCGCTGCTGTTTGATCCGGTTCGCAAATGGATCCAGGAGCGCATCGACCAGTTTTTCTATCGCACACGTTACGACTACCGCAAGACCCTGATCGAGTTTGGACGCGAACTCAGCGCGGAAACCGATTTGGACAGAATGCTGAGTTCGGTGGTCGACCGCTTGTCGCGGACATTGCTGGTGGATCGCATGGCAATTTTTCTTTCCGCCGGCGAGCCGCCGCAATTCTTCCTGGCCAAATCGTTCGGCATGACTCAGACCAGCGGTCTGGATTTGAACTTCCTGAGCGCGCCGCGGCCGGAGATCGAGGCTGGACATCTTTTCCTGGAGAACACTCACCAGGTACCGCGCGAGACGGCAAGCGCCAAGCAAACCATCGCAGAGACTGGACCTCAACTACTACATCCCCTGCCGGGCGCAGCAGCGAACGATTGCCTTCCTTGGCCTGGGCAAGACGGTTGAGGGCGATTTCCTGACCAGCGAAGACGTGGAGCTGCTGGAGACCCTGGCCGGCTATATCGGTATCGCCATTCAGAACGCCCGCCTGTATGCCTCGCTGGAGCAGAAAGTTGCGGAATACGAACGGCTGAAGGACTTCAACGAGAACATCGTGGAATCGATCAACGTCGGCGTGCTGGCGGTCGATCTGGAGGACCGGATCGAATCCTGGAACTCGCAGATGGAAGTCATGTACGCGCTGCCGCGGTGGCAGGCGCTGACCCGGCCGCTCAGCGAAGTATTTCCCGCGGCGTTCGTGGAAGAGTTCTACCGGGTGCGGCAAAATCCCGGCATTCAACAATCTGTACAAGTTCCGACTAGCCACGCCGACTGGCGAAAGCCGCATCGTGAATGTCGCCATCGCTCCGCTGGTCACGCGAAAATTCAACGTGATCGGGCGGCTGATCATCATGGACGACATCACCGAGCGGATTGACCTGGAATCGCAGCTTTCGCAGGCGGACAAGCTTTCCTCGATCGGATTGCTGGCGGCCGGGGTGGCGCACGAAGTCAATACGCCGCTGGCCGTGATTTCGTCGTACGCGCAGATGCTTTCGAAGCAACTGCAGGACGATCCGCAAAAGGGCGGGCTGCTGGAGAAGATCACGCGGCAGACATTCCGCGCTTCGGAGATCGTGAACAACCTGCTGAATTTCTCGCGCACCAGCGGCACGGAATTTACTGAGGTGAACGTCAACAAGATCATCGCCGACACACTGGCCCTGCTCGAGCACCAGTTCAAGATCACGAAGATCAAGGTCGCAGGATGAACTTGCCGGACACCTGCCGCTGATCAGCGGCAATCCGGGACGCTTGCAGCAGGTTTTCCTGAATCTGTTCCTGAATGCGCGGGACGCGATGCCCGACTGGCGGCACGCTGCGGATCGCGACATCCAATGGCGACGGAGTCAGCGTCGTGGTATCCGATACCGGAAGCGGCATTGCGCAAGAACATATCCAGCGCATTTACGATCCGTTCTTTACCACCAAAGCCGCGCCACGCGAAGGTCAGGGCAAAGGCACCGGACTGGGCTTATCGGTAACTTACGGCATCATTCAGGAACACGCCGGCAAGATCCGGGTGGAGAGCGAGCCTGGCCAGGGCACAACTTTTTATCTCGATTTCCCGCTGACCAAGAAAGCCGTCAATGTCTGAAGCTGGCAGCAATCCCGCGTCGCGCCCTGAACGAGACGCTGCCTTCGTCTGCCGGCGCGGTGCTGATCATCGACGATGAAGCCGCAATCCGCGAGTCGCTTGAGACCTTGCTGGAGCTCGAAGGCTATTCGGTGGAATCGGCAGCCACCGCCGACCAGGGCCTGGCGCGGATCGGCGAGCGGCCGTTCGACCTGGTGCTGCTCGACCTGGCATTGCCGGATCGCAACGGGCTGGATTTGCTGGCGGAACTTCACGCGCACGATCCACAGCTTTCCGTCATCATGATCACCGCCTACGGCACCGTGGAAAATGCGGTGAAGGCGATGCAGGCGGGGGCCACAAATTTTGTCCAGAAGCCCTGGGACAACGAAAAGCTTCTGGCCGATGTGCGCATCGCGGTGGCCCGTCATCGCACCGAAGAAGAGAACGTCCAGCTCAAGCGCGCTCTGAAGCAGCGCTACAACTTCGAACACATCGTGGGCAAGAGCGAGCCCATGCTGAAGATTTTCGACCTGGTGGCGCAAGTGGCGCCCAGCCGGTCGACGATACTTTTGCAGGGCGAAAGCGGAACCGGCAAAGAGCTTATCGCCAAAGCGCTCCACTTGAATTCGCCGCGGCGCGATCGCGCATTTGTTCCGGTGAATACAGGTTCCATGCCGCCCGACCTGCTGGAGTCGACGCTATTCGGCCACGTCAAAGGCGCGTTCACCAGCGCCATTGCCAGCAAAAAGGGTCTGTTTGAAATTGCCGATCGGGGAACGCTGTTCCTCGACGAAATCGGCACCATGAGCATGGACACGCAAAGCAAGATTCTGCGCGTGCTGCAGGACCGCAAGTTCATGCACCTGGGCGGAGTGCATGAACTTCAGGTGGACGTGCGCATCATCGCAGCCACCAACGTGGATTTGAAACAGCACGTGCGCGAAGGCAAGTTTCGCGAAGATCTGTTCTATCGCCTGAACGTCATCACCATCGATCTGCCGCCGCTGCGCCAGCGAAAAGAAGATATTCCTTTGCTGGTCGATTTCTTTCTGTCGAAATATTCGGAAGAGAATGAACGCCCGCATCGGCGAATGACTCCGGAAGGACTGCGCCCGTTGCTGTCCTACTCGTGGCCCGGCAACGTGCGTGAACTGGAGAATGTGGTCGAGCGCGCAGTCGTGCTTTCGACCGGACTGGAGATCGGCCCGGAACTTCTTCCCGATCAGATCGTCGGACGGGGAACTCCTCTGCCTCTTCTGGAACATCGCGGCGACGCTTCCCTGTTCGATATCATGGAGGACTGCGAACGCCACATCATTGTCGACATGCTGGAAAAATGTAACTGGAACCAGACCGAAGCCGCCGAACGTTTCCACGTACCGCTCTCCACGCTGAATCAGAAGATCAAGCGACTCAGCATCGAGATCAAGAAGAAAAGTCCGAGAGTAGAATAGTCGGTAGCCGGCTGGTCAGTTACCTGCTCGTCGTTTCTCAGTTGCTTCGCTGACGGCTGATAGCTGAATGCTGACAGCTTTCTCTGCTATATTCCTTTCAGGTAGAGGCACACTGCATGGCTGCTGGGGACTTTCAGGTCCAACTCATCTCGCCCACCGAATTCGCCAAAGAGAAGATTCAAGCGGTGCAGGAATACGCCGCTGCTGGTGGGCCAGTCTCTCGCCAACCTTTTTCGCCGACCACTGTATGTCGCCGACATGATTCAACAGGCCGACCTGATTGGCTTCGGCTCGCTGCCCATTGTTATTCTGACCGGGTTCTTCACCGGCGCAGTGCTGGCATTGAACAGCGCCAGCACATTACGCGATTCGGCTCGCTGACACTGATCGCGCAACTGGTTTCAGTCGGAATGGTGACCGAGCTTGGGCCCAGTCATCACAGGACTGATGGTCGCCGGGCGCAACGCTTCCGGCATGGCCAGCGAACTTGGTTCCATGACCGTGACCGAGCAGATTGACGCCATGCGCGCCCTGGGCACCGATCCTATGAAAAAGCTGGTCACACCCCGCGTGGTGTCGACCGTAATTCATGCTTTTTTTCCTGACCATCATTTCCGATCTGCTTGGACTGGTCGGCGGGAACATGGTTTCCACTCTGCTGCTTGGGCTTGATTCGCGCCAGTACTGGACTTCAGCATGGCAGACACTGGTTTGTCGGGATGTATTTACCGGACTGATAAAGCCGGTGCTCTTCGGGTTTGTCATCTCGACCGTGGGCTGCTACTACGGAATGTCGGCCCGCGGCGGCACGCAAGGAGTGGGCGCGCTCGACCACGCAGGCAGTCGTCGTCGCTTCCGTACTGATTCTGATGGTCGACTTCTTTGTCACGAAGCTCCTCATCGCCGTTCTGGGTTATCGCTGAGATTATGTCCACTCCTACGCTACCGCTCGAAACGCCTGCCGCAGACAACCGGCAACCATCGGCGGAAGCCATCGGGTTCGAAAATGTCTCCCTTGCTTTCGACGACAAGCAAGTGCTGGACGGAATTTCGTTCCGGCTCGCCCATGGAGAGACCAAGGCCATTTTCGGCGTGGCGGGCTCGGGCAAGAGCACTCTTCTGAAGCTGGCGCTGGGATTGATAAACCAGACTCAGGGCATATCTACGTTCTGGGCGAAGAAATCACCCAGATGAGTGAAGACGACTTATTCAAACTGCGAAGCCGCGATGGGGATGGTATTTCAGGAGAGCGCGCTTTTCGATTCGTTCACGGTGCGAGAGAACGTTGCATTTCGCCTTGATCGAGGAAGGCGATGTTTCCGAAGAGGAAATCGAGCGACAGGGTGCGCGAGGCTTTGAGTTTCGTCGAACTGGAGCAACGGTGGATTTGTATCCGTCGGAGTTGTCTGGCGGAATGCGGCGCCGGGTAGCGATTGCGCGGGCGATCATCACCCAGCCGGAAGTTATTTTGTACGATTCGCCGACCGGCGGACTGGATCCGGTGACGTCCACCACGATCGTGGAATTGATCGTGAAGCAGCGCGACGTCTATAAAACCAGTTCGCTCTGGTGACCCATCGCCTGCAGGATGCCTTCATCATGGCGACCCACTATTTCGATCGCAAGGCAAACAAGATGTTGCCGCTGGCGCGCGGGGCTCGTTGTGAGGTGCCCATGGCTTTCCTGATTCTTCGCGAGGGTAAAGTGATTTTCGATGGCGATATTGACGAATTGGCGAAGACGAAAGACGAATATATCCGCGAGTATATTTCGTAGAACCGCGTCTGGCTCTGGCTGCTAGCTTCTGGCTTCTAGCCAACGCGCCCTCGCGCCGGGTTTAGTTTGCTTTTGCTTTCTCTGCCATTGCCTTGCGACGAGAGGCTACGCGCGAACTGATCAATTTCAAGCGTTCCCGCCCAGCTTTTGAGCTCATGATTACGTTTTCGACATTCCGGAACAATCCCGGACTCTGCATCTTCTCCCGCAACTCTTTCAACATGGGCTGAATTTTAGCAAAGATAAAAAACATTTCTCCGCTGAACCCGCCTTCAAGAAACAGATCCGGATGGATGGTTCCGTGAACCACCAGCGAAGACGCCATGTCCCAATAACCAGCAACCTGCCGGAACCAGGCATTTTCCTGGGTACCCATTGCCGAGGACACTTTGATGAAGTCCTCGGCGAGTATTTGGCCAGAAATCCACCATCCACCAATTGCGAGCTTTTCGCATTTCGGATTCCCGACGCAGATCGTAAAGTTGAAGGATCAGTTGGGCGTCCGATGCAGTGGGCTTTTTGGCCATTCGATAATCTCCTTGGTTGGTGGGACAGCCAAGCTTCGTTGGTTGGACTACCGAGCTTCGCTCGGCTGGGCGGGTGAGACACCCGCCCATACGTGGTGAATTAAGCAACCGGAGCTGGTTCTGCTGGTTCTGCGGCACGCTCGTAATCACATTCTTTATTCGGGCATGCGATCACCGGGCCGGCTTTAAGAAACTTCTCCACCAGATATTCACTGCCGCAGCTGGGACATTTTTCAGCCAGCGGCTTTCCCGCGGACGTGAACTTGCACTTGGGATAATTTCCGCAGCCGTAGAATGTGTTTCCCTTGCGCGCTTTCTTTTCCACGAGCTCGCCCTCTTTGCAGAGAGGGCACTTCACGCCAATGAAGTTCTGCTTCACGTACTTGCACTCGGGATAACCGCTGCAAGTGGTGAATTCGCCGAAACGCCCGTGGCGGATCATCATGTTCCGCCCACACTTTGGACAGAGTTCATCGAGCGGAATATCCGGGACCTTCTTGCCCTGATCGAGCCGTCGAGTGGTTTTGCAATCAGGATATCCGGTGCAGGCCATGAACTGGCCGAAGCGGCCTCGTTTAAGAACCATCACCCGGCCGCAGTTCTCGCAATATTCTTCCTGAGTAGTCTCCTGAACATCCGCCGTATCCAGATCGGGCAGGTTGATGGGATTTTCCTTGGTAAAGGTGCAGCTCTCCGGATTTTCCTTGTCGTAAGAACTGCAGGCGTAGAAGGACCCGTGCTTGCCCCACTTGATTACAAGCGGAGAGCCGCAGCGCTCGCACTTCTCGTCGGTGGGCTTCTCCATCCGCTTGACGTTCTCCATATGCTTTTCGGCGTACTTGAGGTCCTTGGCGAATCGCTTGTAGAAGCCGCCCAGCGCGTCGGTCCAGGTTTCCTTGCCCTCTTCGATATCGTCCAGTTCTTCTTCCAGTCGCGCGGTGTACTGAACGTCGAAGATGTCGCGGAAATTTTCCACCAGCAGATCGGTAACCACCAGGCCGATTTCCGTTGGCGAAAATTTTCCGCCCAGTTTCTGTACATACTGCCGCTCCTGAATGGTGCTGAGGATGGCGGAATAGGTTGAGGGACGCCCGATTCCGCGTTCTTCGAGCTCCTTCACCAGCGAAGCTTCGTTGTAGCGCGGCGGAGGCTCGGTGAAATGCTGTTCCGGCTTCAGTTCCCTGAGCGTCAGCTTCTGTCCCGGTTCAAGCGGAGGAAGTTTGTGCTTCAGTTCTTCGTCGTCCTCGTCTTTTCCTTCCTTCGATTCCTCGTAAACCTTGAGGAAGCCGTCAAACTTGAGCACTGATCCGGTCACACGGAACCAGAAAGTTTCGGTGCCGGACTTTGCGTCAATGTCCACGGTGGTCTGGTCGAAGACGGCGGGCGTGATCTGCGAGGCCACGAACCGCTGCCAGATCAGTTTGTAAACTTTGTATTCATCTTCTTTAAGGTATTGCTTGATCTGGTCGGGATGGCGCATCGCGGACGTGGGACGGATGGCTTCGTGCGCCGCCTGTGCCGCCTTCTTCTCTTTATATGTATTGGGCGATTCCGGTAAGTAGGGGGCGCCATATTGCGAAGTGATGTATTCCCGCACTTCCGCCAGCGCTTCATTGGAGACCCGGGTGGAATCGGTACGCATGTAAGTGATGAGACCGATCGAGCCCTCCTCACCAAGTTCCACGCCTTCGTACAAGCGCTGCGCGATCATCATGGTGCGTTTGACGCTGAAGCGCAGCTTGCGCGATGAATCCTGTTGAAGCTTGCTGGTGGTAAATGGCGGAGTTGCGTTGCGTCGCCGCTCTTTGCGGTCGACGGTGCGAACCAGCCAGTCGGCTTTTTCCAGGGCGGCGCGAATTTTCTCCGCGTCTTCACCGTTGTTGACTTCTACCTTCTCTTCACCCTTGCCGACAAAGCGGGCGTCGAACGCCGGAGGCTTCGGTCCGGCCAGGTGAGCGTCGATAGTCCAGTATTCAACTTTCTGGAAGGCCTTGATTTCGCGCTCACGTTCAACGATCAGGCGCAGAGCGACAGTCTGAACCCGGCCTGCGGACAGATCCGCGGCGGACTTTATCCCATAGAAGAGGCGAAACCTGATATCCCACCAGGCGGTCAAGTACACGCCGGGCCTGTTGTGCATCCACCAGATTCTGGTCGATGTCGTGAGGATGCTCGAAAGCTTCCTGCACGGCACGCTTTGTGATTTCGTTGAAGGTCACGCGGCGAATGCGGTCGGGCTCGTCACCATCCTTCTTCTTCTTTTTCTTTTTGCTTTTGGCTCCGTCGCCTAGTTCTTCGGCAAGATGCCAGGCAATGGCTTCGCCTTCGCGGTCCGGGTCAGGCGCCAGATAAATGTTGTCGGCTGAAAGGGCGAGCTTCTTCAGCTTGGCGAGAACTTTCTCCTTGCCGGGAATAACGACGTATTCCGTTTCGAATTCGTTGTCGATATCCACGCCCAGCGTGCTCTTGGGCAGGTCTTTCACGTGGCCAAACGATGCTTCGACAATGAACCCTTTGCCAAGATACTTCTGAATGGCTTTCGCCTTGCCGGGCGATTCGATAATGACTAAACCTTTTGACAATGTGTCCTCTAATTAGTGGTTGCTGGTTGTGAAGCTAGCATGAATGCGGTGTTAGCAACAAGTTTTGAGAAGCGCTGCTGGCTTCTAGCTACTAGCTTCTCGCTAAAACATCCGCCGACAGACGCTGCACTAAAGACGCTAGCATGCGCTGAACCCACGGCGAAGCTGACTGGTGAACCCGTACATTTCGGCTTTCGGGAAGCCACGAGTCTTCTTATAGATACTCAGAGTCAGCGTGTACGCCTTTTCCCACACCCGCAAGTCTTTGAAGACTTCCATCGTCGATTGACCTGTCCTAGCTAGCAGCCAGAAGCCAGGAGCTAAAAGCTCTTCACAAAATTCTTTCCCGGCATTTGCTTCACTTTTCCTGCCAGTTCCAGTTCGAACAACGCGGCGAAGATTTCGGAGGACGACAGCTCTGTTTCCAGGCGCTCCACGATCTCGTCAATCTGGGTAGCTTCATCCGCCTTCAACAATTTCAGTATCTTTTTTTCGTGCGGCGGCAGCTCTGTTTCCCCGAATAGAGATGCAGTTTGTCCGCTCTGCGATTCATCGGGAGCAGCCGGGGTCAGCGCAAGTCGTACTTGCGGAGGGAGTTCCTCCCAAATGTCTTCCCATGTCGCAGTGAGCTTTGCACCCTGTTTGATCAGAGTGTTTGGTCCCCAGGAGTTCTTGTTCGTCACATTTCCAGGGACTGCGAAAACTTCGCGATTCTGCTCCAGCGCACAGCGCGATGTGATCCGCGTGCCGCTATATTCGGCGGCTTCGATCACCAACACACCGATGGAAATACCGCTGATGATACGGTTGCGAATCGGAAAATTCTGCGGCGCGGCGAACGTGTTCATAGGAAATTCTGAAATTAACGCGCCCCCTAAAGCCACGATCTGCTCCGTGAGCCGCGTGTTTTCCTTAGGATAAATAATGTCCACGCCGGTACCGAAGACCGCTACCGTCGCTCCTTTGGCATTGATGGCACCGCGATGCGCGGCGGCATCCACGCCGCGCGCCAGGCCGCTGAAGATTACTAGTCCACGAGCCGCCAGATCGAAGGACAGTCGCTCAGCCATTCCCAACCCATAGGGTGTTGGATGGCGGGTACCCACGACCGCAATACCCGGCTTTGAGATCGCATCCACACTTCCGCGGATGTAGAGAACCAGGGGCGGGTCATAGATTTGCCTGAGGCCTGCGGGATAACAGGAATCTTGTAGGCAGATGACGGACACGCCGGCGGCGGTTGCGCGTCCCAACTCATCCTGCGCCAGTTCCATGGAGTGTCCAGTAGCCAGAGATTGCGCGGAAACGGCCCGGATTCCCGCGGCTTCCAGTTCGGTCAGCGACGCTCTAAAAACATTCTGGACGCCATCCATGTGCTCCACCAGGCTTCGGCCACGCTTTGGACCCAAGCCTTCAGTCAAGGACAGGGCCAGCCATTTCAAGGCGAGGCTTTCGCTGATTCCTGGAGTCGCAACCGAAGCTTCGGGCAAGTCACCACCTCCGCAGTCGTCTGACTCGCGGACTGTTACACCAGCGAAAAAATGTGTCAAGGTCAGCCGACACACAGCTCTGTTAAGATTGAACATCGATTCGCCGCCAGCAGCATGAAAAGACTTCGCATTTCCGCCATTTCCTACCTTAATACTGCGCCGTTAATGTGGGATTTCGAGCACGGAGACGCCGGTACCGCATTCGATATTTCTTACACCGTGCCCTCGCAATGCGCCGCCGATCTCGCCGCAGGCTCGGCAGATATTGGCATCATTCCGGCCGCGGCTTATGCCAGCAATCCAGGGCTTGCCATCCTTCCGGGAGTCGCCATCGCATCGCGGCATCCGGTTCGCTCTATCCTTCTACTCAGCAAAGTTCCGCTGGAAAAGATCCGCTCGGTGGCGCTTGACACTTCTTCGCTAACTTCGGTGGCGCTGACTAAGGTCTTGTTCTCGAAGTGGTGGGGGGCGGGTCGCAAATTCGCGCCCATGGCACCCGACGTAGAAACGATGCTGAAGGAGCACGACGCGGGACTGCTGATTGGCGACCCGGCGTTGAAGGTGGACCGCTCTCGTTATCACTCTTATGATCTGGCCGAGGAGTGGATCCGTCTTACCGGCAAACCGTTTGTTTTTGCCTTTTGGGCAGTCCGACAAGCGGCCTTGACGGACGCTTCCCATGCTTTCGATCTGGCCGCCTTATTTCAGGAATCGCGCGACCATGGCCTGGAGCCGGCCAGTCTGCAACAGATTGCCCGGGAGTGGGCGCCCACGGCTGGGGCTGCGGGAAGCAGAAGTTAAGACGTATCTGACCGAGAACATCTATTACGATCTCGATCCCGCGTGTCTTGAAGGATTGCAGCTTTTCTATCGCTACGCGGAAGAGTGCGGCGCGTTGCCTGCGGCGCCGCCTTTACAATTTCTTGACGTAGCCAAGGATTGCAGTCATCTGATTGTTTCCAATTTCTCGTACCACTTGCACAGTTTCAATTGCTTCTAAAGGCAGGAATGTCACTGCAGATTCATTTCCTGATCGCGACGTCCGTTTGGACGTGGCTCCGGCACCTGGGCGGAATTGGCCTGGTGTTGCTCGGTTTGGCAGACAACTCGGTGGTGCCGCTACCGGGCAGCATGGATGTTCTGACCATCTATCTTGCCGCCAGGCATCGCCAGTTGTGGTGGTACTACGCGGTCATGGCCACCGTCGGGGCCGTGCTTGGCGGCTACATTACTTACAGTCTGGCGCGAAAGGGCGGTAAAGAGGCCTTCGAGCGCAAGCTGTCGAAAAAGAAAGCTGCCAAGGTCTTTAAACGATTCGAGCGTTGGGGATTTGGCGCAGTTGCGGTGCCTGCACTGCTGCCGCCACCCTTCCCGATTGTGCCATTTCTGCTGGCGGCAGGCGCAATGCAGTATTCCCGCAAAAAGTTTTTGGCTGCGCTGGCCTTGGGTCGCGCCGTCCGGTTCACGATCGTTGCCGGCCTGGGGGCGATTTATGGCAGGCACATCGTCCGCTTCTTCTCGCAATACTACAAACCGGCCATGTTTGTCCTCATCGGACTTGCGGTCATCGGAGGGATTCTGGCTCTACTCCAGTACTACCGGTACAAACGCGGAACGATGGGCGAGAGCGGCAGCCCTTCAATTCGTCCGAAGACAGCGTAATGCCTAACGATTGAAGCATTCGGGTTTCGAGTTTGAAGCTTGCGGTTTCGTCCGCTAGAATCGTTACAGCGATTTGAATCATGTCCCTTACCAAACAACAAGCCCTCGATCTGTTCCGTTCCGACGACCTCATCGGCATTGGCATGGAAGCTGACGCGCTGCGCCGCAAGCTTCATCCCGAAGGAGTGGCCACCTACATCATTGACCGGAACATTAACTACACAAATTTCTGCACCGAATATTGCACCTTCTGCGCTTTTTACCGCCCATTAAAGGGACCCGCAGCCAAAGAAGGTTACATCCTCGAATTCGAAGACATCTACGAAAAGATTCGTGAAACGGTTGAGCTCGGCGGCACTGGCGTGCTGATGCAGGGCGGTCTGCATCCCGATCTGAAGATCGACTGGCACGAGAAGATGCTCAGCGGAATCAAGCAGCGTTTCCCGAAAATCCATCTGCACTGCTATTCAGCCTCGGAAATAATCGCCATCGCCGAATACAGCGCGTTGAGTATTCGCGACACCATCTCGCGGCTGCGCGACGCCGGGCTGGATTCCATTCCCGGCGGCGGAGCCGAAATTCTCGACGATGAAGTCCGCTACAAGATCGCTCGGCTCAAGTGTCTTACCGAGGACTGGCTCAACGTGCATCGCACCGCGCACCAGTTAGGAATGCGAACCACGGCGCACGATGATGTTCGGCGTGGGCGAGAACATCGAAAACCGCGTCAATCATTTTCAGCGGCTATACGAGTTGCAGGAAGAGACCGGCGGCTTCACCGCGTTTATCCCGTGGAGCTTCCAGCCTACGAATACGGCTTTGGGCGGCCGTCACTGGGAGGAAGCAACCTCGGTCGAATACTTGAAGGTATCTGGCCATCTCCCGGCTGTATCTTTCGAACTTCCTGAATGTTCAGTCCAGCTGGGTAACCCAGGGATTAAAAGTCTGCCAGATGGGTCTGCGCTTCGGCGGCAACGACGTGGGATCGGTGATGCTGGAAGAAAACGTAGTGCGAGCCGCGGGCGTTACCAATTGCACCACTGAGGAAGAACTGCGTCGCATTATCCGGGATGCGGGATTCAAGCCCGCCCAACGTGACACGCTGTACCGAACCTATTTCCTGAATTAGTCTCCGAGTGAGTAAGTTTTCATCCTCAAGCGAGCGTCTATTCCACTGATTTGGCAGCACCTTTCGGGTACAATGACGTTTCCGGTTAGCCGTACGAAAATGATCGGATAAGGAATTTCCCTGGGCGTTCCCTCCATTTCACTGTCTTATATGGCCGCCTTCGTGGCCTCGCGGGGCATCGGCCAGTACATCCGTCAGCACTTCCTCGACACAACCTTCAGGGCCTTTATCACGCCAACGCGTTCGATATGGCGTTGCTCGTCCCCTACTTCATCGTGTTGATTCTTGCTGGCGTCTTACGGCATGCACCGCTACGTGCTGGTGTATCTCTATTACAAGCATCGGAAGAACCGGACCACCGATCCGGCCGGGCATTTTGCCGATCTGCCCCGGGTGACGGTACAGCTTCCTATTTTCAACGAGCAATTTGTAGTCGAGCGCCTGGTGGATGCGATTTGCCGGTTGCAATATCCGCTCGAAAAGCTTGACGTTCAGGTGCTGGACGATTCGACCGACGAGACCAGGCCGTGGCGCGGGGACTGGTCGACCGCTATGCGGCGCCAGGGCTTTCCCATCTCTTATCACCATCGCACCAATCGCGAAGGATTCAAGGCGGGCGCTTTAAGCGAGGGCATGGAAACGGCGAAAGGCGAGTTCATCGCCATCTTTGACGCCGACTTCGTTCCCCCGGAAGACTTTCTTCTGCGAAGGTCATCCATCATTTTACCGATCCGAAAATCGGCATGGTGCAAACCCGGTGGACACATATCAATCGCAACTATTCTTTCCTCACCGAAGTCGAAGCCATCTTGCTCGACGGGCATTTCGTGCTGGAACACTCCGGGACGGGCACGCAGCGGCGTCTTTTTCAATTTCAACGGCACGGCAGGAGTGTGGCGACGCACCGCGATCGAAGAGGCCGGCGGCTGGCAGCACGACACGCTGACCGAAGACACCGACCTGTCTTACCGCGCCCAGCTCAAGGGATGGAAATTTATTTATCTGCAAGATGTCGAGTGTCCCGCCGAACTGCCGGTGGAAATGACAGCATTCAAGACGCAGCAGGCGCGCTGGGCCAAAGGATTGATTCAGACCTCGAAGAAGATTCTGCCCAGCGTGATGAAGAGCGATCAGCCATTTCGCGTCAAGCTCGAGGCCTGGTATCACCTCACCGCAAATCTCAGCTATCCCTTGATGGTGGTGCTCTCGGTGCTGTTGCTGCCGGCCATGATCATCCGCTTCTATCAGGGCTGGTTTCAGATGCTGTACATCGATCTGCCGCTGTTCATGGCGTCGACGTTTTCGATTTCCAGTTTCTACCTGGTTTCGCAGCGCGAATTGTTCCCGAAGAGCTGGCCGCGAGCCTTGCTCTATCTTCCTTTCCTGATGGCGCTGGGCATTGGCCTCACTGTCACCAACACACGTGCGGTTCTGGAAGCGCTGATTGGGGCAGAAGTCGGCATTCGCCCGCACTCCGAAGTATCGCGTGGAATCGAAGAAGGACAGAATCAACGCCACCAAATACCGTCGCCGCCTGGGATGGGTTCCCTGGCTGGAGCTGCTGATTGGCAGCTATTTCGCGCTCACGGTCTATTACGCCATCGCCAACGAAAACTACATCACTGTGCCATTTCTTGTGCTGTTCGTGGTGGGCTACTGGTACACGGGGTTGATGTCATTGTTGCAAGGGCGCTTCTCGGGATTGGCCCTCAGCGCGGAGACGCACACGAAGCCATTTCCGGTTGGCGTGTAGCTGTAGTCCTGTTTGCTCCACGCCAACCCGTTCGCAAGCTCAGGATGACATCTTCATTGGGAATGGCGCACTCCGATCGAATCCAATTTCTTTCTTTTCGCTTTTCTTTCTTTTCGTGGCATGTGGGTTTAGAATTCGTACCGCTTAGGCGATCTGCCGAGCGCTGTCGCGTCGGTTGTTCCAGAGGAGCATGCGATGAGCCACTTCAAAGTAATCGCGAAATTAGCTTGCTGCGGTCTGATAGTTTTTCTGGCCAGCTGTGGAAGCGCGCATGACCAGGACGAGAAATATTATCTGATTTCCACCAACGTCAAAATTCCTTACTGGCAGGCCGGTTCGGCCGGTTTGTTCCAGTCGGCACAGCAGCTCAAAGTGCGATCTGAATTCGCCGGACCGGATTCTTACGATCCCAAGGCCGAGCAGAAAGCGTTTCAGGAGGCGGTGCAAAGCAAACCCACCGGGATTCTGGTCTCCGTCGCCGATCCCAGCTTGATGAAAGACGATATCGATCAAGCCGTGGCCGCGGGCATTCCGGTCATCACCGTGGATTCCGACGCGCCCGCCAGCAAGCGGCTTTTGTTTATCGGCACTGATAACTATCACGCCGGACAAATTGGCGGCCAGCGCCTGGCGAAGGAAATGAATGGCAAGGGCAATGTGGTGGTTTTCACCATACCCGAGCAAGCGAACCTGAAGGAGCGTCTGCGAGGCTATCGCGACGCGCTTGAAGCGTCCCCGCAGATCAAAATCACGCGCGTTGTGGATATGAAAGGCGATTCTCGCGTGGCTTTCGATACCGCGACCGAAGTCCTCGGCAATGACAAGAAGGAACATACGACGCTTTCGTCTGCCTGGAAGCACTGGCCGGCAAGGAAGTCGCCACCGTGCTGAACCAACATGGCGTCGAAAGACAAGATTATGCTGGCGATGGACACGGACGAAGACACGTTGCAATGGATTCAGAAAGGGCGTGATCGTGGCGACAATCTCACAAAAACCCTACACCATGAGCTTTGTCGGCCTGAAAATGCTGGACGATCTTCATCATCACAAGCTGAGCAGCCTGACGGCAGACTGGGCCCGAGACAGCTTCGCTCCCATCCCGGCATTTATCGACACCGGATCGTCCCTGGTAGACAAGAGCAATGTGGATGCTCTAATTGCGGCCAGCAAACAGGTAACGAGTGGAGGGAAATAAACTGAAACCACGAATCCGGCAATCCTGGATCCTAAGCGTCCTGCTGCTGTTTTTTATTTTCTCTCAAGCCAGCATCGGCACTTGATCGCCAATCCAACTCCGATTTTCATATGCGCCGCCAAGCCATAGCCAGCAAGGCAAATGGCGGGGCTATACTCCTGTTCGCCTCTGACGAAGCGGAAGGGCCAAATGATCTTTACGGCTACCGTCCCGACGATAATTTCTTTTATCTCACGGGCTGGAGTGAACCCGGCGCGGCGATGCTAATAATGGCGTGCGACCGCGGATCATCCGTACACTGAAATTCTATTTCTCCCCAACCACAATCCCTCCCAGGAAAAATGGACTGGGCCCAAGCTGGGTGCCGACAATCCGGAAGCGGGCAAGATTACGGGATTCGACCGGGTCGAAATCCTGGACAATCTGCGATCAGAACTCGTCCGCCTTCTACCTACAACCCGACCGACCGTTTATACCGATGTGCCTGTCTGGGGAGGAAACCTCCAATTCAACCTCTCCTCTGGAGTGGCTGAATCGGGCCAATGCATTTCCGGTTGGAATTTCCTTCCAGGACGTCCGGCCATTTCTGGCGTCGCTTCGAACTTACAAGGACGCGGGAGAGATCGAACGCATACGCCATGCCACCGATGCCTCGATTGCGGCGCACCTTGCCGCCATGCGCACCGTAAAGCCTGGCGTAACCGAGCGCGAAATTTCAGCACTGATGCAATATGAGTGGGGCAAACGGGGTTGCGAGCGACCTGCATATGCTCCTATCGTTGGATCAGGTTTCTATTCGACCGTACTTCATTATTCGGCGGATTCCGGCACGATCCAGGCGGGAGACGTGGTAGTGATCGATGCCGCTGGCGAATATTCCATGTACGCATCCGACATCACCCGCACCTTACCCGCGTCCGGCAAGTTCACGGCGCGACAACGGGAAATCTACGACATCGTCCTCGGAGCGCAACAGGCTGCGGCGGCGGCATTTCGTCTCCGGCAAATCGCGACTGCGGCGCAACCAGCCTGATTCGCTTCAGGATGTGGCTTACAACTACATCAATACACATGGAAAAGACCTTCACGGCGAGCCTTTGGGCAAATATTTTATTCACGGCCTGGGCCATTATGTCGGTTTGAACGTCCACGATCCGGATGACTATGACGTTCCACTTGGCCCTGGGACGGTGTTTACGCTTGAGCCCGGCATCTACATCCGGAGGAAAAGCTGGGTGTGCGGATTGAAGACATCCTCTATGTAGACCAGAGCGGCAAGTTAATTAATATGACTGAAAAACTTCCGCATACCGCCGACGATGTTGAACGCGCCATGTCCGGCAAGTGAGATGGGTTGTGCAAAAACGCGTTTGAGGCATTCGTCGGGTGATCCACCTTGGCTGCGCACGTTCTATGACCTTTTGATATCCTAAGACATCGTGCGGATGATCTGGTTGTTCCTGATTCTGGCCCTAAGCGCAGTGTCTGTGTCTTTGGTCGGACTCGCGGCCTATCTTCGGGTGCGGCGCCATATGAAGGAAGCGTCACCCAGAGAGTCCCACGGCAGAGACTCATCATAGTGATGACTCGAGCACGGTATTCGCGGTTCCCACACAGGTTTCGGATTCTTACATCGGAGAACATCCAACATGGCAAAGCCCGCTAGTCTTGTTCTCGGCACGAGTGGTCGCGCCCTTTACTGGGCAGAACAGGCGGCAATCGTGGTCACCGCCAGTCTGGTCGTGGCCCTTTGTGCCCGCGTCACGGTGCCCTTGCCGTTTACCCCGGTGCCTCTGACCTTGCAGAATTTTGGCGTGCTGCTGGTGGGCCTCACGCTCGGGAGCCGCCGTGGGTTCGCCGCGCTCGCGCTTTACCTGATCGAAGGTGCCAGCGGGATTCCGGTTTTTAATCCTGCCGGGCCGGGCGGTGTGGCGCAACTATTGGGCGCAACCGGAGGGTTTTTGCTGGTTTACCCATTCGTCGCTGCGCTTGCGGGCTGGATCATGGAACGAGGCAGGAAAAGTTTTGCACGCGCCTGCGCCGCGGGCTTGCTGGCTGAAGTTTTACTGTTTGCCGGCGGTCTCTCCTGGCTCACAGTGTTGACTCACTCCTTCTCGATGGCAGTGCGATTCGGCCTTTACTGGTTTGTGTTCGCGGAAATAATCAAGGTGATGCTGGCCGCCGCGGCTTCCAGCGGCTGGCGGTATACACGCAAGGAGCAGTTATGAGTCTCGTCGGAGCACCTTCTGAAAATTCGGCAGTGGAAACAATCGCGCCACAAGCCAGGGATGCGGCCCGAACGGATTCATCGGTGCGTGAAATCAGCATCGCGCATAGTCCGGATTCTGACGACGCGTTCATGTTTTATGCCCTCGCGACCAACAAAGTACGGGTTCCGGGTCTGCGCTTTACGCATACACTTTGCGACATCGAGACGCTGAACCAGAAGGCGCGGGATGGCAACGGAGTTTACGATGTGACAGCCATCTCATTCCACGCCTATCCTTATATTCAGGACAATTACGCCCTGCTGCCGAGCGGGGGAAGCGTGGGCGATGGCTACGGCCCTATGATCGTGGCCACACAAGGGTTCTCGCAAAGCGAAATTAAGCGTAAACGAATCGCCATACCGGGCACTCTGACAACCGCTTATCTTGCGCTGAAACTTTTCGCTCCAGGGATTGAGACTGAAGTCGTCCCTTTCGATCAGATCATTCCGCAAATTTTAGCGGGCAAATATGAAGCCGGCCTGATCATTCATGAAGGCCAATTGACGTATTCGAAGGCAGGGTTGCAACGCATTGTCGATCTGGGCAAATGGTGGCTGAAAGTGACCGGCTTGCCGCTACCGCTGGGAGGGAATGCCATCCGGCGCAGTTTAGGGCCAGAGCTCACGGCAAGCGTGTCCAAGGCTCTACGGGACAGCATTCAATACGCGCTTGACCATCGCGATGAGGCCCTCGCCTACGCGATGCAGTTTGCTCGCGACGTCGATACCCAACTCGCTGACAAGTTTGTGGGTATGTATGTAAACGAGCGCACGCTCGACTACGGACCTGACGGGCGTGAAGCGGTACGCCGCCTGCTGGACATGGGGCACAAAGCGGGCATCATCCCGCGCGAAGCGCGCGTGGATTTCGTGGAATAATCCAGATGCTTTGCGGGGTTGCGAGCTGATCCAGCGGGAGCTACTTTAACCGGTCAGGAAATGAAAATACCGGGTCCACATCCACCGGGACCTTTGAGGCTGCCTTTAACGTCACCTGCAATTCTACCGGCACTACATCGTATTTCCTGAACCAGTTTTCAGCCCGAGTGCGGTCCCCTGTTGCTTCGATATCCAAAAGCTCTTTCGCCAGGTCGGCCAACACAGCAGGCATGAAGCCATAGTCAATCGCATACTGTCCCGAAGGTCGGCGCTTGATCGCGCCCCGCTCTGACAAATAATTGAACTCCATCATCTCCGCCTGCCCGTGAGCTTCGCCGACTCCAAAGCGGATCGTGCGAAAAATTCCGGCGACATAAGACGCATAGTATTCTTCCAGCTTTTCCCTGGGCAGGACACCATGATCGACCAGCCATTTGAGCCCAAACATGCCAACCACATCCGCCTTGGCCTCCTCCAACCCGGCATATGCCGGGCCTATGGCCTCACGAATTAGAACCTTGCCGGATATTCCGTGAGCGTACGCTGGGCCCAGCCCGTGGGCCATCTCGTGAAGGATCGTGCCCAGCAAATATCCCTCGCCCGAGGCCTTGGCCGCCTGTTCTGGCAGCATCATGTATTGCGCCAGCGGCAGAATCACATAGTTCACGCGCACATCCATGAAGTTCTTGAAGAAGATTTTCTTGCTTCCCTTCTGCTCGTGCACTCGCGGATCGTTGGGAAGATTGTCAGCAACCGCCTGATATCCGTGGCGCAAATCGCCGACGCGGTACGGTGCATCCATGACTTCCATGGGTGTTTCGAGCCCATGCTTGGAGGGCCTGTCTTCCGGAGCCAGCGGAAGCGCATCCTGAATATCCGCGACGTATTTCTGAAACATCGCCAGCTTGCGGCTCTCCTCTTCGTTGCGCACCAGGACCGCCCCGCCATAGGATCCCTTCACCCCGAGAAGACCGTCGGTATAGGTTTCATAGGGCGCGAAGATTACATCGAACTTCGGGTCTTTCAATTCCAGCCAGGCTAAATCGCTCTTGAAATAATCGTCGGTCAACAAAGCATCCGCCCGCAAACGCAGGAAATTGGCGAACGCCGGATCGCCGCTCAAGTTCGCAGCCTCCCGCAGGTCCCGCGCCGCAGGTTCCAGAAATGATCGGTAGGTATTGTGGTAAGGCAGAGCCTCAAGTTGGTCGCCCTGCCAGCGCACAATGGTTGTGGAGCTATAAATTTCGGCCCTCTTCTCGGGATGGTCGTGCACGTACTGCTCGATCTGTTTACGGGTTAGCCCTTCGGGATAAAATCCCCGCCCCGGTGGCATTGGCGCGATCCCGACAAATGGGCGGTTTTGTGCGATCTGATCGAAACGTGAGCCGTTGATCCAGAGATAATGACGTAGTTCCTGATCCTTCACATTCTTGCTGCCGGCTAACGACTGGTAGAGAGCCAGGCCTTCGGGATCGCTTTGGCGCCAGTAAATGTCTTCAAGGTAACGGGAAGCGTCGACCAGTTTCTCCACCATCATTTTCTCCCGGGTAGTAAGGCCGGCAGAGCGAAATGGCATTTGGACGCGTTTGAATTTTTCAATCCGTTGAGCCAGGTCAGGCGCGACCTCCGCACCTGCGGAACCCGCGCCCTTGGCCGCAGATCCGGTCATCGGCCTCTTGCTTTTCTGAGCTGCCGCGGGGAACGTTGTCAGAAGAACAAGCAGCAGGGCAATCGGGAACTTCGATGTAGTCATCGACCGCAATTTTATCAGAGCAGCTCTTGGGACATACGCGTAGCGTGTCGCCAATTTGGGACATCCTCGTTATCATTGCACGATGCCTGCGAAGCCCAACTCCGGCGATGCGCAAAATCTGTTGATCGATGCCGACGACACCCTCTGGGAAAACAACATCTATTTTGAACGTGCCATCGCAAACTTCATCTCGTTTTTGAATCATCATGAATACTCTCCGCAGCAGGTGCGGGAGGTATTGAATCAGGTGGAACGCGAGTCCATCGTCACGCACGGATACGGATTGCATAGCTTCGCGCATTCCCTGATCCAAACCTTCGAGCGTCTGGCGGTTGAGCCAATCACCCCGCCTCTGCACGATACGATCAACGGCTTCGCCCATACGATCGCCGGTCACCCGGTTGAGATCCTGAAAGGCGTACCCGAAACACTCGAGTACCTCTCACAGCGCCATCACTTGATCTTGATGACAAAAGGCGCTATTGCCGAACAAACGGGAAAGGTTGAGCGCTCCGGCCTGAAGGAATATTTCGCGGCCGTGGAGATAGTGTCCGAGAAAGACGTTCCAACCTACCGCACGATCATTTCGAAATACGATTTGCGCGCCGAGGTTACATGGATGATCGGCAACAGCCCGAAATCCGATATCAATCCCGCCCTGGGCGCTGGGATCAATGCGGTATTCGTTCCCCACGGCGACACCTGGGTGCTGGAACACGAGGAAGTTGCATCCGCAAAGGCGCCACAGCGATTGCTGGTGGTCGAAAAATTCCCAGAGCTGCGGACGCATTTTTGATCTCTACCGTCATCCTCAGCCACTCACAAACCACATCACCTCAAGCTCTGAAGCAAGCTGTCGGCCTGGACGTGCGACGCCAATGATTTTCTAGCACCAAACTAACCAACAACGTCCATATCATGCTGTTTCGGCGCGTGTTACTCTTTTTTTGCTCTGGTCTTGCCCGCATATTTGCGTGGCTGTGCAGAAAAACAATTTGCGGCGGCTGCTGCGAACTGTGGAAGCTTTGTCCGATCTTGGCCCTGAAATAACGGCCGAGCGGGACTTTCCCCAGACCGCGCGGGCCATGGTATTGGCGTTGCTTCAGGCTGGCGGCGCTCGCGAAGGTGTGCTCTTTACCTTTAGCGACAAGCCTTCCATGCTTTCCTCGATTGCAACCGAGGGTTTCTCCCTCATGCCCGAGCCTGCAATCATGCCTTTGTTGCCGAAGCATGTTCATGCCCTTACATCGGCGCGCGGACCGGTCATTCTTGCTCCTGGTTCTTACGAAATTTTCCTGAGCTCGAACGGAAACGTCGCTCCTGAACTCTTCAAGTGCATTGCTCCATTGAAGGTTGGCGGCAGACTTGTAGGGATGGTCGGACTCGGCCGCCGCGAGGGAGACGCCCTGTTTGACGACGAAGAGCTTGGCGCTCTCGATCTGCTTTGCAACTACGTGGCGATCGCAATACAGAATCATGTTCTTTCGCAAACCCTGGCGCAGCGCGTTTCAGAGAATTTGCGCCTGCTGGCATCTCTTCATGGTTTCTACGACACCGCGCTTGAAGCTTTTGCCGCCGCTATAGACGTAAAGCACGTAAACATTCATGGTCACTCACTGCGGGTGGGACGCTATGCATCGGCCATTGGAGAAGCCATGGGGATGGATCCCAATGACATCGCCGGCCTACGCTCGGCCGGATACCTGCACGACATTGGTAAGGTCGCGGTCGACAAGCGCCTGTTCGGAAAGCCGACGTCCTTGGACGCGGAAGAATTCCGCGAAATGGCCGATCACACCGTTGTCGGACATCAGATCGTTACTGGCGTGCAATTTCCGTGGCCTCGCATTCCTGAAATCGTGCGATCGCACCACGAACGTGGCGACGGCTCGGGATATCCCGACGGGCTGGTCATGGAAGATGTGGCCATGGCCGTGCGCATTATCGGGTTGGCAGATACTTTTGATGCCATGACCAGCGAGCGGCCCTATCGTGAATCGCTTTCTGTGGGTAGCACGCTCAGCGAGATTGTGCGTCTCACCCCGCAGAAATTCGATCCCAATGCGGTCCAGGGATTGCTTCTGCAAATCCGCAGAGACGCGGTTGGCAGCAATCGCGTTTCGTTTTTCGAAGACCGCACGTCGGTCAACATTGCCGCCGGGGACGTCGACCAACTCGCGGCTACCCTGCAACACAAAGTGAGCCATGGCCGTCTATACCTGACGTAGCGGCGGCCTCTGCCTACCTGCTCTGAAGTCCTTATCCAGCCTCGAGTTACAGCGGTGCTGGATTTTACAGACGTCATTGAACCCCCTGCAGAACGTGTGAGATCAGCAACTTTTTCACACCCCAGGGTTAATGATCCATAGGGCGTTTTTCTGCCCACCCAAGTTAGACATGAATTCCCTGCGACGAAAAATCGTTGTCCTGGTAACTGCGTCCACGCTGGGTTTGGCGACTTTTGTCCAGGTTGCCATTGCGAAGAAAAACAAGCGAGACACTTCCGCCGTCCAGATGGACGAGCAAAAGCGCGCGCTTCACGCGCTCAACCGGCTGGCTTTTGGGCCGCGCCCAGGCGACGTCGAACGAGTCAGGGCGATCGGTGTGGACAAGTGGATAGACCAGCAACTGCATCCCGACAGGATTGACGACCGTGCGCTCGACGCCCGACTTGCCCCTTTTCGAACCCTGCGTATGGACACGCACGAACTCGTCGACACTTTTCCACCACCGCAGGTGATCAAAGCCATCGCGGACGGCAAGCAGTCACTTCCATCGGATCCGACCAAGCGCGCGGTATACGAGGCACAACTCCAGCGGTATCAGGAAAAGCAGGAGCGTAAGCAGGAGGCAGCAAACGCCGATCCTTCAGCCGCTGGGGCATCCGTAAAGCCTGCCCAGATGAGCGATGAAGAACAGGCGCGACGTCGAGAGGATCATCTCTATGCCAACCTTAAGGCGGAAGACCTGCTGGATCTTCCACCTGACCAGCGAATGAAGGCGATCCTGAAAATGTCACCTGAAGACCAGGTCGCTTTCGAGGCTTCGCTCAAGGGTGACAAGCGGGACGAATTTATGGAGGGGATGAAGCCACAGCAACGCGAGACCCTGATGGCGCTCAACAACCCTCAGCAGGTCGTCACCAGCGAACTGGTACAGAGCAAGCTGCTGCGCGCTGTCTATAGCGATCGCCAGTTGGAAGAAGTGATGACCGATTTCTGGTTCAATCACTTCAATGTATTTGTCGGAAAGGGCGCGGATCGTTACCTGCTGACCAGCTATGAGCGCGACGTGATTCGCCCTCATGCCATGGGCAAGTTCGAAGATCTGCTGGTGGCAACAGCGCAAAGCCCCGCCATGCTTTTCTACCTCGACAACTGGTTGAGCGTAGGACCAAATTCAGACTTTGCCAACGGCGTCCCCAAGCGCAACAACAATTACAACCGGCGGCGGCCGCCGAGACCACGTCAACAGCCACCGGCAAAGCAGGCCAAAGGAAAGCGCGGCGGTCTGAACGAAAACTACGGCCGCGAACTGATGGAACTGCACACCCTGGGCGTGAACGGCGGATACACTCAAAAGGACGTTACGGAGGTCGCCCGCGTCCTCACCGGATGGACGCTGAAGCAGCCCAAACAAGGCGGCGGCTTTGTCTTCGAAGACCGTATGCACGAGCCGGGAACCAAGAACGTGCTTGGGCATCGCGTCAAACCGGGCGGAGAGAAGGAAGGACGCGAGGTGCTGCACATTCTGGCGCGTCATCCTTCCACAGCCAAGTTTATTTCCACTAAACTCGCAATGCGCTTCGTTTCCGACAATCCGCCACCGGCTCTGGTTGACCGCATGGCAAAAACGTTCTTGAAGAAAAACGGCGACATTCGCGAAGTGCTGAAGACAATGTTCGATTCTCCGGAGTTCTGGTCGCCCGATGCGTATCGGGCCAAAGTCAAAACTCCTCTGGAGTTTGTGGTTTCCGCGGTGCGAGCCAGCGGGGCTGAAGTCAGCGATGCCCTGCCCCTGGCGCGACAGCTTCAAACCATGGGTATGCAGCTTTACGGAATGCAGCCGCCCACCGGCTATTCAATGAAAGCGGAGACTTGGGTGAATTCATCCGCGTTGCTGGGACGAATGAACTTCGCGCTTGCCCTTACTGGGGGAAAACTCAAGGGCGTGCAGGCCGACTCCGAACACATTCTCGGTACAGGCGGTCCATCGGGCGATCCACAGGCAACGCTATTGGAGCTGGAGACCAATTTGCTGGCCGGCGATGTCTCGCGACAGACCCACGATACGATCGCAGCACAGGTGCAAACGGCTGCTCCGAAGCCGGGCGACAAGAAACCTGGCCCGCCGGGCACAAGTACAATCGCAGGTCTGCTGTTGGGATCACCAGAATTTCAGAGAAGGTAAGCATGAAGCGGTCGTTGGCCGTTGGCGTTAGCTCGAAGTCGTGAGCCAGGAGTTGTTGATATGTTGTCTCGCCGCGTATTTCTTCGCAATGGTGCTCTCGCGGTCGTCGGAACTGCCGCAATCCCGAGTTTCTTGACTCGCGCTGCTTTTCCCGCGGTTGAATCCGTAGCCGGCAACAAACGCCTGGTGGTCATCTTTCAACGGGGCGCGGCTGACGGATTAAATATTGTGGTTCCCCACGGCGAGCAGGCTTATTACGCCATGCGGCCTTCCATCAACATTCCACGCAGCGCGGTAATCGATCTCGATGGTTTTTTCGGCCTTCATCCCGCCATGTCAGCTCTGCAACCGATATGGAGCCAAGGCCATCTGGCGATCGTAAATGCGGCGGGCTCACCCGATCCGAGCCGTTCGCATTTCGACGCTCAGGACTTCATGGAATCAGGAACGCCTGGCATCAAAGCCACTGAAGACGGCTGGTTGAATCGCGCCTTGCGCTCTCTGCCGTTCCCCGAGGACAAGGCAGCCTTCCGCGCCATCGGCCTGGGGCCGTCGCTCCCCAGAATCCTTTCCGGACACGAGCCGGCAGTCGCGATAAACAACATTAACGATTTCGGCGTGGGTGGACGCAATCCGAACGCCGCGCCTGTTTCTACTACTTTTGAAGCCATGTATGCGAATTCGGTCGATTCCGTGATGCATGGCACGGGGCAGGAAACATTCCAGGCGGTGAAGATGTTGAGGTCAGCCGATCCGTCCAAGTACAAACCGGCGGCCGGTGCGGATTATCCCAAAGGCCGCTTCGGCGATAGTTTGAAACAGCTTTGCCAACTCGTTAAAGCCAACGTCGGAGTACAAGTGGCATTTGCCGACATCGGCGGCTGGGACCATCACGTCAACGAGGGCAGCACGCAAGGGCAAATTGCAAATGTCCTGCGCGACTTCTCGCAATCGCTTGGAGCCTTTTGGATCGACCTCGGCGATCTCGCGCAGGATACGGTCGTAGTTACCATGTCCGAGTTCGGCCGCACGGCCCGCGAAAACGGGAACCGCGGCACCGACCACGGCCACGCGAACGTAATGTTTGTCATGGGCGGCCCGGTGAAAGGCGGCAAGGTGTACGGCCGCTGGCCAGGCCTGGAACAGTCACAACTCTATGACGGCCGCGACCTCGCAGTGACTACAGACTTCCGCCGTGTGATCGGCGAAGTGGTGGACGTGCATCTGGGTAATAAAGCGCTGAACCAGGTATTTCCGGGATTCGACAATCAGACTGGAAAGTTCTTGAAGTTTCTCGGATGACCTTTGCGTGAGTTTCACGCTTTGTGCAAGTAGTTGGCACCGCGAGCGAAATGCTCGCGACTAGATTTCGATCATTACAATTCCGTCTTCAACCTTCAGCGGATAGACCGCGACTTTCGCGCGAGCGTTGTGCGCAGCCTGGCCTGTCTTTGGGTCCCATTGCCAGCCGTGCCAGGGGCAAACCACTTTGTCTCCTTCGATCATGCCCTGACCTAGTGGCCCACCTTGATGCAGGCAGACGTTGTCCATAGCGGAGATCGTTCCGTTTACGTTGGCCACGCAGATGACTTTGTCGCCGAGAGGAAATTCTCTGGCTTCGCCTTCGGGTGGGAGATCAGATGGTGCTGCAAGTCTTACAAAGTTAGGCATATCACCTCAGAACGAACTCAAAGAATGCTGAGCTGCGCTCGGCCAGGACAGCCGGGAGCGGCTGTCCCCACATGGGCTGTAGTGGCTGACGGTTGAAAGCTGAGAGCTGACAGCTATTTCGGTTGCAGTGTCTGCGCGATCATCACCTGCCGCTTGAAATTCTCCACCATGTGCGGGTCGAGCCGCACTTCTGTGGGACGTTTGGCCAACGACATCTGATCGATCTTGTCCTGCAACTTGAGCAGCGCGTAAAACAGATTCTCGGGACGCGGCGGGCAGCCAATTACGTACACATCCGTGGGAACGATCTTATCCACTCCCTGCAGCACCGCGTAGGTGTTGAACGGACCACCTACCGAGGAGCAGGCACCCATTGAGATTACCCACTTGGGATCAGGCATCTGGTCATAGATACGCTTCACTACCGGCGCCATCTTCAAGGTGACGGTTCCGGCGACGATCATCAAGTCGCTCTGCCGCGGGCTGGGACGAAACACTTCGGAGCCGAACCGCGCGATATCAAAGCGGGCCGTCGAGGATGCGATCATTTCGATGGCGCAGCACGCCAGCCCAAACGTCATTGGCCAAACCGCCGACTTGCGTGCCCAGTTGAACACGTAGTCAACCGTGGTAATCATGAAGTTCTTTTCGAATTTGTTCTGCAACCAGCCCATGAATATCCTCTATCTCCGGACATCGGTGTCCAGATCAAGCTTGCCAGCCCATGCCCCGAACACCCGAAGGCAACGACGCTCCAGTTTAGGTGTGAGGAGAATCGCCGTCAATGACCGGCTGCAGGGTGGCCAAGCCTCATCGGCGAATTAGCCCACCCCGAACTTCCGCCGATAAGCGCTCGGAGAGGCCCCGGTATGCCGCAGAAAAAGCGAGCGAAAATAGGCTACATCCTGGTAGCCGACAGCGTCGCTGATCTCCTGCATGGTGCGATGGTCGCTCTCCAGCAGCCTCTTGGCGGCCGCCACTCGCAGCTTCTGCAGGTAGATCAATGGGCTGTCGCCGGTGGCTTGCTTGAAACGGCGAACGAAATTACGCAGGCTCATTCCAACGCGCCGCGCGGGAGCCTCGAGCGGGAAGGTCTGGTGAAAATTTTGGTGCAACCACTCCTGCGCGCTGGAAATGCTGTCGTCTGAATGCTCGGTTTTTAGAGGCACAATGGCGAACCCTGCTTGCCACGCGCGAGGTGTTTCGATCAGCAGAGCTTTAGCGCTTTGTATGGCGACGTCATGCCCGCAGAATTTCTCCACCAGGTACAGGCTGAGGTCAAGCGCGGCATGCACGCCTCCGCCGCAATAAAAGCCGTGATCTTCGGTGACCATCAACTCTGGCATCCACTTCACCTTGGGATATTTCTGCCGAAAGCGCTCGGCAAGTCCCCAGTGCGTGGTGGCGCGTTTCCCGTCCAGTAATCCGGTGGCTGCGACCAGGCCCACACCTGAGCAGACGCTGGCAATGGCAGCGCCGCGCTTGTGCCAGCGACGCAGCCAGGGCACGACCGCCGCATTGCGTTCGACCACATCATCCACGCTTAGCCCAGTGGTTGGGATGAAGATCAGGTCCGTCTTTCGGATGTCCTTGATCGCAGCCATGGGCTTGATATGGATCGGTCCGTCGCAGCGGACTGCGCGTCCGTCCGCCGAGGCTGTTGTCACGCGAAAGTAAGGCGCAGGACGCTTCCCGACAAGATAGTTCCAAAGAGTACCGGCATGTTTAAAGACTTCCATCGGACCGATGGCTGTAGAGGAGAACGTTTCATCGAGGAACAGAACTGTAACGTCTATCATCGCTATTTTTCGAGAGAAGCCGAAACCTCCTGTGGCCTAATCCCCTATGTATAATGGCAAATCTGCCATCTTGTGGCAAGGCTCTTTTAGGCCTACTTTTAGATAGTCGAATGTAAATTGTTCGAGAAGTATAAGGGGAGGATGAAATGAAGAAATACATGATTGAACGTGAAATCCCGAAAATCGGGAGCCTTGAGCGAGAAAGATTACAGGAGGGAGCGTCAAAATCCAACCAGGTGTTGCGACAGCTTGGACCGGATATTCAGTGGTTGGAGTCTTTTATCACTGCCAACAAGATGTACTGTATGTACTCTGGCTGCGGATGAGTCGCTGATCCACCGGCATGCGGAACTGAGTGGCTTTCCGGCCACGAAAGTCACCGAGATCGGGAAGACCATCGACCCCACGACTGCCAACCACGGATAGATTGTGGATGGCGGAGCGGGCTGAGGACTTAGTAGACTAAAAGCCTTCGGCGATCCCCCGCCGCGGTTTTCTATTCTGATGATTGATACGCGTGACAATCAATGAATGCGGCTGATTTTCGCCGGATCGCCCTGAGCCTTGAAGGCGCCGAGGAAGGGTCCCACATGGGATCACCCGACTTTCGTATCGGAGGCAAGATCTTTGCAACACTCGCATCCCAGGACAAGGGCTACGGCAACCTGATGCTTAATCCCGAGCAGCAGGCAGATTTCGTCGCCGAACTGCCAGAGATATTCGTCCCTATCAAGGGTGGCTGGGGACGCATGGGAATGACGCATATCGTCCTGAAAAAAATCACCGAGGATGTGCTGGCGGGAGCTCTCCGCACTGCCTGGAACCTCAGGCTCGAAAAGAACACAAAGACAAAAACAAATACAAAAAAGAAAAAACTCGCTCCACGGCGTAGCTGAACGCCGCGCTACAATTGCACATGCGAAACGTGAGCTATCGGCTGTCGTCCATCGCAATCCTGTTGGTTGCCGCGGTTGTTTCCAGTGCCGGGCAGGTGGCGAAGGTCCGAATCAGCGGGATGGGAATTGAGCCTCTCGAAGTGACAGCGGCAGACCTGGCTAAAATGCCACGTCTCGCGCTGGACGTTAAAGACCCGCATACAGGGGGGGCGCAGCGCTACGAGGGAGTGAGACTCTCGGACCTTCTATCCAAGGCCGGAGTGCCGCTGGGGGACAAGCTGCGGGGAAAGGGCCTTGCGACCTACGTCACGGCACGCGCATCGGATGGATACGTTGTCGTGTATTCACTCGCTGAACTTGATCCGGCGATGAATGACAATCAGATCATCCTGGCGGATTCGATGAATGACAAAGTGCTGGAACCGAAACAGGGACCCTTCAAAGTGGTAGTTCCGAGCGATAAGCGGCCTGCCCGATGGATAAAAATGGTAATCGCGCTTGAGGTCAACAGCGCACTCAGTCCTTCAGGATCATCACCTCGGTAGCTTTTACGACCGCAGCAACCCTATCACCCTTCTTGAGATTCATGTCCTCAGCACTGCGACGGGTGATCACACTTTCGATGAGATTGTCGCCAACTCGCACCACAATGTGCGCCATTATGTCTCCAAGATCAATCTCTTCAACCTGCCCGCGAAGTTTATTTCTCGCTGAGAGTGTCATCTCTTGATTATAGCCTTCGTCCGCCTACGCCTGAGGTAGCCACAGCTCGTTGATCGGTGCGCGTTCGCCCTGTCGCTTGTTGCTGCAAGGTGTAATTCCTCGCCCAAATCAACATGCCACGAGTGCATTACTTTGGTCCATTACAACGGTTACCTTCCGGTGGGCCGCTTCCGCGTCGACAATACACGTAAGGCCGCAGCGCCATGCGCTTCAACACATTGATCGCATAGGTGTTACAGGTTTTGGCAACGATGTGAAGGGGATTGCGGGTAGAGGGAAAGCCTGACATTCGCCTTTACAGTACTTGACATTGCAACCTTCGGATCAGCTCGGACACTCTTAGAGAGTGGATTGTTCGCGCGCGTCAATCCAGCACAGGGGAAAAGTTGTTACTTCAAAAATCATCTTCGAGTTCCTGGTCGACGAGAGCGACGAACCTGTCGCCAATTGCCATGGAAATAAGGTCAGGCCTTGCGCAGTTGTGTTCGTTTTTATTCGTGCTGATCCTGATCGGGTTGACCTGTCCGCAGGCGCACGGCGACGTGGGGGTGATTTTGAATGAGTCACTCGACACCAGCGTCGCGAGAATCACAGGGTCTGGACACAGCGCGGTGTACTTTTCAAACATCTGCCCCGAATCCCCGGTGAAGTTGCGGCTTTGCCACCAGGGAGAAACGGGGTCTGTGATGAGCAACTACATCAGCCTGGGCGAAGACCAATCGTTTGAATGGAATCTCGTGTCATTCAATGTGTACCTATACGGGGTCGAGAATCCGCGCTATCGCCCCATGGTGGGCTCGCAGCAAATCAAGCACGTGCTGGAAGAGAGATACCGGGAGAACTACCTGGCTGATTATTGCACCACCGAATTCTGCAAAACCAGCAACAAAGCTGAATGGCGGGAGATGGTCGGTGCCACTCAGGAACGAAGCATGTACGTGTTCGTGATGGCAACCACGACCGAACAGGATCGTAAACTGATCGAGATGTTCAATTCGGCCCCGAACAAAAATCATTTCAACGGCGTGACCAGGAACTGCGCTGATTTCACGCGCAAGGTGATTAACGCATACTTCCCCGGAGCGACTGGACCTGACTACATCAACGACTTCGGCATGACCAGCCCGAAGGCAATTGCGCGTTCATTTACGCGCTACGCCAAACGGCATCCGGACGCCAACTTCCGGGTCCTTCATTTCGCCCAGGTTCCAGGCACCATCAAGCGGAGCACAGTAGCGCGGGCCGGTACAGAACAGCTATTTCGCTCAAAAAAGCTCTTGATTCCAATGGCAATTTTCGCAGACCAGGCGTTGCCATTTGTCGCCGGATCTTATCTTCTGACCGGGCGATTCGATCCACAGAATGAACTTGAAAAACACCCGACCGTCCAGGCCACGGAACTTGACCATCAGGTCCGACAGGCCAAAGCCGAAGACGACGCTCAGCGCGCCGAACAGCTGGAGACCGAACTGAACCAGGAGCGCGCCAAAGTCATGGGCACTGGAAAACAGTGGAAAAAATACCGCAAACAGTTTGAGGCCATGGTCGCGGAGGAAACGCGCCGAGATAGCATTCCCGAGCAGTCTTTAAACCGCTTTTTTCATCACTTGAACGAGACAGGCACTCCGGTGGCAGACGAGAACGGCGCCCTCTGGATGGAGATTTCTGAAGGCGACGAATCATCCCGGGTTGGGCTGAGCGCAAATAACCTTTTCAGTTCGGGGTCGGACTCAGAGCTGGCGCACCAGCTCTTGCTGGCGCGCATCGAAAAAATACTGAAGAGTCCCAAACACGGCCGCGAGAACATGCTGGAATTCAAAGCCGACTGGAACCTGTTGCAGTCGGCGCCTTCGTATAGCGCGAGATTCAGCGAACGCTCAGGCACGACCCCAGGCTCGCTGAACACCGGCAGTGGCGGCAACATGTTCTTGGTCCGCCAATAGCTCCGAAAACAGAACGTTTCCGTCTGCGCAAATTACTTCTCATTGAACGCAAAATAAGTGCTCTTCTCACGCCAGCCCAATTAGGAAGCGGCGATGCGAGTTTTTTGCTATCATCCCTGTTTAGTCATGCGTTGTTCGCCCGCCCTGCCTCGCGTCTTGTGTTTCATGCTGTTCGCGGCAGTAGCTTGCGCTGAATCGAACTCCCCGGTCTTGATCACCGCCACTCCCGTAGCCAGCGATGCGCCAGTCATGGTGATTGGTTTTGTCGGCGGTTTCGTAAGTCATGAGAATTCAATACACAGCACCGTGCAACTGGTGACGCATCTCCGCAAGCAGTATCCCGCTGGCGTTTACATTGAGGCTTTCGAAAATCGTCACCGCGACAAGGCCTACCAGGAAATCCTGCGCCGTCTGGACCGGAACAACGATGGCTTGCTCTCTGCGGGAGAAAAACAAAGTGCCCGCATTGTCATCTTCGGACATAGCTGGGGCGCTTCGGAAACTGTCACGCTGGCGCGCAAGCTTGAACAAGATGGCATTCCAGTTCTCCTGACCATTCAGGTCGACAGCGTCTCCAAAATCGGACAAAACGATACGGTGATTCCCGCGAATGTGAGTCAGGCCGTCAATTTTTACCAGCCGGATGGAATCGTGCACGGTGAGCCTGCGATTCGCGCCGCCGATCCCGCACGAACCCAGATCGTTGGAAATTTTCGCTATGAGTACAAAGCCAATCCCATTCGTTGTGAGGGATATCCCTGGTTCGATCGGGTCGTAGTGAAAGCGCACACGGAAATCGAATGCGATCCCAAAGTGTGGAACCAGGTAGAGTCATTAATCTATTCGAAGCTGCCTCCTGAATCGCGCGATACCGCCACAAAATAACAACGCTGTTAAACGAAACAGCCTCGTCCCTCAGTTGCCGCACTCAGAAGTATCGGTTACAAATGGAACTGCCCCGGAATCCCACCGGGCTAACCAATGGCCGAAGCCGTTAGAACGACTCCCGCGACATCTTCAGGTTTCGACCGTTGGTGGGCTCAAGCCCGCACTTCTTTCTTTTGGATGGTTGTGGTCGCGTTCGCTCTGCGCTTTGGATGGATCATTGTTGCCCATACCTACAAATTCAAAACTCTCGACAACAACTTCAGCTTCGGGTGGGAAATGGGCCGCATCGGACGGTCTCTTGCGGAAGGGCAAGGCTTCAGCAATCCATTTAACGAAACCACCGGGCCCACGGCGTGGGAGCCGCCACTCTATCCTTTCCTGATCGCGGTAGTTTTCAAACTTTTCGGCGTCTACACCCACGCCTCAGCGCTAGCCCTCTTGGGTCTCAATAGCCTTTTTTCTGCGCTCACCTGCATTCCGATTTTCCTGATCGCGAAGAGATGTTTCAGTGACAAGCTCGCGATCTGGAGTGGCTGGCTTTGGGCAGTCATGCCGCCGGTGATGTACTGGTGCACGCGGTGGGTTTGGGAAACAAGCTTGGCGGCACTTCTGCTCGCAACGATCTTTTGGTTGACCCTCGATCTGGAAGAACAAGAGGGACTGATTCCCTGGCTGAAATTCGGGCTGCTTTGGGGAATCGCAGCGTTGACGAACACTTCCCTGCTGGCGTTCCTTCCAGCGTCTGGATTGTGGGCGTGGTACCGGCGATGGAAACGCGGCAGGCCTTCAGTGATTGGTGTTGTGGTGGCTTCGTTGGTATTCGTCGCCTGCATCACCCCGTGGATTGCCAGAAATTCCGTCGTGTTTGAACGACTGATGTTTCTTCGGTCAAATTTCGGGGCCGAGCTTCGCATTGGAAATGGTCCATGGGCCGACGGCACGTGGAGGGAATATCTCCATCCCACGCAGAACGTTTACGAGATGCGACGATTTCGCGAGATGGGCGAGATTGCCTATGTTGCCGAACGCCAGCGCGAAGCGATCGCATTCATTCGTGAAGATTACGTTCGCTTCATGGGGCTCAACGTAAAGCGATTTATCTATTATTGGGGCGGAGTTCCCCGGTCGTCAGAGATCCCGGCCTTAGCTCCCATCAAGAACTCGGTGTTTCTGGCATCCTCTGTGCTCGCGTTTTGGGGCCTGGGGCGTGCGCTTCGTAAGAAGAAGCCAGGAGCGTGGCTTTTTTTCTGGCTGATCCTCAGTTATCCGGCGTTGTATTACGTCGTATTTCCTCATCCGCGCTATCGTCATCCGATTGAGCCGGAGTTGGGAATTCTGATGGTGTACGTAGTTTCTGAGGCGGAGAAAAAATCCCAGGCTGGCTGAGTTCTATACGATTCGTTGGAGATGACCTATTCGACGGCCTCGATTTCCAGCAAATGGATGGTCTTGCTTCTCCCTTCCAGGCTGCCAGTGACTTTCACATTTTGACCTGCGAACTGGCGCGCTTTTTCCTGGTTATCGAGGCGGTAGACCTCGCCCTTTGACGACAAGACAAAATCCCCTCCCAGGTAGCGCACGCAGTAGGTGGCGCAGGAACTCTCGCTGCCGCCGGTGGCTTTGGTTTTCAGCATCTCGGCATGTGACCGGGTCAGAGAATGAATGTTCATGGCGCATTGGGTGTCGGCAATCTGACCGTGAAATGTTGCCGACTTTTCGCCGCCAGCGTAAGCGAGCAAAGTGCTGGTGATCAACCAAACGCCAATCCAAAATCCCGTCCTGCTCATCTGAATCTCCCTTGTGGCATTACGGCGCCACCACCACTCGCATGTTCATTCCTTCGTGATCTTCACTACAGATCACGGTACATACCACGAGATACTCTCCGGGCTCCGCCGGAGCGGTTAGCTGAAATTCCTGCGTCCCTGGTCGCAATAACAGATTCCAGTCGGGCACCTTTGACCGGTCGTTGGCTCGCAGGAGCGTGAAGCCGTGGATTGATCCATCCCGATTCCACGATTTTGCCTTGCGTGCCATCACTCGAAGGAGAACCTGCTCGCCTGGCTTCAGCGTTATTTCGGGCTTCTTTCCGTCAAGAGACTTATAGCGGCTATCTTTGTCGGCAACGATCTCGATAACGTGAACCTGCGCGTGGGCGAGGCTCGTTCCGAGGACGACTGCGATCGCGAGCACACTCGCGAATAAATTTACTTTCCCGTACCGCCCGCGCACGTCAGTCTCCTGTTTACTGCGTCATGTAGAAGAGGACGAACCGCATGTCCTCATCGGTAATGGTGGCACGGACCCTCATGTGGCGAACAATCGTCGCCATCATTCGCGGCGGAAACTTTTCAGGGGCAGCGTGGCAGCGGCCGCAATTTGAACGATAGCGTTGCTCCCCCTGCACCCGCATCGCATCCGCTTCCTCACTGCTGTGTGCTATTGGGATCGCCGGGTTCGCATTCTCACTTTTGCGATGCGGATCAGCTGCATAGAGCAGCGAAGCCATCGCCACGACCGTCATCAGCATCAGTAACTTCATTCTTATTGTGGCCCCAGGCGTCCCAATGGAAAGGCGAAGCGATAAGCTATTCCGACTGTCCAAAGATTAACGTTTCCATCCGAATTGAATCGGCGGCTGTAACTGGCTGCCAGCTTGAGACCGTCGCGGATGTAATAGTTCATTCCAAAATCCACTTGCCGCGTGTTCACATCGGGCAAGCCGTACTCTTCGGCTTCATCCTCATCAATGTTTCCGGCAAACAGCTGTTGCGCCCGCCCCACGATTTCTGTGCGACGCATCGTCTTTTGCCAGAATGGCAACTGGCTAAGGCGGTAAGCCGCTTCAATCCAATAGCCGCTGCCGTCATGCGAACGGGCGTATTCAGATCGCAAATTGAGCGGAACTGGGAGCGGTTGCCAGGCAAAATGAAAGCCAAAGGCGTTGGAGCGCTCCTCTTGCAATTCCTTCTGAAACGAAAACCCAGCTTCGATTCTCGGGCCGGGCAGGAAGAACCCGAACCGGGCGCCCGCCGTCCTGTCAGATTCAAACTTGTTCACTGTGCTGAGGGTCGAAAAATAGGTCGCGTAGTTCAGATTTATTTTTGGATTCAGAGAAAATCCGCCGCGCAGCATCGCACCGTCACTCGACCCCGTTCCGAGTGGGAAGATGAGCGGCGTAGGTTGCAGGCTGCGGATCCAGATGGGATAGAGACGTTCGTTGTAAATGCCAAACGGCGTAAGGAAGCGTCCCGCAGTGACGGTTATGTATTTGTTGACGATGTAGTCCAGTTGAAGGTAGTCGATTTCCTGCTCAACCTTCCCTCCATAAGGACCACCGCCATCGGGCCGTTCAAATTCTCCGGTAAACTCAGCTCTGGACTCAATCAGCCAGCGGTCGCCCAGAGGAACCAGGACAACCGGATTGATCTCCGGCACGAGCTCGGCTTTACCACCTTCTACATTTGTGAAAAAGCCCGCGTTCCCGGTAAGAATGGGTACAGGTCGCTCAAGGTCAGTTGCCTGGTCCGGGGCTTGTGCCGCGAGAAAGACAGGAAAGAGAAGGAGAGCCGAAAACCAAACGACGCGGATACACTTTCGCAATTGCTTCCGGCGCTTTTCGACAATAGGGTCCACAACCGCTCCACTTCGTTGAACCCATTGTCACGTGCCGGACTGAGCTGGGAAAGATGACGTAAGTAACCCGGCAAGATCTGCCGCTGGTGATTTCCTGGGACCGCACTATACTCGAGCGGGTTGGGCGACTTCCTGCAAGGCTGTCGCAAAGGCATCAATGGCGCGGTCAATTTGCGGCCGAGTGATGATCAAGGGTGGCTGGAAGCGGACGACGTTGCCATACACTCCACCCACTCCGACCAACACGCCTTGGCGCAAGAGCCCGTCGCGAACGGATTCCGCTTCAGAGGAAGCCGGGGTCAGCTTTTCATCTTTTACGAGTTCGACACCTATCATCAGGCCGAGGCCGCGCACGTCTCCTATCAGGGGATTGTGTTTCTGCAAGTCGCGAAGTTTCGTCATCGCATAATTGCCAGACTCGGTGGCGCGAGCGGAGAGGTCCTGTTCTTCCAGGAACTCGATGTTGGCCAGCGACGCGGCGCAGGATACCGGGTTGCCTCCGAAGGTCGAAAGGTGATCACCTGGCTTGTAGGCTGCGGCGATTTCGGGCCGCGTGGTAAAAGCGCTTAGCGGGAAGCCATCCGCGATCCCCTTCGCAGTGACTAGAATGTCAGGATCGACACCATAATGTTCGATGGCAAACATCTTGCCTGTACGAGCAAAGCCGGACTGAACTTCGTCAGCGATGAAAAGGATGCCGTGGCGGTCGAGGACCTTCTTCACTTCCTTGAAGTAGTTGCCGGGAGGAACAAGAATCCCGCCTTCACCCATCACCGGTTCTGCAATGAATGCAGCTACGTCGTCGGCAGTGGTAAAACGGATCACATCTTCGAGGGCTTGCGCGCACTGGCGTCCACACTCTTCGGGGTTGCTGGGCCACTGTGAGCGATAGACGTAAGGAGCTGGGGCGAACGTTACACCAGCAGCGTAGGGCCCGCCACGCTTTTTGCGCCCCATGTTCCCGGTAACACTGAGCGCGCCCCAACTGCGTCCGTGGAAACTGGCGTGAAGAGCGATGAATTCGTGTTTTCCGGTGTACAGTCGGGCCAGTTTCATGGCGCCTTCGATTGCCTCCGCGCCACCGTTCCCGAAGAATGTTTTGGTAAGCCCACGCGGCGCTATGTGGGCAATCTTTTCGGCGAGGTCTGCGACTGGCTTCACGTGATAGATGTAGGACGAGCAGTGGATCAGCTTGTCCATTTGCGCTTTGGCTGCCGCAATCACCTGTGGATTGCAATGGCCTGCGTTGACAACAGAAATGCCCGCGAAGCAGTCGAGATATTCGCGCCCATTGGTGTCAGTAACGGTGACCCCATTGGCTTTCTCGATCACAATCGGCACGACTGACTTCATGAAGCCAGTCATCACGTAGTCTTTGTATTTTTGGATGGTGTCGGACATTGATGCCTCGATTTAAATGGACTGCTCGGGCACGGACGGCCTCGTCTTCGGTGGACGAAGCTCGCCGCTTTTACGTCGCATTCGCTCAGCCGAACCGGGAGGATATACTTCGACGTCGCTCAAGACGGGCTCTGCTCTAAAACTATCTAGAACTTCCGCGAGTGCTCTTTCGCCCAACGCTCGACCACGATTTTCTTCTCGGTATAGAACTCGATGGCGTCTTTCCCCTGGGCGTGCATGATGCCGAAAAAACTATCCTTCCAACCGCTAAATGGAAAGTAAGCCATGGGAGCGGCCACGCCAATGTTGATCCCGATGTTTCCAGCGGGCGCTTCATAACGAAAGCGCCGGGCCGCTGCACCGCTTGATGTGAATAGCGATGCCTGGTTGCCATACGTACTGCGTTCCAGGAACGCGAGCGCTTCGTCCAGGTCGTTGGCGTGCACCAAACTCAGTACCGGGCCGAAGATTTCGGTTTCAGTCAACTCGCTGGTCGCGGGAACGGCATCGAGGATCGTCGGCTTCACGAAGTTCCCTCCTTCGTGTTTGGTGATTCGAGAGTTGCGGCCATCGAGCAAAACCTTGGCGCCCTGCTTCTCCCCCGTAGCGATCAACGACTCGACCCGGTTCTTGCTCTGTGGCGTGATCACGGGGCCCATCTGCACGCCCTCGTCGAGACCATTCCCTACCCGCAGAGATGCCGCTGCCTCGGTAATCGAGTCCCGAAATGTCTTTTGGGCTTCTCCAATCGTCACAGCAACAGAAACTGCCAGGCAACGCTGTCCGGCACAGCCAAACGCGCTGTCTCCGATAATCTGCGTCGTCATTTTCATGTCAGCGTCGGGCAAAACGACAACGTGATTCTTCGCCCCGCCCTGGCATTGCGCACGCTTCCCGTGCTCGCCGGCACGCGCATAAACGTATCTTGCTACTGGTGTGGAACCGACAAAACTGATGGCTCGAACCTTGGGATGATCAATCAGCGCATTCACGACCGACTTTCCGCCGTTGATCATGTTCAGCACGCCCTTGGGCAATCCTATGCGCTCCATCAGTTCAAATGCTCGACGCATGGTCAGCGGCACGCGCTCGGACGGCTTCAGCACAAACGTATTTCCGGTGGCAATCGCGTAGGGCAGAAACCAGAAAGGGATCATCCCGGGGAAATTGAACGGGACAATCGCGGCGACTACACCCAACGGTTGCCGAATCATCATTTCGTCAATGCCGCGAGCCACATCTTCAAGGTTGTAGCCTTGCATCATCATCGGAATACCGCAGGCCACCTCGACGTTTTCGATGGCGCGGCGCCACTCAGCTTTGGCCTCGGTAAAGGTCTTACCATTTTCCTGGGTAAGGATTCGACTGAGTTCGTCAACATGTTCCTCCAGAAGCTGCTTCAGCTTGAAGAGAGGCTGAATGCGATCTTCAGCCGGAGTGCGTCGCCATTCTGGAAACGCGGCGGCGGCCGCCTCAATGCAGCGGAGGTCTCTGCGGCACTGCTGAGTGGCGTCTGGGCGATGGTTTCGCCAGTGGCCGGGTTCGTGACGTCGATCCAGTCGGTGGCGCTGGAGTCGATCCATTGACCGCCAATGAAATTGGGAACTTTTGTAAGAGTCGCAGTAGCTACAGTCATAAATTCATCTCGCAGATATTGTAGCGGTTTTGTTGCAGGGTTTTCGCGCCTAAACCGGCTGGGCGATTGCGCCTCTTTTTTCGCACACTGCCTCAGGGCCGACTCCAGCACGTCCATGCCTTCGTCCATTTGTTCATCGCTGACTACCAATGGCACCAGCACGCGCACCACGTTGGAATAGGATCCCGCGGTAATCGTGATCAGACCGTGTTCATAGCAGTATTGGCTGATCTGTTTCGTCTCATCGGCGGCAGGTTCCCGCTTGTCCGGCGACTTCACCAGTTCGATCGCCTGCATACCGCCCAATCCCCGCACGTCCCCCACAATCGGCCAGCGTTTTTGCCACTGTTTCGCTCGTTCCTGAAAACGGTCACCCAATTCGCTGGCGCGTGCCAGCAAATCTTCGCGCTCGAAGATATCGAGCACAGCCAGTGCGGCGGCGCAGGAAAGCGGATTGCCTGCAAATGTGCCACCCAAGCCTCCCGGACCCGGAGCGTCCATGATTTCCGCGCGCCCGGTAATCGCAGCGAGCGGAAGGCCGCCACCGAGAGACTTGGCCGTCACAACAATATCCGGCTCGATGCCATAGTATTCGCTGGCAAACAGTTTTCCGGTGCGTCCAAAACCACTCTGCACTTCGTCAGCGATAAATAACACTCCATGCTTGTGGCAAATCTCCATCAGCACGCGGAAGAAGTCCTTCGGCGGAACGATGAACCCGCCTTCGCCCAGAACCGGCTCCGCGATGACAGCTGCCACGTCCTCCGAAGCCACCACCCTTTTAAACGTGTCTTCGAGGTGGCGGGCGCAATACAGGTCGCAGGACGGATACTTCGAGCGAATAGGAACAGCGATAACAGTACGCGTAAGGGATCCGGTACACATCACCCGGAAATGGAGCGAAACCAGCCTTGTATGGATGCGTCTTGCTCGTCAGCGCCAGAGTCATCATGGTGCGGCCGTGAAAGGCATCTTCAAAAGCAATGATTCCCGATCGTCCGGTGTGCGCCCGTGCAATCTTCACGGCATTTTCTATCGCTTCCGCGCCGCTGTTCACAAATAAAGTCTTCTTGGGAAACTTGCCGGGCGTGGCCTGGTTCATCCTTTCGGCAAGGCGGACATAGCTTTCGTAGGGAACTACCTGGACACAGGTGTGCAGGAAGCGATCGAGTTGCGTCTTGATCGCATTGACAACCGGCTCTCGACGATGACCTACGTTGAGACAACCGATGCCGCCGGCAAAGTCCAGATAGCGATTGCCATCGACGTCTTCGATCCATGCGTCTTCAGCCTTGGCGACGTAGACGGGAGTGCCTATCGAGAGCCCGCGCGGTACGGCGTTGGCGCGGCGTTCGCCGAGAGCCTTCGACTTGGGACCCGGAATCGCGGTTTTTATTTGAATGGTCGACATGTTAGGAGCGGTCGTTGGTCTTTGGCCGTCGGCAATTCCCGATATCGGACTGAATGTCAATCGAACGATGCCTCGACGCCTTTGGCTAAAGACACTTTTTAGTTTTCACGTTCTCAGTTCTCAGTACCACCCGATGGGGGATTCATTCAGGTTGATGTGGACCTGTTTGGTTTCCAGATACTCTTCGATTCCCCAGGGACCGAGTTCACGGCCGAAACCCGATTGCTTGTATCCTCCCCACGGCGCTTCAACGTAGGTGGGCTGCATGTGGTTGACCCATACGATCCCGCAACGCAGCGATTTCACTGTACGGAACGCTTTGAAGATGTCGCGAGTCCAGACTGCGGCGGCAAGTCCGTAAGGAGAGTCATTGGCGATTTTCAAGGCGTCCTTTTCGTCTTCGAATGGGATGACCGCTGCAACCGGTCCGAAGATTTCTTCGCGAGCGATTCGGGCACTGTTGTCCAGATCGTAAAAAATCGTCGGCTCTACGTAATAGCCTTTGGCGAATTTCTCGGCACGCCCGCCTCCGATCGCCAGCTTCGCCTCTTTCTTCCCCACTTCCTGGTAGGAGCGCACACGGTCATATTGATCTTTGCTGACAAGGGGTCCCATCTTGGTGTCGCGGTCAAGAGGCGCTCCCAGCTTGATGTTCTTGGCCTTCTCGACCATGGCATCGACAAACTTCTTATAAATCGTCTTCTGCACCAGGATGCGGCTGCCGGCGGAACAGACTTCACCCTGATTGATGAACACGCCGAAGAGAGCGCCATCGATGGCAGCTTCGAAATCCGCATCGGCGAAGAAGATGTTGGGGGATTTGCCACCAAGTTCGAGAGTGACCCGTTTGACCGTATCGGCGGCCTGTTTGACGATGATTTTTCCGACGGCGGCGCTGCCCGTAAAGGCAATCTTGTTGACGTCGGGATGCTGCACTAGCGGCGCACCGCAAGTCTCGCCGAAGCCGGTGATGATGTTGACCACACCGGGCGGGAATCCGACATCGGCAAGCCAGTTTGCCATTTCCAGCGCGGTGATCGGCGTCTGCTCGGCTGGTTTCAGAACGCAGGTACAACCTGCCGCCAGTGCCGGCGCCAGCTTCCACGCCGCCATCAGAAGCGGATAGTTCCACGGAATGATCTGTCCGGCAACGCCGATCGGCTCCTTGAGCGTCAGGCTCATGGCATTGTCAGGGACCGGGTTTACGTATCCGAGAATTTTTGTGGCGAGGCCACCGTAGTACTCAAAACAGGTAGCAACGTCAGCGATGTCATATTCCGCTTCGACGATCGGCTTACCTGTATTACGCGATTCCAGTTCCGCCAGCATGGCGGTGTTCTGGCGAATCTTGTCGGCAAGACGGAAGAGCGTCCGTCCGCGCTCCTGCGCGGTCGTGGTTGCCCACGGACCATCCTCGAAGGCGGCTTTGGCGGCGGCGACGGCACGGTTCACATCATCGGCGTTCGAGTCCGGAACCTGCGCAATGACTTCTTCGCTTGAAGGATCGTAGACGGGAAAAGTCTTGTTCGATTTGCTGTCGACCCACTCACCGTTAATGTAGAGCTGATAAGTCCGCACATCGGTTTTCACTCCGCCCGGCATGTGCCCTCCTATACCAATAATATCGTCGAACTCAACAGGGCCTCGTGAAACCTTGCCGCGAGCCTACGTCGCCGGCATGCACCTTTCGGCGGCCGTACACATAGAAGAAGAATGCGGCCAGCCCCACGAAGAACAGCGTTCCCCCGAACATCCAAATTTCATACGACCAGAGCGAGCTGATTTGTTGCGCGGGAAAAAATACCAGCACGATCCCAAGAGTCGTCGTGACCAGCCCACTGATTCCGGCCAGGATCAGGGTGGTCTTGCTGTAGTGTCCCGCGCCCGGCGCGTCGGTTGCGGCGAGCTTGAGCAGCGCCCCAAACATATAGAGGAACGGTATCAACTGCAGCACGACGGCGAGGGACAGCATCTTTTGAAATGTCTCCTGCACCCCGGCGCCGACAAAGTTCATCACGATCAAAACCATCGAAACCGCGGCGTGCACAATCAACGCCGCATAGGGCGTCGCATACCGTGGATGAACCTTTGCCATCCATGCCGGCATATAGGAATCGAGACCGGCGACAAACGGAATGCGAGCCGAGCCACCCAGCCACGCGGAACCGATTCCGGCGATGGAAAAACTCAGCAACAGCGCAAACGGCGCAACGATCCAGCCGACTCCAACTCGCGCCGCCATGTGCGCTACCGCTTGAACGATTCCTTGCAACACGCTGATCTGATCTTTACTGACGGCGATCAGCAAAGTCAGCGTAGCGCCGATGTACAGCAGACCCGAAAGCACTCCGCCCCAGGCCACCGCGCCCGGCAAGGTTCGCTGCGGGATCCTGGATCTCGTCGCCCATAACCGACGCCAGTTCCAATCCGACCAGCCCAAAACATATGACGCCAAACGAATTCAGCACAAAGCGTGGATTCGGCTGGAATCTTGAAATCAGCGGCACTTACGGTGGTTCCAAAGCGCAGCCAAATAACGAACCCCAAACCGATCAGAACGGCAGCGGCGACGCCAGTGCCGAGTCCGCCCAGATTATTGACCCACTTACCCACTCCCAAGCCCACGATATTCAGCACGACCAGCAAAGCCAGCAGGAGAAGCGACGCGATCAGCGCGAACACTTTGTTGTCGGCAAGACCTTGATGGTTCGGCCCCAAAACAAAAACAAAGACGCCCACGAAGTACAGCATCACTGTCGGCACGTAGAGCATGTTGTTGGTCCAGTAGCACCAACCCGACAGAAAACCGTGGAAGTCGCCAAAGACTTCCTTGGCCCACAAGTACACACCGCCTTCTCCTGGATAGCGGTGAGCCAACTCGATCACAGCGATGCCCTGCGGCCAGAAGAACAGAACCAGTGAAACCAGCCACAGCCAGACTGTGACGCCGCCGTTCGCCGCAATCGACGGAACGACGTTCAGGTTGAAAATCGCGACTACGAACAAAAGAACAAGGTCGACGACGTCCCAGTACGCGTTTGAGATGCGGCTGGTCGGAATCGTTAGCGGACAATACCTGCTCCTCGACTTTTGATTTTGTAGCGCCGCATCTTGCCGGCTGTCGCGAGGCATCCTGCCCTCGCTGTGGGGCGGACCGCCTCTACGACAGCCGCCCAGCAGCGCTACGAAAATCTAGTGCGCTGCCACTACAACCTCTCCGACGCGCTCCTGCTGCGCCTTGGCCAGCGATGGCGCAACGTCTTCAAACGCACTCAAATGTTTATCGATGTCGGCATCGGTATGTTGAACGGAAATGGTCCACTGCTCATCCCACCAGTAAGGTTGAGCCATGACGCCGCGGTTGACCATGGCGAACCAGTAGTGACGCCACAAATCAACATCGATGGCTTCCCAATCGCGGTAGTTGCGAATCTCTTTGGGATAAAGCATGAGCGCGCCATTCACTCCCGCGCTCGCGATGTAGGCCTGCAATCCGGACTTCGCAACGATCTTGCGATAGCCTTCAGTCAACTTCTTGCTGAGCTTATCCACGTTGGTATAGTTTTCGCGGGTAAGCACTTCGCGAAATGTCGCCAGGCCCGCAGCCATCGAAACAGGATTGGTGTTATAGGTGCCGCCATGAAAGACCTTGTGCTGTGAGATCAGGTCCATGACCGATTTGTGCGTGCCAAAAGCGGCCAGCGGCAAACCTCCGCCAATCGATTTCGCCAGGCAAATCATGTCCGGCTTGACGCCGAAGTATTCCGAAGCGCCTCCCCAGCCCAGTTTTGCGCCCGTCTTCACTTCATCGAAGATCAGCAACGCGCCGTTCCTGGTGGCAATTTCGCGCAGACCTTCAAGAAAACCGGACTGCGGCAGGCACAGGCCCACATTCATCATGATGGGTTCAAGGATGATGGCCGCAATCTCTCCCGGATTTTGTTTGAACCGAAGCTCAACGCTCGCAAGATCGTTAAAGGTTGCGATGAGAACGTTGGCAATCGCGGACTTGGGCACTCCAAGACCGCCGGTAACGGAAGTCGGAGCGTTGACATCGCCGTAATCAGGCGCGTGCGGCTTCACACTCACCAGCGCGGAATCATGCAGGCCGTGATAACCACCTTCAAATTTAACGATCTTGTCCCGGCCGGTGGCAGCACGCGCCAGGCGGACCGCATGCATCGTGGCTTCGGTACCGCTATTGCCGAAGCGCACCATCTCGACCGGGAAAGCGATTGCAAATTTCTTCGGCGAGTTCCCACTCCATGTCGTGAGGCATGCCGAACATGGTCCCGGTGCTGAGACGCTTTTCCACTGCCTTCATCACCGCCGGATGGCAATGTCCGGCCATGAGCGCGCCGAAGCACAGATTGTGGTCGATATATTCGTTGCCATCGAGATCGCGAAATTTGCTGCCCTGTCCTTCTTTCACAAAAATCGGATAGGGATCGTAAGCGCGGTAGTTGCTGGCAACCCCCAGCGGGATGCGCTTGAGGTTCTTCTTGTGAGCTACGGCGGATTTCGGCGTACGGCGCTCGAAGGTTTCGAGCTCTTTTTGCAATTCGGGATACATCTTGGTCTCCAGGGAACTCAGGCCGATGCGGCCATTAGATTGCCCGGGCAGCGTGACCCGCCCGGGCTGCAGAGCTAGAAATAGAATTTTAAAGCAAACTGCACCAGGCGCGGATCGCGCGTTTGCAGTGAGCTGACCGAACTGCGACCCGTCGGTGCTGTTTCCGTCCGGGTTCAGGAATTGCGTGTGATTGAATATATTGAATAACTCCGCGCGGAATTCCACGCGCTTATTCTCGGTGATCGGAAGACTTTTCAGCATCGCAAAATCCGTATTGCTGATGTGCGGGACCGCAGCACTGAGTACGCTTGGCGTCGGCAAGCGTCCGCAATAATCGGGGAAAGCGTCGGCGTTTTCCGAAAAAATATTGGGACAAGGAACTGGTTCGTGACTGGTGAACAGGCTGCCCCGCTGCCGGTCGAATCTGTAGGCTCAGTTTCCGACGCACAACCTACGTGTGCGGATTCTGCGTCTTGAATTTCGACAGTTGCGCGGCTCGCCCGGCAACTCGAAATCAAAGCTGTTCATCAATTCGTTGTCCGCGTCAGAAGTGATACGAATGGGGAAGCCCGTCTGGAAGGTCACAATTCCTGACAGCGCCCAGCCGTTAAGAATCTGCCCTTTACACCTGAATATTTGGGTACCGGCAGCTCCCAAAATAGCTGAACACAATCCGGTGCCTGGCGTCGAAGAGAGAAAGCGACCGGCTGAGGCGCGGATCGATAGGATTGAGAATCTCTTCAAAGCTGGATGCCTGATCAAGAGACTTGCTCAAGGTGTAGGCCATTTCGAACTGCAGGCCGTGCGAAAAACGCTTCTCCAGCGAGGCTTGCAGAGAGTTGTAAGCGGAGTTGGCGATTGTGTCCTGAGCAAAAATGCTGGAGAAGACCGGCACGCTGGTCGGCGGGCATCCCGTTCCGGTAAAGGGATCGCAATTAGGAGAGGAGAATTGGCGCAGACCGACCAAAGTGATCGGCGTTGGATCCGGCCCGGTCACCGTCTGCTTGCGGACCGTAGGGCATATGGAGCGTAACGCCTGCCGGGATTTCGCCCGCGGCAAACTGTAGGAGCTGTCGGCGAAGAACTGCCCGCAGGCGAGGCTCGCATCCCCCGTGAGACTTGACAATGTTATTCAAATCCAGACATGTCTGCGGATTGCCGAAGTTAATGTCGTGCGTGGCCAGCAACCGATGTCCCTGCGAGCCAACGTAGCTGACTTGCAGCTTCATGATATTGGTGAGTTCACGCTGGATACCCAAATTGTATTGCGCCGTAGTACTGTGCCCGCATGTGTGGCTGGAATTGCCCGAACAGCAGGATCGGCTCGTAGCGCGACCAGTCCACCGCGGTTCCGGGCTTTGGTGTAATGAAACCGTTGAAAGCGATTGGGATAATGTTGACCCATCCTGACCGAAAAACGGAGTGTTGAATTGCGTATTGGAGTGATGATGCTGCCGCCAAACGGAGGCTCAGCGCTGAACTGCTCGAGCACCAGTTGCTCCATCGGGTTGTAGAACAATCCCCAACCAGCGCGGATGCTGGTCTTGCCTGAATTGCCCGGACTCCACGAGATGCCAAAGCGCGGAGCAAACGCCTTGTGTAGGTCTGGGTCAGTCCATTGGGTACGCCCTTGTCTCCGGGGACCACCAGGCCAGTGGGAAACTGCGAAGCGCAATCGTTGCTGCCTGTGTCAAGGGCAGGGAAAGACCTGGGTACTTTGACCTGGACGGAAAGTTTGTACGCGGTGGCCGATGTCGGCCATCGGAGTATTGAATTCCCAGCGCAGACCGTAGTTTAGAGTCAGATTAGGTCTGATCTTCCAGCTGTCCTGCGCGAACACATAAGATGGCAGTGCTGCGAACATTCTCGGTCTGCGCCGAACCTTGCCCGTATGGATCGGGCAGGCCGAGCAGAAAGTTGGGAAAAAGATTCGATCGCGCCGGGTCGTTGGGCCTCCGCCAAAGTAGAAATATTCGCCGCTCACGTTGAAGTAGAGAGTCTGGTCGAAGCGCTGGCGACGAAGATCTCCACCAAACTTGAAAGTGTGGTTACCGAACACCTTGGTGAAGTTGTCCGACCACTGAAAAGAATTTCCGACCTGTGGAAGCTCGCCTTCGGCGTTGTTCCCAAGAGTGAAGCCGCCGAGAAATCTGGATGAATGGCAAGCCCTCACGCTGTCGGCCCGAGTCCGGGATGAATTCCGACGTGTCGGTTGGTTGCGGCGTGCCGTCCGTAGAAGCAGGGCACCGGACCGGTCACGCTGGTAAGCCAGGTTGGCCGCGGTTGGGCAGGAGTCCTGCACCAGGTTGGTCGTTTGCGGATGCTGGAAAGTCCGTTGCGCTTCGCGCATTGTAGGTGAAGCGGAATTCATTGACGGAGTTATTACTGACCGTCCATGTGTGGCGAAAGATTCCACTGCTGAAAACGTTCCGCGATGATGCTGCCGAAGCCGGGGACGTTGGCGCCAGCCAACTGAAAATTAGCAAACGGCTGGATGGTGGTGTCGTCGGTGAAGTAGTAGTAAGCGCTGAAATTCTGCTTAGCATTAATGCTGGTGGTCAAACTTGAACGTGGCCTGGTCGACTGCGCGTGGGTTGCCCGGGACCAGTTGAAGCAGTTCCGTCCAACGTTTGGCAGCGGGAACAAACTGGAGAAGATCCACGGCGGTTGCGTCCATGCACGCTAAAGGGATCAGGTTGGTCGGAAAAATACTGCTGTAGACGCGCGCCGTCGGCGATAGCTCCACCACCGTTGGCGGTTACTGCCGCCTGGCAGCCCGGCCGGCCACTGAGGTTGCTCGAATTGGTCAGAACAGACGTGGGACTGAAGCCGCCAGCGTCTGTGAAATCCGCAAACGGTTGCGTCGCACTCGGACGCTCCGCCGCGCGTGGGAACAGTGACCGTGGGCGATGGAATTCCCTGGCGAATGCGACGGCCTTCATAGGACGCGAAGAAGAATGTCCGGTCTTTCTTGATTGGTCCGCCGAAGGTGCCGCCGAACTGGTTTTGATTGAACTGGTCGGGCTTGACCGAATTCAAATAACCTGGGCGTTCAAGACTTTGTTGCGGAAGAATTCGTACACGTTCCCATGAAACTGGTTGGTGCCTGATTTGGTGACCACGTTGACGACCGAGCCGGAGTTACGGCCGTATTCGGCGTCGAAGGTGTTGGTCAGAACGCGGAATTCCTGAATGCTGTCGGGCGTAGGCTGCACCGTGGGCAAGTTCACGAACTGATCGTTGGCGTCGCCGCCATTCACGCTGAAGTTGTTGGAGCGTCCGCGGCCGCCATTGACCGAAACGCGCCCGCGTTGTTGCTGCCGTAGATAAGCGAGTTGCTGGAGCCGACTGTCGACATGACCCCCGGCTGCAATTGCAGGAACTGGTAGGTATCGCGCGCGTTCAGAGGAAGACTGGCGACGGCGCGGTCGTTGACCACTGCTCCCAGCTGGGTGCTGGTGGTATCGACCAGCGGGGCTTCGGAAGTAACTTCGACGACTTCCTTGCCTGGCCAATCTGCAGAACGGAGTTCAGAGTCACCACCTGGTTGACTTCCACGGTTACGTTCTGCAGGACATTTTTCTTGAAGCCGGCCAGCTCGAACTCGGCGCGTGTAAATGCCGGGCACGACTTCCACGAAAACTGTAATCGCCGTTGTCGTTGGTTTTCGTTTCGCGGCTGACGCCGGTGGCCTCGTTGGTCAGGCGTACCTTCACGTCGGCCGAGCACGGCGCCGGTGGGATCGGCCACGCGCCCGAGGATCCGGCCGCCGGTGCTTTGCGCCGACGGCCGGAACGATAAGTAACGCCAATATCCAAGAGATGCCAGCCAGAATGCTGGCGCACGACGCGCCGTTGACGGATCCATGGAGCGACCTCCGGATTGCGAGTACATTTTGATTTGGAAATCTTTATCAGAATCTTTTTAAAAATCGATGTGCTGGGAACAAGCAAACCTTGCTATAATCGCGCAAGGTTAGAGGCACACTGCACAGACTGTCAAGCAAAAAATAGCGTTCGTCCGAATCGCTAAATTCGCAGGGAGCATTGGCTTGCGGGATGAAACCGGCGGATCGAAAACCCTATCTGAAAATCGGCGACGTGGCTCGCCTGGTCGGCGTTTCTCCTTCGGTCATTCGCTCCTGGGAGAGCCTGGGGCTCACCCGCCCGCGGCGCACCGCCAGCAAGTATCGCCTCTACGGACCCGAAGACGTCAAACTGCTCAAGCGCGCGCGCTTTCTGCGCCGGGTGCGCGGCCTGAATGCTCCCGCTATCGTGCAGATGCTGAAGCGCGATGGCCAGGTGCGTTCCGTTCCTGACGGCGGCGCCCGCGCCATCGGAGTACGTCTGCGCCAACTGCGGAACAGCCGCAAGTTGTCTCTTGCCAAGGTCGCTAAAGCCGCTGGGAATTTCCGTCGGATTTCTAAGCGCGCTGGAACGCTCGCACATGAGCGCATCCGTCTCCACACTGCGCAAACTCGCGCGCTTCTACAAAACCAACATCCTGGGTTTCTTCGACCCCGCGGAATCCAACATCCGCCTGGTGTCACCTGACAAGCGTAAAGTTCTCGAGGCCGGTCCCGGCGTCCGCATGGAATTGCTGGCCTGGGGCAATACGGTGATGGAGCCCCATCTGTTCCGCATCGCTCCTCAATCCGGCAGCGGAGAATCCTACACTCATGATGGCGAAGAGTTTCTCTATATCCTGCGAGGGGAATTGCAAATTTCGCTAGAGGAAGAAGAATATCGGCTGCAGCCCGGCGACAGCTTTTACTTCGAAAGCGCTACGCCACATCACTGGACAAATCCCGGGCGCGGAGAAACCTGGGTGCTGTGGGTCAACACTCCGCCAACTTTTTAGCAAGTCTGGCATCCAGAATCGCCAGTTTGTGAAACAAACTTAACGGGAGGAATTTTGGCTGACCCTTTAAAGCTCTACAGAAGGCTGCCGGTTTTATTTGTCGTTCTCGCTTCCCTTCAGCTCGCTTCCCTGCCCGCAGGCGCCCAATCGTCAACTCCGGCGGCGGATACCGTAATCGTAAATGCCCGGATTTACACCGTTAACACGAAACAGCCTTGGGCTGAGGCATTGGCCATTCGCGAAGGAAGGATTGTCGCCGTCGGCGCCGCGAAGGACATCGCGGCTTATCGGGGAACATCAACAAAGGTGATCGACGCGCACGGAAAATTGGTTTTGCCGGGGTTCACCGATTGTCACATTCATTTCATGGAAGGCTCGCTTGGTCTGACCCATGTGATCCTCAATGGATCGAAATCCGTGGCCGAAGTCCAGCAGCGAGTAAAAGAATATGCCGCATCCCATCCCAAACAGGAATGGATCGCGGGCATGGGTTGGGCCTATTCCATTTTCGGTGCCGCCGCCCTGCCTGACAGGAAGTTCCTGGACGAGGTGGTACCCGACCGGCCGGTGTTTCTGTCGGCCTATGATGGCCACAGCTCATGGGCAAACAGCAAGGCGCTTGCACTGGCAGGCATAACGCGGGAAACTCCGGATCCTGCACACGGCAAGATTGTTCGCGACGAAAAAGGCGAAGCCACTGGTGCGTTGAAAGAGTCAGCCGGGGAATTGGTGTCGAAAGTTATGCCAAAGCCCACTCGTGAAGAACGCCTGACCGCCTTGCGCCTGGGAATGAGCGAGGCCAACAAGTTTGGCCTGGTGCGGGTGCACAGCGCAGGCGGGGATTTCGAATGGCTTGACCTCTATAACCAGTTAAGACAACAGCAAGAACTTTCCGTCCGGTTCTACATCGCCTACTTCCTTGACCCGCCGGAGCTGACCCCCGAGGCGATCTCCCAGATCGAGCAGGCACGCCGCATTTATCATGATGATTGGATTTCCGGCGGCGTGGTGAAAACCATGCTCGACGGCGTGATCGAAGCACACACCGCCGCCATGCTTGAACCCTACAGCGACGATCCGTCACAGATTGGGAAGCTGTTCTGGGAGCCGGCACAATATAAGAAGGCTATCGCTGAGCTTGACCGCCGGGGATTGCAGATTTTTACTCACGCTATCGGAGACAAGTCGGTGCGGCTGGCCCTCGACGCCTATCAGAATGCGGCTCAAACCAATCACACTAGTGACGCACGCCCGCGCGTCGAGCATATCGAAACCATCACCGCGCAAGATATTCCGCGTTTCGGCAAACTGGGGGTCATTGCCAGTTTCCAGCCGCTGCATGCCTATCCTGACGACAACGCGCTACACGTCTGGGCACGGAACGCAGGCCCGGAACGAACACAACGGGCCTGGGCTTGGCACGACGTCGAGAGCACCGGTGGCGTCCTGGCATTCGGCAGCGATTGGCCGGTTGTCACCCTCAATCCGTGGCCGGGTGTGCAGAATGCTTTGACGCGAAAGACAAGAGAGGGCGATCCTCCCGAGGGTTTCGTTCCGCGGGAACGTATCAGCTTGGAAGATGCCATCAGGGCCTATACTCTCGGCGCGGCATTTGCGGGGCATCGAGAAAAAACTGAAGGCTCGCTCGAACCGGGGAAAGTGGCGGACTTGATCATCACGTCACAGGATCTTTTCAAGATTGAGCCGAACCAGATTGCGGACACGGAAGTCCTATTGACCATGGTTGGTGGAAAAGCGGTCTATCAGGCGCCAGAACGTGCGCCGGCCGCAGCGGGGACGAAATGATAGCCAGACGCATCGCCGTTCTGATTTCGCTTCTTGGAGTTCTTCTCGTCTCAATCTCTTGCAGCAAAAAGACGCCTTCCCTGAACCTGCTGGTGTGGGAAGGCTACGCCGACCCGTCGTTCGTGCACGGCTTCGAGGAACAATATCATTGCAAAGTTTCTGCTTCGTACATGGGGTCGAGTGACGAACTGGTCGCGAAACTGCGCGGCGGCAGCGCGGGAAATTACGACGTCATCTCACCTTCAAGCGACGTTGCCACCTCGATCGCGGCTGCGAGCCTGGCGCTTCCGCTCGATCTTTCGAAAATTCCCAGTTACGGCCAACTCTCTCCTCAACTTACTTCCCTGCCACTGGTTCGTATCAAAGAACAAGTCTACGGCGTGCCTTTCATGTGGGGCCCCGACCCGCTGATTTACGACACTACGAGTTTCGCCAAAGCCCCAGACAGCTGGGCAGTTCTTTGGGATCCAAAGTATCGCGGCAAGATTTCGGTCTGGGATGATCTTTCCACCGTCTATATGGCAGCGCAGGTTCTGGGCTACGACAAACCCGACCCTTCACAGCTCTACAATCTCTCCGACGAACAACTGGACGCGGTGAGAAAAAAGTTGCTGGAGTTGAAACCGAACATCCGCAAGATGTGGTCGACGGGAGGCGAGCTTACTAACCTGTTTCAAAACCACGAAGTCATTGCGGCCATGGGCTGGCCGTTAATGACCAACCAGCTTCGCAAGATCAATTTTCCCGTCGGTGAAACCATCCCCAAAGAGAACACCACCGGATGGATCGATCACCTGATGATCACTGCCGGAAGTGAGAACAAAGAGCTCGCTTATAAATTTCTGGAATACATGGTCCAGGCACAAACCCAGAAAAAGGTGACCGACATTACGGGCTATACTCCGGCGAACCCTCAAGCGGCGCGCTACATGACTCCTGACGAGATCAAGTATCTGCATCTCGACGATGTAGATAACTACCAGAAGCGGCTTTACTTCTGGCAGAATGTTCCACGCCGCGCCAAGTACAACGAAGTTTGGAACGAAGTAAAAGCGGCTCAGTAGTCCAATAGCAGAGTAGGAAAGTTTGATGTTGCATCGCAGGTTGTGTGGCAGATTTGTGCCCGCGGGCGACTCGCCCGCGAACTCGCAGACCCTTACGGAAGCCCGGAGTTAAAAAGGATACTTTGGCCATAGTGAGCCAACCCGCAACTTCGGACTCCACGCCTAATTCCGCGCCCGCCTTACTCACCATCCGCAATGTTGCCAAATCGTTCGGAAAGACTCCCGTGTTGCGCGACATCTCGCTGGAGATTGCCGAAGGAGAATTTCTCACTATTCTCGGTGAAAGCGGTTCCGGCAAAACAACACTACTTCGCATCATCGCGGGTTTCGAGAGCGCAAGTTCCGGCGAGATCCTGATGGGTGGCGAGCGACTCGACAAACTCCCTCCCTACCGGCGCCGCGTCAACACTGTGTTCCAGCACTACGCGCTCTTCCCACACCTCTCGGTTGCAGAGAACGTCGGCTACGGATTGAAGATCGCGAGGCTGCCGAAACAAGAAATAACGACGCGTGTGGAAGAGGCATTGGACATGGTGAAGATGACCGAGTTCGCCGCTTCCAAGCCTTCTAAGATCAGTGGCGGACAACAACAGCGCATTGCTCTGGCTCGAGCTTTGGTAAACCGCCCACGGCTTCTGTTACTCGATGAGCCGCTCTCTGCGCTGGACGCCAATCTTCGTCGCCAGATGCAGGTGGAACTGAAATCCCTGCAACGGGAGGTGGGAATTTCTTTCGTGTTCGTCACCCATGACCAGGAAGAAGCGATGGTGATGTCGGACCGAATCGCTCTCTTGCGCATGGGAGAACTGGAGCAAGTGGCGTCTCCGCGCGAGATTTACAACCGTCCGGCAACTGCCTATGCTGCCCAGTTCATCGGACATACCAATCTGTTGAGCGGCGAAGTGAAAGATGGGGTAGCGCGCTGCAAATCGCTCTCCTGGCGAACCGGATTGCGCGATGGCCCTGGACTTTTCTCACTACGCCCGGAGAACATTCGGCTGGCTGAAGGCTCCGATCGTGGCGCCGTACGATTTTGCGGCAAGATTCTCCGGCAGGCATTTCACGGGGCCACCGAACTGATTCAAGTTGAATGCGCCGACGGGCTGTTGATCTCCATTCGAACAGCCAGCCGCGATGACTGGTCTGGAGATGTAGACCTTGAGTTCTCCCCGGCGGATGCCGTACCTCTTAAGCAATCAGAGATTCCGCCAGCCCGGATTCCAGTTACCCAGGCTCAATCTTCCCAGGAAATCTCCTGATGTTTTCTCGAGCCTATCGCGCTGCAGTCACTGCGCCTCCGCTGATCTGGGTGGCGGTTTTCCTGCTTGTTCCGTACGCGCTTCTTTTCTGCTTCAGCTTCTGGTCAGTCTCGCCGTCGCAGGTGATCGTCCACTCGTGGACCCTCGACAACTACCGCCAGCTTTTCGATGTGAACGTTTACCTGCAAACCCTGTTTCGCTCGATGGGGATAGCGGCACGCGTGATGATCTTATCTTTGCTGCTCGGTTATCCGCTGGCATACTACCTTTCGCTGTATGGGGGTAAAAGAAAGGAACTCTTGTATCAACTGGTCATCATTCCGCTTTGGGTTAGTTATCTTGTCCGCGCTTATGCCTGGAAGACGATCCTTGGCAGTGATGGCGTTCTCAATACGCTGCTTCAGTACGTACACCTGACCAAACATCCGCTGGAATTTCTGTTGTATAGCCCCTTCGCCGTGGTTCTGACGCTGACCCACATCTACACGCCGTTCGCGTTCCTGCCTATTTACTCGTCGCTCGAACACATTCCGCGAAACCTGATCGAGGCGTCCCACGATCTGGGAGCGTCGCCTTTCCAGACTTTCTGGCGTGTCATCTTTCCACTTTCCATCCCCGGAGTACTCGCGGGTGCGACGTTTGCATTTGTGCTGAGCTTGGGAGATTTTCTCGCGCCACTGCTTTTAGGCGGCCCCAGCGGGATCATGATTTCGAATATCGTGGTGAGTCTTTTCGGAGCGGCCTATAACTGGCCGTTAGGTGCAGCGATTTCGTTCTGCATGTTGGCGCTGGTGCTCGGACTGCTATTTCTCTCCGAAAGCCTGGAGAAAAAATGGAGCTTCCGATGAGCCGGCAAAACGTCGACAGCACGATGCCATCTTCGCCCTGGCTTCCGTGGCACGCGATTTTAGTTTTTGGATTTCTTTACCTGCCAATCGTCACTCTGATCGTTTATTCGTTCAACGGTCCAGGCGTTGGCGGATTTCCGCCGCGCGACCTCACCCTCAATTGGTATCGCCTGCTTTTTGCCGACGACGCCATCTGGAGTTCCGTTCTGAACAGTCTGCTGGTTGCATTCGCGGCCATGGCAATCTCTCTGGCTTTCGGCATACCCGCTGCGCTGGCTCTCGATCGTGCCGACTTCCCTGGAAAGGCTTTGTTTCGCCGGCTGGTGCTTCTGCCCCTGATCTTGCCAGGAATTATCACCGGCCTTTCTCTGCTGATGTTATTCCGTGAAGGCGACATGAAGCTCAGCCTGCTCACAGTTATCCTGGGTCATGGCACGGCGCTGATTTCGGTTGCGACCACTGAAGTATTTGCAGGATTGCAAAAACTCGATCGCGCCCAGGAGGAAGCATCGCTTGATTTGGGTGCGAACTACTGGCAAACCTTCTGGCGTGTGACTCTTCCCAACCTGCGCCTGTCCATCATCGGCGCTGCATTGCTGATCTTCACGCTCTCCATGGACGAAATTGCGGTCAGCTTTTTCCTCATTGGGCGCGAGAATACACTCCCGCTGGAAATCTGGGGACGTTTGCGCCGGGGGATCACCCCGGAGATCAATGCGATCTCCAGCATCATTTTTGTCTTCTCACTGGTCGCGATCGCGACCTGGTACCGGCTGCGCCAAAGCACCGAGGGCAAACCCGATCTGGTCTTGTAGAACCGGCCAAGTGTCATCGAGCAGCCAACTGTCATCTACCAACCAAATGTCATCCTGAGTCCCAAGTGTCATCCTGAGCGAAGTTGATGCGCTCGCTAGCGACCGTACCAACGCAGTCGAAGGACCCCTGCCTCTCCAATGCTCTTTAGTAACAGACGCGGCACCCAGAAACTTGATTCCCCGACAACCCAATCGCAAAGAAAGCGGCCCTTCGACTTCATATTCCCACTCAAGAACGAACGCAGAGACTTCGCTCAGAATGGCAACCGCATGAGCAAACTAGCTCACTGCAGAAATCCAAATACATAGTAAAGTAGTAGTAGAGCTGTGCTTGCCACGCTTCAGGAAGGCAACTGACTTTTGAATTCAACCATTCGCAATATCGCAATTATCGCCCACGTGGATCACGGCAAGACCACGCTGGTTGACGCCATGCTGCGGCAGAGCGGCACTTTCCGCGCTAACGAGCACCTTATCGAGCGCGTGATGGACTCCAACGATCTCGAACGTGAGCGCGGCATCACAATTCTCGCGAAGAACACCGCCATCTTCTATCACGACATTAAGATCAACATCGTAGACACACCGGGTCACAGCGACTTCGGCGGCGAAGTTGAGCGTGCACTAAAGATGGTGGATGGAGTCATGCTGCTGGTCGACGCCAGCGAAGGCCCATTGCCGCAGACCCGCTACGTGTTGAGCAAAGCCCTCGAAGCGCATCTTCCTCCGATTCTGGTCATCAACAAGATTGATCGCGCCGATGCGCGTCCGCAGGAAGTCTTGAACGAAGTCTACGACCTGTTCATTGACCTTGACGCGAAAGAAGAGCAAATCGACTTCCCGGTTTTGTACACGAATGCCAAAATCGGCACAGCGTCCGCCGACATTAAAGGCGGCGGAGAAAATCTGCAGCCGCTCTTCGAGGCCATCGTCAAAACCATTCCGGCACCCAAAGGCGATCCCGCGGGTCCATTGCAGATTCTCGTGGCAAACCTCGACTACAGCGACTACCTCGGCCGCCTCGCCATTGCGCGCGTGTTCAACGGAACCATGCATACCGGCGAGGATGTAGGCATCGCTAGACTGGACGGCTCGCTGCACAAGACCAAAATCACCAAGCTGTTTTCATTTTCCGGTCTGAAACGTGTCGACATCACCGAGACCGCACTCGGCGACATCATTGCGGTCGCGGGCGTGGAAGGCATTACTATTGGCGAGACCATCACCGACGCCGAGAACCCCTCTCCGCTTCCGCATATCGCGATCGATGAACCAACCATTGCCATGCTGTTCACGGTGAATACTTCCCCGTTCGCCGGCCGCGAAGGCACCTACGTCACATCAAGAAATCTGCGTGAGCGTTTGCAGAAAGAGCTTTTGACCAACGTTTCATTGCGCGTAGAGGACACCGAAACAACGGATTCCTTCGTCGTCATGGGCCGGGGCGAGTTGCAACTCTCCATTCTGATCGAGATGATGCGCCGTGAAGGCTTTGAGCTGATGGTGGGCAAGCCGGAAATCGTCACCAAACGCGTGGACGGCAAGCTGATGGAACCGATCGAGAAGCTCACCGTCGACGTACCGGAAGAGTTTGTCGGCGTGGTGATGGAACAATTGGGCGCGCGCAAAAGTGAAGTGCTCAACATGCACAATCATGGATATGGGCGCGTGCGGATCGAATTTCGTGTACCCAGCCGTGGACTGATTGGCCTCCGCAGCCAGCTGCTTACCGATACGCGCGGCACGATCGTCATGAACTCGCTGTTCGATGGCTACATCGAATGGCAGGGCGAAATTCCACACCGGCTGACTGGCGCGCTGGTTTCCGATCGCAATGGTGTGACCACGCCTTACGCTCTTTACAACCTGCAGGAGCGCGGCGAACTTTTTGTCGGACCCACAATCGACGTGTACGAAGGCATGATCGTTGGTGAAAACGCCAAAGACAACGATCTCGACGTCAACGTGGTGCGCGAGAAAAAACTGACCAACATGCGCTCCTCGACCTCCGACATGGCGATCCGCCTCGTCCCCTTCCGCAATCTGAATCTCGAGCAGGCCATCGAATTCATCACCGACGACGAATACGTCGAGGTCACTCCAAAGTCGCTGCGCCTGCGCAAGAAAGTTCTCCAGGCCAACCGGCGCGGCAAAAAAACTTCAATGGTGGCGGTAGAAGAATAGCCTTCCCGGGTGTAAAAAACCAGGATGTATATACATCGTAGATACATCGGTATCTTGCCGTAGTCTGTCTTTTGACCAGCCAACGTAAGCCGTATCCCTTTGCTCTGCCTATCGTTGTAAACAAAGTGGAAGGCGCAGTTCTGGTGGACCATCTCAAGAGTCTGGACTGGGCGGCTCGGCGTGCGGAATTTCATTCCAAGGCCGATCCCGCACTGCTGAGAAAAGTGCGCGATTATGTTGCGGTTCTGCTGGGAATCCGTTAAATCTGTACCTTGACGTGCCGAATGCCCAAGGCCAATGCCAAGCCACTAAAGATGTTTGTCATCCCCTGCAGCTGCGGGCACTACATTCGCGGTCGCCGAAAACTACGATCGCCAGGGAACAGCCTGGAACCGGTACCTGAAATGTCCCAAATGTGAGAAGCGGCACGATCCCAAGAACCGCTTGCTGCAGATCGGGTACCAGCACGGTGGATATTGGACGGTAGATAAGTGTTAGGCGAGATTTCGATGAGCACTGAAACTGGAGAACAGTCACATCCTGTTCGTGTTGCCGTGGTGGGCGTCGGCAATGTGGGTGCGACCTTTGCCTATGCCCTTGCTGTTGAGCGGACTGGCTTCCGAAATCGTGCTGATCGATGCTAACCGCGCCAAGGCCGAAGGCGAGGCCATGGACCTCAATCACACCGTGCCTTTCGCTTTTCCCACCAAAGTATGGGCGGGTGACTATTCGGACTGCGCCGGCGCATCAGTCACGGTCCTCACCGCCGGAGCTGGAACCAAACCCGGCGAAACTCGTCTTGATCTGGTGCAGAAAAATGCCGCGATCTGGAAAGCAATCGTACCCGAGGTGGTGAAGCACAACCCCCAGGGCATCCTGTTGATCGCGACCAATCCGGTGGATGTATTGACCTATGCGGCGTGGAAACTCTCCGGATTGCCCAGCGAACGTGTGATCGGCTCAGGGACAGTCCTGGACACGGCGCGCTTCCGCTACCTGCTCAGCCAGCACTTCGGTGTCGATGCGCGTAGTGTCCATGCCTACATCGTCGGCGAACACGGGGACAGCGAAGTGCCGGTCTGGTCAATGGCCAACATCGCGGGCATGCACCTCGCGGAATTCTGTAAGGCTCAAAGCCTGCCCTATGAGCCGCGAACAATGGAAGAGATTTTTGTCCAGACGCGCGACGCGGCTTACAAGATCGTCAAATGCAAGGGCGCGACCTACTATGCCGTGGCCGCCGGGCTGATGCGGATCACGCAAGCTATTCTTCGCAACCAGAGCACCGTGCTTTCGGTTTCCAGCCTGATTGACGATTATTACGGCATAAGTGATGTCTGTTTCAGCCTGCCCACGGTGATCAATCGTCATGGAGTAAAGAAGGTCCTGCGAATCGAATTGAGTTCGGAGGAGATCGACAAGTTGCGGCACTCAGCGGAAGTATTGAAAACGGTGATCGGAAAGCTCGAACTTTAGCCAGGATCGAATTTCTTCTTCTGGCAATCACTAAAACGTTCGCTTCGCCAGGCTGAAACTGGCTCTGGGCGCGCCTTCCACGGAATAACTTCCCATCCATAGAAAGCCTGCTATACTTCCCCACGCATTTGACTGTTCATCTGCTCCGGCTGTAAGACGGCCAACCAGCCTTCGCTTTTCCGCCGAAGTCAGCCACTCTCAGATAGCTCACTCAGAGGCTACTCGCTTGAAGAATATTTTCGTTGGGAACCTCGACTTCAATACTTCGGAAGAAGAACTACGGCAGATGTTCGAAGCGCACGGACAGGTGGATCGGGTCAGCATCATGACTGACCGCGACACCGGGCGTTCGCGCGGTTTCGGTTTTGTCGAAATGACCAATGCCGAAGAAGGGGACAAAGCCATCGCGGCCTTGAACGGTACTCAACTCGGAGGACGCACCCTGAATGTCAACGAAGCCCGTCCCAAGGTAGAGCGCGGCGGAGGCGGTGGTGGTGGCGGCGGCAGAGATCGTGGCGATCGCGGAGGCCGTGGCGGCGGAGGCGGTGGCAGAGGCCGTTACTAGTTACCGCGAGTCGCAACCGGCAAATCAAACGCGCTCGCTGGGGATCCTGGACCGGAACTCGGCACTTCAACTTCGATTCAAGACTCGAAGGTCAGGTCTGTGCCTGAATTCGTCTCGCCTTCGAAGCCCGCTCCAATACTGACTACATCGTACATGAACTCCTTCCTGATTGAGCCCAAACCTTTCGGGATGTAAACTACCCCAAGCGCGCCCGTAGCTCAGATGGATAGAGCGATTGCCTCCGGAGCAATAGGTCGGGAGTTCGAATCTCTCCGGGCGCACCAGATTCTGCCTGGCAGTTCGCCCTGTCGGGGTTGCTAAGCAACCCCGGATTGCCATTCCGCACCAAAACTGGCCGTTTTGCGACCGCAAAAAATCGCCTCTCAGTCCGCGCAACCCGGAGTTCCAAAGCTTTACCGGGCAAAACGAAGGATGAGCGGCAAGAGGAAACATGATTCGCAGGTTCCCTACTGTTCGCCTCCTGTTGTTCGCACTCCTGATGCTGGCGATGCCCGCCGCGATGTCGGCGCAACTGGGCATTGCAATCACTGTCGGTCCGCCCGCGCTTCCAGTTTATGAGCAGCCTCCCTGCCCTGCTGAAGGCTACATCTGGACGCCCGGTTACTGGGCCTACGACTACAATGCCGCCGATTACTACTGGGTGCCCGGAACATGGGTGGAGGCTCCTCAGCCTGGTTATTTGTGGACTCCCGCGTATTGGGGTTGGGGCGGCGACCGGTTCCTTTTCCATGAAGGTTATTGGGGTCCGCGCGTCGGGTTTTATGGCGGAATCAACTATGGGTTCGGCTACTTCGGAGACGGCTACGAGGGCGGCCGCTGGGACCACGACCGGTTTTTCTACAACCGCTCGGTCAACAACGTGAACGTCACCAACATCCACAACGTTTACAACACCACGATCATCAACCGGACCACGGTGGTGAACCGCGTCAGCTATAACGGCGGCAACGGTGGAATCAACGCGCGCGCGACTGCTGAACAGGAAGCGGCCCTCCGCGAGCGGCATATCGGGCCAGTCGCCGCACAGACGGAGCACGTACGGGCCGCGGAGCAAAACCGTGATCAGCGGGCATCCGTCAACCACGGCAGGCCAGGGATTGCTGCGAGCGAAAAACCGGGAGCATTCAATGAACGCGGGGTCGTACCGGCTCGGGAAGCGGGCGCGCCTTATAACGCGGGAGCCAATCGGGGTGAACCGGCACCGCCGGGGGCAATTTTCCTCATCCTGGGGGAAATGCAGTGCATCCCGGAGATCTTCCAGCCCACGAACGGCCAGCCGCACCCAACACGGGCAACCAGAAGCAGGATCAGAAATACCAGCAACAGCAGGAGAAGTTAGTTAACCGGCAAAATCAGGAACATCAAAAACTCCAGCAAAAACAGGAACAGGAACATCAGAACCTGGCGCGCCAAAATGCAGACGAGGGAAGAAAGCAGCAGGTAGAGCAGCGCCATCAGCAGCAGACGCAGCAACTGGAACAGCGACACGTCCAGCAGCAGCAGCACCTGGAACAAAGACAGCAGCCGGCAAACCACGGCGGAGAACCCCGAGGAGAACCAAGAAAGCGCTAAGACGAGCAGTCTTCACTCTAATGGCGGCTTCCCCCAAAGAAGCCGCCATTCGTTTTCATCAGCCGTGTCCGGGTAAATTGTGGTGTGAACCGTTCTCCGTGGCAGAATGCCACATGCTCCGATTGATCTTTGCTTTGTTCTTCTGCGCCATCCCTCTCGTTGCCGAGACCATGCCGCTGGCGGCGGACCAGAAACTCGCTCACGATATCTACAAAGAATTTGTCGAGATCCAGTCTGGCTTTACAACCGGATCGACCACGCCAGTGGCTGAGGCTGCCGCAGCTCGCCTGCGAGCCGCGGGATTTCCCGACTCCGACATCTTCCTTGGCGGAGCGATTCCCAAAAAAGCCAATCTTGTCGTCCGTTACCATGGCACCGGCGGCAGCCGCAAGCCGCTACTGCTTCTCGCGCACATTGATGTGGTCGAAGCGAAACGTGAAGACTGGAGCGTGGACCCGTTCCAGCTCACCGAAAAGGACGGCTTCTTTTACGGACGCGGCACGGGAGACGACAAGGCGCAAGCGGCCGTCTGGATCGCGACCCTCATTCGTTACAAGCGAGAGGGTTTCAAACCTGATCGTGACATCATCGTTGCGCTTACCGCCGATGAAGAAGGCGGCGGCCCTTACAACGGCGTTGATTGGCTGATCAAGAACCATCGCGAACTGATTGACGCAGAGCTGGCTTTGAATGAAGGCGGATGGGGCGAATCTGACGCGGGCAGAAAAGTCTCCAACGATCTGCAGGTCAGCGAAAAATACGTCATCAACTTCCGCTTCGAGGTTCGCAACAAAGGCGGACACAGCTCAATTCCAGTGCCGGACAACGCGATCTATCATCTGGCCGGCGCGCTGGATCGGCTTTCGCACTTCGGATTTCCGCTGAAAACCAATGCAGTCACGTCTGCGTATTTCCAGCAAATGTCGAAGATCGAAACTGGCCCAATAACCGCGGATCTCGCCAAGGCTGCCGAAGGATCGCAGGATGCTATGCAACGAGTGGCAGCAGCAACTCCGGCATGGAACGCCACCCTCCGCACCACTTGCGTGGCAACGCATGCTTGAAGGCGGACACGCCATGAACGCTCTTCCACAGCTCGCCGCCGCAAACGTCAATTGCCGGGTTCTGCCCGACGACTCGATCGAATACGTGCAGGGCGCGCTGCAGAAAGTCGTGAGTGACGATCAGGTCAGCATCAAGATGGTCGGCGAAGCCAGTATTGGCCCTGCTTCTCCGATGCGGCCCGGATGTGTTGAACGCCGTCACCCGTATCACCAACCAGATCTGGCCGGGCGTGCCGGTGGTGCCAATTATGGTCATGGGCGCGACCGATGGGAAAGCCTTGCGGATCGCGGGCATTCCAACTTATGGCGTTCAGGGGTTTTTCATGGACAGGAACGACATCCGCTTTCACGGGCGCGATGAGCGCATGGGTATCCAATCCTTCTATGAAGGCCAGACATTTCTTTATGAGTTGGTGAAGGTTCTATCCACCGGCGGAAATCGATAGGATCGTAAACGATCCCGCCCGCACTTTCGATTTAGCCGAAGCGGCTGTTCGCAGGCCGACGAAACGCGCCCATAAAATCGTCCATATCCTGCAACGTAAATGGCTTGCGCAGGACCGGAGCGCCGGTAACAAACGCATAATGCTGGCCGGGATTTTTCTGCAACAGGTTCTCCACAAACTTGGCGCCGCCGCCGCGCGAGCTGCGCATGAATTTCATTGCAATCAGGACCACGTCGAAAGGACCCTCGTCGGAATAGGTGCGAAACGCATCGTCACAATTCACCGCTAGCGCCACCTTGTAGCCTAGCCGGGTCAGCATCACGCCCATAAGATTCCGGGCGGTCTCTTCCGCTTCAAGTACCAGAATTTTCATGGCCCTCCCTCGTTATCGTCCACTCGAGATCAAACACTTCTCACTTCTGCATTTTAGCGAGAGTCTGGTGCAGAACAATGCCCTGCCGTCACCAATTGAGGTGACTAAGGTCATCTTGTTTGAGAGCTCTTCCTGCTTCAATCTATATGGAGGCAAAACCAAAGTTTTCGGGGCACAATCTCATCTATGAGCGACGCCAAGTATTCCGGTACAGGTGCGGATTGGACGCAACTGCTGACCGATCCTTCCCTGGTAAGCCATCTCGGAGAGCTGTTGCAGAGTTTATCGGGAAGCCGCGCCTGACAAGCGCGACCAGGCATCTGCTCGAAGCCATGCGCAATATCAGGGGCACCAGCGCGAAAGCGCCTGCCGCCTCCAGGTCGCTGACCGCGAACCGGCGGCGCCGCCCGCCCCAGTCGTGCAGCCAACTCCCATTCCGCCAGTGGCAATCAGTGCGGCGTCCAGCCCGCCCTTCGAGCCGGACATCTTTACACCGGCGTCGAATCAGGATCGCCGCCGCCACACTCGCATGAAATGCTTCGTGGCGGTCGAACTCCGTCTGAGGTAACTCCTCCGTGCCAGTGTGGGGAAATTTGGCCAATACCGGCATCGGCGGATGTTTCGTCGAGACTGCCACCCCCGTGCCTTCAGGAGTAAATGTAGAAATCGGTCTCTGGCTGGCGAATGGAAAGATCTGGATCAAGGGTCTGATCCTGACGGGAATCGTTACCAAGAGCAGTCCGTCGTTTGGCGTTCGTATTAAATTCTCCGAGTTGGAACCTACCGAACGCGAAAACCTGCGCGCATTCCTCAAATTCGTCGAAAGCACGACCAAGGGCTACAACACCGACCATGGATATCTGGCGCAATTGAAACGCTAGAGCCTTTCCGATCATCTATCTAAACAGCTCACTCAATGCTGCTTGCTAAGGGGCGTGTTTCGCCATGATGCAGCGCAACTTTGCCTCGCCCACGGCCGAGAACCATACCGGCGACTCCATGCCTGCACGAGCTCGAAAGAAATTGGTAGACTGGCAAAGACGCGAACCGGAATTCTCTGTTTCTCAAGACGTTATTAGACAGGGTCGCACTTCCAATCTGGTCGACGAGTGACGTACCCTCAATAAGAAGAGGCCTCCCCATGGCAGTGAGCGAACAGACCTTGGCGACCGGCAAACAGCTGGATGCGCTCTGCATCAACACCATCCGTACTCTGGCGATGGATGCCGTCCAGAAGGCGAACTCGGGGCATCCCGGCGCGCCTATGGCGCTGGCGCCGGTGGCGTACATCTTGTGGCAGCAATTCCTGCGTTACGATCCGGCGGACCCGGTTTGGCCCAATCGCGATCGCTTCGTGCTCTCCAACGGCCATGCCTCCATGTTGCTTTACGCCATGCTTTATCTGGCGGAAGTCCGTGGCATAAATCCTGAGTACGAACGCCTGGGCGAATTTGCGCGTCACTCTGGACGACATCAAAAAATTCCGCCAGCTCGACAGCAAGACTCCCGGACATCCCGAATATCGCTGGACCGCAGGTGTGGAAACCACCACCGGCCCGCTCGGCCAGGGCGTCGGCAATAGCGTCGGCATGGCAATTGCCGGCAAGTGGCTCGCGGCACATTTCAACCAGCCCGGTTTTGAAGTCTTTAACTACAAGGTTTGGGCATTCTGCGGCGACGGCGACATGATGGAAGGCGTTGCCAGCGAAGCAGCGTCACTGGCAGGCCATCTCAAGTTGTCGAACCTCTGCTGGATTTATGACGAGAATCACGTCACGCTGGACGGTCTGGCCAACGTTTCGTTCACCGAGGACGTAGGACAGCGTTTCGAAGCTTATGGTTGGAACGTGCTGCATGTCACCGATGCGAACGATGCGGAGATGTTGACCAAGGCCTACAACGGCTTTCTGCAAACCACCGATCGTCCGACTTTGATCCGCGTGAACAGCCACATCGGCTACGGATCGCCCCACAAGCAGGACACCAGCGCCGCTCACGGCGAGCCCCTGGGTGAAGACGAAGTCAAGCTGGTGAAGAAATTCTACGGCTGGCCGGAAGACGCAAATTTCCTGGTGCCCGACGGAGTGTTGGAGAGTTTCCGCAATGGGATTGGGAAGCGCGGCGGCGACCTGCGTCAGAAGTGGGAGAAGATGTTTGCGGAGTATACGAAGAAATTCCCCCAACTGGCGGAGCAGATCAAACACATGCAGCATCGCGAACTGCCCGACGGATGGGACAAGAATCTACCCACATTCCCTGCCGACGCGAAGGGCATCGCCACTCGCGAGAGTTCAGGGAAAGTTCAAAATGTGATGGCGGAAAATATGCCGTGGATGGTCGGCGGCTCCGCCGATCTCGCGGGATCCGACAGAACCCGGCTTAAGTTTGAGGGTGCGGGAGATTTCCAGGCCGGCAGCTACGGCGGACGCAACTTGCACTTCGGAGTTCGCGAGCACGGCATGGCCGCCTCGCTGAACGGCATGGCGGTATCCAAGATACGGCCCTTCGGCGGCACGTTTTTCAATTTCAGCGATTACATGCGGCCTTCCGTCCGCCTGGCCGCGTTGATGGAACTTCCAACAATTTATGTCTATACCCACGACTCGATTGGTTTGGGCGAGGACGGACCGACTCATCAGCCGATCGAGCAATTGGCCTCGCTGCGCGCCATGCCAGGCTTGATGCTGATCCGGCCGGCGGATGCGAATGAAGTGGTGGAAGCCTGGAAAGTGGTCATGCAACTGGACCACGAACCGGCTGCACTGGTGCTGAGCCGCCAGCCGGTGCCCACTTTCGACCGCTCGAAATATGGCGCTGCCTCCGGCGTCGCCAAGGGAGCCTACATTTTGGCCGATGCAGCTGACGGCAAGCCTGAAGTCATTCTGATGGCCACCGGCAGCGAAGTCTATCTGTGCGTCGACGCCTACGAAAAGTTGAAGGCTGACGGCATCAAAGCGCGCGTGGTCAGCATGCCTTCGTGGAATCTGTTCGAACGGCAGAGTGACGACTACAAGGCCAAGGTTTTGCCCCCGGGCGTAACGGCAAGAGTTGCGGTTGAACAAGCCGCGACTTTCGGCTGGTCGCAATACGTTGGTCCAACCGGTACGGTGATAGGAATGCATCGGTTCGGAGCGTCCGCTCCGATCAAGGATTTGCAAAAGAAGTTCGGGTTCACCGTCGAGAACGTAGTCGCGGCGGCCCGAAAAGCAATTGGAAAATAACAGTCGTCAGTCGATCGGTCGTCGGTCATCAGACGAAACGGTTACGATAAGGTTTTGCTGAAGACTGAAGACCGACGACTGAGCGACTAAAAAGAGAGAGGTTTTTATGCAGCCAGTAGGTGTTCTTGAAACCGCCAAAGCTACCAATCCACTCAAAGATCTGCTGAAGTTCGGTCAATCAGTCTGGCTGGACTACATCCGCCGTGACCTGCTCACCGGCGGCGAACTCAAGCGCCTCATCGACGAAGATGGTCTCCGTGGCATGACTTCCAACCCCACCATCTTTGAGAAGGCCATCACCGGCGGCACTCTCTACGACGATTTGCTGAACTCGTTGCGTTCACGTACCGATCTCGATGCCAAGGGACGATACGAAATTCTCGCCATCCGTGACATCCAGACTGCGGCCGATTTGATGAAGCCGGTTTATGACAGCTCGAAACGGCGCGATGGATACGTCAGCCTCGAAGTGTCGCCTTACCTCGGCCGCGACACCAAGGGCTCGCTCGAAGAGGCGCGAAGGTTGTGGAAGGCTGTAGGACGGGAGAACGTAATGATCAAGATCCCCGGCACCGCCGAGGGCATTCCCGCCATTCAGCAAGCCCTCAGCGAAGGCATCAACATCAATGTGACCTTGCTGTTCTCGCAAGACGTCTACGTCAAAGTGGCGGAAGCCTACATCGCAGGCCTGGAGCAGTACGCCAAAAACGGTGGCGACCTCAGCAAGATGGCCAGCGTGGCCAGTTTCTTCATCAGCCGTATCGATTCCGCAGTGGATGCCATCATCGATGCCCGGCTTGAAGACTTCCAAAGATCCAGCCGAGCAGGAACAGTTGAAGAGCATGAAAGGGAAAGTTGCCATCGCGAACGGCAAACAGACCTACGAAAAATATCAAGCCATCTTCGCGCAGTGATCGCTGGAAGGCGCTCGCCTCCAAGGGTGCCCAGACGCAGCGCGTCCTTTGGGCCAGCACCAGCACCAAGAATCCGGCCTATCGCGACGTGCTTTATGTCGAAGAACTGATCGGACCGGATACGGTCGACACGATTCCTCCAGCGACCCTCGACGCCTTCCGCGATCATGGGAAAGCCGCGAAACAGCCTGACCGAAAACGTTGAAGCGGCTCACACGGACCATGGAGAACTGTCGCCAAAGTCGGCATCTCCATGAAAGAAGTGACCGACAAGCTTACCGACGATGGCGTCCGTCTCTTCTCGGAAGCGTTCGACAAGCTTCTTGCGGCGGTGGAAAAGAACTCCAAACAGAAGTGAGTCAGACCGTAAGTCGCCGGTTGTGGTGGATTCGTTTTGCCTTTATTGTTCGGAGCAGATTCCTGGCGGGGAATCTGCTTCTGCGACTGAACAGCAGTTCCTCGAGACATGGCGGCGCCTTTTCGGCGTCGACCTGCTTGCCATAGTCGTTCGCTAAGTTCTGAACTAATCCTCCAACGGGTATACTGCACTGGCTTAACCCTGAACCATGGCAGTAGACTGCACGATCTAGAGAAACGATTTAATATGGATAAGGAGCGGATTATGCGATTGGGAATGGTCGGTCTCGGCAAGATGGGCGCGAACATGACGCGCCGCCTGATGCGTGGCGGACACGAAGTCGTGGTCACCGATCTGAGCGCGGACAACGTCAAAGCAATGGCCGGGGAAGGTTCGATCGCGTCGTCGTCGCTCGACGACTTCGTAAGCAAACTGGGAAAGCCCAAAATCGCGTGGCTGATGGTTCCCGCCGGCGCGCCTACCGAGCAGACAGTCCAGGCGCTGGCCCAGCGCATGCAGCCCGGTGACATTCTTATCGATGGCGGCAACTCCTATTTTAAAGACGACGTTCGCCGCTCGACTGAACTCAAGCAAAAAGGTATTCACTACGTCGATGTTGGCACCAGCGGCGGTGTCTGGGGCTTGGAGCGCGGATACTGCATGATGATCGGCGGTCCCAAGGAAGTAGTGCAGCAGCTCGATCCAATTTTCAAGACTCTTGCCCCCGGTCGCGGTGACATCTCCCGCACTCCCGGCCGCGAAAAGATGTCGGGAACCGCCGAAGATGGGTACATCCACAGCGGCCCTTCCGGCGCGGGACACTTTGTGAAAATGGTTCACAACGGAATTGAATATGGCCTGATGCAGGCGTACGCCGAGGGCTTTGATATCTTCCGCAACGCCACCAGCAAAGAAGTGCCGGAGGAACATCGCTACGATCTGAACCTTGCCGACATCGCCGAGGTATGGCGGCGCGGCAGCGTTGTAAGTTCCTGGCTGCTCGATCTGACGGCCATGGCGTTGGTCGAGAACCCCACACTCTCCGAATACACGGGTTTCGTTCAGGATTCCGGCGAAGGACGATGGACGATCCAGGCCGCGATCGATGAAGCGGTCCCGACCGACGTTCTTTCTGCCGCGCTCTATACCCGCTTTCGTTCGCGGCAGGAACATACTTTCGCGGAAAAAATGCTTTCGGCCATGCGCCAGAAATTCGGCGGCCACATTGAGCTGACCGCTCCCAAGCCGAAGGCATAAGAGCCTCCAGAAAGATTGCGACAATGGCACAGAATGACATAACACCCGCCATCGAACAGCGGATCGGCAAACCCGGCCGATCCCTGTGCCATGGTGATTTTTGGCGCCAGCGGCGACCTGACTCGCCGCAAGTTGATACCTGCCCTCTACAATCTGGCAAAAAATAAATTGCTGTCGCACGATTTTGCGGTCATCGGAGTGGCGCGTTCGCCCATGTCATCCGAGGACTATCGCAAGAGAGTGTCGGAAGACATCCAGAAGTTTGCCACCGACAAAGTGGATCCTGACGATCTGGGACGAATTCGTTCGCCGTGTCTATTACCTCAGCGGCGATATGGGCGACAAGAAGCTCTATCTTGAGCTGAAGGATTTGCTCGCCAAGCTCGACAAAGACCACTCCACTCACGGCAATCATATGTATTACATGGCCACGTCCGCGGATTTCTTCGGACCAGCCGTGGAGCAACTTGCTGCCGTCGGCCTGATGCAGCAACAGGAGAACGCAGTACTGGCGGAGGGTGGTCATAGAAAAACCCTTCGGGCATGATCTGGAATCCGCCCGTCTTCTGAACCAGCAACTGCTGCGAGTGGCCGATGAAAAGCAGATCTACCGCATCGATCACTACCTGGGCAAGGAAACAGTTCAGAACATTCTGGCTCTGCGCTTTGCCAACGGAATCTTCGAGCCGATCTGGAACCGCCGTTACATCGATCACATTCAGATTTCCGTTGCCGAAACTGTGGGCGTGGAGAAGCGCGGCGGGTATTACGACAAGGCCGGCGCGCTCCGCGACATGGTGCCCAAACCACATCATGCAACTGATCAGCCTTACCGCGATGGAACCGCCGGTTTCGTTTCGCGCCGATGCGGTCCGCGACGAGCAGGGCAAAATTCTGCACGCGATCCAGCCATTGAGCTCGGAAGATGTGCTGAGCCGGACGGTACGCGGTCAATATGGCGAAGGCGTTATCGGCGGCGAACGCGTGCCTGCGTATCGCAGCGAGCAAGGTGTTCCTCCCGATTCCAAGAACGAGACTTTCGTCGCCATGAAGCTTCTGATCGACAACTGGCGGTGGGCGGACGTTCCTTTTTACCTCCGTACCGGCAAGCGTCTGCCGGGCCGCAGCACGCATATTGTCATCCAGTTCCGCCGCGCTCCTTTTGTCCTGTTCCGTGATACTCCAGTCGAAACTCTGATGCCCAACCAGCTGGTGATTCACATTCAACCTGAGGAAGGCATCTCCCTGCGCTTTGCCGCGAAAGTACCCGGGCCGGCCATGCGTCTGGGCGCGGTAGACATGAACTTTGAATACTCCGACTACTTCGGGTCGCAACCCAGCACCGGTTACGAGCGGCTGCTGCACGATTGCATGATTGGCGATGCAACTCTGTTTCAGCGAGCCGACATGGTGGAAGCCGGGTGGTGCGTTGTCAGTCCGGTCCTGGATGTGTGGAAAGCTTTGCCGCCGCGTAATTTTCCAAACTACGCGTCTGGTACGTGGGGGCCCAAGGAAGCCGAAGACTTGCTGGAACGTGACGGTCGCCATTGGAGGAATTCCGAGAAATGATTCTTGCAGGCGACATCGGAGGCACACATGCGCGGCTGGCATTCTTCAATCTTGTGAATGGCCGTCTCGGTCTGGTTTCGGCTTCGATCTTCCCCAGCCGCGAGTACGCTGGCCTGGATGAAATCGTAGCCAAGTTCGTGGACACGTCGAACCTCCGTCCCGATACCGCTTGTTTCGGTATTGCCGGTCCGGTGCGTAACGGGAAGGTAGAAGCGTCCAATCTTCCGTGGATCATCGAATCCACACGCCTCGCCGACGAACTGAAAATCAAGAAAGCTCTTCTGATCAATGATCTCGAGGCCAACGCCTGGGGCATTCCCGCTCTCGACGCCAAGGATGTGGTTGCGCTGAATCATGTCAAGGGACAACCGGTCGGCAACCAAGCGGTGATTGCGGCGGGCACGGGGCTCGGCGAAGCTGGAATGTATTGGGATGGTGTGCGCCACCACGTTTTTGCCAGCGAAGGAGGGCACGGCGATTTCGCTCCGCGCAACCTGCTGGAAGTGGAACTGTTCAATTATCTTCACACCCGCTTCGGTCATGTCAGCTACGAGCGAATCATTTCCGGACCGGGTCTGGTCAATGTTTTCAATTTTCTCCGCGACACTGGCCGCGGCACTCCCGCGCAGTCGCTGGTGGACGAAATGACCCACTCCGATCCGGCTGCGGCAATCTCGCGCGCCGCCATCAACAACACATGCCCGGTGTGCGAGCAGGCCATGGATTTATTTGTCTCAATCTATGGCGCCGAGGCGGGCAATCTGGCGCTAAAGATCATGGCCACGGGCGGAGTCTACCTGGGCGGAGGCATTGCGCCAAAAATGTTATCCAAACTTTCCGGACCGCTGTTCATGCAGGCATTTACCGCCAAGGGCAGGATGCAGGCGCTGCTGGAATCCATACCGGTCATGGTCATCACCAACGACCAGATTGCGCTGTTAGGCGCCGCGCGTTGCGCTCAATACAAAACTACGCTGAGCGAATCAAAATGTTATCTCCTCGCGAAATTCGCATCCTGAAGAGTTCCCAGGAACTCTTTGAAGCTGCGGCCACGGAATTCATCACGCAAGCAACCGAGGCTGTACGTAAAGAAGGAAAATTCACGGTTGCGCTCTCGGGGGGTTCGACTCCGAAAAGATTGTTGGCCCTACTGGCGACCAAGCCCTCTGTCCCATGGGACAAGATTTATTTTTTCTGGGGCGATGAGCGTCACGTACCGCCCGACGACGATGAGAGCAACTACCGCATGGCCCGGGAAGCACTGTTGTCAAAGGTTCCGGTACCCGCGGAAAATATCTTTCGCATTCACAGCGAAGAAAAAGATGCAGACGACGCCGCGCAGCAATATGAGAAAACTCTCCGGGACTTCTTCCACCTCTCGCCGGGACAGGTCCCGCGTTTCGATCTGATCTTCCTGGGGCTTGGACCCGACGGGCATGCCGCTTCCCTTTTCCCCGACAGCGCGGCGCTGAACGAACGCAAGCGTCTGGTCGTAGCCAACTGGGTGGAGAAGTTCAAGACCGACCGCATCACGTTCACGTTTCCAGTTCTCAATGCCGCCGCCTGCGTAATATTTCTTGCCAGCGGTCCCGATAAGGCTCCGATCCTTCACCAGGTCCTGGAAAACAGTAAGGCCAACCTGCCATCGCAAGAAGTGCTTCCGACAAACGGAAGGTTGCTGTGGATGATCGATTCCGCCGCAGCGGCCGATTTATCCACGAAACCCTGATTGGTTCCCCGCTCGACAACACGCAGAAGTGTTCCACGTGGAACATTTTGTATGTACATCCACATACGTACGTTAGGTGGAAGTATAAGAAACCATTGGGATTTCAATTTAACGGAGATTCGCGCCCGCTTCAGAATACCGGGGTAAGTTTGTGTTTCTTGGAGTACATCTTGCGGTCTACGGCGCGGAGGACGTCGTCGGCATTGGTGCCGGTGATGTAGGGAGCCAGTGCCCAGCTGAATGATAGTTCGTAACCCTTTTTGCTGGCCAGGTTCCATTGGTCGACTTCGCGGAGAAGCCGGTGAACCGGGCAATCCGCCTGCTCTTCGGTGGTATCCGGCAGCATGATCAGAAACTCTTCTCCGCCCTTGCGGAATGCCAGGTCCGCGCCGCGGAAGACAGATCTCAGCATTTTTGCGAAATCGATCAGAACCCTGTCGCCCTCGAGCGCACCGAACTTCGAACTGATGCCGCTGAAGCCGTTCAGATCGATGGCCATGAAAGTAAGGCTGCTGCCCAGGCGGTTGGAACGTGCGACCTCACGGGGAATCAACTCATTCAGCGCCCGCCGGTTCAAAAGTTGAGTAAGAGGATCGACCAGGGAAAGACTCTCCAGCCGCTCATTCAACACCAGCTCACGAATCAGAGCCACGCGGGTGGTGTTCAGATTTCGCTTCTGTGCCAGCAGATAAATATTGAACAACAGTATCAGTGAAATCAGTCCGAAGAAGAGCTGCGGCAGATAGGAGTGCTCGACGTGCATGACTCGTTGGCTCCAGACCATGTTGGGTAAAACGAGAGCCAACAGGCCCGAGGTCAGAACGAGGATAACCAGGATTCCTATGGACCAAAGCTGCAGATCGCGCCCGGAGAGCTGCTGAATCTGCTGCTGAATGTCATCGGTACGAGCCAGCATGGAGGGTTGAGTGATGCGGTCTTCGCTGGATTCCGACATTGCTCTCTCCGTAGCGCGTGTGGACTTCCCGCTACTAGAACTAGTCCTTAGAGTTTGTACCGCAGTGGAGGCGAGGAACGAGAAGTAAAAGCTGCTTTGCGGTTACGTTCGTAACCAGCAGGACCGGCGGAAGGACGGCATTTGCCAGAAGAAACCAGCACACCACGGATTCAAAAACCGGATTGGAAAACCACGGGTCGAACCGGGGGATCCGCGTTCCGTGGCCGCGGAAATCAAACTGACCCTACCGAAAGCGATGGGGAGGTGAGGAAACTCGCCAAAGAAAACAGTGAGTATGGCGGCTAGGGATAGTCCACGTTCACCAGAACATTGTGTCCGCTTTCCTTGCGAAACGTGACTTCGACCTTTTGCCCTACCGGGAGAGCGTTCCGCATATCCCCCTCAAGGATCAAAAGCCGGGGTGCAGTGACGCCATCGCCAAGGCTTACCACGGACTTGTTGGGTTCGCCGACACCGGACTCGTAGAACTGAACGCTTTCCACTTTTCCCCGTTGCGTAAGCCGGCCGGAGACGGTCGAGACCGCGGCGGAAGAACTCTGCTTCGCGCCGCCGGTAAGGCGCTTGCGCACTTCGAGCAGAACGTTCACACCCACGATGCCAGACATCGCCAGAAGGATCAGGGACCCGAAGAGGCCGTCTACCGTGGTGATGGAACCGTTCAACACGATTGCCACAATGCCAAGCAATGGGAGCAGCGCCAAAAGCACCGAGAGGAACAGGATCATGTTTTTTTCCGGAAGAAGCCGTCGAGGCTAGAAGTCACGGCCACCAGATTAGCAAAAAAGCGGCTTGATGTTCATCTGAATGAGGGGCAGTGGGCAGTGGGAGTCCTTCGCGTTGGGAAGGACTCCGCTTCCTCAGGATGACGGGATGTGAAAGTTGAAACTGTTTCGTTGGAGCCGCCTTTGGCTCAGGCGCAGGTGTCGCGCCAATCGGCGATTTCTTTCAGACCGTCAGCCCGAGTTTGCTCGAAGAGGCGTACCCGGTGGCGCGAGTGTTCGAATTCGTGAATGTCGGCCCATACTTCAGCCTGCCAGGCTTCGTCGTGGATTGCGGTCTCGCCGCAGGTGGCGCAGCGGGTATGCAGCTTTCGAACCGGGCGTGCAGGAACGAGGACGGGTCCCGCAGGCAGTTCGATAAATACGCAGCGCACTTCCTGAATGTCTTCGTTGTCGCCGATGATGTGTTCGTAGCGCAAAAGGTAGGTAAAACCGAGTTTACGAGCTTCCTGTTCCGCTTCAACCCGGGCATGAAAAGGACCGTATTCGGCCCGCATCTGTTCGGTTGAATCACATGCCATCCAAAACGTTTCCTTGTACGCCATCTCCACCTCGCGGGACTTTGTGCCTGGCTGGGGGATAGCGCCGGGTGGAGCGTGAATCACGCCCCACCTTGGAAATAGCAATTGGAAGGCCGGGGGCTGTCCGTTAAGTCTTTTACCTGCGGCATGTTACGGATGAGCCGAAAACCAGGACCTGAATCGCAGCGCAAGATTTTGCAGCCTTTGGCCTTTTCCGGCTCCGGAGGATTTCCAGCGCGGCGATTGGCGGTACTGAGCTAACTGCTGGCCAGGGTGCCAATCTGTTCCTGCCAGCGGGCGCCGCCATGGCCAGCCACGTAGATCGCGAGCTCCAGACGGCTCCACACCCCCAATTTGTCGAAGGTATTGCGCAGGTAGTTTTTCACCACTTGTTCCGTGGTGCCGAGGGCTCGCGCGATCTCACGATTGGTCAAGCCTTCCCAGACCAGGACCGCTACTTGCAGTTCTTTCGTGGTTAGCCGTTCACGGGGTTGCATGATTTCATTTGCTCCTTTGCGAATATTGCGGTCGCCAGTTTTACGCGTTTTCTGCCATCCCGAATTCCGGCGCGCAAGAACAGGGTTCGAAGATGTTGTTTGACAGTGCGTGGACTGATCTTCAACTGGGACGCAATCTCTTTATTGCTGCAGCCCTGTATCAGCAGCTGTAGAACCTGCTCGTCCCGCGGGGTGATCTTGATGTGGTCAATGTTCAACATGTGGATCTCCTCATCGATTGCTTGATTAATTGTGGCTAATCATGAACGGTCGGCGGCTGTTCTTTTGGACATATCGTTTTAGTGAGTGGTGACCGCCATCCCTTTAGCAACTGCTTCGCCAAAGTTTCGCCCGGCGCACGAAAGGACAAACCCCTGTGAATGCCACCTTTTGGTTGGTTGTGACGGATTCTCTTATCCCACAATGGGCAGCGATTCCCATTTTGAGCTCTACGACGTTGTTGGTATCTTCGAGGCCTACGGCTTTGGCGATGGATAGAATGGCCAACAGAGGTGAGTCATGCGGGTGCTGATGGTGGAAGATGAACCACGCCTGGCCGAGAACGTTGCCCGAAGTTTGCGCGAGAGCGCCGGGTACGCGGTGGATGTCGCCTCCGACGGCCAGGAAGGATTGTTTCTGGCTGAATCGAATGCCTACGACGTAATGCTGCTCGACCTGATGCTGCCCAAAATGGACGGCATGGAATTGCTGCGCAGGATTCGGCAGTCAGGCCAGCACACCCCTGTGCTGGTTATGACGGCGCGTGACGACAAGGAATCGGTGGTTGCCCTGCTGAATGCGGGCGCCGACGACTATGTGACCAAGCCATTCGACCTGGGAGAATTACTGGCGCGGACCAAAGCCCTGATTAGGCGCGGCAAGGGACAGCCTTCGCCTGTGGTCGTCCTTGGCGATCTGGAACTCGATACGGTGAAGCGCACGGTGCAGCGGGGCGGGAAGGCGATTACGTTGACCGCCATGGAATACCGCGTCCTCGAATACCTGATGCACCGTCCGCGGGCCGTGGTCTCGAAAACGGAACTGCTCGAGCACCTGTACGATTACAACTGGGAGAAATTCAGCAACGTGATCGAGGTATATATCTCGGGTCTTCGACGGAAACTCAACGACGGGGCGTCCCGGCAACTGATTCGAACTCTGCGCGGACAGGGTTACATGCTGCAGGACTGAGGATGCACCGCGACTCCATCCAACGGCGGCTGATCGCCACAGTCGTACTCTCCCAAGCCATCCTCACTGTCGGCCTGATGGTGACCGGGGTCGTGGCCACTTACTGGCGGTTGCTGGCCACGCTCGATACCGGAATGCAGGCGCATGCGATCAGCGTCGCGGTGCTGGTGCGGTATACGGACGATGCAACCGGCAATGTTTATTTCGATAACAGCCTCCTGCCCGAGTCGATTGATCCGAATCATCCCGATCAGTTCAAGATCTGGGCTGACCATACGGGACTGTTGGCGCGCTCCGAGGATTGGCCAGAGGGTCTTCCCCTTGAACCCGGCGGCAACGAGCACTGGAATTTTACCTGGGCAGGTGTGCCGTACCACGCGCTGCGAATTACCAACGTCCCCATTCTGGACCGCGAAGGGGGCGATACGTCTCCTCCTCAAACGCTAACTATTGTTTATGCTTCGCCGACCATCCGAATTCGCCAGCAGGTAAGAGCTGCAGCCGCATTTATCGCGCTGGTGAGCCTGCTACTGCTGGGCGCGACGGCAGGGCTTGCGTCGTGGGGGATTCGACGCGGCCTTTTGCCCTTGCAGGCTCTGGCGCAGCAGGCGGCCGGAGTCTCGGCGCAGAGCTGGCAACTTGACGCCCCGAAAGAAGCGGAAGAGATCGAGGAGCTGCGGCCGTTGACGGAGGCGATGACGCAGATGCTGGCGCGCCTCGAACGCTCTTTCGTGCAACAACGCGAGTTTCTCGGCAACGCGGCCCACGAACTGAAGACTCCGGTAGCAGTATTGAAGTCCACTTTGCAGTCGCTGGTGCAACGTCCTCGAAGCTCCGAGGAATATCGCACCGGTCTGCAGGCCTCGTTGCAGGACCTGGAGCGGTTGGAACGGCTTCTGCAATGGATGTTGCGTCTGGCCCGCGCCGAACAGCGGGCACAGCACGTGGGACGACGCGAACTCGATGTAATTGATATTCCGTCCACGTGCGAGGAGGCGGTGGAGAGAATTCGCGCCCTGGCAGAATCGCACAATACCTCCATCAACCTCGCCACCAATGGTCCGGTTCCCTTTCGAGCCGATCCCGAAGACCTGGAGTTGGTGTGGACGAACCTGTTGGAAAATGCGGTGCGTTACAGTCCTGACGGCGGATCGGTTGAGGTCGAGATCAAGCAGGATCGCGAGGGAGCCAGGGTCATTTTTCAGGATCACGGGGTGGGGATTTCCGCGACTGACCTGCCTCACATCTTCGAACGCTTTTACCGGGGCGATCCTTCGAGGACTCGCGCCACCGGAGGTTCGGGGCTGGGCCTGGCGATTGCGCAAGCGTTAGTCGAAGCATACGGGGGGAGTATTGAAGCAGAGAGCGTCGTCGGCAAAGGAACCCGGATGACAGTGAATTTGCCAGTCCAGAAACAAACCCCAACTGCATAATGATCAAAGATATGAGGATTGCTTATTTTCGACTCAATAGCTCAAGTAATGCTCGAGTAACCTGATTACGAATCAAAAGTAACCATTCGGGAGGCGTCGCGATGAAATGTAGGATATGTGCTCCTGCTTCGGAATCCGGCGGTATCCAGCAAGATGTCTGAAAGCGCAGAATTTTGCACACTTCCACCGTCTCATTGCTAGCCCTCAGGATGGGCCAAATGCGCTAAACCTCTCTCAGCGATGGCCCGGAGCTGCGAAATCGTCACTCGTGCTGTTTTTATATACAGTTACCGCGTCAGGTTAACGAGATTCGCAACCTTCTCATCTAACAATTCGTAACCTAGGCACCACGTTCGTGCCACGGTTTGGTTTGCGGATTGCATTACAATAGAGTGTCCGGAATCCCCCACCGGCTGGCGGAGTATTTTACCTAGTGACCCAAACAGCTACCAGCCCGCGACGCAAGCCTCTTCTGGACGAGGCTTCGTTTCAGCAACTTCTCACCGCGGCTTATGTGCTTCAGGAGCACAACGACCGGCTGCGAGGGAAGGAAGTTCATGCTGACTTCGCGAAGAATCTTTCTGCCATCGTAGAAACACAAAAACTGATTCAAACCCTTCAGCTTGACCTTGAGGCTGCGACCAAACTGGTTGCAGAACGAGTAAGAAAGATTACCGGCGCGTCAGGCGCCGCAATCGGAATCATCGAAAAGGGTGAACTGGTCTATCGCGCCGCGACTGGCACTGCGTCTGCGGATGCGGGTACGCGAGTGGCACCGGCTTTTTCGTTGTCCGCGGACTCGCTCAGTCAGGGGAACGCGGTGAACTATCCCGATGCCGGCGCGATCACACAACCTCGCGCGCAACTTTTTCGCGAGCGTGAAGTAAAGTCTTTTATCGCCGTGCCTGTCTACCACGCCGGGCAGGTTGCGGGCGTACTCGAACTGCGGTTCGCCCGGGCCAATTCGTTTCGCGAAGCCGACTTGCGTACCGCTGAATTGATGGCGGGACTTTTGAGTGAAGCGATGGCCACCGCCGCGCGTATGAAATGGAAGGACGCGCTGGTTTCGGAACGCCAAAGCATGTTGGAAGCTTTGGAAAGAATCAAGCCTCAGCTCGAACGGCTGGGCAGTGAATCGTCGCCGGAGAATGTTTTGGATGGAAGGCCGGAGATGCGATTCGAACTTCCGACCTCGACAAAATAATCGTCGGAACCCGCGATGTGTGCTCAGTGTGCGGCAGCGAGTTCGTCGACAAAAGCGAGTCGTTTTGCGGCATTTGTGGAACCGCTCGCCCGGTGGCGCCAGTGGCGCCCATCGTTCCGTATAGCACCGAGGCCCGAGGTCGAAGTGGCTCTCCTGTGATCACGCCATATGGCGCGGATGGTCCTTCCAATGGAAATTCGCGGGGGGAGACGACCGAATCATTGCCTGCATCGTTGCAGGAACTCATCGAGTTGAGTGCCATCCAGCAAAATGCGGTGGCGCAGTTTGAGAAGCATTTCGAGAAGCGCGAGGCTCCAAAAGCAACGCCAGGCTCGTCGATCGCGGTTGCACCGGAGCCTTCGGTTCGGCCGGAGTCCGATTTCTTTGCGCGTCCGTCAGAGAGTAGCACGGCGTTGACCAACCAGGCGTATGCGAATCCGCCTGCCTTCCCGCCAGCCGGAGCACTTCGCGCCGCCAGCAGGGAGCGCTAACGCAGCGGCCAACGCCGGAGACTCGCTGCGGATTGTTCCGGTTCCGATGGATATGGTTCCAGCCGATGCAGGCGCTCACTCCAGAGAACTTGAGGTGGCTCCGTGGGGATCCGCCCGGAAAACTCAAGAGTGGCTGGAAACAGTCAAGACGCAGCGCGGTCCGACCGCCAAATGGGTGGCGCATCAGTGGCAAACCAGGCGGGCGAATATCTATATCGTTCTTGCGGCGGTAATTCTGGTGGCGGTGATTTCGGGTTGGGGCATGCGGCCTGCGTCCACTGCCATAGCAGGAAATGCGTCACCGGCGACAAGCGCCCGGCACCAAGCCCCGGCTGTGCCAAATCTGACTCCGTTTGAGAAACTTCTGGTGAACCTGGGTTTAGCGGAGGCTCCGCCTGCGCCGGTGTATATGGGAAACCCTGACACGCAGGTTTGGGTTGACGTCCACACGGCGCTCTATCACTGCCCGGGAAGTGAGTTGTTTGGCAAGACAGCAGATGGAAGAATGTCTACCCAGCGAGAGGCGCAGCAGGACCAGTTTGAGCCCGCCAACCGCAAAGCCTGCCCATAGCCTTCGAAACGATCAGCTTCCTCAAAATAAAATTTACCCTGGAACATGCCGCGGTGGCATACGGCTTGCTTTGCCGTGGCTGGCGCTGGAAGCGAGGCACTGGTCGAATGTAAAAAAGTTTGGACTGTCCGACCTACAGTAACTTTTTTCCACATCTAAGTGTTTGACATCCTACCTACGCAATGCAATGTTGATTACAATGGTTCAGGGAGGGAAAAGCTTGCCATATTCATGGGAAAAGACAGCGGGCACGGTGCCGCAGCCAGAACTGAACCCCCTGACAAATCCAGCTCTGGAGCGGAATTTGGGGCGTTGGGCTCATGTGTATTTCAGTAGTCCTCCCGGACAGCGCGAACAGGCAATCAGCAAGCTCCTGCAGGAAATAAAGGACGAAACTTCCGAGATTTTGACCGCCGAACGCGCACGCCGCGAGTTTTCGAAAGATGTGGCGGAGGAGACCGCGACGCAGGGCGGATCCGCGGAAGGCCGGGAAGTTGTGTGCTCGGTCTGCCAGCATCGGAATTACCTGGCAAATGGCTTCTGTGGGCAGTGCGGAGCCCCGATCAGCCCTGTCCCATCCAGTTCCAAAAGTATCGCGGCTTCTGACGCACCTTCGACCGGCTTGGAATTCTCATCGCCATCGATACGATCGATCGAATGATGTTCGTTCTGCATGACGAAGTGCAGTGGCTGCGCGACCGCGCGCTTGGCAGCCTCTATGAGGCGGAGACACCGGGGCGTCGTGGTTGGAAATACGCGCTGGGCGGGCTGGTGATTTTGTTGGCAGGCTTTGCTTATCTGCAATGGGCTCCCGGTCACTCGATTGGCGCCACGTCATCTTCGATTGTCGCTGCGGCTACGGGAAGTAATTCCTCTGCTGCTGAGCCGACTTCGTCAGAGAATTCTCTCGCGCCGATAGACCCCCCGGCGACTCCAAAGCTGTCGGACACGAAATTTTCCGAAGTTCATGCCAGACCCACTGCATCAGAAGCGCCGCGGGCTGTTCCTGTGCAGAAAAACATTCCTGAGAAGGTTGAGCCAGCGGTACAGAAAGCTTCCCTGCTGCCACCGTCGATGCAAAAGCCGGTTGAGATTGAGGACAGCGGGAACGCAAATTTGCGGCTTGCACAACGCTACCTGGACGGTAGCTTGAGTCCGCGGAACTCGTCGGAGGCAGCGAAATTTCTTTGGCAGGCTGTCCGCAAAGAAAATACGACGGCTGCGGTTCTGTTATCAGATCTTTATGCGCGCGGTGACGGCGTTCCGAAGAGCTGTGACCAGGCACGACTGCTGCTGGTAGCGGCCGCCAAGCACGGTGCGCCTCAGGCTGCTGAGCAGTTGCGCGCTTTGGAAGTTCGCGGCTGTCAGTAGGAGGCTTCTGGAAATATCGTAAAGATGGAAAAGCAAAAGACCCCGCTTCTGGCGGGGTCTTTTATTTGCGGATCAAATGTTTTGCGAATCAAGTGTTTTAAGTATCGACGTTAAGACCGTCCGAATTCACCGCTGAAAAAGATTGCGGCGAGTTCCATTGTGATCGAGACTCAGAATGCTGTGTTCCCAGCTTTCCAGAACCTCAGGCATGCGCCGGGATTTCCTGGCGCCGCGCTTCGTACCAGAGGGCCAATTCGACGCGGTTCCAGAGTCCAAGCTTGTCATAGATGATTCGGAGATAATTTTTGACGACGTGTTCTGTGGTTCCAATTTCGTTTGCGACTTCTCGATTTTTGAGTCCCTGGGCGACAAGTTCGATGACTCTTTCTTCTCGCTTGCTGGGTACACGGTTTCCGTAGCGCTCTTCTCCGAACATAATTGCCTCCGATAAAGAATAGTTGCGAGTTTGACTCGCTTTATACCGCCAGTAATTGCAAAGCGTAAGAAAAGACGATTAAAGTGCGCCTTCACCGTGCGCCTGGCCATCTTGAGTTGCCGGGCAATTTCTGAATTGTCGCAACCCTGGAGCAGCAGTTCCGCAATTTGCTGCTCACGCGGACCTAGCCGAATAGAGCTCTCCTGCATTCCGACTTCCCCCTCGTTCAATAGTTCGGGCCCGAGTCGGGCGTTTATTGGTAAGAAGTAACTCGTGCGCGATGCAGTATTCGCATTCGAAGCACTGAATTCTTCCAATATTTTCGGTATCTCCCGAAATTCATAGCATGCACACTGCCAAGTGCAGCGTGAACGTCAACTTTTAATGTAAAAGGTGAGGACGTTTTTTCCGGGTTGGAACGCCTCAAGTGGTGATCGGTAAATGCATTTGTTTTCTTTAATATGGTGGAATTGCCAAAATATCTTCTTGAAGTTGTCGACGAGATCGTGAATGCATGATTCTTCAATGCGGACTGGGGATTGGCTGATATCGGATAATTTTCTCCGCGAGAGCTGTGGATTAAGGGCGGAAATTGCCGAAGCTGCCGAGGCGTCGGCATGATTGGCGATTTCGCTTCTCGAGCTAAGTTCTTTATCTACAAGCTAAGCGATTGCCCCTGCGGGAAATTTTTCCCAGTCGTAAGGGCGAAATCGGAACTAATTACACTTTTTACCTGATGCCGGTTTGTTAACCTGAAGTCATGTTCATCAATAACATCAACGTTACCCCTGTTGTACCGAAAATCCTCTGTATGCGACCGCACGGAGGATCAAGAATCTCTGTTCCTCAATATTGGACATTCATCATGGTCTTGTAGTTTCGGCGACCCTGATCGCGACCAACCAGCTGGTTTGCTTTAAACTGAAGGACACCTTTCGCGCTATGAAACTGTCGATCATCATGCCGGTCTACAACGAATGCGGAACCCTGCGGCCGGTCATCGAGCGCGTGCTTGCGGTTCCATTGGAGATGGAACTCATTTGTGTGGACGACGGGTCGCGTGATGGCTCCCGCGAAATTCTGGAAGAGCTGCAAAGTCAGCACTCCAATTTGAGGGTTTTTCTGCAACCGAAGAACATGGGAAAGGGCGCAGCTCTGCGGCGTGGGATTGAGGCCGCTACCGGAGACTTTGTCGTAATTCAGGATGCGGATCTCGAATACGATCCAGCCGACTATCCGAGCCTGCTCGATCCCCTGATACAGGGGAAGGCGGACGTGGTTTATGGTTCCCGTTTTCTCGGCAGCGGGCCGCACCGGGTTCTTTACTTCTGGCATTCGGTGGGAAACCGGTTGCTTACTTTGCTTTCGAATTGCCTCACTAACATCAACCTAAGCGATATGGAAACCTGCTACAAGGTTTTTCGCCGGGAGATTATCCAGGCGATTCCAATCGAGGAAAACCGCTTCGGCTTTGAACCGGAGATCACCGTAAAAGTGGCCAAGCGGCGTTTGAGGATTTATGAGGTCGGCATCAGCTATTGGGGCCGCACGTATGAAGAGGGCAAGAAAATTGGCTGGAAGGACGGCTTTCGCGCCCTATGGTGCCTGCTGAAATATTCGATCACCGAGCCGGTTGTGGCCCTCAAGACCGCTGCCAGCGAGGAGCAGTCGCTAGAAAAATTGCGACCGAAGCAGCCCTCTCACATCAACTAGTGCAGGATAGTTGTCCCTGCCTTAACGCCACACAATATTGAGTCTGCAACTCTCATTAATTCAGGAGGCCAACGGGCTTTGTCTACTTCGAGCAGTCATCTGATCCCGCCGCACGGTGGAGAACTAGTTAATCTCATCGTCCAACCGGACGCCGCACAGGAACTCAAAAACCGATCGCGCGAATGGCCATCATGGGACCTCAACCCGCGACAGCTTTGCGATCTTGAGTTGTTGCTTGGCGGCGGCTTTTCGCCTCTGCGCGGATTCATGACTCGTGCCGACTATGAAGGCGTTTGTAGCAATATGCGGCTGGCCAGCGGGCTTCTGTGGCCCATGCCCATCACACTTGATGTGAGCGAAGACTTTGCCAAGTCGATCAAGCCCGGCAGCAGCGTCGCATTGCGCGATCCCGAAGGAGTGATGCTGGGCGTGTTGCACGTCGAAGAAATCTGGCAGCCTGATCGCAAAGCCGAGGCTCAGGCGGTTTTCAATAGTACAAGCAAGGCCCATCCCGGTGCGGACTACGTGATGAACAAAGCCAATCCCTGGTACGTGGGCGGCCGCGTCGAGGGCGTCAGATGCCTTCGCACTATGATTTCCGGACGTTGCGGCTAACTCCAGCCGAGTTGCGCGCGGAGTTCGCACGCTTGGGGTGGCGGCGGATCGTCGCTTTCCAGACGCGTAATCCAATGCACCGGGCCCATCAGGAATTGAGTTTTCGAGCGGCGAAGCAGGTGGAAGCGAATCTTCTGATCCATCCCGTTGTAGGCATGACCAAGCCTGGTGACGTGGACTATTTCACCCGCGTGCGTTGTTACCAGTTGCTGACATCGAAATATCCCGCGGGCACGGTGAAACTTTCTTTGTTGCCTTTGGCGATGCGTATGGGAGGTCCGCGCGAGGCAATCTGGCATGCTTTAATTCGCAAAAATCACGGTTGCACCCATTTCATCGTGGGACGCGACCATGCCGGCCCGGGAAAAGATACTGACGGTAAACCTTTCTACGGCCCTTATGAGGCGCAGGAGGTCTTCAAGAAACACCAGTCCGATATCGGCGTCACGATGGTGCCGTTCAACATGATGGTGTATCTGGAAGATGAGGATAAATATTATCCTGATGATGAAGTGCCAAAGGGTGCGCGCGTGCTCAACATTTCAGGCACAGAGCTGCGCCAACGGTTGAACGAAGGCCGCGATATTCCAAGCTGGTTTACTTATCCTGAAGTGGTGCAGGAGTTGCGGCGCAGTTACCCGCCCCGTCACAAGCAAGGCGTGACGATCTTCTTTACCGGGCTCTCCGGTTCGGGTAAATCCACCATCGCTAATGTGTTGATGACCAAATTTCTGGAAATGGGCGGGCGGCCAGTCACCCTGCTGGATGGAGACCTGGTGCGCAAAAATCTATCGTCGGAGCTGGGATTCTCCAAAGAGCACCGCGACATTAACATTCGACGAATCGGCTACGTGGCTTCGGAAATCACCAAGAATGGCGGGATCGCGATTTGCGCTCCCATCGCACCCTATGATGCTACCCGCAAGCACGTGCGAGGGCTGATCGAACCGCTGGGCGGATTCATCCTGGTGCATCTGGCTACTTCGCTCGAGGATTGCGAGAAGCGTGACCGAAAAGGTTTGTATGCAAAGGCGCGCGCGGGAGTACTGAAGGAATTCACTGGAATCTCGGACCCCTACGAGGACCCAAAGGACGCCGAAGTGGTGATCAACACGGCGGATCTTACACCTGAAGAAGCGGCGCAGGAAATTATCCTCCATCTGGAACGAGAGGGCTTCGTCGGCGCTATCGGAGAGCCGGCTTAGTCCATCGATGAGCAATTCTTCTCAAGCCGAAACTTTGCAACGCATTCAGGCTGCGCTGGGCACCGCTCGCCAGGTCTTCAGCCGATTCACTCTCGGCGCCATCGAGGCTGAATATAAAGCAGGCCATGATCCGGTGACTGAAGCTGACCGGGCGGTTGATGCGGTATTGCGACAGGAATTGCTTCGCGAAGGTGAAGGCTGGCTCTCTGAAGAAAGCGTTGACGATCCATCACGACTGGATAAAAAGCGGGTCTGGATTGTGGACCCTCTCGATGGCACGCGAGAGTTTATCGCTGGCATACCCGAGTTTTGCGTTTCTGTCGCAATGGTAGAAGACGGAATCGCTGTTGCTGGAGGCATTTGCAATCCTGCCACCAATGAGACTTTTCTCGGCTCTTTGGACTCGGGTGTGACCTATAACGGAAAACCTGCGCAGGCCAGCCAGCGAACCAGCCTTGCAGGAGCACTCGTGCTTGCGAGCCGCAGCGAGACAAAGCGCGGCGAGTGGAAGCAATTTCAGAAAGGCAGGCTCAACATCCGGCCAATCGGTTCCGTGGCCTACAAGCTCGCGCTGGTCTCTGCCGGGCTGGCCGATGCCACCTTCACGCTTACGCCGAAACACGAATGGGACATCGCTGGCGGCGCCGCCCTGGTGGCCAGCGGAGGCGGATTCGTCAGCACTTTGCAGAATTCTGCTCTGCGTTGTAACAATAAATCGCCGTTGCTGTCGGGACTTCTGGCTTGCGGCCCGGCGCTGCGTGAGGAACTGCTGGCGCTGGTGAACGAATATCTGCCGGCAAATTCTGGCCGCTCGTAACAGTCTGCTTGCTTTTTTATTTTCCAAACCCCGAACTTATTGCTTCACAATTAACTTAGTTTTTTGCGGTTTGCGCAAAGCGCCGGAAGAAGCTGTCTGGCTTCCATTGCGGGCGTTGCGGATCATTCGCGATTTTGATCATCATCTGCCGGATGATGTCTTCATATTTTCCGGCGGCTGCGAGATCGACCGGCTGATTCAGGTCATCCGACGGCGCGTGGTAGCGATGAGTCAGCCAGTCCGCGAAAATCTGCTTCTCTTCTGGCGTCGTGGGTGCGATATCCATCGCCAGCGCGGGAATGCCGTGCCGGATAAAGCTATACTGATCACTGCGAACAAAAACATTTCTCAATGGCTGCGGATCAGGCTGAATGGAAACGCCGTTCGACTCCGAAACCTGCCGGGCCACGTCCCCAAGATCCGATTCCGCCAATCCCAGGACCGTAAGCAGTCTTCAGCGGAACGAGAGGCCTGAACATGTCAACGTTGATGTCAGCAATCATGGACTTTGGATCCACGGTGGGATGCGCCGCAAAATACTTTGAGCCAAGCAATCCCTTCTCCTCTCCCGTGACGAACACAAAAAGAAGCGAACGCTTCAGGTTCTCAGGATGCTGCTTGAGCGATGCGGCGACGTCGAGCAATACAGCGACGCCGGACGCGTTGTCCATCGCACCGTTGTAGATACGGTCGCCATTAATCGGCTCGCCGATGCCGACGTGGTCGATGTGCGCCGAGAGGACTACATATTCATTCTTCAACTGTGGATCGTTTCCCGGGAGTGCGGCCACGAGATTAGCCGACTCGATAGCTTTTTTGTTCAGTTTGGCTTTGGCATTGATTGATGCGGTCAGCGGAAAATGTGGCAGGGGCTTGCGATCTTTAGCGAGATCCGCGAGTTCCTGAAACGTATGCCCCGAGCCGGCGAATAACTTGTCCGCATGTGCCGGGTTAAAAGTGAGTGCCAGCTTCTCGCCTTCGGTTTCCTTAAACTCCGCGCCAGCGAGTTCCATGCTCGGGTGCAGCCGGTTTAATGCGATACGGGACCAGGGCACATCCATGGACGCAGGATTCGGAATTGAGATGATCCCGATCGCACCCGCTTGACGAAACGCTTTCCAGCGTTCGCCGGCGGTCTGGTGGTGCGAAGCCAGAGCAGACCCAATCTGCTCGGGCGAGCCGCTGATGAGGACGGCAACTTTCCCTTTCAGATCGAGCCCGGCGAGATCGTCGAAATTGCTTTCTGGAACACTCAAGCCATAGCCGGTGAACACCAATGGAGCTTCGACAGCAGGGGCCAGATCAATCCGCGTACTGAAGGTGACATCCTCTCCCAGAGTAAGCGGTTCAGACTTGCCACCGCGAACCAGCGCGGCGCTGGAATCTGCTTCCACCAGTTGCCGCGATTCGAATTTCACCGGCTGATAAAAGCCGTTTACGCCGGCAGGCTGAAGACCCGCAGCCTTCAATTGATTCACAGTATATTCTTGCGCCTTTTTAAGACCCGGGCTTCCGGTGTCACGGCCTTCCATGTTGTCGTCCGCCAAGACCTTTATGTGCTCCCACCAGGTTTTTCCGTCGAACGCCGGGCTGCCCTGCTGCGCGAATGCGGTGATGAAAAGAGCCGCGATCAAAAGAGACAACAACGATGTTTTCAGCATCATTCCTCCAAAAAGGCGTCTTAACAAAATAGATCCGCGGAAGGAGTCTTGCGCCAACCGCTAAACATAACCGAGCCCTGCCAAGCGGTCATGCACAATTCTTTCTGTGTCGGCGTCCGGACCGCTACCAGAAGTTTTCTTTTCCATGCCCGGCCACCAGGGATCGTCCCTGCATCTCTTCCGGAATTTTGTGTCCAGCAAGATCGAGCAAAGTAGGCGCAATGTCCAGCAGGCTTGCTCCTTCGAACTCGCCATTCAGCGGGCAATTCGGAGCGGTGAGAATGAACATTCCATGCTGCGTATGGTTGCAGCCATCGGTGTCCGGACTGTTTTCCCGCACGTGCAATGTTGAGTGGCCCACCGAGTCGAACGAGCGATAACGGAGTTCCTCGAAATAAACGATCAGGTCAGGAGCTACATTGCGTACGTTGCGATAGATTTCTTTCGGCTGGAACACCTGCGACTTGAGCGGTTGACCGCCTTCATCCGGAAGTGACTCCAGCCGGGATTTCATTTCATTCTGAAAAGTCTCGAATTCGCTGGCGGGGATCACACCCTGCGGCTCGCGTCCCTGCACGTTGAAGAACACGCGAGCGTAGTACCGCCTTCGCTCCAGACTTTGGTCTTGCTCCAGTTGACATTCAATTTCTCAAAAGGCGTCAACGCTTTCGGATATTCATTCAACACCAGAAGGCCCTCGCGGATCAGCCATTCGTTGATCGCAAAACCTCCATCCAGCCGCTGCGCGCCATGGTCGGAAACGACTAGCAGGATGGTGTCGATCGTCCAGGAGTTCGAGGATGCTGCCGATTTGCTCGTCGAGCCAGCGATAATACTCCGGAATCGCATCGTGATATGGATTGCCGGGCTCAAACTGCACATGCGTCGGATCGAAGAATCTCCAGAAAGCCGTGATGCATGCGGTCGAGGCCGATGTCCACAAAGTGAAAGTAATCCCACTCCTGCTCGGTCAGAAGCCAGCGCACAACCTGCCACTGCTTGCGGCTCACGTTGAAGATTTCTTCCTTGAGCCAATCTTTATTGTCAGTGCGGAAGTTTTTTACGTCGAAGGGATAGTCGCCGACCAGCTCAGTGATTTTGGCTTTGAACTCAGGAGGATAAGTGAAGTCATTCTTCGCGTTGTCCGGCGTGAGAAAGCAGCCAACGCTGATGCCATTGACCCGCCGCGGCGGATAATTTGGGGGCACGCCGACGATGATCGACTTCTGCCCTTCGCGCGCCAAGATGGTCCCATATTGCAGGCGCCTTGATGGAATTCGAATTCGCAAACTCGAGGTTTGCCGTAGGAATGATCGGAGATGATTGCGGAATCCATAAACGCCGAGCGAACCCGGGTCCTGGCTGGTGCTCATGCACATCCATGCTGGAACCGTGGTCGGAGGAATCACGCTCTCGAGCCGCCCGTAGACTCCCAGGTCCATCAGACGCCGCAAATTGACCAGGCGTTCATCGCCGAACACGATTTCCGGTGCGGCGCAGTCCAGTCCCAGCACGCAGATTTTCATGTCTTCAAATTTGTCACTTTAGATTGCCACTTCCGGTGGCAAGCTTTCGATTGCGATTCAGAGTAACGGTGCGCCTTCCATTGATTCCGGTATCGCGACCTCGAGGTAATTCAGGATCGTTGGCGAGAGATCAATAATTCGCGCCTGAACCAGCTCGTGGATTTGAACGCGGTTTGCGATTCATGAACAGAATGCCGGGAACCGATTCGGGATCGACAATGTGGTCTCCACTCCAGCGGCGCATGTTGTCTTCCAGTAAGGAATGCGAAAAGCCGCCCACGGCGCTCTGCCAGGAGACACGAAATCCGCGGTTAAAATTCACCAGCAGATCGGGGGAATTCTCCACAAACGGACCCGAGTATAGCTCTTCCCGGCGCGACACGCTGCGGATCGCAGTGCGTTCGGTGTCCGCATCGGGGAAATCAGCCAGGCCGGACTGGATCGCGCGGCGTACCCGCTCTGCTTCTGTGCCTTCCTCGAGAATACCGCGACTTTCGCGGCCTTTCAGATTCAGATAAATTCCGCCCAGACCCACCGCATAGGCATAAGTTTTCGACCAATCAACGCCGGCAAATCCTTCTCCGACATTCTTGCCAGCCTCGCGCCCGCCTTTAAGTGCGAGCAATCCATTTTGCAACAACCAGGTATTCGTATCGAAGGAGCGGCGAAAAGTTCCGAAGCCGTGATCGGAGAGCACCATGAGCAGCGTATTCTCGTCAACTTTATCCAGCACTGCACTCAGCAATGCATCACAGCGCTGATAGTGCTCCTCAATCAGGGTAGCCAGTTCGGGTGAGAGATCGGGCTCAAACCCCGGATGCTCACGATCACGGAAGCGCCACAGCATGTGTTGCACGCGGTCTGGCGTGTCGAAGAGCATGAAAAACAGGCCTTCGCTAAAGCGATCGAGTTCAAATCGCATGGCGCGTTCGCGCTCGCCGAGCACCAACTCACATTGCTGCAGGTAAGCCGCCTCATCCAGCCGCCCATTGTTCAAGCCATTGTGATCTTCCGCCATGCCGAGGGTGGAAAACAGTCCGATTTTGTCTGACAGCTCTCGCGCATAATCGGCTGGCGAAGAAACCGGAAACATCGGAGCTGCGGGATCGAAGTTGATGGCCGAAACATAAAACTCCAGATGCGGCTCAAGCTGCCGCACATAGAATCGCGCGATTCCGGTAACAGATTGCAGCATAGAAAATTTGAATTTGAATCGTACCCATTCGCTCCAGCCTTTTTCGGAACTTCAATCGTGGAAGGTGAGCCACCAGTGTGGATCACGAGTTTGCGCGAGGTTTTGTCCACCTGTACTCGTATCTCGCAAAAGGTGTCCGCCGCCGGCGACGCCTTCGTATTGCGTGGGCCGATCACGCGAGTAGTTAATTCCGACCCCGATCCAGCGGCTTGGCATCCAGAAAAACAAGTTGCTCGTTTTCCTCTGCTACCGCGGCACTGTCCTGGGTATAGAACGTGCCTTTGCTCTGGCTGCCGCGCAGGTCAGGAACGCCGACTCCGGCCAGCATTCGCCCCTGAAGAGGTTCCGGAGGAAAGGTGCATGGGCAGCGCAAGATCGTGCTGGGAATGCCTGCCTTCGACAAGACTGCCACATCGGAACGCCTTGTCGCCGGTTCACCACGCGGGGTTGGGCAAGCATATTTTTCGGACGCTCGAAGCGGGTTAAGGCAACATCGGGCAGGTAGGTTCCCGGATCACGGCTGATGAAATCAAAAATGCCGTGCGCGCCGGGATTGGTTCCGGTCATGAACGAAGACCACGCAACCGGAGTTTGTGCGGGATAGGTGGTTTTCAGGCGGGAGTAACTGCCGGACGCTCGAATCTTCGCAAGATTGGGGAGTTCTCCGCGTTCCAGCATCGCTTCCACGATGCCGGGCTCGAGGCCATCCAATCCGATGACAATGACTTTTTTGCGCAAGAAGCGGACCCGAGAACTACAGAGAACCTTTCGGAGCGTCTTTGGGAGGTTCCGGAGTGGCAGGCGCGTCGGAGCGGCGGAACATTCGCACCACCTTGAAGAAAATTCCCACCACTTTGTTCCAGAAAAGCAGCAGGAGGCCAAGGACGCTGGCCAGCCCGGAAGTCACCGTCATCACCTGATCGGGGCCACCATAAAGTGCCATCAACGATTCAAATCTCATGAACGCTCCTCGAACTCTGCTGGACTAGCCCCAAACCCTATTCCGATCTTAACATCGCCACATTTTGTTCGCAGTTGGAGAGCGGATTCCTCTGTCTATCCGTGTCATTGACCAGTGTCACTGACCGGCGGCCTTCGTAATCCCGGCCGCGTCTCCAGCGTCATACACCTGCATCTTGTAGTGCACCTGGGACTGGGCCAAGCCGTTCCAGTCGGACACCCGTATGTTCAATTCTACGTTAGATTTATCCGCTCCCGGAACCAGAATCTCCAGGCGCGCATTGGTATTGACGCCGGGACTGATGTCATCATTTACGCAGATATCGTCGAACGCGTCGGGTGTGGAGTCTGCAATTCCCGGCGATTGGGTGTGATCGTCCCCTGGATTCCGGCAAGTCTGATAGGGCTCGCCCTTTGCGTCGACGATCGCAATCACCGGATCCAGCAACCTCGGCGAAGGTGGAGGGCCGTCGACCTCGACGGTCATAACGGATCCAGCTTCCGCCTCAACCCGGTAGTAGTCGTCCACAGACCCGGCCGATCCCTTTCCGCGAACACTGGTTTCCTGGGCGTTAAATTTGCCGTCGTGCAAAGCAATCAGAGTGGACGCTGGTTTTTCGCTGTCGGCGCGCGCCAGCAAGTCTTCCAGGCGAGTGCTCAGACTCCGCGCCACCTGCTGGCCCATCGGAGTGTTTATGACATTGTGGGATTCGTCGACGTCGTGGACCCAGTCGTAAAGTTGGTCGCCGAGTTCCTTGTGTACGATCAAATGCCAGCGGGGAGTAACAATGGACTTCATAGGGCCGTCGAAGGTCGTGGGCACCAACCTTGACGCGGCTTTATTTTCGTCGCTGAAGATATTGCGTTGCGCCACTTCAGACAGAGAATCCGGCCACGCTGGCTGTACTCCGGGCGTTTGCCAGAGAGCATTCAAAGCTGGCCCAGGAAATATTTGCTGATCGTTGCCTCCCAGCAGTCCCATGATTGTTGCTGGTATGGCTGAGTTCGTAACTGGCTGCGCCAGTCGAAGCCCGGCCGGAATGTGTCCGGGATATTCGATGATCAGCGGCACATGGATCAGCTCGCGGTAAAGAGCAACGGCGTGGTGTGCCAGCCCATGCTGCCCTAGCGACTCTCCATGGTCGGAGGTGATAACCACGAGAGTATTTTTGCTCAGGCCTCTGCGGTCCAGATCATGAAGAAGAAGTCCGATGTAGTCGTCGACGTATTTGACACCGTCATCGTACTTGTCGGTGGCATTCTGTTGACCCCATGCCGGCTTCGGATAAGAAGACGGGCTACCATAAGGTTCGTGCACGTCTAGATAGTTCAGGAACACGAAGAAGGGATGCCCAGCATCGCGATCGATCCAGTTCACAACTTCCTGGTTGACTGCGTCTGCATGCTTTCGTAATCCAAAATCCTGACCATAACCCAGCAATTCACGTTTAAGGCTCCGCTGAAGCCGTTTCACGTAGAGGCCTATAAGTTCCCTGCCATAGAGAGTGCGTGCCAGCATGTCGCCGGCGGAGTGGAAATAATCTTCAAAGTGAATAAATCCGCGGCCGAAACCGAGGTCGCGGGTAAAGAAGGTGCGGTTGGCCGAGAATGCCCCGGTGCGATATCCACGGCGCGCCATTGCCTCTCCGATCGTGGGGAAGCCTCCCAGGCTGAATGCGTCCGAGCCGAATACTGACATCGGCTGTATCTTTTCCATGCCGTGCTCGAACTCGTAACGGCCGGTCAGAATGGAAGCGTGCGAGGGAAAGGTCCACGAAGAGGTCGAGATGGCGTTCTCGAAAAGTACCCCCTGCTTTGCTATGCCGTCGATATTTGGACTGGTCGGACGTGAGTAGCCGTACGTCGACAGATGGTCGGCGCGGAGGGTATCCACGACGATGACCACGACATTCGGCGCATCGGCGGACGCCGATGGCAAATTTGCAACTGCTCTTTTCTCCTTCAACCATTGGCTACCCTGGATTCCAACGAAGGCAACGACTGCGGTGGCGGCAACCATCGGGAATGTCCGGTGAACGAACCGGAGGACAGCCTCTTCATGTTTTGTGATCCAGCGACTGCAGGCAACACCAACCCCAAGCGCCAGCAATAGACAACTTCCGCGTGAGAGACGAGCTGTGATGCAGAGCCAGTCGTAGACCGTCAAGGCAATCAGGAGAGCTAACGCGGACTGCAAGACCGGAACTCTCGGCACCAGGCGCACGGCCAGAAATAGAAGAAGTATCAAAACAGAAAATAGGACCAGATTAACGATTGGAGAGATCCAGATGATCTGTTCCGAGACGTGTAGTGTCGGGCCCCATCGCTCCCAGTTGATTCTCTGAAAGAGCAGCAGGCCCGCGCCCTCGACAAGGCCAGCGATAATTCCGAACCAAGCGGCCAGAAGCAGAAGTGAGCCGAGACGAGGCGCGGATGCGCTGGACGAAAGAGGCTCTGTGGACTTAAGAGTTGACACTTTTCCCAAGTCTACGCGAAATCCGTGAAATCGATCACAATAACAGTTCGTGTTCATCCCCATGGTGCGAGACTGTTTGTGCAGTAAATTGACCATGAGGGTAATCAGGAACAATGACTGTTTGGGAGTTAACTGTTCTGGTATGGATCGGATCGGCCGTTGCCGGCCTTCTCGGTTCTCTCACCGGGCTCGGCGGCGGCGTGGTTCTTGTTCCCTGCTGACCCTCTTGTTCAAAGTGGATATTCGCTACGCAATCGGGGCTTCCCTGGTTTCCGTAATTGCTACCTCTTCCGGCGCCGCCGCGGCTTACGTCAAGGAAGGGATTTCCAATATTCGCATTGGAATGTTTCTGGAAATTGCGACCACTCTTGGAGCGGTTTTCGGAGCATTTCTGGCAGCCAGGGTTTCGACTTCCGCGATTGCCATAGTCTTCGGGGCGGTACTGCTCTATTCCGCCTATCTGTCCGCCCGGGTGCGCGTCAGGTCGAAAAGCGATGAAATTCCCGACCCTTTAGCCACGCGATTACAGCTGAATGGCAGCTTCCCCACTCCCGAGGGTATTCGCCATTACTTTGTCCGCCGGGTACCGGCTGGTTTCAGCTTTATGTTTGGCGCGGGAGCTCTCTCCGGATTGCTGGGCATTGGTTCGGGCGCCGTGAAAGTCCTTGCCATGGACCAGACAATGCGAATTCCGTTCAAGGTATCGACCACGACCAGCAATTTCATGATTGGGGTAACCGCGGCGGCCAGCGCCGGTGTCTATCTGAGCCGGGGGTATATCGATCCCGGGCTTTCCATGCCGGTCATGTTGGGAGTTCTCGGCGGTTCGCTTAGTGGGTACCCGCATTCTGGTGCAAGCCGAAACCAAATGGTTGCGGCTGATTTTCAGCATCGTCATTCTGCTGTTGGGGGCACAGATGATCTACAACGGGGCGGTGGGGAAAATATGAAGGCGATTAGCCTGCCGGTTTGGACTGACCGAAAGGTCGAGGATCTTATCGGAAACCTACTGCGCGCCGGAGTGTCTTTGGCGGCGCTGATCGTCTTCATCGGCGGGGTCGTTTACCTTACCAGGCACGGGGCCGAGCCTGCCGACTACCGGGTTTTCCACGGAGAACCGAACCAGCTTCGTACCATCCCCGGGGTTTTGCAGGAGACTTTTGCGTTTCAAGCGCGAGGCATCATCCAACTCGGATTGCTCGTGCTGATCGCAACTCCGGTTGCCCGGGTCGCGCTTTCCATCCTTGGATTTGCCGCGGAGCGTGACCGCATGTATGTGGTCTTTGCGACCATTGTCCTGGTGATTTTGCTTTACAGTCTTTTCGGACCGGCCTGACGCCGGCGGAACTACGGCAGCTCCGACCGGAAGAAGTGACGCCGCTCAAAAAGGCTCATAGGCAGCTCGAAAACCTTGGTCTCGCCGACTGCAAATAAGAACTGTTTGCCGCACTCAGGCGCTGGACAAGTGGTGCTGACCTTTTCCTTGTTGGTTTCCCGAGTCACTTCCCGTTCCACAACTACCCAGGTTCCGCACTTGGGACAAGTTACACACGAACTCACAATGTGATCAGACATGCCAGTTCAGTGTAAACGATCCTGCAACCCTGAATTCTGACCGAAAAATCAGCTAACCGGCGGTTTGCCATGACGCAGTTCCCAAAGAATTTGCCTCAAGACACCCAGCCAAGCCTCTGCGTCACGAGCTGTGATCTTGAGGCGGCGAACCATCCGCCGGACCCTTTCCTCAGTGGCAGGAGCCCTGTCCGGGGTCATGTGGGTGCTGGTGCTGAGGGCGTCCAGCAGGATCGCGGTCATACGCTCGACGTCCTCTGAGGCTGCGAGCGCCTGGGCCTCGGAAGCTCCGGCCACCCGGTCGTCACGAACGAGTTCGTACAGGCACACGGCAACCGCTTGCCCCAGGTTCATCGAGATGTGCTCGTCCCTGGTAGGAATGCGCATCAGCCAATGGCAATGGCTGAGGTCCCGCCTTGAGAGTCCGTACTTCTCCGAGCCGAACAGCAGGGCCACGCGACTGGATTGCATTCTTTTCCGGATCAGTCGCGCACCGTACTCGAGGCGGCGCAGTGGATGCTGCAATTCCCGATGACGCACCGCGGTCGTCCCCACCACCAGCGTACAATCCGCGACGGCTTCGGCGACAGTTTTGTATTCCGTCGCATTTTCCAGCAGCGCAGCCGCGCCCACTGCCGATTTTGCTTTTCGGAATGCCACGTCGTAAGGTTTTACGACCCCGAGTTGGAGTATGCCAAAGTTGCTCATGGCGCGAGCCGCAGCGCCGATGTTGAGAGGGTTGCGCGTCTCCACCAGGACCACTCGCAAATTGTCGGATTTTAACGGAGCGGGCAAGAATCGTAATTCTAAAGCAAGGTTATCGTGGAATGGCAGCAATCGATATCCGAAGTGTTTGAAACGACTTTAATCCAGGATGACGTTGGGATCAGTCCGCTGCCAGTTGTGAACCCTTATTCACCGATTCGGCCACGCGAATCAATGTTGGGAGGACCTCACCCAGGCCCTTTTTCTGCGGATCGCCGAAGGCAAAATAGAGCTGGCTGTAAAGCGGGTATATCTGTTCGTAGACACTCTGCTCAGATTTCTCAGGCTCATAGACGCGGTGGGGAGGGCAAATTTTCTGCTGCGCTTCCTCGACAGTTTTGAAGATTCCCGCCGCGAGAAAAGCAAAAATCGCGGAGCCCAGGCTGGTGACGCTTTTGCTCGGAACCAATACCGGACGCCCAAGTACGTTCGCGTAAACGCGGTTCAGCACGTCATTCTTCTGTGGAATCCCGCCGGCGTTGATGACGCGCTTGATATGAACGCCGTGGCCGGCCATACGATCCAGGATCACGCGGGTATGAAACGCCGTGCCTTCGATGGCGGCAAATAATTCATCCTGAGCCGTGCTCTGCAGATTCCAGCCTAGCGTGATGCCGCGCAGATTCGGATTCACCAGCACGGTGCGGTCGCCATTGTCCCAGGTCATGCGTAGCAGACCGGTTTGGCCGGCGCGATAATCCTCAAGCCCCTGGCTCAGCTTCTGAACATCTGTGCCCGCGCGTGTGGCAATCGCATTGAAAATATCTCCGACCGCCGAAAGCCCGGCCTCAATTCCGGTTCGGAGCGGGTGCACGCTTCCCTGCACCACGCCGCATACGCCAGGGACAAGATTCACGGAAGGCGTAATTCCGATGATGCAAGTTGACGTACCGATCACATTGACCATGTCATCGGTGCGCGCAACCGGCCCCGATAGCGTCCCAATGAGCATCGAAGGCCCCCACTGGAATCGGAATGCCTGGCTTGAGGCCGAGTTGCTCCGCCCAGTATTTGGAAAGTGTTCCGGCGATCTGGTCTGACGCCGCGTATTCGCCATCGAGTTTTTCACGAACGCCGGCAAATAAGCGGATCGACCTTAACCAGAAATTCTTCGGAAGGCAGACCGCCGAGGGCTCTGTTCCACATCCATTTGTGGCCCATGGCGCAAATGCTGCGCTTCACTTTTTTAGGATCAGTGATGCCGCATAACGTCGCTGCCACCATGTCGCAATGTTCGAACGCCGAGACGAATTCCGAACGCTTCGATGGATTGTGACGCAGCCAATGCAGGAGTTTGGAAAATCCCCACTCGGACGAGTAAACGCCTCCGCACCAGTTGATCGCTTCCAGTCCTTCGCGATGAGCGGCTGCCGTGATCTCCGCGGCCTCGCCTTTGGCGCGGTGATCGCACCACAAGTAGTATTCGCCGAGCGGCTGCAGATCTTTGCCGACCGGAATAACGGAAGAGCCCGTGGTATCCAGGGCGATGGCTCGCACCTGATCGCCGGAGATGCCGGCTTTCTTCACCGCCTCGCGGGTGGCTGCGGCCAGCGCGCGCATGTGGTCGTCGTGCGACTGGGTTGCGTATTCAGGGTCTTCGCGTTTGCGATGCAGGGGGTATTCAGCAATGGCGGAGTTCAGCAGTCCGCGCTCGCTGTCCACAATGGAAACGCGAACGCTCAGGGTTCCAAAATCGACTCCGGCCACGATGGCCATCAGCAGGCCTTGCTATCATCCTGGATGCCGGTACATGTCCCAGCCCAAGTAGCGGGTGGTTGCTTCGTAAACTGCCGGTGCGACATTGGAAAGATTCGCGGCGACATGATGCTCGAAGCCGTTTTCGCAGATGTAGTGCAGAAGCTTTTGCATCTCAGGAATTTCGACCACGCCGGCGCCGCCAAAGGTATTCAGCGGATCGTCAGTAAACCTTCCCTCGCCAACATATCCGCGCATCTTACCGGCGGTGTCGTCGGTGGAGAAGCGGGCAAAGCTCATCTTCTCCGGCTTGATCAAGCCCACGCACGTACCGAAAGTATTTTCCTTGCCAACCGTTCCGGCGATGATTTCCTGAAAGTCCATTTTCACCGAGCGGAAGAAGTGCTTGGGCAGATTCGAGCAGTGGAAGCAAACCGCTTTGTTCGGGTCGGCTCCGTAGTTATTGTTCCAGTCAAGCAGTGCCGAAGGCGTTTCCGAAGCCAGACGCAACGCGTGCATGCCGAGCACGCCGCAGATATCCACTTCGCAGGCGCTGGAGAGCAGGCTGTCGCTCATCATGCTCATGACCGTGCAGGGCACCACGCCGAGATTCTCTTCGATGGAAGTCCAGCACTGCACCGCGCTGATGGCGACTTCCGTGGCAGCCATCCAGTGATCGACAACCGCGCCGAGCTTGGCCATTTTCATCAACGCGGCTTCAGGCACGCTGCTCGCATCCACGTATTTTTTGATCGATGCCAGTTTGGCCTGCGCAGCTGTCGTCAGTGTCCTTCATCCGCTCGATGCGGCCGAGCACTTCGGAAAGATCGAGCGTCTCGATCGAGATGCCCTGCGATTCGAGAATTTTCTCGCTATAGCGAACCGTGTTAAAAGCCGTCGGACGCGCGCCAATGGCGCCGACGCGAAGGTTTCGAAAGCCATTGACCACGCGGCAGACCGCCGGCAAACCACTGCAGATCTTTGGCGAACTCGGGCGAATCGGGGCTCTCCGTATGCAGCGTCGTGATCGAGTATGGAATTCCATACTGCCTTAGATTGTTGCAGGCCGACATTTTTCCGCAGAAGCTATCGCGGCGGAACGCGATCGTCATCTTCTTGGGATCGTCGGGAGTAGCCTGGATCAGCACCGGAACGTGCAGATCCGCCAAACGCAGAGTATCGGCGATGGCGCGCTCTTCGCCGAAGTTCGGAAGGGTCACGATTACGCCATCGATGCGATCACGATTACGCTTGAACAAATCGGCACAGCGCCTGGATTCTTCCCGGGTTTCAACCGCCCCGTACTTGCTCTCTTCCGGAGTCAGCGCTACCACATCCATTCCGGCGGCGGTCAACACGCGCAGCATTTCTTCGCGGCCACTCTTGGCCAAATGATCGGGAAAGAAACCGCGGTTCCCCACGATCAGGCCCATCGTCATTTTTTTCGTCGGCATACTTTACCTTGTGATCGTTCGCCTTACATCTGCCGCTTGGGCGCGAACTTGATGCAATAGATCAGACCAACTAGTAGAAGCACTGCTCCCCACCACACTCCAGCGTGCAGGTTGAACAAGAACCACCCCGGGATCGACGGGGGGATTCACCAGTTGATAAATTCCCGCAGCGAAAATCAGCGCCCCATTTACCGCTAGCGAGACGCCGATGAAGAACCAAATCGAGATCATGCTGTACACCTCAGTCAGTCAAGAATTCCTGTGCACGAATCGAGTGTAGCGCGGGCATCTTGCCGGCTGTCCCGAGGGCGTCTCACCCTCCCAGCGGTGGGCGTGACGCCCACCGGACAGCCGCCGGACAGCGGCGCTACTCACGGCTACCAGAAAATAATATTCAGCACAAAGAACACCACCACAACCACACCAGCCCAGAAAAGTGGCTTTTGATACAGGGGCAAGTCACCAACGGACGGAATTTCTGTCATCCCGTAGACCAGACCGGTCAATTGACCGTCGGGCACAGGTTTCGTCAGCCATACTCACCGTCACAGTTACGACAACGCAGACGATGAAGGACCAAAGCGCCTGATACATATCCTGAGCGAGGGCTTTGGCATGAGGCGACAGCGCCACGTATCGCAGCGCGGTTGGATCGACCTTGACCCACGCCCACATGCCAATCGACGAAAGCGTTCCACACAGCAGTCCCCAGAATCCGCCGGGCCCAGTCGCCCTTTTCCAGAGCATCCCAAGGATCACGGTGCCAAACAACGGCGCGATGAAGAAGCTGAACAGAGCCTGCACGTAGTCCATGATGCTGGCAAACTGCATTACCAGGTACGCCGTGCCCACACTAATCAGCACGCCTATCACCGTCGTCCAACGACCCATGTTCACGTAGTGATGGTCTGTGCCCTTGCTGTTGATGAGCGGCCTGTAGATGTCGTATGTCCAGACGGTCGTGAATGCGCTGACATTTCCCGCCATTCCCGACATAAAACCAGCAATCAGCGCGGTGATTCCCAACCCCAGCAGACCAGGGCCGCAATAACGAGCCAACATGAGCGGTAGCACGTCGTTGTAGCTATGGCCACCGGTTACGGCAGCGACCGACTCCGGAACCAGCTTCATCGGCAGGACGGCCAACCCAAGTAATCCGGGAAGGATGACGATAATCGGAACCAGCATCTTGAACCCGGCTCCGATAATCGGCGCCATTTCTGCGCTGCGAATATCTTTCGCGGCGAGGATGCGCTGCACGACCAGAAAGTCGGTGGTCCAATAGCCCATCGAGATGACTGCGCCCAGGCCAAAAACAATCCCGGTCCAATGAATTCCCATCGGATTGGAAGTAAACGAGCCCAAGCCGGCCCAGAGATGGACATACTGTTCCGAAGCTCTCTGTGCAATTTGAATCTTGAGGTTGCCCCAGCCCCCAGCTTCATAGAGCCCGAGGATAGGGATCAGAAGTGCGCCCGCCCAGATGAGGAAGAATTGGAGCACTTCATTGAAAATTGCGGAACGAAGGCCGCCCAGGGTTACATAAATCGCGACGGTCAGAGATGAGACCCAGATGCTGAAGTTGATGTCCCATCCAAGAACGATTTGCATGACCTTGGCCATGGCGAACATGTTGACGCCGCTCATGAGCACGGTCATGAAGGCAAATGAAACCGCAGACAGAGCGCGACTTGGTTCACCGAAACGCAACTTCAAATATCCCGGGACGGAGTGCGTTTTGGATATGTAGTAAAACGGCATCATGACCAGCGCCAGAAAGAGCATGGCGGGAATGGCGCCGATCCAGTACCAGTGTGTCGCCAGAATGCCGTATTGATAGGCTGAGCCTGCCCAGCCCATTAATTCGAGGGCGCCCAGGTTGGCGGAGAGAAAGCTGAGACCGGCCACCCATGCGGTCATCTCGCGTCCCGCCATGAAGAAATCTTCGCCGGTATTTGCCCGGCCGCGCAGGTAGAAACCGATAGCCAAGACCAGCACGAAATAGAACGCGATGATCACCACGTCCACCGCGGACAGGTGCACGAGCTGCTTTTCCGCAAACATCACTATCGCTGGGATCATTTCTTTTCCTTTGGTTGCCCGTAGTAAGCGCTCGATCCGTGTTTTCTCAGGTAATGTTTGTCGTGCAATCCTCTGCCGACTGGTTCCGCTCTCGTGATTAATCGTTATCGTGAAAAGAGCCATTCGCGCCACGGCCTCCACAATCACCGCATTGTGCGCGGCCGCCGCTGGGTCGGATCCCCAGGCAAAAGGGGCATGGTTGGCAACCAGTATCGCAGGCACCGCAGCATAGTCGAGTTTCTCAAAAGCCCGGACGATGGCATGGCCTGTGTTCTTCTCATACTCTGACGCGATTTCGCTGTCTTTCATGACTGCAGTCACAGGGACAGGACCATGGAAGTAATCGGCATGGGTGGTGCCAAAGCATGGAATTGGTTTACGAGCCTGCGCCCACGAGGTCGCATACTCGGAGTGGGTGTGCGCCACGCCACCAATGTCTCGAAATGCTTGATAAAGCACAAGATGAGTCGGCAGATCTGACGACGGTCTCAAGTCGCCTTCGACGATTTTCCCCTCCAAATCGGAAACCACCAGATGCTCCGGTTTCATTTTGTCGTAAGGGACACCGCTAGGCTTGATCACGACTAATTTTTGTTCTCGGGAAATGCCGCTGGCGTTGCCGAAGGTATAAAGCACCAATCCCTTGCGTACCAGCTCAAGATTTGCTTCCAGCACCTCTTCCCTAAGTCGCGGCAAAAGCATATCGGGCGGTCCCAGCAAGGTTACCGAGTAGCAATCGTTTACCAAGACAAACAAGAGAAACTAGAGCACGCCAAGGAGTTTGTCAATCTCGGATTTCAATTTCCCGTGTAATCTCTTTAGCCGTTAACGTCAACGCTAACGTGGACACACCTGTTGAGTCGCTCTTGGTAAACGTTTCCCGAATCGGTCGCCCTATTTCGTCAATTGCCGGATCAAGGCGACTTCCTTTGGGTCAAACGGGTCCCCGTTCTGACGAAAGATGTCGTGAAACCAGATCGCCGGCTCCGCAGTGTAGGGCTTGTCCCACGAATCCCAGGGATAAATCGTCTGCGACTTTCCATTTACAAAGCCCCAGTTGTAGGCCCCGACTTTTTCGTCTTTCAACAGCGGCAAGATCGCAGCGAAAGTACTGCCCCGCGGCCGCGCCATATATTCCGAGCAGACCACCGGACGGCCGAAGCGCCGCAATGATTGAATCCGCCGCTTCATTTCGTCGGGCGGTTCATAGCTGTGAAACGTGATTACGTCTGAATTTTGCAGTTGCAGGCTTGCCATCTCGCTCAGCTTATCGTCGCTTGACCAATCGCCCTGCCAGACCCCGCTGGTCAGGGGTTGCGTCGGCTCGGCACTGCGAGCCCAGCCCCACTCTTCCCTGAGCAATCGCAATGCAATGTCTGCTTTGTGAGGAAGTTCCTGGGATTTGTATGGAGGGTTTTCATTGTCGGGCTCATTCATCAGGTCCCACATGAGAACCCGCGGATCAGCGCGGAAATGGCTAATGACTCCCACAACGTAGGGTTTCAGTTCGCGATTCCATCGGGACTCATCTTTCAAAATTTCCGCTCCCGGAGCCTGCACCCAGCCCGAATTATGAACATGAGGCTTGGGATCGCGCTGCTTGCCGAGCTTGGGATTGGGGTCCCAGACAGAGTCCAGGAGAACGAACATGATTCGGATATGGTGCTTGTCAGCGACCTCCAGGAACTGGTCCATCCGGTGGAGAAATCCGGCAGAGTCCTGCTGCCACAAGAGGTTGTGCAGGAATACGCGCATCGTATTCATCCCAAGGCCTTGGGCAAGCCCCAGTTCGCGATCGATTGTAGGAACGTCGAAGGTGTCAGCCTGCCACATCTCCAATTCATTGATCGCGGTGCTCGGAATGAAATTACTGCCAACAAGCCAAGGCTGCCGGGAATACCAGTCATTGGCCTGTTTCGGCGTCCATGGGGGCGCTGCAGCGGCGAATGTCGGTGAAGAAGCTACAAGCAGGAAGAAGAACGCAACGATGAGCTTGTACACGGAGGCGATCAGATAGTTTCTCAAGCGCACACAATAGCACTTTTTTCGATTCTTCTGTACAACTCGCGCTGCCCGATCCGATTACATTTCGATGCTCTTTGAGATAACGTTTGCCGTGCTAAAATCCGGGCTTCAACCCGATGCAGGGAAAGCGTTTCTATGGACATCCGGGAGATCGCAAAGCGGGCCAAGGTTTCGACCGCCACCGTTTCCCGAACTATTAACCGGGTCCCCACGGTCAACGCCCAGTTGGCTAAGCGCGTCTGGAGTGTAATTGAGGAACTGGGCTATTACCCGAATACACAAGCCCGGGCATTGGTCTCCGGACGCAGCCGGATTTTTGGTCTCATTGTTTCCGAAATGACCAATCCGTTCTTTCCGGAAATCATGCAGGTCTTCGAGACCATAGCCGTCCAACATCGTTATGAAATCCTGCTGACCTCCACAGGAAACGATCCCAAGCGAATGGAAAGCTCGGTCCGCCGGATGATCGAGCGCCGCGTCGAGGGTGTGGCCATCATGACCTTTGGCATGGAAGAACTGCTTCTGGAAGATCTGAAATTACGGAATGTCCCGCTCGTCTTTGTCGACGTCGGCCCGCCTCGGCCCCGCGTAAGCAATATCCGGATTGACTATCTCCACGGGATTCGCCAGGCGGTGCAACACCTGGCTGCCCTGAGGCACGAAAAAATTGGGTTCATTACCGGCCCATTGCGGTTGAAGTCAGCTGTGGCGCGCCAGCAAGCATTTCTGCGCTCGATGCAGGAAATCGGCCTGGAATCGCATCCAGCTCTAATTGTTGAGGGAGATCACACGATGGAAGGTGGGATGGCGGCTTTCTCCCGTATTCTCGCAGGCGCCGTCCGCCCGACCGCGGTGCTGTGTTCGAATGACATGACCGCGATCGGTGTAATGCGGGAAAGCCACGATGCGGGTATCTCAATTCCACGCGACTTGTCGGTAATTGGATTCGACGACATCAGATTGGCTCAGTTCGTGTTGCCGCCGCTGACTTCGGTACAGATGTCGCAATCCGAACTGGCACGACTGGCTTTCAATGCCCTGCTGGCGGAAGTTGAACGGGAAACACCTGCACCCAACGGAACCGAGTATGTGCTTAAGACCACTCTTGTGCTGCGGGAGTCAACCAGTCTGCTTTCCGGAACAGCGAAGCAAGAAAAGCGGCCGCGAACTCCGTTAGACCAAGATTGAAACCGTCGCAGGCCACACCATCAATCAGGTTCCCCATTGAACTACGCTGTAAGAGTGGGGCGGCACTTCGAAGCGAGTTCGGCCACCTGAGGTCGAGGGCTTGTCCATGGGTCGCGGCGCAACGCGATGTGGAGCGTCAAAGCTGTTTGAAGCTTTGAGATCGTCTCCAGTCAACACGACGGACGACAACACAACTGTCGGCGCAGTGTCCTGCCAGTTCAGTTCAACCGTATGTGGTTTGACAAGATCGCGATTGAGAACGAAGACGGCTAGCTTTCCGTTCTCTTTGTCCAGCGTGCCAACAGCATCGAGATAAGGAACCTGGCCCATTCCCGTGACATCGTACGTCGGGGACTCAACCAGGAGATTCAATACTGTGCCGCGGGCGAACTGAAGCGCCCAACTGTACGGGTAATAAATCGTCTGCCGGAACAAGCCGTTTGTATTGGTCATGATTGGCGCGATGACATTAATCAGTTGCGCCAGGCACGCCAGTTTCACGCGGTCTGCATTGCGAATCAGGGTATTGAGAAATCCGCCGACAAGCAGGGCGTCTTCCAGGTTGTAGATCTCTTCAAGCAGGTGCGGGGCTTCGCGTCCGTGGCCATTCACGGCATCCCCCGTGCGCGCCCGGTACCAGACGTTCCACTCATCGAAGGACAGCCAGAGTTTTTTCGGAGAGCGCCGATGTCCGCGGACCATGTCGCAAACCGCCACTGTCTCAGCGATCTGCTTTTCCATGCTCAGGTTCATGGCTAAGAACTTCGCGCTATCGCCGCCGGTTTCTTCAGGAGTGTTGCCCACGTAGCGATGCAAGGAGAGGCCATCGACGTAGTCATAGCATTGCTCGAGAACTTCTCGATCCCACTCCAGATAAGTCGGCATCAAGGGCCCGCTCGATCCGCAGGCGATGAGTTGCAGGGAAGGATCGACATAATGCATCTGACGGGCTGCATCCTGAGCTTTCAAACCGTATTCCGTGGCGGTCATGTGACCGATTTGCCAGGGGCCGTCCATCTCGTTTCCCAGGCACCAGTACTTCGCTTTGTAGGGCTCAGCAAATCCGTTCTTACGGCGCAGGTCACTCCATTTGGTGCCTTTCTCGACATTGCAGTACTCAACCAGGGCGGCCGCTTGCTCCGGTGTTCCGGTTCCGAGATTTAATCCCATCAGAGGCTGAGTGCCGACTGCTTTGCACCACGCCATGAATTCGTCAGTACCAAACTGGTTGGTGTTGAGCGAATTCCACGCCCGATCCAAAACTCGCGGGCGGTCTGCTTTCGGACCTACGCCATCGAGCCAGTTGTATCCGGAGACGAAATTTCCTCCGGGATAGCGAATGATCGGCACTCCCATTTGACGAACTTCGTCCATCACATCTTTACGAAAGCCGTTCGAGTCGGAGAGCTTCGAGCCCGGGATCGTAAATTCCTTCATAGATCGCCCGTCCGAGATGCTCAAGAAAGGATCCAAACAGATTGCGATCCAAAGGCGCGACGGTTCGCCGAGAGTCGATATAAACGCGCACGTCCGCGCCGGGATTCGCGGTTTGGGGCGGTGCCGGCAAAAACCTGCCGAAAGCGAGTATCGGTGGAGCACGCGATTCCCGCGGCAGCGGCTTGTCCCAGGAAACGGCGGCGGTTGGACGAGAACATTGTTTGTAATCTCCTGCCTACTTTTGCGAATGCGAGACTGAGAATGCGACGAATAGTAAACGTTTACCAATTTGCACGCCACATTTTTTTGGCGTCAGACACTCTGCGGGGAAGGCACGACTTCAGTCGTGCCGTCCAGATCGGGCGGGAGAATAGGCTTTAGCCACTGAGGTTGGCTTTTGGTTGGAGAAACGTGACGCCTCAATCAACCCCGGACGAAGAAAATCCAATGGTCAAGATGTAGCAGAACTCAGAACTAAGTTCTGCCATAGAAATAAGGTGCGTCGCACCGCATGCTAATTCGACGCGGCCGAAGCAGGCTCCGCCACCGAAGGCGGGACCACACGCTCCGCGGATACTCGCGACGACTCTGGCCTGTAACCATTTCGCGTCCGGATGCGGCATTTCTTCATCCGTTCACCTTTTAACTTCACAGTGATGGTCCGCCAGCCGCGATTGGGGTTGGGCTGAGGGTAATAGCTCACCGAATAAAGATGCGCCAGATCGTTGCGGATGGACGCAAATGCTTTCTGCTGCTCCCGCCAGGTTTTCGCAAAGTAAGCCTCCCCGCCGGTGGCCGCGCTCATTCGTTTGAATACGGTGCTGGAGACGGGTTCCAGTTTGGCTTCCCGGGTACTGATCATGTAGATGGGAATGCCTTTCGATTGGGCCAGTTCCGCCACATCCTCCGGCGGCACCATGCTGTAGTTATCAGGCCCGTTCGAGAACACCACGACAACTTTCCGGCCCATATTCTGTCCAGCATCTTTCAGCGTCATCAACAGAGCGTTGTAAAGCGCAGCATCGTCTCCGGCAACCGTGGTGCGCACTCCGCGCAGCACCTGGTTGCGATCGGGCGTTAGCGTGGTAGCGCGGGAGAGATCTCGACTGTATGAATAGAAAGCCACGCGGTCAGGGTTGTCCAGCGACCGGACGAACTCAGCGATGGCATCCTGGGCGAAAACAAAACCACGATACATGTAGTTGCTGGTGTCGAACAGAATGAACACATTGGCGCCAGCCATCGCCGATCCCAGTTCGGAGCCAAGCTCGGACGACGTTTCCGAATTCAATGCGCCATTCGACGAACCAATGTGGAGCTGCCCGGACTTGTCTTCGTCACCTGCCGCCACCACTCTGCGCGTAGCTTCGTTACCTTCGCCGAATATTGCCACTTTTTGCGGAGATGCCGTCTTCGGTCACTTCGAAATCCGAAGGCTTGAGGCCAGTCACGTAATTGCCTTTACTGTCCATGACTGCCACGTTCAGCTGCACCATGTCGACTTCGACGCGGATGCTGGTTTCGCCCTCCTGCGCGGCCATACGGGGAAATGACCCAACAAGGAACGTGAAAGCAGCGATGAGAACGAGAAGAACTTTTTTTGCCATGAGACCCTGCCGTCACCTGGCCGCGCCTTGAACCGCCCGCGGACCGTTAAAATTGGACATCTCAAACTTTTAAAACTGCTTACCTACTGCACTGGTGTACTCAGCGCGACCTTGGGCAGCGATGTGATCTTGCCCTGCCGGAACTCCTCGCCAGTCTCCCGCATCGCACGAAGCATTGCCGGCCAGTCCTCGAAGTCGGTGGCAAAAATCTTCTCTACCATCCGATACGTCAACTCCGGTACCAGGCGGTTCAACATCACCGGGGGATAACCCAGTTCATCCGCAAGGCGGGCCCAGTACAAATTATTGGAATCCCAGGACTCAGCCAGAAGACGGCTGGAGTAGCCCATGAATGCGGGAAATGGTTTTACATTCAGTAATTCACGACTGTAGCTCTGCGCTAGAGCAGGATGGGGAACCCCGAAGTCATCGGATAGCCTTTTCCAACTGACCTCCGCTGGATAGTGAGCAGAAAGACTTTCCAGTTCTTCTCCCGCTTTTCCCCATGAATTATTTTCGCCAGGAGATCTCCGACGGAACTCAGCCGCGAGATAGAAGGTCTCTCCCGGCATCACTCGGGAAAGAGCCTCATTCACATTCCCTGCCTGCAAAGCCTTTTCCAGTTGCTCCGCCCGCTGTGGAACCATGCGCTCGGAAAGAATGCTCAAAACGGTGACTCGCAACTTCTCGTCTTTTGCGGAAGCCGTTAAAAGTTCCTCGCCGGTGCGCTGGTACAAAGTGACGGCATGCAACTCGTTGGGTGTCACACTCCACCAGCGAGGCAAGATGGCGCTGCTGACCAGTCCGGGCACCAACTCGTGCCAGATCAAGGCCTGAACATTTTCGGGAACGATAAAGTCCTGTTCCGCTTCCGCCAGAACAAAAGGCAGATCCGCCAGCGAACCCGCCAGGTGAGCGCCGCCGCCGGCCGGAAGCCCCGAGCCGAATACATGCGGCACGTGCCATGACTGCCCTCCTCCCAGCGCCATTTCCCCGGAGAAGTCATGCGAGCGAACGTAAAGGGGATTATTGAGAAGAATCTGCGCTCCCGGCGGCTCGTAATACGCGTAATTCAATCCGACCAAGGTATCTCGCAGGAACGGAACGACAATACCGCGGGCATCCACCAACTCCTTATGAGAGTTGGGGGATTTAATGATCTTCACGAGATCAGTCCGGGTCTGCAAGGAACTATGACGGGTGTTGTAGAAGCCAGCGGCCCATTCGCTGCGCTCACTGCTGGTGAACATTGGCCGCGGCATCTCAAATTCCCGCAACTCCCCGGCGAGAGGAATCAAGGAATCGCCTACCGGTTTGCCTTGCGCCAACTCGTTCAGCCCATTTCCCAGAGCGAGCAAGGTGTCGAGTGAAACCAGGCGTTGACCGTCCATCACCGAACGGATCCGATTCGCCAATTCCTGCCGGACCTGTTGGCCCGCCGGAAAGGACTGCTTGGGGCCCGCCAGCAGGGAGATCACTTCGGCTTGGGTAAGATTCGTTCTGCCGGCTGCCGACCGCCAAAGATCATGAATTGAAGCCTGGGCAGCATCGAACAACTGCGCCTGGGAAGATATCCCGCCCGCAAACGGACCGATCACCTTCTGCCAGGAATCGTTTAGATCTTGCGGAGCAATCTGGCCTTGCCGCGCCAGAATCTGCCACAGACCGACATTGGATTGGAAGATGCCGAGCGCGTTGGCTCGAAGGGTGACGTTCGAGGTGTGATCGATCGCGTCAACCACTCCAAGGAAACGGGTGATTGAAGCGTCATTCAAGCCTTCGAACTCGGAAAAAATCAGGTATTGGTTACCGTACCGGGAGAACTTTTCAGCGAGCAGACGTACCGTCTCTGGACTCAATCGCTGATCGACCGGCCTCGCGCTGTCGATGGCGCTGAGCATGAGGTAGATAGGCAGGGGTCCGTCTTCGGAACTCTGCCGGGAGAAAGCGAACATCGCTTCTATCACTTGGTCCGGGCTTTTCCAATGGCTTGCCTGTTTGGCCCACTGATGGACGACCTTGGAGTCGGACTTCTGATGGAGGATCTTTTCCCACACTTCGAGGTTACCGGGCACGCTCGGCTGGCCGGAAGAATCGAACTGAAGCCTCGTCACCAACAGCAATAACCCAGGATCAGGCCGAAATACGGGGCGGGCAGGACCAGGGTTAATGTCTTTGCCGCGAAGTGCGTCGTAGAATCGTGGCAGGCGGTGGCTGTCGGCGAAATAGACCTGTTGCGCAGGGTTGAGTCGCGAAAGGGTATCAAAATAGGCGGCCAGCCAGCCATCGTCTTTTGCCAGCAAACGGGCGACAAAATCCTTGGCAGACCCAGGGTCGGCCCCAGCCAGACTCTTCCACGCGGGCTCAGCAGTCACTCCGCCAGGCACTACAACCCGCCCGTGTCGAATCAGAATGTGACTGCCATAGAAATCGAGTACCGGGGCGAACGGAAGCAGGCGCTGGATTCCCGCGAATTGTCGAAAGGCCTCGCCGGTTTCGCCATCCATCCGGGCCATTGCCCAGTACAGCCGGGCCAGGACGGGATCATCCAACAGCGCGTTCAGCATGTCATTTCCGCGCTTGGCTTTCGGGTCAGCCTGAGTCCAGTCAGTTGGCGAAAAGAGTACGGGCACCTGCGAAGTGGCAAAGGGATAGACAAAAGGCTTTCCACCCTGGAGTGTCACTTCAAGCTCCGCCAGGGGAAATCCAGAGTCGATCGTCAGGAAGGCCTTTTCCGGTTCAGCGGTTTCGAGCGCGACCGCACTTCCACAACCCTGTCTCAACTTGTAGCCCAGAATCCCCAATAACGGACCTGCCTGCTCGCAATTGGAAACTCGAATCACGCCCTCCGGGCCTGCGAGTGTGACCAGTTCTCTCGCCTGATCGACGTAACGTTTCAGCAGGATCAAGAATTCAGTAGACCTGCCCCTACTGTCCTTTCGTCCTTGATAGCCTTCCACCGCCACATTTCTCGCAAGCAGAGGCAGAACCTCTTCGCTCGAGATCTTTTGGCTGATGCCGGCCATACGCAAAAAGGAGCGCAACGGCCCGGGAATGGTGACGCCAGCCGACGGTCCGGCCATCGGTTGCGGAACTTGAGAAGCCGGTGGGGTGGTGGTAGCGGTGTCCGATGAGGAGTTTGAAGCTGCGCTGCAAACGCTTACAGACAGACAAAGACCCGCGAAGAGAGATACTTTGAGCAGGAAAAGACGTTTCACGGCTGGCCCTTCCTTACACATCTTAGGAACGACTTGATGCCAATCAGCAGGACGACTGGGAACGGAGGGATATTCGTCGCGCGACTGGCGTCAGGTTTGACTAACCCGGGCCCGAGTACCGCCCTCGCGCTGAATTTTGACTATGAATCTATCGTTGAGTCTTCCGCCCCCGGAAGCCTAACTTTTGTGCCTGCCAAGATAGATCATCCCGCGCCCGCTGCCAACCCCTTTTACATTTTTTTTACCAGCGCGTATGTCGGACGAGCCGAAAGCCCACAAGTCGCGTGGATTGCGGGGTTTCGAGGATAGACCAAATCGGCGGCCGTTTCAGGGTTCAGTGAAATCGAGCGCAATTCCACCGGACCCCAACCATCAGTTCCTGTACCATGCCCTGCTACTCTAAGCCGCAATCTGCCGCGGATGATTCATCCGGCTACCTTAAAGACGCCCATTGGATTCGAAGTATTTTAGGCGCGTTGCCAACGCAACAGGTCAAATAGTGCGACGTTTTGAACTTCTTAGGACCGTGAAGGGAAAGGTTGGCGGCGCAGAGCCCCTCAACCGAAGCTTTTGACCGTTTCTTTCAGCCCTTTTTCGTAGCCAGTGATTAATTTGTCCCAGATCGCATTTTCGTTTTCATCAATCAACTTCCGCTTCGGATCGGCGTCGAACCAGGCCAATGACCGCCGAATCCCCTGCGCAAAAGTCGTGGTCGCTATGTAGTCCGGAACAAAGCGCTTGATCTTGGTATTGTCGAACACAACACTGACCGATTTATCGCCGATCAGCGTGCCCTCCATTCCTGGTATGCATGCCACCATGAAATCCGACGGAATGTGTACGATTCGAGCTTCTACACCCACCGCCTCAGCTACGGTGCGATAGAGTTGGTCCCAGGTTAAGACTTCGTCGGTTGTAATGTGAATTGCGTGGCCAATGGCTTGTTCGTGTCCGAGGAGACCGGTAAACCCCTTGGCAAAATCGGTATTGTGGGTGATCACCCAGAGAGAAGAGCCATCTCCCGGAACGATGACCTTTTGCCCTTTCAGCATACGGTCAACCACCGTGTACGAACGCTCCCAGCTATTGATTACCAGCGGAATCAGATTCTCTCCGTAAGTAAGCGAAGGGCGGACGATCGTAACCGGAAAGCCCTCCTCTCGATAGGCTTTGAGCAGGCGCTCTTCGCAGGCAATCTTGTTCCTTGAATAGTCCCAATGCGGGTTTGCGAGAGGCGTCGACTCGGTAATCAGGTAGACGGTGCTCGGTTTCTGATAGGCGCTGGCTGAACTGATGAAAATGTACTGCCGGGTGCGTCCACGAAAGAGCTTGAGATCGCGTTCGATGTCGGCGGGAGTAAACCCGATCCAGTTAACAATGACGTCGAAGCGCCGTCCGCGAAGTGCACGCGTGGTCGCGGACTCATCATTGATGTCCGCAGTGACGATCTCAGCGCCGTCCACAACCTCCGCGACACGCCTTCCGCGTGTAAGAAGGGTTAGATTGATGCCGCGCTGAACTGCCAGACGGCTGCACGCGCTGCTGATAATTCCGGTGCCTCCAATAAAGAGTACGTTCATGTGTTCGTTCCGATTGCTCCAGAATTTCTGTCTTCCTGACTTCCCGCCGGATCACCAACGATTCTCTACCGATTGGCTAATCTTCTCATCGTAGATTTTTCGCACGGCGGCCATTGCCTCCGGCGTAAGCGGGGGCAGACCGGAGGCTGCGCAATTGTCGGCAACCTGATCGGGTCGCTTGCCGCCGGGGATAGCACAGGTAACGGAATCAAACATGAGAATCCAGCGCAGCGCGAACTGGCTCATCGAAACTCCGGGAGGGACGAGCCGTCGAATCTCTTCCACCGCCGCCAAGCCGACCTCGTAGTCGACGCCGGAGAAGGTCTCGCCGACATCGAACGCCTGACCCTGACGATTGAAATTCCGGTGATCGTCGGGCGCGAAGGTGGAATCCCGACGCAGCTTTCCGGCCAGCAACCCGCTTGCCAGAGGAATTCGCGCCAGAATCCCGACTTTCTTCTGTTTGGCACTCGCAAAGAACGTTTCCGCCGGACGCTGCCGGAAGCAGTTGAAGATAATCTGCACGGTCTGCACATTGGGAAATTCGATCGCTTTCAGAGCCTCCTCAACTTTTTCGACACTGACGCCGTAATAGCGAATTTTCCCTTCCTTCACCAAATCGTCGAGAATTCCGAAAACCTCCGGTCGATCGTAAAGTGCGGTTGGCGGGCAATGAAGCTGGACCAAGTCCAGTGTTTCGGTTGAGAGATTTCGCCGGCTCTCGTCGATCCAGGCAGTAAGATTTTCCCGGCTATAGCCGTCGACTGTCTGCCGCGGCAAACGGCGTCCCGCCTTGGTGGCCACGACGATCTCTTCCTTACGTTCTTTCTTGAGCCTCGCGATGAGGCGCTCACTGCGGCCATCGCCATAGACGTCTGCCGTGTCAATGAAGTTGACCCCACACTCAACAGCTTTGTATAGAGCCGCCATCGAATCTTCGTCGGAAACCTGGCCCCACGAGCCACCAATGGCCCAGGCGCCAAAGCTAATTTCTGAAACCTTCCATCCGGTTCGACCAAGTGCGCGGTAATTCATGCTTTCATCTCTCTCTCCATAACAGCGTTTGGGGGCGCCGAAAACTTGTGATTGTATCAGTGTATGTTCGCGGCCAGCCTGAGTACTGCTGCCTTTCGTCCACGCTTTGGTCGCGGTGCTAGTGTGGTATTGTCATGCGTTTGGAGGACAGGCATGGGAGCGCGTCGCGAATGGTTGGGCCTCTTGGTGTTATTGATTTCCTATGCATCATACGGTGCGTCATCGGCTCTCCAGGTGAAAATAGACACAGGTAACGTTGAAGGCAAAGCCAGCGGTCCAGTGCGATCGTTTCTCGGAATTCCCTACGCCGCGCCGCCCATCGGGGATCTTCGCTGGAAACCACCCGAGCCTGCTGCTAAATGGTCCGACGTCCGCCCCGCAAAAGAATTTGGATCACGTTGCATGCAGGGCAGAATTTACTCCGACATGGTTTTCCGCGATCCTGGCATCAGCGAGGACTGCCTTTCGTTGAACGTCTGGACAATCGCAAAGAATGCCAAAGCCAAACTTCCCGTCATGGTCTGGGTCCATGGAGGGGGATTTATGGCTGGCTCATCTTCCGAACCCCGGCAAGATGGCGGGGTTCTTGCCAGACAAGGTGTAGTGGTTGTCAGCATGAACTACCGCCTCGGCATCTTCGGATTTCTAGCTCTGCCGGAGCTTGTGGCCGAATCCGACAAAAAAGCTGCGGGCAACTATGGCCTGATGGATCAGGTTGCCGCCCTCGAGTGGGTAAAACGCAACATTGCTGCTTTCGGCGGCGATTCCGACAATGTAACTATTTTTGGAGAGAGCGCAGGATCATTCTCCGTAAGTGCGCTGATGGCTTCGCCGGTGGCAAAGGGTTTGTTTCACAAAGCTATTGGAGAGAGCGGCGCGGCATTTTCCAAAACTCTCGTCTTTGAGCCGGTTGACACTCGCTCCCGCAGGGACTCGGAGTTTGTCGCCTCGCTCCTCGGGGTTCAGTCGCTGCAGCAATTACGCGCCCTTCCCGCGCAGAAGATTCTCGATGCATCGCTGAAAAAAGATAGCGGCGATGATCCTCCGCGCTTTGCTCCTGACATTGACGGATATTTTCTACCCGAGCAGGTATCGGCAATTTTTGCTGAAAAGAAGCAAAATGACGTCCCACTTCTGGCTGGATGGAATCGCGATGAAGGCAGTTTCAAAGTGGTTCATGGACAGGCTCCGCTGGAAACCCTGAAGGCAACGGCATCCAAGGACTTCGGCGACGACGCTCAGGAATTCCTTCGCCTTTATTCCGCGACTAATGATGCGCAAGCTCGTCGCGCACTGAAAGATCTCGAGGGCGATCGCTTTATCGCATGGTCCACTTGGCGATGGCTTGAAGCGCAGGCCACGACCGGCAAGCAATCGGTCTATCGATATCGCTTCGATTATCCACCGCCGCCCGATCCCAATTCGCCTGACCAGGGCGCGTATCACTCGGCCGAGATCGAATACGTCTTCGGAATGCTCGATTCAAAGGCTGGGGTCACCTGGCGGCCGGACGATCGCACTCTGAGTGACATCATGCAGAAATACTGGACAAATTTCGCCCGGGCGGGAAATCCAAATGGCCCCGGCGTGCCGGAATGGCCGCAGTACCAGTCAATAAGCGGCTGGCAGGTGATGTACTTAACCCCACGACCCAAGTTTGAAAAAGATAGTGTCAGAGACCGGTATCTTTTCCTGGATACAGTCTGGAAGAAATAGTGAAATTTACGATCCTTATACTCGCGCTGCTGTCTTCGATGCCCACAACAAGGCCCGACTGGTGCCAGAACCTTCCACGGCCGGGCTACCGAACATTGGAAAGAGTTGCCATCAAGGATCCGTGGTTCGAAGTCTACAAAGTCCGGCCGGGAGTCTTCGCCATCTACGAGCCCCATCAATCGGAAGAAGTGATCTGCTACCTCCTTCTGGGAACCAAGCGGGCTGTGCTGTTCGATACAGGGATGGGAATCAGCAATATCCGCAACGTAGTGGAAGGCCTGACCAGCCTGCCGGTATCCGTTCTAAACTCACACACCCATAACGACCACGTGGGCGACAACTGGCGGTTCACAGATATTTATGGAATGGATACAGATTTCACTCGCGCCAACGCCAAAGGCTCTAAAAAAGCTGCGCAAGCCGAAATTGGGCCGGGCGAAATCTGCGGTGACCTGCCGCCGGGTTTCAATGCCACCGAGTACTCCACCAAACCATTTCATATCACTCACTGGATTCACGATCATGACAAGATTGATCTCGGTGAGCGAACTCTTGAAGTAATTTCTGTTCCAGGCCATACTCCCGATTCCATCGCCTTACTGGATGAAAAGAACGGCCTTCTGTTTACCGGAGACACCTTCTATTCGGGGCCGATATGGTTGTTTCGACCGGAGACGGATCTGGATGCATATCTGGCCTCAGTGAAGAAACTGGCAAGTTTGGCTCCGGGCCTTCAACTGCTCTTGCCGGCCCACAATGAACCGTTTGCGGATCCGTCCAATCTTCCTCGAGTGGTTAAGGCAATGGAAGAAGTCCGCAGTGGCAAAGTGAAGGGCACACCCAGAAAGGACAATCAGGAATACTTCTTCCCTGGTTTTTCCTTTCTGATGAGCAAGTAGACCTGGTACCAAACCCTGTCGCCGCGACAACCTGTCAAAAATGGGCGGTGCATCATTGCGCACCTGCTGGTGGACGAATGTTGTCGTAGTCGTAGCGGATGGAAATGTGCCGGCCGCCAACCGTTAAATCAGCTTTCAGAGGCAGACCGCGCTTTTTCGAGATCCAGACTTTTCCGGCCATCTCGGAGTCTTGGTTTACCTCGCTGTAGATACTGGCGGCTTCACCGTTGACGGTCTCATCTCCAAGATGTTGGCAACTGCTGTATGAGCGACCTCTCTCAGCCGCTTCCTTTGCCTCTTCCTGCGGAGAATAACGATTCTTCTTCCACTGGTTGCCCATCTTCATATAGATCGCGTCATTGGTAGAGATCGTCTCCGTGGACAAATTTCCGCTCGAGCCGGTCATGGTGGTATAGATGTGACTCGGCGTACGCGCCTGCGACACCGCGGCATCGTAGAGGAGTTTGCAGTTGGAATCCTCGGCGCCGGCAGTGGTGACACTGAGAAAAAAGATAACTGTTAACGAAACAACCAGAAGTCGTGGACTGAACGAACCGCGCATAAATCCTTTCATCGTTTGACTGCAGGTATCACTGCACTCCCGCCGGTGCGTGCACATTGGAATACTCATAACGGATTGACATGTGCTGCTGGTCCGGGCCCGGGTCGAGATCTTCCTCAGTACGTAAAGGAAGGCCTTTGCTCTTGGAAATCCAGGTCTGGCCCGCTGACTTAATGTCCTCGTTTTCAGTTTGGATCGAGTACAACGCCGCCGGTTCCCCGTTGACCAATTCGTCGCGGACATGCCGGCAGGTTGTCTTCGAGTTGCGGATGTTTTCCTGTTGCTGCTTGAGCATGTCTTCCGGGGTCATCTTGCTGCGTACCCACTTGCCCTCAACGAGAATGTAAATAATGCCGTTAGCGTAGATCAGCTCCCCGAGTCTGGTCTTGCCGGCAACTGTCTCGGTGTTGTAGACGTGCGCGGACGCGGCGTGAACTTTGACCGCCGAATCGAACACTGGCTGACAGGCAGCGTCGGCGGCCGCGAAGGCTGGGGCAGCGGGGGATAACACCGCGAATAAACCCGCAGCGGCAAAGAACAACATCCATTTAGAACGCAAAATAATTCCTCCTTTAATTCATTTCGAATCGAGCCCTGCTTCAATTAACAATTTTGGCCGCCGTCACTGGCACACGAACTTGTCCTGGCTGATTCCGATGATCGTCTTCGCCGCCAATCCCGGCTGAAAACGGTAGTAGGTTACCGAATGGACTTCGGTGTTCTCGCCATCTTTGCCACGAATCCCAAGAACAGATACAACCTCCGTGCCTGCGTCGTTATAAAACAACTCTTTCGGGCGCTCGTTGCCATACCCGTGAATCTTATGGAAGCCCTGAAGGTGCTCGGCATACCAGGCGGCCGTCGCGTTGATTTTCGGGCCAAACACTGAATAGAAGTTGGCTTCCATTTTGCTTTTGCAGACCTGGGTGTCGGGGATTTTTGTCGGCGCGTTTCCAGGTTGGTTGCCAAGGTGAAGTCCGGGATCGGTGGCGGGAAACAGTGGGAGTCCCGTCAATGGATCAGCTGTGAGGGATGCGGTTCCTGCGGAAACAGCAAGACTCAAGCCGAGAATAACGAAAAGAGTATGGAAGAGTTTCATCAGTATCCTTTCGAAGCCACGAATGTGTGCTGCCTGCATCTTCACTTGCAGGACGGATTTGAAGGACTGAAGACGGATCTTTCGTGATCTGTGAGCCCGGTCTTCATTTGCAGATACATCACCGAGAAGGTCCTATCACTCTTAGGTGTTCCGGTGATGTTGAGGCCCTTCGTACCATCGGGACTCCAGAACGTGTCCTGCGAACGGTCATCCCACGCTGCGTGATACAGATGAAATCCCGAAAGATGAGCCTTGTACCATTCGATGCTTTCGGCGACGGTATTTCTGGGGAAATATTGAATTCCCTGACCTGCCTTGTTGCAGATAGTCAGAGCGATGGGATCGTTGCTTGGATGCAGGTTGGGATACAGCGGCAGGCCGCTCACAGGATCCGTCGCCGCATCGGCAGCAAAGGCCGGGGTTGCGAACAAAAACGCTGCTGTGATCGATGCGATAGCGAATAATCTAAGAACAGAAGTTGTCATTTGATTTTTCCTTTCGTGCGTCTCCAAATCTCGAGACGGCTATCAGTCGAGGATGCGAAACGACAGTGAACGAGGCGTGCGCATCAGTTTCTCCGTCACTCGATGCCCTGGGTAAGCGTGAATTGCGACTACACGCGATCTGCGAGCTTTTTGGCCAACGGCTTTATCGCGTCCAACGAACACGGGCAAGTGGAATACATGATGCGGATCAACTTGTCGCCTTTGCGGACCATCATCATCGCGCCGGCCTCGTCGAATGCCTCATCTCCAATTGCCGGAACGCCCTGCTGTTGGCCCACGGCAGCTAGAGTCTTTCCGTTCAACTTCATTTGGGCTTCGGCGGCGTTGGTGTCGACGCTAAAAATAAAGACCGGAACATTCCCATTGCTGTCTGATGTCTCTTGATGACCCTCGCTTTGGAACATCTTGGCCATCCCGCCGGTAAGGCTCTGGATTGTCTCTTGCGTCTTTGCGTCGGCGCCGCGCGCAGCCGCCATGGCCGCCAAATGTTTCGAGGTCATGTCACCCGAATCGCCGTGAGCGAGATAAGAGCAGCCGGCCTCCCCGCTTTCCGTCGCCACAATCTGGACCCCGATCGAGCGGCCGACTTCTTCCTTCGACAACAGTCGGCAAGGATCTCCAATGATGCCGGCGTTGTTCCCGCTGCTTCCGGAATCTGTGGAACTGCCAGACGCGGAAACTGCCTTGGATATGGAACCTAATACGGAATCCCCGCTGGAATTCGGGCGGCTGTCCGAACTCAAGCCGGCATCGCGGGCTACTTCATGCACCTTTTCTTTCACTCGATGAACGACGTAATACACGCCGCCTGCTGCAAGCGCGCCGACCGTTATTACGACCACTGCGAAGCCGATAAGAATCTTGGTAAGGGGACTACCCTTTGTGCCGCCAGCTGAAGGAGTCGATGTCGCGGAAACGAGTTGGGGTGACGGCGAATTCACGGATTGCGGCGGCAAATTTGCTACTGGAGCCGCTGCAGCCAGCGCATCAGCGCCACACTTCCCGCAAAATCTGCCTGCGACCGATCCACCACACTTATTGCAAAACCTGGTCACCGGCTGTGCGATCGGCGGAGGAGCCGAGAAGACTGGCGTCGGAATTTGGGAGGCTTCTGTTACCGGAGGTGCGGGTGGCAGTGGCGGGGCTGGCGGCTGGGACGCCGGACTGGCCGCGGCCCGAGTATCAGCTCCGCATTTGTTACAGAACACCCCGCTCACGGGTGATCCGCACTTGTTACAAAATTTCGCCATGCCAATACCTCCTAAAGCAATTTCTCATCTGTTCCCATGCGCAACCTGAGTCACCCTTGAGATCGGGAGAAGGTGAGTCCGAAAACAGACAAATCAAAGACGGGAGGAAGTGGCCAGACGCAAATGCGAATTCCCCCGAACGAGCTCCACATCCGCGCCTGGCCCTCCTTGGAACAACCAGAAAGTGAAGCAGAATGAGTTCGGAGTCAACTAAACAGGTCTTTAAGCCTGCATTAACGGCAAACCGGCTGTCAGGCAAGGGTTTGGGAGGGCTTCTTAACTGCGGTACGGGCGATTTCCCGTGATAAGATTTGCGGCAACCCGGCTCGCGGGTTAGCACCATGGGCAGTTCCGCGCAAAACCCAATCACCTACCGCATCGGTCCCTTCGAATTGGACCCGGCCAAAGGCACGCTTTCGCGCAACGGCGCGCGCGTGAAGCTGCAGGACTTGCCGTTCCGTTTGCTGGTTCTACTTGTGGAACGTCAAGGCGAGATCGTTACGAGAGAAGACGTCCGTCGGAGACTATGGCCGGAAGACACATTCGTCGAATTCGACAACAGTCTGGGTGTGGCGGTTCGCAAGCTGCGGGAGGCGTTGCATGACGACGCCGATACCCCGCGTTTCGTGGAGACCGTTCCGCGCAAGGGTTATCGATTCCTGGCTCCGGTTACAGTTCAGAGCCCGGCTGACTCGGAGGATTTGAGAGAGCCTCCGAAGGAGACTTCCCAATCCATAGCGGGACATCCAACAGTCTTGATTCAACACGCTCCGACTCGACGCAGCCGGTATTGGCTGGTCGCGGCGATGGTCGTGTTGGTGGTTGGGGCGGTGGTCTACGAGTTCCGCTCGCTTCCCCAACAATCATCGTCCACAGCGTCAGCCGGCGGTTCCGTGCCGCAACCTCGAATCCGGCGCTCGGTCGCAGTATTGGGATTCCGCAACCTGCCCGGGCGTTCTGAGGAAAACTGGCTATCAGCAGCCTTTTCCGAAATGTTGAGCACCGAACTGGCAGCCGGAGGCGGGCTACGCCTGATCTCAGGTGAAGACGTGGCACGCGCGAAGCGGGAATTGCCTCTGGCTGATGAAGACACCTTGGCCAAAGCGACTCTGGAGCGGCTGCGGCAAAACCCAGGCGCTGACGTCGTCATTGTCGGTTCTTACACCCCTTTGACTGAAAAAGGCGAAAATCGCATCCGCCTGGATATTCGCGCGCAAGATACCGCTGCCGGCGAAACGATTGCCGAGGAGGCCTTTACCGGCAACGAACAACAACTCTTCGAGTTGGCTTCCCAGGCGGGTAACCGGTTGCGCCAAAGCCTGGGGGTGAGTCCCGTTTCATCAGACGGTTCGGGTTCGGTGCGAGCTTCCCTGCCCTCAAATCAACAGGCTGTCCGGCTCTACACGGAAGGCCGCGCGAAACTGTGGGCATTTGATTTTTTGAGCGCTCGAGACCTGTTGATCAAAGCGGTGGCCGCGGACCCGAACTATCCCTTGTCTCATTCGGCATTGTCAGAAGCATGGTGGCACATAGGCTACGGGGTCAAGGCTCGTGCGGAGGCCCAAAGAGCCATGGAACTCTCCGGAAACCTCCCCCAGGAAGATCGGCTGCAGGTCGAAGGACAATACCAGCGAACGATCGCAGATTGGCCGAAAACCGTGGAAGCGTATCAGACGCTCTTCCATCTTTTTCCGGACAACCTTGACTACGGCCTGCTGCTAGCCTCCGCTCAAATCCACGTCAAGCCCGTGGACTCATTGCAGACCCTGGCAACTCTTCGCCGTCTCCCCGCTCCCGCGGGCGATGACGCGCGTATCGACATGATGGAGGCCTCAGCCTGGATCAGCCAGGATCTAACCAAGGCGCAGGCCGCGGCGAGACGCGCTATCGCGAAGGGTAGCGCTCAAGGGTCGCATGCTGTGGTCGCGCGGACTTATGGAATTCTGTGCCAGCAAGGTCCCGGCATTGGTGCAGGCGTGGCGGAATCCATCCGTGACTGTGAGAACGCGCGGCAGAGTTCCATCGCTGTCGGAGACCGTAATGGAGAGGCCACGATGCTCACGGACCTGGCGGGACTTCATTCCCAACAGGGCGACCTTGTTCAGGCCGAAGCGATGTGGCGTGAAGCCATCAAGGAGTTTCGTGAAGTGGGGGACAACCAGGGAGTTGCCGCCACGCTGAACAACTTGGGCGCTGCACTTCTCCTCGAAGGAAATTTAGAGGAAGCCAAGAAATTGCTGGAACAGTCAATCCCCAGCTATCAGGCGATCGAGGACAAGGACGGCGTAGCCTTGGCTCTGAACGATCTCGGAGATTTATCACGGCAGAGAGGCAATCTGAAAGTCGCTGAGACAACTTATGAGCAGGCCAAGGCAACCGCCCAGGAAATCGACGACAAGACGGCAGTCGGTTACGTGCTTGTCGGACTTGGCGATGTTCTCAGTGACCGTGGCGATCTGGTCTCCGCTCGAAAATCCTACGAAGAATCGTTGGCATTACGGAATCAGGTTGGAGAGAAGCAAACCGTCGCCGAAACTGAAGTGGCCCTTGCGCAAATATCTATCGAGGAAAATCACCCTGCCGAAGCCGAAGCGGCAATGCGCAAATGCACGGAACAGTTTCATCGTGAACAGCAGGTCGACGACGAATTATCTGCCAGCGTGGTGCTGATCGAATCCCTGCTCGTGGAAGGAAAATATGCAGAGGCAAAACAGACAGTTGAGAAGAACGAAGCGCTGGCAAAAAATAGTCAAAATCGGCTCGTCCGTCTTCAGTTTGCTCTGGCTTCCGCCCGGGTCTTACTCGCTTCCGGTCAAGCCCGGTCGTCACAACCCGTAGTGAGCAAGGTGTTGGCTGAGGCACAACATTACGGATTTCTGGGTCTCGCACTGCAAGCGCGCCTAACTTTGGCCGAACTGGAAGTGAAGACCGGACAAACCAGCGCAGCCCAAGCGCAATACTCTTCTTTGGAACGTGTGGCGAACACCAAGGGATTCGGTCTCATTGCGCAAAAAGCTGCGGCGGGCAGGCGGAGCCGACTCTAACCCGCTTATATCCAGACAGCAGCGAATGCGCGCAAAAGAAAACGCCCCAGACCCCGGTTAGAGTCGTGGGACGTTAACTGAGTAGCCCTCCCCCAGAACCGCTCAAGGACAATGTAAGGGCAAAGGGCGAATCGGTGAATGGCACAGGCGTGCTACGGGCTGGCACGAGCGGGTCAGTGTCTGGAAGTGCAATCCTGGCGGGGTTTGACGGCCCCCGAGCGCGGACGCGGTTAGCCGCCTGCCAGGTCATTCCCAGAAGCAAAGGCTTCCTTGTTTCCTGGGTTGCCATCCATCGGCGCGACCAATCTTCCTGTCCGACGCATTGTGGAACAATCGTACGCGTAGGTGACGCCACAGATAAGGCACACCTGATAAGACTGGTAGGCTCTGCCGTGCAGTCCGTTATGCGGCCAGGAAAAACGATGCCGGCAGCACATTTCGATAAGCCGCTTGAAGATTGGGTTTGTCATGCTCGCCATAATATTTTTGATTTCACCTAAGGCTTCTCCAAACTACTCTGTAAAGCGCTTTTTTTGCGCGAGTTTTTTGGACACCGTGAGCGGAATTACGGTCAGTGTCTGGTCTCATTACCTAGTTACCGTGGGAGGGCGTAACGTGACTGGCCTCTCGCGCGTCCCTATAAGCACCACAGGAATGAACCTTCTATTCAATGTTGCGCTACCTTGAATAGTGAAAGGCCGAATCGGTCCGCGTGCCGAGCGGCGCGCGCACTTCGGAAGAGGGAAACCATGAGTGCGAATGCGTTCACGTCAGTACGGCGAAGCTCACGAGTGCCAGTCACCCTTCCCCTGGTCGTTACCAGCCTGGAGCCAGATAAACCCTTTTCGCAGATTTGCGAAACTCTGATGGTGAACGCGCATGGTTGCGCTATGTATTCTCCGGTGAAAGCGGATGCTGGCCTTCCGGTGCAGTTCAAGAGAAAAGAAGGTCGCGCCACTATGGCCTATGTCGTTGATTGCCAGCCAATGGGATCTGGACAACAGGGCTGGCAGTTGGGCGTGAGGCTTGACCGGCCAGGAAACTTCTGGGGCCTGGAAGCCTGTCCAGAGGACTGGACGCACCTGCTCGAGGCGGAGGTCTCGCGAAAATCACCGGCCGGAAGCAATCAAATTGTCCCTTCGCTCAGAATCGTTCGCGACAAGAATCAGTCACAACCAACGGAACAAGACTTAAGGGCAATGCTTGCCGACATAGTGCAACCGTTACAGGACGAGATCGCCGAACTCAGGCAAAGATTGGCTCAAGGCGGGTCGAAGCGCAGCCAGTTCGACATATCGCTGACTCACATCCCGCCCGAGGTCGAAGAAAAGTTATGGGTTCGCCTGCGTCAGGATCTTGGCGCGCAAGTTCTCCAACAAACCCGCCAACAGTCGGAGCAGGTGTTGGAGACGACGAAAGAGGTCATCGGAAAAAAGATCCGTGAAGCGCAAAATGAGTTTCGCGAACACGCGACCGAACAATTGCAAACCGTCGAGCAACAGGCGCATGCGCTGTCGGAAGAGATTGCTGGCACGGTGAGCGAGCACCTTCGGATTGGAACGGAGAGATTCCAGCAGCAGGCGTCCGACGCGGGAAATCATTTCGAACAGCAGGGCGAAGAGCATTTGCGATCTCTGCAGCAGCGGCTGGGCGAAGAACATGCGTCCTATCGCCGCGAGATGCAGAAAGCACAGGCATCCGCGGCATCAGAATCCTCGCGGCTGCAGACCCAGATCACCGGGCTGGGCGCTCGCATCGCGGAGCTTGATGATTGCGCTTGCCGGCTCGAGTCCGGCATGGATGCACGCCTGAGCCAGATGGCCAACGACGCAATATCCGGCGCACGCATTCAACTGGAAACCCAGGTCGATGTGGTTCTCAAGGAACTTGGGTCACGGAATGCAAAGGAACTCGGCAATCAGTTGGATGATGCCTGCGGAAAGTTAAAGACTGTTCAGAAGAACATTGAAAGCTCGGTATCCGAACTGGTTAGAACTCAGATTGCCGCCACGCTGCTTTCTTTCGGGGAAACCATGGACGCACTCGCGCAGGATTCCGTGGGTCGGTGGCGGGTTGCGCTCGCCAAGGATCTCGATTCCGTGGCCAAAATCCTCGGCGGGCAGTTCCGGGTGGATGGGCTGGCCGAAAGAAACGGAAAAGAAGACTAGCTGCGAGGCACTATAACCGACACGATACCGATTCTGGCGAACTTCGACTACTGAATAGTGACTTTCGCCAAATTGTCATCTGGAACTCGGTCCACGAGAAGCAGGAGTGGATCGATTCCGGCTTTATCGGGAATGGTATCGGTGACGAACTCGTAGCGGTTCCGGGCGGCGGTCATGTGCACCCTTTCCCGGTGTAACACGTTGCCATACTTCTTGCCTTTTTCCGGCGCCCCCAAAGCCCCAATCTCGATCCAGTCATTCACCGGAACTTCTGTTTCGTTTCCCTTTTCGTCGGCTTTGTACTTACGTGATTCAACCTCGATGGCGACATCGTATTTGCCATCGCTCCGCTTGTGAGCGGTGGCGTTGATTGCGCGATTAGAAAACAGCGTAATGTCGTAGAAAAGGTCCTGAAGCAAGTACTGCAATTCTGGCGGTGTTTGCTCCCGCAGAGCGTCCATCAATACATACGATGTGGGGTAGGGCGGTTGTTTGTATCCGTATTCACCCAGAACCTTGCGCAGAGCACGGTTGACCGCCTCTTCTCCGATCATCTCTTTCAGGTAATACAGCACGACGCTTCCCTTCCGATAATGGATGTATCCCTGGCTAGCTTCGACCCGAAGCAATGGGCGCTCCTTCAATAACTCGGTTCCGCGCGAGCGCAGGTAATTATCCATTTCGTATTGCATAAATTTGCGCATGGCGTCGCGGCCGTATTCTTTTTCCATCGTCATCAGGGCGGAGTACTGCGCCAGCGTCTCCGAGAGAAGTGTGGCTCCCTGCATATTTGCCCCGACCACCTGATGGGCCCACCACTGGTGCGCCATTTCGTGGCCGACGACGTAGAAAACAAAATCAATGTCGTCGGGATGCTCCAGGTTGGCGATGAAACCGATGGATTCGGAATAAGGCATGGTCCCGGGAAATGCCTGCGCAAAACTCGCGATCCGCGGGAATTCGATGATCCTCGCTTGCTTGTGCGCGTAAGGACCGAAATTCTGCGTGTAATACGCAAACGATTTTTTCACCGAATTCAGCATCTTGGGAACATTCCAGGGATGTTCTTTCAGGTAGTAAACCTCGATGCCGATTCCATTCCAGTCGCTGCGCGCCACTTCATAACGGGCTGAAATGAACGAATAGAAATTAAGTGAGTAATGGTCAAGCTTGTATTGAAAATAATGCCGGCCATTCTCGTTCCAGTCACGCTGCAGCGAACCCGGAGCAATCGCGATCTGATCGGGCGAAGTGCTGATTACCGTCTCAACGTTTACCCAGTCCGCGTTATTGCTAAGGTAGTTGTCTGTGCAGTCCGCGGTGCAGTTCTGCTCGAGCGTGGGCATGAGATCTTTTTCTTTGAGCCCGAACTTTTTGCGTTTGTTGCGATCCGTCAGTTCGTTGGACGGCTGGTAACCGATCGCAGGCGCCACAGTGTTATTGAGGAAAGTTCCATTCTGTACAATTTCGCGGTTCGTCACAGAGTTTTCAAATCCAATATTCCGTGCCTTGACATCGAAATGCATCACTCTTGTTTCGCCCGGCTGCATGGGTGGATTCAGAGAATAGGTTTGAAAAAGTAGCCGGGTATCGTCCTTCGTAAGTTTCCCGCCAGGCAGATCGACATGCGTATCGTAATTGGGTGTCAACGTGAAGAGTACTTCGGTCAGTGGCTGGGATGTCTTGTTGACGATTGTCTGTTCTCCGCGCATCTCCATGCCGCGCGTCGCGGGATAAATATCAATCGCATACTTCACGTCGCTGATGCGTGGTTCCGGCCGTTTGTCGAACTTCTTGTAGGTTTTCTCATAATCCGCCTGCAAGGTGTCCTGATCGTTTTCACTGCGAAGCTGGTTCAGCACCTTGGTGTTGTAATAAATCCACACGCCTGTTCCTATAAACAGAATCAGTCCGAAGGCAGCCAGAAAACGCAATGTTCCGTTGAATCGGAACCGCGCATTTCGAAGCCGGCTGCTCCACCGAAGATCGCGCCCGCGAGGCCACAACAACAGGGTTGCCACCACCAGCATCAGGCAGAATGCGGCCCAGTAAAGGGTGAACCACGCCCAACCTGCGATGAATGGTGCGTACCCGAAGAAATCGGAATAGACCATGGTTGGGGTTTGGGCAAATTGGACCAGATAAGTTGCGATATGCAACGGCCGCCAGATAAAGATGTTGACGATGGCGAAGGCTATGAATGCAAAGTAGCCGACGTATTTATTCGGCGAGAGCACATGGATGAAAAACGCCAGTACCGCCAGAAAGATGAAGGTACTGAAGTCGATTCCAAAAAGAGTAACGACGAACAATCCGACCTGGTGCCGATGGTAATGATGAAAGAACTGCACCAGGACCGCCGTCGTCATGGCTACGGCGAGGATAATCGCGATACTGCTCAGTAGCGCTACAAACTTTGCCGCAAAAGCGGGCCACTCCGGTACGGGCAACGCGTCCTGCACTTCATCGTTGTTGTTGTCCCGCTCTTCCCAAATTAATACACCAGCGTGATACGTGATCAATGCAATCAAAAACAGGTACAGCGTTCCCGCAATCAACTCCAGCATCTGGTATGTGACCGGGAACGAAGTGTTTCCAAAAGCCTCGGTGGAATTGAAGATCAAAGCACTGAGACAATTGAGCAGGGCCGCCGCCGTGATTACAACGAATGGAATGGTCTTAATCAACCGCTTGAATTCCAGCTTGGCGGTTCCCCAGAATTGTGCCCACTGTGCTGCTGCGCCGAATTGCCGGTCTGCGCTCGGTATCGTGGCAATTGTGATCGGAGACGCCATCGCTTTCTTGCCCTTTTTCTTGGGCTTGGTACTTCTCTCGGCAAAGCTGAAACGCCAGTAAGCAAAGGCGAATACCAATACCCCCACACACAGCCAAATAAGCCGATTCCAGAGCATCAGACCGGTGAACCCGAGAGTCAAAGTATTCTTATCGGCAACAGTCCAGTATTTGGTTGCGATACGAAAAGTGTTCGTGCCAAACGGATCTATCAGCGCTGCTAACGTCTGGTTCTGAAGATCGGTGGTCAGCGCCTGAGAAACCCCATATCCAACAAGCAGAACCAGCCCTCCAATAAACGACAGGACCGTGCTTCTGGTCAGCACCGCAATGGCGAAAATAATTGCCGCGATGAATAATGTGTTCGGAATCGCAAAAACCAGGATGGCCTTCAGGTGTGCCATCCACACTACGGCTCCCCATCGCTCCTGATCGATCCAGGGCATGTACTTCCCTGCCAGAATTCCGGCTGAGACGCCCAGTAACGGGATGACCGCCACCAGCGCCGACCCCAGAAAACGTCCTGCCAGATAGTCGAATTTCTTTATGGGAGTGGCGAATACAATCTGGTTCATGTTGTAGGCAAATTCGCGAGAAGCGGCCGCGTTCACGAATGCCGTAGTCATCAATAAGGTGAGAATCGAACAGACCGCGTAGAAATTCTCAATCACCCATGGCGCATTCTTGTGGGTGTTCCCCAGTGCGTTGCCGACGGTGATCTGATCAGAACTAACTGCCCCAAAGAACAGCAGTCCCACGATCAGAAAGAAAATCCACACCATCCACCCGCGGAGCCAGAACTTGACTTCAAATTTAAAGAAGTGCCAAAACATGGATGGCTCCGTTATTGAATTCCGCCGATGCGGGTGAAGAAGACATCTTCGAGATCAGCACTCACTGGCTGAAACCCATCTCCCGGATTTTGCTCGGCATGCACGTGAATGAGCGGTTTTCCCGCGATCAGTTTGTTTGAGATGACCTTGTAGCGTTGCTCGTACTCTTTCATCTCCGATTTCGCGATCGACTTCTGCCAGATGCGGCCCTCGAGATCCTTGACGGCATCGGCCGGTGCGCCTGCAAACAGCACTTTGCCCTGATGAATAATCGCCATGTTCGTACAAAGTTCCATCACGTCCTCGACGATGTGGGTGGAAAGAATCACAATCACGTTCTCCCCGATATCGGACAGAAGGCCGTAAAAACGGTTGCGTTCACCAGGATCGAGGCCGGCCGTTGGTTCATCTACGATAAGCAGTTGAGGATTTCCCAGCAGAGCTTGCGCGATCCCGAAGCGTTGCCGCATGCCGCCTGAGAATCCAGTCAGCGCTTTTTTTCGATGATCCCACAAATTGGTACGCTGCAATAACGCTTCCACAGCCGACTTCCGTTGCTTCGCGTCTACGATTCCCTTCAGCAATGCCAGTTGATTCAGCATGTCCTGGGCGGAAGTCCGCGGATACACTCCGAACTCCTGGGGCAAATACCCGAGAGTTTTGCGGAGTTCCTGCTTTTGCCGCAAAACATCAATATCGCCGAGACGGATCCGCCCTGTGTCCGGTTCCTGCAGAGTCGCTATCGTACGCATCAAGGTGGATTTGCCAGCGCCGTTCGGGCCTAACAGGCCATACATTCCGGGCGGGATGGTAAGAGAAACATTGTCCAGCGCCCGCACCCCATTGGGATACGACTTCGATAACCCTTCAATTCTCAGTTCCATGAGCACCAGTCTCCAGCAGAATCCGTTCGAACGGCAAACTCCGAATTATGAGCGACAAAGCGACCTTCAATCAGCCTGACACCGTAGGGTATGCATACTAGGCGGGCGGGTATCCCGAGTCAACTTGATCGAAGTGTGGGCGCGATCATGGAACTCCAGGGATGTAAACTGTGCGGTGCGCCGTTAAAAGCACAGGGAGAATGTCTGATGTCACGATCTTTTTATCTGATTTTGCGATCCATCTTCTATTTGTTGACGGTAATGATAATGGCCTGCTTCTTCGCGGAATCCTTTGTGGCAAATGCGCAGCTAAGTGCAAAACCCGACCGCCCCGAAGCTCCAGTACCGCTCGCGCCCGCACCTCCCAAGACTCCAGAACTCCAGCCCGATGGAACGGTCCGGTTCAGTTTGGCAATGCCGAGCGCCGCAAAAGTAGAACTCCATCTAGAGGGCGCGGCGCAACCTTTTCCCATGACGAAAGGGGCGGACGGCGTATGGAATGTGTCCGTGCCCGGACTCGCCCCGCAATATTACAGTTACACGTTTGATGTCGAGGGCACGTCGGTCCTTGATCAGCATAATGTGACAATCAAACCCAGCTTCTTCAGTACCCAGAATGTTTTCCTCGTACCCGGTCACCCGCCAATGGCCTGGGAACCGGCGGACGTTCCCCACGGAACACTTCATCACCATTACTACCATTCAAACATCGTCGACCTGAACAGCGAGTATTACGTGTACACCCCACCCAACTTCGAGCCAAGAAGGAAATATCCAGTGCTCTATCTGCTTCATGGGTACAGCGACGATCCCACCGCGTGGACGAGTATGGGAAAGGCCAACGTCATTCTGGACAATTTGATCGCCCAGTCCAAGGCCAAGGCGATGATCCTAGTCATGCCCCTCGGTTATGGAGATATGGACATGATCAAGCACGGGTGGAGTGCATGGCGAGAACCCGAATTGGTGAAGCGAAACTTCGCAAAATTTTCAGACGTGCTCTTTCAAGAGATCATGCCTTTGGTGAAGAAGGAGTATCCAATCTCCGATAAATACGAAGACCACGCAGTTGCGGGCTTATCGATGGGAGGAGCGGAGAGTCTGCTGGTCGGACTCAATCACAGCAAGGACTTTGCCTACATCGGCGCCTTTAGCGCAGGAGGTCTGGGACAAGGAGATTATGGTCCGTCCTTTCCCGCAATCACGGCCTCCTCGGGCTCGGAAATCACCAGCAACCTGCGATTGCTTTGGATTGCCTGCGGAACGGAAGATGGTCTCTTCCCCGCTAACCAGAAATTTATCGCATGGTTAAAGGAGAAAGGCCTTCAGCCCACTCCGATTCAAACCCCGGGGATGCATGCCTGGATGGTCTGGCGCGACAATCTGACGAACTTCGTGCCCCTGCTTTTTCAATCCAGGTAATCGATCTGTAGGACTCAATCGAGCGCACCGGATTGTTCTGTACAATTTGACCGTGAAACCACTGACTGAAGTAGAAGCTCGCGTTCTGGGCGCGCTCATCGAGAAAGACATTACGACTCCGGATTACTATCCGCTCTCCCTGAATGCGCTGGTCAATGCGTGCAACCAGAAGAATAACCGCGAGCCCGTAATGAATCTGGATGAAGCTGCAGTCCGGGAGGCGATCGACGCCTTGCATGGTCAAAACCTTGCAGGCCCGGCGGGGGGCGCTGATAGCCGCGTGACCAAGTATGAGCATCGTTTGCAAGAGGTGTTTAACTTCAACCGTGGTGAAACCGCTATCGTTTGCGTGCTGTTGCTGCGTGGTCCGCAAACCCCGGGTGAGCTCCGTGGACGCGCCGAACGTATGCACCGATTTGAGGCGCTCGACGAAGTACAGTCGACCTTGCAGCGCCTGATGCAGCGGGAGCCGCCGATCGTTCGAGTGTTGCCTCGACAACCAGGCACCAAAGAAGCGCGTTACGCGCATCTCCTATCTGGAGACGTGCAAGAGTTCGCCACACCTCGCATGTCTTCTTCCGCGAGTTCAGATTATTCAGGGGAGAATGAGGGTTTCGCCCGGCTGGAAGGTGAAGTTCAGGAACTTCGACGAGAGGTCGCTGACCTGAAACAACAAATGGAGCGCTTCCGGAAAGCATTCGAATGATCCCACCACTTTAGGAGCCGACAATGCTTGCCAGCTTAAACACCATATCTCTCGGCAGCACGCGCCTTGGCTTTAGCAGCTTCTTCTTCCCGATTTTTTGGTGGCGCTGTAGTTTCGAGCGAACGAAGAAGCTGGATCGAAATACCGGCGATTTCCCCCACAGCAGCCTGGAACGAATCTTCATTGGCTTTGGATGGCTTATTGAATCCCGTAATTTTCCGTACAAATTGAAGCGAAGCAGCTCTAACTTCCTCGTCAGTGACTGGCGGATCGAAGTTGAAAAGCGTTTTAATGTTTCTGCACATTCAGTTTTACCTCAGCGGATTATGACTCCAAATTTCTCGTCATCGGCCCTTCGCTTTGAGGCGATACAGGCCAACTTTCGGACAATACCCACTATATTTTCTCATGGGCCGTATGTTCCTTGTCAGCGAATGCCTTCTTCCCAGCGTTGCCGTATCGCTGCCAAAAAATGCTTTCTGTCCTTCTGCATGAGCCGAACCAGAGCTTGATTGCCCGTGTCTTCATGGGCGGACGCCCATAGGACCATCTCCGTAAGGACGGGCGCGAGATCTATTCCCTTGGGCGTTAATAAATAAATTATCTTTCGTCCATCGGACTGATCCGGCCTGGTAGCGATGATTCCGTAGGCGACCAATCTGCGCAGGCGATCAGCCAATATGTTTGTCGCGATTCGTTCATCACATGCGAGGAATTCTTTGTATGTTTTCGATCCGCGCAGCATCATGTCGCGAATGATCAACAATGACCAGCGATCGCCCAGCATTTCCACTGAAGCGTTCAATGGGCATCCCGACCGGCGTTCAACACCGTTCTTTGCGGCCATATTTACGACGAACTATCACTTGCATTTAGCAAGTTATTTATTCATAATCGCACACGAAATCATTTTTCTCAATCTTTGAACACGACGGGAGTCGACATGCAATTAAATTCTTATCTTTTCTTCAAAGGTCAATGCGAGGAAGCTTTCAAATTCTATGAGCAATGTCTGGGCGGCAAAATCGAGGCTATGCTTCCCCATGAAGGTTCGCCCGCGGCGGACCACGTCCCCGCCGAGTGGCGGAGCAAGATCCTGCACGCCCGGATGGTTGTAGGCGACCAGGTCCTGATGGCTTCCGACGCCCCTCCGGGGCACTTTCACACACCGCAAGGCTTTTCCGTGAACATTGGAGTGAGCGACGCAAAGCAGGCGGAGCGGATATTCCATGCCTTGGCGGAAGAGGGTAAGGTAACAATGCCAATCGCGGAAACATTTTGGGCTACACGGTTCGGGATGCTGGTCGACCGCTTCGGCATACCGTGGATGGTAAATTGCGAGAAAGCTGGATAACCTGCTTCAGGTTAATCAGCACATTCGGAGAGATTCCATGCACTCCAATGTTAAGATTCCGGTTTCGACAACAAGCCTCTGGATCGGGCGCGTGATCAGCGCCCTGCTGGTGGCGCTCACGTTTTTGGACGGCGCAATCAAGGCGATGAAGTTGCCTCCCGCAATTGAGGGAACCACCCGACTCGGATACCCGGCCAGTCTTGTTTTTCCTCTCGGCGCGGTTTGCCTTGTTTGTGTTGTTCTCTACGCTATTCCTCAAACGTCGATTCTTGGCGCCATCTTGCTGACGGGCTATTTTGGTGGTGCAACCGCCACCCAGGTACGGGTCCAGAACCCATGGTTCCTGCTTCCTGTTGGCCTGGGCATGCTGGCCTGGGTCGGACTTTTCTTACGCGATGACCGACTTCGGGCATTAATCCCATTGCGAAAGTAGCCGACGGTTCACGAAAATACATACCAACTCATAATTGACGAGAGGAGCTTCCGATGAGCAGTGTTCGAGTTTTGGTTGGCACACGCAAAGGCGCATTTATCCTTACGTCGGACGGCAAGCGCGAGAAATGGGACGTCAGCGGACCGCATTTTGCGGGGTGGGAAATTTACCATATCAAAGGATCGCCCGCTGATCCGAACCGGATCTACGCATCGCAGTCGAGTGGCTGGTTCGGGCAATTGATCCAGTGCTCGGACGACGGCGGTAAGACCTGGCATCAACCCGGAATGCCTGTTGGTCAACCAGGCGTGGCACCGGACGGCCCGCCGAAAAGTGAAAGCAACAAGTTTGTTTACGACGCGTCTCCCGAGACTGGCAAGGCACTAACCACGCATCAGTGGTATGACGGCACGCAACATCCGTGGGAATTCAAACGAGTGTGGCACCTTGAGCCGTCACTCACAGATCCAAATACCGTTTATGCAGGCGTTGAAGACGCCGCTATTTTTCGCTCGACTGATGGCGCTCAAAACTGGCAGGAGCTGCCGGGGCTGCGGGGCCATGGTACCGGCCCGAAGTGGCAGCCGGGCGCAGGTGGGATGTGCTTGCACACCATTATTCTCGACCCCAGCAATCCCCAGCGGATGTACATTGCGATTTCGGCGGCGGGCGCGTTTCGTACCGAAGATGCTGGCGCGACCTGGACGCCGATCAATCGCGGCCTTAGATCGCAATACATTCCGGACCAGGATGCGGAAGTCGGTCACTGTGTGCACCATGTCGCAATGCATCCGTCGCGTCCCGGCGTCCTGTTCATGCAGAAGCACTGGGATGTGATGCGCAGCGACAATGCCGGAGATTCGTGGAAGGAAGTGAGTGGAAATTTGCCCACTGATTTCGGGTTTGTTATTGACGTTCATGCCCACGAGCCCGAGACCATTTATGTTGTCCCTATCAAGAGTGATTCGGAACATTACGTGCACGAGGGAAAGTTGCGTGTCTATCGGAGTCGGGCTGGAGGGAATGAGTGGGAACCGCTGACCAAAGGGCTACCGCAAAAAGATTGCTATGTTAACGTGTTGCGCGACGCGATGGCCGTTGACTCTCTCGACAAGTGTGGCGTGTATTTCGGCACTACCGGTGGACAGGTTTACGTTTCCTCCAATGCCGGAGATAACTGGGCACCCATTGTTCGCGATTTGCCAGCCGTGCTCTCGGTGGAAGTACAAACGCTGGGATCGTAGAAGCTGGATTTTGGGATCAGACGAATCGGCGCGTTAATAGGGGCAAACGGTTCATCGTTCGCGCCGGGCTCAAAACCATCAGTTCAATTGCATGTTAAGTTCCTGGGCATGAAGAGAACGATATGATTCGCGTCATTCTTCCGCCTCATCTCCGGAATCTTGCTCAGGTTTCCGGCGATGTCGAACTCGAGGTCGCGGGCAATGTCTCTCTGCGCTCTGTCCTTGATGCACTCGAGGCTCGCTACCCTATGCTTCGAGGTACAATCCGCGACCACGTCACACAACAGCGACGTCCATTTTTGCGCTTCTTCGCTTGCGAAGAGGATCTTTCACACCAATCGCCAGATATTCCGTTACCGGACGCAGTTGCCTCAGGTGCGGAGCCACTTATTGTTTTAGGTGCGATCGCCGGCGGCTAGAAGTTCGATGAGTTTCGGACGGACCAGATTCCTCGGAACTCTGTAACTTTGCCGCGCACACTCTTGCCCGGCTCCAGCAACAACTCTCGTTCGCGAGCATTGCGTGTAAGCGAGGCCGCACGTTCAAGATCAACCCGCGCCTCTTCAAAGCGTCCAAGCTTGATCAGAAGGTCGCCCCGCACGCTGGGCAGCAGATGATAGTTCGCCAATGCCCTCTCATCCACAAGGTATCGACCAATCCCAGCGCCGTTGCGGGACCAGACGCCATGCCAACGGCCACCGCGCGGTTCAACTCCACGACAGGTGAAGGTGCAACCTGGGCCAGCGCCTCGTAAAGCACTACAATGCGTGGCCAATCGGTTTCTTCCGGGACACGCGCTCGAGCATGACAGGCGGCGATTCCCGCCTGGATCGTGTAAGGGCCACGGGGTACACCACGAACTCTTTCAGCTCGATCAAGCGCCGCCAGCCCGCGGTGGATTAACAGTTGATCCCAGCGGGCGCGGTTTTGGTCCATCAGAAGGATGGGCTCTCCTGAGGGGCCTACGCGCGCTTTTGAGCGCGAGGCCTGGATTTCCATCAGCGCGACCAAGCCATGGACCTCTGGCTCCTTGGGAGCTAGTTCGGCCAGGATGCGCCCGAGTCGCAACGCATCTTCGCAAAGCGCGGGGCGCATCCAGTCTTCTCCACCAGTGGCCGAATAGCCCTCATTGAAAACGAGATAGATGACCTCGAGCACCGATGACAGACGCGTTGCAAGTTCGGTCCCGCGCGGCACTTCGAACGGAACACGCTTTTCCGAAAGAGTCCGTTTGGCACGAACAATACGCTGAGCGATCGTTGGTTCCGGAACGAGGAATGCCCGGGCAATCTCGTCGGTCGTCAGTCCGCCGAGCAACCGGAGAGTGAGTGCAACCCGCGCTTCCGTCGATAGGACAGGATGACAGGAGATAAATACAAGTCTCAGCAGGTCGTCGCCAACATCATCATCGAGAGCAGCCTCGAGATCTTCCATCTGGACCTTGCCTGTACTCAACTGGCGGGCGTCGAGTTCGCGACCCAGTTCCTCATGCTTGCGTTCGAGTCGCGTATTACGGCGGAAAAAATCGATCGCCCGGTGTTTGGCGGTAGCCATGAGCCACGCGCCTGGATTGTCCGGGACTCCCGACTGCGGCCACTGCTCAAGGCGGCAACGAGCGCGTCCTGCGCCAGGTCTTCGGCGACGCCAATGTCGCGAACGATCCGTGCCAGCCCGGCGATGAGCCGTGGCGACTCGATCCGCCAGACTGCGTCAATTGCGCGATGTGTATCGGTTGAAGCTCACCGTTACCGATCACACCATTTTTGATCCGTCCGCGCAAGTTAGGGCATTCGGAGGGCGCAAGCGGAACGGGAGACCATGTCGAAATCTGAGCCAAGCCGCGGGCTCGCGGCTGTGCCGTTATTTGACTGCTCCCGCCCGCCGCGCGAATCGCTGTCACGCCTAGTGAGGGTATTCGTCCGGCCCGTACATCTGTCGAACCTCGGTCTCCCCTTCCCACCCCGGCCAGTATTTCTTGTGAAGTTCCATGAATTGGACGGCTGATTTGACCGCTTCTTCCTTGGATTTCAATTCGAACTGGGCATAGCCGCCCACGACTTCTTTGGCCTCGGTAAAGGGCCCGTCGGTAACAGTCAATTTCCCGCCAGCGATCCGGACACTGGCTCCCAGGGCGGTTGGCGCAAGGCCGCCATTTCCGATCATCGTGCCCTCCTTGGCCGCGTCTTGCGCAAGGATTGCGATAGCGTCCATAAGCTCCTTAGGCGGAGGGCCCTGTTTCTCGGGATGTTTGACGATCATCATGAATTTCATTTTTAGATCTCCTTATCAATCTTGGTTTTGGGATCTGGGTCTCCGGACTGTCACCAGCCCGCCTTCCCGGCTCTACTCATACGTCGAACGAAGGACAACGAAATCGACATCCATTATTCTTTTCCTGAAAATATTTGTTTGCCACTGTCCGTGCTTTCCCATTGTCGGTGAAAAAGTCCCGCAACAAAGCCGTTCCGGCGATCACGATGAACAGCGGCCACAATGATATTAACAATTCGAAGAGGCCTTCGAGGAAACCTGGACGATCAAGGCCGTAAGATTGCGCAGCTTGAGACGCCGCAAGAACTGAGGGCAGTAGTCCGAGAGTTTCTCCACCGGAATTCCGAGCAGATGCCTCAATTGTGCTGCCTCCAGGCTCAAATGACCAAGGAGGATATGGAGACCGAGCGCAACAAGAATTCCCCCCATGATCGATATGAGGTTTCCATAGGATTTGTGCTGTTTTGCCATGTTGCGCCTCCATCTCTTGCTTCTACATATATGTCGAATGAGAGACGGCAAAATGGACAACCGAAGCCCCAATTTCTGAAAAATATTTGAGAGTCTGAGAACGTTGCTGCGCACCCGAGCGGTGACTCGGGACGGCAGGTACCCCAGTTAGCCATCTAGTGGCGCATGGGCATCATCCAATACGATATCTAGTTGTGTTGCGAACTACGGGTCCTAAATTGTGATGATGCCTTCCCCCAAAACCTATCTCCCAGCGGCCGGACACGACTGGTTATTGCCACTCTACGATCCGATCGTGAAGGTTTTCGGCGGCGATGCAGCCAGGCGGGCACTGCTGGAACAAGCGGCGCTGCGGCCCGATCAGCGAGTTCTCGAGATTGGCTGCGGCACGGGCACGCTGGCGGTGCAGATTAAGAGGCGCCGACCGCTCATCGACGTGTTTGGACTTGATCCCGACGCAAAGGCTCTCGCCAGAGCCAAAGAAAAGGCGGTGCGCGCGGCGGTTTCCATTCTGTTTGACGAGGGTTTTGCCGGCAGCCTCCCGTATCCCGACGCTTCCTTCCACCGGGTGTTCTCATCTTTCATGTTCCACCATCTCTCTGCGGACGACAAACGAACAATGCTGGACGAAGTCCGGCGGGTCCTCAAAGATGATGGAGAGTTTCATATGCTGGATTTCGAAAGTCCCAAGGATGGATCACAAGGCTTCATCGCCCGCCTGGTGCACCCCGACGGCGAGATGAGGGCAATGCAGATGGGGCGATTCTTGGTTTTATGAAAAATGCCGGTTTTACCGAAGCCAAAAAAGTGAGTCGGCGAACTATGCTTTTTGGGGTCGCCGCATACTACTGGGCGATCGTGTAATACTCTTGGATCTTTTGCCTTCCGGATGCGTCCAACTTCCAAAGCAATATGACGAGGTAAAAATGAATGTCGGATTGATTGGATTAGGAAATATGGGTTCGGGCATGGCCGCATGCCTGATCAAAGGCGGACACGCGGTTACCGTTTATAACCGGACGCCAGCAAAGCGCAAGCGCTTGTCGCGCAGGGAGCCCGCTTCGCGGAAAGTGTGGCCGACGCCTGCCAAGGCGACGCGGTGATTACGATGCTGGCGGACGACAGCGCCGTTGAAATCGGTCGTTTTCGGTGACGCGGATACGGTTGGGCCTCCACGGGGCGGCAACAAGACTATCGGCCAAGGAATTCTGGGAAATCTAAGAAAAGATGCAATTCACATTTCCTCGAGCACAATCAGCGTCGCACTGTCGGAAAAGCTTGCGGCGGCACACGCCGCAACCGGCCAGCGTTTTGTCTCGGCTCCGGTATTTGGCCGGCCCGAGGCTGCGGCTTCAGCCAAGCTGTTCGTTGCTGTTGCCGGCGCTCCGAATGCGGTGGAAGAATGCAGGCCACTATTTGACGCTATTGGGCAAAAGACTTTCAACTTCGGCGAAAAACCCTCCGATGCCAATCTGGTAAAGATCAGCGGTAATTTTCTGATCTCATCGGTGATCGAGGCGCTGGGAGAAGCGATGGCGCTCGTGGGAAAAGCAGGACTGGATCAACATCAATATATCGATTTCCTGACTTCCACCCTATTCAACGCGCCGGTTTATAAGACTTATGGCGGGCTGATCGCCGACAAGAAGTTCGAGCCGGCGGGGTTCGCCGCGCCACTGGGATTTAAAGACAACCGACTGGCGCTTGCTGCAGCAGAAACTCTGCGCGTACCTCTGCCATTGGCAAGTTGATTTACAACCGTTTCTTACCTTGCTGGCCAAGGGCGGCGAGAAGTTGGACTGGTCAGCCTTCGCGCAATTGGCCGCGGAGGACGCTGGTGGGAAAAGACTACCTTCCACTGGTTCTTCATCGTAGCCGCATCAGAACTGGATAGCGGATCTACGTTCGCCAGCGAACAAGGGCACGCAGCCGGTCATCGCGCAGGTAGAGGCCAACCCAGACGAGCACGCCAAGGCTAATTGTCACAATGTACGACGGGTTTCCTACACGAACATTGCTCGCGGTTGCACCGCCAAGGTACCCGGCAAGCAAAATCGCCCCAAGAAAAGACGTGCGCGGAATCGCATAGACAATAGTGCAGCCCAACTCGAGAAGTGCGATCAGGGCAATCAGGTTTTCTGGATAACCGTAATTGGCAAATCCCTGTGTGACGGACGGAGGCTTCATCAGTTTCATGACTCCGCTGAAGAGCAGCAACAAGACTGGAATCGCACTGATGATACGTCCGGCCCATAACCTCTTCTTTGATACGGGGGCACTTTGAATTTGCGACTGCATGATGTTTTCTCTTCACTCCTCTAAACCGGAAAGCCGACGCTGTGCCGGTCTTCCTGATGCAATCCCCTCCCTGGCCATTCCACGAAGAACGGCCAGGTCGAGGACAGCCGCTATTTTCTTGCGGCGACCTGTTTGCGAAGCCGCTCTTCCCGCTCTCTGAGTTCAGGTGTGAGTTCGGCACCGAAGTCCTCCGCCTCGAAGATCTGGCGGAGCTCTATTTCAGTCCCGCCGTCGAAGGGGGCGCGCTTGAGCCACTCGACTGCCTCCTCCATCGACCTTACCTGCCACAGCCAGAAACCGGCGATCAGTTCTTTGGTCTCAGTGAACGGCCCGTCAGTCACAGTGTGCTTTCCGCCAGAGAACTTGACGCGTTTGCCCTTCGAAGTAGGGTGAAGGCCCTCCCCCGCGAGCATCACTCCGGCTTTCACCAGCTCTTCGTTGTACTTTCCCATCGCGGTTAAAATTTCCCGGCTGGGCATGACGCCGGCTTCGGACTCTTTGCTAGCCTTAACAATCACCATGAATTTCATTACGCTATCTCCTCTATTTTCGGATTGGAGCTGGATTCCGAACGGGCTTTACCGGCTGAAATCCTCGCTCTCTGCTTAGACGTCGAACCACAGATCGCAAGATCGACAAATTCAGTATGTTTTTTTGAGGCGTCTGCTAAGTGACTCGTGTGCTTGACGTTAACGCATGGACTTATCTTTCTTGCACCTGGATACCAGATCAATCTGACACCAAATGCTGAATTGAAGTTGACCGGAAAAAACAGTCTTGAGGAGGCTTCACAAATTCTACGGCTGCGACGGGAGGCGTATGTGCTGCAGAACCCGACATCTTGGAAGCGATGTCATCATCCGCTTTCTGATGAAGCTCACGAAGCTTGGAGAACTCTTTTTGCGCCGCGAGATCGTCACCTGCCGCCTTATATAAGCGTCCCAGACGAAGGTGGGCGTCGGGTTGCGAGGGATCGAGGCTCTCCGCACGTTTGAAAGCTGCGATCGCCTCCTGGTGACGATTTTGCTGCGCCAGGATCACACCCATGTCCAGGTAGGCAATACGCAGATCGTCTCTTATCTGTACCGCCTTGCGGAGTAAATCCAAAGCACCCTCGGGATTGTCCTTCTTCATCTCTATATCGCCGAGGTAAGCCAGCGCCTGGGCGTGGTTCGGGTCGTTAGCCAGCTCGCGTTCGAATTCGATCTTTGCCTCGTCGTATCGCCGCATCTTCCATTGCAGGTATCCCAAACCGAAATGGACGCTGGGTTCCTGCGGAGCCATTTTGGCCGCCACCTCAAATTCAGCAATCGCCTCGGGCGTTCGTTGCATACCATCCAGGGCCTGGCCCAACAACATGTGGGCAGCCGCCGAATCCGGATTCAGTTTCAAAATCTGTTCGAATTGTTGCTGAGCACAGGAATATTGCTTCGCCCCCAGACAGCTCTGGGCCAGGACCTGGTGGAGTTCTGTATTTCCAGGGTCCGCTCTCACAGCCGGTTCAAGATACTTCACAGCTTCCGCGAATCGATTTGCCCCGTAAAAGCTTAACCCGAGCAAGATCCGTGCCTGCATGTTCTGCGGCGTTTGCCGCAACGCTGATTTTAGCGGGGGGATGGCTGCCTGAAGGTTTCCTTGCTTATATTCCGCCAACCCCAGATTTAACTGAATACCCGGAAGCCTGGGATTAAGCGCGATTGCCCTCCTGTAGGCAGCCGCTGCTTCCTTGTATTGCGTCTCTCTGGCCAAAACTACGCCAAGGCTGGCGAACGCCCTCGCGTCCCGAGGATTGCGTACTATAACGGCTTGCCACGCCTGTATGGCCTCCGGCAGCCTTCCCTGTTGCTCCAGGGCCATTGCCTGGGCCGGAGTTGCCGTCTGAGCGCTGGAAAAGGCCGAAAAGCACAACGCCGCCAAAACGAGAACATACGTCGAACTTTTCATGAAGACAATTTGCATTTTGCTTCATCCGACGATCCAGAATAGCCAGTCTCGTTTGACGGGGCAACCTCGCAGTTCCCTGTCCAAGCCCGTCTTACTTTGGCCGCATTCCGCGCCTGTACAAACTGAGCGAGTGGCAAAAAAAAACCGCTCACCCGGGGTGGTTGGGTGAGCGGTCTAACATGACCCTCTGAAAGCGGCCTAGTAAAACAGCTTTACACCGAGCTGGAAGACTCTCGGATCGTAAGCATTGGTGACAATGCCGAAGTTGCCGGAACCCAGAGAGGTGCTGATACCACCGTTCTGGACGTCACCTTTGAATTGCGTGTGATTCCAGGTGTTGAAGCTCTCTGCACGCAGTTCAAGACGGCTGCCGCGGCTTTCACTCAAGACGAAGCTCTTGAACAATGACAGGTTCCAGTTGTCCCGGCCAGGACCGCGTAGTGCGTCATGCCCGAGATTGCCCCAGGTTCCAGCTGCCGGAGCGGTAAAGGATGACGGATCGAACCATTGATACGCAAAGGTTCCATCCGATTGTTGGACATACTGCTTGGTGTATTTGATCGGTCCGGTCAGGTTGGGCCGCACACCGGAATTCCCACCCGACAGGTTGGGAATAATACTGGTGACGCTGTTGCCACCGTAAGTGATGTTGATCGGCGCTCCTGATTGCATGCTGACGATCCCCGAAACCTGCCATCCACCGAGAGTGGACTTCAGGAATCCGTTCGAGGCATTCCTGAAAATCGGGAGATCATAGATGAAGTTGACAAAGGCGACGTGGGTGCGGTCGAAGATCGACGGTCCATTGTCAAACTTCCACCCCACGTATGGGTTGGAGACGTTGTCGAGGTCAAAGCTGTTACCTCCGCCTACCGTTGGATCGATGGCCTTCGCGTATGTATAAGCGGTTTGCAATGTCAGATCGTGTCTGACCCGCGCATGCAGTTCGACCTGAAGCGAGTTGTAATGCGAGTTCGCTTCATTCTGGGCCAATCTGAGGGAGCGGAAACCAAGGAATGGAACTGCCTGGTTGTAGCCCGCGCCGCCGCTTGCGACCAGCCCTGGAAGAGCACTTTGCGCAGGAAGATTGATCTCGCGCCAGTCATTCTGGTGCCGGTTCTGGTTTCCTACGTAAGCGACCGACAGAATGGAGTTTGCTCCGAATGCTTGTTGCACTCCAAAGCTGTACTGGTAACTAACCGGCAAGTTGTAATTGTTGCTCGCGATACCGGTAAGACTCGAGGCCACGATCGGCACCGAGAGTGTCTGTCCGGATTGCACGTTTGTTTTCGGATTCGACAACAGAACGTTGCTGAAGCCTGCGCTGGCACTGAACGGAACGTTCGTTCCAGCGTTGTACATATCGTTGCCCTGGATGCGTTCGTACATCGTGCCGAATCCGCCACGAAGTACGGTTTTGCCAGCTCCCGTCAGGTCGTAGGCAAATCCCACGCGCGGGCCGAAAGCACCCCAGTGGTTGTCCACGAGACCTTTTGGAATGCCGTTCAGTCCGTCTACGCCGATACCATTCAGATAGAACTGGACGCCAGCCAGGATTGGGTTGGGGCTGGTGCCTAGAGCGGCAGAAGGACCGCTAATGGTTCCATCCGGATTGAAGGTGGCAGCAAGCGCTGGATCATACAGGTTGGGATAGAAATTCGAGGTGCGGTGGTTGGCTTCATAGGTGTGCGGAACGCCATCCCAGCGTAGTCCTAGATTCAGGGTCAGGCGGTTGTTTACGCGCCAGTTGTCCTGGAAATAGAACGCGTAGGAGACGTTGTTCCAGTGCCCATTGTCCTTTACCGCGTCCTCTGAATACGAGTTAGCGTAGCCCAGAAGGAAGTCGGAAAAGTCATTTCCCGTGTAGAAACCGTTGAAACCAAAGTTGCCCTGAGTGCTGGCGAACAGGTCCTGGACCTTTTTATAAAGCGCCCAACTTCCGCCAAATTTAAATTGATGCGCTCCCTTGGTCCACGAAACATCATCCCGGAACTGGTAATCGTCCGCGACGTTAACCCAAGGCGTCCAGTTGGAACTGTATTGAGCCCCTGTCGCCTGGCTCAGATTGATCGTGGGAATACGGCTCAGAGCGTTTGGCCCCGAAAACACCCGGTTAAAGTTGAAATCTGAAGGTGCAGCGACCAAACCGTTCGGAATAATGTTGATGCGATTACCGTTGTAGTTGAACGAAGCTTCGTTCAGAAGCCTCGGGCTGATGGCATAGGTTGTGTGAATTACAGCGCTGTACGATGGGTTGCCGAAAGTGTTGCCAACTGTCGGGACGTTGTCGCCGCTCCACTGCGTCGTTCCGTAACCCTGCGATACCTGTTCTGAAATCCAGTGTCCGAAGATTGAGAACTTATCGGTGAACTGGTGATCCACGCGAGCAATTTCTTCACGCACGTTCGTCGGCGAATTGTTGCCGCCCTGGAACTGCGCGCCGTTGGTGGGAGCGGGGAAGATGCCGGCGTTAAGAAGCGCCTGCGCGTTGGGATCAAGCAGGCTTGCCGGAATCGCATTGCCCGTAAACGGAACAGCTGTGGTGACTGCACCGCTGGCGTCGCAGGTACTGAGTGTCTGACCAGCGGCGGTGAATTGAGCGGCCAAATTGGCCGAAAGCTGACTTGCGCAGGGGGTGTGCGGGGTTAGGGTGCTTGCGGCAAAATTTCCGCCGTAGGTACTCGGCAAGGGAACCGTCCGGTTGAGGGTCTGGCCCGCAATCAGGCTGCGCCATTCCATGTTGTAAAAGAAGAATGTGGGATGGCTCTTCCACAGTGGAACCTGGCCGCTGGCGTTAAAGCCATACGTATTGAAACGGAGTTCAGCGACTGGCGCGGGAGACTGGTTGAAGTAGTTACGCGCATCCAGAGCATCGTTACGTCCGAACCACCATGCGCCAGCATGGAACTGTTTACCGCCGGACCTGATCGCCGAAGTGATAGTCGCGGCAGAAGAGAGCCCGTATTCGGCGCTGTAGTTGGAAGTGAGTGCCCGGAATTCGGCGATGGCGTCGATCGAAGGCATGACGCTGGAACCGCCGCCACCACCGCGATCATCATCTTCGCCGCCGTCGATCAAGTAGATGTTGTGGCCTTCGCGCAAGCCGTTAAAGCTCACATTGGCATCGCCGCCAGCCGAGGTCGGAGTTTGGAAATCTCCTTGCAGGCTCGAAGCGCCAGGCGTTAACGCAGACAGGGTGTACATGCTGCGTCCGTTGGTCGCGAGCTGCGTGACCTGCTGCCCGGTAATAACGTCGCTGACTTCGCCAGATTCGGATTGCACTCGAATGGCATTGGCCTCGACCGTGACATTCTCACTGGTCGCGCCCACCTTCATATCGAAGTCAATACGAGTGCGGTCGCCAACGTTCAAAACCACGTCATTTTTCTGGCTGACGCTGAAACCGGAGGCTTCGGCCTTGAGGTTATAGTGACCGATCGCAAGATCGGGAAGCAAGTATTGCCCGGACTCATTGGCCTTGGCGCTCTGAACTCGGCCAGTTTCCACGTGGGTGGCTGTGATCGCTACGTTCGGGACCACAGATCCGGATGGATCGGTAACGGTTCCGACAATGGTGGCAGTTTGACCGTATGCGTAAAACGGCAGGCCAACCATCAACATGCAGAGAATCAACAACGGGCGTACCCGCGCGTGTTTCGCTGCAAAAGCTAGACTTCCGGCACACCTAGACGAAAAAGACCTCATAGTCTCCATCCCTTCGCGGTTACCAGGCGATTTCCCGAGCTAACGTGGCTCCGGTAACGTTAACGCTGCAGTCAGGCTTGTACCTGTATTCGTAGATCACTGTCAAGATTTTTTTTTGAGTCCACGGGTGTTTCGCGGAATCTGCACGCCGCTTGGCCGGCCGACAGGCAGATTTCCGCGAGCGTCGGAGGGGGTTGATGACATGGTTCGCCGGCATCCAAAAGACGCTAAACATTAGGTTTGGGAATCGGTACCCGAGTGGATTACAGGACGGCACGGTCCCTGAGTAGCGAGTCATCGAACCTGACGTCCGCCAATCTCATCTCACGGAACAAGTTCAAGTTCGATGACATTACTACGCCTGGACTCAAATGAACTGTCGGCGGGAAAGGGGATTTGTTGGTCAGGTGATCGGCCATCAACCGCACAGCCATCTGGCCCTGGCGATGGGGTTGTTGATAGATCGAGGCCGTAATAATGCCTTTGTGAAAATAGGGAGCCATTTCCGCAAAAAGATCGGTAGTGATTAGCTTCACTTTTCCCGCCAGCCCATGGGCGCCCAGCGCCCGGCATACAGGGAGACAGTTCACAGTGTTCACGTAAAGACCGGCGAGGGTTGGCGCGCGTCGAAGTAGTTCGAACGTCTTTTGAAAACTTTCGTCCTCGTCTTCATGGCCCTCAATTACGGTGAAAATTTGTCCCCCGGCACAATGCTGCGGGAACGCTTCCGAAAAGCCATCGGTTTTCTTGCGATGGTCTTCCGTATTCAACATGCCCGCTACCACCGCTACTTGTGAGCCCGGTGGAACGAACTTGCCCATCAATTCCCCCGCCAGACAACCGTTGAGCCTCGGCTCCACGCACACGATGCTCGATCGCCGGCTCTCCGGGGCATCGGTGGAAACGCAGACCACACGAACTCCCTTCTCCTCGGCGTCATCAATCAGCGGCTTAAGCCCCTCTGGATTTCCTGCCGTCAGAACGATCCCGTTGACGCCGCTTTCAGCGAGTTCCCTGAACGCTTCTGTATCGCGTTCGCCCAGAACCTGAACCGGCCGATTAATAAAGTTAATTCCGAGTTGAGCTACGCGTCGCGACTCGTCGAGAACTCCGCTCCAAAGTTGGTCGTAGAAGAAATGGATCTCGCGTGGAACACACACTCCGATAGATGCGCTGGCGCGCGCGACAGAGAGCGCGCGTGCCGCAAGGTTTGGCGTGTAACCAATCTGTCGCGCTACTTGCAAAATTCGATGCCGCGTGGCTTCCTTGATGCCTCCGCGTCCATGCAATGCGCGATCTACCGTTCCAATTGAAACGTTGGCCAACTCCGCGATCAGATGGATGCCGCGTCTTTCCTTCTTCATCCGCATGTCACCGGGGATAGTCACGCGCAGTGAACCTCACTTGATCGACGGCCAGCTTGGTGCTTTCCATTCGCCATCATCTTACTTCAGCGAGCTTTATTTCAGCGAACAGGCCGCCAACGGCACAGTCAATTTTATCCCATCCGTGTACGTTCACGATGCTATACTCCAACGCAATTTGCGTCGACTTAAAGTTTTGGAAAATGAGTTTCCAAGGAGCACTTTTCGGATGCGTTCTCACGCCAGGCAACTTGTAAGGCTCCGGGCTCTGGCCCTCGTATTGTGTGGTATCGCTGAGTTCAACACCGCCTAAATCGGCGGCTCAAACCACCACCTCTTCGACTGCTATGCCGTATATGGATCCTTCCAGGCCAATCAACGTTCGCGTGGACGATCTGATTTCCCGCATGACACTTGAGGAGAAGGTATCGCAGCTGGCCAACCAATCGCGAGCGATTCCGCGACTGCAGGTCCCTGAATATGACTGGTGGAGTGAGGCTCTGCACGGCGTAGCCCGGGCAGGAACGGCGACGGTGTTTCCCGAACCAATCGGCCTGGCCGCGACCTTTGATCCTTCGTTGATTCATGAAATGGCTACAGCGATTGGACGCGAGGCAAGAGCCAAGCACAACCAGGCGATCCACGCGGGAAGGCGCGACATTTATGAAGGCCTGGATTTCTGGTCGCCCAACATCAATATCTTTCGCGATCCGAGGTGGGGGCGTGGGCAGGAAACCTACGGGGAAGATCCGTTTCTCACAGGTCGAATGGGTGTCGCTTTTGTCACCGGTTTACAAGGCGATGACCCGAAATATTTTCAGGTCATCTCGACACCGAAACACTTTGCGGTTCATAGCGGCCCGGAGCCCTCGCGCCATTCGGTGAACGTCGACGTTTCGAAGCATGACATGGAAGACACCTACCTGCCCGCTTTCCGGGCTGCTGTTACCGAGGGAAAAGCAGGTTCGGTGATGTGTGCATACAACCGGGTAAATGGTGAGCCTGCGTGCGCGAATTCGTTTCTGCTTGAGGACATGCTGCGCGGCGCCTGGAAGTTTGACGGCTACGTAGTTTCAGATTGCGATGCGGTCGCTGACATCTACCGCGGCCATCACTTCACACCCACGATGGCGGAAGCGGCGGCGATTTCGCTAAAGCGCGGCACCGACAATGATTGCGCCGACTTCGGGCAGAAGGCCGTCGACAACGCGGACTATGTGAAGTATCTGGATGCCGTGAAACAAGGGTTCCTGACTGAAAAGGAAGTTGATGTAACACTGAAGCGTCTCTTCACGGCGCGTTTTCGGCTGGGATTGTTCGATCCGAGCGAGGCAGTAAAGTACGCGCAGATTCCAGATTCCGAAATCGATAGCGACGCGCACCGGCAGCTTGCGCTGAAAACAGCACGCGAGTCGATGGTGCTGTTAAAGAACGACGGTGTGTTGCCGCTTGGGTCTGGGATCAGAAAAATAGCGGTCGTGGGGCCTCTCGCCTCATCCTTCCATGTCCTGGAAGGCAATTACAGCGGCACACCATCTCGCTCCACAACCGCGCTCGACGGCATTCGCAAGCAGTTCGCCGGAGTCCAAATCTCCTACTCACCGGGGACGAATTTTCTTCTCGAGGATGTCCCCGTGCCGTCTTCGGCTCTTGCAACACCAGACGGAAAACCAGGTCTCAAGGCTGAGTATTTTTCGGACCCACAATTCAAAGGCTCGCCTGAGTCAGTCCGGGTAGAAAAAGATGTAAATTACGAGTTTGCTCCCGGCACAACCACAAAAACAAAAATCTACTCGGTGCGCTGGACTGGCTTCCTCACGCCGCCAGAGTCTGGTACCTACCGGTTGGGCTTGGACGGTAGTCTCGACCGGCTTTGGCTCGATGGGAAAATGATTGTTGACGATCCCAAGAGCCACGACTCCAGGCCTGCAGTCGCAGAAGTAACTTTGGAAAAAGGACAGCGCCACGAACTTAAGATCGAATATTTTCAGGGGCGGGCGCGTGGTGTAAAACTCGTCTGGACGCGTCTGACTTCCGATCCGAAAGCTGAGGCTGTGGCCGCAGCCAAACAAGCAGATGTCGTGATTGCAGTGGTTGGAATCACGTCAAATCTCGAAGGCGAAGAGATGGAAGTAGCGGTGCCCGGATTCAAGGGCGGAGACCGTACCAACCTCGACTTGCCGCAGCAGGAAGAAGATCTTTTGGAAGCCGTGAAGACCAGCGGCAAGCCATTGGTTGTTGTTCTGATGAACGGCAGTGCTCTCTCCGTGAATTGGGCAAATGAAAACGCGAACGCAATCATCGACGCCTGGTATGCGGGCGAAGAAGGTGGAACCGCGATCGCACAAACGCTGGCGGGACTGAATAATCCAGCTGGCCGCTTGCCGGTCACCTTTTACAAGAGTGTCGATCAGCTGCCGCCATTCGAAGATTACTCAATGAAAAACCGGACGTACCGCTACTTTGATGGCCAGCCGTTGTATCCCTTTGGTTATGGGCTGAGCTATTCAAAGTTCGAATACAGCAACCTGAAGTTGTCTGAGGCTACAGTAAACGCAGGCGATCCTCTAAACGTGGACGTTGATGTAAAAAATGCAAGCGAGCGGGGCGGCGACGAAGTAGTGCAGTTGTACTTGAGTTTCCCGAAAGTTCCTGGCGCTCCGCTACATGCTCTCCGCGCAGCCACGCGCATCAACCTGGCGGGCGGCGAGACTCATCATGTCCATTTCACGCTCGATGCCCGCGACCTCAGTGGAGTCGACAGCAACGGGGACAGGATTGTCGCTGCGGGATCTTATCGCATAAGCGTCGGAGGTGGACAACCAGGAACCGCGGCTTCCCAGACTGAAGCGGAATTTGCAATCAACGGCGAGCAAAGACTGCCGGAGTAGCTCACAATACCGTTATGTCATCGGCGGCTCGATATGCCCTGATCGTCCCCCTCTTGCGTTCGGTGGCCATGCTATCGATTCTGTTTTTCGCGACAGCTGGCCACTCGCAGGAACCGAACCCCAAAACACCGGCGCCCGCCGGTGGCGGTGTTTCCACCGGCGCCGCACATGCCGCCGTCAAAGATTCCCAGTCTCGCCCGATCACAGCCGGCGGCTTCATGGACAATGCTCCCGTCGTATTCGAAGACATCACCAAACAGGCCGGCCTCGATAAATTTCATCACCGCTCTGGGACTTCCAAAAAAGAATCGATCATTGAAACTCCGGGGTCAGGCGTTGCGTTGCTCGATTACGACAACGATGGTTGGCTCGATATCTACCTCGTGAACGGATCAACACTCGCCGCGTTTAAAGGCAGTGAACCGCCGCCTCGAGCTATGCTCTTCCACAATAATCACGACGGCACTTTTACCGACGTCACCGAAAAGGCGGGCGTGGCAAATGAACGATGGGGCTTTGGAGTAGCGGTCGGTGACTACGATAATGACGGCTGGCCCGACATTTATGTCGCCAACTTCGGCAAGAACCGGCTGTACCACAACAATCACGACGGCACCTTTACAGACGTCGCCGAGAAGGCCGGCGTGACGCTTGGAGGCTGGTCCACAGGGCCGACGTGGGGCGACTACGACCATGATGGTTTCCTCGATTTGTTCGTTCCGGGTTACGTAAAGTTCGACGCCGACCATCCTCCCATCGCGGGGCAAGGCAAGATTCCGCCGAACTTCTGTCAATTTCGGGGAATCGTGGTGATGTGTGGGCCACGAGGCTTGCCGGGTGAACACGATCACTTATTTCACAACAATGGCGACGGGACGTTTACCGATGTCAGTGTGAAAGCCGGAGTGTCCGACCCAGATGGCTACTACGGTCTTGCTGCGATTTTCGTGGATGTCGACGATGACGGCTGGGTAGACCTGGCTGTCGCCAACGATTCAACTCCGAACTATCTCTACCGCAATCGGCACAACGGTACATTTGAAGACACAGGCTATGCTTCTGGATTTGCGCTGAGCGAGGACGGGCGTGAGCAGGCCTCGATGGCAATCGGCGTGGGCGACTACAATCGCGATGGCAAAGTCGATCTGTTCACGACAACTTTTTCGGATGATTACAAAACGCTCTACCGGAATGACGGAGGCGGCAATTTTTCGGACGTCACTTATCGATCTGGGCTAGGCGAAGCGACTGTGCCGTTTCTTGCCTGGGGCGCGGGCTTTCTCGATTTTGACAACGATGGTTTGCTGGACATTTTTATCGCCAACGGACACGTCTATCCGGAAGTGGATAAGCAGGACTGGGGCACCACCTGGGCTGAACGACCTCAGTTGTTTCGCAATCTTGATGGCGTAAAGTTTCAGGAGGTTCCGCCTGCGACCGGAAGCGGCCTTGCCGATGTGATTACCGGCAGGGGCGCCGCGTTCGGAGATCTTTTCAACGACGGCCACATGGATGTGGTCATCAATAATATTGATTCGACACCTTCGCTTCTTCGCAACGTGGTTAAGAACGGCAACCATTGGTTAACGCTGAAACTTGTAGGCGGACCGAAAAGCCCGCGCGACGCCGTGGGCGCAAAGATTTTTCTCACCGCGGGTGGAGTCCGGCAGCGCGCTGATATATTCAGCGGTGGAAGTTACGGTTCGAGTTCTGATCAGCGTGCTCATTTCGGCCTCGGCTCTGTAAGTCAGATAGACAAAATTGAGATTCAGTGGCCGAGCGGACTAAAACAGCAGGTCGACGTAAAGCACGTCGATCAGATCATCACCGTCGAAGAGGGAAAAATCCCACCAGCGCAGAGATAAGTCTTCCTGCCTGTCATTAAATTGGCGTTGAAGGAAATGTAGGACGGTCATTGCATGGCTGGATATGCCCGTAAACCTTAGTCCGTGTACGTTAACGTTGGTGGTATAGTGACTTGCTTTGCATCCGCGAAGATTCGCTCCACGGAGATTCTAATGGGACAGCTTGCGGCAATTCGGGTTGATTGGCGAAGAATCACTTTTAATCTTGCGTTTTGCCTCCTCATCTCATCGATCGCTGTGTGCCAAAACCTTCCGTATCGCAATCCTGATTTGCCGCTGGAACAACGCCTCGCAGACTTGGTTTCCCGCATGACCCTGGAAGAGAAAGTCGCGCAGCTGCAAGGGACCTGGCAGAACCCCACCAGTTCGAGGCAAGAACCAAGTTCAATGTTCGTGGGCGAGAAAGGAGTTTTTCTCCCTGATCGTGCTGCCGTTATTTTGAAATTGGGCCTAGGCGAAATGTCGCGACCTAGCGAAAATCGCAGTCCTCGCGAGATGGCGGAGTTCACCAACACGCTGCAGAAGTGGATGAAAGAAAATACTCGCCTCGGAATCCCGATCCTCTTCCACGAAGAATGCCTCCACGGTCATGCCGCCCCGAAAGGAACTTCCTATCCGCAACCGATTGCTCTGGCTTCCAGTTGGGACCCGGGACTGGTTCAGGACATCTTCTCCGCGACCGCCGCTGAAGTTCGTGCCCGCGGCGCCCAACAGTGCCTGACCCCAGTTGTCGATCTGGCTCGAGACCCAAGGTGGGGACGCACTGAAGAAACCTACGGCGAAGACCCTTACCTGGTTTCACGAATTGGCGTCGCTGCCGTCGAAGGCTTCCAGGGGGTTGGACCTTCTATTGATAAGGCACACGTGATCGCAACCCTTAAGCATTTTGCGGTTCATGGCCAGCCGGAAGGCGGCACAAATGTCGGCCCTGGCAACTATTCCGAAAGAGTCATTCGCGAATATTTCCTGAAGCCGTTTGAAGCCGGCGTAAAAGAGGCGCACGCCCAGAGCGTAATGGCGTCCTACAACGAAATTGATGGGATCCCTTCTCACAGCAATCACCACCTTCTGACCGACGTTCTACGTCATGAGTGGGGATTCGATGGTGTGCTGGTGTCCGACTATTTCGCGATATCCGACCTCCGTACGCTTCATCATGTTGCGGCCACCGATGACGACGCGGCAAAGATGGCGTTGGATGCTGGCGTCGATATCGAACTCCCAGGCGCAGACACATTTCGCAACCTCGTCGAACAAGTGAAGCAGGGACGCATCGCTGAAACCACCGTGGATCGTGCAGCTGAGCACATGTTGAGGGAAAAATTTCTGACCGGACTGTTCGATGATCCATATGTCGACCCGGCTTACGCAGAGAAGATCACCAACAGCCCGGAGCACCAGCAATTAGCCCTCAAAGCGGCGCACGAATCGATTATTTTGCTGAAGAACCAGGGCAATCTTCTGCCTCTGGATAAAACCAAATACAAGCGCATCGCGGTCGTCGGTCCGAACGCCGCCGAGCTTCATTTGGGCGGCTATAGCAACGATCCGGGCCGCGGGGTAAGCATACTTCAGGGAATTAAGAATAAAGTTGGATCAAACGCCGAAGTTCTGTATTCGCTCGGCTGCAAAATCACCGAGAGCCTTCCCGACTGGAACGCCGACAAGGTCGTGCTTGGCGATCCTGCGCTCAACGCGCAGCGCATTCGGGATGCAGTCAAAGTCGCGCAGAAATCAGATATCGCAATTCTTGTGCTTGGCGGAAACGAACAAACCTCACGCGAGGCATGGGCTCCGGAACATCCCGGTGATCGCGACAATCTCGATCTTTTAGGCAACCAGGACGATCTGGTGAAGGCAATCCTCGCCACTGGAAAGCCGGTGGTTGTGTTCCTGATTCACGGCCGACCAAATTCGATCAACTATATTGCAGAAAATGTCCCGGCTATTCTCGACGGTTGGTATCTGGGACAGGAAGGCGGCACGGCAGCGGCAGACGTGATTTTCGGCGACTTCAATCCCGGCGGCAAACTTCCGATCACCGTACCGCGGTCCGTGGGCCAATTACCCGATTACTACTATCAGAAACCCACTGCAAAACGTGAATATCTCGGCAGCACAACTCAGCCACTCTTCCCTTTCGGTTGGGGCCTGAGCTATTCATCTTTCAAATATCAAAATATCCGGACCGCGCCGGCCTCGATCGGACCCGAGGGTGAAACCAAGGTTTCGGTCGACGTGACCAATACTGGCAAAGTTGCTGGTGAAGAGGTTGTCCAGCTTTACATTCGCGATGAGGTCAGCACAGTCACGCGTCCGGTGAAAGAGTTGCGTGGCTTCCGTCGCATCGCGCTAGCTCCGGGAGAAACCAAAACAGTCGAACTCCCGCTCGGCTTTGACGAATTGTCATTCCTCAACCGGGAAATGCAAAAGGTCGTGGAACCAGGGTCTTTTAAGATCATGGTGGGAGGGAATTCCCAGGATCTGATCGACACTACCTTGAACGTAGTCGCGAAATGAGTCGCATTTAGACCGTCGTTCAAGGCTGATTGCGAAGATGCATGTCGGCGAAGGCAATAAACTGGTCCCAATCGAAGTCAGTCAAGGCGTGCTTTCCTGTCCGGATGTGATATCCAATGGTGTGCATGATCGGTTGGTTGAGAGCAGGCATCTCGTTCGTTCCAAGATCTTGCGCGCCCAGAAGACGGTAAACGGGACCGGCCGCGACACAGGCAAGAAACTCTCCCTTTGGATCAGCCCAGCGGTCGTCTTCTGCGCCTGTAACGTAGACCGGGCGCGGTGCGATCAGCGCAATCAATTCGTGGGCGTCGACTGGAAGTTGGTCGGTATGGTCGCGATATTTCTGAAAGTTGCCATTGAACCAGTACGGAAATGCGTCAATCAGGTTGGTAACTGTCTCGCCGTAATCGCGCCGTGCGAGCGAAGCGCCGCCCTCCCCCGAACAACTGGATAACACCATGGCGAAACGCGTATCCAAAGCGCCAGCCCACAGCACCGCTTTACCCAGACGCGAGTGACCCATGATTGCCACGCGTTTCGCATCAACGTCCTTATCTTTTTCCAGATAATCCATGCCTCGGCTTAAGCCGTAGGCCCATGCTCCGATGGCTCCCCAGTCGTCTGGCCGAGGCTCGGTCTGCTCCGATTTGAAAAACAGCGGGCGAATGCCCTCAACGTACCCGCCTTTGAAATCCCGATCGATGCTCTGGTAGTAGATGGTCGCAAAGCCGTATCCGCGAGCCAGGATCTTTTCGACCTCGAACTCCTTGTCATGGCCCCGCGATTCCTCCGTAGCCTGTTGCTTTTCGTGCGTCTTCCAATCCCAGATTGTCGGCAACCTGACCCCGGGATCGTTGATCACCGACTGGTTGCCGAAAAAATTCAGCGCAAGGATCATCGGAACCGGCTTCTTCGTGCCGGCCGGAAGGTAGATGAGCATAACCTCCTTCGGCCCATCCTTTTTGTCGGAGAAATAAATGGTTACTTGCTTGCGGATCGCCTTTCCACCTAGAGCTGTCTTGTTGGTTTCAGACACTTCAAAATTTAGGCGTTTGGGTGGCTTGGGACTGTAGCCATACACATTCTTTGCAAAGAGCTCAAGAAGTTCTGCTCTGCGGCGTTTCCAGTCGCGCGCGTTACGGACAGGCTTGCCATTGCTAAATGTCAACGGGTCAGGAAGAGTGTAGGAACCAACTTTTGATTCGTCGTAATTCGTGGGTCGTGTCTGACCACCAGCCAAATGGCAGACAACCAATACGACCAGCAACAAAAACAATTTCGGCCTTAATGTGATTGACATTTATTCTCCGCTGTTTGTGACTCGGGCGGCACTAATCAATTCAGTTGGTTGCCTCGTACAACTCCACATAATCGAGAGGCGCGTGCTCTTCGCCGTCCGGAATGCCTTCAATGCGAATCTGATCCCCCGGGCTCAGGGTTAATCCGTAAATTCTGTGACGAGTAGATGAGTCGCCTCCCGGTTTCTTCGCCGGAAGGTGATCGTGGGCGGTCCATTCGTCGACCTGACGATTGCCGACAAATATTCGATACTTTGATTCCCCATTGTTCTGATCAAAGTACTGCACATCCATCTCATACGCTCCAGCGGAGCCATTGAATACGAATGAAGCTTCGCACCCGGAGTTCCCCACGCATTCGATCCCCTTGCCACGCGACGCATCCTCCCAGGGAGTCACGTTCATTGGTGCGTAATTCTTGAGCTGCATCGCTTCCGCCTCGATACGGCCAGGATGGTTCCCTACCCGTCCTTCTGCGTCAGAAATTCCGGAGGTATTAAAGAACCAGTCGGAGATCGCATCGCGCCAGACAATCGCGTGCCCAGCCTGGTATTCAAGCCGTGTCAGCACGTCTGCATACGTGTCAGCCGGTAGGTAATGTTCAAGCGACTTCCATTGCAGTACGAAATCGGCCGCCTGCTTTGCCCCTTCGTAGTGCGAATCATAAATATGCTGGATTACCGTCTTGCCCGAATGCAGCCGGTAGGTATATGGAACGTGATGAAAAAATAACAGTAGCTCATCCGGAGTCGTGGTAAGCGACTCGTACAAATTTGCGATCGTCATCGGATACTGGCCGGCAAAACCGGTTCCAGTCGCGACCGTTCGGTCCATGCCAATTCCTTGGTGATCTGCTCGATGCCACTGTCCCCAGCCATTCCCTTCGGACGACTCGATTCCTGGCCCGTAGTGGCTGCCGAGTATGTCGGTCAACGTTTGCGCGCCCAGTGGCCCGGTGTAGTTCTCATAGGCATGCCAGGATGCGAGCTGCATCTTAGTGATCGTCTTCACAACGAGCGGATCGTTACCGAATGTAAGACGTGTCCACTCCTCGGCGATCGTTTCTGCCCTCAGGCTGGGGTCCCATGCCAGCCGCCCGAAACCGTAGAGATTGGCTAGCGCCAGAGGATGTCCGAGCCAGTCATCCATGCCGACATTGGCCACCCCAACAAATGCGCCCGTCGGCCCAAATACTTTCCCGGCGACCAGATCTTTAACCGGGGTTTTATCGCCGTTTACACCCATGTCGAAATCCAGGACTTCCTTCCACATAGTCGGAAGAAAACACAAATGCCGTTGCTGCCCTGTGTACTCTTGTGTGATTTGCAACTCGATGCCAAGGTTTGTTTTTTCCAACCCGCCAAAAAGCGGCGACACCGGTTCGCGAGCCTGAAAATCGATTGGACCGTATTTGATTTGCACGATGACGTTGTCGTCAAACTTCCCGTCAAGCGGATGGAAGATGTCGTAGGCAGCTCGCGCCCGATCATTTTTGAGATTTCGCCAATCCAGATGATGGTCGTAGACAAACGCGCGGTAGAAAAGAATCCCGTTGTGCGGCTTGAGGGCGCGAGCGATCACGTTGGCGGCATCCGCTGGAGTGCGTCCGTAAGAAGATGGGCCTGGACGGCCCTCCGAATCTGCCTTAACTACAAAGCCTCCGAAGTCCGGGATCTGCTGGTAGATCCTGTCGACCCGCGCCTTCCACCATTCGACAACACGGGAGTCCAACGGATCGAAACTATCCAACCTCCCCAGAGTCTTCGGGCTGCTAAGGTCGACTGAGAGGCCCAGCTGCACTCCCCAGGCGCGAAAAACATCGGCGATGCGGACGATCTGCGGAAGAAAGGTGTCGTCAAGTATTCGCGAATCGGAATTAACGTTATTGATCGTGCAACCCGTGATTCCGATAGAGGCCAGCAAACGTGCGTATTCACCGGCACGCGTCAAATCAGAACGTACGCTTCCCTTCACAAAGAAGATCGAAGGGCCGGCGTATCCGCGTTCGATGGTTCCGTTCAGATTGTCCCACTGGTCCACCCATCGAACTGCCACGTAAGGTTGTTGCGTGATGTTGAGCGAGGCTACGCTCTGACCGCGTGCCAGTCTGCTCAGAAACGCAAAAACGCCGTAAAGAACACCTCGTTCTGTCGGGGAAGCTACTATCAGGCAGTCGAATCCATCGATTCTCGAAGTAACGAGCCAAAAACCGTCTGCTTTGAGATTCCCGGGTGGTGTTAATCGGGGGGCGACCGCATGGAGCTGTGCCAGTGTTCCCAGGAGAATTGCTCGCCCCTCAACATTCTTTTCCGGGCGCAATGTTGTTCCAAGCATTCCCTTGATGCCGCGAATGAGTTCTCCCTGCGCAGAGTTGAGAAGGACTGAATCTCCGAGGACGACCATGCTTGTAGGAAGCGATTCGTATTGCGTCTTCAGACGCGTTTCCAACGGAACATACCCCAGCCATGCGTCATGAGTTGATTCGGCATATGAGTTTTCGAAGCACAACGCTCCGATCAGCAGTGTTCCTGCAACTCCGAAATGGAGTCCACGCAATACGAAGCTCAGCAGTGAACACAGCGGGAAATTCATGCGCAGATCTGGTGGTGCAAGACTGAGCCTTAGGTCCGACGGCCCTCCTCAGCGCACTCCGGCGAGAAGGTCGACGGTGAGCTGGTCCAGATGTTCATAGGGTAAGCGCTTCCTGGTGATGGCATCTTTGTCAAAAACGTGCGCCAGCAAGGCTGTCGAACCCGCCTTGGTGTACCGGCTCGTTTCGGGAAGTCCATTGCCGTTGGCAGACAGCTCCTTGAGAACCGATTGAATGTCCACATCGGCATTCCAGCGAGCTGCCTTTTCTTTCAGAATCAGGTAGGTCCGCATGCAGCCCCGCGCGAAATCTTTTACCCCTTCATAGTCCTCAGTGCGATAGGCATGGGCGTCAAAGTGGCGCGAGCCTTGATAACCGACGTCCTCCAGAAACTTCACCAGCCAGAATGCTGGTTTTAAATTGGCTGAGCCAAATCGCAGATCCTGGTCATATCGTCCAGGCACCTGGTCGTTGAGATCGATGTGGAAAAGTTTGCCGGCGTCCCAAGCCTGGGCTACGGCATGAGTGAAGTTCAAACCTGCCATATGCTCATGCGCAAGCTCAGGGTTGACGCCAACCATTTCAGGATGATCAAGGGTGGGAATGAAACCCAAATAGTGTCCCGTTGTCGCCATGTAGATGTCGCCACGAGGTTCGTTGGGTTTCGCTTCCAACGCAAATTTGAATTCGTATCCGCGGTCAATGTTGTACTCGCACAGGTAGTTGATGGCCTCGCGCAAGCGCTTTACGGCTTCATCTGGACGGCGGCATGCGTCTGTCTCCACTCCTTCACGACCGCCCCACAACACGAAAATCTTTGCCCCAAGTTCCGCTCCCAGGTCCATTGCACGCATTGTCTTTTGCAGAGCGTAGGCCCGGACTTCAGGGTCGTTCGCAGTGAAAGCGCCGTCGCGAAACACAGGATGAAAGAACAGTGAAACCGTGGCCATGGGCACGACAAGGCCGTTTTGCTTGCAGGCCTTCTTGAAGTCGCACACGATTTTGCTTCGCTCGGCTGGAGTAGCATCGATGGGCACGAGGTCGTTGTCGTGCAAATTGACTCCCCATGCACCCACTTCCGCAAGCAGCGATACCAGGTCCACAGGCGACATTAGCGGACGCACCGTATCTCCAAACGGATCGCGCCCGCGATTTCCCACCGTCCACAATCCAAACGTGAACTTATGTTCAGGACGCGGTTGATACAAACCGTCGTTGCCTTTCATCAAGCCCCCTTATTGCTCTGATCCAGTTCGACCGAAAACTGACAGGATCGCCGGGTACATCCGGCGGTATGCCGCGTAAGTCATATTCATTTGCTCCACAACTGCAGGTTGTTGAGCCACCCGATGAGCGACCTTCACAACGCTGTTGCAGGCGGCGTCAACCGAAGGCCAAAAGCCGGAGCCCACGCCCGCGAGGATCGCCGCCCCGTATGCAGCGCCCTCTTCTGCTTCGAGGATTTCCACTTCGCGTCCATAAACATCCGCCTGGATCTGCCGCCACAACGCCGAACGCGCTCCGCCTCCGCCCAGGCGAATATTTCGCACAGGAACACCCATCCCGGCAAAAAGCGTAAACGAATCTCTCAAACTGAATGCCACTCCCTCGAGAATCGCGCGGACAACATGTCCGCGAGTGTGGGAGGCCGTCAGCCCGATCAGAGCAGCCCGCGCGTTCGGGTCAAGATGCGGAGTGCGTTCGCCCATCAGATACGGCGCCCATAACAAGCCATCGGAACCGGGGGGAACAACAGCAGCTTCCGCAGTGAGACGGTCGTAGGCTTCTCGCCCATTCTCATTCGAACTCACACCAAAACTGTCACGGAACCACCGCAAGGACAGGCCTGCCGCTTGCGTCACACCCATCACGTGCCAACGGCCAGGCACAGCATGACAAAAAGTGTGCAGCCTTCCCTTCGCATCGAGAGCTGGACAGTCGGTTGCGGCAAACACCACTCCCGATGTCCCGATGGTCACACTCACGGCTCCGGGCGTCGCAATTCCCATACCCACAGCACCGGCAGCCTGGTCCCCGGCGCCAACTACTACCGGTGTGCCTTCTGGCAGACCTGTGGCTGCCGAGCCTGATGCCGAAACTCTTCCGCAAATTTCGGGCGACTCGAACAGCTTCGGCAGCAGAGACTTTTCTACTCCGGCAGCCTCCAATACTTCATCGGACCACCTGCGATGCGCCACGTCGAGCATCAGAGTGCCCGATGCGTCCGCCATGTCGGTGGCTCGCTCGCCGGTAAGGCGAAAGCGAACATAATCTTTGGGAAGCATGACTGATCGCACACGCTTCCAATTTTCCGGCTCGTTTTCGCGAACCCACAGTAGCTTGGTTAGGGTGAAATTGGGAAGCGCAGGATTGCAGGTAAGCCGAATCAGCGCTTCGGCGCCGATTTTCTCGGTAAGCTCGTGGCACTGCTTCTCGGTGCGGACGTCGCACCAGATCAGCGCGGGCCGCACAACATCATCCGACGCGTCCAGCATAACTGCGCCGTGCATCTGTCCGGAAAATCCGACGCAACCGATCTGATCGCTACGCACGGCGGCAGCGGCCAGGGCTTTCCGCACCGCAATCCCGCACGCCCGCCACCAGTCTTGGGGATTCTGTTCAGCCCAACCAATTTGAGGCGACGCAAAAGGCTCATGCTCTTCAGTGGCCGATGCGCAAACGCGTCCATTCTCATCGACAACTACGGCACGAGTGCCGCCGGTCCCTACGTCAATTCCGATAACATGCATTTGCATCCGGCTCAATCCCGCTGCGCGGGTGAAAACTCTTGACCCGGCCGATGTATTGGAATCACACCACCGATGAGATTACAAAACGGTTTGAGGAATACCCAGGTTTTAAGGGCGGCGAAGGCTATGAGGAAACATCCAAAAAAGAAAACCAATAGATCGTCTGTGGGCGGCATGATGGATTCTCAAAGCCTGTCGTTAAAAATCGTGTACGTTAACGGCTATGTATAGTACCACGCAAACAAGAGATTGCAAGGATCAGGGATTGGCTGTGCGCCCGTGGTTAGATTTGATCACTTCAGGTTTCGTCCCCTTATACTTGTTGGGAAGTCGCGCCCACGTCACATCGCGACCAATTCGAATCTGGACTAAACCGAGGCGAGGTCAAATGAAACTAATCCCAATTCTTGTCAGTTCTTTTCTTGCCCTGTCACCCTTTGCACACGCCGCCGATACTCAAACGTTTCCTAGCTCGGCCGGGCCGGTCAAGATCACGCCTCTGACGCATGCAAGTACATTGATCGAGGCGGGCGGAAAGATCATGTATCTGGATCCCGCGAACCCGACAAACTTTTCAGGACAGCCAAAAGCCGATCTGATTCTGATTACCGACATTCACGGGGACCACATGGACCCCGCTTCGATAAAAGAAGTCAGCAAGCCGGAGACGGAGATACTAGCGCCGCCAGCCGTCGTCAAAACTGTCTCCAGCGCCAAGCCGATTGCCAATGGAGAAACTAAAACCTGGCAGGGCTGGACGATCGAAGCTATTCCCGCTTACAACCTGAAGCGAGGCCCTTCTGCAGGGAAGCTTTTTCACGATAAAGGCCGCGGCAATGGGTATGTCCTCACTTACGGCGGCAAACGTTTCTATTTTTCCGGCGACACCGAAGGTGTGCCCGAGATGAGAGCGCTCAAGAACATTGATGTAGCGTTTGTCTGCATGAACCTACCCTACACCATGCCTCCTGAAGAGGCAGCCGACGCTGTCCGGGCGTTTCATCCAAAAATTGTCATCCCTTATCACTATCGCGGGTCCGACCTCACCGTATTTCAAAAAGCATTAGAAGGAAGCGGCATCGAGGTTCGCTTGCTCGACTGGTACCCGAAATAAGTGTCGCCAGCGACCATCATTAGAAAGTTGATGTCACCTAGCGGGCTCGTCGCGCTTTCCACTAGCGGCTGTCTTGTCATAGGGCGAGGTGAGTGGTTGGCAAATCTCCCCACTGTCCGAGCCAATGGAATGTAGGGCTTGTTCCAAACGCAGCCATCCGCACAGGCTATTTAAGCAACTAAGCTTGCGTTCAGGCACACGTCGACGGTCTTTCGGGGTTTGTTGTTGGCCAACTCCCAACGACCAGCCAACGACTGAATCTGGGAGAGATGAAGATGAGTAAAGCGCCCGGTGCACTCGCGGATCCGTCCCGCCTCAAATCTTTGGATGATGACGACAAGAAAATTGTCCAGGTGGTGATCGAGACTCCCAAGGGCAGCCGCAATAAATATGCGTTTGATCAAGAACAAAAAGTCTTCGAATTGAAGAAGGTCCTTCCGGCAGGGATGACATTCCCCTACGATTTCGGCTTTGTCCCACAAACCCTGGCGGAGGACGGAGATCCGGTTGACGTCCTCGCTCTGATGGATGAGCCCGCCTTTCCCGGCTGCCTCCTGAAATGTCGCCTCATCGGAATCATTCAGGGTGAGCAGGGTGACAAGAAGAAGACAATCCGGAATGATCGTGTCGTAGCAGTCGAGAAAGAGAACCACACTTTCGCCGATATCAAACACGTCGACGAACTGGGCAAGCAATTTTTAGAGGAGCTGGAGGAATTCTTCGTGAACTATCACAAGTTGAGTGGCGAACAATTTCGCGTGCTTGATGTAAGAGGTCCGGGACAGGCCCGGAAACGAATCGACGATGGAATTCGTGCAGCTCGCCGTGCATAAGGCCCCCCCAAAACTTTCTTCATTTCCTCCGTCCTACGCACTTCCCGCCAACAGATGTATCTTGAACCTTGGTCGCACGGGTATAGTCTCGGACGGGTCACCTTGTGTTTTGAGAAAGTAACGCCGCGCCATGAGCTTGCAAGACTGGTTATTGGCTGATCTTCGATTACCCAAGAGCTTTCGGGGCAAGGTTGAAGGGGAGCATCCATGGTGGCGTGTGATGTGCTTGACCGGTGTCGATTACTTTTCCACCCTGGGCTATCAGCCAGGAATTGCATTCCTTGCCGCTGGAGCGCTGTCCCCAATTGCCACACTGATACTCGTGGCAGTGACGCTTTTCGCCGCGCTCCCGGTGTATCGCCGCGTCGCTGAGGCGAGTCCGAATGGTCAGGGCAGCATTGCTATGCTGGCAAAGCTCTTCCCGGCATGGACCGGTAAAATCCTTGTCCTGATTCTCCTGGGATTCGCAACCACAGACTTCGTCATTACCATGACTCTGTCCGCGGCCGACGCCGCGGCCCACTTTACCCATAATCCTTTCACGCCCCATTGGATGACCAGCCAGATGGCTGTCACTCTCATTCTACTGTCAATCCTGGGTGCAATCTTCCTCAAAGGCTTCAAGGAGGCAATCGACGTTGCGGTGGTTCTTGTTGTTATTTATCTCGCGCTCAACGCTGTTATTACCACCGATGCTCTCTTTCACGTTGTCGAAAATCCGCATCTCTTTGTGAACTGGAAACAGGCACTTTTCGCGCATCATGGAAGCGTGCTCGCGATGGCCGGTGTCTCACTCGTTTTATTTCCCAAGCTGGCTCTCGGATTGTCTGGTTTTGAAACCGGCGTCGTCGTCATGCCCTTAATCAAGGGAAAGGATCTTAAGGAGCAAGTTCGCAACACGCGCAAACTACTCACCACAGCGGCCATCATCATGAGCATTTTTCTGATGGCTACCAGCTTGGCTACAACTCTTCTTATTCCGCCGGCGGCGTTCGAAGAGCACGGTCCTGCGAATGGGCGCGCCATGGCATATCTGGCGCACCAGTATCTTGGCAATGTATTTGGATCGATTTACGACGTGAGCACCATCCTGATCCTCGCTTTCGCAGGAGCGTCAGCAATGGCAGGGCTATTGAATCTTATTCCGCGCTATCTGCCTCGTTATGGAATGGCGCCGGAATGGGCGCGCGCGTCGCGTCCCCTGGTCCTCGTTTTCATGGCGGTAGCCTTCGCGGTCACATATCTTTTTCATGCCGACGTCGACGCGCAGGGCGGAGCGTATGCCACAGGAGTATTGGTGCTCATCACGTCCGCAGCCATTGCAGTGACTATTTCTCTCTGGCATCGCAATCTCCGGTGGCCGTTTTTGTTCATGTCGCTGGTGTTTGTTTACACCACTGTTCTTAATATTGCCGAGCGCCCCGAGGGAATCAAGATCGCGTCTTTCTTTATCATCGCAATGGTGGCTACGTCTCTAATCTCGCGCGCTCTTCGCTCGACTGAGCTGCGTATTTCCGGCGTTCACCTTGATGAAAAAGCTCACGAGATGCTGGGCGACGATGACGACCGCATCATTCGCATCATCGCTCGCAAGCCGAAGACTGAATGCGAGGAAGAGCTTGATCTCGTCGACCGTCAAATTCGGTCCGTTCACTCCCTCAACCCAGGTGAGTGTTTATATTTCTTCGAAGTCGAACGGGCCGATGCCTCCGACTTCGAAAAATCCCTGCTCGTTACTGGTGAACGCGTCGGTAAACACCGCATCTTGCGTTCAAAAAGCCCCGTGGTTGCCAATGCCTTTGCGGCGCTTTTGATAGACCTGGAACGTATCACCGGCAACGTTCCGCACGTTTATTTCAATTGGGGCGAAGGCCATCCAATCGCTAACCTCTTCGCATTCCTGTTTTTTGGAGAAGGAGACGTCGCACCTCTCACACATGAGGTACTTCGCCGCGCCATCAAAGACCCTGCGCATCGGCCCATCGTTCACGTCAGTTGATGCGTAGCGCGGGTGGCTGCGCTCCGTACAAGCATGCGAATGAGGGTTTCAGCTGCTAAGGCTTTTTTGGAGTCAGATCGCAAACATGTTTCACGCGGTCGAGATCAAGACCGGCTGGTGAAAATTCCGCGATCTCGGCCCCATATCGGCCTCGGATCTGCACATTGAAGATGTGAGCTCCGATCATCCCACGTGCAGTGCCTTTGTCCATGGAAAGGAACCGGTCGCGAATCCAGTTCCAGCCGTGATCGCTGTGCGTGTCGTCGATACGCACCATAACTTCCATCTGCGGCTGTCCCCAAAAGCCGGGGCGGTTGGGCGGCCCCAGCCTGATGCCGGGATTGAACTCGGCTGATGTGTATTTGCCGTTTGTACAGGTGAGTTCGACTCTGGGCTTGTAATCCGGATCTTCTCTCAGATAATTGTTCGAGAGAAGTTCGAATCTTGAGCGTTTGGCACCGGTCATCTTGTCTTCGGAGTGGAATTCCACCCACTGTCCACCGGCACTGACGCCGTCGCTTTCGCCCTGGTTAGGGCTCATCGCGATGCGCTGGGCCCCAGCCGACGATCCCGCTGCGCATACTAGCATCAAGCCAGAAAAGAAGGCCTTCATCGTCCAGGTTCGGCGATTCTCTCCACGAACAAATTGCGATGCTTTCAAGGTCTCCTCCAAAACAAATGCATTCAGTGATATTGAACCCGAAAAGCGAATAAGAGTTGCATGACTGTGGTACACGCTGGGTCGTAGTACCCGCGTTTATCCATCTCAAAGTATTGGGGAATACGCGATCCTCATGAGGTGACGAACCCTCGTCCTGGCCGAAAACAACCACTTTGGTGGAATTCGGCCACCGGAACAAACAGCGTGGGAACATCCTTGCCAGGGCGCTTCCCGCCTGACTCTCGGCAAGCAATACATTTAACGATTTTGCCGTCATCCATCAGAATTGGCACTTGGACTGCATCTCTATGATCGGAATTTTGTCTCTGACGTGGTCGCGCCGGTTTGCAATGAATTTGAATCAAAGAGCGAAATCGCAACGTCTGGCATCGCCAAACCGGTCTTCGGTTGACACGCGATTCGCGCGACCGGTTGGATCGCACGAGAATCAGATAAGTCAGGTAGGTGAGCGTCAGTCCCGGGTTCAAGGGGGGTAGACATTATGAGCAGATTCAGTCTTCTTATTAGTAGATCATTCATGGCATTTGCGGTTTTCATCGGCCTTGCTCTAACGCCGAGTTCCGCGTTCGCCCAGCGCGGTGGTGGCCACGGCGGAGGAGGTGGCGGGTCGCACGGGGGTGGTGGCGGCGGATTTCACGGGGGAGGCGGTGGTGGGTTCCATGGTGGTGGCGGCAGTTTCCACGGCGGTGGAGGTGGAGGCGGATTTCACGGCGGTGGCTTCTCGGGAGGAGGCGGTTTCCGGGGAAACTCTGGCGCCGGTTTTCGTGGTAGCAATGGCGGCGGAAGCTTCCGCAGTGGCGTTGGCGGATTTCGCGGTGGATCTGGAACAAGCCATTTCGGAATGAACAACCGTTCCGCCGGCGGGTTCAGCGGATCGCGAGGCATGAGCGGTCGAAGCGGCGCCGGGTTTGGTTCTGGCCGCGGTTTCTCTTCGTCGGGAAGTCGTTTCTCGAATTCCCATGCAGCGGTCAGTGATGGCCAATGGCACTCCTTCGGTAATTCCGGGAGGTCTTCCGGTTTTGGCGGCGGGCGAAGTTTTGGAGGTTCGTCGAACTTTTCTCGCAGCGCGGGAAGGTCGGATGGGGGCTGGCATTCGTTCGGCCGATCTAACGGTGCATCTGGTTTCGCAAGTTCGCGCTCTGGTGGATTCGGCAATTCATCTTTCGCTGGGTCACGGTTCGGGGCAGGATCTTCGTTTGGAAATCGCGGATTCGGGTCGAATACGTCGCTGTTTGGTGGCTCGCGGTTCAACTCCTCCCGCGGCTTCAGCGGATTCTCTGGTTCTGGCAACAGAGCGTTTGCCAGCGGCTTCGGAGGACGCGGAAACTTTTTCGGAGGCAACAACTTCGGTCGGGGTTTCGGTTTCGGCCGGGGCTTTGGCTTCAATCGGGGCTTTGGCTTTAATCGAGGCTTCGGCTTCGGATTTGGCTCGGGCTTTGGGTGGGGTTGGGGCTTCGGATGGCCCTACTGGAGCAGTTACTGGGGACCTGGGTGGGCGCTCGGTTGGGATCCATGGTGGTACAACCCTTACTGGTATGCCCCGTGGCCGCGATATAGCTATTATCCCGACTACGGCAACTATGGGGTGTATGACAATCCATCGTCATACGCTCCTGATTCGAACCAAGACTACGACTCGCCGACAAGTTATTTGACGACGCCGAGTTCGAGTTTCGATTCGCTCCACTTTAATATTGGCAGCGGGCCGAGTCAGGACAATGCGCACGCGCAGAACGGAGAGACTGCGCGACCGGAAGCAGCTCCAAATAGCCTGGCTCCAGCGCAGCAGTCACAGCCGGTTTTGGTTTCTCAGCCGCAGATCTGAAAGCTGGGGCTTGCCGGCAACTTGTTACCGGTGTGATTGACTTCAACCGGCGACGCATTTCTTCTCATTGAAGGAAAGCGTCGCCTGTAGTCATTTGCGGTTGGAAATAGTGAGTGCCGGCTTTACCTGGCGGTCCACCCGCCGTCGATCAGAATGGTCTCTCCCGTAATCAGCGATGCCCCGTTCGAAGCAAGAAATACAACTGCGCCCGCAACATCCATCGGCTCGCCAATGCGATGCAGCGCGGCGATGCGTTCTACTACGTCCGCGCGCAATTCGGGATCGGAGAGATAACTCTCCGTACCCGGAGTTCTGATGAACGTTGGCGCAACTGCATTCACCGTGATGTTGTACTTTCCCCACTCGACCGCGAGACACTTAGTGAGGTGGGCAATCGCAGCCTTGGTCATGCAGTAGATCGACTCGGTGGGCAATGCGACAAATCCCGCCTGGGAGCTCAGATTTATAATTCGACCGGTTTTCTGCTGAATCATGAAACGACCCGCGGCCTGACTCGCAAAGAATGTTCCCTTTAGATTGACCGCAAGCGTCAGATCAAAGTCCTCCTCGCGAACGTTCTCTGCGAGATTCTCTGGAGCAATTCCCGCGTTGTTGACAAGAATGTCGATCCGGCCGAAGTGCTTCACGGTTTCGTCGACTGCCCGAAATATCTGATCGAGGCGCGTCATGTCCATCTGCACCGGAAACGCCCGCCGGCCCATAGCCTTGATCTGCGCTGCCAGATCCCCCTGAGCATTGACATCGCGCAGGCCCAGCGCTACGTCTGCACCGGCGTTGGCAAGCGCCAGTGAGATCGCATTGCCCAGGCCGCGCGCGGCGCCGGTTACAAGCGCCACCTGACCCGTAAGATCTAATGTTGGAAAACCCTTCAAATAAGCCTCCATTAGAGAATCATTCTTGCCTTCGGCCTACCGCGCGTTCATCGGCGACCTGCGGGTCTACGACTAGCCATAGGCCGTCGTAGTTCGGTAACTGCTCCATCCAGGCGGGCGGCCAGCGCGGCGAACGGCACAGTAGGCCCATTCCAGCGTAATTGTTCTACGTCTTTAAAAAGTGGGATGTCGGTGCGAAGCGTGGCCAGCGTCCGAAACAACATTGCGCGATCCCGCTCGCGCACCAGAGTGTCCGCAAGTGCGCTGGCATTGGCGACATTCACTTTCCACAACCGGCTGTCTGCAGGGATGGATTCGAGATGAATAAACTTCGCGAGGACGGCAGCCGATGACTTCGCACCCCATCCTTTGAGTCCAGGATATCCATCTGCCGAATCGCCCACTAGCGCCAGATAATCAGGGATTGATTCCGGAGAAACTCCGAATTTCTCAATGATGCCGCCCTCATCCAAAGTGACGCGAGTCCGCCGATTCAGTTGCACGATGCGCGTACCCCGCACGCATTGAGCAAGATCCTTGTCCGGGGTGCAGATGATCACCCGTTCCACGCGCGGGTCTCCATTAGCGGCAACCGCAGCGGCAGCAAGGGCGTCGTCAGCTTCGAATTCCACCATCGGCCAGACAACAATACCGGCCGCCGCGAGCACCTCTTCGAGCAGCGGGAATTGCGCGAGCAGGTCAGGCTCGACGCCGTCGCTGGTTTTATAATCGCCCCAAAGTTGGTTGCGAAAGGATTCGATGACATGATCGGTCGCAACCGCAATGTGCGTGGCCCCGGCCTTGATCATCCCCAAAACCGACGAGAGCACGCCTCGCACCGCGGCGACCTCACGACCATCGGAGGTGCGCGCCGACGGCAATGCATAGTAGTGCCTGAACAACTCGTACGTGCCGTCGACTAAATAGATTTCCAAGCCCGCAACCCCCGAACAACCTTATAGAACCAACACCCACTCGATCAACTGCGAAGAGCGTTGCGCGCGCTGGATTCGAAACGGCGATACCCGTGCCAGACACACTCCAGGATTTGCGGCCTTGAACGATTGAGAAACATCATGGAAAATAATGAAGAGAGAGCATCCGAATGGCCGCCTGGAAAATTGCCAGCCACAAGCCGCAAGCGCAGCAGAAAGTGACCACTGGCCGGTTCGAGATCGAACAGGACGGCCAAATAGCCTCTCTGGAATACAGCCTGGCCGGCGATGTTCTCGGCTTGATACACACCGACGTTCCCGATAAATTGCGTGGCCTGGGCCTGGCGTCTTCACTAGCCGAAAAGGCCCTCCAATGGGCTCGCGAAAACAATATGAAGGTCGATGTGATTTGTCCATCGGTGCATGCGTACATCGCGAAGCATCCCGAATACTCGGACCTTATTCTGCGCTGATCGGGTTCTGCGCTGATCAGGATGTGGCAGGGCAAATTCATCCCGCTCTTCAGAGACTGGTCACTGCGTGTGAGAAACTGTCGTTATGGCAAAGCGTAATCTTCGCGTAGCCAAATGGATTGGCATGATTCCAGCGGTCGCAGTCTGCACTTGCTGCAACCGGGAGTTCAAAGTCCCATTAGATTCTTTAAGAAGCTTGCCAGACGCGCAAGAGAGCCTGAGAGTCGGTTTCAGCGAACATAAGTGCCAGATTCTGACGGCCGAGGGTCAGCCGGATGAGGTTCAGCCAGATAAAGGGGCCTGACGTGTCGGCCAGAAAACAGCGAGGTACAAATTATGCAAGCACAAGGCGGGTCCAAAAGCGAACCGAACTCACGGGAAGCGACCGAACAAGTGACGGGCGCTCATAAGCTGCTGAAATCCCTTCAAGGCAAAATCCGCGAGCACCCGGAGATTGGACAGGCCATCGACAAACTGGAGAGGGCGCTCGCCTTGCTGGAATTGGAAACCAATGGCATGCTCTGAGCTGCCACTCCTCAGTCATCCAGTTCCATGGCGGCAACAACTCTAGTAACAATCGCCAGTTTCAATCCCGTCTCTAATCTTTTAATGCCTCGGCTCCCCTTGAGGTCTTGCCTCCGGTCTTGCTGGTGACGTCGGCCTTTGCTGTCCCTGGGACCGATTTTGACCTGAGGGCCTCCCTTGAGGACGAGGAGCTGGGCGTTCCGCTCCAGGGCGATTCGGTGATTTCGGTCTGGTATAACCGGGCGACGTCGGCCTGCTCGGACGGTTCGATGTTCCGGGTCGCTGAGGCTGAATTCCAGGCCGGTTCGGCGTACCGGGTTTTACTGGTTGAACTCCCGGCCGATTTGGCGGACGGTATCCGCCTGGACGACTTCCAGGCCGGCTGTAGCCTGGGCGGTTATTTGGTCCGTAGGGTGGACGACTGTAGCCGGTCCTGTTCCCAGGGCGATACGGCGGCCGATAATTTGGCGGACGGTAACGCCAATTCCCGCGGTAGCCTGGGCGGTTCGACCAGACAATCGGTCGTGGGCGATACCATGGACGCGGTGGACGATAAGGGTTCGACCAGCCACCCCAATAACCGTGGTTGTAGTAAACGCGGCGCGATCCCCAGTTCCATCCCCATCCGCCCCATCCCCAGGGACGATTGTCGACCAGCAATGCTCCAATCCCGATTCCTACGCCAAAGGTGATCAGAGATGCCGCTATGATGGGGGTTGAACTGGGCCGGACGTAAACCACTACGGGGTCGTATCGCGGCACATAAACCACTTGCGGGCTAGCCGGCTGGATTACGTAGACCGTCTGACCCGACGGCTGCTGAACCACCACCTGTTGTTGCGGAGTGGAGCGCAGCGCGCCCGAGGCATAGGCTTGCGCTCGGAGTCGCTGAATCGAGGCGGTAACTGTCGCCTGATCAGCGGAGAATGCTTGTCCGATGGCGGCGTAATCGTCAATATGTTGTGCCATCATCTCCAGCACTTGTGGAAAAGTGACCAACGCAATAAACGCCGGGTCGAAACCCTGCTGCTGCGCGGCATCCGTCAGCGCAGTCCCCGTAAGTCCCTGGTTTTGCTGTAGCCAGTTATCGACATCCAGAATTTCCTGCGGATTCGTGCACGCGGTCGTGATCTGGGCGAGGAGAGAGTCGGGATACAGGGCCACCGGAGCCAGCAATTGATCCAGTTCCTGTGATGTGGGAACCGTGTTCTGTGCCGAGAGAAATGGGCCGAACTCCTGGGAAAATACCAGCGTGATTAGCAACAAGACTGTCGTGAAAACAGGCTTCCGTCGCATTGCATCTCCCGGCAAAAACCAAATTGGGCGTGCGAATTGCCAGCGATTATAACAGCGGGAGGAACTGATCCAGCCTGCTTCATCTGGGCACGAAAATCGCGCCTTGGACTGATTTAGCGAGATGACGAAAGGAAGTGAAAGCAATAGGAAGCGCCCACAATACAGTAAATACCGTATCGATTTACCGCGAAACTAGGGGCAATATGGAAGAACGTGGCCGACTCCGGCGCAGTACCCAAAGAGCAATTCAGCTTGGAGAGCTAGTTTATGAGCGCCATCCCCTGCAAGACTGTAAACCTCTGGTCGTGGAAAGACCTCTATCAGGCGGCACTTTTTGAATCAGACCTCAAGAAATTGCCGGAACGCATCGCCGACGCCGAGTCGGCTGTCGTGACCCGCACACGAGAGTTGTTCTACACCTCCGAAGATAGTACCGAGGAAAGGGACAGCTTGGACTATGCCATGTGCGCTTTGCATTCGCTCCGTCGTTCCCTGAAGAGCGAAATATGTTAAGCAGGTCCGTCGGCACGCATGCTCATTAGAAAACAGCAAAATGTGTAAGTGTTTCAGATTTAGGGTTCACTCAACCCTTTATATTTCATAGATTTACAACCAATAAGCCAGCGAATTACACTCCTATTCGGGCTACATTCCCCTTCTCAACGAAGTCAGGCATACACCTGATCGATTGTCGGAGCCAGACCCCATAAGCTACGTCAATCGAGCAAAGGGAGGCCGACTATGAACACGCAACTTACAGAATGGCTGCAAGTAATTTGGGAAGCTTTGGCTGAGGAAGACGAAAGTAAACGGACCGATCTCCTCAATAAAGCACACAGTCTTCTTACTCAGACCAAATTGCAAGGCACACAGTCTTGCTGCCATGCCTGACTTCCGGTCGGCGCTCGCTTCCATAATATTTCTTCGCTCCGGAATGTGGCGGCTCTCGCTAGCGGTTGCATTTTTGACACTGTCAGGGTGGACGCCCCTGGCAATTGCTGCAGATCAGAACGGGGAACCGGTACAAGTCCGCTTCTCAGAGGGATTAGTTCACGGGTTTCTAACGCTGAGCACCCTGGATGGTAAAACCCTGGCTGACGGCGATCTCATGCAAACCGCCGATGGCGATCGGGTGACAAGTAAATTGGTATTTCGCTTTAAAGACGGCTCATCCCGAAGTGAAGTCACGGTCTTTTCGCAGAGTCATAACTTCCTCCTTATTAGTGATCATGTCGTGGAAAAGGGACCTGCATTTAAGAATCCGTCAGACACTTCCATTGACGTTTCCACCGGAGAAGTCACGGTTCGCTATCACGATAAGGATGGCAATGAAAAAGTCGAATCAGAGCACCTCGACCTATCCCGAACACTGGCGAATGGATTGATTTTTACCTTATTGAAAAACATCAAACCCGATGTGTCTCAGACAGCCTTGTCAATGGTCGTCACAACTCCCAAGCCGAGACTAGTAAAGCTCGTGGTGACACCGCAAGGTGAGGATTCATTGTCGATTGGAAGCTCCAGGCGCAAGGCCACGCATTATGTGGTGAAGATGGAGATTGGCGGTGTCGCAGGATTGGTAGCTCCCTTGGTTGGGAAGAAGCCACCCGATACCGATGTCTGGATTCTGGGCGGGGAAACTCCGGCGTTCGTCAAATTCGAAGGGCCAATGTACGCCGAAGGCCCGATTTGGCGGATTGAATTGACAAGTCCAACCTGGCCGGCGGCAACTCGGCATAGTGGAAAGAAGAAGAACTGATGTCGTTGGTTTAAGCGTTTCTAAAGTCCATTCCAGGTTTTGTCCGTTCTAAGGCGTTCTCCTTGATGCCCCGGCGCCGCATCGACGGGCTCATAAGACGACAAATCATTACCTCGGTACCGTCACTCGCTTGATTCGTCATTTCGCTTCACCGGTCTCAGGCCGATGGATGCCGACCTATCACACTTCCAATTCATAACATTTGTTAAGTGACGTTATGTCACTGATCAGGCCGCCTAGTAGGCATCAGTTGCTTCTTTTCTACTACATAACAGCGAGAACACTTAGCCAATGACATTCACGTTACACAAAAGACTGTGCGCGTATGTAGTAGTAGTTACTGCTACTTACGTTTTACATTTTCTTGACAACGTCAATGACACACAGCTATAGCTAAGACCGTTGCGCACGAGCTACGTCTAAGTAAGTTGTCACTAACTGCCATGTACATTTTGTATTGGTTGAACTTAGATCTAGTTAGCGGCTCACGGACTAATTTAGCGACGATGGTACACGAGGAGAGAGTATGCACAGGCTGAGATTATTAGTTGGAAGCGTCCTGCTGACGTTCATCGCATCATTCGCATTGGGGCAAACTGGATCAATTCAGGGCACGGTAACCGATTCAGCCGGAGCGGTCGTGCAAGGCGCCGAAATCACTGTGCGAAACACAGGATCGAACGCCCTGCGCACTGTGACCAGCACAGGCACGGGAGCCTACAGCGTCCCCACTTTGCCTGTTGGCGCTTACGAGATCACGGTCAAGATGCCGAGTTTCAAGACCTTCCATGCCGCCGAGGTTCAACTCACCGTCGGACAGGCACTCTCTCTGAATGTCCAACTGGAGCCTGGTTCGGTCACAGAAGAGGTTCAGGTAAGCGCCGACCAGATCCCTGCGGTCGACTTGGAAACGTCACAGATCAGCAATCTGGTTGACGAACGGGCCATCAAAGATCTTCCTTTGATCACGAGGAACCCTTACGAGCTCGTTCTTCTGTCTCCGGGTACTTCGCAAACCAACTCTCTCGGCGGAATCACGGTCAACGGATCGCGCGAACGTAACAATAATTTTCTGCTTGATGGCGTCGACAATAATGACACCTCAGTGCCTGGCGGCCTTGTAACCGTATTGGGCGCTGATCCCGAATCGACTCAGGAATTCCGGGTCATCACCAACAATTTCGCCGCCGAATATGGGCGCAACACCGGCGCCATCATCGATGTCGTGACCAAGAGCGGCACCAATTCGTTTCATGGCAACGCATATGAGTTCGGACGCTGGAACGGTTTTGGCGGAGCCCGCGATTGGTTCAACCGCAAGGATGCAGGTGTTCAGGATCCCTACGTACGAAATCAGTTTGGTTATTCGATCGGTGGGCCCATCCGTAAAGACAAGACTTTCTTTTTCTTTAATCACGAAATCGACCGCTTCGTAACCACGCTTACCAATGCGGCCACGGTGCCGACGGCGGCCTTCAAAACCGGGAAATTTAATTACACGGACAGTCTGGGCAACACGACTCCTCTTGACATAACCCAGACGGGCGCTAACAACGGTACTCCCACGATCCTGCAGCAATTTGGTTACGCGACAGTATTGCCACCCGCTCCGCAGGATCCGACAACCGCGAAGATCTTCGCCCTGTATCCCAACCCGACGTTTGATAACGGCGACGGCTTTTCCGGAACGCTCTTGTATCCCAGTGCGTCCCGTACCCGCAGCTACCAGACGGTCCTGAAGATCGATCACCACTTTAATGCTAAACACACCTTGAGTGCGCGCTACGGTTACGATGCCGCAACCGATCCAGACCCGGCTCATGACGACATTCTTCCGGGAGGAATCGGAGCTTCGGCGGAAAAGTCCCTGGCTCAGGCATTGGCTGCAAACCTGGTTTCAACCCTCACGCCGAATGTGCTCAACAGTTTCACCTTTGGGTTCAACCGCATTTTCGCCGGGTTCAAATGCTCCGGCACGAACGTGCTTGATAGCATCAACGGGGTCGACCGCTTCGGGAACGGCACCGATTTCCTCGTCGATCCATTCGCTAGTTTCGGTTGCATTAGTTTGGCGGCAGACGGCCAGGATCGCAAAACTGGCACCGACAGCTACACCGATACCATCAGCTGGGTACACGGCGCTCACACCTTTAAATTTGGCGGTGATTTCCGCAACATCCATGAAACCGGACCTAACAACTTCTTCGCCCGGCGCCAGGCCGGGTTGGCAACCAACTTGAACACCGGACTGAGCGTCCTCCAGGGTGTTCCCAACGCTTCGACCCAACTTGAGGACGCTGCGGATGCCTACTATGGTCTCGTGTACCGGGACTTCAATGCGGAATTCTTCAACAAAGCAGGCCAGCGCCAGGCTACCGATAACAAGACGTTCCACCAGCACGAGTATGACTGGTTCGGTCAGGACACCTGGAAGGTAAGGCAAAACCTGACTTTGACACTAGGCCTTCGCTACCAGCTGGATGGTGTTCCGTATGAACAAAATGCCAATTTTTCGAACCTGCTCACCAACCCGGCTGGTCCTGCCCCGCTGGTTATGTCGATCGTAGGGCCGGGAACGGGAAATCAGGTTTATGCCAGCGACTACTCGAACATCGAACCCCGCGTGGGATTCTCCTGGGATCCCTTTAAGGATGGCAAGACCGCGATTCGAGGAGGTTTTGGTATTTTCCACGATCGCGTCTTCGGAAACTTGTTCGGCAACGCCCGCGGCAATCCGCCTTTTGAGCAAGACTATCTGGCGCAACCGTTCGATACTTTGAATAACTTTTACGGTGGAAATATCAACGGTCCTTACGTTCTTCCCAATCCGCCGGATACTACTCCATCGGCCGTCATCCCGGATGGTTCGCTTCTGGCGCCTGTAATACTTGATCCTCACTTCCGCAACAGCTCCAGCAACAACTGGAGCTTCGGCGTCCAGCGTGAGTTGGGCGGAAACAATACCCTTGATTTGGCCTACGTAGGATCCAAGGGCACCCACATCTACCGTGAAATGGACGGAAATCCTCCTGATCCCAATTTGGTCAATCAGTTGGTCACCTTCTGCAGCACGCCAAACTCTTTCAACTGCACTCCCGCCACGGTCACCAAGTTGAATCTGATCGAAGGCGCCGACGATGGAAGATTGCCTTTCAACGCGGTTGCATCGAATGCTCTGGAGCAGCCATTCTTTGACCGCTCCATCGGCAATTCCATTTACCACTCGTTGCAGGCGAAAATCAGTCATCGCCTGAGCCATGGGCTGCAATTGCAGGGCGCCTACACCTTCGCGCATGGCATTGACGATTCGAACGATCCATTGGCCCCCGCCCAGGGCAACCGCGGGTTTCCGAGAAATTCGCGGAACCTAGGCGAGGACCGTGGCAATTCCGACAATGACGTTCGCCATATCGGAGTCATCAGCTACATATGGGAAGCACCAATTGGAAAGGGAAAGAACTTTCTGAATACCGGTTTCGCGGGAAAGGTTTTCGAGGGAATCGAATTTTCGGGAATTACCACCCTGCAGACTGGTCATCCCTTTGACGTTTTCACAAATACTGATATGGAACGCACTGGAGTCAGCGGCCGGGCCGATCTGGTGGGTGATCCCTTCGCTCCAGGGGCAAATACCGATGCCAGCGCCGGAGGCAACAAAGTCTTCTTCTCCAATCCGGCTGCTTTCTCTGCTCGTGCGGACGCAAACGGCGGGCCTCTCTTTGTGGGTCCCGGCAGCACCGGGCGTAACCATTTCTACGGGCCAGGCTTCGTTAACTTCGATATGACTTTCGCGAAGAAAATGAAATTTGGCGAACGCTTCGAGGCTGAGCTTCGTGCGGAGTGCTACAACATTTTCAACCATCCGCACTTCAACAATCCTGGCGATCTGAGCAGCAGTCTGGGCAATTTGCAAGGGTCGCCCATCTTCGGACTCATCACCTCGACTGTACAGCGACCGGATGCAACTACGTCCGCGCGCCAGATGCAGGTGGCCTTGAAGCTGAGCTTCTAGGTTGGTGATTGAAAACTTAAAGGCCTGCCTCAGGAGGATGATTCCGAAGGCAGGCCCTTTTTTCAGCCGTGACGGATAGATACTGTCAGTTGTTTTTGTGTAACTGAATCAATCAACGAAGACGTCGTCGACTTCAGGCTTTCTTCCCTGCTCTTACCTTCGCCCACCGTGCTCTCTGCGCTGCCGCAATCTTGCGACGGGCCGAAGCTGACATCGTGCGCTTGCCAGCCACCGGACCTGTCTGCCTATCTTTAACCTTAGCCCAGCGCGCCTTCTGAGCCGCCACAATCCGCGCACGTCCCTTGGCTGACATTTTGCGGCGTTGCTTTGGTTCTGTGTCGCCGCGATATACCCGGGCAAAAGCCTCGAGCGCTGCATTTAACCCGGATAACTGATGTTGTACTCGGTCCCGTTCCTGTTTCAACTGTTTCACAATCCCAGAAAAATTGGCCAATGTAATTCCCCCTCGGCTGGGGATTGTAACAGACGTTTCGTACTCCGGACCTTGGTCTTGGGCACGTTAGCATCTTCCCAAATGTGTTCGGGCTTCAGACACATCAGGCGCAGTGTGTCATTTACAATTCTTCACAGAGGCAATCGACTGACTATGGGCTTGATCCAGCCGCAAAAATCACGGTCGATGATTCTGTCAGGATTCGTCATCTTATTTGCAGCCAGTGCCATCATGTTCGCTTCCGGCGCTGCCCCTATGGACACCCCTATGAACTTTGGACCTGGCAACCCGTTCTATAAGCCGAGTACTCTACCGTTTCAAGCGCCTCCATTCGACAAGATTAAGGACGCCGACTATCAACCCGCTATTGAAGCAGGAATGGCACAACAGCGGCAGGAGATACAGGCCATCGCTGACAATCCCGCCGAACCGACGTTCGAAAACACGCTTGTGGCGATGGAACAAACTGGCGATTTATTCAACCGCGCGACCGCCGCCTTCAACGGCGTAACCGGAGCAAACCTGAATCCTGAATTGCAGAAAGTACAGGACATTGAGGCTCCCAAGCTGGCTGCCCATTATGATGCCATTTTTCTTGATTCGAAGCTGTTTCAACGTGTCGCGACTATCTATAAGGAACGGAATTCGCTGAACCTTGATCCCGAAGGGTTGCGATTGGTTGAGTTCTACTACAAGAAATTTGTGCACTCCGGGGCCAATCTCTCCGATGCCGACAAAACTGCCCTGAAGAAGCTCAACGAAGAAGAATCGACTCTTTCCAATGCATTTACCTCCAAGCTGCTTGCTGCGACCAAGGATGCCGCGTACATCACAACCAGCAAGCAAGATTTAGCAGGTTTGACCGAGACGCAAATTGACGCCGCAGCGTTGGCGGCCAAGGATCGCAAGCTGGACGGTTATCTGATCCCGCTGCAAAATACTACCCAGCAGCCTGACCTGGTAACGCTCGATAACCGCCCAACCCGCGAAGCACTCTTCGAGCATTCCTGGAATCGCGCCGATCATGGAGGCCCGAACGATACTCGCGACACCATCGCCCGCTTGGCGCAGCTGCGCGCTCAAAAGGCACAGTTGCTTGGGTACCCCAACTACGCCACCTGGAAGATGGAAGATCAGATGGCTAAAGTACCGGACGCAGCGCTGAAATTCATGGACGCCCTGGTGCCCGGAGCAACCGCTAAAGCTGCCAGTGAAGCAAAGAATATCCAGGCCCTCATCGCTGCGCAAAAAGGCAACTTCGAGCTGCAGCCCTGGGACTGGAATTACTACGCCGATCAGGTTCGCAAGGCGAAGTACGACCTCGACGAGGCACAGATCAAGCCGTATTTTGAATTGAATAATGTGCTGCAAAATGGCGTCTTTTATGCTGCCGGACAGCTCTATGGGATCACCTTCAAAGAGCGTACCGACATCCCCGTGTACAACCCGGATGTGCGCGTGTTCGAGGTATTCGAAGCTGACGGCAAGACGCTGGCGCTCTTCTACTGCGACTTCTTCAAGCGCGATAACAAGAACGGCGGCGCCTGGATGAGTAACTTCGTGGAGCAGTCAAAGCTGCTGGGCACAATTCCCGTTGTCTATAACGTCGCCAATTTCAGCAAGCCTGCGCCGGGCCAGCCGGCCCTCCTCACCTTTCGCGATGTGACAACCATGTTCCACGAGTTCGGCCACGCGCTGCATGGAATGTTCGCCAACACCGAATATCCCAGCCTTTCCGGTACTGCAGTGCCTCGGGACTTCGTAGAGTTTCCTTCCCAGTTCAACGAACATTGGGCAAGTTATCCATCGGTGTTTAATAATTACGCGAAGCATTACAAGACCGGTGCAGCGATGCCTGCGGAACTCGCCGCCAAGATCAGGCAATCGGAAACCTTCAATCAGGGATACGCTCTGACCGAACTCCTCGCAGCCGCAGAGCTCGATTTGCAGTGGCACACGCTCCCCGCCAGCGCACCGCTTCAGAAGCCCGACGCGTTTGAAACAGAGGCGCTGCGGAAGACTCAACTCTCGCTTCCGTACGTGCCGCCTCGTTACCGCTCCACTTATTTTTCACACATCTGGGGCGGAGATTATGGCGCTGGCTACTATGCCTACCTGTGGAGCGAAATGCTTGATCATGACGGCTTCCAGTGGTTCGAGGACCACGGCGGATTGACCCGGGCGAATGGTGACCGTCTCCGTAACATGGTCCTGTCACGCGGCAATACCGAGGAACTGGGGAAAATGTACGCCGCATGGCTCGGGGGAGAGCCTCGTATTGAGCCGATGCTGAAATATCGAGGTCTAGCGGAGCCTGATTCTCCAAAGAAACAGTGAGCGCAGAGCGGATCGCGATCAGTGGTCCACCTTCAGTACCGGGTCATTTTCCAGAAGCGCGTGCGGTCGCGATTTTCAGGATTGCGGTCAGGCTGCGTTCAACATCTTCTTCGGTTGTCGCCCAGCTCGACACGCTGATTCGCATCGCCGTATGACCGTGCCATTGAGTCCCACCGCACCAGCAAGTTCCTTCGTTTTGCACTTCGGTGATGACGCGTTGCGTCTCCTCGGCACTGCCAAAGGACACGAGCACCTGGTTCAGAACGACCTCATTCAGCACTTTGAAGCCAGCCTGGTGCAATCGATCCGCGAACAGCTTAGCCAGTCGGCAGTTTCGCTCGATTAACTCACTGAGACCATCTCGTCCGAGTGACCTCAGAGCAGCCCAAAGTTCAACCCCTCGCGCCCGGCGCGACGCCTCGGGTGTGTAATGACATGGCTCGCGCAAACCGCTGGTTTGCAGATAGGCTGCGCTCAAATTCATCGCCTTCCGCAGATATTCAGGTTCTCGTACGACGGTCATTCCCGAATCGTATGGCACATTCAGCCACTTGTGACAATCGATCGCCATGGAATCCGCAGCAGACGCGCCCTGCAACAGGTGCGAATACTGCGGCGATGCGGCGGCCCAAAGCCCAAAGGCTCCGTCCACATGAACCCAGGCCCCGGCGTCCCGTGCCCGCTTGCATACTTCCTCCGCCGGGTCGAAAGCTCCGGTATTCACATTCCCTGCCTGAAGACAAACAATCGTCCGCTTGTCGAGTTTGGGAAGCAACTCCGGTTTGATTCGGCCCTGATCGTCTGCCGGCACCCGGGTCAGCCTCGAACGGCCAAGCCCCAGCAACGATAGTGCCTTCAAAAGAGAAACATGAACTTCCTCGCCTGCCACTACGTTCAATGACGGGGCCTCAAACAATCCATCCTCTTCGACATCCCATCCGGCTCGTTCCAACAGGGCCGTTCTTGCTGCGGCCAACCCGGTAAAGTTCGCCATGGTCGTGCCCGTAACAAAACCGGCACCGCATGTTGGGGGCAGACCGAACAATTCGATGGTCCAGGCCAGCACGATTTCTTCAATCTTCGCCGCCACAGGAGACATAACATAAAGGCCCGCATTTTGGTCCCACGCCCCTGCCAACCAGTTTGCCGCCAACGTAGCCGGCAACGTTCCGCCAATCACAAATCCAAAATAACGACCGCCCGTTGACGCGACAGTGGCCGGCGAACCGACGTCGTCGAGCAGGGCGAGCACTTCAGCCGGGTCCGAACCCTTCTGCGGCAAGCTCCCGCCAAGTTCCTCAAGCCGTGCAACGTCTCCTGGCAGAGGCGCAACTCGTCGATTACTGGCATCGGCGGCATATCGCGCTGCGCGAACCGCCGTTTCCATTAAAAGATCCTTCACATCTCCTCCGATTTCGGACGCTTCGGCAAAGATTCCAACTTGCGAAACATCGCAGATTTTTCAGGTAGACGTTATACCATTCAATGCGCGCGAGATTGTCGCACGAAGAAAGGTCAAATTCACGTATCCTGCCGCCTGATGAATGCTCCGGTGAAATTCACGACAATAGACTCTGCCTTTGAAGCGGCGCGGAATTCTCGATGAATCTAGCGACACTCTCCAACCGGCGTCGCTGGACCATCGTAGGATTGCTTTTTACGGCATCAGTAATCAACTACCTTGATCGAGCCGCGATTTCGTTTGCCCTTCCCCTGATTTCCAAAGACTTTCATCTGACGCCGGCAACCAAGGGCCTGCTTCTCTCCTCTTTTTTCTGGTCCTATTCCCTGATGCAAATTCCCATCGGGTGGTCCGCCGATCGCTTCAATTTGCGCTGGCTCTATGCGGGGGCTTTCGCATTGTGGTCATTTGCGCAGGGTCTTACGGGCCTGGCGGACAGTCTCGCAGTCTTGATTGGATTCCGCATTCTTCTTGGCATCGGAGAATCGATCTACCTGCCCGGTGGAACGAAGATTGTCAGCCTGTTATTCGACGCGAAAGACCGCGGTCTTCCTTCCGGTCTCTTTGACTTCGGCACGCGAACCGGCTTAGTCCTTGAAGGGGTCCTGGTGCCGTGGCTTCTCGTGCGCCACGGGTGGCGGCACACGTTTCTTCTTTTGGGGTTTGCCGGTCTGCTCTGGATAGTCCCCTGGCTTTGGATTTTTCCGCGTCGCATGCAGCGTGTCAGCCCGGGAGTGAGTGCCCCTCTTTCACCAATCGCGGCCAGGGTGCTGAGCGGTTTGCTCAACCGCAATCTGCTGGGCATCTGCCTCGGATTCTTCTGTTTTGACTATTACTGGTATGTGCTGGTCACCTGGCTGCCTGATTATCTTGTGACCGTCCGTCATCTCACCATTGTTCAGGCCGGATTCTATGCATCACTTGCATTCTTCACCTTCGGGATCGCTGAGCCGATTGGAGGATGGGTCGCCGACACCCTGATCCGTAAAGGCTGGAACGAAACCCGGACGCGGAAAGGGATCGCAACCGGGGCCTTCTTCATGGGACTGTTGCTCATTGCAGCCATGCGGTCTACCAGCACCCCGATGGCGATTGGACTCTTGATCGGAGCTTCCCTGGTCGGCCTTGCCACCGGAAATCTGCTGGTCATCCTTCAATGCTGCGCGCCGTTTGAAAAAATTGGGATATGGACTGGAGCGGAAAATTTCGCCGGCAATCTTGCTGGCATCATCGCACCGCTGGTGGTCGGCTTATTGATCAAGCGAAGCGGTTCTTATGTGCCCGGCTTTGAGGTCGCCTCAATTGTTCTTCTTGTAGGATTGCTCGCCTACTGGTTCATCGTCGGCGAGTTGAAGCCGCAAGCGACAACGGCGTAAAGAAACGTTCGGCACTGTTGAGCCACCACCAACGGAGGCATTCTGATTATTTCCACGATCCTTGACCTTCGATAATCGTGATATAGCGGTCAATCGGTAAATCCGTGAAGCGTTCCTTCGAACCGCCCGGCTGTGGCCAGGTAACTTCGAGCCAATCAATTTTAGATCTCTTACCGAATCCCAATACCATGCGGGGATCGTGCGATGAGAGGTAACTGCCCCCGCCAACTTTTGTGCAGGTACGCTTGAGATCGCCCGCCTGATAAGCAACCCGCGCGCCAATGCCATCGGGATTAGATTTCTTTCCCCGAAGCGTTAAACCCAGCCAGTGATTCTGGCTTCCGACCTTGTTACGAAGCAACAAAGGAGCTCCATCGTTCACCGAGACCAGGACGTCCAGGGCACCGTCGTTATCGAAATCGCCGATAGCCATCCCACGAGCTGAAAGCTTTCTGGCGAATATCGGGCCACTTCGTTCGCTGACATTCTGAAATTCCTTGCCGTTGTGGTGAAAAAGAATTAGCGGCTCCCGGTAAGTCACGCCGGGATGTAAAGACTCGATGAGATCATCCGGGTTTCCGTTCGCAAGCAGTAGATCCAGATTTCCATCATTGTCGTAATCAAAGAATTTCAATCCCCAGCCGCTCATCATGCGAGTGGCGGCGCCTACGCCGGACGGCATCGCTTCGTCGTCGAAAGTTTCATCTTTGTTATTTCGATACAGGGAAAAAACCTCATGATCGATGTTGGCGACCAGGAGGTCCATCCAGCCGTCTTGATCAAAGTCCACGGAGTCTACTCCCATCCCGGAGCGTGGCCGGCCCTCCGCGCTGTAGGCGACTCCTGCCTGCTCGCCGATCTCCTCGAACTTCCCCGCTTTGTTCACGAACAGAAAGTTGGCCACCGTGTCGTTGGCCACAAACAAATCCATATTCCCATCGTTATTGATATCCGTTGCAACCACGCCCCAGGCCTTGCCTTTATGACCGGCTATCCCTGAGGCCTTGCTGACGTCCGAGAACGTTCCGTCCCCGTTATTGTGAAACAGCCAACTGGAGGTCGGCTTATAAAGGTGAGGAATGCAATATCCGCGTTTCGCGTCCTCGCCGGCACGGCAGTCTTTGCTCTGCGCCTTGGAGAATTCCACAAATTGGCAGACAAAAAGATCAAGTCTGCCGTCGTTGTCGTAATCAAACCAAACGGCACTGGAGGACCAACCCGGCGCCGCGACTCCGGCTTTTTCCGTGACGTCAGTGAAAGTGCCGTCGCCGTTATTGCGGTAGAGGACGCTTCTGCCGTACTGGGTAACGTAGATGTCGGGAAACCCGTCGCCGTCGTAGTCTCCCACCGCTACGCCCTGGCCGTATCCGCCTGCGCCCACACCCGCCTTGGAAGTAACGTCGGTAAATGTCCCGTCGCGATTATTGCGATAAAGCGCGTTGCGTAACGGAGGATTGGGATCGAAGAAGTCGCATTTCCCGCTATTCACAAGGTAAATATCCATCCACCCGTCATTGTCGTAATCAAGGAAGGCACAACCGGCGCCAGTCGTTTCCGGCAAGTAGTGTTCGACTGACTTTCCGGCAGTGTGAACCCAGGTGATGCCGCTCGTGTTGGATGGAATTTCGACAAACGGATACGGATAGGCCGAAGAATTGCCGGTCTGCGGCATGGCTGATGCCATGCCCGAGAATCCTGCGTACAACAAATTGCCGGCCAAGGCGCGCAGAAAATCCCGGCGGGAAGGCCGCCACCAGCTTGGAGTGCCTCGATTGGGTTTGATCACAAAATTCGCCGTGGGCAATGTCGTGTTCGGCGACTCCTATTGCGGAGAGTTTGGAGGCGGCTCCGCTCCGGGCTGCTGCTCCTGATCGCCAGACCCGGCTGGCTGCCTGCTTTGCATCATCTGGCGATGGATGGCGAATTCCTTGTCACCCTCCTCCTTCCGGCCCGAACGGCTATAAGCAACCGCAAGGCTGTAGTGTGCGGCTGGATTTGCCGGTTCCAGCTTGACCGCGGTTTCGAGAGGTGCAATCGCGTCGGGAAATTTCTTTTCCGACAGGAGCGAACTGCCCAGCCCCAGGAATGCATCTCCAAATCCTGAATCCAGCTTGGAAGCGCGCGAAAAGTGTTCGACCGCATCCGGCCATTGCCCTGCCTGCCGTGCCAATTCCCCAAGTACATACTCTGCGCCCGCGTTGGAGGAGTCGATTTCGAGTTCCTGTTCCATTTCCTTCTTGGCGTCTTCAGCTACCGTCGGGCCCGGGTTGGGCTTGGAGAGCAACAGTCGCCCTAGACGGAAATGAATACCTGGCAGACGCGGGTTCTGCTGCAACACCACGCGGTACTCCTTGGCCGCCTCATCCCATTTCCCTTGTACCTCAAATGCTTCGGCGTTCAGTTCGTGCGCCTGGTAGGACGATCGCGCGTTCTGTGCCAACTCTTGTGCTGCCCGGGTTGAAAGGTCCGAATATGCATGAACCGCCAGATACAGGACATCCGGATCGCGTGGAAAATCCCGAGTGAGGACTTGCAGAAAGGTTAACGCCGTATCCGGCTGATTCAGGCTCATCGCACAGTGCACGCCACTGAGGCCTACATTGCGTTTCAACTCCTTGTCGGTCGCCTGGGTGAGGCCCTTTTTAAGCGAGGGAATCGCCTCCGCACAATGTCCGGTTGCCGCAAGCTTGATGGCATTTTGTAAAGATGGGGTCGCCGGACCGGCGTGTTGCGCTGACTGGGCAGCGCAAAGACAAGCCATCATGAGTATGAGAAACCCGCAAACCCCGGACCGCAGCATGTATGCCTTGATGATAAATGAAAATGGCAGGCGGCCAAAAGCACCGCCTGCCATTTTCTGTGTAGAGCTTGTCAGAAGTAAAACTTCAGGTCGAACTGCAATTGTCTTGCGTCCTGAGTTGCGCTGCTGATCCCGAAAGTCCGGTACCGAAGCTGTAGTTCGGCACCGCAAAGTTCGGGTGGTTAAATGTGTTGAGGAAGTCAGCGCGGAACTGGAATCTCATCGGTTCGTTGATCGGGAAGTTCTTCTGCAAGCTGATGTCGGCATCGACGTATCCGGGCCCGATCACCGGTCCTTGAGCCGGGCAATTGCCAAAAGTCCCTGGCGCTGCAGTTAGCGAACGAACCAGGACTGAACCACTGAATGCCCTGATCGCGTCACCGTCTTGGGGTAGCTGACCGGGCCAACACAATCAGGACGATTCTCCGGACTGCCTGTTCCCGAGTTGTGCGCACCGGAGATAGAGAGCGGGAACCCGGTATGCCAGGAAACAATAGGGTTGATCGACCAGTTGCCGACTACCGCGTTCAGCACCGTCGGCATGTCGTGGCCAAACTGTTTGCCACGGCCAATGGGCAGCTCGTACACGGCGTATGCGCTCAGGACGTGGGTTGTGTCCCAATAGCATCGCGCATAGTCGCCGTTGGGGTTGTAGAGGTTTTGCCAGTAGTTGCCTGACGGTCGCGGCTTGAGTGGTCCCGCCCCACGTACCGTAATACCCGTCATCGTTAGTCATGCACTTCTGGAAGGTGTACGACACCTGCCCTTGCAGGCCATTGCCATACCGCTTCTGCAAGACCACTTGCATGGCGTTGTAGTTCATGTTGCCGACGGAGGCGGTGTTTTTCACGTTGCCGAATCCGATTGGGACCAAAAGTGCTCGGTCGTGTAGTGCCGTTGACGTCCCAGCGGATTTTTGCCTCCGATAAATGGATAGGTGATGGTGCCATTCGGATTGCAGATCACCTTGCGACAGCCATTCGGGAACCATCAGGTGAGTTGTGCGCTGGCCAACATAGCCGACTTGAAGCGTGGTGTTGTTGGCGAGCTCCTTCTGCACCGAGAGGTTCCACTGGTTCGCGACTGCCGGCTGGACCGTACCGGTCCAAGCCAGCATCGTGGCTCCGATGAATGGATTACCTGCCGGCGGCGCCGCCGATGCGAATCCGGTCGCCGTGCTGTAGCCGGTACCCGTCGCCACGTTATTGGCCTCAACCTGCGGAGGCGGTAAAAGGTGGATTCTGGGTCAGGCGCAGGTTGGTTCCCGTGCCTTCCAGATAAGAGGAGATGGTGAAGGCGCCGCGAATCACCGTTTTGCCTCCCAACGCCGTCGGGCTCCAGGCGAAGCCGAGCCGAGGCTGGAAGTCCGGCAATCCGTATGTGGTCTTGTACAGACCACGGCTGAATCCATTGCTTCCTACAACGCCTGCCGGCACCGGCGTGTTTCCCGGAAATTCCAGCGCTCCGGTAAGGATATTCACTCCGACCTGGCGATTGTTGGTTTCAGTCCACGGAGTACGCGCTTCGTAACGTAGTCCGAGATTCAACGTCAGGGTGTCAGTGATGCGCCAGTCGTCCTGGGCAAAGCCGGCGATAGAGCCAGTCGCGCTGGTGCCATCCTCCTGAGCTTGTGCCCCGTCCTACGTCTTCGGGAAGACCGAGCGCCCAGTCGGCAGCCCCGGATCGCCGCCGCCGTAGTGCCGTTACCGCTGAATAGTTTCCGCCAGGACCGTTCCCGAACAGCATGACGCCCAGTTCGCCGGCATTGCCGCTGTAAAACACGTTGATGTTGTAGCGGTTCATTTGAAATCCCGCCTTAATGACGTGCCGGCCGTGCGTGTAAATCAGCACATCATCAAACTGGGTCACGGTCGAAGAGAATTTCTCACGACGACGCCGCGGACCCAGATTTTGCAGTGTTCCGCTCGGAATGTTGGTGATCGAACCGCCAGCAAAACCCAAAAGCCGGGAGTCCATCAAGCCCGGTCGGATTGCCATCAGCATGCCAATCGTGTTCCCTAACGCGCCCACCGAACTATCGAACGTCGTCAAACCAGTGAGGCAGTTTGACGTAGTTCTTTCCGAAACGTGCTTCGTTGGTGATGTTGGGCGTGAACGAATGAGTCCAGTTGAGAGCTCCGTTCTGCAGGTAAGCTTCATTCACCGTATTGCCCAACAAGAGCTACGGAGTTGCTCGTAGGATCGTTCTGTTTGCCCTTTCGAATAGCGGGCAAAAATATGATCATTGTCGGAGGCGTTGTAGTCGAGCTTGATGTCGCCCTGATCGGAATTGAATTGTTGGCCGATGGTATTGACGGCTTGCCCAAAGCCGTTGGGAAGAGTGGCCACGGAGTTTGGATACAGTGAATTCGTGACCAGGCAGTAAATGCAGGATTCAGCATGTTTGCCGGAATAATGTTGCCGGCAAATGGCGTCCTGGCAGCGGGGCAGGATCGAGCAAGCGGGTCCGGAGGTTCCGCCCGTTCCAGCAGCGCAGGGGTTGTAGAGCTGGGTGATCAGAGCACTAAATCTGCCGCCGATCTCGGCGGGAGTAAGCACGTTAATGGAACTAGCGGAGGCTGGAAGATCCAGACGTCCACCCTGGTAGTCGGCAAAGAAGAATAGCTTGTTCTTGATGATGGGGCCGCCGAACGTGCCACCAAACATATTCCAGCGCAACTTCGGCGTCGGCAGGACTCCGCCCGGAGTACCGGCCTTCAGGCCATTCTCCCACTGGTTGGCGTTGAAAAAGTCGTTGCGGAAGAACTCAAATACATCGCCGTGGTATCGGTTCGTACCTGATTTGATCGTGGCATTGACGATTCCACCGTTGTAGTTGCCAAATTCCGCGGAGGCGTTCTGGGTGATGATATTGAACTCTCCAGATGGCATCGGGGGAGGGCGTGAAGCCAAGAAGATTGTCGGACGTCTGGTTGTTATCAATGCCATCCAGCAGGAAGTTGTTGGCCTGCTCGCGGTTGCCGTTGATGTAAGGACGGCCAGATTCTTCGGCCGTGTTCGATCCGAGATTCATGCTATGCGGATCGACCGAGATCGCACCCGGAGTAAGTAGGGTCAACTGCACGTAATTGCGGGTCTGCCAGCGGCAGGTTGTCGCTGGTTCTGGAGTCGATAACGGTGCCGACCTCGGCGGACTGACTCTGGAGGACAGGAGCAGAACCCGTCACTTCCACTGTCTCCGAGACCTGACCGACTTTCATCGAGATATTGACCCGTGCGGTCTGGTTCAGTTGCAGAGTGAAAGGAGGATAGATCGACGTCTGGAACCCCGGTGCTGAGACTTTCAGAGAATAGGTGCCGACCGGAATGCGCAACACAGTGTACGCTCCGGCGTCGTTGGTTTTCGAACTCACGACTGTTCCCCGGTCGTTGTCGGTGACCGTAATACTCGCGCCGTTGATTGGCGCTCCGCTAGGATCCGTCACTGTTCCTACAATAGCGGCGGTTACCTCCTGGCTCCAGGCAGGTCCCGTCATTAGAGCCACCACTATGGCCAGCAGCAAAAAACCGAATCCGATCCTGACTGAATTTCGCATTACCAAACCTCCTGGAAGGTGCTTCGGTCCAATCTCCACCCCACAGCGGGCTGAATCACGAAAGCACCGATGCAGATGCTATATAGCAGGCAAATAAGACAAGTCAAGAAGAAAATACAAACCCATCTATTAATTTATTTTCTAGCCTGCATCGACACTCTATAGCAACCGCGCCTTCGCAACGGAGTTGCGATTATGAAAAATGGGAGCTGAAAATCGAAGCCTCCGCAAATCTGGATATTCACAGCACTCGCGATAAGACAGCCTGACTGAGCCTTCCGACGTATTGCAGAGGCTTTCTGGAAAAATACTTGTGTCCGCTACTGGACTCACGCCCTAGTCGATGGCATACTGCAGCTATATAGCTGTTGAGCTCGCGTTTTCAGCTTGAGCAATTCGGCGCGACGGGAACCAATATTTTTCTTTAACTTAGCCACGCTCTATAGCAGTATTTTCGGCTGGTTGCTGTGAGGACGCGGTCACCTTGATGCCACAAACTCTCAGAAACGGAACACCCGCCTACAAACAAATTCGGGCTGCAATCCTGAAGCGCATCGAGGCAGGACACCTGAAGGCGGGCGACCCGGTCGACTCCGAACGCGAACTGGCGAGAATTCACAAGGTAAGCTTAATGACCGCGCGCCATGCGTTGGCGACGCTTGAAAAAGAGGGATCGGTCGAGCGTCGTCGTGGCGCTGGGACCTTCGTGGCCCAACCTAAAATCCATTTCAATAAACTAATGAGTTACACCGAACAGATGGCCAGTCGTGGACTGGCGGCTGGTTCACGTCTGCTGTGCAACCGGGTAGTCGATGACGCACCTGACATCGCCGCCAGGCTCGCGTTACCGCTTAACAGCTCCATGATTAAGGTGGAACGTCTGCGTCATGCGGCGAGCGAGCCGTTCGCTCTCGAGACCTGCTACCTTTCGGCAAGCGACTTCGCCGGGTTGACCCAAACCCCTCTCGAGCGCAGTTCCCTGTTTTCAATACTGGCCCGCGACTTTGGTTTGGAAGTAGCTCACGCTGACGAAGAAGTGGATGCCACCGCTGCCGATGCCCGCACAGGAGAACTACTGGCGTTGCAACGGGGAGCCCCGCTCTTGAGAATCCGGCAGGTGATTTATGCCACCAATGGCAGGCCGACCGTCTATATGCTCGGTCTGTACCGCTCCGATCGTCATACACTCCTGATCCGTAGATTCCGCAACGGAATCTGACGCGGCTCCTGGGTAGTGGTCACTGAATTCTAAAATTTCCATCACAGACTATCTATATTGATTGCTTCGAGGAATCGCAGCTTGGCTGGATGGCAGCAGTTCTAACGGAATCTGCGGATGAGTAGCGTGTGGCGATCTGAGCGATAAAACCCCAGCACGTAGATAGTGGCCTTGCCTTTGGTCGAATAGATGACCTGGCGAATTCGAAGTAGAGGCGCTCCTCTCGGAACTCCAAGCAGCTCAGCAATTCTTGTGTCCGCCGCGGTCGCATCAACTTCTTCATCTGCGTGCGCCAATTCGACTCCGAAATCGCGTTCCAATGTCGAAAATAACGAACTCCGCGCCAATGGCGCGGACGTCAAGCCCCCAAATTCTTCCGCCGAGAGATAACAGGCCTCCAGCGCAAATGGCTCGTTCGCGGCGTGTCGCAGACGCTCAATCTTGATCAGCCGTGAATTGGGATTGACAGAAATTCGAGCCGCGATCTCCGGCTCATAATCAATGATCTTGTTGCTCAAAAGCTGCGACGCGGCGACCAAACCACGGCTCGCCATCTGCTCCGAGTAACTCATCAGCTTGTTGAAGTGGATCTTAGGAGGCGCCACGAAGGTTCCGGCGCCACGCCGCCGCTCTACGACGCCTTCGCGTTCAAGCGAGGTCAACGCGTGACGTGCGGTCATCAGGCTTACGCGGTGGATCTTGGCCAGCTCCCGCTCGGAGTCCACCACGTCTCCCGGCTTCAGCTGTCCAGCCTCGATGCGCTTCGAGATGATCCCCTGGATCCTCTTGTAAGCCGGAGTTCCGTTTCGACCGTTTTGCGCCATGATTCCCTGGCCAAATATAACGCACGAAGGTCGTGAAAGCGAGGCAGTTCGCCGCTGTAATGCTAGTCACATTGTGATGTTATGGGCCGCCGGATGAACCTAGAACGAAATAACTGCAATCGCTAGCGACAATATATCTACCCTACTTTCCGCTGCGAATGCGTAACGGAATGTGAGCGCGCGGCGGCTAGCGCCTGGTATGCGGCCCCCCAAACCGGCGCGTCTTCGTTCAGGACGACATAGATCGGAACCCGCGCCAATACATCCGAAAGCAACGTCTTGTCGCAGAACGCTCTGAAGAACGCGCCATCCTGCATCTTGGATAGAATTTTCGGGGCGATTCCGCCTGCAATATAGATGCCGCCAAAAGAAAGAGCACGCATCGCGATATTTCCTGCTTCCGAACCATAGGCCTCGGTCCACAGATCCACGGTTTCGACACAGACTGGACAAGTATTTGCGCTTGCCCGCTGGCTGATGTCACGCGCGGGATCGCCTTCAGAATCGTCGAACGTAGGATGACGCAAGTCAGGATTCAGAAATTCGTGGATGGAGAGAATTCCACGCCCGGAAAGAATGTCCTCGCAGCAGACATGCGGCATGCGTTTTTTCAAATAGATAAGGAGTTGGATCTCACGGTCCGTTCGTGGCGAAAAGTCGGCGATGCCACCCTCCGAGGGAAGCACGCGATACTTCAGCCCATCCCAGAACAGAAATGCCTCTCCCAGCCCGGTGCCCACAGCCATAAGCGCACGAGTCGCGTTCGGTTGCGCGACACCCGGGTTCAAAATCGCCAGGTCTTCCGATGGCAGGTTGTCCAGGCTCCAGGCCGTCGCAACTACATCATTCAGTAGTACGACGGTCTCCGCATTCAGCTCCAGAGTGCGAGCCATTCCCTCCAAGCTCAGGTCCCACGGCAGATTGTTGGCGTGAAGCCGGCCCTCGACCACTGCACCCGCCACGCCGAAACCCGCACCGCTCATGGGCCCGCCGAGGATTCCGGACTCAGATTCTGTGGCGTCCTTTCGGAAGCGTCCAACCAGATCTTCGAATCGCGAGAAGTCACGGGTCGCGTAGCGCCGGCGGAAAACTGGTTGCAAGGTTGCGCCGTCTGCCTCCTGGAAAATCGTCAGGTTGCATTTGGTGCCGCCAATGTCTCCTGCCAGAATCATGATCGCGAACTCAATTTAATTCCGGTAATCGTTTCGAGTAATCTTCATTCTCTGGATCATCGAATGCAATGTGGAGGAGTTGATACCTAACCTCGAGGCTGCTCCTTGGCGTCCATCAATCTCTCCATCGCACTCACTCAATGCACGAAGGATGTATTCACGTCCCATCCCTTCCAGCGTAAGCGCTGGAGTCGTCTGATGAGTGCGCAATTCGGTTAACGGAACGTTCAAAACCGGGCCATCACTAAGTATTACCGATCTCTCAATAAGATTTTCTAGTTCCCTGATATTTCCAGGCCAGTCCCATGTCTCAAGCGCGCTCATGGTTTCCACCGGTATCGTTTCTATTGTCTTCTTCATCCGAAGAGCATGTTGCCGGGTAAAGTGGCGCACCAGCGAGGGAATATCCTCGCGCCGCGCACTCAGCGGTGGCATGAGTATCGGAAATACGTTCAGCCGGTAATACAGGTCGGGCCGAAACGTTCGTTGAACAACGCCGGATGATAAGTCTCGATTGGTTGCTGCTAACAACCGGACATCCACTCGAATCGTTCGGTTGCCGCCCAGCCTTTCGAACTCCTGATCCTGTAATACCCGTAGCAGCTTCGGTTGCAGTTCAAGAGGAAGGTCTCCAATCTCATCCAGAAACAAGGTGCCATGATTCGCCAGTTCGAGACGTCCGGCTTTCTTGCTGACCGCGCCGGTGAAGGCGCCTTTTTCGTGCCCGAATAATTCGCTTTCCACCAGGCCGTGGGGAATCGCGGCACAATTCAGCTTGATAAAGGGTCCATTCTTCCGCAAGCTCATCGCATGGATCGCGCGCGCGATCACATCCTTGCCGGTGCCAGTTTCGCCGAGGATCAATACCGTGGCGTCACTGCGAGCAACCGTTTTTGCTTGATCAAGCACCCGCCTCACCGCCGGACTCGTCCCGACAATTCCAGTGAATTCAGGTTCGTTGTGGGTTTCCGGTTGTAACTGAACCGGCTGTGTCCGGGTGGCGTCACGACTCTTGGTATCGTGATGCACCAAGGAACGATCGAGCGCACCAGCGAGCTGCAATCCAATTAGTTTCAGGAAGTACAGATCCTCGGACTGGAAGGCCTCTGTCTTAATGCTGGTCAGGTTGAAACTGCCCACAGAGCCTTTCGGAGTTATGAAAGGCAAACAGCACACTGATTCAATCCCGGCTTGTAGCAACGACGCGAAGAAAGTGGAATCAACAGTTGCCAGGTCCGCGCGGTAAAAAATCCGGGGCCGTTTTTCTTCTACCAACTTTTCCCAAAAACTGTCAGCTTGCGAAACCACAGGTTGATTGTCGACGAGTTCGCGATCGAGGGCACAATCCGCGACACATGTGTGTACGAGCGAAGTGGATTTCTCAAGAATCGACAAACTAGACCAATCTTGTTGCATGACCGTCCGAATACTCGCTGAAATCGAAGGAAACAAACCACGCAGATCCTCAGTGGAACTCAGAATCGTTGTTATTTCCAGGAGCACATGCCGCCACGCTTTCTCCCTCTCCACTTCACTCGTGAGGCTGGCAAGTTTTTCTTCCAGTTTCTTTTGTTCGGTCACCTCGACTACAACGACTCCAATTCGCGTCACATTCCCGGACGCGTCGTTCATCGGAAAATAGTGAACAACCCAATGCCCCACTTCCGTCCTGGTGGGTAATTTCAACGTGAGCGGGACGTTCGTCACCGGTTTACCAGTGAGCAGGACATTCCGCAGAATCGGTTCCGCCGGTTCGGCCGCGCTCCCGAGAATATCGCGCATCGACTTGCCCAGGTGGGCTTCGATAGAAAACCCATTCATATCAGCGAGCGACTGGTTGATAGCCTGATAGTTCAAATGGGTATCGACGATGGACAGGCCCACGCTGGAGGCCGCGAAAAACGCGGACAATAGTTGCTCTGGCTCGCTAAACCCGTACGGTGGCCTGGACCATCCGATAATTTCTGTCCACTCAGTTTCACGGTTAAAGCTCATAGGACGAGGCCCGCAGTGCCGCGCCGCACACTATATCAGTTTTCGAAACCAGGGTTCCTGGGGTTCTACAGGAAGGTAAGAAACCGCAAAGCACGCAAAGAACACCCGGATCAATGGGGAGAGTAGGGTGATGTTACCTTTGCGTGCTTCGCGACTTTGTTTGCGAGCTTTGCGGTTAAAAGCTTCTGAACACTGAGGACGCTAAGAAAAACGCACGTACGCGAAGGGATTTGGGTCCGTCGCCTGTCCCTTACCGAGTGCCGCTGGCTTTCCGATCGGGCCACGTCGCGATAGAATTCGAGCCGATTCTTATGACGAAAGCGACTGACTTCGAATTTAGCAACCGGTGGTGGATTTTTGGCGCTATTTTCGGAGCGGGTTTTTTCTTTTTTCTGGTCGATCACGTACCAGTCGGGGCGAGAATTGCCGACTATCTCGTTGCGCGTATCCGGGGGTCCGAGGCGCTGGCACTGCATGTCGTGTTTGGGGTGTCCGCGCTGATCATGATCGTGGCTGCGTTGGTACGCACGTGGGGATCAGCATACCTTGGTCGCGACGTTGTCCACGATCACGATGTACACAGCGAAGCTCTGAAGGCTGACGGACCATATCGTCATGTCCGCAATCCTCTTTACTTTGGCAATGTGCTGATGTCGTGGGCCATGGCTCTATGTGCGTCGGTGATAGGAGCTCTGGTAATTGTGATCGGCATACTCCTTTTCTGCTACCGGCTGATCGGCCGTGAGGAGCCCGCGCTCAAAGCAGAACAAGGAGACAGCTATCGCGCTTTTACGAACGCAGTTCCGCGCCTTTGGCCTTCCTTGCGTCCCTGCATGCCACCCGGTGGCGCCAAGCCCGATTGGGTCAACGGTCTCGCGGCAGAGGCGTTCTTCATTTCTTTTGCGCTGGGGATTATCGGCTTCGCGATCTCATTGAATGCGGTCTGGTTCTACGCTGGATTTCTGGCTTCGCCGTTGCTGAGCTGGCTGGCCGGACTCGCCGTTCACAAGCGTGGCCAACTCGCTGTACCCTCAGAGGAAAAGTAACCTGCCGGCCTTATGCCAGACCGCTTTGGCGGGCGGACTTGAGCGCTTCGATCGCTGCACCTCGCGCCCCTGCTGTGTCGCCGTGGGGCATCACATAAATCGGTATATCCGCTTGCTCCTCCCGCTGGGTTGGCATCCCTGCGCGAATCTGTTCGATAAACCAGCGCTGAAAATCCGGACTGGCTTCTATCGCGCCGCCACCGACGATCAGGGCATCGGGATCGAAAGTATTGATCATCTCGTCAAAGAACAAACCCAACCCGTGGGCCTGTACTCGAAAGATCTCACGCGAGAGTGCGTCGCCTTTGTCCGCGAGTCCACGAACCAGCTTGGCAGCATGGTGGAGATCAGGCTCGGATGCCAGCTCGTGCCCGGGATAGCGTGGCAGGAAAAATGGAAGAAGCGATTTTTCGATGGCAGTGAGTGAACAAACTGACTCCAGATCTCCCGTCCGCCCGCAATTGCATTCAGGTATCAGACCATCGGTTCCGGCTATGCTCTGGTACGGGATCAAAACATGTCCCATTTCCCCGCCAAACCCCTTTCTTCCCTTTACCACATTGCCATCAATAATGATGCCTCCGCCCAGGCCGGTCCCGATCACCACCGAGACGGAAGTCTCCCGGCTGCTGGCGCCGAAGATGGTGAAATGCCCCCAGAGCGCGCCCGCGTTGCCATCGTTCAAATAGACCACCGGTTTGGCAAGGCGTTTTTCTAATGCTTGGCGGATGTCGAATCCGCTCCAACGCGGATGCACAAAGTTCGTAGACCCTTTCGCGCTAAGCAGCCCCGCCGCGCTCGCCGGCCCGGGAGTGTCCAGACCGACTGCAACGATGTCGGAAAACGCAATCTTCGCCCTCTCGGCGGCAAACCTCAGACCATCTTCAATCTGCTGCAGACAAATATCAGGTCCCTGCTTAGAAAGTGCTGGATGTTCGCAAAGTCCCTCAATCAAAAACTGCTCCGTGTTGTCGACGAGTGTGTAGTTGATGGCGGTTCCGCCCAGATCCACTCCGGCGATGACTTTCACGCGTCCCTCCGTTTCGGTCTAAACGATTTCCCCAAAGCTTAACATCGGGGAATAGCGATATCAGCGTTTGCTGGCCGGCTTGCCCGTCTTTCGATCCGACAGAAGCGGCGCTCCCCAAGCACTGATGGCGAGCAGCGAACCAAAGAGTACGACGGCGTCAATGCTTGACCTTCCCTCGCGCACAAAGTAAACATCTTTGAGGTTCAGCCACAGCGCGAATTCGTCCAGTGTCAGCGCCGCTCCCATTCCGTAAAGAATCGACATGGCACGGCTGGCAAGAATAGACGACGAATCGCTGCCATTGCCCACCTCACAAAGCCAGCCATAACCCACCAGCAAAAGCGTAAAAATACCAAAAACCAAATGATGGATATGGCGACCCTCCACGATGACGTAGTGAAACGGTGGAATATTGTGTGTGATGGCGAAGACCATGCCACGCACCGTCGCAAAAGTCAGAAAAAAGCTTATGGAGGACACGAAAAGCCTGCGCCGCGGACGGTCGGAGATCTTCTCGCGAACGATCACACCCACTTGCGTGCGATGAAGCAGCCAGAGCAAGGCGGACATCATCACCAAAAGAATCAGCAGAAGAATCCACTCGTGGGTCGCAGACATTTAAACCTCGATCTATATAAATGCGCCGGGCGCGCGTGAAACTTCGCAGTCACCCAGGGTGATTGGAGGAAAAGGTACTATGCAGGTAACGTTGATGCAAACGAGTCGGGTCCATCGATCGCTGCATCAGCGGCACAATTATGGCAAGCCTCGTGTCACCCGCGTTTAGAAAGATTCTATGACTGTCACAACAACAGGAGAACACTCCTCGCACCACAAAAGTTCCGTCCGCTGGTATGCCACAACCTTTGCCACGGTGGTCCTGATAGTCGCGCTTCGCTTGCTCCTACACCTGCTTACAGCATACCGGTATGGCATCTTTCGCGATGAGCTCTACTACTACGCATGCAGCCAGCACATGGCCTGGGGTTATGTGGATATGCCTCCGTTGATTCCAGCGGTGACGTGGATGTTTACGAAGGTCCTGGGGTCGTCCTTGTTTGTTTTGCGGCTGATTCCCGCGCTCTCCGCGACCGTCACAGTAGCGCTGACGGCATATCTCGCGTTTCAGCTGGGCGGTAAGCGCTATGCGGTGGTGTTAGCAACATTAGCAATCGCGGTTTCTCCGGTGTTTGTCATTAACGGCCATCTGCTGGGCACCAATAACTTCGAGGCATTGTTCTGGATGGGCTGTGCCGCAATAGTGATCCGAATCGTTCAGACTGGAAATCAGAAGCTGTGGATTTGGTTCGGAGTTCTCGCGGGAGCCGGACTGCTCAACAAGTACTCAATCTCGATCTTTGGATTGGGCATTGTGGTCGGACTTCTGCTCAGTTCTGAACGGAAAGCGCTAGCTCACAAATGGATATGGATCGGCGGCGTCATGGCATTTCTCATCTTTTTGCCCAACTTTCTCTGGAACGTCCATCACGACTGGCCGTTCGTGCAACTCATGCACAACATCCATCAAAATGGCAGGGACGTTGAACTCACTCCCGCCAAATTTCTTCTCCAGCAGGCCTTGATGGTCAACATCTTTGCGCTTCCTCTATGGGTCGCGGGACTGGCCTGGTTACTCTTCGGCCGCGAGGGACGCAAGTACCGGGTTCTGGGATGGGCTTATGTCGTGACCTACGCCCTTATTGCCTTCCTGCATGGTAAGGACTACTACCTCGCCCCGGCTTATCCGATGCTGTTCGCCGCGGGAAGTGTGTTTCTCGAATCGTGGATCGCGGACGTCGCACGGCGCAGATGGCTGAAGCCGGCGTTCATCCTGCTCCTCATTGTGCCGTTTCTGGCATTTTTGCCTATTTTTGCTCCGGTCCTCAGCGTTGAACAGTACGCAGCGTTTCAAAACGCAATTCACTTCTCTCCCCCAATCAGCGAGCACAGTCACGCGCGGTCCCCATTGCCACAGTATTATTCTGACGAACTGGGCTGGGAAGCGATGGTTGTCGAGGTAGCACGCATCTATCACAATCTGCCGCCTCAAGTACGAGAGAAGACCGCGATCAAAGCGAGAAACTACGGGCAGGCCGGAGCAATCGACTATTTCGGCGCGAAGTATGGACTGCCGAAAGCGATCTGCGAGCACCAGAACTACTGGTTTTGGGGCACCCACGGCTACTCGGGCGAGAGCATGATCCTATTGGACGAGAATGATCCTGAACATCTTAGGCAGATTGCATCGCACGCGGAAAAAGTCGGGCACTTTAAGTATCCCTTTGCATTGGAAAACTTTGATATCTATTACATCCAGGGATTGAAGGTGCCTTTGGATGAACTTTGGGCCCATGAAAAAGCCTGGGACTGACCAGTTGCCGGCCTTGACATATCTTTTTCCTCAATCGGTGTCGCGATTACTTACTGACACTCTGAACAAAGGCTTTGATTTCTCGGACGGTTCCATCTCGTACGTTTGCGATGTCTTGTTCGGATCGTAATCTCTCCACAGCCAAATCATTTCTTCTGGAAATTCGGCTGCACCATGACCGGGATTGTGGGTGCCTTTGCCGAAACTGAAATGAAAATCATAGCCTTTTATCTTCAGCGCATTCGCCATGCGTAGATTGGCGAGCGGCCAGCTTCCATAGCGTTCGTTTTCCACGTCTTCCGCGCCGTCCTGCAGCCATACCCGAAGATTGTGTTTCGGCTCCCGCAAAATTTTCTCTGGATAATCCTGGCCGCCATCCGGAAGATTCGGGTCTTCCTTCCATTGAATACTGGCGAAACTGCCAATCCAGGAGATGACCCGGCTGAACTGATCCGGCACTTGCCACGCAGCGTTGAAAGAGCAGATACCGCCCGATGACAGTCCCGTGATAGCCCGGCTATAGGCATCTTTGCGAATGTTGTATTTGGCCTGGACCTCAGCCAGAAGTTCATCACGCAGGAAACGGCCATAGCGGTCGCTGACCGTGTCATACAAAGTGCTTCGCATCGAGTCTTTAAGGGTCCGACTCCATTTGTCTGAGTACGCCTTCACGAAGTTATAAGTGGACGTGCCCGGGGACCCGCTAATATCGCCAGGGTTGATGAACACGCAGATGGTCACTGGGATCTTCTTCTGCGCAATCAGATTGTCGATTACGTTAAGAGCCGGATTGTTGCCGTCTCGATCTGTGTACCCGCTGCCATCCTGAAAGACCATGAGGGCGGCGGGGACTTTCGGATCGTACTGCGCCGGAACGTATATCCAATACTCACTCTTCATTCCGTCATAAATCTTGCTGCTATGGATGATCGTCGCGGAGAGCGTGCCGGAAGGAACTCCTGGCTGCAGGTAGGAGAGCGGTCCGAGGGCAGGAAGGTCGAGGCGCCCCCCAAATTTTTCGCCGTTAATCAGATAGTAAAACGAGTGCAACTTGCTTACCGGCTCGACGTGCGCCGCGGAATACCAGATATCCGAATCGGCCAACCGCTTCATTGCTGGAGCGGAAACACCATCGATCAATAGGGACGGCTGAGATGCCACTTGGATCGCAAAAAAGAAGTCAGGACCGTGGCCGGACCAGGCTGTTCCCTCCGTCAGGCTCTTCGCGTCGAAAGTAGCGGTGATCGCTTCGCGCAAACCCGCGTTGTTGGATTTCGCCAGTTCGATCAACTGGGGCGCAGAACTCTTTTCCGCGGCAAATGCAGACGCAACCAGGCACATCGCCAGCAACCAGAATCTCCACATAAGGTGGCAATATACAGTGCCAAGACTTCGATTGTCTTTGGGATCAGGTTTTCGCGGCCGTCAATCTGTGAACAATCTCTTCCAAACGGGATATCATCCTGAGCTTGCGAAGGATCTGGCGAGTACTCAATACAAGCTGTTTTCAACCTTGTGACACGCGACCTTACTGGTTGCCAAAGTGCGCAGTCGCCGCCGGTTCGTCCGTTTCGGGCGGTGGACTGCCTGGTCGTCGCTTTAGAACAGGGCGGTCCGCATCCGTCGAGAACGGATCCTGGGCAGAGCCCGATCCAGCCCGATGCACATTTCGCAAGCTCGAAGCAGGTTCCACGGTCAGCGGGCCCTGGAGGCGGACATTCAGAACAGTTTCTGCGGGAAGCTTGACCTGGGATGGCTTGCTGGTCGCCTGGGTTCCGGTTCCAACACCCGCGCCAATGATCGATCCGATCGCTGCCCCTCTTCCGCCACCCAGGACCGCACCGATAATCGCGCCAGCGCCTGCCCCTCCGCCAATCGCCGCCAAAGATCGGGTGTCGCGCGATGCGCCTTGTTTCGCATATTGGGTGCTGCGCAAGTCGTAGGTCTTTCCATTGTAAGTAAGACGAGTCATCTCGATTGCCAGCCTCGGCCGTCCGCTGAAACGTCCGGCGCTTTGCACCTCGATCACCTTGCCCTCCACACCGGCCTCCGCTGGCACTATGACTCGATCCTCGATCATGATGGGAGACGACAGGCTCGCCAGAAAAGTATCCCCCTTTTCGTTAACGTCGGAACTTAACGATTCGGTGAGCCGCACCACGAGTTCGGTACCGTTTGGCACAGTGACTTGCTCAGGTTCGGGAATCGATGCTGCGGGAGTCGAGGCAACCGGAAACGAAACTGGTGCGACGCTGCCAGGCAAGCTGTTCCTGTTTGGAACAGTTTTGTGGTCGACAGCATTTGCAGTGGATACAACCGGAGTTGTCGGCGAACTCGCAGTAGGGGTTGCCGTCTCGGAACGCGCACCTGAGGTCTGCGTCGCCACTGGTCGGTCCGCCACGGAAGCGGGAGATGGACGAGAATCGGCGGCCTCAGGAACAACACGTGATTGAGAGCTGGTCGGAGGTCTTGGGAATCGGGAAATCAAAGCTGACGGTTTTCTTGTGACAGGCACCGCCGTTTGGACAACCGTATCGGGGCTCTTGAGATCGGGGGCTTGGGTTCCTACGACTCGAAGGTTATCGATCACAACCCTCACGCCGTGAGCCTCGGCAGCATCTTTTACCGTCTCAACCCGCTGCTCCGGACTGACAACATAACCTGAGAGGGTAACGGCGCCGTTCGTGGTGACGACCTGCACCCTGGCCATCTGCATCCCGGGATCGCTACGGAGGCGGTTCTGCACGGCCGAAGTGACCACGGCATTATCGTGACTGCGGGAGCAGCTCACCGTCCCAAATGCCAACAAAAAAAGCACGCCAATCCGTCCTAACGATCTGGTCCCGATAGCACGCCATCGCAGCATAGGGTTGCCCTCCACCCGTCTTAAGTTGGATGCAGGCTTGACTACGACGGCAACCCGATCCATCGACATTTCCTGACGACTTGCCGTTCCTGAAGCCAACCTTAAATTGTGGCACGTCATTCCCTTAGTGGTTTAGGATCAACCACTGCAGGAACCAGCGATGATTGGTCGAACTTACAAGAAGCTATAAGAAAGGAACTCGCATGAAAAACTTCGTGACTCGCCGTCAGTTCCTGAGCGCCAGCGCTATGGCTACTGCCGGACTCGCCTTGCCGGCGCGATTGCTTGCCTCCAAAAAGAAGTCGCTCCTCGTTTTCACGAAGTCTTCAGGATTCGAGCACGAAGTCGTCAAAAGGATCAATGGACGGCCCAGCATCCTGGAAGTTGCGGTCACCGCTCTCGGTGAGCAACATGGCTTCGACGTGACCACTTCAAAAGATGGGCAGATTTTCGATTCCAAGGATTTCCGGAAGCACGCCGCTGTGCTCTTCTTTACTACCGGTGATTTGACCAAGACTGGCACCGACCATAATCTGCCCATGTCCCCCCAGGGCAAGCAGGCATTGCTGAATGCCGTGCGTGGCGGACTTGGTTTTGTCGGAGTCCATGCCGCTGCGGACACGTTTCATACCGAGCCTGACCCCGCCGATAACTCCAATCGCTATATCGCGCACGGCGATAAATCTGATGCGTACCTTCGAATGTTGGGAGGCGAGTTTATCGTCCATGGAAGTACCCCGCGTTTGCAGGCCGCCAACTTGGTGGTGAAAGATCCCAAATTCCCCGGATTGGAAGGGGTCACCTCGCCAGTGAACTTCACCGATGAGTGGTACTCGCTCAAAGATTTTATGCCGGACTTGCACGTGATTCTCACGCTCGACACCGACGGCATGAAAGGCGCGCCGTATCAGCGCGCTCCCTATCCGTCGACGTGGGCAAGGATGCACGGCAAAGGAAGAGTCTTTTATACCGCCATCGGCGACCGTCCGGAAAACTGGTCGAGCCCGTTCTTCCTGAACCTGCTGACCGGAGGAATCCGGTGGTCCATGCGGGACGTGAAGGCCTCGGTGGAAGGAAATCTCGCGCAGGCGGCTCCCGGATACGCCGAGATTCCTCCCAAACCCGCGCCCAAGCAGTGAGCGTTGTATGCTGGGTGTACGATTCGTCCGTCCAAACTGATTCGCCCAAATTCTACCCATGGACATTCTGAAAGAACTTTTTGAGCGGCATTTTCATTCGCAGGTCGAGCGGGCGCAGCCGCTGCAGGGCGAACTCGGGGGTTCGGGCCGCAGCATTATCCGGCTGTCCGACGACAAAATCAGTGCGATTGGCATTCTGCACGGTGTGCGCGAAGAGAATGCGGCTTTCATTGAATTCTCCCGGCACTTTCTACGCCACGGCCTGCCTGTACCGGAAATCTATGCTGAAGATTTGAATCAAGGAGCTTATCTAGAGGAGGACCTCGGAGACATCACGTTATTTGAATTTCTCTCCGCCAATCGCAACGGAGACGACATTGCCTCTCCTGTCGTGGACGCGTATCGCAAAGTCGTCGAGACCCTGCCCCGCTTTCAGGTGGAGGCGGGACGCGACTTGAATTACAAAAAGTGTTATCCACGCGGCAGCTTTGATCGCCAGTCGATCGCCTGGGACTTGAACTACTTCAAGTACTATTTTCTCCGGCTTGCCGGTATCCCGTTCAATGAACAAGCCCTGGAAGACGATTTCAGCCGCTTGACGAAGTTTCTGCTGAGCGCCCCACGAGAGTACTTCCTGTACCGCGATTTCCAGTCGCGGAACATCATGTGGCGCGATGGCCGCCCGTTTTTTGTGGACTATCAGGGAGGACGGAAAGGGGCGCTGCAATATGACATCGCGTCACTCCTATATGACGCCAAAGCCGCTCTGCCCCCGGAGTTACGTCAGAACTTGCTGGATCACTACCTGGACAGCCTCGCCGGTTTCATTGAGTTGGACCGCGATGCTTTCATGCATCATTACTACGCCTACGTCTACATCCGCATCATGCAGGCGCTGGGGGCGTATGGCTTTCGCGGTTTTTACGAGCGCAAGGCCCATTTCCTGCAAAGCGTGCCATTCGCGCTGAACAATCTGCGCTGGTTGCTCCACCACGTCACGCTTCCCATCGAATTGCCGACGCTGTTGGGCGCTTTCACCAGCATGCTGGGCTCGGAGAAGTTGCAGAGCGTGGCTGCCCAGGCCGACACGCTGACCGTGCGGATTTTCAGTTTTTCGTTCCATCACGGCTTGCCAAAGGATGAGAGCGGAAATGGCGGAGGGTTTGTTTTCGATGCCCGGAGCATCCCGAACCCCGGTCGCGAGGAGCAATACAAGAATCTCACTGGCAAAGATGCGCCAGTGATTGACTACCTTAACCGGCAGGAAAGCGTTCATCAATTTCTCGCCAGCGTCATGTCGCTGGTGGATGCCAGCATCCTGGAATATCAGCGTCGCGGCTTCAAGAGTCTTATGGTTTCTTTCGGCTGTACCGGAGGCCAACATCGCTCCGTCTATTTCGCCGAACAGTTGGCCAAACGTTTGCGCGGCAGAAACGGCCTCGAGGTAGTGGTGCGGCACGTCGAAATGGAGAAACAGGGCCGATGAAAGCCATGATTCTCGCGGCCGGCCTCGGAACCCGTCTGCGGCCGCTCACCGACGATCGTCCCAAGGCGTTGGTGGAAGTTGCGGGACGCACCATGTTGGAGATCACTCTTTCGAGATTACGCAACTTTGGCGTTCACGATGTAATCGTCAACGTTCACCACTTTGCGGACCTGGTTCTGCAGTATCTGAAATCAAACAACAACTTCGGCATGAACATCGCTGTATCGCGGGAGCAAGTGTTGCTCGACACCGGTGGCGGATTGAAAAACGCTTCCTATTTTTTTTTGGCCGATTCCAACGAGTCAGCCGAGCCCTTTCTTTTGCACAACGTCGACGTCATCAGCACCATCGATCTCGGCCGCATGGTTCAATTTCACACTGAAAACCAAAGCCTCGCGACGCTGGCCGTACAGGACCGTAAAACTTCCCGATACCTTCTTTTCGACCAGAAGCTTCAGCTTTGTGGCCGGCGATCGGGAAACGACGGGGATCCCGAGCTCGTTCGGCCCGGATCGGACACACAGCCGCTGGCATTCGCCGGCATCCACGTTATCTCTCCGCGCCTGTTCGGAATGATGACTGAAGAAGGAGTCTTCTCAATCATTACTACCTATTTGCGTCTTGCAGCTCAGCACGAAAAAATCCTCGCTTTCCGCGCCGACGAATATTACTGGCGCGATCTGGGCAAGCCGGAGAATGTGAGGCAGGCAGCTCAGGATTTGAAAGAAAAAGTGATTGTGCAGTAGGTTGACGCTCTTCCTTAAAGCTGCCGACGAAGTTAAAACCCATCAACATTAGCCCAAAAACGAAAATCCGGGCGGCGCGGCTCCTAACCGCGCCCTTCCCGGCCCCCCCGATTACGCTGTCGCTCTAACGCCGGTGTCCAGAACCTCCTGAATGTGGCCCGCCTCCGCCGCCACCCCCGCCGCGGTTACCTCCACCACCACCCGCAGGCTGCGTGTGGGCGCCACCACCTCCGTAGCCGCCTCGCGGCCCTTCCATTCCCTGGGACGCGCGCGGTGTCACAATCGGCTGCCTCATCTCCAACGGGGGCCGCGAGTAGCCTCCCGATGAATTCTGGGAAGCTCCGCGCATGCCTTCAGGAGATCTACGCATGCCTTCGGGAGATCCACGTAAGCCTTCCGACTGACCGCCGGGGCCGCGAGAATTCTGCATGCCTCCCCCGGACTGCGGCGTGAAATGTCTCCAGCTTCCGTCATTCCCAGATGATTGCGAGCGGACGGAGCTTCCGGATTGCGGTCCTCGAGATCCTGCTGCGAATCCGCCTGACGATCGCGAGTTCTGCGCACCGCCCTGACTCTGACCGTTGCTCCCGCCGAAGTGACGCCACCCCTGACTGTCCGCCGTGCCAGCGCCGCCTCTTTCCGATGTTTGACCACCGGAGTTTAAACTTCCACGCGTCTCGCTGTTTAGACTTGGACGCACTCCGGCGCTCGGCCTTGGAAACGACGAACCTCCGCCGGCAGCCGAAGAATTCTGGCCGAACCTGCCAGCATTCGCTGTTCCCCGCCCAGTGTCGGCATTGATGGCCTTGAACTGGCTATTGCGCTGAATATTCTGTTGCACTTGTGCGGCCTGCCGGTCGAAAGATTGCGGTGCCCGGCTGGGCTGGGATTTGGTAAAGAAACGTTGCGACTGAGCTCCGTGCTGCAGCGAAGAGAATGCTGCAGGACGATTGCTTGCCGACAACGATTCGCGAGATGGAACTACCGGAAGATTTCCGGCCATCATGCGACCGCCATTAAATTGCTCACGGGTGACGCTGCCCGGAGCCTGGCGTCCGGTACCGAAGCGGTCCGCGGCAACCGTCGAGACTCCCATACGAACTCTCTCATTGGTCGCAGCCAGGCGCACGTTCGAAAAACCGCCCCCGGCGCGAAGCGGGGCGAAGCCCCCGAAACCTCGTCCCGGGCCGTTGTGAATGTTCGTGATATTGACCACGTTAATCGAATTGAAACGTGACCCGTAACGCCCGTACCACGGGTAGAACCGGTCGCCCGGTCCGCATGGCAACCATCCCACGGATCCGAATCCAACTCCCACTCCGAAGCCGCCGCCAAAACCAAAGAACGAAACATAAGCAGGCGCCCAGATCGGACGGTATGCCGGATAACCTACAACTGGACCAGGCCACCAAACCCACGAGCTGTCGTACATAAACCAGCGTCCGTAGTGATACGGCGCCCATCCCCAGGGTTCGTACGAAACCCAGGTCCAGCCCCATCCCGGCTCCCATACCCAACGGCCAGCACGATAAGGCGCCCATCCCGGCGCAACTGTCGGGGTCCATACTGGACCGTAGTCCGGTACCGTCACCCATCGCCCGTTGGCATCCAGATCTTCCGAGCCTACATAGTTTCGATTGGTGCGGCTCCACGAGGCGGCATCCCGGATCGCATGGTCGCGATCATTGTTCCACGTGTCCCAGCTGTCCCTCGACGGGGCCGGGTCTTCCTTGTACTGTGCCTCGTCCGCGGTACCCCGCACCACGATCATGCGGCCTCTTTCCAGATGAGTGCTGCCCTGGGGAGTAGAGATTTCTGCCTCGCCCTTGCGCACGATCACTTGAGTCTCGCCGTCGGGATTTACTTCAACCCGATAAACTCCGTCTTTCTGCGAGGGATGAATAGCAACGTTCCCGGTGTCAATTTCGACATCCGCTTCCGTGCCATTGAAGACCGTGTAGTCGACGATACCGCGCGACACTTGTATCTGGATTTGCTTTTGCGCGAGCGTGGCAACTGTGGTCAGGGTATTGTCACCGAGTCGCAGGACGTTCGCCCCGTCCAGTTGCACTTCAGCCCGGGAGCCGACACCGGTAGAAACTTTGTCGCTGCTCAAGACCGGCTGATTCAGAACCGCGGCTGTCCAGTCACTGGAATCTCCGCGTTGCGTCGAAACATCCCCATGCATCAAGCTGATGCGGGCAACGCTGGATGAAGGCTCCGCACTTTGCGCGTTCGGGGCCTCCTGGGTATTCGCCGTGCCTTGGAGATCCACAGGGTCCTGGGCATTCGCAGTCGCAAATGCGAGCAGTGTCAATAAAAGGATTTCAAAAATAATTGCCAATCGGTTTTTCATGGCCCACCTCATGTTCGAGTCCACAGCACGACGATGGCTCAGCGCATAGGACATTGCAGTTGCCGTGCCAAAAACCCGTCAAGAATCCCGCTGCAAGTGACTTATTTTCAAGGTAGTTACAAAAGCGGCTGGATTGAAGCCCTGGTCGTTGGTGGCCGAGTTCCACCGAAACTGGTGGATTTCAACCACTGACAATTTATGTCTCATTGCCCTTCTCAGGCTCATCGGCGATGCCGATTTTCGAAAGGCGGTACCGCAATGCGTTGCGGGAAAGCCCCAGCAACCGCGCCGCCTGGCTCTTGTTTCCATTCGCGCGACGCAATGCTTCGCGAATCATTTCGTCTTCCCAGTGCTCGAGCGTCATGCCCTCAGGCAGAAAACTTTCCTGAGAATCGGCCGGCTTGCGGCGCGACGAGTCGATGTGAATATCTGAAACTTGCAAGACGGACCCAGGAGCGAGCGCCGCAGCGCGCTCCATCACATTCTGCAGTTCACGAACGTTTCCCGGCCAGTGATGCTCCATCAGGAGTTTCATCGCTTCAGGTGAAACGCCAGTGATCTTCGTTGCCGATTCCGCAGCTTGGCGAGACAGAAAAAGATTAACCAGATCAGGGATGTCTTCCTTGTGTTCACGCAGTGGCGGAATGTCGATGGGCACGACGTTCAGTCGGTAATAGAGGTCCTCACGGAACGTTCCCTCTTCGAGCGCGGCGCGCAGGTCCCGATTGGTCGCGGCCACCAGGCGCACATCCACTTTGATCGTACGAGTGCCGCCTAAGCGCTCGAACTCGCGCTCCTGCAAAACGCGCAACAGCTTAACTTGGGTGACCGGGGGCACATCGCCGATTTCATCCAGAAACAACGTTCCTTTATCCGCCAGTTCAAATTTTCCTGGCTTGCTGTTAGTAGCGCCCGTGAAAGCTCCCTTCTCGTAGCCAAACAGCTCGCTTTCCAGCAGACTTTCCGGGATCGCGGTGCTGTTGATCTTGATAAACGGTCCCGAGGCCCGTCGTGATTTCTCGTGAATTGCCCGGGCGATCAGGTCTTTGCCCACGCCGCTCTCTCCGCCTAGTAGCACAGTGGAATTTGTGGGAGCGACTCGTTCTACAGTGGCAAGAACTTCCTGCATCTTTACGCTGCGGGCAACCACATTGGGATCGGAATAGCGCTGTTGCAGCGCCTCGCGCAACGACCGGTTCTCTGCCCGCAAGCGGTGCACATCAAGTTCCTTGTGCACCACCATGCGCATTTCGTCGAGCGAAAAGGGCTTCAGGACGTAATCGCTCGCGCCGGCTTTCATGGCTTCGACAGCCGTTTCGACGGTTCCGAACGCAGTCATCACCACGACAGGCAGAGTGGCTTGCATGAGTTTCACCGCGGCCAGGAACTCGAGGCCACTCATGCCCGGCAGCTTCAGATCCGTCAGCACCAGATCAACTGAGCCATCCTGCAGAAGCTTCAGACCAGTTTCGGCATCTCCCGCCGACAACGTCTGGAAACCATCGTCCGCAAGATTCAGCTCCAGCAGCCGGCGCATCTTGGCTTCGTCTTCGACAATCAAAATCGTCGCGTTTGAGGTTGCCATTGTGAATTGACTTTAACGATGAGACTCGAGCGAAATCATCATTGCATCATGGTGATTCTAATTTCTGTAGAAGCTCACCTTAACTTGCGCCGTCTACCTCGTCTCTTCCTTTGTTGGGAAGAAGATTACGAAACCGGCTCCATTACCGTCTGCGTTCTCCAGGCGAATGGTGCCATGATGCTCATCAACAATTTTCGAAACGATCGACAAGCCTAAACCGACGCCGGTTTTCTTGGTAGTCACGAAAGGGTTGAAAATCTGATCACGCATTTCAGACGGGACGCCAGGCCCGGAGTCCCGCAACCGGATTTCAACTCCTTCCCTCCCATTTGAGCGCTCTCTCGAAACCTGCACGCGAAGTCTGCCCCCCTCAGCATTCATGGCTTCGTAAGCATTTTGAACAAGGTTCAGAAATGCCTGTTCACAAAGCTTTTCGTCCAAAGCCACCAAAGGTAGATCCTTCTGGTATTCGCGTTCGACAATAACTTCCCCGCCCTGCCATTGCGCGGCAACCGCACTCATTGCTTGGTCGAGTAGCGCGGTAACCTGCACCGGACGCGTCTCGGTGCGTAGTGGCCGTGCAAAATCCAGAAAGCGGCTTACTAGTGCGCTGGCGCGGTTTACTTCGCTGGATATATATCCCGCCAACTCACTGGCCAGCGGATTATTGCCCTCCAGCTTTTGATGAAGCATCTCCGCCGAACCCTTGATCACACCCAACGGATTGCGAATTTCGTGCGCCAGCCCGGCGGAAAGGTGTCCCAGGGCAGCCAGCCGTTCGGAACGGCGCGCCTCCGCCTGCGCGCGTTCGAGCTCGCGATTTGTGTTGGTCAGTTGTTCGGCAACCTGTTGAATTTTGGCAGTCTGCCGGCGATTTTCGAGGGTGAAGCGGTTGACTAACATTGCCGCGAGAAAGAAGAACAATATGCGGATTGCAAGTTGAGCGGCCCCCTGAGGAGTAAGTTCGTATTCCTGCAAGGCAGGATAGAGATATGCGCAGTAAGCCGCAGAAGCCAGAAAGGTCCACAAAAGCGTTCCCCACGCGCCAAAGTGGAGCGCAGCAGTCACAATCGGAACGTAATAAATGGGGTAATAGCTGCTGTTAATGCCGATTTCGCCGGTGTGATTGATCAGGAGTGTTGCCAGCAGGATCTTGACCAGGACGACCCCCGAGGGTCCGTACAAGGGCCATCGCGCAATCAGCCTGTTCTCGACAAGTTGCACGACACCGATGGCCAGAAGTGTCAGCTGCTTGTGAAGCTCTCTCAAGGGGGGCACCAGGGCCAACCCCAGCAGAAAGAGCAGCCACAACACATCTAACCAGTCGATGCCTCTGGGTTTTTCTTCGCTCATGCAGAAAAACTACAGGCCTGAACAGCCACGTCCTGTTTAGTCTATCGCGGAAGTGTATCCGTAATACGTCCACTGAAAAGGTACAATGTTCATCGCTATGCGGACGATTTTGGACACCTTCGCGCAAATCTTCCGCAACCTCTGGGCTCACAAGCTGCGCTCATTCCTGACCATGTTCGGCATCGCATGGGGCGTGGGATCTTTATTGCTGCTGGTCGGGCTGGGTGAGGGTTTTCGGTCGGGCAACAAGCGAGAGATGGCCCAGTTCGGCAAAGACATCATGTTCATTTTTCCCGGGCGCGCTCCGGTGGTGAAGGGCAGCATGAACTCGGCGCGAACGTATTTGCTCACCTATCAGGACTATCTCGATATTCGAAAAGAAGCGCCACACGTTCGCAATGCGGCTCCAATTCTTTCCCGCACAGATATCCATCAGGTAAGCGAATTCGCAAACGCGGGCGGCGAAATCATCGGTGGCGAGCCGCAACTCAACCAGATCAGCTACCTCCCGTTACAGGAAGGACGCTGGCTGAATGAGATGGACGAGACCGGGAGGCGAAATGTCATCGTCCTTGGCTCGGAACTGACCAAGACATTGTTTCTTGGGCGACCCGCATTAGGCGCGGCGGTCCTGATGAACGGTTTGCGTTTCGAAGTCGTCGGCACAGTGAAACGGGTAGGCCGCGGCGACAACAACAACATAAACATGCGCGGTTACATTCCCTTCCAGGTCATGGCCACTTATTTTCCTATCAAGGAAGAGAATCATGCCAACGCTATTTCCTATATTGAATACCAGCCCCGCGTGGTGAATGAGCACTTGCTTGCGCGAAGTGAAGTTCAAAAGATCGTCGCCCGCAATCACGGTCTCGATGCCAGCGATGACAACGCGTTCGAAGGCTGGGATACGATCCAGTCTTCAAAAGCCATCGGAGCGATTTTCGATGCCATGAACATGTTCCTGGGAGCAGTGGGACTGGTCACGCTCGCGCTGGGTGCGATCGGCGTCATCAACATCATGCTGATCACTGTCAGCGAACGCACTCGCGAGATCGGTTTGCGCAAGGCGCTGGGCGCGACCAACCGCAGCATCCTGTTTCAATTTTTTCTCGAAGGGCTTCTTCTCACCCTCGGGAGCGGTCTGATTGGCATGGGGCTTGCCGGTGGATTAATGGCATTGATGGGAACCGTGCAGGGACCAGGCGGATTCGATCCTCCCAAGCTGGTGCCCAGCTCGGCCATCCTGGCAATTGGCTGCCTGACGCTGGCCGGTGTGGTCGCGGGCCTTTATCCCGCGCGCAAAGCGGCTACGTTGCAACCAGTGGAAGCGCTGCGGCAGGAGTAGAAGTCAGGAGTTGGCTGGATGTTTCGCGACTTGCTTCAGGAATCCTACGGCGCGATGCGGCACAACCGCCGTCGCACTGCGCTCACCATGCTTGGCATGGCCTGGGGCATCGCGACAGTCGTCATGCTGCTCGCTTACGGCGACGGTTTCGGACAAGCCTGCGCAGCCATCTTCGCGAACTTCGGCACCAAGCTAATGATAATTATCCCTGGCCGAACCTCTACGCAGGCTGGAGGTCAGAAAGCCGGCTCCCCCGTTCGCTTTACTTTGGATGATGTTGAAGCGCTAACCACGAATCTTCCCCAGATCACTCACATCACTCCAGAAGCCAGCAAGACGCCCAGCGTTCAATACGAGACACGGAACTTTAATTTCCCGGTCAGCGGTGCTTATCCCAACAATATTTCCATCCGCGCCCTTCAGGTCGAACAGGGACGCTTTTACAACCTCGAGGATCAGATACAACGCGCACGCGTCGCGGTCATCGGCTCCGAAGCGAAGGATAAGCTGTTCTCTGGACGCAATGCGGTCGGTGAGCGAATCCGCATTGACGGCCTGAGCTTCGAGGTTATCGGCCTTCTCAGCGCAAAAATGCAGGAGGGAGACGATGACATCAACCGGGTCATCTACATTCCCTTCACCACGATGGGTGATCTGAAAGATACCCACTATCTGGACTCGATCTGGTTTAACTATGAAACCCCGGATTATCTCCGGCTCGAACAATCGGCTCGCGGCATCCTGGCCATGCAACACAAGTTCAACCAGACCGACACGCAGGCCGTCCGAATCTTTAACCTCATGGTCCAGGTACACCAGTTCGAAATCATCACTCTGGGACTGAAGATCCTGCTGGGTTTTATCGGTACGCTCACCCTCGGCATTGGTGGCGTGGGCTTGATGAATATCATGCTGGTTTCGGTTGCACAAAGAACTCGAGAGATCGGCATGCAGAAAGCGTTGGGAGCCCGCAAGCGGCACATCCTGGTGCAATTCCTGGCCGAGGCTTTAACCATCACCTTCATCGGTGGATTGCTGGGAATTGTCCTCGCCTATGTTGTTGCACTTTCCGTTGGGAGGCTTACCTTATACAGCGCGTTGGCTAAAAACGGGGAGGCTGGCGACGTGAAGTTGATCATCGCCCCGGTCACGCTCATCGCGGCCACAATTATTCTTGGGGCCGTCGGTCTGGTGAGCGGTATGGTGCCTGCCATCAGAGCTTCCGGTCTCGACCCAATTGAGGCCTTGCGCCACGAATAGTCGCCAGTATTCATTCATAGTGATTGGCCAGAGAACACCACAACTGGGATCGAAGTGTTGTGCCGGGTTGGATTTCGTTCAATTCGCTGTGTGCGGAGTGCAAGCCAGAAGAACCATAACGCCGATTGTACCGAAACTACCAGATCCTCGAAGCAATTTTCCGTTCGCATCACGCCAGAAATCTGTCTCTTGCGTCACGAGCATCGGAATAGTGTGGTCGCCCTGTCTCGTCGGTGGTAAGTGCCAGTGCCGGACAGCGCGCATTTCCGCGTTATCTGTCTCTTTATCGAACCCGTGAATTAATTGCGCACCGCACGTGTACCCCTGGTCGCTGATCACCGCGAAAATCGAAACCGTTCCAGCAAACTCAGCACCTGGAGTTGGCGGGACATGCTGGGGTTCGGATGTTTCCGGAACCGGTCGAGTGTATCGAGAGGCGGGCGGGCAGAACCCTTTGTTCTGGCTGACCAGATATGAATTCATACCTAGCAGCAGGATGATGAGCCATGAACCCTGTCTTCTCATGGAACGGATTGTACTCTGTAGCGAAGGCCAGGGGGTCACCAATCAAATCAAGTTACCCACGGACCTTCGGCCATCTCTGGACGCGTGACTAAAGTAACTGCCGCTCTGGCACACAAGGGCCATTCCTGATCCAGCGAGCGGCACCTACTATGGGCGCAGGAGAAAAACACTATGGATCGCGGGGAAATAATTCGGGATACGATCCTGCTAACTCTGGCCGAGCGCTACGAATCTGACCAAACTCAGTTTGTGACTCTACCAAGACAGACCATGGACTCGCCTGTTGCACGCGAGGTGGTGGCTGAGCTCCGGAATGAAAAACACGTGGAGGAACAGACCCGGGGTGTAGTTCGCCTGACCTGGCGTGGTTATGAGCTCTACAAGAGCCAAACCCTTCACTGCGCCTGATTTAGCGGGCTGAGGACATCGACCGGCTAGCATTCGCGTTGGGGACGCCCGCGCGGCTGTGCTTCAAGGTATACGATGAAGCATGGCAGGAAGCGCTCTGGCAGTTGACCAGATAGTTAAGTATTTTCCGGTTCCTCAGACCGGAGTACGAGCGTTTCTCAATCCCTTCTCTCCGCTTACCCACCCTGCCTTGCTCGATGTTTCCTTTCAGGTTGGAGCTGGCCAAGTCGCCGGGCTGATAGGTGCCAACGGCTCAGGCAAATCAACCTTATTGCGGATCCTGGCGACCTTGTTGGTGCCGACGGGCGGTCACGCCAGCGTGGCCGGTTACGACGTGGCACGACGAGCTTCCCAGGTACGCGCCCAGCTCGGCTTCCATTCCGCAACCGATGGCGGATTCTACAGCCGCCTCACCGCGTACGAGAACCTGCGGTTCTTCGCCGCCATGAACAACCTATTCGACAGCGCAGCCGCCCAGCGCATCGACGAACTGACTGCCCTGATGGGTATGGGCGATTTCCTTGGAAGCCAAGTACGGACACTGTCCACCGGACAAGTCCATCGCCTGGGATTGGCGCGCGCCATGATTCACGGCCCTAGCGTGTTGCTGCTGGATGAACCGACGCGCAGCCTGGATCCTATGGCTGCGGCGGAATTCAGGCGGTTTCTGAAATCTCAATTGGTAGACCGTCTTGGGACGACGGTACTCTTCGCCTCCCACACCCTCGCAGAGGTGGAACAACTCGCCGATCTAGTAATCTTGCTCGACAAAGGCCGGCTGATTGCCTGCGATTCTCCACAACGGCTGCGCAATGTAACCGGTTCCGGTTCTCTTGAAGAAGCACTCGAACGGCTGACCCCGACCGACGTTCGCGACGAGGCAACACCATGAACACGGGCCTATCGTTCCCTTCTGCGCAGTCTCCTGCTTCCAATAGTCTGCGCAAGGTCGTGGCATTTTTCAGAAGAGATCTGGCGATCGCCCGCAGTTACCGGATAGCGTTCGCACTTGAGATTCTGGAGGCTTTTTTTGGTGTCGCCACCTTTTACTATCTGTCACGATTTGTTTCCAGCGGCGAACTTTCCCATGCTCTTCCTGCAGGAAGCGACTACTTCGCTTTTGCTCTGGTGGGATTTGCCTTTTTTGACTATCTGACTGTTTCGTTGAGCGCGTTCGATAACAGTGTCGTGGAAGCACAGCAGAACGGCACCCTGGAGGCAATGCTTGTCACGGAAACACCGTTGACTGTGATCCTTGCGGCCTCGGCGGCTTATCCGTTCGTCTTGCTCGCCCTGCGAACGGTGATCTATCTGGCATGGGGAGTGCTTCTGTTTCGTTTCCCCATTCACGAGGCTAATTGGCTGGGTGCGCTGACCATTCTTCTTACTTCGATTCTGGCGTTTGCCGGGCTCGGGATCATTTCCACCAGCTACCTACTGCTGTTCAAACGTGGGAATCCTGCACGCTGGCTGATCGTCGGCATTTCCAGCCTGTTGGGCGGAATCATGTACCCGGTGTCAATTTTGCCGGTTCCGCTGCAGTGGGTCGCGCGGCTTGTGCCCGTAACGTATTCGCTCGAGGGAATGCGCCAGGCACTCTTGTCCGGTGCAAGTTTTGGCCAACTGTGGCCTTCCGTGCGCGCGTTGCTCCTGTTCGCGATTGTCCTTCTGCCGCTCTCCAGCTTGATCTTTTCCTGGGCTTTACGACGAAGCAAAATTACAGGCACTCTCGCGCAGCTGTAAACAACTTGCGTTGTGGTCAGTCCCCATGCGGCGGCACCGGAAGGCCCGCCCATGCATTGACCAGACCCAAGGTTTCGCGCACCACGGTCAGGACATCCCGGGTGTTTCTCCACCAATGGTCGGCATCGAAGGGATCGTCGTGGGCAGCGCGAACCATCATCTTCAGATCGCCTCCCGCCAGCTTGCCCCACAGCGCTTTGACCCGACGAGTATGTTGCGGCGAAGTGACGATAATGATCCTGCTTTTTCCAGTGCGCCGCATTGCGATAGCCGCCTCTTCGATTTCCTGTTCAGTATTGATAACAGAATCTGGAAGAAGATGGATTGCCGCGTCGGGCACTCCTTCGCGAGTCAGAATTTCGCGGTTGTAATCCTGTTCACCGACAAAGTGAATGCCGATTTGCTCCATCTTTTCCGCAGGACTGTCAGGACGGCTGATCCAGACCTCAGGGGCATAGCCCGTCGCGTAGATTTTCGCCGCTTCTTCCGCGCGATATGGCACGGCACCGCTCAAAACGAAAATTACATCTGCCCGCGACATTGGGTCGTCCAGCATGAGCCAGCGACCGGCATGGCGAAATCCAGCCAATCCCAAAACCAGAATTAAAACGATAACCAAACCGACCAGGCTAATCCTCGCAGTTTTCTTCAACGACCGGACCCTCGGGTTTTCTTTAGAACCAGTCTTGAATGAAAGTAGAAATGTATTTGCGCTGGAACACAAGGGGACCGGACTTTCCGCTGCGCGAACATTTGTGAAATCGACCCATCTCCCTTACTCTCTCTAATTGCGTTACTGAGTTGAAATGCCAGACACCCCCAATTCCGGGCGCTCACGTGAGTGGATCGTGCGCGTGTTGACCGATACGCATTTTTGGGTGCCTTTTGCGGTCTTGATTGGCGGGCTGCTTCTCTTAAAATCCATTCACTGAGCAGAATCGGCGGAACATGCAATCTGTCGTGGTCCCGAGAGACGACACCGTTTCACAACAGAATTCTCGTCCGCGAAAATTGCAGGTGTTGGGAATCCTTTGCGGTCTCGCCGCAGGAGCCTGGCTCGGCGCGGCGGAAGCCCCCACCAAGCTGGTGTCAGTAGGTTTGTCGCCAGTCGTGATCTCACTGGTCATGGTGCTGGGCGTATTTCTGGCCCGCTGGAGTTTACCTGCACTTATTCTGGGGACCTCATCGATTCGCGCCGATCTCCGCCGCGCCCCGCACCTCATCATCTGGGCTCTCCTGGCCGGATGCATGTGGGCGGTGGCGAACACGATGACGATTTTCGCTATCCGCGATATCGGCTTGAGCATTGCCTTTCCTCTGTGGAATTCAAATAGCCTCCTGGGAATATTGTGGGGATTTATCTTCTTTGGTGAATTGCGTCAGGCAGGCATGCGGCGCTGGGCGGGTGTGTTGGGCGGCGCCTTCATCATGTGTTTTGGAGCAGCTCTACTGGCATTCGCATCCTCGAGCCAGGCTCCGGTTGGACACTCCATGCGGGGGGTATGGGCGGCGCTGGGAGCGGGCGTTTTGTGGGGCACTATGTATGTCCCATACCGCAAGGCATATCTGTCGGGAATGAATCCGCTTTCGTTCGTAACATTTTTCACCTTCGGCGAGCTTGGAATGATGAGCGCCCTCGCGATCGCTTATCTTGGTCTGGCCCCGCTTTGGCAGGAATTGACGCGGGCACGAGACGTTCTTTTCTGGCTGATGTTCGGTGGTTTTATCTGGGTGATCGGAGACGTTTTCCAACAATATGCTGCAAAGTATTCCGGGATCAGCCGGGGTATTCCGCTTTCGAACACCAATCAACTCTGGGGATTGCTCTGGGGACTCTTCGTCTTCGGCGAGTTGCACGGTAGCGGCACCGGAACCCATATGCAGGTCGTGGGAGGCTCCATCCTGATGATGTTGGGGGTCGGCGCGATAGCCTTTTCTTCGGCTACTGGCAAAGAACAGACGCAATGGAAGGAAGCCTCACTGCGGGAATCCCAGCGATACGGAATTGCGCCGGATTATGTCGAAGCTCGCATGCAGGGAATGCAGATGGCGGGAGAGATCAAACCTTCGCGAAGCGCGTGGGACTGGCTACTGGTCGCCGTAGCTTCCGGCATTTTCGTAACGTTCGCTGCCATGGCCCGCGCCCCTGTGATGCCGTTTCATTGGGCGCCCGCAGTGTGTCTGATGGCTGCGACATTTGCTCTCCTCTTGATTTGCGGGATAACGCTTTGGCGAACCACGCGCTTTAATTGAATTGTGACCATATCCTCACAGGTTGACGTTGTCGGCGTCGGGCTCAATGCTACCGACACGATGATTCTTCTCCCGCATCACCCTGCGCGGGGATCAAAGGTCGAATTTCGCTCCGCGGATGTGTTGCCTGGCGGACAAGTCGCTACTGCAATTGCCGCATGCCAACAATGGGGATTGCAAACCCGGTATGTGGGAAAAGTAGGTGACGACGGGGCTGCCATGATTCATCGAACCGAATTTCAAAGACTCGGTGTTGAAGCCCATCTGACAATTGCAACCGGATGTGCCAGCCAGCAAGCGGTTATTTTGATCGACGACACCGGCGAACGTACGGTTCTCTGGAAGCGCGACAATCGTTTGACGCTGCAACCAGCGGATCTTCGGCGCGAATGGATCACAAATGCCCGCGCCCTTCACGTCGACGGCCACGACACCTCGGCTGCAGTTACGGCTGCAGGTTGGGCCCGTGAAGCCGGCATTCCCGTGGTCGCCGACCTTGACGACGTTTATCCCGGTGTCGAAGATCTTTTGAGCAAAGTGGATTATCTGATTACAAGCCGGGATATCCCCGGGCGGCTGGTGAACGAGACTGATCTACGTCACTCTCTGCCCCAGGTTCGGAATCGTTTTGGCTGCCGTCTCGCGGCTGCAACCCTGGGCGATGAAGGCGTACTCGCGTGGGACGGATCGCAGTTTTATTTTGCGGCTGCATTTCAAGTGAAGCCTGTCGACACCACCGGAGCTGGAGACATTTTTCACGCCGGATTTATCTATGGACTGCTACGAGGCTGGGCGTTGCCGCAGCAGCTTGATTTCGCGTGCGCCGCCGCCGCTCTAAACTGCTCCGCACTCGGAGCACGCGGCGGAATTCAGCCAGTTGCGAACGTGGAACAATTGATTGCTACTGGTTCGCGGCACCCTTCGGCCTTTGACATCGCAAGATAAGTGATCCTTCTTTTGCCGGCGTTGTTACCAGTGGCTATTCTGAGTTTTTCTTCAGCCTGTTAGAGTGGATTTATGAGGATCGGGCAAGAGGATCGTATCCGATGATCGTGAACTTCGCCGAGCGGGCGCATAACCACAATTGGGAATTGGACCCGGTTACGAGATCCCTGCTCGATACCGATTTCTACAAGCTTCTGATGCTTCAGTTTATCTGGAAGCATTATCCCAAGACTCACGTTTCATTCTCATTATTCAATCGCACGTCATCCGTCCGGCTTGCGGATATGTTCGAAGTGGAGGAACTGGCTGCGCAGATGGAGCACGTACGCGGGCTTCGGTTTCGGAGATCTGAGCTGGTTTGGCTGGCCGGTAACACTTTCTACGGGCAGCGTGGAATCTTTGAACCCGCATTCCTGGCATGGCTGGAACGTGACTTCAGACTGTCGGACTATGAGTTGTCCGTAAAAGAAGGACAGTTCCATCTCACTTTCGACGGACTATGGACCGATACCACGATGTGGGAACTCTATGCCCTCTCCATTCTTGATGAGCTGAAGACCCGCGCCAATCTAAAACGGCTCGGCGAATTCGGACTGGACGTCTTGTACGCCAGAGCAAAGACGAAGCTGTGGGGAAAGATCGAACAGCTCCGTGGTGTTCCGGAACTTAAGGTAGCAGACTTCGGTACCCGGCGGCGTCACAGTTTTCTGTGGCAGGAATATGTCGTCGAGGCGATGGCGGGAAACCTGGGCAACAGCTTCACCGGAACGTCGAATGCGTTCCTCGCCCACAAACACGATCTTGAAGCCATCGGTACAAACGCCCATGAGATCCCCATGGTGCTGGCCGCGCTCGCGCCGGACGATCAAGCGTTGAAGGCTTCCCAGTATCGAGTGCTTGAGCTTTGGCAGAAGACCTACGAAGGCGCGCTGTTGATCATGCTGCCGGACACTTTTGGCACCACCCAGTTCTTGCAGGACGCACCCGAGTGGGCAGCGGACTGGACCGGCCAGCGCATTGACAGCAAGAATCCGTACTCAGCGGGTGACGAATATGTCGAATGGTTGAAAGCCCGCGGTCGCGAGCCGCGCAACAAGCTGATCATCGCATCGGACGCATTGGACGTCGATCAGATACTCGGTCTCCATGCTCACTTTGGGGGGACGATAGCCGGTGGCGCGACGGCGAGCGATTTCCACGGTCCCGCCGATTTTCAGGACAGAAGGAAATGGATTCCAGGCAGGCGAATCCGGTTCAGCGCTGGTTGGGGCACCCTGCTGACCAATGATTTCCGCGGTTGCGATCCCGGCGGGGGTCTCGGATTCGATCCGGTCAGTCTAATTTGCAAAGTGTCCGACGTCGACGGCGCCCGGTGCAGGAAATCCCGTAAGCCACGTCACGTGTCGAGATAAATCCAACCGCCGTATGCCACGCCTCCCAGGCGCTCAGGCTTTCGGACGGCTTTAACCATGCTCTTTGCCGCTCAGCATGAGAGATCGCCGGATTGATCGCGCGCGCCACCGCGGTGGATGATTTCATCCTGCACAACGAAGACGTTCTCGACCGCGCGATCGTAACGCTCGCTCCAGACATGGCTGCCGGATTCAGCGTCGATCAACTGCACGTTCACTCGAATCCGCTCCCAATTCGACGTGTGCTGCCCTCCAACACGTAACGCACACCGAGTTCGCGTCCGACCGCTTTCACATCGACGGCACGGTCCTTGTAAGTGAAACTCGAGTTGCGGGCGATGACGAAAAGAGAGCGGTCGTGAGACAGGTCGGTTATGATGTCGTCGACAATGCAGTCGGCGAAAAATTCCTGAGCTGGATCGTGGCTCATATTCGCGAACGGCAACACAACGATCGATGGCTTGTCAGGCAAGCCGATCGCCTGAGCCAGCAGGAGATATCGCTTCGCCGACCAATGTCGGGCCAGGGCGGGATCTGGACCAGTCCGGGCTCTCCTCCTCCTGCACCTCTCCGACGAAGCGAAAGCCCTTGCGCGCGATCGTGCGAATCAGCCTTTGCCTCTCGCCGCTGTCGCCGATCGCGCGCCGCGCCGCCGCGATGCGCGTGGTAAGCGCGGATTCGGAGACGATGCGGCCGGACCAGACCGCATCCAGGACGTTATCTTTGCTGACCGCGCGGTCTCGGTTCACGATGAGATAGACCAACAAGTCGAAGACGAGTGGCTCGAGCGCGATCGGCTCGGCGCCGTGGCGCAGTTCCCTTCGGTCGATATCGAGCACATAGCCGTCGAACAGGAACCGCATTCAGGCTGCACCCCGGAAGGAACCGTCGTCGCCATGGTAAGACCAGAAAATCGTAAGAGAAAGGTAAGGCGCTCACCAAGCAACGCGGGCCGGCCCTGCTAGATTTCTAGCATCGGCGGATGAGAGGCGCCGCGCCTGAGCAGTGGACGGCGCGCGCAACACTTTGGACGACAAGCAAACCGGGAGAAGCGCGTCATGCGGCGACGGGATATTCTGAAAGCGGCGGGCGCGGCGGTGCTGCCGGGCAGCTTCGCGATCGCGCAACCGGCCAGCGCCCGCACATTGCGATTTGTGCCGCAGGGCGGATTGACCGTGCTGGACCCGGTGTTCACGACGTCGCCGGTGACCGCCCAGCACGGGTTCGCGATCTACGATACTTTGTTCGCGGTCAATGCGCGGCAGGAAGTTCGGCCGCAAATGGCGGAGGGCGCCACATTCTCGGACGACGGCCGCACCTGTCTGATCCGATTGCGTGATGAATTGAAATTTCATAATGGCGAACCGGTGCTGGCCCAGGACTGCGTGGCAAGTTTGATTCGCTGGACAGGACGTAACCTGTCAGGTCAGGCGATCGCCGAGCAAGTCGATACCTGGGGCACGCGGGACGATCGCACCATCAAGATAACGTTGAAGCGGCGACTGCCGTCTTTACTGTCCCTGCTCGCGGGGGACAGCGGCTTCATGCCTTTCATCATGCCTGAACACGTCGCCGCCACCAGTCCATTCAAGCAGGTGACGGAGACGATCGGCTCCGGCCCGTACCGGTTCCTCAAGGATGAGTTCGTGCCTGGCTCCTCCGCCGCCTACAGGCGAAACGAGCTCTATGTGCCGCGCCAGGAACCGCCGGACGCGTCGTCGGGCGGCAAGGTCGCCCATTTCGACCGGGTCGAATGGAACGCGATGCCGGATTTCGCCACCGCGACCGCCGCTTTGCGAGCCGGAGAAGTTGATTGGTGCGAACATGTACCGACCGATCTGGTGTCGGTTTTGCGGCGTGATCCTGGCACTTACCGTGGGGAATTCCGTTCCGTCCGGCTACACCGGGATGCTGCGCTTCAATCACCTGCAGCCGCCGTTCAACAATGTCGCTTATCGGCGCGCGGTGTTGATGGCGGTCAATCAGGCCGACTACATGGCCACGGTTTCCGGCACCGATCCAACAGCGTCCCGCGACATGCAAAAGCTTTTTCGCCTGCGGCAGGATCTATGGACGAGAGATTGGAGCGGAGTCGATGCCGGCCGACCTGGAAGCCGCGCGGACGGCATTAAAGGCGGCGGGATACCACGGTGAGAAAGTGGTGCTTCTCAGTCCGGCCGATTCCGCCGCGCTCGGTCCGATGGGCGAGGTCACGCATGATTTGCTGACGAAGATGGGCATGAACGTGGAAATGGTGGTGACCGACAATGCCACCATGCAGCAGCGGCGGATGAGTAAGGAGCCGGTCGAAAAGGGCGGCTGGTCGATCTTTCATGGTTTCTTGTCCGCCAGCCATCTCGACAATCCCGTGGGCAACGGATTCACCCGAGGAATGGGCGGCGCCGGATTTTTTGGCTGGTACACCGACGAGGCACTCGAACAGCATGTGCGGGAATGGTTGTTCGCGGAGACGGAAGCGTCGCGTGAAATAGCCGCTGACGCCTATCAAACTCGTGCATTCGAGACCGTGCCGTCCATACCGCTCGGTCAGTTCCATATTCGCACGGCCTATCGCAAGAACCTGGTGGGACGGGTGGAGGGCTATGGCGTTTATCTGTGGAATATTCAGCGGGTTTAGAAACGCTATTGGATTGGCGGATGAGTGGTCCTTACTTGGGCCTTAGCAAAGATGCCGTTTCTAACCGTGATTATAAGGACCATCATGCAACAAACTGATGAAACCAGGGCCATACTGGAACCCTCCCCGTCGTCGGATATCGCGGGGCCCGGGGCCTGCGAACCCGCCCTGGTTTTT
>CAVXXN010000004.1:0-700919 GCA_963765715.1 Terriglobia bacterium
CAGCGTCAACGGCGCCAATCACGTCCCGCACCACACCCACTTCATCGTGGCCGCCAACCACACCTCACACCTCGACATGGGGGTCATCAAGGTCGCGCTGGGCGAAGCCGGGCGCGACCTGACCTCGATGGCGGCGGCGGACTACTTCTTTCGCAACCGATACCGGCGGGCCTATTTCAAGCACTTCACCAACCTGGTGCCCATGGAACGCACCGAATCGATCCGCAAGTCGATGGACACCGCGGAGAAGGTGTGCGGCGCGGGCGCAGCATGGTGGTGTTCCCCGAGGGCACGCGATCGATGTCCGGTGTCATGGCGGAATTCCTTCCCAGCCTGGGCTACCTCGCGTTGCGTGCCGAGCGTCGGAATGCTGCCGGCGTACGTCTCGGGCACGCACGAGGCGATGCCCAAGGGGGCGACGCTGCCCAAGGCCCGCGAGCTGGGGGTGGCCTTCGGGCCCTTCCTGTCCCATGAAACGGCTGCAGGAGCTGACCGACGGGCTGCCGCAGCAGGAGGCTGGCGGCTGGTGGCGGCCTTCACGCAGCGGATCATCGAGAACCTGCGGGATGGGTCCCGAACGCCATGGACATCGCAGGCCGCGCGCGCGGCCTGGAACGGGCAGAAGCTGGGGCCGATCGAGGACGAGACCGAGCGCGGCGCAATCGCGGCACGGTGGCCCGCCGGCCGGCGCGGCAAGCCCGCCGCGCCGGAAGAAGGGACCGCGGCCCGTCCGGTCCGCGCCATGAGCGCCCGAACCCGCGAACACGCTGATCACCGGCGCGACCGGCTTCCTGGGATCGCATCTGGTGCGCGCGCTCGGCCGCGCACGGCCGGCGGGCGGTGCCGCGCGACCTGCGCGCGCTGGTGCAGGTCGGTGCCGCCGCGCTGGTTGCACGACCTGGGGGTCGAGACCGTCGCCGGGTCGGTGACCGACGCGCGGCGGTCGAGCGCGCGCTGGCCGGCGTCGACCGGATCTATCACCTGGCGGGGCTGGTCTCGTCGAAGCCGTCGGACGCCCATCGCATGCACGCCGTGCACGTCCAGGGGACGCGGGTGGTGGCCGAGGCGGCGGCGCGCGCCGGGGTCGCGCGCATCGTGATGACCTCCACCAGCGGCACGGTGGCGGTCTCGCGTCGCGCCGACGAAATGCCCGACGAGAGCTCGCCGACGCCGATGGAGCTCGTCGCGCGCTGGCCGTACTACGCCAGCAAGGCCTATCAGGAAGAAGCGGCCCGTCGCGCCTGCGGCGATCGGGTGGAGCTGGTGACGATCAACCCGAGCCTGTTGCTCGGTCCGGGCGATGATCGGCTGAGCTCGACCCGTCCGGTGCTGCAATTCCTGGCGCGCGACATCGCCATGGTGCCGCCCGGCGGGCTGAGCTTCGTCGACGTGCGCGACGTGGCGGCGCTGCTGCCGATCGCGATGGAGCGCGGTCCGCCGGCGAGCGCTACCTGGTGGGCGGCTACAACTGGACCTTCGCCGAGCTGCTGGGCCGGCTCGAGCGGCTCACGAAGGTCGCGGGCCGTTGCTCAAGGCGCGCGGCAAGCTGCCGCTGCTGGCCACCCGCGCGCAGGCCGCGCTGTTTCGCCACTGGGGCCGCACGCCGCCCATCGAGCCCCAGAGCGTCGAGATGTCCGAGTACTTCTGGTACTTCGACTCGGGCAAGGCGGCGCGCGAGCTGGGCTTCATCCCGCGCGACGCCACCGAGACCCTGTTCGACACCGTGGCCTATATCCGCGAGAACTTCCTCGGCCACGGCGCGCTCACGCCCAAGACGGCCGATTCCGGCTCCGAGGCGGCGGGCTCGCGGGCCTGACCGTTCGAGGTCTGGCTGCGATTCAGAACCGACGCGCAGCGCGCGTAGCACCTCGAACGTTGCCGGCAAGCGGCCGGGCGTCTCGCCGTCCAGCTCGATGGGGATCAAGGCGTCGGCGCTCGACCGGCGCGGCGCTTCGGGTCTGCACGGTTGGCGTTGCTGACGTCGTCGAGGGTGAGGTGATTGCCGCTGTAGAGGCGGCTGACCCGCATCGAGAACCTCCGTGCGCGTGAAATCCCCGATCACCACCAAATCGAACAGCGCCGCTGTCCAGGCTCGCCTCCGGGCAAATCTTCATGCCGCCGCCGAAGAAGCTGCCCGTTGCCGATCGCCGCCATCAGCACGCGCTGCCGTTGCGGCTCGCCGTCGTTCACCGTGAACCACACATCGCGGTTGTCGTAGGACAGCAAGGAGCGCATCGTCGCCGACAGGAAGGCGGCCTTGCCGCCGAAGCGCTTGGACGACTCATTGGCCTGACTGGCCACCGCGCTCGAGAAGCCAAAGGACGCGACGTTGATGAAGTGCCGGGTGGCCGGGCTGCCGTCGTGCGCGGTGAAGTCGACCCGCCCGGCATCGATGACGCGTGCCGGCGCCTCGCGAATCCGACGCGCCGCCTCGCGCAGTGCCTGCGGCAGCTCCAGGGATCTGCGGAAGTCCCCGCCGGTGCCGCGCGGGATGATCCCGATCTCGGTGGTCGCGCCGTGGCCGGCCGCGAGGATGCCATCGGCGACCTCCGACACGGTCCCGTCGCCCCCGAGCGCAACGACCAGCGGACGCCCGGCTCGCCGCCTCGGCCGCGATGCGGGTCGCGTCGCGCGGTCCGGCGGTGAAGACGCTGTCGAACTCGCCCAGCGACTCGGTCAGCGGGCCGACCAGCTTGGCCCACGCCGATTCACTGAGCCCACCGCCGGAGCGCGGGTTGACGATCACCATCGGCCGGCTCGGATCCACGGTAAGTCTTATTAACAGATCGGCCCGCTCAGCGAAAACCTCTATGCTCCCGTCGCGCATGCCGTCGCCGTTCCCACTGTCGTTGCTCCTGTCATGCCGCCGGCCTTTGTCGGCCATCTGGCTCGGCCTTGGGGCCAGCGGCTGCTGGGCGCTGGCCAACGTGGCGGTCCAGCGCGGCGCGCGCAATCTGGGGGCCGTACGCGCGCTGCTGTGGGCTCAGGTGGTGGGCGGCGTCGGGCTGGCGGTGCTGGCGTGGCTGTTCGACCAGCGCAGCCAACCGTTCACGCTGGCTACCCTGGCCTGGCTGGGCGGTGCCGGGTGCGCGGCGCTGGTGGCTTACCTGTGCATGTTCTACGCCTTTCAGTACGGGCGCCTCTCGATCGCGGTGCCGATCATGTCGGGCTGGGCGGTGATCTCGTCGGCCATCTCGGTCGGGCTTTTCCACGAACGGGTGCGCCCGCTGCAGCTGATCGGATCGGTGCTGGTCATCGGAGGGATGATCTTGCTGTCGCGGCCGCCGCCCGACGCCGGCCCGCCGCTGGCCGCGCCCGCACCGCCGCGACGCCCGCGCTGGATGCTGGCCGCCCTGGGCGCGACCGTGGGCTTCGGCTTCTTGATCCCGTCGATGGGCGCCTCACGCCCGCCACCGGTCGCCTGGGCGCGGTGTGCGCCGTGTTTGCCACGGATATTCTGCTCGGGTTGCCGCTGGCGGCGATCTTCGGCGTCCGGCTGGCCCCTCCGCCGCGAGCCGGCTGGCGGCCGGTCGTGCTGGCCGGGCTGTTCGAGACCGCCGGGTTCGCCTGCATCGCGCTGGCGGTCGGGCGCGCGCCCATGGCGGTGGTGTCGCCGCTGGCCAGCCTGGCCTCGGCGCTGACCGTCGTCTATGCCTGGGTCTTCCTGCGCGATCGGCCGCCCCGGGTGGCGCTGCTTGGGGCGGCACTGGCTTCGGCCGGGGTGGTGGTGCTGGCATTGTGAAGTGACCGCGGTCATGCGCTACACTCCCCGCGCCATGGCTCACCAATACATCTTCACGATGCAGAACCTCCGCCGGGTGCACCCACCCAACAAGGAGGTCTTGAAGGGGATCTTCCTGTCGTTCTATCCGGGCGCCAAGATCGGCGTGCTGGGATCGAACGGCGCCGGCAAGTCGACGCTGCTGCGGATCATGGCCGGCGTCGACACCGACTTCTTCGGCGAGGCCAAGCCGGCCGACGGCATCAAGATCGGCTATCTGCCGCAGGAGCCGCAGCTCGATCCCGACCAAGGACGTGCTGCGGCAACGTCGAGGAGGCGGTGGCCGCGACCAAGAGCGCTGCTGAAGCGCTTCGACGAGGTCAACATGCGGCTCGGCGAAGACCTCAAGCCGGAGGAAATGGAAAAGCTGCTGGACGAGCAGGCCAAGCTGCAGGACGCGATCGAAGCCGCCAACGCGCTGGGACCTCGACCGCACGCTGGAGATCGCCATGGACGCGCTGCGCCTGCCGCCGGCCGACGCCGACGTCACCAAGCTCTCGGGCGGCGAGCGCCGGCGCGTCGCGCTGTGCAGGATCCTGCTGCAGCGGCCCGATCTGCTGCTGCTCGACGAGCCGACCAACCATCTCGACGCCGAGAGCGTGGCCTGGCTCGAGCACTACCTGCACGAGTACCCGGGCACCGTCGTGGCCGTGACCCACGATCGCTACTTCCTGGACAACGTGGCCGGCTGGATCCTGGAGCTCGACCGCGGCGCCGGCATCCCCTGGGAGGGGAACTACACCTCCTGGCTGGAGCAGAAGCAGAAGCGGCTGGCGCCGGAGGAGAAGGCCGAGTCGGCGCGGCAGCGCACGCTGGCGCGCGAGCTGGAGTGGGTGCGCGCCTCGCCGCGCGCGCGCCAGGCCAAGAGCAAGGCCCGCCTGGCGGCCTACGAGCAGATGCTGGCCGAGGAGCAGCAGCAAGCGCGAAGACAAGGTGGAGATCAGCATTCCGCCCGGGCCGCGTCTGGGCGACCTGGTGGTCGAGGCCAAGAACCTGTCCAAAGGCTACGGCGACGGCTGCTGATCGAGGACCTGACCTTCAACCTGCCGCGCGGCGGCATCGTCGGGCGTGATCGGCGCCAACGGCGCCGGCAAGACCACGCTGTTCCGCATGATCATCGGCCAGGAGAAGCCCGACAGGCGGCGCGCTGCGCATCGGCGACACGGTCGAGCTGGCCTACGTCGACCAGAGCCGCGATGCGCTGGACGGCGACAAGACCGTGTTCGAGGAGATCGCCCAGGGCGCCGAGTTCCTGGAGATCGGCAAGCGCAAGGTCCCGGCGCGCGCCTACGTGTCGGGGTTCAACTTCCGGGCACCGACCAGCAGAAGCTGGTCAAGGACCTGTCGGGCGGCGAGCGCAACCGCGTCCACCTGGCCAAGCTGCTGCGCAGCGGGCGGCAACGTGCTGCTGCTCGACGAGCCGACCAACGACCTGGACGTCGACACGCTGCGCGCGCTGGAAGACGCGCTGCTGGCCTTCGCCGGCTGCGTCGTGGTGATCAGCCACGATCGCTGGTTCCTCGACCGCATCGCGACGCACATGCTGGCCTTCGAGGGGGACAGCCAGGTGGTCTGGTTCGAGGGCAACTACCAGGACTACGAAGCCGATCGGCAGCGGCGCCTGGGCGCGGCCGCCGATCAGCCGCACCGCATCCGCTACAAGAAGCTGGTGCACTGAGCAGACGCTTTGCTATAAGCTCGCAGCCCATGATTCCTTACGCCGATCTCGAGAGGGCGCTCAGCCGCTGGAAGGCCAGATCGCGCGCGGGCGCCGCCGACGCCGGCGGGAAATCCGACGGGGTGGTCAGCCACCCGTCAGGCGACGAGTCGATCGCCAAGGAGTCGAACGGCGTCCCCCGTACCTCCGACATGTCGAGCGAGATCGACATCAACGACGTCGTCGAGAGCTACGAGGACTAGGCGTTCCGCTTCTTAGCGGGGCGGGGCCCGACTCGGGCGCGGGTCCCGTCGTTTGGTTGACGTCGGCTCCTTCTAAGCGGGGGGCCGCCGGACGCTCGGGCGCGGGTCCTGTCGCTGCGCGGTTCCTCCCCGCTGCGGCCAGAGGGCGGGAACGAGCCTGGCTTGCGGCGGCAGCTCCCGCGGCGACTCATCGGAATCGGTCGCGCAAGGCACGACTCGCCGCCCTCTGGCCGCATCGGGGTCCCCCCCGCTCCGCGCCACCCCCGCCCGAGCGTCCGGCGCCTCACGACGAGAGCTGTCGCGACAATTTGGAACATCTTCTCCTCGGACGAGCCGCAAAGAGTCTCGTTGAGCGCGGCGACCGGCGAGGGGCCGGTGGCGCCGAGTGGAGCCTCAAGATTTATCGCTTGTTGCGGCGCTCCGTCCCTCTTCGTAGGCCAGGAGGCGTTCGAGGCCGCGGACGAGCCAGCCTGGGGCTCCGTTACTTTTGATGTGCCCGCCGAGCGCGGCGACCGTCAGGAGCAAGTCTCGGCGAGAGGGGACACAGAGGAATCGGTCTCTTCATCACGGACCGCAGGACCCGGATCTACTCCGCGCCACCCGCGCCCTCGCCGGTCCCCGCGCTCGGCGAGAACGCTTGCGGCTCTTTGGAGGAAGAGGATCAGAAATTCCTACAAATCGTCGCGAGTGTTCTCATTGAGAGGCGCCGGACGCTCGGGCGCGGGTGACGGGAGCGGGGGGACCCAGATGGGATCGGAGGGCGGCGTGTCGTGCCTTGCGCGACAGATTCCGATGAGCCGCGATCGGGAACTGCCAAATCAAGCCAGGCTCGTTCCCGCCCTCCGATCCCATCTGGGAGGACCCGCGCACGGCAGGACCTGCGCCCGAGCGTTCGGCGCCCCCCGCTTAGAAATAGAAGCGGACGCCCAGGCCACCTTCGATGGTGAAGGCCGGGGGAAGCAGATAGAGCGCTGGGGCCAGCTCGAAGAAGACCTCGATGAAGCTCGGGTTGTTGAACATCAGCGCCAGGCCGATCGGCGCGCGCGCGGCGACGTCGACGCCGTAGCGGTAATTGCGCGACCCGAGGAAGAAGACTCGGCCGCCGCCGCCGATGTACCAGTCGAGCTGGGCGTTGCCGCGCACGATGTTGGACTGCCAGAGGTAGTCGACGTTGATGCTGGTGTCGTAGTACCCGGAGCAGCGCTGGTTTCCGTTGTTGTCGACGAAGCAGGCACCGCCGAACCCCACGCCGTAGTTGGTGAAGCCGAGGCCGAAGTCCAGCGCGTTGGTCGAGCTCACCCAGTACTTGGCCGACAGGCCCGTCGGATCACCCAGAACGAAGCCCAGGCCCAACTTTCGTCCGTACCCGACTTCGGTGGCGCCGGCCGACTTTGCGCCCGCGACGAAGAGAAATATCGCCGCCAGTGAGGTAAGAAGTGTCCGTTTCATGGCCGCATACTACGGTGAATCGCTGATCGACCTCCAGTTTATGTTAGCGGCGCGGCGCTTCGAGCTTCCCGGAGGTCCGCGTCTGTGACGCAGAAAACAGGGCGTTTTCGTGCAATTTGCACGTCGCGCCACACTCCATCCCACGTGGCGCGGCGCTCGGCGTGGATCGCCGCGCTGATCGGCGTATCGCTCGGTTGCGGGCGGGCACGCGATCAACCGGCGGCGCCGGCGCCGCCGGTTGCACCGCCCAGCGGACCGCACGGCAGCGCGCCCCACGCCGTGCCCAGGCCGCCTTCGGCGCCCGACCTCGACGCGTTGCCGGTGGCCAGCGGCCTCCCCGTCGAACGCCGTGCGCTGCAGGTGGTGGCGGGAGAAGACCGCATCGTCGACGCGGAGGCCGCGCGCGCGGCGGGGCAGACGCTTGTCGATCTCTCCGACGGATGGGCGCCCGGGATTTTCGCTGACGGGGTCGCGCCCGATGGAGCCGTCTTGCCCAATCGCTATCGCGCGATCTTCGTCGGTCTGGCGACCAACCGGACCGACGGCGACGGGCAGCCTTTGTCCGCCGGCGAGCAGAACTACCTCGAGCTCTATGGCATTCCTCCCTCGCTATCGGTGCTGCGCGAGCGCTTCCTGGCCGACGCCGCGCGGAGCTGCCGATTCACAACGTCTGCCGCGTTTATCCAAGGAGATCAATCGGGCGATTCATTTCTGCTGTGTGGAGGAAGACATGACGTTGACGCCGATTGGCGAAGAGGAACGATCGGATCCGAAGGATTACCTGTATCCGGCAATGCTGCTGGCGGCAGGAGTTTTGGCGTATCTGGTTCATGCCTTCGTGAAGTCCGGAATGGGCGGGGTCGGCGGCATGCTTCTGTACCTACCGATACAGATCATCGTGCAGGTGATCGTCGGCGTGGTCGCGTGCCTGCTCACGGTCCGGATTATGGGAACAACGTTCGGCTACCTGACCTCTGCGATCGTCAAACTGGCGGCGATCTTTGTCTTTCCCACTTCGGTTACGGCGTTCATTCCTTACGTGGGAGGGCTCATCGCGCTGATCATCTATTGGGGCCTGCTGGAATGGCTGTTCGAACTGGATCCGATGGAGACGATCGTGCTCTCGCTGGTGATTTGGGGGCTGAATGCCGGGGTGATTCTGCTGCTGGCAACCGTGCATTTGGCCATGATGGGTTGATCCCTCCCCCCCCCCCGCCCCCCGCTCCCGCCCCGCCCAATCGGCAATATTCTGGCACATGGCGGGCTCTTGGGAATATACTGATACGTGATCAATGCGGCAGCACCGTTTCGGAGAGATCATGCCAGCCCGGCCCAGAATCACTTTGCTCGAATTGCTCGTGATCGTCGCGACGTGCCTGATGTTCGTCGCGATTTTGGTTCCCTCGCTGGGCAAGCACGGACTGGGTTCGCATCACCCGGTGTGCATCAACAATCTTCGAGCCGTCGGGCAGGCCGCGGGACAGTTCGCCGCGCAATTCACGATCAACTCCCCACGGGCGATGGCTCGGGATGCCGCAGCTTGTCCGACGTGCCGCGAACGGTGGCCGACCTGCTGGCGGATAACGTGGGGCATGCCCATCGGTGGCTCCGGAAGCGGTCCACGAGATTTTCTACTGCCCGCCGAAACACCAGCCAGAAACCCGAAGCCCTGTGGGCCTCGGCCGGCACCCGCACCATTGGTTACGCGTGGATGGGTCCGCGCATCGGTGCGACGCGGCTGCCGGATTTGGCGACAAGTCCGCGCGCCCGTGCCGCCGCTGCAATACCAGAAATACATGCGATCAGCACCGTCCCGGACCAGACGGAATTGGCGTTCGATGAGATCATCAGTACGCCGGGGCTGAATTTCGTTTCCGTTCCCGGGACTGCCGGCGGCACTTACCGCACCAGCCACCTCGATGCGACAGGTCAACCCCAAGGGGCGAATGTTTTGTGCTTCGATGGTCACGTCGAATGGCGTGCCTGGACGGGCACGGCCGGCAACTCCCATCGGCTGTGATCGCGCGATCTTCTGGCTGCCCAACCCGTGAACAGTGGCCAGTGGTCAGCCTCCGCCCCCCACTCACCCCCTCATTTCCTCGCCGCTTCATTCCACGGTCAAGTCCGCCAAATACCCTTCAAGATCCGCACGTGACTTTTCAACCGAGGCCTGAAGATCCTTGATATCGGATTCCGCCTGTTTGAGTTCCTTGTCCTTGGACCCCAAGTCAGTAATCGCATCCTGCTGGCTCTTGGAATTGGCCGGCAGAACCTTGATATTCTCGCGGATATTCGCTTCGGACTGGGAAATGCGGTTGGAGTCCGCCACGCGCAGTTGCAGTTTCGCCTCGGCGTCCGCGACGGCCCGGCGTTTATCCGCGGCCTTCTGTAGAACGTCTTTGACCTTGGCCGGGATCGCCTGATTGCTGCGATAGAACTCCATGACATCGGTGTCCATGGGCAATATCGCCAGCTCGTCCAGGCGCACTTTTTCTTTGAGCACGTCAAACGTCATGGTTTTTTTCGGCCGGCGCCCCAACTCAAAACGATAGACCTTGTCGGTTTTCTCGAGGGCCTTGGGCGGGTCCTTCAGGTCGTAGCCCTGGTCCATCGGATCTTCGATGAGCACTGTCTTGGCGGCATCGCCTTTGTTTTCGATCGCGTATTGCTGCGAAATCGAGTCGGTGTACCGCAGGTGCAGCACGCCCTTGACGATCGAGCCGGTTACGAGGTGCGTGGTGACCGTCGCGCTGGCTTGGAATCGACGAGCAATTCCTGATCGACGGCAAAGCTGAGCAGCCGCTCCTGGCCCGGGGGCACATCATCGATGGTCGCGTCGCCGGCATAGCTGTCGGCAATGGTGCCGTCGGCGCGCTTGATTCTTGTCCAGCACTGTGACAGCGGGCCGGCGAGGAGATAGTTGTCGGTCTGGTTTTTCAGGCGCACGCCCAGGAGCGGGTTGCGCGCCAGCACGCTGCGGTTGTAGATGCTGACGCGGTCGAAGGGGACGCCTCGGTGATGATCGGGATCATGCTGGAGCGTGGCGCGGGAGGGTCACGCCTTTGACGGAATACTGGAAAATCTCGCCGACTTTGGCGGCATCGGCGATGGATCTGACGCCTTGGGTGAAGTCGACGGCGGCTCAGATCGTCGGCCAGTTTTTCTGCCATCTTGGAGCTGCGGCCGCTTGCGCGGACGAATCCTCCCACTCCGCCACCGCCAATCCTCCACCCCCACCCGCCGCAGCCCCCGGCCCCTGCCGCCGCGTCCGCCGCTCCGCCGGCGCCGCCTGCCCGGGGCTGCCGGCTGATTCATCGCCCCACCTGGCCACCGTTACGCGACGTATCCATTCACGCTCTTCGTAGGTTTGCGGCGTCAGGCTGGCGTAGGTCTTGGGCTGGACGTCGGGCCGCGGCACATAGAGCGGCTGATACAGATCTTGGATGAAGGAAATCGGGCCGCCCGCCGACGAGGTCGAGCGTGACGTTGTTCCAATCGTTGTCGGTCTGGTTTTCGACGATGGCCCAGCCGAGGAGCTGGCGTTGTCCTGGCTGGCGGGGTCCGGGAAGGATGAGGCGGTAGCTGGTTTTCCAGACGGGGGTTTCGACGAGGTAGGCGATGCCCACGGGGCGCTCACCGGTGCCGTCGAAGTTGACGATGACGGGTTTCTTGTCCTTGTCGCGCGCCTGGGCGAGAGCGGCCAGCGCCTGGTCGAGTTCCTTCTGCAGCGCATCGTCTTCGATTTGCAGCGTTTGACGTCGTCGAGCTGCACGCTGCGGATTCCCCCTGACGTGATGACGTTGACGTATGAGACCTTGACGACCTTTTGCTCGTCGGGCTTGGAGGGTGGGCCGATGGGGCGGTGCTTCTCCTCGACGCCGAGAACGGTGCCCTGACCGACTCGTCGGCGAGGGCCAGCGTGACCTTGGTGCCGCGAATCTGGTTGAGGATGTCGGCCAGCTGGGATTGGCGGAGATGTCGATTTGAAAGCTTTTGAGTGTGCGGCTCACGGGGTTTTGCGAGCCGTAGGTGATGCTCTTCACGACGCCGGCAGCGGTATCGGAGACCACCAGGCTCTTGAGGATGTCGTTGATCTGATCGGTCTTGAATCGAAGTTCTGTTGCGGCGTTGCCGGTGACCTTGCCGGAGTGCTGGAAGAATCCGACGCCGCTGGAGAACAGCACGACCCGGCGGACGGGTACGTCGGCCATCTCGCGTTTCACATCGCCGCCGACGGTCGCGGTCATGGGCGCGGCCATCGCCGAGGATTGACTCGGGTTTGCCGGTGCGGCACCCGCGGCTGGCGATGCCGTCTGTGCCATGCCGATCGCCGCCGCACTGGCCACCGCCATTGTCACCAGGGTCGCAATCAGGACTCGTTTCATCGCGTGTCTCCTAAGAATAATCCCCATTGATCCGCTCTTGGACGCACCACCATCCAAAAAGTTCCTGAATAAAGGAACAACGCCACCCCTCGGTGGTTTTTATCATCATACCGATTTGCGTGTTGACCGTACCCCGACCGCCCCCCCCCGCACCCCCCGCACCCCCCGCCTCCCCCGCCTCCCCCGCCTCCCCCGCCTCCCCCGCCTCCCCCCGTCCACCCCCGCCGTCTCCTGCCCCAGATTACTTCCACGCTTCCTTGCGCCGATACTCCAGGACCGCCACTGCGGGCACAGATTTCTTCCGGCGTACCGTTGGCGTCGACGCTGACCAGTTTGCCGCGCTTGGTGTAAAAGTCCGTGAGCGGCGAAGTGCTCCGTTGGTATGCGGCCATGCGCACGCGAATCGACTCGGGTTGATCGTCCTCACGCTGCACCAATTTGCCGCTGCACTGATCGCAGACACCCGCCACCTTGGGCGGACGGCCGGTCACGTGAAACACCGCTTTGCAATTGCCGCAGGTACGCCGACCGCTAAGCCGGGTGACGATTTCATCCAGAGGCAGAACGAAATCCAAAACCGCATCCAACTGCACGTGGGCGGCCTTGAGGTCCTCATCCAGGGCTTCGGCCTGCGGGACCGTTCGAGGATAACCATCGAGAATGAACCCGCCGCGGCATTTCATGCAGGCGGAACGTTCGCGTACGACTTCCAGCACCGTTTTGTCGGGAACCAACTGGCCGCAGCGCATGCACTCCACCGCGGCCACCATGGCCGGCGTGAGGGGTCCGCCCGATTTGGCGGCGCGAAATACATCGCCGGTGGAGAGGTGGCAGGCGCCGAGGCGTGCGGTCAACAGTTCGGCCTGGGTGCCCTTGCCGACGCCGGGTGCTCCCAGAAGCACGAGGCGCCATGGGTGGCCAAATCCCTCCGGCAGGTTCGAACAATTCGCGGATGGACCCTTGAGCCAGGCCGCCCGATCATTTTGTACCGTTGCACCCATGATTCACGCACACTTTCGTAATTCACCCGACGCATCGCGCCATGACTAAAAACCGATTCTATACCAAGCCATCGGATAATAGTACCAATTGCTCCATAATTCTTGCTAACAACAAAGCGGCGGGCAAATTCGTGCTTTTTGTGAATTATTGAATGTGTGCGGGGGCTTCAGTTTTGGCTTCATTGTCCTGTAACATGCAGAATTGACCGACGTTTTCCTTCTTGTGACTTGTAAAGGAAAGCGTGTGACTTGTGGTATAGGCATCTTGCCTGCATGCTTAGAGTGGGCTGGAAGCCTGCACTTCAAGGATTTCTAAAACGCGTGGGGACGCAAACATGAGTGAAAGCAGCGACAAGCCGGATCCCAACAAATATCGCCCGGTCTTGGCATTCGAATTGCCAGCGGCTAAGCCCAAACCGACGAATATCCGGCCGAGCGTCCAGCCGGTCCGTCCCGCCGCTACCTCAGGACCAGGCTCATTTGTCCTTGACCAGAAACAGCCACTGCCGCAGATCGAGTTTCACGGGGATACGCCATCCGACACGCCGATGGCGGCCCTGGAAGACATGTTGGCTTATTGCGAGAGCACGCGGGCCACGGATCTGCACCTCGCCGGGGCACCCGCCGCTGGTGCGGATACATGGCGAACTTGCGGCCATTCCCGGCTGCGATGTGCTGCGGCCGGAAGAAACCGAATCGATCTCGGATGGCATGATGAATTCGGGGCAGCAGGATACGCTGCGGGAAAGTGGCGCGGCGGATGGGGCGTGTTCGTCGCTTCGCGGCTCGCGTTTCCGCTTCAACATTTTCCGCCGGCAGGGCAAGCGGGCGATCATTCTGCGGCGGCTGGAGGATCGATTCCGCACGATGGCGGCGCTGGGATTGCCGGAAGATTTGTATCGGCTGGCCGATCTGCCCGAGGGGCTGGTGATCTTTTCCGGCGCGACCGGCTGCGGCAAGAGCACTACGCTGGCGACGCTGATCGACAAAATCAACCGCGAGCGCCACTGTCACATTATTACCATCGAGGACCCGGTCGAATATATCCACGACCCAAAAATGGCCGAGGTCAATCAGCGGGAGTTGTATACGGATGTGCCGGATTTTAATTCGGCGTTGGTTGCGGCGATGCGTGAGGATCCGGATGTGATTCTGGTGGGCGAATGCCGGGATTTGAAGACTATTCGCATGGCCCTCACCGCCGCGGAAACCGGGCACCTGGTCTTCACCACCGTGCACGCGGGCGATTGCATGGGGACTATCGAGCGCATGGTGGGCGTGTTTCCCGCCGACGAGCAGGACGGGATGCGCCGGCAGTTGTCGCTGGTGCTCAAGGCGGTTGTGAATCAGCAGTTGCTGCCGACGGTCGCCGCCGATGGCCGCAAGGGGCGCGTGGCGGCGGCGGAGATCCTGATGAATACGACGTCCGTCTCCAATCTGATTACGCTGAGCAAGACCAATCTGCTGTATAGCGTGATGGAAACGGGGCGGAACGCGGGCATGCAGACGATGGATCAGGATATTGGGCGACTGTGGGCGATGGACCTGATCAGCGAGGAAACCGCGCTGGCCAATTGCCGCAACCAGACGGCGATGCGGGAACGGGCCCGGTTTCTGCGGAACTCGCGGCTTGGGGAGTAACCGCCTCAAGGACGATAACACGAGACGTAAACGAGCCACGAAGAACACTAAAAACACGAATAAGATGATTTTGTAGTCAGTTCTTAATTTTGTGTTTTTTGTGTTTTTTGTGGCTGATTTATTCGGCCCGAGAACCATCACTCCGCCTCAGCTACCATCGCCAATTTTGACTGATCTGCTAGAATTCTCCGGTCGCATTTTCCTGAAAGGTTCCGGATGGATTCTGCCGTTTCGTCGCGTGATTCACTTGCTGCACTGGATACGTTTCCCCGCCGGCATATCGGGCCCAATACTGCGGATGTCGCGCAGATGCTGGCGCTTCTCGGGGTTGATTCGCTGGATGCCCTGATTGAGCAGACGATCCCGGCCGATATCCGGCTTAAGAAGCCGCTGAACCTGCCTGCGGCGTTGAGCGAATCGCAGGCGTTGGCCCAACTCCACTCCATGGCGATGAAGAACAAGGTCTTCCGCAGTTTCATCGGAATGGGCTACTACGACACGATCACGCCGCCGGTCATTCAGCGTAACATCCTTGAGAATCCGGGCTGGTACACGCAGTACACTCCGTATCAGGCGGAGATTTCCCAGGGCCGGCTCGAGGCACTATTCAATTTTCAAACGATGATCAGCGATCTCACTGCGCTGCCGGTGGCCAATGCGAGCATGCTCGATGAGGCCACGGCCGCGGCCGAGGCGATGCATATGTGTGCCTCGAGCAATCCTGATCGCAAGACGTTTTTCGTTTCGGACAATTGCCATCCCCAGACCATCGCTGTCGTTCAGACCCGCGCCAAGTGGCTGGGCATCCGCATCGTGGTCGGCGAAGTGGGCGAGCTCTTTCACGACTCGCTGGCGCTGAATCTCAACCCCAAGGATATCTGCGGCATCCTCGTGCAATATCCCGGCACTGACGGGCGCATCGAAGATTTCGGGCCGCTGACCGAGATGGCGCACAACGATGGCATCCTCATTGTCGCGGCTTGCGATCTGCTCGCTCTCACGCTAATCACCCCGCCAGGCGAATGGGCGGGTGGTGGAGCAGACATCGCAATCGGTAGCGCCCAACGCTTCGGCGTCCCGATGGGATTTGGCGGGCCGCACGCGGCGTTTATGGCGTGCAAAACCGAATTCACCCGCAAACTTCCGGGCCGCATTGTCGGACTCTCCAAAGACGCCCACGGCAACCCCGCGTACCGCCTGGCCCTCCAAACCCGCGAACAGCACATCCGCCGCGAAAAGGCCACGAGCAACATCTGCACCGCTCAAGTGCTGCTAGCGATTATGGCCAGCATGTACGCCGTTTATCACGGGCCGGAGGGGCTGAAGGCGATCACACACCGGGTGCATCACAACGCGCAGATCCTGGCCGATTCCGCGTCGCTCACCCGTGACCGGAAAAGATGAACTCGTCAACGAAATGTTCTTCGATACGGTGCGAGTTTGCCCGAAGCATGGCATCAACGTCACATTTCTCCAAGAAGCCGGAATAAACGTGCCAATTTTGGCGATGGCACTTGGGGGCTATCAGTTAGTGAGACGACAACAAGAGATGACATTGCTGCATTTTTGATCCAAAAGAACATGAACAGCACGGACGCATTTTGTACGATTTCCTATCGGAAGCTGTCGTTCATAACCTTGAAATTTCAACGATTGAGAGTCGGACATCTTCCTTCCTTACCCACCCCGTCTTCAACCAATACCACTCCGAGCACGAAATGCTTCGGTATATCAACGTCGAGGCCAAGGACCTCTCGCTGACGACCAGCATGATTCCGCTGGGCTCGTGCACCATGAAGCTCAACGCCTCGGCCGAAATGTTCCCGGTTACCTGGCCGGAATTTGCCCGCATGCACCCCTTTGCTCCGGCAGAGCAGACCGCTGGTTATCAGGAACTTTTCAAACAGCTTGAAGCGTGGCTGGCGGAAATCACGGGGTTGGATGCCGTGAGTCTCCAGCCCAATGCCGGCAGTCAGGGCGAATACGCGGGGCTTTTGGCGATCCGCGAGTATCATGCGATCAATCTCGAATTTCAGATTTCGAATCTCAGATCGCAGATCTCAAATCTCAATTCCACATTTCCCCCCGCGACATCTGTTTGATTCCGACTTCGGCCCACGGGACGAATCCGGCGTCGGCGTCGGTCGCGGGGCTTAAGGTGGTGGCGGTCGCGTGTGATGCGAAGGGAATATCGATGTTGAGGATCTCAAGAGAAAGGCCGCGGAGTATGCGGCGAATCTCGCGTGCATCATGGTCACTTATCCCTCCACCCACGGCGTGTTCGAAGAATCGATTCAGGGAGATTTGCGCGGATCGTGCACGAACATGGGGGGCAGGTGTACATGGATGGGGCGAACATGAACGCGCAGGTGGGGCTGACGAGCCCGGGGGAGATCGGGGCGGATGTTTGCCATTTGAATCTGCACAAGACGTTTTGTATTCCGCATGGCGGCGGCGGGCCAGGGATGGGGCCGATTGCGGTGGCGAAACATTTGGTGCCGTTCCTGCCGGGAGATCCGACGCGGGAAGCAGCGCAAAGCCCCGGATTGCCATCCGGAGCTCAGATGGTCGTCTCGCGCGGCGCTGTATGGAAGTGCGAGCATCCTGCCCATTTCGTGGATGTATATCGCGATGATGGGCGAAGAGGGCCTGCGGCGTGCGTCGCAGATTGCGATTCTCAATGCTAACTACATGGCCAAGCGGCTCGGAGGCCATTATCCGGTTCTGTTCCGCGGCAAGAATGGGCAGTGCGCCCATGAATTTATCCTGGACTGCCGGCAGTTTGAGGAATCGGCGGGGGTGAAGGTTGAGGATATCGCCAAGCGCCTGATGGACTACGGGTTTCATGCGCCGACGATGTCGTGGCCGGTGCCGGGGACGCTGATGTTCGAGCCGACGGAATCGGAGAGCAAGGCGGAGCTCGATCGGTTGTGCGAGGCGATGATCCAGATCCGCGCGGAGATCCGGGCGATTGAGGAGGGGCAAGGCGATCGCGACGACAACCCACTCAAGCATGCCCCGCACACCGCCCAGGCGCGTGACGCCGCGATGAATGGCAGCACAAATACTCCCGGCACCAGGCGGCCTATCCGGCTGCATGGACGAAGCATGAATAAGTTTTGGCCCAGCGTCGGGCGGATCGACAATCCCTACGGTGACCGGAATCTCATTTGTACATGCCCGCCGATGGAGGGGGCTGAATAAAAAAAAATCCAGGCATTGGGGCGCAGGAAGTTTTTATATAAGCGACTTACATTATTTAACTTACGTCACATTTTACGTTTTAAGAATAGATTAAAAAGTGGCAAAAAGTGGTAAAAAGTGATCGTCTTTTGGCGTTGGCGGGGGTGTAACAAGACACCAAGGGTACGCAAGTGGAAATATTGAAATGTAATATTCTAGGTGTCTTCGTGTCTTGGTGGTGATTCTTCAATTGTCACTGAGCAACCATCTCCCTGCGGGCGTCGTTATTCGAAGACCATATCTGGATAATCGGCGGAATTGAAATAGACTGCCGGCACCGGCACGTTCAGCAGGCAGGAACATGCATAACTGGCCGCGATGGTGCAGCAGGTGGTTCATGCTCCATATCCGGTAGGCGAGCATGCGGGGCTGGGTGGTGATGATTTCGGGTCCCTCTGGCGGATGGTCCAAGTGCCGGACATGTGGGCCATGTCGAAGTTGGCGATTACCTTGCGTGAGTTTCGGCCACGGCTTTGTCAAAAGACGCGACCAGTCCGCCTTGTTCGCCGGCGGGGCGGGGCACGGCGTGCTCGCAAATCCAGTTCATCCTGCCCCAGCGTGTGAGCGATCCATTCGGGGATCTGTGCCACGTGATGGGCCATGCATGGAGCATCATGGACTTTTCGTGGAGGTTTCCACGCGAATTTATCGTCGGGCACCGCTTCAAGCACTTTGCGGGTTATCCGCATTTCCCGCTCGACATCGTAAAATGCCAGTTCTTTTGCCGACATCGATCCATTTCCACTATTCGACATGCATACTCCTTCCAAATAAAGACCACTGCAAAAATACCTCGAATTGGGCGGATGTCAATAGAAATGTTCGGATTTTGTTTGTGCCGAACATAAAGCGAATTGTGATATCGACTTAGAGTATTGGAGAAAGGAGGAAATGCGGGCCACCGCCTACGAATGGTTCGATTGAGTTGTCTGGGGGAGACGAACTATCCGCAAGACCACCGGCTGGTTTCAATGTTTTGGCATTCTGCCAGCAGAATATCTTACCGGCCGGCGGGACTAGCTGCACGCCGCGTTCGCCGAAGCCCATGTCGGGGAAACCTTCGGGCCAGGCGGTGAAGACGAAAGAGGTGTCGGCGTTATTGGCGTCGTAGGTGATGGTGGCGGCCATGTTGAAGCGGGGCATGCGCGGATGAGGGTAAACGAAGAGAGGATGTTGTTCCTGGCCTGAAGTCGTAACTTTCGGCGGCGATGATCTCGTATTTCTTGGTGAGCTGGTAGTCGATGGCGACGGTCCACTCATTGGTGCTCAGGGCGCGGATGTAGCGGTCGCCCATGAAGTAGGAAAGCGTATTGGATTGATCCACGGCGATGCCGGCGGCGAACTTGTTCCAGGCGCTTGTGGTCGAGTGCCGTAGTCGGCATTCGCCGAGCAGGCGGAATGCGTTCGCCGACGCGCCAGACGCCGTCGACATTGACGGAGTTCTGGACCAGCGAGAGTTCCGGGCGCGAGAGCGAAGTAGAAGCCGCGTAGCGGGACTGCTGGAGAAGAACTGGCCGGTCTGATCCTTGTTCCAGAATTGATTCCACTGCGACGTTGAGGACGATCCAGTCGACATCGCGCCAGTGGCCCTCGCCGCCGCGCTTGGTTTGCCATTTCTGGTTGAAGGCCAGTTGCGTGCCGGAGGCCGCGTGATGCCTTCGACGTCGCGGTCGAAGGGCTGAGATCGTTGCGGTTGCTTGTCGTGCCCGGCACGAAGAGGTTGAACTGGGGCTCGATGATGTGGCGAAGCGGTGGACATCAAAGAAGGTGGAATTGGCATCGTCGTAGACGTTTCCAGAACTGCATGGAGGAGCGGACGCCGCCGCCGCCCCAGACGCGGGTGGTGTTGCCGGCCCCGGCGGTTTCGGGGAAGGCATCGTCCCAGCAGGTGACGCGGCCGGTGACATAGGGGACGATTTAGGTCGCCGAGTTGCAGGGGCAGGTCGATTTCCTGGCGGGTGTCGCCGCGGAGGACATCGCCGGTGGTCCAGCCCTGGCTTTGTAGATAGTCACGGTAGGTTTGGTGTTGAGGGACAACCGCGGCCGGGCGGTCCGAGGAACGAAGGCTGCAGGCCCAGCTCGGTGGGCGTGAAGTTGGTGATATCGGCGTGGACGTTGGCGACGCCGGTTTCGCTGTAGTAGGTGAACATGTCGAAGAACGAGTCGCCGATGCGCCAGTATTTGAGCTTCGGGCTTTTTTTCGGTGGAGAACTGGTCGTCGACCTGGTCGGCGGTGGCGGTGAAGTCCAAGAGGTTGAATTTGCCCAGGAGCGAGAGGGCGTCGGTTTCGCCCTGTTTCTTCAGGTAGATGCGAGGTTTCGTTTTCCTTGTCGGCTGTCGAATTCGCTGCTGAAAGAACTGTTCGAGGAAGGTGGGGTCGGAGATGTAGGAGGCTTCAACTTGAGCGTCACGCCGTCGCCCAGTTCGTGCTGGTCGCGGACGTGGGACGGCCGCGGGCATCCTGCTGGGGTCGAGTCGTCGCGGTCGCGGCCGAGGCGGTCGGTGCCTTGGTCGAGCAGGACGTAGGACTGCATGGAGCCGTGGTAATCGTCGCCGTGTCCAGTTGGACTGGACGCCGCCGGCGGGGCCGCGTTTGCCGAAGTAATCGAGAGTTAGGTCGGCATCCGTAGCCCGGGGGTTCGGGCTGGCCGGCGAGGGCGAAGAGATCCCAGTCGGTCAGGAGGGACGGGCCATAGGTGCGGGAATTGGAGACGCGGATGGTGCGGAGGGGAATTCGTTTTTGGCTGGTGTCGCCGGCGAGGAAGGGCCAGTAGAAGATGGGCTGGCCGCTGATGTTGACGGTGGCATCTTTGGCTTTAAAGAGATAGGTGCGTTGTGCCGGTGCCGCCCAGCCCCAGGCCGATATCGCCCTGGTTTTCGCCCGCCTGGGCGTCCACGGGGGTGATGTCCTGCAGATAAATATCGCTGGCGCCGATGTGGTAGTGGGGCGTGTGGAATTCGCTGGTGGAGAAGGTGACTTTCTTGGCGGCGTATTCGCCGCGGGCGAGTTGGCGGATTTCGGTGGCCCGCATGTAGAGCGGCACGTTGCGTATTTCGTCGACGGTGCGAGCGTGGCGTCGAGCATGATGGCGCGCTGGGTGGTGAAATCGTAGTAGACGCGTTCGGCGTTGACCAGAGCCGGTCGCCCTGATCGACGGTGACATCGCCTTCAAAATCGGCGCCCGTCACGAGGCGTGAAATTTCATTGGGTCGTGTGGCGGGCCGGCTGGCGGCGGGCTTGGTCGTGGAAGAATCATTGTCCAAGGGACTGAACAGCACCACGCGTTCGGCACAGAATCGACCGGAGGCTTACCATCCTGCATGTCATATAACATATAAGGGAGCGTAAGCACGGTGACCTGCTCGTTGCCGGCCGTTTGCTGGCTGCGAATGCCGCCCTCGGTGACGATCATTAGTTGCGGCCGGGGCTTGGCGGGGCGTGGAATGGAACTGGGAATGGCGCTCCCTTGGGCATCGCACACCGCCTGCAGGTCGCCTGGACCCGGGATGATGCGATTGTTGGGACTGCGGGCGATCCATCCGGACTGCAAAGCCTCTTCTTCGGAGGTGATCACGATTCGCGGCACGTACATGCGGGCCACGGGGCGGTTCAACAACTCCTGGCGTAATTCGTTGCCCCGCGCCACCAGGGGGCTTTCCTCTTCGGACTTGCTGATCGGGGTGCCAAACAATTGGACACTTTGGGCAATGCGAGTGGTGACCAGGAGTTCCTTGCCAACGGTGGTGGTTGCGCGGGCCGGGGTCCTTCGCGGACTTCGACATTTCCGCTGAGATAGATGGCGACATCGTAGGTATTTTCGCCGGATTCATTGGTCGGCGAGAGCCATATGGCCGCGGAATCGGCGTGGAGTTCGCGATAGCCGACGGTGATGCCGACGTGGCCGGCGATCAGCATCCGCTGGTCGCGATCGCGGCGCCAGACGCTGGTTTGATCGCCGCTGACCTGCAGGGGCACGCGTATGGCAGTGGTCGGGAATAAGGTGGGGTGAACCGAGGGGACGGGTTCAGGTTCCACCGGCACGGCGCGAGCATGCTCACGCAGGAAGCCAAGGCCAGCGTAACGCGAAGGGTGTGGAGGCCTTACGCCGCTGGGCCGATTTTTCTGCATGTTTGGTCATGGGGCGGATGATATCCCCGAGCCGCCCGGCTGCAAAGCGGGATTCGGGAAAGTCCACGGGTCGAGGCGACGAGGTGACAATGGGAGCGAGGGCAACACGGGCATGCTTATGGAGTACCATGAGCATGGCACCCCGAATCACAGAACTCAATAATGTTCCGCGGAAGAACGGGGTGCGGATCTTGTCTCGTGCTGGAATATCGCTCACAATGGTTGCGATCAACGAACGGTCGCTTCCTTCCGGTCGCGGCTCTGATTGCCCCCCCCTACCATCCAAAGGAGCCTTACATGCCGATCCATCCCGTTCTGATTAATGGCCAGTGGCGTGCCGCCGCTTCTGCCGGGTCGTTCCACGCGGAAAATCCTGCGACTGGGGAGACGCTGGCGGATGAATATCCGATCAGCCAATGGGCGGACGTGGACGCGGCGCTGACGGCGGCGGTCGCGGCGGCGGAGACTTGCGGGAACGGCGCCGCCGGGCGATCGCGACAGTTTCTGACGCGGTATGCGGAGCGCCTTGAGCGCGGGCCGCCGAGATCTGGCGCAGGTCGCCATCAGGAGTCGGGCCTGGCGGGCGCCGCGGCTGCAGAATGTCGAACTGCCGCGGACGACGACGCAACTGCGGCAGGGGGCCGCGGCGGCGGTGGAAGGGATCGTGGGCGCTGCCAACGATCGATACCAAGAACGGGATTCGCTCGTACCTGGCCCCGCTCGGGCCGGTGTCGGTGTTTGGGCCGAATAATTTTCCGCTGGCGTTCAACAGCGTGGCGGGCGGGGATTTTGTCGCGGCGCATCGCGGCGGGCATGCCCGGTGATCGCGCAAGGCCAACACGTCGCATCCGCGGACGACGCAGGTACTGGCGGAGGAAGGCGCTCGCGGCGGTTCAGGAGAGCGGAGTTGCCGTGCCGGCAACGGTGCAGTTGCTCTATCGCACGAGCCATGAGGATGGGGCGCGGGTTCGTTTCCGATCCGCGGATGGGCGCATGTGCGTATCACCGGCAGCCGCGACGGCGGGGCTAACGCTGAAGGCGGCCGCCGACGCGGCGGGCAAGCCGATTTACCTGGAGCTCTCGAGCGTGAACCCGGTCCTCATCCTGCCCGGTGCGCTTGAAGGAAGCGTCTGGCGAAGGTGTGGAGGAATATCGTCGACAGCGTGCTGATGGGCGCGGGCAGTTCTGCACCAACCCCAGCGTGGTGATCCTGCTCGCGGGCGAAACGACCGAGCAATTCATCAGTGCCGTGAAGGAGAAGTTTGAAGCCCGCGCGCTTGCGCCGCTGCTCTCCGGGCGGTGTGCAAGGCGCTCGAGCGGCGTGAAGACGCTGACCAAGGCTGGTGCGAAAATCATCACCGGCGGCAACATGGCGGCCGGCCCGGGATATCGCTTCGCCAACACCCTTCTTCGCGTGGACGGGGAAACGTTTCTCGCGCATGCCGGAGGAATTGCAGACGGAGGCGTTCGGCAATGCGTGTTGATGGTGGTTGTGCAGGATGCCGCGCAGGGCGCGGCGATCTTGAAGCACTTGGAAGGCAACCTGACCGGCTGCGTCTACTCTGACACCAGCGGCAGCGACGAGAACTCTATACGCATGCTGGTGCCGCTCTGCGCACGCGCGTGGGGCGTTTGCTTAACGACAAGATGCCCACAGGCGTGGCGCTGTCGCCGGCGATGAACCATGGCGGGCCGTATCCCTTGCACGGGCCACCCCGGCTTTACTGCCGTGGGTATTCCGGCTTCGTTGCGGCGCTTTGGCATGCTGCAGTCGTTCGACAATGTGCGGCCGCATCGGTTGCCGGCGCTGCTGCGAATAAGAATCCGACGGGGAAGACGTGGCGGTTGATTGATGGAATTGGTCGCAGGGGGAAGTGCCAGCATAAGCGGGCGATCACTGAGGTTGGAGCGCGGCGGCAAAGGCGTGAATTCTCACTAACTGGGCGTCGTACGCTTACGGCGTGCCAAAAGCATTGTGCTTCCTACGCCAAGCACAGCCAGCGACGCGGGCTCAGGGCACAAATCCAGGTTGATGCTGAAAATCACGCCACTACCGCTGCCTGATTGGCCGGTATAGCCCGCGCCGCCCCACTGGGTCGTGCCATAGAGCGTGTTATCGGAAAGTGTCAGCCCCCAGGGAAGTCCACCATCGGTTCCGGAAAAGGTATGCAGGACCGTGAATATATCGGTACTGGTATCGAATGCAAAACGCTTCCGTCGCCATTGCTGCCTCCGGCCCTCGTGATGCCGTAAAGCATATTGCCGGACTGAACCATGCCCGAGGGTGCAAGACCATCGCTAAGGCTGAAGGAATGTAATATCGTTTCGGTGTTCGTATTCAGATCGAACGAGAAAAGAGTTCCTCCGCCAAAGAGGTTGAAATTGTCGGTGCCGACGATGCCGCCCGTTTGGGTCACTCCATACAGTATGCTGCCCGACTGATTCAATCCGCCAGGGGATGCGCATCGTTGGTGCCGCCCGTAAACATATGCAAAGGGGTTGGTGTTAGCGTGCTGGTGTCAAAGGCATAAAGCGTGCCTGCGCCAAGAGTGTAGCCGTTGCTCGTGCTTCCGCCGTAAAAGGTGGTGCCATAGAGGATGTTGCCGCTTTTGCTTTTAACGGCGGGTTACGCGTCGGCGGCCGATCCGGCGGCAAAGGACTTCAATGTGGTCAGGGTATTGGTGCTTGTATCAAAGGCGAAGAGAGTGCCCTGATCGCTGGTGCCTCCTCCTGTGGTTGTTCCATAGAGAATGCTTCCGGATTTAATCAAGCTGTTGGGCATATAGCCCTGCGTCGGCGAGGGGGAAAAGGAATACAGAACAGAATTGGTACGGGCCGTGAGGTCAAAGGCGAAAATCGTGCCACCGCCGGTACTGCCGCCAGACTGGGAAGTCCCGTAAAGGGTGTTTCCCGATACGATGAATGAAGTTGGCAGGTTCGACATCTGTCGGGGTCCCGTTGAAATTGCATACAACAGTCCGCAAACGAGTGTTTGGGTCAAAAAGAATAGAGGACATTGCTGCCAGTGAGACTCGTGAAGTAGAGCGTACCGTTGACCATCTTGAAGAGCGGATGAGTGAGCCGAATCATCTTAAAACGGTGAATGTCTGGGCCTTGGCTGCAGCAGAAAAAGATAAAATGAGACTCGCGGCAGCGGCTAGCGACATTAATCCGGAGGGGGCTAATTTGCGTGTCGATAATGACTTGGGATACTTCACGTTACTCTCCTTCTGCCGATAGGCGCCGAAGCCAACGGTTCTTAAAGTTTTATCATAATACCCGCGAGGCATAGTTATTCAAGACTTTTTTGTCGTTTTCCTTTGGGCTTCATGAGCTCAGGAGAACATGCGTTGCCCCGTGGTTATGCCTCTCCTAGAATCCCTCGCCGACAAATTCCCATTTCCCGGAGCAGAATGTGCAACTCAGCGGACAAAACTTTATTGGGGGGCAGCCAAACCCCCTGGGGGAAAAGACGTTTCGCGGGATGGATCCGGCGCGGGGGCGGAATTGGGAGCCGCCGTTTCACCAGGCGACGGCGGGGGAGATCGATGATGCGGTGAAAAAAGGCCGAGGAGGCGTTTGGGGAGCTGGGCGGGGCATAACGACCGTGCGGCATTTCTCGATGCGATCGCAGAAGAGATGGAGGCGATCGCGCCGCAGCTCTCCGAACGCATCACCGCGGAGACCGGGTTGCCCGCGCGTACAATGCCAGCGAACTGGCTCGCACCACGGCCCAGTTGCGGATGTTCGCGGGCATGATCCGCGATGGGGAGAAGAATCCCGGTGGCGGAGCGTGGCTGGATGCCGGATCGATCGAGGGGATGCGGAGCGCAAGCCGCGCCCAAGCCGGATCTGCGGCGATGCTGGTGGGACTGGGACCGGTGGCGGTTTTTGGGGCGAGCAATTTTCGTTGGCGTATTCGGGGTCGCGCGGAGATACGGCGTGGACTCGCGGCGGGCTGCAGCGTGATCGTGAAGGGACATCCGTCGCATCCGGGCGTGTCGGAACTGAGGCGTTTCGGGCGGTGCTCGAGGCGGCGCGGAAGACGAATATGCCCGAGGGCATCGTGTCATTGGTGCAGGGAATAGATCCCGAAGTCAGCATCCACCTGGTGAAGCATCCGCTGGTCAAGGCGGTGGGGTTTACCGGGTCGACACGCGCCGGCAGGCGCTGATGGATGCGGCGGCAGCGTGGTCTGAGCCGATCCCGGTGTATGCCGAAATGGGCTCGACGAATCCGCTGTTCATACTTCCTGGCGCGATGGCGGAACGCGGGGCGGCGATTGCGGAAGGGCTCAAAGCTTCGGTGACGCTGGCCAATGGGCAGATTGCACCAAGCCGGGGATTGTGTTTGCGGTGGATGGTCCGGAGTCGCGGCAATTCGTCGATCGACTGGCGGGCCTCATGAGCGAGGCACCGGATGGGGTCATGCTCAACGCCAACATTGCGCGGACGTTTGAGGAGGGCCGCGGGCGGCGGGGCCAGATGGCGGAGGTGCGTCGCGGGACGCCTGAACGGGCTGCGTCGAAGGGCGGCAAGGGTTATTCGCGAGACGCCGACGCTTTTGATCACAACGGCCGAACAGTTTTTGGCCAACCACGCGCTTGCGAGGAACTCTTCGGGCCGGCGGCGCTGGTGGTTCTGGCGCGATCCGAGGAGCAATTGCGGCAGCTCGCGCAGGTGCTCGAAGGGCAAAATTACGGCGTCGATTCATGCGGCGGACAGCGAAATTGGCCGATATGGGTGGCTGGTGGAGTTGCTGGGGCCTAAGGCCGGCCGGCTTATTTTCAACGGCTATCCCACGGGCGTGGAAGTCAACACCGCCATCCAGCACGGGGGTCCCTATCCATCGACGAGCGATGGGCGGACGACGTCGGTGGGGACGGCCGCAATTCAGCGATTCCTGCGGCCCATCGCGTATCAGAATTACCCGGACGAGTTGCTGCCTGCGGAACTGCGGGAAGGCAATCCGCGGCAGATTGTGCGTATGGTCGATGGCAAGGTGAGCTGAAGGCGGGGTCCCGACTATCAGGATATTCCGACTTTCACGCAAGTGCCGTTCGATCGATTCGCGATAGAATGTCGGCATGTCCACTCCAAAGGCAAAATGCACGCTTCTCGTGGCGAGCATGCTCTTTCCTTCTGCGCCGCAGCTTGCAGCCGTCGCTATGGATCGCCTCTGGTCCGTGGTTGTGCTCGACGAAAGCCCCGGAGCCGCAGTGGTTGGCCCGCGAACTTTCAACGGCGGAACAGATCGTGCGGCCGAATATGCAGTTCGCTACAACCTGTGCCTGATTGAGCCGCCGCTGGATCTTACTTCGCCGCGTGCCGCCCGACCTCCTGTCGCGCGAAGTTTACTTTGGGACGCTTCGAGAACTTGAGCACCTTGCCGGCACATGGTTCGTAAAGCCGGCGGACCCGGTGCTCAAGAGTTTTGACGCAGGCGTTTACCGAGCGTTGTCAGAGGTCGCCGTATCGGCCAGGCGTCCTCTACCAGAAAAGACGCCAGTGCTCGCGGCACAACCCGTTGAATGGACCAGCGAATTCCGTTGTTTTCTCCGCGATCATCGCATCGAAGCATGGTCGCCCTATCTGAGCTACGGCCGCCCGACATGGAAGCCCGGAAGGCGGGTACTGTGCATCTGAACGTGGTGGCATTTTGCCGAGCGCCTGGTCGAGCAGATGCACGCATTGCTTCCGCCGGCGTTTGTCGTCGACGTAGGCGTTTTGGAGGACGGGCATGGGCCGTAGTGGAATTCAATCCCGCGTGGTGCTCTGGGATCCTGGGGGCAAATGTGGGAGGTGCTCTTCGCGTAATTGAGCGAGCGGCTTCGTTAACAACGGAGGCAAACAAGGTAGATCGCAAGTGGGTAAGGCTGGCATGCCATGGCCAAGAGAGAAAAGAATAAAAAGACCTTGACCAGTAGAATTTACGAGGAAATCTCCCCGGACTTCAAAAACGTTCCCTTCTTCAAGCTCCTCGAACGCCTGGCGCAGTTGCTCCTGCGTGTTCATGACGATGGGCCCGTACCAGGCGACCGGCTCCTGCAGCGGCTTGCCGGAGACCAGCAGGAAGCGGATGCCGTCGTCGCCGGCCTGCACGGTCGACTTCGTCGCCGCTGTCGAAGAGGACCAGCGAGCGGTTGTCGGCTTCGGTGGGCGGCGTGGTGTCGGCCCAGCCGACGCCTTCGGTCGGCACCGCCAGCGGGCCGGAGGCGTTGCAGAATTTTCCGCTGCCGGCGAAGACGTAGGCGAAGGCGTGCCGCGTGGTTTCGACCGGCAGCATCTTGCGCTTGCCGGGCGGCACCGAGACGTCGAGGTAGATCGGGTCGGCGGCGATGCCGTCCACCGGGCCGCGCTTGCCCCAGAAGTTGCCGCAGACGATGCGGACGTGCGTGCCGTCATCGTCGGTGATGTTCGGGGATCTCGGCGGCTTTCACTTCCTGATAGCGCGGCGGCGGTCATCTTCAGCGACGCGGGCAGATTGGCCCACAACTGAAAGCCGTGCATGCGCCCTGCGGCATCGCCCTTGGGCATCTCCTGGTGAATGATGCCGCGGCCGGCGGTCATCCACTGCACGTCGCCGGCGGCGATGGCGCCGCGGTTGCCCATGCTGTCGCCGTGCTCGACGGTGCCGGCCAGCACGTAGGTGATGGTCTCGATGCCGCGATGCGGATGCCAGGGAAAGCCGGCGAGGTAATCCTCGGGAACGTCGTTGCGGAAATCGTCGAGGAGCAGGAAGGGATCGAAGTCGGAGGTGTTGCCGAAGCCGAAACGCGCGGCGCAGATGCACGCCCGCGCCTTCGAGGGTCGGCTTGGATTTGATGAGCCGTTTGACGGGTCGAATGGACATGAAAACCTCCCGAGTAGGTATGTGGATGGGAGGATTGTAGGAGGTCAATTTGGGCTTTTCGGTCGGACCGAACGGGCGCGATGGCGGCTGAACCGCGAGCCGCAGGGAGTTCACGGGGGAGGGAGTTCACGGGGCGAGCATGATGTCGCCGAGGACGGTGGCGGTTTCGGTGCCGACGTAGGTGGTGCGGCGTTGGGAACCTGAGCCGAAAGTCCAGATGTTGTCGCCGGAGGGGCCGATGTTGGGGGACATATCCCATGTGACGGACTTGTCGGCGCGGAGGACGTAGTTGCCGTGGCCACCGTGGTTGGGAGAGTTTACGTCGGGGTTAGTCGCGGATGAGAGGGGTGCGGGGACGAAGAGTGGGTTTTTGTCGGCCATGACGATGGTGGAATGCGAACCGTCCCAAGTAGGTCGTGTTGAGCCGAAGAGATTGACGTAGGAATAACCGATTTCCGGCAGGTCGTTTTTGGCGGGCTCAACGGTGGTGGGGAACCCCGCCGCCGGCGCAGTAAAGGTTGGTCATGCTGAGGTAGCCGCCGGAGAGGAGGGGATCAAATTGGCGGCGTTGGAGCGTGCGGCGGTTGGGGAGTTGCCGTGGAGCCAGTTGCGGTTGTCGGGCATGGCAAGGCTGGGGATTTGATTATTGTTGGCGGTGGCATAGGCGGCGAAGGCGGTGCCGGCTTTTTGCAGGGTTTCCGAGCAGACGACGCGGGCGCGGGATTCGCGCATCTGGCCCAAGGCGGGGATGATGACGGCGACCAGCAGGCCGCCGGCGATGATCATGGCGGCAATTTCGGCCCAGCGGCCGGAACGCATGCGACGCGAAACCTGGGCGAGCGAATCGCTGGAAATCGGGACCGGCTCGCGTACGGGGTCCAGTTTCATGCGATCGTCCTGGACGGCCGCGAGGGTGCGGGAGAGCAGATCGTCGGGGGCGGATGGGGCCGGGCGGCGCCGACACGCTTAAGCGGGATTGCACGCGTGCGAGGTGCTGGAGGTCTGCTGATTCGGCACCATGGGATGAAAGATGCAGACCGGACGAGGCCGCACCGTTTTCCAGCAACGAATCGACGACGGCCGCATCCTGCGGGGAAAGCGTCAGTAAAGGACTGGCGGGAGTGGTAGGGTCATTCATGGACACACCTGGGATTTTTTGTGGGCGAATGGGTCATGGATGCTTGTCCTGAAACGATTTGGCGAAAATGGCCAGGGCCGCGTGCAATCGGCTTTTCACGGTGCCCAGAGGAATGTGCAGCATTTCGGCCATTTCCTTGTACGCAAACTGGTGAAAATAACTCATCACGAGCACCTCGCGATAATGATCCGGAAGCGAAGCCAGCACTTCGCCGGACGGCTGCGACGTCCTCGGCCTGCTGGAGATCGGTCGGCGGGGTCGCCGTGCCCGGAGTCCATCAGGTCGACGAAAGCCGTCGCATCTTCCGCCCCGCTCCCCCCGCGCCGAGTTATCGAGCGATTGGGCAAAATGCCGGCCGGAGGAGCGAAGGTAATCGCGCCCCTTGTTGGCGGCGATGGTGAAAAGCCAGGGACGGAAACGACGTTGGGGATCAAAACTGCCTGCGTTTCTATGGACCTGAATGAAAGTTTCCTGAAAGAGGTCCTCGGCGGCCGCGGCGTCGGAGACGAATCGGTACAGAAACGCGAATAACTCCTGTTTATAGCGGCCCATAAGCTCGCTGAACACGCACTGGTCACCGTGGGAGTAGTTCGCCAAGAGCTGTTCGTCGGTGACCACCCGGTTCAATAGCCTTCATACTACGCTGGGGGAGCGGCAAGGTTGCGCAAAATTCACGTAAGACGCGATAGCGTACGGGGAGGGGGGAAGACTAAAGAGGGGGCGGAAGTTAAAAGTCAAAAAGTTAAAGGTAAAAGGGCGGGGCGGGGGCATTGATCAGTGTTGATTATTCATTGTTTATTTTGGAGAGGGGAGGAGGGGTGGGCGTTTGTTCGGACTCTTTCCATTTTGCCTGTCACCACAAAAAACGCCCCCGGCAGGGTGCCGAGGGCGTTGAATACATATTGATCCATCGATATGTTTGAGATTACACAAAGGCGGGGGTCTTCCGCATCAAACGCTTTCCGCCGGCGAGGCCCAGCATAGTCAACATCGCGATTCCGCCTCCCCACAGTGTGGCGGGGGCTGGCGTCGGGTTCACCCGGACATCGATGAAGTCAGTAGTCACGATGGAATTTGTCTTATCCGTAACATTCAAGGTGAAGGTGTAAGTATCAGCAGCATTCACGTCATACGACGGAAGAAATCCGAACAACATATTTTCGGAATTCTGTGCACCCCAATCCGTCAAGTGGACCGAGTTACCATTTTGTACGCCCGAACTTCCATAGGTGGCGTCGTCAAGTGCCAGCGGATCAATGGTATTGGTATGTCCATGTGTATCGCTGATAGTGAGCGAGGCGATAATGTCGTTCAAAGTCAATGAGCCAACACCACCCGGCCTTAGATCGATCGAAAATTCAAAGTTCCAATCAGCACGGGTCGACTTAAAGGGGCTAACACCAGCCGGCACGTCATAGAGGTTGCCTAATGTTGGATGGATCACGCCATCGTTATAGAATTTAGCACGCAGGCCGAGCTCGATTCCATCGGCGTTCTGCACCGTGAAGCCACCATTCGGGTTACCGCTGCCGAAGTATACACCGGGAACTGCAGGCGAACCGCCTGGTGACACAACATCCGTGTCAAAGGAGGCGGCAGAAGCCACCATGCCCGTTCCAGCGATTGCGGCAATAGCCAGACCCATCAATACATAACGTTTCATCGACATGCCTCCTACCTCTCAAGTTGTCCACGAATGAACTGGTGCAACCAGTTCCGGTCAGACGGTCGGGAAATTTCCGACCATGACGCCATTACTCCAATGTTTCACGCACCCGGCCGTAGACTTCACGGACCAGCGTCCCAAAACACACAGGTCAACCATACCACCGATAATGAGGAATGCGAGAGAATAATTGATTATTTGACCCATTTATAGTTTTAATAGAAAATGGATTGCAACATATTTATCCCAAATTATTTATGCGCATTCATGGGAGCGATAATATCGCCGCCCAACCACGGGAGGACTTGGCCATTGCGCAACGAAAAGGCCCTTGGCATTATGCCAAGGGCCTAATTACCTATTTACCCAAAGGATTCGTCCGGCGATCAGACAACCGCTGGGCTCTTACGCATCAAGCGTTTGCCGCCGGCGAGGCCCAGCATGGCAGCCATCATCAGGCCGCCGCCCCACATGGTGGCGGGTGCGGGTGTCGCATGAACGTCAACGACAATGGTGTCGGATGCCAAGAGGTTGCTGGACTTGTCAGTCACATCCAAAGTGAATGTGTAATTGCCCGTGGTATTCATATTGTAAAATGCTGCCAAGGGAAAATCAGCGAAAATGGGATTCTCTGAATTCTGGGCACCCCAAACGGTTGGGTCAGCAGGCTTATCTTGGCCCAAGCTGCCATAATGAGAATCGTCAGCCCAATGCGTCAGGGGATCTACCTGAGCAGTGTGGCCATTGGGATCGGTAACTGTCAGGGTGGCAATGATATCACTCAACGTTAAAGTGCCAATACCACCCGGGCGAAGGTGGATCGAGAACTCGTAATTCCACGCTGCATGGCTGGGAGAACTAAGCTGTGGACCAGCGGGCACGTCGTAAACATTATTCGGGGAATCAATCACATTGGGCGATTGCCGCAACTTCGCACATTCCAGGACTCGATTCCGTTCTCGAGGTCCACCGTGAATCCACCCTGAGGGTTGCCTGAGCCGTTATACCAAGATGAAACCGGGGTGTTGGCGGGAGACGCGAGGGTTTGGTCGAATGCCGTGTTCGCAGAAGCGTTGATAGCCGATCCTGCGATCACCGCCATGCCCAGACCCATCATCACAAAACGTTTCATTGTCATTCCTCTAGCCTCTCTTCCTCTATAAAGCCCACGAAATTTCCATTCGGGAGCGGCATTCGCCGTCCGAGAACTCACTTAAATAGAACTTACCGAAGAAGTCAGGATTTGCAAGGACATTTGCGACATTTAGATACAGATAGGCAGTAATTTTGCGGCGCATCGCGACAAAATCGGGAAATTGGGTACCCCAAATTGCCAGTGCAGCCCTCGAACGCGATCCACCGTTGTGAATTTCACTTATGGGTATCCGCTCAATATTTTCGCATTGCACCAATGAAGCGGACAGTTGTCGGGCATTATGGAGTCTTCTTTCCTTCAAACATGGATTGCAAAGTGCGGAGGGCTTCCGCTTGCATGGGGGACATGCGGTTCATATCCAGGGCGCGGAGGTGGGTGAGGACTGCTGATCGGTGGTGTCGTACATGTTGATTTGGGGCGCGACCGCGGTGGCCGCGGCCTTTACCTTCCCCCCACCACCCCCCCCACCGACTTTGCCGACGTGGACGGCGAGTTGGGTCATGAGGTGGCGGGCACGGGTGATGACCGAACGCGGGACGCCGGCGAGGCGTGCGACTTGTACGCCGTAGGATTTGTCGGCCTGGCCGGGGGCGATGCAGTGCTAGACCGGCGGGCGGTTTCCCAATCATTAGCGAGCGCGGCCCGTGTCATGTCGGCCATCTCGCGCGGAATTTCGTTGGAAGCGACGGACACGATGCCTACTCCACCGAGCGCGATGAGCGGCAGTGTGATCGCATCGTCACCTGACAACACTGCGAATGTTTCTGGAACCGCATTGCAAACCTCGGCCATCTGACTGATGTTGCCGCTGGCTTCCTTCACCCCCGCGATATTCGGGACTTCGGCCAGTCGCGCTAACGTGCCGGGTTCGATGTTCGCGCCGGTGCGACCGGGAACGTTGTAAAGAAGTATCGGTTTGTCGATGGCTTCGGCAATCGCGCGAAAGTGACGGTACTGGCCTTCCTGTGTGGGCTTGTTGTAGTAAGGCGATGCCGTGAGTATGCCGTTTACCCCTGGACGCGCCGCCAGTTCCTTGGCTTTTTCGACGGCATCCTGAGTCGAGTTCGAAGTCGCGCCGGCCACGACGGGCACCCGCCCGGCCACCACCTCGATGGTGATGTCGATTACCCGCAGCCATTCATCGTGAGAAAGTGTTGGCGTTTCGCCGGTGGTGCCACAGGGAACAAGGAAATCAATTCCCGATTCGATCTGCCACGCAACCAGGTTGCGCAGCGCTGTCTCGTCGATGGAGTTGTCCTGCCGAAACGGAGTAATGAGAGCCGTACCGCAGCCACGGAATTGCATAAGATAAAGATAACGCTATTTAGGGTGTGGAGGAAACGTTTGGAGGGAAGAATCGGGCCTGGCTTCAACCCTGGAAGCCTTGATTCTTTCTATCGAGTCCGAACAGCTGAATCGCGGTGCCTATATTTCGCGCCAGACGTCCTTGAAGTCGAAAAAGCCCTTTTTCCCGGCCAGCCACTCGACCGCCCGTACGGCGCCTTCTGAAAATCCCCGCCGGGACTTCGAATCGTGACAGAGATAAATCGTGTCGTTGGGTGAATCCAGGATCACTTCGTGCATTCCGATCACATCGCCTTCGCGGAACGAGGTGATTTCAACCTCGGTGCCACAGTCGTCGCGAATGATCTTTTGCAAGGTTGCAGCGGTGCCGGATGGAGCATCCTTTTTCTGTGAGTGATGGCGCTCGAAGATGTGCCCCAGATATTGATGTTGCAGGAGCCCAGCGGCAGTTCGCGCGGCCTCAAAAAGCAGATTGATCCCGATTGAGAAGTTGGCGCCGTATAGGAAACCCGACTTGTTCTTTTCGACCAGTTGCCGCACGTGTCCCAATTCGCCGTACCATCCGGTGGTCCCAACGACCATAGTCTTGCCAGCTCCGACGCATGCCTCAATATTCCCCAGGACTGCCTGGGGCGTGGTGAAGTCGAGCACCCCATCAATCTTGGACAGATTGCTGGCAGTGAGCGCTACTGCGCTGGCATTGTCCGCCGCGCAAAGCTGCGTAATTTCATGACCTCGCTCGGCAGCTACTTGAGCCACCAGAGAACCAGTCTTGCCTCGCCCTAGAATAAGAAGCTTCACGAAAGACCCTCTCGCAGTTTCCTAGGCAAAAACTTCCGGATCGAGATCCGAGAAGAATGCCTTGTGCAGTCGCTGGACAACTTCGGAAACGGTATCTTCTTCAACCACAAAAGTCAGATTGATCTCCGAAGCTCCTTGCGAGATCATGCGGATTTTTACGTCGGCCAACTCCCCAAACACTCGTGCGGCAATGCCGGGCGTGTCGCGCAAATTCTCTCCAACCAGACAGACGATTGCCTTGCGTCCTTCATACTTTACATCAGCAAGCTTGGCGAGGTCGGCAGCCAGGGGAGGAATGGATTCGTTCGAGTCCACCGTGAGCGACACACTCACTTCCGACGTGGAGACGACGTCAACCGCCACGCGATGCCGGTCAAACGCAGTGAAAATTGAACTAAGAAAGCCGTGCGCAAGCTGCATGCGCGGAGCGGCGACATCCACGATAGTAATTCGCTTTTTGACTGCAATCGCCTTGAAGAAATTCCTGCACCGCGGCGCACGAGCGGTAATACGAGTACCTTCGCAACTGGGATTGCGAGAGTTCAACACATACACCGGGATATTCTTCTGCACAGCCGGGAGAACGGTTGCCGGATGCAGGACCTTCGCGCCAAAGTAGGCCAACTCCGCCGCCTCATCGAAACTGATCACTTTGATGCGGCGTGCCTCGGGTACCAGGCGCGGGTCGGTAGTCATCATGCCATCAACATCAGTCCAGATTTCGATTCGCTCCGCGCCCAGGCCCGCGCCGACAATCGCCGCCGAATAGTCCGAGCCACCACGGCCGATGGTGGTGGTGATCCCTGCTTTGCTTGCGCCAATGAAACCGCCCATCACAGGCACTTTACCCGCAGCAATTAACGGAGCTATTTTTGCCTGCAATCGCTGATTGGTTTCTTCGAACAGGGGGGCGGCGCGCATGTGGGCGCTGTCGGTCACAAGCCAATCGCGCGAATCCACCAATGCGGCATCCATGCCCAGGGCGGAGAATGCCGACGCCACAATCTTGCTCGATAAAATCTCGCCGAAAGCAGAAACGTAATCGGTCGTTCGCGGAGTCAGCTCTCCCACCGCCGCGATGCCGCGCAATAGTTCCTCTAGGGTTTCAAAGTCGGCGCCGAGATCGCTGTGAAATTGCGTGAACAGCGCCGTCCCCAGCAGCTCTCCGGCAGTGTTGTAGTGCCGTTCCTGCAAAACGCGGCAGAGTTTCAGCGCGGTCTTCCTGTCTCCAGCACCGGCAGCACGAGCCATCGCCAGGAGCTGGTCGGTGACCTTCGCCATGGCGCTGACCACCACGGCTGGCTTGTGTTCCAGGCGGCCTTTGACGATTCCGGCGGAGCGCTCGATGGCCTTTGCGTCTTCTACCGAGGTTCCCCCGAACTTCATGACAATCATCGGGATGAATTCCTTGAGAGGTGACTAATGTAGAAGCAGGGAAGCCAATGCGTCGCCTTGAGCCGATGTCCTCCGCTTGGTTTTGCCGTATTACTCAATCGAGATAACTCTGAACTTTCAGCAATTCGGCATTGAGCAATGCCGCCCCTGCCGCTCCGCGGATCGTATTGTGAGAGAGGACGGTGAACTTCCAGTCCAGCACGCCGCACGGACGCAGGCGCCCGACGGTCGTTGTCATTCCGTTTCCGCGGTCGGCGTCAAATCGCGGCTGCGGACGATCGTTCGGGGTTACATACACCACCGGCTGCTCCGGCGCGCTGGGCAATCGCAGTTCCTGAGGCAGGCTGCGGTATTTGTTCCAGACGTTAATGATTTCTTCCGGATTGGTTTTCCTGGTGAGCTTGATCGAGACCGATTCAGTGTGTCCATCTTCGACCGCCACACGATTGCACTGTGCGCTCATGCCAAACGAACCCATGATGATGCCCGAGCCGTTCAGTTTTCCCAGAAGTTTGCGGGTCTCCTCTTCCATCTTTTCTTCTTCTTTGGCTATGTAGGGAATCACATTGCCCAGAATGTCAAGAGAGGCGACTCCGGGATAACCCGCGCCGCTCACGGCTTGCATGGTCACGGCCATCACCGTATCCAGACCGAAGGCCTGCTGGATCGGCGCCAGCGCAATGACCAATCCGATGGCGGAACAGTTTGGATTGGTGACGACGAATCCGCCTGACTTTTTCCGCCAGCTTTGGGATTCAATTAGCTTGATGTGATCGTGATTCACTTCCGGAATCACCAGCGGCACGTCGCTTTGCATGCGCAGCGCGCTGGAATTCGTGACCACGGCACAGCCTGCTTCCGCAAAACGAGGCTCCATCTCGGCTGCAATGGAGGCATCCAGGGCAGCGAAAATAACCTTGGGCGCACCCTGCGGCGTGGCAGGCGAAAGCTTCATTTCCGCCACTCGCGAGGGAATTGACGTTTTCAACTTCCAGCGCGCGGCTTCGGAGTACGCGCGTCCCTCAGAGCGGTCTGATGCTGCCAGCCACGCGACTTCAAACCACGGGTGATGCTCAAGCATTTGCACGAAGCGCTGTCCGACAATTCCGGTCGCGCCCAGAATCCCTACAGGAATTTTTGCAGTCATATGGGTTTGTTGAGATTTTACAACACGTGAAGTTGCTGATTTGACGAGGATGTGCGGGGGATACTGAACAGTACTGACAGATGTTGAGTACTTTGGAGGTCCGAAATCGATGAACCACTAAGGACACGAAGTTTCACGAAGGAAAGCTAACGCTCCCGTGCAGCTCGTTCCCTGTAGTACAGAACGGTCTTACTTCCCTGGGACGATTTCGGCGCCAAACGAATAATCATTGAGCGGCCCAAATCTTTTCTTTTCGGCATATAGGCGCCACCTTCGCCATACGATACGCAGGCTCGCCATGATCGGGATGGAAAGATAGATGCCAAGCACTCCCGCGATCTCGCCCCCGGCCAACACGCCAAAAATTGCCGCCAGCGGATGCAGTTCCATGCTTTGCCCCATGATGCGAGGAGAGATCACATAATCCTGCACCATGCGCCAACCTGCGAGAAAGATCAGCAAGATCGCCCAGTGCGGATAGCTCATCAACAGGGCCACGCTGATGATCAAAACCGCAGCCACGAGAGGTCCTACAACAGGTATGAATTCCATCATACCGCCCGCCGTCCCCAGCACCAGAGCGTAGGGAACCCGGGCTATTTCCATGAAGGCCAAATAGGCGATGAATGATAACGCCGCGAGCATCAATTGGGCACGGATGAATTGGGCCAGCATCTGGTTGAGATCGCCAAGGACGCCCTCCAGAAATTCGCGCTGCGGGCGTGAGTGCACGAAGGAAAGCAAGACTTCACCAAATGTCCGCGCATCTTTAAGAAAAAACGCAGCCAGAATCGGTACCACGACCACAAGCCAGGCTTGTTTCGCAACATCCGCTACGCGTAAGCCGATATTCTGGGCCAGGTCACCGAGTTCGCCGCTGTGGTTGGCCAGAAACGCGGAAACCTGGTCCATGGTACCTCGACTCCAGCCGTGATCCTTTCCGATCTGTTGCGCAATTTGTCCTGAACTGACGGTCTCAAGGAGTTTGGGCAGCGACTCGCTCAAACGCTGTGCCTGGCGGGCGATCTGCGGGCCCACGAAGAAGAAGAAAGTAATAAGGAGAGCAACCAGCAAAGCATAGATGACAGCGATTGCCCGTCCCCGGCCGCGCACCAATTTTTCGACGCGTGATACAGCAGGATCTACGAGGTAGGCGAAGAAAACTGCGAACAGGAATGCAATCAGCGTCCGGCGCGCAATGTATAAAAACCCAAGCGCCAGCGCAAACAACAGTACGGTAAACAACACTCGTGTCGTGCGTGCGTCAATCAGGGACATCGAAGGAGCTTCCAGCTCCGTAACGCCTTCATTCGCCCGCTTTAGTCTCGCACTACTTCGGTATTGTCGCTGGTAACCAGGATTCTTACCAGTTTGAACTGATCATCAAGCCACATCGACCAGTCTCCAGCCTCACTCTTCAAGATGAAGTGATCGAGTTCTCGTTCCACACCGTGCACCGAAACTTTGTCTTTTCCGGAAAACGCCACGCTTACCAGCAGGGAGGAACGCTGATGCGGATTGATGACTCCGAACTTTACCTGTTGATTTTGCGGGCAGGCAACGTGTCCATTGTCGCTGCGGCATCCGGTGGCCAGATATTTCCACGCCAGAATTTCCCGGTGAATAAAGAAATAATCATCGAGAACACTGGTCGAAATGGGAAGCAGAAAAGGGTGTTCCTCGGGTTTGTCCTGCGGATTGGCGGTGGAGCGTTCGACGAGGAGGTTGTCGCTAGGGACGATTACAGCCTGCGCCTTTCCCGGGCTGAGTTCCTTCCACTCGTACTTTATCAAGTCCCCGGTGGCCGTGAGCTGCAATTCGGACGACTGGGCGGCCTGCGCCACGCCCTCTTCAGTTTTAAACTCCGACTTGGCGACGCTGCCCCGGGAATCTTGCTGGATAGAAAATTTCTCCGTCGCTACCCGCCGACCGTTCATGAAAACTCCAAACGAGCCGTCGTCGACGGTCTTGCTTTCGGGCTGCTTGTCCTTATTGTTTTTATCCTTATCGTTGTCTTTGCCTGGTCCAGCCATGGCTGCCGAGAGCAGTAAAAGCCATGCGATTCCCACCATCACTGCCGATCTTCGCTTCACTTCGCTCTCCTTGATGCCAAAGTCCCTGCCCAGACATCGTCAATCTGCGTCTTCAGTCCCAGGCTTTCGATCGTTTCAGCAGCGACCTGTTCGACATCTTTGCCGCCGGTCTCGATTCGCACTGCGGCTTTCAGATAGCGCGAACGACGCGCGTTCATAGAGCCGGCGGAACTCATCCAGATCGCGGCGTAAGGGACGCTCCAGTTGTTGGTCCAGACACCGCCGGAACAATTCGTCCGACGGGTGCGTCCAGAAAGACCGCTGAAAATCCACCATCTTCCAGAAGCGCAGCGTTAGCCGACTGTGCGAACGCTCCGCCACCCATTGCAACAATCTTCGGAAGTCCGCCCAACTCGCCCAATTCCTGGATCAGCGAACGCAACGCCTCGTGTTCGATCTGGCGAAAGCCAGATTCCCCGGATTGCTGAAAAATCTGCTCGATCGAACGGCGTTCCTGCGTCTCGATGCGATGATCCAGATCCTCGAAAGCCCAGCCCAGCCTGCGACTCAATGCGAGGCCCACACTGCTTTTCCCGGCACCCATAAAGCCCACAAGGAATACAGCTCGCGCCCCGGAGTCAGGCTTGGACATTATGGTCTCGGGCTGTTTACCGGACTGCCGATGCGCCATCGGCGGAGAAGCTAAAGCCTTCCGCGAGCGTCTCACTTTTACTTGTGATTTAGCGCCGCTTGAGGTGAATTTTACCACTGAAGGAAAACAACCGGACTGAAGATGCTGCCTTGTTCATCGTACCTGCGAAGGCACTCCCCGCCTTGACCACGAAAGGAGTGTGTTTGGGTTCCAGCAGGAAATCGTTCTCAACCTGGCCGCGTACCGAGCGCGCAGTCACGTCAATCGACGCGTCGTTCGGGGCGCTGGCTTCGATGTCCCCGCTGTGGCTGGCAAGATAGTATTCGCCACTGTTGCCGAAATCGCCTTCATAACGAATCTTGCCGCTCGTGGAGTTGACCTGCACCTGCGGGCCGCTTACACGATTGAGTGTTACATCGCCGCCGACCGACGTGATCTCCACGTGGCCATTGTGGATGTTGCTCAAGGTTACGGCGCCGTTCAAAGTTTTAACGTGCACATGGGCGTCGCTGATGTCGCGCACATCGATATCCGCCTGGCTTCCTTCCAGAACCACATCGCCGTGCAAGCCTTCAGCGTGCAGGGGACCGGTGCTCGATCGCAAGGTGACGCTGGCGTCAGCGGGAACCGTGACTTCGTAGTCAATGCGGCCATTGTCAGCGGTAGCCTCGAAAAACAGGTGGGAGACGATGTCCACTCGATCCCCGCTTTGGCTCTGATCGATCTCGGCACGATCGGAATGAAGGATCGCGGTTACAACGACCTGATTTGCTGAGCCGGGCTTCACCGAAATCGGACCGTATTGATTGGTCACCGAGATGGCGGCCCTGGGACCGACAGTAAAACGGAATTCCTTACGAACTTCGGCCGAAGCGCAAATCGTCGTGGCCAGAATCGCGACTGTAACCAGCTGTGCTGCCCGCTGCGCGCTCTCCATTTAGGTTCCCCTTCTCAAGTCAGCTGCGACTTTGAGCTCCCCGCACCTGTCTGCACGATCTCGGACCAATATCAGACGAACTACGGCAACGACCGGTCCAACGCCATTTCGTAAATTGTTGCCCGCTGCTCGTAAGCATCCATCACTACCTGCTGCGCTTCCTCGTCATTCGGGTCAGCTTGGGCGGAGGCTTCCGCATCCCGGATGTAGGCATTAACATTCTGCAGGTTTGACGCATACGCCGCCTGCATCGTAGGAGAGCGCGAGGCTACTGCTTCCAGCAGTTGCTTGTCTTCATTTGTGCTCTTCTGGCTTATCGCAGTGTGTGGTGGCGCGGTAACTGAGGGTGATTGCGCGACAGGTTGAGGTTCGCGAGCACCCCTCTGGTAGACGAAGACTCCGAACGCAATCAACGCCATCACCGCGACTGGTGCCAGCCAGCCAAGACTCCAGCGGCGCTTGACGGGTGGAAGCAGAGTGGGTCCCAGGTGGGCTTCGCGAATCAGCCCTTCCTGCCGGAGCGCAATCTCTATCGAATTCCAAACCCGCGGGGCTGGATCAGCGAACTCTTGTAGTTGACGTGCCTCGCTGGTGATTAAAGTCAGGTCAGCTACCAGGCTTGAACATTCGGAACAAGAATGCAAATGCGCTTCCTGCTCGGCGTTCCGCCCACCATCAATTACGTCCGGCAAAATTTCCTGAAACTGTAAGCAATTCATACTGCATCTCTCCCCCAGAACTTCTGTTATCGCTCTTCACGGCTTTGCGGCCTTTTCGGCTCTGCTCGTTTTGAGCGCTTCACGCAACTTCATCCGCGCCTTGTGCAACTGAGACTTGCTGTTGCCGATGGAACATCCCACCATCGTTGCAATCTCGTTGTGCTCGTAACCTTCTACGTCGTGCAGCACAAAAATCCTTCGATAACCCGGCGGAAGATCTTCTACAGCTCGTTGCAGCCGCAACCGATCGATCGAGCCCGAGAGAACTGGGTCTACCGCACCCAATTCTTTCTTAGGAGTCTCGTCCTCGTTCTCCAACGTTTCTTCGAGCGGGACAACGGGAAGACTCTTCTTGCGCAACTGCATCAGGACAACGTTTACCGCCATCCGATGCAACCAAGTGGAAAAGGCTGATTCGCCGCGAAACGTGGCGATCTTGCGGAACAACTGCAGAAAAGCTTCCTGAGTCAGATCCTCGGCTTCCGCCGTATTCGCCGTCATCCGCAAACACAGCGAATACACGCGACGTTTATGCAAGCTGTAAAGAAGCTGAAAAGCTTCAGCATCTCCCTGCTTGGCACGCTCGATTGCGTCTGCTTCGGAAAGCTTGTCGCTCTGTAGTTTTCTTGCGTCCGTCAAGTCGCCTTTTCCGGCCGCACTAATTCAGATGCGGCGTAACTATCTTTTCGTTGTACTGCTTGCAAGGGATCAATTGACTGCATCCGGTCGAACTTGCGGCGCCCCCAGAACTGCTACGCGATGATGCCGGATGACTTTGGTAACTCCTACCAGCGTATCGGGGACGGGTAAAGGCAGTCAACTATGGTTCTCAGTATTCGCACCCTTCCGAAATATGATTCTTGGTATCGAAGCACGTTCCGGGTAGTGACGCTGGTCCTTGATCAGTATCCGAAAATCAGTGTTCGAAATGTGCCCGCCTCGCTGGTTCCGTTACACCACCCGGAATGTTGTACAGCCTGTCTTTGTATTGAGCCCCAGGTGCGGCTTGCGGGCGATTTGTAATTGTACGTGATTACCCAACCTGCACACCCATCGAGGCATCTTACCCACTACCTACCCCGCCTGCACCGCTCCTGCAGCAGTTCATTCCCCAAGGGCATTGAACTTAGGGGAGGTGTGTTTCGAAAGGTCCGGACCCTCAGGAGGATATACAACAGATGAAGCGTCTTATTTTTCTGCTCATGATTAGTTGTGGTTTGGCTCTGCCGTCGGGGCTCATGGCTCAAAGCTATGATCACGGCGAAGTCGGCGCGTTTGCCGATTACATGAATCTCAGCGCCACCGACCCCCACATTAATTTCATTGGTATAGGAGGCCGCGCCGCTTTTAACGTAATCACAACGTCCAAATTGAAGCCGAGATGTCTTACGATTTCAAACGCGGCTTCGCCAGCACTTTCTCTGACGGAGTAACCACTGAACTCGTCAACACCAGGGTCCGTCCACTGACTGGACTTTTTGGACCGAAGTTCATGACGGGATCCGGGCCGTTTAGGGCTTATGCGACCGGCAAGGTTGGATTCGTCAATTTCAGCGTTTCCGACCAGAACCCTTCAGCGGGTTTCGTGGGAGCGCTGGGCGCAGTTAATAACGGCTCCACGCAATTCGCTTTGTATCCAGGTGCTGGAGTAGAAGGCTTCTGGGGACCGATTGGCATGCGAGTGGAAGTGGGCGACGAGATTTACTTCGACAATGGTGCTCGCAACAACCTCAAAATTAGCGCTGGCCCAGTGTTCCGTTTCTAGAATCAAAAAACGTGCCATCAACGGCGGCCTCCGGGCCGCCTTTTTTTGTAGCGCCGGCATCTTGTCGGCTGGCTCGGTCTTGGCCTCGTCAGTCGGCGCGACGCCCACCGGACAGCCGCCGGGACGGAGGCGCCACAATTTTGCGAGAGTGGCTCGTTGCGTTTGGGACGGTGATCCCTAAGTGATCTGCTGCCAGCTCGCTCCTCCCACGAAAATGCGTCATCCTGAGGGACTTCGGTCCCAAAGGATCTGGCGTGCACACTGACAATGCCCGAATCGGTTCCGATCGCATTACGACACCAATCGAACGCTTTCGGTCCCGCCCATGACGAGCTGCCGAAAGACGTGGTAAAGTGTTCCACTTCGCCGGCTCGAAGTGACTGCCCAACGGCTCAATCCAAGGAGTTTCCTATGTCGCCAATCTACGATCTGGTCAAGGATCGCAAGGTCTGCTCCGTCAACGTCGACAGCACAGTGCTTGAGGCTGCGCGGTTCATGATGGAGCAACGCATCGGCGCCGTCCCCGTCCTCCGTGATGGGGGACTGGTCGGCATCTTCTCCGAACGCGACATCATGAATCGCGTGGTTGCAGTGGGACGGTTGCCAGGAAGCACCAAGATCTCAGAGGTGATGACCGCCAACCCCAAGGCGGTCGATGTGAACGAAACCATTGAAAACTGTCTGTATTTAATGCGGGAATTCGGTTTCCGCCATCTGCCGATTGTGGATGGCAAAGAGCTCAAGGGCCTGGTTTCTTCCCGCGATATTCTGCTGCGTTACATATCCCTCAAAGAGGCCGAGCAACGGCGAATCGCAGGCTGAGTCGAAGACCCAGAAAGTTGAGCGATTGCCAGCCGAGAAAGTCGGGTGCAAGCCCGGACCCGCCCTTGAGAACTACACTAATTCTTGTTAAAAGGCTGAATTCGCAATTACTTGCTTCGGTTTCCCTCGAATATGATTTATCCTTGTGGTTACAATGACTTACCTTGGGGCAGCGCCTAACCGAAAGCGGTCGTTTCGCCTTCCAGCCGTTATTGTTTTTATCCTCTGGCTGCCCCTTGCGAGCACCCTGACCTGGGCCGCGGATTCCAAGAATCCCGCTGAATCCAACCTCAATCCAATTCTTACCTACATATCGTCAGGATGGGACACGCTGACCCGTTCCATGACTGACTGCCAGACGGTGGTCGACCCCAAACTGGTTGAGGCCTCAGTACTGTACCTGCCGGCGGACTTTCCGGCGTCTGCTGCCGTGCAGGAGTTGCAAAAGCGCTGCAAAGTTCACGTCGAAGCTTTGCCTTCGATTGTCACGACTCCCGGGCAGATTGATCCCTCAAAGATTGCTCCTGGATTGCTCTATCTCGAGCACAAGTACGTGGTTCCGGGCGGCAGATTTAACGAAATGTACGGCTGGGACAGCTACTTCATTATCCTCGGGCTGGTGCGCGACGGACGAATCGATCTGGCGCGCGGCATGGTGGAGAACTTCTTTTTCGAGATTGAACACTATGGGACGGTTTTGAACGCCAATCGCGCGTATTACCTGACCCGCTCCCAGCCCCCGTTCCTTACCTCCATGATCATGGCGGTGTATGAGGCAGAGAAGGCTGCCGGGCACGAGGACCGGGCGTGGCTGGAAAAGGCATATGGCTATGCCAGCAAGGATTATGAAAATTGGAACCGGGAACCCCACCTTGCTGGGTCGACCGGCCTGGCCCGTTATTTTGATTTCGGAAACGGGCCCGCTCCGGAGAGCTTGAAAGACGAAGCTGGAAGCTACCGGAAGGTGGCAGGCTATTTTCTGCTGCATCCCCAGCCAGGGAGAAGTTATGTTGTCGAAAATGGCGGCGACGGAGATTCGGGGATTGGCTTCGAGTATTCAACCCAGATTTGTGATTCCGCCAAGACCATGGCCAAGCCGGATTGCGAGCCCGCACGAAAAATTTCACTCAGCCCTGACTATTACAAGGGCGACCGGTCCATGCGGGAATCCGGATTCGATATTTCTTTCCGCTTTGGACCATACGGGGCTGCAACTCATCACTACGCGCCGGTCTGCCTGAATAGCCTGCTTTATAAGACAGAAAAAGACCTGCAGGCGATGGATGAGATCCTGGGCCGGAAGGACGAAGCGCAGAAGTGGCTCAAGCGCTCAGAAGACAGAAAAGACAAAATTCAGAAATACATGTGGGACCCGGCGCGAAGATTGTTCTTCGACTATAACTTCGAAACTGGTGCGCGTTCTTCGTACGAATACATAACGACGTTCTATCCATTGTGGGCGGGATTGGCGACTCCGGAACAGGCCCAGGAACTGGATCGCAACCTGGGTATTTTTGAGCAGCCGGGCGGACTGGCCATGAGCAGTACCGACGCCAGCGTGCAATGGGACTATCCCTATGGCTGGGCGCCTACTCAGATTGTTGCCATTGAAGGCTTACGGCGATACGGGTTCAACGACGACGCCAATCGAATTTCCTACAATTTTCTCGCCACCATTGCCGAGAACTTCCGCCGCGACGGCACCATTCGCGAGAAATACAACGTGGTCACTCGCTCGTCGGAGTCCGGAGTTCACGCCGGGTATCAGCAGAACGTGATCGGTTTCGGCTGGACGAACGCAGCATTCCTGGTGTTCCTGCACGAACTACCGAAGGATTTTGTCGATCGCCTGGCGAAAGAGCAGACAGTCTCGGCAACTTCCGCAAAATAGTGCTTCGAGGCCGGGAGGGGTCTACTGCTTGGCGTCCTTGTCCTGCAACTGTTGGGCGATCTGAAGTTCCCGCTCCGCGTCTTCGTTTCTTCCCATATCACGATAGGCCTGTCCCAGAAGATGGTGGGCAACAGAATTATTAGGATCCATGTTCAGGGCGTGCCGAAGCGCTCGAACCGCAAGTTCTGCTTCGCCCTTCTTCTCCAGAACTTTTCCCATCAGGATATAGGGACCGGTTGATGTTGCGTCCAGCCAGATGGAGCGCTGGAGGAGCCTTTCTGCTTCGTCGAATTTCTGAACTCGGGAGTATGCGTCCGCCAGTTTGTAGTAGGTCGGCGCATGACCGGGGTTTAGCGCGAGTTCCTTCTGGAAGTCATCGATTGCCTCGGGGACGCGGGATTTGTAGAGGTGAAGTTCTCCCAGAAAAAAATGAGCCAGAGGGAGTTTCGCATCAAGCGCAATCGCCTTTTGGGCATACTCCTCGGCTATCGGATCGAACTCCTGCCGTAACAACATCCGGGCAGTGAACAGATAACTCGCCGCGGAGTCCGGCGGAACCTCGAACATGCGAGCGAACGCTTTGCGCGCCTGCGTATAGTCTTTGGTCTGGATGTAACACAAGCCCAAAATATAGGACGCATCCACGTTGGCCCGCGGATACCAGGCCTGCGCCTTTTCCAAATGCGGGATCGCGTCTGCCGGCCTTCCCGAAAGGTAGTAGGAGAGACCCAGCAACTGAATGACTTCCTTGTTTTCCGGATTCTCAGCCAGCGCCTTCTTGAGCGAATCGATGGCCTTGATGTAGTCGCCCTTCTGATAGTAAGCGGTGCCGAGCTCAGCAGACAGGCCTTTCAGTTCAGGCTTTTTCGCCTCCAAGTCCGTCAACTTCGAAACAGCCTCTTCGTATTTTCCCTGCTGAACCAGCTTCTGCGCTTCGGCAAAATCAGGATCGTTGCTAATCGCCTGTGACGGTCCGATCGAGGCTGTTGAAATGGGCGGGGTTTGAGCCCAAATTGAATGGCAGCAGGCGAACATGAAAACGATCGTCCAGGTTGCCAAGCTTTTCGAATTTTTGTGGTGCCAAGATGTCATGACAGAAGATTAGATCGGTCGAGATTGATGAAAATCGATCTTGATGAAATTAGACCACGAAACGAGATCAAAGTTCAGAGAGTCAATGAATGTCGCTGGTCTATCATCAATTCCCGCAGTCCGGCGGCATTCGATTCAAGCTATGCAATGCCTGCTTTGCAGCCGCCATGTCGGGATTGAACTCCAGTACCCTAAGCACGGTGGCGCGGGCCTCATCGAACCGCTTCGCATCGCAAAACGTTATTACCAGGTTCATGCCAAGACTGCTTCTTGCGGGGGCGCGCCGGAATGCGCCTTGCCACAGTTCTATCGCTTCATTGATGTGCCCATTTTTTGCTTCGATAACGCCCAGGTTTGTCGCCGCGTCGATGAGATCGGGATTCAGGACCAGCGCACGCCGATACAACTCGCTGGCCTGCGCGGTCGAGCCATGCGTCTGGTCGACATAGCCCAGCGCACTCAAGACTTCGGGATCGTTGGGAAACTTCAGGGACGCCGCTCGTAACAGATTTTCAGCCTGAGTCTGGGCCGCTTCCATGCCGCCGCTCGCCAGCGACTGCCAGGCTAGAGCCAGATCACGCACGTCCTGCTCGGCCTCGGTGGAATTGGGAAACGGAACCAGATGCGGGGTCGCAGGTGGAAGGTTTGCGTCCTTCAAAGCCTGCGTCGAGACGGCCGGAATTTTCGGAATGCGATGGTCCGTGACTTGGGTGTGCGCGACGTCGGTACTTGCCGAGGCAGGCATGTGGCACGATGTGCAGTCGGGCTGCTCAGTGTGGTGCTTCGAACCAAACTGCACTCCGTGGCAAGCCAGACACTTTCCCCGATAGTACGAGACGCGTTCTTCGGCTGACGGCTCAAAGTGGGGATCGTGACAACTGATGCATGACATCCGATCCCCAGAGCTTTTCTTGCACCCGCTTTGCGCCATCGCCTCCACCTGGCTGACTCCGCCCAGTCCTTCGGTATGGTCGCCTGCTGGCACGTAATAACGGATGTAGTCAGACAGAGATTCGCCCGGCTGGAATTCGTATGCATGCCGGCCGGGTCGCTCAATGGCTACCTTGCCTTCCAGATGACACTGCATGCACACGGCATCGCGGCGCTCCGGCGAGAGCTTGGCGGGATTCACGATAGTGCCCGCGGTCCCAGCACTCCGTTCACTTGAGATGTGTGCTTCTCCCGGACCGTGGCAACGCGCGCAACTGACGCCGTTATGGAGGAACGCGGGCTGCGGATAAAGGTTATCGGTCCCCTTGACCGGGGGTCGCATGCCGCTGACGTGGCACCGCAAGCAACTTGTGAACGCAGGTAAAGTGAGAGGAATTTCCCGCGCATTCTGGTAGGCAGGAGCCGTGTCCCATCGCCGCTCATGGCTGTACCAGTTGACGGGCGATTCAAACAGGAAGCCGTCACGGGCGAAAAGATAGCTTAAGCCGCGGCGCCCGGAACCGATGTAGTAGAGCAATTCTCGTTTGCCCCGGACGCCAGGATCGCCCGGACGGTCGAAGCTCAGCCAGACGTGGCCGGCCTCCGAATAAATACGGTAGTGCACGCCTGAGCTGGCGTGAACGAAGTCCGCCGGAACGACATTTTCAATGGCCGGACCACTGGCATGTGCCATCGGTGTCAGTGAGTACGAGCGAGCGATGGCAGCGTGGCACTTCGCGCATGCCTCGTCACTGGTGTAACCCACGGCTTCGGTCTGAGTACCCGCGCCCCTCGGCATCTCGGCGTCAGGCTGCCGCGATTTGGTTGATGCGTCTTGTCTTTCGGTGGTGCCGGGCAGGGAAGCTGGTTGAGATTTTGCCCATGCCCAACCACAACCCACGAGCACTAGAGTCACAATCCGGATGACCCGGTTCATCGAAGCGGTCCTTGAGAAACGTGTGGAGAAATTAGACCACAGAAGTTCGCGTGCGCGGTGCCGCTGGCGAAGGACTGCGGAAGAGCACTTTGAGCCAGAAGGATGCAAACGAGAAAAAACAAAAGGGAGAGAGTCTGTGACTCCCTCCCTTGAAATGGTCCGGCTTCTATTTCTAGAAGTCGAAGCGAACGGCGAATTGCAGTTGCCGCATCGTGGTGCCGTTCTCCAGGGCCGTAATCTTGCCGTTGTTGCCGCCCTGGCAATCAATACACCCGTTCGCCCCGTTGTTCTGGCTGAAGGCATAAACCGGATGATTGAAGATGTTGAAGGCGTCCATGCGGAACTGCGCGCTGAGTCTTTCCGTGACCCGGAACTTCTTAACCGCCGACAGATCGGAGTAGAACCCGGCCGGACCATGGTAAGTGTTGCGCCCAAGGTTTCCGAGGTTACCGTCGCCAGGATCCGCGAAGATTCCGGGGTTTGTAACGATGTTGGCAACCGGGGTGAAGTAGGTGATGGTGTGGTTGATCTTGTCAAGCGAACCCGCACCGGTATGAAGCGTGCCCGTACCTTTGTTGGGACGGCAGACGTTGACATCTTCCTCAGCTCCGCATTCCGCAAAGCTGGGAGTCCACGGCAAGCCGCTGCTCCAGTTGGTGGTATTGGCCACTTGCCATCCGCCGACCACGTAGTCCATCGCACGGCCTGAGTTGCCCATGTACTTTTTGCCTTTTCCGAAGGGCAATTCATAAACCGTGTTGAACACGAAGACGTGGTTGCGATTGAAATCAACCGGTCCGTAGGCGATGGGATGACTGACTGCATAGTAGTTGCTGTCGTAGCCATCCGCGTGAGCGAACGTGTAGTGAGTGACGAACTGCAGTCCGTTGGTGAAACGCTTCTCCACTTTGGCTTCGAAAGCCTTGTAGGAACTGGAAGCGTCATTGCCGTAGAAGTTTCCGAGATCGAACGGAATCCCGTTGCAGGTATCAGTCGCCAGATTCGCCCGGCATAGCGGACGCCGTAGATTCTGGGCATAGAACTGTCCGGTTAAAGGATCTACTACGTGGTAGAGATTCATGGAAACGGGGTTCACGTCGTAGTTCGGTCCGTCGCCTGCGAAGCCGTGCGTTCCTTTGCTGCCCACGAATGCCGCTTCGACGGTAACGGTGTTGGTGAGTTGGTGCTGCACAGTGGCGTTCCACGAATCCACTAGCGGCAGAACCTGTCTCGTTGGACGGATGTGAACGCCGGAGACCTGACCACCGAGGCTGGCAAACGGGATTATGCCGTTGCTAGGCACGGCTGGGAAGTCTGCTGCCACTGGGCCATTGTCCAGAAGGAATACCGGGACGTTGCTTCCCGTAGCCGCCGGATTGAAAGCGGTGGCATCCACGTTCTGTTTCAACAACACTGGCAGGTTCTGGGTAACAGTGTGTCCGAAGTTCGAGCCGAACACGCCGATGTCATAGCTTCGTCCGTATCCCATGCGGATCACGGTCTTGGGAGTGAGCTGGTAAGCGATTCCCACGCGAGGAGCGAACGCCTTGTACGTATTGTCAACGTTGCCGTTGAGGCCGATGCCACCAAATCCAGCAACGCGAATCGCGCCGGTTCCATTCAGGTCCGTGATGTTGGCGAATCCGCCGTTTCCTTTGGCGTTAACCGTCTCGGGGAAGTAGATCTCCCAACGCAGGCCATAGTTGATGGTCAGCTTGGACGTTGCGCGCCATGTGTCCTGGCCATAGAAGAACCAGCGCTTCTGGCGTTCAGCTGCGCTGTTCGCGGAGGCGATGTCAGGATTGTTTACGTAACGTGCGAACGAAGTGACCTGGCCCAACAGGAACGAACCTAGATCCAGACCACCAGTTCCGCCGTTCGAAGTTGCCTCGGGACTGAAGTTGTATTCTCCGGTCCGGTTGTTGTCGCTCGGAATCCGAAGGTTCATGGCGTAACGAATGTCGCCACCAAACTTGATCTGGTGGTTGCCGCGGATTTTGGTCCAGTTGTTGACGAACTGGAACTGCTGTTCGCTTTCAGTAAGTGGGCAGTTGCAGCGCGCCACGCCCAGTCCGTCTCCAAAGCTTGAAATCACGCAGCCTTGGCCGCCGGTGTTGGTGGTACAGCCCTGTCCACTGATCGGGTCGGAACCGAGGAGGAACGCTCCCAAACCAGCTGTCTTGGGATCGCTGGTGTTCGCGTTCGGAATTCCGAAACCTGTCATCGGAGTTCCACCATCCGGCTTCTGGGTTTGCGGATTGTATTTGAAGTAGCCGAAGCGGAAGTCAGTCAAGAGCGAGGTGCTGATCGTCTTGGTGAATCCGCTGGCGAGGCTGTAGTTGTGGGTGATCGAGCTGCCGGCCAGACCGAGCAGGCCGTTGCCAGGACCTCCGACGGCGCCCAGCAGTCCCTTACCAGACAAGGTGAAGTAGTCGAGACTGAAGCGGCCGAAGAAGTTCAACGTCTGGCTTGCGGAATAATCGATTCGAGTGTCGAAGCTGTTCTGGCTGAACGGCCCTGAGCCAGAGCCAATGAGGTTGTTGAGAACCGCGCCGCTTTGCGGAGCGGGGAACGCGCCGATAATTGCACCGGCTGCGGGAGAGATATCACCGATTGGAATGAGATTGCCGGCAAACGGGGTTCGGCCCGCGCCAGTGTTCAGGTTTCCCGTAGTTGGATCGTAAACCTGGCCTCCGCCGGCGACTCCTGCCGCTAGATACTCGCTCAAGTTGCAGAATCCCGGGGTTGTGCTTGCGGCATTCGTGGCCGGATTGCAACTCTGGAGAACAGTGTTAGTCGGAACGGTAAATGTGCCGCTGACGCCGTTGGTCTGGCGCGTGCCTTGATAGTCGCCAAAGAAGAACAATTTGTCTTTAATGATGGCGCCACCAATCGTGCCACCGAATTGCGCCCAGCGAGAGGGAGGAATAAACCGTCCGCTGATGGGGTCAGGAGCGAACTGCGTGAAAGGATCGCGAGCTTGCTGCGCGTCCGAACGCCGGAAGAGGAATCCACTGCCATGGAACTGATTGGTACCGGATTTGGTCTGGGCGGTCACGACACTGGCTACGGCCTTGCCAAACTCTGCGTCGTAGTTCTGCAATGAGACCTTAGCTTCGGTGACAGCGTCGAGGTTCGGGTTGACGACGATAATTCCAAGGATGGGGTCCTGGTTATCGGTTCCATCTAACTCGAAAGCGGTGCCGCTGAAGTGCTGGCCTTGAGTAAAGATCTGCTGGCTGCCCTGAGGGTTCTCAGTGGCCGCGTGGCTCCAGCCCACCATCTTCTGTGAACCCGGCGCCATCAATTGTAATGTCGTGAAGTTGCGGTTCAGGATCGGAACATCCTGTACATACTTATCGTTGAAGGTGGTCGAGACATCAGCGCGGTCAGTCTTCAGTTCTGGGGCTTCGCCCGTGACTTCAACCGTCTCTGTCGATCCTCCAACCTGAAATTGACCATCCACGCGCGCACCGGCGTCGGCGGAGACAATAATGTTCTTGTTCTCGAACGCCTTGAAGCCGCTGCCTTCAGCCCGGATGTTGTAAGAATCGGGAATCAAGTGGGTGACGCTATAGTTGCCGTCGCTGTTGGTCGTAGCCTCGTATGTCGTACCCTTGGTAGCCGACGTTACGATTACCTTCGCACCTGCGACTGCTGCTCCGGAAGGATCCGTGATGGTTCCGAAGATACTGCCGTAAACTGCTTGCGCAGACGCCTGAGGAATTCCAATCGTACTCAGAACGATCAACGCGGCCAGAGTGCCAAGCAGCACAAGAATCTTTGTCTTCATTACAGTCTCCCCACCCTTCTTAGGTCTTTCGAAATGTTCTTTGAAAAGAGACGCACGCCCTGGGTTCGGTACATCCCGTCGCTAAACTTCTTTGATACTTTTGTCAGGATTTCCAGCCCCAGTCAGAAATTGGAAGTCAGTTAGTACAAAAGCACTACGTTGATTTCAGGAGTGCAGGTCGTCCTCCCAAGTCGAAACCTTCGTAGACTGTTGATATTGTTGGGAAACGGGCAAGCGTGCGGGCGGAATGCGCTATGACATTTGGAAGGAACCGGAGAAAGTCATATGAAAAATTAGAATCATTCAAATCGGTTTCGCAGCCGACATTTCTATTGAATATTTGTTAAGTGACTGATTAGAAAGCGTTAATCGCACAGAAAGGCCGCCCGAAACGGCAGATCTTGCAGCCAAAGACATGAATTCCACAGAAATTTTTGGGGCCAAAATCTGCTGTTGGTAAGCCGCACCTCGAAGGTTTCTTGAGGTTTGATACTGTTACAGCATCTAAGTGTTTGGATTGCAGTCGAATCCTGAGATTGTTACCCTACGTGACAATGAGCGTTACAAAGTTCCAGGTGCCACAACGCGAGCTCTACCTCGCCCAAGTCGACCGCTTGGTGAACAGCCACGTGTTGCACGGCTCCGAATCGCTTTGCAAATTACTACGTTACCTGGCCGAACATGCGATCGATCATCCGGGCTCGTCGCTGAAGGAATATCAGATCGCCACCGAGGTCTTTGGGCGTCCCCAAAACTTCGACCCGCAATCGGATTCAACGATTCGAGTACAGGCAGGACGTCTTCGCCTGAAGATCGCGGAGTACTACAACTCAGAGGGAGCGGAAGACCCTATTCAGTTGGAGATGCCCAAGGGCACATACGTAGTTTCGTTTCACCGTAGGGAACCGAGCCCGGCCAAGCAGCAGGTGATCTCGCATTCAGCCCAGCAAGATGAGATCGCTTCCGACGCAAAGGCGGGGAGCAAATGGCGGCTTGGGACGCTCGTTCTGGCGGCATTGTTGATTTTGGCCGCGGCAGGGATAGTTTTGTTGCTGGCGCGCGGTCCTCGGGTAATTGATAGAGCGCCGGAGCCTGCTCCTGCTCCCTTCGCGGTTTTCTGGAAGAATTTTGTGAGTGGTCCGGAAGAACCCTGGGTAATCTTCAGCAACGGTGCTTTCGTGGGTCGCCCTGAAACCGGCATGCGTTACTTCGACCCCGCGCGGGACTCCAAGGCTGAAATTCTTGAGCATTACACCGGCGTCGGCGAGGTTCTCGCGATACACGCGCTGGACCGCACCTTCGGACTTTTGCACCGGCAGATCCGGGTGAAGCGCGGGAGCCTGCTCTCGCTGGACGACGTCAAAAACAATGACATGATTTTTGTCGGGTCTCCCGCGGAAAACCTGACGCTTCGTGAGATTCCAAGCACCGAAGACTTTGTGTTCCGTACACGCGAATCGGAACCGCGAAAGGGTGACCTCGCGATCGTCAACGTCCATCCGCAACCGGGGGAGGCCGCATATTGGCTGGGCAGCCCTTCGCATGCCAATCTCACCGAGGATTATTCGATCGTCGCTCTGGTGCACGGATTGAATCCCGCCAAATCCGTACTGATTCTTGCCGGAACTACGACGATGGGGACGCAGGCGGCGGTGGAGTTTGTCTGCCAGCAGAGTTCGCTGGAGGAATTGTTGCGGAGACTCCCCCGTTCGGAAAATGGAGAGCTGAAGCCCTTCGAAGCGGTGCTGCGGGTCAAGGTCACCAGGGGCGTGCCGGTGGAGTCGGAGATTGTTGCGTTGCGTGGCGGAAAGCCCTAACGTCAGCCCTGATTGCGATTAGGGCGTTTGCTGCTTCAACTGCGGATCGAGTTCCGCCGCGCGCTGGAATTCCTGCCCGGCTTCCGTCTTTTCACCTTTACGCTGCAACGCCTCCGCCAAATGGAAGTGTGCGGGCGCGTAGCTCGGCGCCAGCGCGATGGCGGCGCGAAACTGCGAGATCGCTCCCTCTACATCGCCAACCTTGAGGAGCCTCATCCCGGAGTTAGTATCGAAGGTCGCCGCCTGCAGGCTGGTCTTGTCTTTGCTGATCTGATTTCCGAGGCGGCTTTCGCGTGTCGCCCCTTCGGCATCGCCAAGTTGCCGAAGTATGGTTGCAAGCGTGGTATGCGCACCGGCGAAGTCGGGTTGCAGGCGAATGGCTTCCTTAAGCGCGGTCGCAGCTTCCGGCAATTTACCCTGCTGTTTTAGTACCGTGCCCAACGTGTAGTACGCCTCGGCATAATCGGGCTTCGCCTGGATGGCAGCGCGAAGAGCATCAGTCGACCTGTCAAAATTACCTTGCTGCCACAACGTCACTCCCAGCGTGTAGTGAATGTCGGCTTGATTCGGATCAAGTGCGGCAGCTTTCTCGAATTCGGAGATGGCATCGGGCAAGCGGTCTTTTAGCTTCAATGCCAGACCAAGGTCGTAATGCAAGGTCGCATCGTCAGGCGCGGCTTTCAATGCGGTTTGAAATTGCTCGATTGCAGCGTCAAAGTCACTCTTCTGCAGATACGCGGTTCCGAGGTTGGTGCGATAACCAGTGTCCTCCGGACGTAGGCGGAGCGCCGTCTCGAAGGATGAGGCTGCGCCGGTCGCGTCGCCAAGCTGGATCAGGGCGAGCCCCAGATTATTATGCGCATCGGGGTCATTGGGCTGGAGTTCAACCGCCCGACGAAAAGCGGCAACCGCTGCCTGAACATCACCCGAGCGCTGCAGAAGCAGTCCAAGTTGGGTCTGTGCTTCGCCAAGACTCGGTTGCAGGTTCACCGCACTCTGGAATTCTTTGATGGCTTGTTCGCGCTGCCCCGAGTCTGCGAGCGCGCGTCCGAGATAGTAGTGCGCCTGCGCGGATTGCGGAGAAAGCTGGGCTGCCTTTTGCAGGAGCGCGATAGCGTCGTCGGTTCGCTTCTGCCGCCAACGCACCACGCCCAAATGCAAAGTGGCCGCAGGAAGATCCGGTTGAAGACGCAGAGCTTCGGAAAACTCTGCAGCAGCCTCATCCAGCATTGATTTCTGCGCCAGTACCGCGCCCAATTCATCATGCAAGTCAGGACGTTTCGGCTCGAGGTCCGCAGCTTTCTTCAGTTCGGCGATTGCGGTATCAAGGTCGCCACGGAAACTGGCGACTTTTCCAAGAGTCCGGTGTGCCTCGGAATTGCCCGGAGCGATTCGGACAGCTTCCCGCGCTTCGGACTCGGCTTCTGCGAGATTCCCGCTTCGCGCCAAAGCGTTCGCGAGATTGACACGAGCTGCCGGGAAATTGGGTTTCAGCCGTAGCGCAACCCGGATTTCGGAGATGGCGTCTGGAGTTTTTCCTTGCGAGTACAACACCCACCCCAGCGAGTTGTGCGCCTCAGGATTTCCGGGGACGGCTTTTACAAGTTGTTCGAATGCGGACTGCGCATGAACCAGGTCACCCCGTTTCACGGCGGCCAGTCCCTGGAGATAAAGAGAGTCAGCCTGCGATTGTAGTTTTTTCTGCTGAGCGAGACTTGTAAAGGTAACTGAGAATAATGCTGCCAGTGTGACGAGCCGTCGCCACTGAATGAATGCCGGTAAATTCACTGTGTTCTCATGCCAATTCGATGATACTGAAAAATATTACTATGTTCTTCGCCGAGATCAACGCGTGGACGAAGTTGTGAAGAGACGGAGACCTCAAACTCAGCAGCAACTTGACCCTCCGGGGCCCGCGTCCTAGTATTCAGGACGGGTCATGAATCAAGCTTTTTCGCCGCGGTCTCCCCGCCAATCCATCCGTCGATCAATTCAAACTGCTTTTCTTGCTTTTCTTTTAATCCCAATAGCTGTTGCTCAAGCGCCCCCCACCGCGCAAAGCAGTCCGATCGCCAATTTTATCGATGTCGCCGAAAAAGCTGGATTGACCATGACTACTGTCTTTGGCGGCAAAGACACCAAGAAATACATCATTGAAACCACCGGCACAGGCATCGCCATCTTCGATTACGACAATGACGGATGGCCTGACATTTTCCTGGTGAACGGAACGACACTCGAGGGCTTTCCAAGCGGCAAGACTCCCAGCAACCATCTTTACCGCAACAATCATGACGGAACGTTCACCGACGTCACCGCAAAAGCTGGACTCACCGCTACAGGCTGGGGACAGGGTGCCTGCGTCGGCGACTATGACAACGACGGATGGGAGGATTTATACGTCACCTACTACGGGAAAAACCGGCTCTATCATAATCAGAATGGAGTGTTTACCGAGGTAGCGGAAGGTGCCGGAGTCGCCGGCACCGGAAAGGCGTGGGGAACGGGATGCGCTTTCGTCGACTACGATCGCGACGGTCTTCTCGACTTGATGGTCGCGAACTACGTGGATTTTGACATCTCGACCGCTCCGGCACCGGGCGAGAGAGCGTCGTGCGTGTGGAAGGGTGTTCCGGTGATGTGCGGGCCGCGAGGTTTGCCGGGCGCAAAAAATATTCTTTACCACAACCTTGGCGGCGGGAAATTTGAAAACGTAACCATGAAGGCGAAAATCGATCAGACGAGCGGCCAGTATGCCTTCAGTGTTTCCACTCTCGATTACGACGACGATGGTTGGCCTGACATTTACGTGGCATGCGACAGCACTCCCAGCATTCTGTACCACAATAATCACGACGGAACTTTCACAGACCGGGCCGTGATTGCCGGCGCAGCCTTCAATGAAGATGGACGTGAGCAAGCCGGCATGGGCTCGACGGTCGCCGACTATGACGGCGACGGCAAACTGGACATCTTCAAGACCAACTTCTCCGATGACACCTCGACTCTCTACCGCAACAACGGCAATGGAACATTCGATGACGTAACCTATGCAGCCGGGTTGGGTCTCTACACTCGTTATCTGGGATGGGGAACCATGTTCCTCGATTTCGACAATGACGGCTGGCCTGACTTATTGCTGGTGAATGGCCATGTCTATCCGGAGGTCGACAAACAGAATCTCGGAAGCAGCTATGAGGAGCCGCGGATCCTCTATCACAATAACGGCAACAGAACGTTCAGCGACATTTCCGCGCAGGCTGGGTCAGGAATCACCGGAATTCACGCCGGGCGTGGACTCGCGATCGGTGACCTCTGGAATGACGGACGTACTTCGGCTGTGATCACGAATATGAACGCGGGTCCAAGTCTGCTGGTGAATCAAATCCGGTCGGCAAATCATTGGGTTGGACTCAGGATGGTTGGGACCAAATCAAACCGCGATGGAATTGGCGCGAAAGTCATGGTGAAGGCCGGTTCCAGAGTGCTGGTCAACGAAGTCCGGAGTGGTTCCAGTTACGACTCGAATAACGACATGCGTCTTCATTTCGGGCTGGGAGCCGCCAGCAAAGTTGAATGGGTGCAAGTTCGCTGGCCCAGCGGTCTTATCGAGCAGTTCGACAACGTCCCGGTCGATGGCATCCAGACACTCAAAGAAGGATCTGGAGTCGCGATGAAAGCACCAGCCTCTTGAGTGCGCGTATTGAACGTTAATAGCTTGCCAGCGCGGTAACGGCTACTGGGGGTTCCGACGTAATCAGTCTTTCTCGAATGTGTTCCGCCTGTTCGGCAGTAAACGACAAGCCCTCTTTTGCCACGCGATCCAATTCCTCACCTTCCCAGCGCGCCTTCATGATCCCCGACGGTGCATGCGAGTTTGAGCCCAAAAGAAGATGTCCGAGTTCGTGGGCGATTACGTTTCCCAGGATATTGGTCACGCTCACGTTCGATCCAGCCTGCAGACCGGTCGCATGATCATAAAAGACGTCGCTGTAGCACCCCACACCCTCAGCGGACAGAAACGCCACCCCGAAGACTTCGTTCGTAAACCGGTTGGAACGGGGCACGATACGAAGAGCAAGATGGGTGGGCCACTCCACCAGGCCGCAGTCCGGCGGTATCAAAACACCCGAATCCGGATCACTGGTTGCCGCGGTCGGACAGTTCATCCACAAAACATTCACTCCTGCAGGTTTGAATATCTTTGCCGCTTCGCGTTCGGCTTCCGCCAGCACCGCGCTCGAAATACCCACGCTGTCATAGACAGAGACAACAAATTGCGAATCCTCACGATGATTGGTTCGCGCCCACGCCGGGAACACCAGGGTCGCCAGGAACGTACCTAATACCAGCCATGTTTTTAAGAGTTGAGGCACGGGTCGAGACCTCCATCGCACTGATATTCGGTTTGCGCGACAGGTGCCTCAATGCTTTGCAGATAACCCACAAAGCATCTCTCGGTAACGGGATAAACGCTTTTACGTCAAATGGTTAGGAGTAGAGGTGACGATCCTGAAAAACGCTGGTTCTGCTAGACTTCACGAGTTCGATGGGGGTAAGGCGGTGGCTGTGAGCGGCAACGGGATGCAGGTTATCCGGTTCGGCATCTTCGAGGCCGATCTGCGGACGGGGGAACTGCGGCGTAATGGAGCAAAAGTCAGGCTTCAGGAACAGCCCTTTCAGATCCTTGCCATGTTGCTTGATCGGCGGGGTGAAGTCGTTACTCGCGAAGAGCTGCGAACTCGTTTGTGGCCCGTCGATACATTCGTAGATTTCGACCATAGCTTGAATGCTGCTGTCCGCCGGCTCCGGGATGCGTTAGGTGATTCGGCGGAGAACCCGCGTTTTGTAGAGACAGTCGCGCGCCGGGGATACCGATTCCTGGCTCCGGTGAACGGGACGGCGCCTGCTGCTGTCCTTCCCGAAATCGCAACTCCAGCGAGCGACCCAACGCGTAAAGGATGGATTGCTTCTGCCGCCGTCGTATTACTGCTGGTCGGCTTAGGTGTTGGCGTGTATCTGGGACGCCGTGCGTTCGTTCCAACCATTACCTCGCTACCGCTGGTGGAGCGCCGTCTGACCGCTAACCCGAGCGAAGACCCGGTCAGCAGCGCGGCCCTATCGCCAGACGGGAAATACCTGGCATTTTCCGACGACACCGGTTCCTACGTGCGCGAGGTCGATACCGGTGAAACGCACGCGTTCGTTCTGCCAGAGGGATTTAAGGCTAAGCCCGTCTCCTGGTTTCCCGACGGAACCCACGTTGTAGCGACCTCAGCTGCAGGGTCTTCCAGATGGCCTGGCCTGTGGAGGCTCTCAACCATTGGCGGAAGTCCGCGCAAGCTTAGCGATGAAGGACGGGAAGCGGCAGTTTCGCCTGACGGCTCTCAGATCGTCTTTCTCAGAGGAGCGATCAACAGTCAGGAAGTCTGGGTGATGAGCGCGGATGGACAACAATCGCGAAAAGTCGCCGGCGAACTCGGTGATATCTTCCGATCCCCCGTATGGTCGGCAGACGGGAAGGAAATCGCGTTTTTGCGAGGCGTGTATCACCCGGGAGAGTATGGCGTGGTACCACAGATCGAAACTCTGGACATCCGAACGAACGAACGCACGGTCGTCCTGGCCCATGAGCGCCTGGGAGAAGCCCTCGCATGGGTCAACGGCAAGATTATCTACGTGTTGGGCGAAGCTCCGCCGGGTCAGGACGATTCCAATGTCTGGGCAGTCAAAATTGATGCACGGACACGAAAGCCACTGGGTACGGGCACACGACTGACGTCGGGGTCCGGGCGAGGTCCGATATCTAGGTGCTGCGGCCGACGGCAAACGGCTGGCATACCTGAAACAGAGTTTGCAACAGGACGTGTACGTTGCCCGACTTGAGGCGGGTGGGACCAAACTGCAAACACCGCGGCTCATAACCCTGGACGAAAGACAGGATCTACCCTGGGCCTGGACGCCCGACAGCAAGCAAGTGCTGTTTGGGTCGGACCGCGACGGTTCTTTCCATATTTTTAAACAGGCCCCTGACCAAATCACTCCAGAGTTACTGGTTGGAGGCAAAGAGCAGTCGATGTTGCCACGGCTCACGCCGGACGGAAAAGATATTGTGTATCTGCAATATTGGCCGGCATTCGAGCAGCAACAGGTTGTCCGCATGTTACGGCTTTCGCTCGCCGGTGGTCCTCCTGAACTTGTTCTCGAAGGGCGAGGTTTCACCAATCTGCAATGTGCACGCATGCCTTCGACACTTTGTCTGTACAGCCAGGTCGTCGACAAGCGGTTGATATTTGTCAGCTTCGACCCGACGCGGGGCAAAGGGCAGGAAGTCGCACATGTTGATGATGACATTCCTTACGCATACAACTGGAGTCTTTCGCCCGACGGGTTGACACTCGCAGTCGCCAAGTCGCAGAAAATGGACATGGCAGCAAAACCGGATATTCGTCTGCTCTCGCTGGCTGACCACACCGAGCGCACTATCAGCCTGAAAGACTGGCCCGCTGTTTCCACGGTTGACTGGGCAGCCGATGGCAAGAGTCTTTTGGTGAGCACTGCGACGAGCGCCGGTACTTACGCGTTGTTAAGCGTTGACCTGACCGGGAGAGCGCGTCCGCTTTGGGAACAGACCAAGATGGTTGTGGGCTGGGCTATTCCTTCTCCGGACGGGCGCTATCTAGCTTTGTGGCAGGCGAGCGGGAATTCCAACGTGTGGATGATCGAGAATTTTTAGAGGCCGTCGTTGGCTCTTGGCCGGTGGTCGTTGGCTTAAGCGGTCTGTTTCGCAACGAAAAGACGTAAGTCACTGATGGCAATGACTAACGTTTAACCGGGAATTGGACGGTGCGTTCGATTCCTTCGCCTTCCTTAACGAAAATCAGTTGATTAGGTTTGACGTCTTTCAACGTGTCCACCTGCCCACTCGGCCAGTGGATTTCCAGCAACTGCACCTTGTCCGCTTTGCCCAGACCAAAGTGAATCCGTAGATCGTTCTGTGAGAAGTAGCTGCCGCCACTGCGTACTTCGTCGATTTGCTGATGAGGTTTCGTCTCGCCAGGGACTTGAGTTACGCAGCGAAGACGTGCCCCAATGCCACTGCGATTTGACTTGATGCCAATGGTTCGGACTTTGATCCAGTTGTTTCCCGGAGCCATGTCGCACCGCAGAAGTTGGGGAAAGTCATTGACGGTGTTCACGACCATATCGATGTCGCCATCGTTATCGAAGTCGCCAAAGGCGCAGCCTCGGGACGCCGCCGGAGTTGAAATTCCCGGGCCGGCCTGCATGGAAACATCTTCAAAGCGGCCATTGCGCAGGTTGCGATAGAGCAACTTCCGCTGCGGATAGCCAGCCTCGGTCTTCAACTGCTCCACTTCTGGATAAACGTGGCCGTTGCAGATAAGAATGTCGGGCCAGCCGTCGTTATCCATATCAAAAAAACCGCAGCCCCATCCCAGATATTGGGTGTGGGCGCCCAAACCCGCGGCGAATGTAGTGTCTTCAAAACCCCCGTCGCCGAGATTGTGATACAGAGAAGGAGTGTCGCCGGCGAAGTTGGTTTTGACAATGTCCAGGTAGCCATCCATGTCATAGTCAGCCGCCGAAACCCCCATGCCCGCCTGCGGCTTGCCGTCCGGACTGAGCGCGCAACCCGCTTCCATGGCGATGTCGACAAACTTTCCATTTTTCTTGTTCTGATAGAGAGCACTGGCGGTGGAATCGTTCGCTACATAAATGTCAGGCCATCCGTCATTATCGAAATCGGCCGTTAACACTCCCAGTCCGAAAGTTCCGTTGGCCTGCAGGATTCCGGAAGCCTCGGAGACATCAGTGAAAGTGCCATCGCCGTTGTTGTGGTAAAGGATGTTCTTTCCGCCTTTGAGCCCGGGCGGTCCGCACGCCACCATCACACTCTTGTAGAGACATGGTCCTGATTCCGGTACCGGAGCGGTCGCCAGATCCAGATCGATATAGTTCGCGACAAACAGATCGAGCTTTCCGTCGCGGTCGTAATCCACAAAGGCGCAACCAGTGTTCCAGCGTTTGCCACTTCCCGCGACGCCAGACTTTTCACTGACGTCGGTGAAGGTGCCGTCGCCATTGTTGTGATAGAGCACGTTCTTTCCAAAGTAAGTGACAAACAGATCTTCGAATCCGTCGTTGTCGTAATCGCCGATGCAAACGCCCTGTCCCCATCCGGAATGGACCAGGCCGGCTTTCACCGTAACATCGGTGAAACTGCCGTCGCGATTATTCTTGAACAAGTGGGAGGTTGGTTCGTCGCCTTTGGGGAAGCCTTCAAGACGCCAGCCATTGACCAGAAAAATATCCAGCCAGCCGTCGTTGTCATAGTCGTAAAAAGCAACGCCGCAGCCGGTGGTTTCGAGAAGATATTTGTTCTTGTGCTCGCCGCCGTAAATTGTCTTTACATTGAGTCCGGATTCGCGGGCGATATTGGTGAAGCTCACTCCTAGATCGGCGTCGGCTTTGGCGGGTTCGCTCGTGGGCGAGAATGCGTGCAATCGGCGGGCTCGCCCGAGAATTTCCCCCAGAGACAACGCCAATGCGGACTTGCTGACTGATCTGGAGAAACGTGCGGCGCGAAGAGGACAAAACGGTGGTACCTTCCCGGAGTTGGCTCGTGCTAGAATTCGCCCCTGCTCTATTAAGTGTATCGCGACTTTGCAAGCTGAGACGCGTATCCTGTTTTGTGTTCTCGCACATGCAAATCAAACTTCCGCGTCGTCGTTGTGGACTGCATCTCACTTACTCCCGATAATTTTTCGTCTGGCAATTCTTTCTTCCCGGAGCCCGGCTGCTGAGAGGAACTCGACCAGTGCGCCTTCCGCCGAGCCCTCGCGAGTGATGGAGCTTTCACGCACCAACCGTCCCTGGGAATTCCTTCCGATCACGGGCATGCGCGCGGGGCTCTTTGGAAACGAAGCGGGACAGTTTGAGGCCTGGGTTTATCCGCTGAAAATTCTGCGCGACTTCCATCTACGTTTTCATCAGGACGGCCGAGTCATTCCGGCGGAAACGCTTGTCGCGAACGGTTACCGTGCGGCCAGAGTCCAGCACGATTCTGTATTCGGGCGATACTTTCGCCGTACGGGAAACGCTGTTCGTTCCAGTGCATGAAGCGGGAGCGGTCATCATCATCGATGTCGAGACCGCGCAACCTCTGGATGTCGAAGCGGCTTTTGAACGGGACTTCCAGTTGGAATGGCCGGCCGGCCTGGGCGGGACATACGGATACTGGGATCCCAAGCTGAGCGCATTCTACTTCGGCGAAGAGCAGAAAAAATTCTCCGCCTTCGTTGGTTCACCGACTGCCACGGAGGTGCGCGAGGAATACGACACGAATTATTCCAGTTCGAAGGAAAACTCGTTCCATCTGGGCGTCACTGCAAAAGGGAAGTCGACAAAGATTATTCGTCATCGCGGCTTCAACCAACGGCAATGGCTGAAGCTGAAGCCACGTATCAGCACCTCGCCGCGGACTATGTCGCCTTGCAGAAAGAGTCTGCCGACTACTACCGCGCGTACCTGGATAAAACGGTCAGCGTCGAGGTTCCCGATCGCGCAATTGCAGCAGGCCTACGACTGGTCGCGCGTCAGCGTGCTTCAGGGATTGGTGACCAATCCCTTTCTGGGCACGGGGTTGATCGCTGGGTACCGAACTTCAGGCGGTAGCCAGCGGCCCGGATTCGCCTGGTTTTTCGGCCGCGACGCGCTTTGGACTTCATTGGCGCTCGATGCCGAAGGCGACTTTGCCAGCACCCGTACCGCACTCGAATTTATCAGCAAATATCAGCGGGCTGACGGCAAGGTTCCTCACGAAATTTCCCAGGGCGCAAATTTCGTGCCCTGGTTCACCGACTATCCATATCCGTACGCTTCCGCCGATGCGACTCCGCTCTACATCATCGTAATGAACGATTATGTAGTTGCGAGCGGCGATGTGGCATTCGCCCAGCAAAAGTGGGACAGCTTGTGGAAGGCATATCAATTTCTGCTTTCCACCTACGACTCGCAAGGATCTCCCGCAGAATTTCGGAATCGGTCATGGCTGGGTGGAAGGCGGACCGCTGCTTCCGGTCAAGACCGAGCTTTACCAGAGCGGGCTCGGCGCGGAAGCCTTGCGCGCGCTTTCCAATCTGGCTCACCTCGCGGGGAAGGAAGACGTCAGCAAGAAACTTGGAGACGATTTCGCACGCCAGCAGCCGCTGGTGAACAAGAGTTTCTGGCTGACTGACAAAAACCGCTTTGCCTTTGCACTCGACCGGCAGGACCAGCCGGTAGATGAACTCAGCGTGCTGGCCACCGTCCCCATGTGGTTCGGCCTGCTCGATGAGGAAAAGGCCAAAGCGATGATCGCGCAACTCGCCGAGCCGGAAAATGAAGCTGACTGGGGAATGCGGATTATTTCTTCGAATGCCCCGAAATACAGCGCGGGTGGATACCATTTCGGCTCGGTGTGGCCGCTGTTCACCGGTTGGGCGTCGGTTGGCGAGTACCGCTACCATCGTGCCACTGCCCGGCTTATTTGAATCTCATGGCCAATTCCCAGCTGGCGCTCGACGGATCGCTTGGGCATGTCACCGAAGTTCTCTCGGGCGACTACTACCAGCCTCTCTCCACCAGTTCTCCGCATCAGATCTGGTCAGCGGCCATGGTCATCAGCCCGCTGCTGCGTGGGCTTTTCGGCCTGGATACGGACGCTGGCGCAAAGCGAATTACTTTTGCGCCTCACGTGCCCGCTGACTGGACTGCATTCACGCTCAACAACCTGCACATGGGCACGGCTTCGCTGCGTGCGGTCTATCGCAAGACCGCCAGCGAGATAACTCTGGACGTCACTCGCACTGGTAGCGGCGATTGCACGGTGGAGTTCTCGCCGGCGTTGAGCCTGCGGGCGCAAGTCGGAGCAGTGGAACTGAATGGCCATCGAGTGCCCTTCAAGATCCACGAGAGCGATGTCGATCAACACGTGACCGTACAAATCCCGGTGAGTAGCGGGGCAAACACGCTGCGCATCCATCTGAAGAACGATTTCGGGTTGAGTCTTTACCCCGCTTTGCCAGCCTTGGGAAGGTCGAGTGAAGGATTGCGCGTCGTGTCGGAAACATGGGCGCCCACCCGCGACAGCCTGGTCCTTGACGTTTCGGGAGCGTCTGGCAAGCAATATGAAATCGGGATCTGGAACGCCGCTCAGGTTGCGTCTGTCGAGGGTGGCGGAACTGGTGAAGACTGAAGCCGAGAATGCGAAGATCCGGTTTCGGATTCCGGTGAACGGCTCTGATCTATATGCTCATTCCAAAATCACCATTCATTTCGGAAGCAAAACCCGTTAGATGTTTTGTGCGAAAGGAATTCCGCGCGGTTCCTCGAAAATCGACCTTTACGAAGAGGCGGCAATCATGTTTAGAAAACTGACCCTGTCATGCTTCCTGATTTGCTTTGGTTTCTTCGCAATCCACTCCTGGGCAGCGGCCAATCCCAGTCCCAAAGACGCTGAGGGCCACGAGTGGTGGCAGCACGCGGTCTTCTACGAAGTCTACCCACGCAGCTTTGCCGATAGCGACAACAATGGGATTGGCGATCTCAAGGGCATCACGTCGAAAATGGACTACCTCAAGGATCTCGGCGTGGACGCGATCTGGCTCACACCATGCTTTCCCTCGCCGCAAGTGGACTTCGGGTATGACGTCTCGGACTACACAGACATTGACCCGATGTATGGCACTCTCGCGGATTTTGACGCGATGTCCGAAGCGGGCAAGCAGCGAAACATTCGCATCATCCTCGATCTGGTGGTGAACCACAGCTCCGACCAGCATAAGTGGTTCCTGGATTCGAAGTCCTCGCGCTCCTCAGCCCATCGCGATTGGTATGTGTGGCGAGACGGAAAGGATTCCAACCAGCCGCCGAACAACTGGATTTCCATTTTCGGTGGTCCCGCATGGACGTTCGATCCGCAAACCGGCCAGTGGTACTACCGGATTTTCTATTCCGCCCAGCCCGATCTGAACTGGCGCAATCCCGCGGTTGAGAAGGCGATGTTTGACGTCACCCGCTGGTGGTACAAGCGCGGCGTTTCTGGGTTTCGCCTCGACGCGGTAGACACCATCTTCGAAGATCCGAATTTAAAGGACAATCCGGTTCTGCCCGGGACCAGCAAGTATGGCGATCCCAATATGGAGAACGTCTACAACAGCAAGCTGCCCGAGTTGCACGGAGTGTTGCAAAGGCTACGAGCGGTGGCGGACGAAAATGGGGCGGTACTGATTGGCGAGACCTGGACCAAGAACATCGATGAGCTGAAGCTCTACTACGGTGGCCACAGCAGGGAACTGCAAATGCCGATGGACCTGATGTTCACCACGGTGAACAGGCTCTCGGCGCCGGAATTTCGCCGGCAGATTGCAGCCGCGGATGCTTCGGGTGGCTGGCCGGTGTACGTCATCAGCAATCACGATATTGTGCGCTCCTATAACCGCTACGGTGATGGGCAGCACAATGACGAAATCGCCAAGCTGATGGCCGGCATGTACTTGACCCTGCGCGGCACGCCGATCATGTATTACGGCGAAGAGCTCGGCATGGAAAATAACGATCCCAAACGCAAGGAAGATGTGAAAGACCCGGTCGGGCGAGTTGGCTGGCCGGTTGACAAAGGCCGCGACGGGGAACGCACCCCGATGCAGTGGAATGGAAGCGCCAATGCGGGTTTCAGCCAGACCGAGCCGTGGCTGCCAGTTCCGGCGAGTTCCAAGACTCATAACGTCGAGGCTGAACTCAATGACCCAAATTCCATCCTGCAATTCTACAAATCCGTTCTGAAGTTGCGTCGGGAAGATCCTGCACTGCGCGATGGCGCATACATTCCGTTGAATGAGGATCAACCCAATGTGGTTTCGTACCTTCGCCGGTATAAAGATCAGGCGGTACTGGTGGTGCTGAACATGTCGGGGGCCGAGCAGAAAGTCAGCTTCGATCTGGCTAAGCAAGGATTCTCAGGAGCCAAGGCAACCACGCTGCTTACGACATTGAGCACGCACCCGCAGGACGTGAAGCTTTCCGAGGTTTCGCTGGAGCCTTTTGCGGTTTACATCGCGAAGGTAGGGAAGTAGGCCACGGTCATCAGACTCTTTCTGCTGTGATAAATTGAAAGAGAGTGGGCGCGTAGCTCAGCTGGCAGAGCAATGCCCTTTTAAGGCATGGGTCGATGGTTCGAGTCCATCCGCGCTCACCATCCACACGATTTGCTTCGGTCGTTTGCTATTGGCGGCGAACCTCAGAAATGGAAGTGTTTGTGGTCGGGCGCCAAGGCCCATGTCAATCCTGCAGCGAAATAACGTCAAGGTTTCAGGTCGTGGACAGAAGGCGATGATTTTCGCCCACGGCTATGGTTGCGACCAGAATATGTGGCGACTCATCACCCCTGCGTTCCAGGATGAGTACAAGATCGTGCTTTTCGACCATGTAGGCTTTGGCAACTCTGACCTCAGAGCTTTTGATAGCACCAAATATGCAACTTTGGACGGGTACGCGCAGGATGTTCTGGATATATGTTCGCAGTTAGATTTGCATAATACGGTGTTTGTCGGACACTCCGTCAGTTCGGTGATCGGAGTGCTTGCGGCCATTCGAGAGCCCAACCGCTTCGACCAACTGGTGCTGATTGGACCTTCTCCCTGTTACCTGAACGATCAGGATTATTGCGGCGGTTTCACCCGTGAAGATGTGGAAGGCTTGCTGGATTTTCTCGATCGAAACTATCTCGGATGGTCCACGACAATGGCTCCGGTCATCATGGGCAACCCGGATCGTCCGGAACTGGCGGCAGAATTGGCCAACAGTTTTTGCCGTACAGATCCCCATATTGCCAAGCACTTTGCTCGTGTCACTTTTCTCTCCGACAACAGAACCGACCTTCCAAAATTGAATACCCCTTCGCTTATACTCCAGTGCTCGGAAGACCCGATTGCGCCACTCTGCGTTGGCGAGTATGTACACAAACATCTGCCGAACAGTTCGTTCGTATTAATGAAAGCCACGGGACATTGTCCGCACCTGAGCGCGCCCCAAGAAACGATTTCCGTTATAAAACAAGGATTGACCGCCTAGGTCGTCGCGTATGGACCATGAATTGTTGGACGAAGACATGCAGGAGTTGTACGAGGACGCTCCCTGCGGTTACATGTCAACATTTCCGGACGGCACTATCGTAAGAGTAAATCAGACGTTTCTGAATTGGACTGGCTATTCTCGACAAGACATCCTTTCCAAAAAACTCCACGATTTGCTGACAGTTCCAGGCAAGATGTTTTACGAAACACAGTACGCCCCGTTATTGCACATGCAAGGGTTTATCAAGGAAGTTGCCTTGGATTTAGTGTGCAGCCGAGGCAATCCGTTGCCGGTTTTAGTCAATTCGACTCAGCAAAAGGAGATGCCGGGAAAGCGCGCTCTGATTCGCAGCACCTTCTTTGACGCCACTGATCGCAGGAAGTATGAGCACGATTTACTGTTGGCCAGGCGGAGCCTGGAAGACGAAGTACAGAAGCGCACGGCAGATTTACAGCGCGAAGTCGTGGAGCGAAAGACGGCTGAGGATGATTTGCGTGAACTGACCTCTAGATTATTGAGGATTCGGGACGACGAGCGAAGACGGCTGGCTCGCGAACTGCACGACAGCGTTGGACAAATGCTTGCCGCCCTCAATATGAATATCAGTCTTGTTCATGCTGAGGCGTCTAAATTGAGTCTTGCGGCTTCTACTGCGGTCTCAGAGAATGCGCGATGGGTGAGTGAGATCACGTCGGAGATACGCACCATTTCCCATCTACTGCATCCTCCTCTTTTGGACGAAGCGGGACTTATATCCGCTCTCACCTGGTACGTAGACGGTTTGGCTGCCCGCGCCAACATGAAAATCAGCTTGGAGCTACCTGCCCGTCTTCCGCGGCTCCCGGATGAGTTGGAGCTAGCCATTTTTCGTATCGTTCAGGAATGTCTGACCAACGTTCATCGGCACTCTGGCAGCAAGACCGCTTCGGTTCGAGTAAAACATTCGGCAGATTCGGTCCAGGTCGAAGTACAGGACCATGGCAAGGGAGTGCCTTCGCAGCGTTCGCCAGGGGTCGGACTGAGAGGAATGCGGGAACGAGTAAAACAGTTTGGCGGTCAGTTCGACGTGAAGACTAGCAGCCTGGGCACTACCGTTATTGCGCGACTGCCAATCTCGGCTCAGTTCTCGAATACGACAACGTCGTAAAGGTAGCGGCCCCTTGGTCAAGACTTAGTGGCGAACGACTGCTTCAGGATTTGATGCCTGAAACTGTGCCCAACGCCGAGCCTCACCTTCTCTGAGTATTTGCTCGACAAGTCTGCAAGCCCTAGAATTCAAACTGGTGGTCGCGTTTCCCGTCCAGCTTATTTTTTACAACTTCGGAGTTCTCATGACACTTTCTATGCGCATGTCTCTGGCCCTGACTCTGTTCGGTCTCATTTTCTGTGTGTCGATTCCGCCGATCGCGTTCGCTCAGTCTTCCAGGCAGGCTGTCGCGTCTTACGACACATCGATTTTGGGAAGCAAAGTGCATTACACAATGGCTGGACACGGACCCACCGTGATCCTTATCCATGGCTATGCCGAAACTTCGCGCATGTGGAACGCGATCCTGCCCGCGCTGGCCACGCGGTTTACCGTGATCGCGCCGGACTTGCCCGGTATTGGGGACTCGGCAATTCCGCAGAACGGGCTTGATATGAAAAGCGCGGCGATACGCATTCACGAGTTGGCCCGCTCGTTGGGTGTCACCAAGGCCAGAGTCGTCGGTCACGACATTGGATTGATGGTCGCCTATGCTTACGCGGCGCAGTTTCCCGCGGAAGTAGAAAAACTGGTTGTGATGGATGCGTTTCTTCCAGGCGTAGCCGGGTGGGAAGCTGTCTACAATAACCCATCGCTCTGGCACTTCCGTTTTCACGGATCAACCCCCGAAGCACTGGTGCAGGGACGTGAGCGCACTTATTTTGATTACTACTGGAATGAGTTTGCCGCCGACGGAACGCGCTCGCTCTCCGAAGCCGACCGTCAAGCTTATACCGCAGCATATTCACGCCCGGGACGCATGCGTGCGGGTTGGGCCTACTTCGATTCGTTTCCTCAAGCCGCGAAAGATTTCGCTCAACTCTCGCAGACCAGGCTGACCATGCCCGTTCTGTCGATTGGCGGGGACAAATCACTCGGTGCCGCGCTGGGCGAACAGATGAAACTAGTCGCGTCGGATGTCAGTGTGATTGTTCTGAAAAACACAGGTCATTGGATACTTGAGGAGGATCCCAAGGAAACGACAGACGCGCTGGTGAACTTTCTCTGACTTGCAGACGCTAATTCGACCGTTAGAATTCTCAACGCAGTTGCGTTCATTGAAAGAAGTCTTACCGGGATTTCAACTAGTTTAATGACACGAACTTCACGCATGCTGGCGACGGCAGTTCGAGCACCTGCCCAGACGGAGTCAAGTGACCTGTGTTCTGATCGATCCTGAAGATCACGACGTTGTTGGACTCCTGGTTGGCCGCGAAAAGGTAAGCTCCGCCCGGTGCTATTTCAAAATGGCGTGGGATTTTGCCGCCGCTTGAAACCGTTTCCACAAATCGCAGCACACCGCTCGCCGCGTCGATGGCAAAGATCGCGATGCTGTCGTCACCCCGGTTCGACGCGTAAATGAACTTGCCGCTGGGATGGATCCCGATTTCTGCTGCGAAACTCGTTCCCTTGAAGTTTCGTGGCAGAGTGGAAAGTGTAGCCAGTTCGCGCAAGGCTCCCGTGTCTGCGTTGTAGGAAAATGCACTGACAGTCGAGGTCAGTTCATTGACGACGTAAACGAACTTCCCGCTTTGGTCGAATGTGAAATGCCTGGGCCCGGTCCCCGGCGGGACTCTGGTGAAGGGCGGACCGTTTAGAGCAAGCGTGCCTTTCGCTGGATCAAAGTGGTAGGTCAACAACTGATCAAGGCCGAGGTCGGCTAGGAGAGCAAACCGGTTGTCCGGAGATACATCCAATTCGTGCGGGTGCGGACCCTCCTGACGCTTGGGATCCTTGCCACTGCCGCTGTACTGTATTTTCGTCGAGACTTCGCCGAGACTTCCCATTCTCGAGGACAGGCAAGGTTGCAACGCTACCGCTATCGTAGTTTGCCACCATGAGATATTTTCCGGTCTTGTCCAGGGCAAGGAAGCAGGGACCCGCCCCGCCAGAAGCGACCTGGTTCAGCAGTGTCAGTTTGCCCGATTCGCGATCGATCGAAAAAGCACTGATGCTCCCGCTCTTCTGACCTTTGTAGTCTGAGATCTCGTTCACTGCGTAGAGAAATTTTTGACTCGGGTCGATCGCCAGAAATGAAGGATTGACGGCCTCAGCCATCAGTCCCAGCGGCGTTGCTTTACCGGTGGCGGCATCAAAGCGCAGCCCATAAATCCCCTTGCTGGTAGGGCCAGTGTAAGTGCCGACATACACCAAATATGAATCCGGCGAACCATTCTGGCTTCTGGCGCTAGTCGTTTCGCTGTTCGTAGGGGGCGCAACTAGCATAAGAAAAAGCAGTGGGATGAGAAAGGTCAAGGCGCGATGCACGATCGCACTAGCCTATGTTACGTTCCGAACCTTTTCAAGTTCTGAAGAGAAAAACGTGGGCGAGTGGAAGTGGTTCTTCGGGACGACTATAGTCTCGAAGAAACTTTCGTCGATCAGTACAATTGACGGGCAATTCAGCGAACTGAAAGAAAGTAGAGACCAGATCCGATGCCGAGACGTGCCAAATTGTTTTTCGCAGCCTGCCTAATCGTCGCCACGATGTTTCTCGGATCCACGCTAACGTCGGCGCAGACACTTCACTATGACTTACTTCTGAAGGGTGGACACGTGATCGATCCGGCCAATCATCTGGACGCCGTGATGGACGTCGCGGTCTCAAAGGGCAGAATCGCCGCGGTGGAAAAAGATATTCCGGCCACTCAAGCCGGTAAAGTAGTCAACGCTTCGGGACTAATCGTGACGCCCGGTCTTATTGATATTCACTTCCATATTGGTCACGGAGGCGCGCCACTCGACTGGTTTGCTCCCGAAGGCCGCTCTCATCAGGCACCACTTGGAATTCCCGCCGACATGGCGCTCGCGGCCGGAGTTACCACCGTGGTGGACGCCGGAACCGCGGGAGCGGACACATTCCTTCAGGAGAAGGAAGAGGCTATCGACCACTCAGGCGTGCGGGTGTTGGCTTTCCTGAATATCGTCGCCAATGGGATGCAGGGAGATCTGGAGCAGACGGTGGACCAGATGGATCCCAAGCGATGCGCCGAAACGATCAAGAAGTATCCCGACATTATTGTCGGCGTGAAGACGGCGCATTACTGGACTGAGCATCCGTGGGACGGGGAACACACGCCTTGGGCCGCAGTCGATCGCGCGGAAGAATGCGGACAGGCGGCGAACGTGCCGGTGATGTTCGATTTCTGGCCCCGGCCCGATCGAAGTTATGCCGAACTTATCCTGAAGAAGATGAGGCCGGGTGACATTCATACTCACGTCTTTGCCCAGCAATTTCCGATTCTCCTTCCGGACGGCAAGATCAATCCCATCATGGCCGAGGCACGTGCCCGCGGAGTGATTTTCGATGTCGGTCACGGTGCAGCCAGTTTCTGGTTCAGGAATGCGGTGCCTGCGTACAGACAAGGCTTTGTGCCGGATTCGATGTCTACGGATTTGCACACCGGCAACTACAACGTGGTCAGCATGACCGATGTAATGTCCAAGTTCCTGGCGATGGGAGTGCCGCTGAACGACATTATTCAGCGCTCGACCGTCAATCCGGCGCGCGAGATTCGCCGTCCCGAGCTTGGAACTCTGACCGTAGGGAAGGAAGCGGACATTGCAGTGCTGCAACAACTCAACGGCGATTTCGGGTACATCGATTGCGGCTACGCCCGAATGGACGGGAAAACAAAGCTGGTGGCGCGGATGACGGTTCGCGCGGGGCGAATTCTCTTCGACCCGTCAGGGCTCAGCATGGTCGAATGGGACAAAGCGCGGCCCCAATATTTCACTTCCCCAGGCTTGGACAGTTCACCACAGTCGAAGGCTGACGACTATCCGAGGGAATAATTCCCTGATTCGTCCGAAATAGTTCTTGCGGCTGAAGCAGGTCAGTGGTGGTTTGCGGATCGAATTCCACGTCGGTATGATTCATCCGGTCGCACGTCCGGGCCACACCCGGCGATCATTGAAAAAGAACGGAGCCAGCAGACAATGAAAACCATCCAGGGGCCAGCCATATTCCTGGCCCAGTTCGCGGGTGACGCCGCTCCGTTCAACACGCTCGACAGCATTGCGGGCTGGGCGGCACGACTAGGCTACAAAGGCGTGCAGATACCATCCTGGGACGCACGGCTGTTCGATCTGAAGCGCGCCGCTGAAAGCAAGAGTTATTGTGACGACGTTCGCGGTACATTGGCGAAGCACCGCGTGGAATTGACAGAACTCTCCACTCATCTTCAAGGGCAATTGGTAGCGGTGCATCCAGCTTACGACTTGATGTTCGATGGGTTCGCCGCCGAGCAGGTCCGAGGAAATCCACGAGCGCGGCAGAGCTGGGCGGTAGAACAGTTGCGGCTGGCGGCGCGTGCGTCCGCGAATCTCGGACTGAAAGCGCACGCTACGTTTTCGGGCGCGTTGGCCTGGCCGTATGTTTACCCGTGGCCGCAACGGCCCGACGGGTTGATCGATACAGCGTTCAAGGAATTGGCCTCCCGCTGGTTAGCCATCCTGGATGCCTTCGGTGAGGCGGGAGTGGACCTGTGTTTCGAAATCCATCCCGGAGAGGACCTCCACGACGGGGTGACCTTCGAAATGTTTTTGGAGAGGGTGAAAAATCATCCTCGATGTCATCTACTGTTTGACCCGAGCCACTTCGTGCTGCAACAGCTCGATTATCTGCAGTTCATTGACTTTTACCACGACCACATCAAGATGTTTCACGTGAAGGATGCGGAATTTCATCCCTCGGGACGGCAGGGTGTGTACGGCGGCTACCAGTCGTGGATTGACCGCGCGGGAAGATTCCGCTCGCTGGGCGACGGCCAGGTAGATTTCAAAGGTATTTTTTCCAAGCTGACGCAATATGGTTTTGAAGGATGGGCTGTGCTCGAGTGGGAATGCTGCATAAAAAGTGGCGAGCAAGGAGCGGCCGAGGGAGCTCCGTTCATTGCGCGTCATATTATTCAGACTTCGGCCCACTCCTTTGACGACTTTGCTGGTTCCGGCGCCGATCAGGCAGCCAATCGCCGGATGATGGGATTGGAATAGGCGCAGACTGTCCAGTTGCTATTTTTCAACAAGGCCCTGACATCGAAAGGATCACCCGATGAGCGCAGAAACGAAGAGCAATGTGAAATCGAACCGGCGGCTGCGGCTTGGCATGGTAGGCGGCGGTCCGGGTGGTTTCATCGGGGCAATTCATCGGATTGCCGCGCGCATGGATGATCGCTTCGAACTGGTGGCTGCCGCTTTATCTTCCGACGCGGAACGCTCCCGCTCGGCTGCGATCGATCTCCACATCGCACCTGATCGTGCCTACGGCAGTTTTGCGGAAATGGCCTCGGCGGAAGGGAAGAGAAGCGACCGGATCGATGCAGTCTCGATCGTCACCCCAAACCATCTGCATTACCCGGCGGCGAAGGCATTTCTCCAGGCGGGCATCCACGTGATTTGCGACAAGCCGCTTACCACGACTCTCGAGGATGCACACGATCTGGCGAAAATGGTTCGACAGACGGGCCTGTTGTTTGCCGTCACCCACAACTATACGGGCCATCCGATGGTGCGGCAGGCTCGCCAAATGGTCGCGGATGGAGAGCTCGGCCCGATTCGCGTGGTGCAAGTGGAGTATGCGCAAGACTGGCTGTCCACGCCACTGGAGAAGACGGGGCAGAAGCAAGCTCTTTGGCGGACCGACCCTGCCCAGAGCGGCCCCGGCGGATCGCTGGGAGACATCGGAACTCACGCCTTCAATCTGGCGTCGTTTGTCACCGGATTGAATTGCAAGGAGCTTGCGGCCGAGCTTACAACCTTCGTTCCCGGCCGCCGCGTCGACGACAATGTGCAGATCATGTTGCGCTTCGCGGAAGGCGCGCGCGGCCAACTATGGGCGAGCCAGGTCGCGGCCGGCAACCGGAATAATCTTCGACTCAGGGTCTTTGGAGAGAAGGCCGGTCTCGAATGGAAACAGGAAGACCCGGACTACCTGTTGCTTGGGGAGTTGGGAAAGGCTCCAAGGTTGATTTATCGCGGGGGCCCGGCAGCCACTGCAGTCGCCGCCCACGCCAGCCGCGTTCCATCGGGCCACACGGAAGGATATCTGGAAGCCTTCGCCCAGTTGTACGCTGACATGGCGGAGCAGATCAGCGCCCGCATTGATGGACGACCCGCGGACCCGGCCTCGCTGTTGGTGCCGACCATCGACGACGGCGTAGCGGGCATGCGCTTTGTTTCGGCGGTCATCGAATCGTCGCGGCGCAACGCGGCCTGGACCTCTTTGCCGGCGTAATCGGGCGTGGTAGCGAAATGCCGACCCCTCTAGTTCCTAGTAAATACCTGAGTTAGCGAGTAGTCTTAAGACAGTCGCATCTTCCCGCCGTACCCCTCTTGGAGACGGTTCCTTGCGAAGACTGACAGCATTTGCTGTGCAAGGAGCCGTATGCCTGACAAAAATTTCCGCGTTCGCGCGAAGCCCATTGCATCTAGCCTTCTGATTGTTGATGGCGAGCCAGTCAAGAACGACATCCTCGTCAGCTTGTCGGTAAGAGAACGCGACCTGATTTTTCCTCACCTGACCTTTATGGAACTGACGACCTACACGGTATTGCACGAGCCGGGAGAGCCGATAAAGTTTGGCTACTTCCTCAATAACGGACTGGCTTCAGTTCTAACGGTCCTGTCCGAGGGAAAGAGTGTAGAAGTTGGATTGACCGGCAGGGAAGGGTTCGTCGGGTTGCCCCTGATCGTCGGCTTCAGCTCCAGCCCAACCCGCACCGTAATCCAGCTTGAAGCGTCGGGCTACAGGATTCCTGCCAAGAATCTGATCGAGGCAATGCGGCTGTCGCCTGGGCTGGTCAACCGGTTGCAACGGTATGTACAGATCCTGGGCATGCAAGGTACACAGGTGGCCGCCTGCAATCGCCTGCATGAGGTGGATGAGCGGTTGGCTCGCTGGTTGCTGATGTGCCAGGACCGCATTGGCTCCAGCTTCGTAGCATTGACCCAGGAATTTCTGGCCCACATGCTGGGCACGCGTCGTGCCAGCGTAACGGTCGCCGCGGGCATTTTGCAGAAGGCTGGTCTGATCACATACCAGCGCGGGCACGTCAAAATTGTCGACCGGCCGCGGCTGGAGGCTGCTGCCTGCGAATGCTACGGAATGATGCAGCAGCAGAGCCAGAAATGGCGGAGCGAAGTCGTCTGACGTGGTTGGGAATTTGAGCGATGCTGGAAACAGATTTCGGGAGATTCTGACCATGATCCCACATTCCCAAGAACGTCTCTGCTCTCCAATTACCAAAGTCCTTTTTCCGCAAAAAAGCCCGGCCCGCACAGGCTCTGGCTCGCTTACAATAGTGGCGATGCCGACCAGTGGAAATATTGGCGCAAAAATGAGCCGTGACTGGAAGCAATGGGAAGGCCAGATGGTCAATGGCAGTTTCCCGTTGCGCCAGTATCTGGGCGGCTCGGACCACAGCGCGGTGTATCTCACCGAACGCCGCGGACGCGACCCGCAAAAAGCCGCCATTAAACTTATCGCCGTAGATCCGGCAAACGCCGCCGCTCAATTGACGCGGTGGGAGTTTACCGCGAAGCTTTCCCATCCCCATTTGCTTCGGCTTTTCGAAACTGGAAGCTGCCAGTTAGACAATGTAGTTTTGCTGTACGTGGTGATGGAGTATGCCGAAGAAAACCTGGCGCAGATTCTTCCTCAACGAGCGCTCACGCCTCCAGAAGCGCGCGAACTGCTAGAGCCGGCCCTGGATGCCCTGGCATACATCCACGGCAAATCACTGGCACATGGACGGCTGAAGCCATCCAATGTCCTGGCGGCTCAGGACCAGTTGAAGCTCTCGAGCGACAGCCTGGTTCGCGTTGACGATCCGGCGACAGGCGGTCTCAGGACGATCGTTGCCCACCCAAGCGCTTATGACGCCCCTGAAGTCGCGCAAGGAAAGATCTCATCTGCGTCCGATTCCTGGTCGTTGGGCATGACATTGATGGAGGCGCTAACCCAGCGCCTTCCTGCTCTTGAAGGAATGGCGGAGCCCTTGCCCGAAACTGTGCCGGCTCCCTTTATGGGAATTGCCCACTGCTGTCTGCGTCGCGACCCGCAACGCCGGTGCTCGGCGGCTGACATTGCGGCTCGGCTGCGCTCTCCCTCGATCTCGCCGATATCCAAGGTAATGTCGAAGGCGCAGGGACCCTCGACGGTAAGAATTCCGGCTTCGTCGGCGAAGTGGCGATACATACTGCCGATCATTGCGCTAGTTTTGGTGGCGACAGCTGTACTGATCGGCCCCAGGTTGTTCGATCATCAGACCGACAGCCAGCCCGCAACAATTTCGCCGCAACATGCTCCGGACAGCTCTTTGTCCGCAGGCCAGCAAGGCTCCCAAGTCTCTCAACCACGAGCAGACGCGCCCACCAAGCTGGAGAAAGCACCGGGCAAGCCTTCTGCGCGTAGGACTGACAATAGCCTTCAAAACTCTGCCGCGGCGGTTCGCGCTCCGGTAGCAGCCGCCCCAGCGAATGACGTGCCGGTGGCGACTTCCGGGCAAGGGCCAGTGGTGCAGCAAATTATGCCCTCGGTATCGAAGTCGGCCCGGGACACGATTCACGGCACAATTAAAGTCAGGGTAAAAGTGGAAGCAGATGCTTCCGGCTCGGTGACGTCAGCGTCTCTGGTCAATCCGGGTCCGAGCAAGTATTTTGCTCGTCAAGCCTTGCAAGCCGCGCAACAATGGAAATTTGTTCCGGGTCAGGATACCCGCACATGGATTGTGCGGTTTGGCTTCAAGCGTTCCGGAACTGATGCCAGCGTTGAGACGTCGAATCCTTAACGACGCAATTCCTGGTTTGATGTGTTGTCCCGAACGGATTGTCATGGCCGCTATTCAGGCTGCCTATCCTCAGCCCATCTTCCTCCTATAGCGGACGCTGAAAAGCGCGATCCCAAGCCCGATCCATCAAATTTGGTCGAGTGGCAGGTAGTGGACTACTTTGAAGTCCCGAATAAATCCACGCATACTAGGAAAGCCATAACCGCAACCCCGGACACCACGACGAGAAATGCGAAAGTCCCTATAGCCATCCCAATCCAGTAGCTGATCGGTTCCTTGTCCCCCGGCGAGAGGTATGGCCTTTGATCGTAAGGACGCCACTGCGAAAGGAATCGTAGGAACCTTTTGCAAGGAGCAGGGCAATCGTCGCACAAAAAAAGAGTATGAAAAGGTTACGCGCCACTTAAATCACGATTCTAACGTTCACGCCGCTCTTTCCGCACTTCGCTGGTCATAGAATTCCTAGAGGGCGGCTAAATCTTCCACGCTCCACAGGCGACCTGTTACGCCAGCGCCATAGCTGGACTCATGCGGAGTGTACGCTGGATTTTGATGAAGCAGTCTCAAAATGAAAGTAGCCCGCTACCCAGTCCCAGTAAAGTTAGCCGCTTTGGCGGTGTCGAGCATACAATGACGTGCCTTTGAGACCGGGTCCATAAGACCTCCGTAAGGGATCGAAGAGTTCCTGAAAGGTGGCTCATGCGAACGGCAACAATTCTTCTACCGCTTGTGCTGTGTTCGGGGCTGTTTGCGGAAAATCTGGAAAAGACCCAAAAAAAAGAGCTCGAGGCTGAAGTTAAGACCATGACTGCGGAGGCGCAGCGCCTGGAGAAATCCGGCCAGCTTGCGGAGGCTCGCATCAAGTACGCCGAGTCGCAAGCGCTGATCGAGGTGAAGGATGTTACCGACGCCCTCAAACACCTCGACGAAGAAATCCAGAAGCGAGTGAAGAGCACGTTGAACGATTCGCGCAAGCTCTACGAAACACGGAAATTCAAAGAGGCGGCGGCTGCCCTGGACGACGCCATGAAGTTGCAGGCGTTTCAGCCGGTGCTGGCTTACGATCTTGCACTCTGCTACCACCAACTCGGCGAACGCGCCAAGGCCCTTGAATATCTGGAGAAAGCAAAAGCAGGTACGGTGGACCCGAAACAAAAGAAGAAACTCGTCCAGATGGTTACATTCTTCACCACGGGAGAAAGCGGACTCCCGATGAACGACTCCGACAGAGATCGAGTAACTCGGGTCAATACTCTCTCTGACAGTGTTGGACTGGAAGCATCCCTCGAAGATGAAGCGGGCGAGGATACGTTGTTCACGGACTCCGACATTCCGCCCTCACCCTCCTCAACGCCAGCCGCGCAGCCGTTGCTCAAAACCAGTCCGCCGGTCAGCGCGCATAGCAGCACGAATGCCGGTCACAGGGCGAGCTTGTGCAATGCACTGGCTGAACTCAAAGGCACGTTGGCGACAAGTCCATCGGCAATATTTAATATGGCGAATTGTGCGGAGACCAATGGGCGCCCCGCCGAGGCAGTGCGGCTTCTGGAAAAGTATTTAGAGATGACCTCCACGCCGCTGGATGCCGGTGAAGTCCGGACTCGCATTGCCGACCTGAAATCGTTGCTGACCCTGCCTGGTCAGAATGGAGTGGATGTTCGCCGTCTCTATGCATCGGCCTATGGCGAGCTCGCAGAGCGCAAATATGATCGCGCGCTCGCGGACTTCAACAAAGCTGGTGAGCTTGCCCCAGAATTTGCCCTCACGAAATGGAAGCTGGCTTTGTTCTACGAGGCCATGGGGAATATCGACCGTGCCCGGGAAAACTTCGTCCGTTACCAACAGTTGAGTTCTGAGCAGAGTGCGAAAGATGAGGCAACGCTCCACCTCGACACCTTGGATGCGAAACGTACTAAATATGACGAGGAGATAGACGAAGGTGAAGATATCATTGCGGACTTGTTCAACCGGTCGATGAATCTGACCTTCAATGGTTCCGAGAAACGTAGTGCCATGCGGGCAAGGCGTGCCAAAGTAAAGAAGAAGGAGGAAAACAAAGCCCGGAACAGGACGGGGGGCTTTGCCATTCCTTTTGCATACGCGCAGCAGCAACTGGCGCGCGCAAGTGAGCACCTGCAGATTGCCCTCGCGCTCTTTCCCCTTGGAGCTGAAGCCAATGAGTTGATGGGACTGGTTTTCCTGCAGGCGAATGACGGTCGTTCCGCGACTAGAAGTTTCGATGTCGTTGCCAGTCAGGATCTGCCAGTGCCGTTTTATGCGGAAATGCGCGGCCACAAACAGGACCAGGCGGTGAAGTGTGAGTTGAGTCGCGACCGGGTGCGGTTGATCTACCTGTCGTCCTACGACAAGAGAGGAAATCCTGCGCCGCCCACAAAGCCAGCCGGGGAGGATGGGCTGGGCGATATGGTGATGGATCCTTCAACCCCACGACAGCAGGGATTCGATTCTCTCGACTTGACACTGGCCGAGATCAAGAAAGTGGAAACAGACAAGGGCCTCCTCAAATTGAAACTGGCCCAACAGGATGTAACGCTCGCGCCGATCTATCTGCCTTCATTCACACCGGTGGAGGGTCCACAGGCGCGGCGGTTTGCCAACAATTACACCCGGCTGTTTGTGAGGTATCCGGGGCTCGAGGACTCGAAGCTCGGAACCGAAGGCATGAGCGGAGGCGAGAAGTTCAAGATGGGATATAACATCGCCAACGCCGGCGTTGGTATGGCCCTGGGAGGTTTCACTGGCATTGGGGCAATCGCAAGCGTGCAGGACGCGATTTCCATTACCCGAACCGTTCGTGCCGCGATGGTTTCGCTGAATGTGAGCTTCGCGACCTGGGAGAAAAGCGTGGATGACCAGCAACAGCTTTTGGCGGGCAAGTCATTCAAGGCTATTCCGACCCAGCCCGTGAATCTGGCGTTTGTACAGGAGACGAAGTAGCGGGGGCCATACCGCCCAACTTGCCCATATGCAACTTTTTTGATGCGTCCCATTTGAAATTTTCATCCAATGTATCCAGAAGCAGATTGACAGGCTGAACCGTACTATCTAGGATTAGTGAGCTAATGTCGTCTTCCTGCCTAACGCGCTGCCAGTGTTGTACTTGTTGTTGTATGGGTGTATCCACTGGCGACCGGGGGCAGCTGACCTAAGAATCATTTAGAAATCGGCAATTATACCCACCGCCAGTGAAGCCTACTGGCGGTGGGTTTTTTTGTGGTCAAAATCTTATGGCGAATGCAACGACGGAAACGAAAGCGCAGCGAGTTGAGCGGCTGAAGCGGGAAAAGAATCCCTGGGAAGGCCTTGACGATATACGCCGGTTCGCGCGCGAGGGCTTCGACTCGATTACGCCGGAGTGGCTGGGAACTTACTTCCGCTGGTGGGGCGTCTATACGCAGGGCGACGGTGCCGGCGTGATTGGCGGAAAAAATGGTGAAGGCAAGGCATTGCCGTACTTCATGGTGCGAATCCGGATTCCTAACGGCCTCCTTCATTCCCACCAGCTGCGAACCATCGCCAACGTCACCGAGAAATATGCGCGTGGAACCGCCGATCTAACGGTGAGGCAAAACATCCAGCTTCACTGGGTGACCATTCAAGATTTACCCGAGCTGCTGGATGGACTGTGGCGGGCTGGGCTCACCACCATGGGCTCTTGCGGCGACGATACCCGGAACATCACCGGCTGCCCCCTCGCGGGAGTGGATGGCGATGAAATCTTCGATGCTTCGGCTCTTGCGCTCGAGGCCAACCGCTTTTTTGTGGGTAACGGAGATTTCTACAATCTGCCGCGCAAATTCAAAGTTTGCATTACCGGCTGCAACGTTTGGTGCGCCTATCCGGAAATTAACGATGTGGGCCTGACGGCAATTCATCGGCACGGCAAAGATTCGGAGATTGGCTTCTCGTTGCGCGTAGGCGGCGGACTTTCGACCGATCCACACCTGGCGGTACGGTTGAACGCATTTGTGCACCAGCCATCAGGTGATCCCGGTCCTCAAGGGCGTCGCCGAAATTTTTCGCGAGAGCGAAAAGCTCCGCGAAAACCGGGAACGCGCCCGCCTGAAGTTTCTGTTTCTCAAGCATGGCTGGACTGCCGAAAGTTTTCAGGAAGAACTGGAGCGGCGCATCGGATTTCAGTCTGGATCCTGCGGCTGAGGAAAGGCCGCCAGAAGATATTTATCGCGACCACGTCGGAATCCATGCCCAAAAGCAGGCCGGATATTCGTATGTTGGAGCTGCCGTACTGCGGGGCAGGATTTCGGCCCAGCAGATGCGAGCCGCGGCGGATGCGGCCGACCGATTTGCCGTCGGGGGAGCTGCGCACCACCAACATGCAGAACCTGCTGATCGTCAACGTCCCTAATCAAAACGTGACGGCGTTGGCAAACGAGTTCAATGCGATCGGCTTCCAGTAGGCGGATCGCCATTCTGGCGCGGCGTGGTGGCCTGCAGCGGTTCGGAGTTTTGCAAAGTCGCGATTACCGAGACCAAAAGTTTCTCCCGCTGGCTGGTGGAAGAACTTGAGGAACGGCTGCCGGGCTTTGAGCAACACCTGAAACTGCACGTTACCGGATGCCCGAACAGTTGCGGTCAGCACTGGATCGCCGACATTGGTATCGAAGGCAAGAAGATCAAAGTGGATGGCCGCCAGCAGGATGCCTATTACTTCTGCGTCGGCGGCGCGGTGGGACTGCACCAGTCAGTCGCTCGTCCCATCGGATATCGCTGCCTGGCGAGCGAAGTGCCGGATGCCATCGAGCGGCTTTTGCAGCGTTATCTGGACGAGCGCCTTCCCAACGAAAATCTGCGGCGGTTTTTTGCGCGGCATAACGATGAAGAATTGCGCGAGTGCCTGGCGGGCGAATTCTTGCCAGCGGTAGAGCGCGACTCGTCGCCCGGGAAGGTGCCGCATGCGGTTGAAGGTTAGAGACTAAGCCATGCCGTTGTTTCCAATTTTTCTGAAGCTCGAAGGCCGGTCCTGCCTGGTGGTTGGAGCAGGATCCATCGGCGAGCCCAAGATCGAAAGCCTGCTGGCTTCCGGCGCGTCGGTTCGCGTGATTGCGCCGCATGTAAGCGAAACGGTAGCTGGGTGGGCAAGCAGCGAAAAGATTATCTGGGAAGCTGCGAGAGTTCAAATCGCAAGATCTCGACGGAGTCTTTCTCGTGGTTGCCGCGACTTCTTCTCGCGAGGTAAACGGAGCCATTTTTCGTGAAGCTCAGAACCGAAACATCTTGTGCAACGTAGTGGATGATCCCGAATATTGCGACTTTTACTATCCCGCAGTTGTCAGCCGTGGCGATCTTCAATTGGCCATTTCGACCAATGGCCACAGTCCCGCGCTCGCCCAAAGAATCAGGCGTGAGTTGGAAGTTCAGTTTGGGCCGGAGTACGGCGAGTGGCTGGAGGAGTTGGGACAGATCAGACAACAACTTTTCGCCAGCGGAATGAACTCTGAGGAGCGACGGCTTCTGTTACACGAACTGGCGAGCCGCGAAGCATTTCAGGACTTTCGGACTAAGAAAATGAGTGTCGAGGAAATCGGCATGGGAGTGAAATCATGACGGGCAAGGTTTATCTGGTAGGAGCCGGACCGGGCGATCCGGACTTGTTGACACTAAGAGCGCTGAAACTTCTAAAGTCGGCTGATGTTGTGCTGCACGACGACCTCATCCGGGAAGAAATTCTGGCTCTGGTTCCGTCCTCTACCCAACTGCATAACGTTGGCAAGCGTTTCGGACGCAAGCGCATCAGCCAGGACGAAATCAATGGCTTGATGGTTCAGAACGCGTTGCTCGGATTACAGGTGGTGCGGCTCAAGAGTGGCGACCCACTCATCTTCGGGCGCGCTGGAGAAGAAATCGAAGCGTTGCGCCAGGCCAACATCGAATTTGAGATCGTTCCAGGAATCACGGCGGCTCTGGGTGCGGCTGCCAGCGTGCAGATTCCCTTGACCCATCGCGATGTTTCGTCCGCGATTGTGGTGGTCACCGGACACCACGCCGGTAGCGACGAATTCGCGGATTGGCCTTCCGAGATACCAATCGACGCCACCCTCGTCGTTTACATGCCGGGGTATGAATATCAAAGCACATCAGATCAGCTTCGGCGGGCGGGTCTCTCGGGCAAAACCCCTTGCGCGATAATTTCGCAGGCGACCTCGCCTGACCAGCAAGTCCACGTAACCACGGTTGAAGATCTCCATAATTCTCCGCGATTGCCGTCTCCGACCTTGCTCGTTGTCGGCGAAGTTGTGCGTCTGGCGAAACCTGATGCCCTGCGCCAGCAATCTGCCTGGCCGGGCGTTATCGCAGATACCTTTCCCGCCCAAGCATATGGCTGGGGCGGTTCAGCATCGGATGCTGGCCGGGAGCGTGCGCGAGTGAGAGAACAACTGGAACTCGTGCAGACCCAGGCCGAAAGCTGGAGGCCGGAGGAAGTACTCAGTTGGGCATTTTCCACCTTCGGAAACCGTGTCGCGATCGCATCAGGATTTGGAATCGAGGGGATGGTGCTTCTCGATCTAGCTTCCCGCGTGAGTCGCGATTTCCGAGTCTTCACACTGGACACTGAATTCCTGTTTTCCGAAACCTACGACCTGATGGACCGGGTGGAAAAGCGTTACGGAATAAAAGTGGAGAGAGTCTATAGCGTCCTGACACCCGAAGAACAAGAGAAAGAGCACGGCCCGGCGCTTTGGAGCCGTAATCCCGATCGATGCTGCGCTTTGCGGAAAGTTGAACCGCTCAAGACCAAGCTCACGGAATTGGCCGCCTGGATTACGGCCATCCGGCGAGACCAGACATCATCGCGCGCTTCCGCTCGCAAGGTGGAATGGGACCGAAAATTTCAGCTGGCCAAGATCAATCCCATCGTCGACTGGACTACGGAGATGGTTTGGAGTTACGCGCTCAGGCACAATGTTCCGTACAATCCTCTGCACGACCAAAATTTCCCCAGCATCGGATGCACACATTGCACGCGATCCGTCCGCCCGGGAGAGAGACCCTCGCGCAGGACGCTGGGCCGGATCTACGAAGACCGAATGCGGACTGCATGTAGCGGCTCCGGCGATCGCGCCTCTGGTTGCGATTAAAGTCAAGACGGTTGTCGGTTGCGAAGAAAGTTAAAGCTAAGGCTTTCGAGCCAACGGAAGATTAGGACAAGTAGTCAGGACAAGTAGTCCGACGCCAAATTGCAGTTTCGCTCGGCTTTTTAGGCATTTTTTCCCGCTAATCAAGCTTTCCTCGACGCATTTTTCTGCTGCCCAAAAAATCCATCAGTGTCATCGAAATTCTCGATTGTACTTGCGCTCTCTATTGCAGATAAACAATGTATAGATGAATCCGAGTCACATAACCTCAGACCACGACGCCTGCGGTGTCGGCCTTGTCGCCCAGATTGGCGGGACGTCGTCGCGCGAGATTATCGACCGCGCGCTTGAGGCGTTGGTCCGCTTGGCGCATCGTGGCGGTGTCGATGCGGATGGAAGGAGTGGTGATGGAGCCGGCCTGCTCACTGCCATCCCGGAGAGGTTCGTCCGAAATTGTGCGCGGCAGATCGGGATTGAACTTCCTGCTGTGTTCGGACTCGGTATGGTTTTCCTGCCGCCAGGCAAGGAAGCGGAAGCACGCAGAGCAATAACTGCGCAGGCGAAGCAAAGTGGTATCGAATGTCTCGGCTGGCGAGTAGTTCCGACCGATCCTGAAGTCGTTGGACCGCGGGCGTATGAGGCTCTGCCCGTAATCGAGCAATGTTTCTTCGCATCTCCACCCGATATCGCAGACTTTGAGAGCTCGCTGTTTCACTTTCGAAAGAACGCGGAGGCTACGTCTCCTTCCGGCACTTATTTCTGTTCGCTCTCATCACGGACTGTGGTCTACAAGGGACTGTTGACGCCTCGCCAATTGCCCGCTTTTTACTCCGATCTGCGTGATTCCGAGTTTGAGAGTGCGTTCGCGATTTTTCATCAGCGCTATTCGACCAACACGCAGCCCAGTTGGTCGCTGGCACAGCCCTTCCGTTTCGTAGCCCACAATGGCGAGATCAATACGATCAGCGCCAACCGGCGCTGGCTGCGCGCGAAGGCGCCGGAACTGCGCAGTGAGTTTGGATTCCCAGACGAGGTTCAGCTGCTGGAACAGAGGGTCAGCGATTCGGCAAGCTTCGACAACGCGTTTGAACTGCTTCTACGTCAGTCGTACGGGCCAGCGGAGGCCATGCTCGGTATGGTTCCACCCGCGTGGGAGCGTTCTCCGGAAACTGCGCCGGAATTGCGAAACTTCCTGGAGGAGCGATCGCGTCAGCAGGAGCCGTGGGACGGCCCCGCGGCGCTGATCTTTACCGACGGTTCAACGATTGGCGCAAAGCTTGATCGCAACGGGCTGCGGCCTCTGCGATACACCTTGACCTCGGATGGATTGCTGGTAGTCGGTTCGGAGGTGGGCATTTCCGACCTGCACGGAGAAGCAAATTGTTGAACGGCAGCGCCTCGGCCCAGGAGAAATTTTGCTGGTGAATCCTGCCAGCGGCGACATTTGTGCGGCCCAAAGATTCATTGCGGCTCCGCGATGGGATTCGCCATGTATCGCTGTCACCGTCCAAGCTAATCGCGCCCACCGGTGACGTGGATGTTGACGCAACTCAAGAACCGAAGCGAATGATGGCGGCCATGGGTTGGAGCGAAGATCAATTTCGGCTGTTGTTCCAGCCACTGGTCGAACAAGGTCAGGAGGCGGTTTGGAGCATGGGAGACGATGCGCCGCCGGCTTCCTTGTCGAGTTTCCGACGCCCACTGTGGGACTACTGCAAACAAAGATTCGCGCAGGTCACGAATCCTCCCATCGACTCACTGCGTGAAAGTCACGTGATGTCGCTGAAAGTGTTTCTTGGCCGGGCCGCGATCAACTCTCCTTTGCTGGATGGTGGGCAACTGCAGAAACTGGAGAAAGCTCTCGGCACCATGGAGAGAATTGAATTTACTTTTCTGGTTGCGGACGGATCCGAGGGCGCAAAGGCCGGCCTAGAACGGCTGCGGCATGAAGTTAAACAGGCATCGGCGAAGAACCCCGGACTTATTGTGCTGACCGACCGCGGAGTTGACGCTGAGCATGCCGCCTTGCCAGCGTTGCTGGCTCTGGCCGAGGCCTGGAAGTCAATGGTTGAAGCGGGCGCGCACGACATTCCCCTCGTGATCGAAAGCGGACAGGTCATTGACACTCATCACGTGGCGCTGCTGGTTGCTGCGGGCGCGAGCGCGGTATTTCCTTATCTGGCGCTGGAGCAGGCTGCGACGCTGAAGGCCGGGCGGCGCCGACAGCTATCGCGGCGCCGTAGAAAAAGGATTGCGGAAGGTGATTGCGCGCATGGGCATTTCGACCATCGCGAGTTATCGCAACAGTCACCTGTTCGAGGTCATTGGTCTTGATCCTGAAGTCTGCAGCCGCTTTTTTGAAGACGCAAGCAGTTCTTTGGCGGGCAAGAGTCTGACCGGACTGTTGCAGGATTGTCTCGATCGCCATGCCACGGCTTTCTCGGCGGCCACGACGACGCATTTGCAGGATAATGGGCTCTATCGCTTCCGGCAGCAGGGCGAACAACACGCCACTTCGCCGGAATTGGTTCGGCGAATGCATCGCTATCTGAAGTCTCCCACCGAAGAAAACCGTCTCTCATTTATGGAACTGGGTCACCAGCGCGAGCCAGTGGCGATTCGCGATCTGCTCGAACTTGTCCCCGGACCGCCGCGCCCGCTGGATGAGGTGGAGTCCGAAGCGTCGATTCTTCGCCGGTTCAGTACCCAGGCCATGTCGCTGGGTGCTATTTCTCCGGAGACCCACCGCACTCTGGCTATCGCCATGAACCGCCTCGGCGGCCGCAGCAATACCGGCGAAGGCGGCGAAGACCCGGAGATCTATCGCGATGGCGGCGAAGCCAACAATCGAGTCAAGCAGGTAGCGTCGGCGCGATTCGGAGTGACCGCGGAATATCTGGTCCATGCCGACGAACTTGAAATCAAGATCGCGCAGGGCGCGAAGCCTGGCGAAGGTGGACAGCTGCCGGCCAGCAAGGTTTCCGTTTACATCGCGCGCTTGCGGCATGCCGTGCCCAACATGATGCTGATTTCTCCGCCGCCGCATCATGACATCTACAGCATCGAGGATCTGGCGCAGTTGATTTACGACCTGCGCGCCATGAATCCGCAGTGCGCGAATCGGAGTGAAACTGGTTGCAAGCGCGGGCGTGGGAATCATCGCCACCGGCGTGGCCAAGGCCGGAGCCGACGTCATCACCATCAGCGGTCACGACGGTGGAACCGGCGCGTCGGCGATTACCTCGATCAAGAACACAGGCATTCCCTGGGAAGTGGGCCTGCGCGATGCTCACTGCGCTTTGGTTCGCGCGGGATTGCGCGGCCGGGTGACGCTGCGCGTTGATGGCGGATTCAAGTTTGCGCGCGACGTAATCATTGGTGCGCTTCTGGGCGCCGAGGAATTCGGTTTCGCCACCGCTTCCTTGCTGGCGCTGGGATGCGTAATGGCGCGGCAATGCCACCTCAATACCTGTCCAGTCGGCATCGCTACCCAGGACGAGAAATTGCGTGCTCGCTTTGCCGGCAAGCCGGAGATGGTGGAAACTTATTTCCGAGCCTTGGCCACCGAGGTCCGTGACATGCTCTCGAATTTGGGAGCGAGCTCGATCGATGACATCACGGGGCAGGTTGAGCGCTTGCGGCCACAGACACCGGAAGCGGCGAAGGCATTGGCTGGGCTGCTCGATCCGATTTCGAGCCCTCACCAGGTGGCTGGACCGAGTGAAGACGAAAGCGATTTGTATCGCGAGTTAAATCGCACCCTGGGATCCAACTACGAAGCAGATGACGAAAACCTCCGTGCCGGACGGCGCCGCCGCTTCCCAATCACGAACGCGGACCGCGCGGTCGGAGCTCATTTGAGCGGAGAGTTGCTGCGTCAGGGGCTTACTCCCGGAGCCGACGCGCCGGCCAGATATGAATTTGTCGGTAGCGCCGGACAGACCTTCGGTGGATTTCTGGTTAGTGGGTTGAATTTCCGCCTTATGGGCGAGGCCAATGACTATGTGGGCAAGAGCCTTTCCGGAGGAACGATCGCGATCACCTCCGGAGAAGAAGCGTCGGCGCGCGGCGACGTGCTGGCCGGCAACACTTTGTTGTACGGAGCGACAAGCGGGGAACTGTACGTTGCGGGCCGGGTGGGTGAACGCTTCGCGGTTCGCAATAGCGGCGCTCTTGCGGTGGTCGAAGGCGTGGGCCAGCACGGTTGCGAATACATGACGGCCGGTGTCACGGTGATCCTGGGGCCTGCGGGAATGAACCTGGGCGCGGGCATGACCGGCGGCCTGGCGTATCTGCTGCGCGATTCCATCGGTGGATACGGCTATAACCAGCACTCGGTGCGGCTTGCTCCGATTGAAGTGCGGGAAGAATTATGGCTGCGGCGTGTCTTGCGCAAGCACTTGCGATTGACCGGCAGCCCTCGCGCGGCGGCGCTTTTGAGCGATGAAGCTCCATTGCCATTTTTGCGTGTTGAACCCCTCGTCCTGCCATGCACGATCGCGGAAACCTGGGCAGCAATCCTAACCAGGTTCAAACGGCCGGTGGCATTGCCGGTGTACCCGGCGCCTGTAGCGCCTGGCGGGGTCTTGCGAGCAATGTTGAAGACGGTTGTCCTCAAAGACGGAGACAGGCCGTCGTCCATGCAACCGGGATTGGCTTGACGAACGTCGGCTTCGGTTTCCAGAACTTGTTATCTCGATTTTCCACCCACGATGGGCAGCGGGCGTATCAGCCATAGTTTTCGAATCCGTTAAGCGTTGTCCGCTATAATCTTTCACTACTCATGGACTTCGATCAGCTAGTGACATTTCTGGAAGTGGCGAAGCTGGGGAGTTTTTCGCGCGCTGGGCAGAAAGTATTTCGCTCCCAGTCCGCGGTGAGCGCCCAGATCCGTCAGTTGGAGCAGGAGTACGGGGACCGGCTTCTCGATCGCTCCGGAAAAGACGTGACCCTGACCCCTGCGGGCAGAGTGCTGTTCGCATATGCCGAACGGCTCCTGCAGATGCGGGACGAGTCTTTGCTGGCGGTAGCGGATCAGGGCACCAGTCCGCGCGGGACGCTGGTGATCGGCGCCAACGAAGCAACCTGCCTGTACGTCCTGCCGGACGTGTTTGCCAAATACTGCCACCTGTATCCCGGCGTGCAAATCAGTATTTACCGTAACTTCAGCTACAAGATTGTTGAGAAGCTGGAAAACGGCACGATTGACGTTGGCATCGTCACCCTGCCCGTGAAGTCCGCCAGCCTGAAGACGCATTCGATTTTCCGCGATCAGTTGATGTTGATGGTGAGTCCGCAGAATGCTTTGGCAAAGCTGGAAGTTGTCCCCATCAGCGAAATTGCCAAACAGCCCCTGCTGCTTCCCAAGACCGGGTACAGCCGCCGGTTGATGGACAAGCTTTTCCGCCCATATGCTTCGTCTTGCAGGTCCGCATGGAGTTGCCCAGCGTGGGCATGATCAAGAGCTTTGTGGCCGCCGGGCTGGGCGTTTCGCTGATCAGCTCCAGCTTTGCCCGCGACCAGGTGCTGGCCGGAAGGGTGAAGCTGATCCCGATCAAGGAAGAAGAGCTCTGGCGGGAATTGGGGATCGCCTACAGGCGCGACCGTACTCACACGCGCGCGACTTCGACCTTCATCAGCACCGTCCGGCAGCTGGCCTCAGCCTCCAAATAAGCCCAGAACAAGGGGCGGCCCGACCCTATCGGATTTGTCGATCCATTTCATCACAATTTCAAATTTCTGTTTACGGCAGAGAGTTGCTAGTCTAGCCGTGAGTTATCACGGGCCTCAGAAGTCTTTGATTGGGCAGTGCGATTATCAACGTAACTTGAACCCAGCTGAGGGGGTGCGGTATGAATCAATTGGAAAGCGGTTTGAACAAGATCCTGGAAGAGCACCAGCACGAGAGCGGTCTCCATGTGATCGGAGGACGACGCAGGTTGATCGACCGGCTGATGCAGTTCTTCGAAGAATTTAATCCTGAATCCAGAGAACCGAGATTAGGCCGGGAGCAGCACAACTAGTTTCCAGCAGATACTGTGTACAGCGATACCAAATGAACTCAACTTCCCAGAAGGCAAGGCTAAGCGAATTACATCGATGAGCACAGGCACATCGACACGAATTAGCGTGTCTTCTGGGGGAGGGCGCCTGGTGAGCTGAGAAACACAAAGTTCTAACAGCTGACAAGACCCACCGCCAGAAGCAAATGGCCGGTGGGTTTTTTATTTGTCCCAATAACGTAGCCAACCATCAACAGACCAAAGGGGAGACGACATGAACGAATCATCGCTAGAGGGCAGGGAAGCAGCGGGCGAATGTCTGGTCATGAAATTCGGCGGCACTTCGGTGCAGGATGCTGCCGCTATTCGCCGGGTGTGCCAACTGGTGCGGCGGGTGTCATCACAGCATCCTGTGCTGGTGGTCAGCGCGCTGGCCAAGGTCACGGACCAGTTGATGGATGCGGGCTGGGCGGCGGCGAAGAGTCGCTTCGACCCCGCGAGCGCAATTCTGCAGCCGGTTCGTCAGAGACATGAAACCGTCGCCGCAGGGCTCGTGGCTGGCGACGATTGCGTCAGACTTCGCGAAAAGTTTGCCCAGGACTTCGAAGCTCATGGAGAAAGTGTTGAGCACCATCGCGTGGGAAAAGGCATTTGCGCCTCATGCGCAGGATCAGCTTCTGGGATTGGGAGAGACTCTCTCCTCACGGCTCGTGCACGCGGCTCTGCGGGTCAGAGGGGATGAACGCGGTCCTGGTGGATGCGAAGGAGTGCATCATCACTGATGCCGCGCATACGCGGGCCACGCCGCTTGTGGGAGGAGACCAACGAGCGCCTGCAATCAAGGCTCGCTCCGGTGGTGAAAGCTGGTCAGATTCCCGTGCTCGGCGGGTTTGTTGGCGCGACGCAGGATGGCATCCCCACGACGTTGGGTCGTGGCGGCTCCGATTTCAGTGCCTCGATCGTGGGTGCTGGTCTCCATGCGACCCGGATCGAGATCTGGACCGACGTCGACGGAATCATGACCACCGATCCCGCCCTCTGCTCGGATGCCCGGCGTGTGGCCCGCATGAGCTTTGACGAGGCGGCGGACCTCGCCTACTTCGGCGCTAAGGTGCTTCATCCGGCGACGCTGGTGCCGGCGATGCGAAGCAATGTTCCGGTATGGGTCCTCAACTCATCCAATCCGGATTGTCCCGGCACCGAAATCGTGGCGCATTGCGAGAATGATGGCCGCGTCAAAGCGATTACCGCGAAACGCGGGGTCGCGATCGTGGACATCGAACCGGTTCGCTGGTTCGCGCCCGAATTACTGCGCGAAGTGTTCGATGTGTTCGAGCGTCATCAGCACAGTCTCGACCTGCTCTCGGCATCGCGCGGGAGCCTTGCGTTGCTGGTGAGCTCGGTGACGGCGTTACCATCGATTGCGGAAGAGCTGAAGGGTTTGGCGAACGTGCGCTGGGAAAATCACAAAGCTCTGGTTTGCCTGGTCGGAGAGCACATCCGACGACGTCCTGAGCTTGCCAGCCAGGCATTTCGTGCGATCGGTGACCTTGATGTCCGCATGATCTGCCAGGGAGCTTCGGAGCGGAATATCAGTTTTCTGGTGGACGAATCCAAGGCTGTGGAAGCGGTGCAACGACTGCACCGTTCGTTCTTCTCCGCGCATGCGCCGGCCCCGGCGCCCGAAGCGACTTCCTCGCATGCGATGTGTCAGGCGGAAGGCGCATGGTGAAGGTGGATAGGCGTCGGCACTGTTCAGACTCCATTCACGTATTTACTAAGACCGCTCACGTCTGGAATTGCATGTGAGTTCGATGAGAGGATCGCGCGGAGTTCTTCTGAACTCCGCATGCGTCAGAGCGCGGTGCAACCGGTTCTGCTGGCCGCAAAGATAATATGCGCCGGCAATGTCCGCGGATTCTTTTTCTGGCGTAAACCTTCTAGCTCAAATCGAAAATTCTGCTTGACACCCAGCGCACATCCTTTACCATAAATGAATAATTATTCATCACGATGAATAGTCATTCATATGAGCAAGGCGCTGCGGCAAAACGTGATTCTGGAGTTGCTGGAAGAAAGATCTGTCGGCAGCCAGGAAGATCTGCAGCGAGCATTGCGCAAGCGCGGTTTGAAAGTGGGGCAGGCGACGCTCTCGCGCGACATTCACGAGCTCGGACTGGTGAAGACCGGGACCGGCTACATGCTTCCCGGAGAAGCTGCAGCGGAGCCCGCCTTGCCGCCGGTTTCGCGACTGGTTCGCGGATTCGTGCTGGGGGTACGACCAGCACAGAATCTACTGGTCATTAAGACGACGGTAGGCAGCGCGCAACCTGTAGCGGCCGCGCTTGACGGACAGGATTGGGAGGAAGCCATCGGAACCATCGCTGGCGACGACACGATATTGATGGTCTGTGCTGACAAGCGGGGCGCGAATCGGCTGGCTGCGCGGATACGGGAGATGCTCGCCTAAAGCGAATGAATCATGACAGGCAAACTCAAGAGCGCGATTTTAGGAGCTACCGGCTATTCGGGTTTCGAATTGGCGCGGATTCTTTTGCGGCATCCACAGGTTGAAACTCCGGTGATGCTTCAGCGCTCCGGCGAAGCGGTCGCCTCGAACCTGGCAGATATGTATCCGGCGATCTCCGGCAACGGAGGCTACCCGATGCAGCCGTTGTCCTGGACGGAGATGCAGCGGCAGAAAGTTGAGTTGCTGTTTTTAGCGACACCGCACGAGGTCTCTCGCGCGTTGGTTCCGGAAGCCATTTCCCGGGGAATGCGGGTTGTGGATCTGAGCGGAGCGTGGCGGCTACGGCAGGCCCAGCACCGCGCGGTTTATGGCTTTCAGGACACGAACGCCGTCACCGCGGCGGAGCTTACCGAGAAAGCGGTCTACGGGCTTCCCGAACTGAATGGCGACCGGCTTCCGAGCGCGGCTCTGGTGGCGAATCCCGGATGCTATGCGACCTCCGTCATTCTTGCGCTGGCCCCGCTGCTGGCGGCGGACATCGTCGATCGCGCGAAGGGAATCATTTCGGATTCCAAATCCGGGGTGTCTGGCGCAGGGAAGGAAGCGACCGCGCGTACCCACTTCGTTTCGGTCGCGGACAATCTTTCCGCGTATTCGGTGTTTGGACATCGCCACGTGGGAGAGATCGTTGAACAGTTGAAACTGAATGATGCGGAGCTGATTTTCACTCCGCATCTGCTGCCGATTCCGCGAGGAATTCTGTCGACCATTTATGTGCACCTGAAGAGTGAGATGACGCCGGCGGAAGTGGAGGCATGCTTCCAGGATTTCTACGCGGGCAAGCCCTGGGTGCGTGTATTCGCGACTCCAAAGCTTCCGCAGATCCAGTTTTCGCTGCATACCAACTATTGCGACCTGGGTTTTTGCCTGGCGGAAGATGGCCGCCGCCTGGTGCTGGTGTCATGCATCGACAATCTTCTTAAGGGTGCGGCCGGGCAAGCAGTTCAGAACATGAACCTGATGTATGGGTTTAAGGAAAAGGCAGGTTTGCAGTGAAGATCGTAATCAAGCTGGGAGGCGCGGCCCTCGAGGACAAAGGCACTCTGCAGAAGTGTGCACGCGCCATCGTTGAACTGGCGGATGACGGTCACCGGGTGACAGTTGTGCATGGCGGAGGAGCGGCGCTTACGCGCACGCTGAAGCTGCTTGGCAAGCAGAGCGATTTCGTCAACGGCTTGCGCATCACCGATGCGGAGACGCGCGATGTCGCCCTGATGGTGTTGGCGGGAATGGTGAACAAGAGTCTGGTCGCAGCCATCGTGGCCGCCGGACGTCCCGCGATCGGACTTTGCGGCGGCGACGGCATGTCGTTTCGTGCTCGCAAAAAGCAGACGCAGGGTTACGACCTCGGATATGTCGGAGAAATCTGTTCGGTCGAGCCGCGCTGGCTGGATGCAATCTGGGGACAGGGCGGAATTCCTGTCCTGTCGTCGGTGGCGCTTGGTTCGGATGGCGAGTATTACAACGTCAATGCCGACCAGATGGCTGCGGCTTGCGCGGTGGCATGTCATGCGGACACGCTTATTTTTCTGACTGACGTTGCCGGGAGTGAAGAATGCCGAAGGCGCCGTCATGCCGTGGCTGAATGCGAAGCAGATCTCCGCGATGGTCGAAAGCGCGGAGATCGCCGGCGGCATGCTGCCCAAACTCGAGGCATGCGGCCAGGCGCTCAAAAAGGGCGTGGGACGGGTCCGAATTCTGCCTGCGGCTCAGGCCGATACCTTGCCACAGTTTTATCTGACCAAGCTCTATGGCGGCACGGAGGTGACGGTCGCATGAGCCTGGCCACCGTCGTCCGTTCAGAATCGAAGTTGTTGCTGCCGACTTATGACCGGCAGCGCGTGCTCTTTGAGCGCGGGCGCGGCGTCTATTTGTGGGACTCAGAGGGCAAGCGCTATCTCGATTTTCTGAGCGGGATCGGGGTCAACGCGCTGGGTCACGGTCATCCTGTAATTCAGTCCACGTTGAAACGCCAGGCTGGCCGGTTGATTCACGTATCGAATCTGTTTTTCCACGAATATCCAGGCGGAACTGGCGAAGCGGCTGACAAAGATCTCCGGCCTGGACAAAGCATTTTTCTGCAACAGCGGGACCGAGGCATGGGAAGGCGCGCTCAAACTGGCACGAGCCTACGCGCGCACCCAGAACAATAACGGACACAAAGCCAAGTGGCGTCTGCTGGCGCTGGAAAATTCTTTTCACGGACGCACCTTTGGTTCGCTGGCTACGACAGGGCAGGAGAAATATCGGCACCCGTTTGCGCCGCTGGTGCCGGGAGTTGGTTTTGTCGGATTCAACGACGTCGACGATCTCAAGCGGCAGTTTGATGGCAGTGTTTGCGCCATTTGCCTGGAGACGATTCAGGGTGAAGGTGGAATCCGTCCGCTCAGCGCGTGAGTTCCTGCAGACCGCGCGGCAGTTGTGCGATCGAACGGGAGCGCTTTTGATTCTGGACGAAATTCAGTGCGGGTTGGGCCGCACCGGACGTTATTTTGCCTATCAGCATTATGGAATCAAGCCAGACATCGTGACCGTCGCCAAGCCACTGGCCGCTGGGCTTCCGCTTGGGCGCATTACTTACGACCGATCGCGTAGCCAGCGGGATGCATCCGGGAATGCACGGAACAACCTTCGGCGGCGGTCCGCTGGCCTGCGCGGTTGCCATCGAGTTTCTGCGGGTGCTGGACCGGATGATGGGACACATTCGCCAAAGTGGCGCTTATTTCCACGCCAAGCTCGAAGGCCTCAAAACGAAACACGCCTGCGTGCAGGAAATTCGCGGCATGGGCTTGATGCTCGGGATGAATCTCGATTCCGCGGATTCGGCCAAAGCAGTCGTGGCCGAGCTGTTGGCCGGCGGCATCTTGATCAACCGCACACAGGATACGGTATTGCGTTTTTTACCGCCCTACATCATTCAACGCACCCACGTGGACCAGGTGATACGAGCACTAGACCTGGCCCTCTCCGCCAATCAACAGAAAAAGAAAGTTACCAGCAAACTAAAACGAACACGAAGGAGCACATCACGGTGAGCAGCCAGCCCCAGACAAGCCAGGTCGTAACCCCGCCGGTAAATTCGACATTTCCCGGACGCGACCTTATTTCCATTCGCGACCTTAGCCCAATCGAGATCGAGACCATTTTCCATTTGGCCAGCCTCCTAAAGGCCCGTCCCGCCAATTTCCGGACGGCATTAGCGGGCAAGCAGATGGTGATGTTTTTCGAAAAGCAGTCCCTGCGTACCCGGCTTACATTTGAAGCGGGGATGGCGAGCATGGGCGGCAACGCGTTTTTCATGGATCAGACTTCGGGCCGCCTTGATGCGCGCGAGAAACTGAGCGACATCGCGCACAATGTCGAGCGCTGGATCGACGCCATCGTGCTGCGGACCTACGCTCACAGCACTGTCGAAGGAATGGCGGAGCACGCCTGCGTTCCTGTAATCAACGCGCTGAGCGATCTCGAACATCCCTGCCAGGCGCTGGCTGACTACTTCACCTTGATGGAGAGATTTGGCGATCTTGAAGAAGATTTGCCTGGCCTACGTCGGCGACGGAAACAACGTGGCCCATTCTCTGTTGCTGACCGCGGCTACCCTAGGGTCTACGATCCGAATTGCCACTCCGAGGGGCTACGCGCCGGACGCGCAGATCGTCGCCGATGCCCAGGACATTGCACGCCAGACCGGCGCGGTCATCGAGATTCTCAACGACCCGAACCAGGCTGTGGACGGGGCAGACGCGATCTATACTGATGCCTGGACCAGCATGGGTCACGAGCAGGAAGAGCAGGAACGGAATCAGATATTCCCGCCCTACCAGGTGAATGAGAAACTCGTGGCCGGCGCGGCGCCTCACGCCGTCTTCATGCACTGTTTGCCCGCGCATCGCGGAATGGAGATCACCGACGAGGTAATGGATTCGGACCGTTCCGTGGTGTTCGATCAGGCGGAAAGCCGCCTGCATGTGCAAAAGGCCATCCTGCTCCTACTTCTGGGCGGCAAGGTGGGCCGCACAAATGCGAGGAATGCTCATGCCTGAGAAAGTTGTGCTCGCTTATTCCGGAGGACTCGACACCTCCATCATCATTCCCTGGCTGAAGGAGAACTACGCCTACGATGTGATCGCGATGGTCGGCGACGTAGGCCAGGGAGACGACATAGAAGCCGTCGTCGAGAAGGCCTACAAAACCGGCGCCAGCAAGGTCGTCGTCGAGGACATGCGCGAGGAGTTTCTCACTGGGTACGTGTTCCCGGCGTTGAAGGCCGGCGCGGTATACGAACACAAATATTTGCTGGGAACTTCGTTGGCGCGGCCGGTAATTGCCAAGCACCAGGTAGAAGTGGCGTTGCGCGAGGGGGCGACGGCAGTCGCGCACGGCTGCACCGGCAAGGGCAATGACCAGGTTCGTTTTGAACTCACCTATCAGGCGCTGGCTCCGGAGTTGAAAGTCATTGCGCCCTGGCGGGAGTGGGACTTGAAGTCTCGAGAGGATTGTCTCGACTACGCCGAGAAGCGCGGTATCTCGGTGTCGGCCAGCCGGGAGAAGATTCATAGCCGCGATCGCAACCTGTGGCACATCAGTCATGAAGGTGGGGAACTGGAGGATGCGGGCAATGCGCCTTTGTCCACCACGTGGCAACTGACACGTTCGCCACAGGACGCGCCGGACCGCGAGGAGCAGGTAGTCCTCGGCTTCGAAAAGGGAGTTCCGATTGCGGTGAACGGAATGAAGCTCGATCCGGTGTCATTGGTCGAGCTGCTGAACGAGATTGGCGGACGGAATGCCGTCGGCCGCATCGATTTGGTCGAGAACCGCTTTGTGGGCATCAAATCCCGGGGATGTTATGAAACGCCGGGAGGAACTCTGCTGATTGCGGCTCATCGTGAACTCGAAGCTCTCTGTCTGGAGCGCGATGTCACTCACTTCAAGCAGCACATCGGATTGAAATATGCAGAGTTGGCGTACTACGGGCTTTGGTTCACTCCTTTACGCGAGGCCTTGGACGCATTCGTTGAAAGCACGCAACGAGACGTGACCGGCACGGTCGCGTTGTCTTTGTACAAAGGCAACGTTTCAGTGGTGAGCCGCCAGTCCGAAAATTCGCTTTATCGCACAGACCTCTCGTCCTTCACCATGGACGACAGCTACGACCAGAAGGATGCGGAAGGTTTCATCCGTATTCTCGGGTTGCCGTCACGCGTCCGCGCCCAGATTCGAGCAGCCGCCAAGCCGGAGGTAGCGAAGTCCGGGGTTTCTGGGCCTGGAGTTTCACGATGAAGATGTGGTCGGGACGCTTTCGCCAGCCGCTCGATGTTGGATTCGAGCGCTGGCAGCGGTCCTTCGAATTCGACCGGCGTCTTTTGCGGGAAGAACTCGCGGCCAGTCGCGCCCATGCGGGAGCGCTCAAGAATGCGGGAGTATTGTCTTCGGCCGAACTGATCACGATTCTCCAGGGGCTGAAGCAGATTGGTGAAAAGGCGGAGTCATCGCCAGCATTTTTGGAGGACGTCGAAGCCGAGGACGTCCATCACTTCGTCGAAAAGCAACTGGTCACGCTGATCGGCGATACCGGCTACAAGCTACATAGCGGCCGCAGTCGCAATGAGCAGATCGCAACCGACCTCCGTCTGTACGTTCGCGCCGCGATTGACCAGATGCGAACTGACCTGGCGGAATTTATCAGCATGTTTCTCGACCGGGCGGAGCAGGCAGGGAACTCTGCCATGCCTGCATACACTCATCTGCAACGCGCCGAGCCGGTGCTGGTGGGTCACTGGCTGCTCGCCTATGTCGAAATGTTTCTGCGCGATTCCGGCAGGCTTGCGGACTGCCGCGAGCGGTTGAACCTCTCCCCGTTAGGTTCGGGAGCTATTGCGGGCGCAACCTTGCCGCTAGATCGCCGTGCCATGGCTGAAGAGCTGGGCTTTGACGCCCCCACCGCGAACAGTATCGACGCCACCAGCGATCGCGATTTTGTTCTGGAGTTTGTGGGAGTGCTTTCCATGCTGGGGATTCACCTCAGTCGATGGGCGGAGGAGATGCTGTTATTTTCCACTCAGGAGTACGGATTTATCCGTCTGCCGGAGTCCTATTCAACCGGTAGCAGTGCTATGCCGCAAAAGATGAATGGCGATCTCCTGGAGCTTACCCGAGGAAAAGCAGCTCGCATTATTGGAGACGCTACGGCGTTGCTGGTGACGATGAAAGGCCTGCCGCTGGCCTACAACAAGGACCTCCAGGAAACGCAGCAACCGTTGTTCGATGCGGCCCACACCGTCCTCACCTTGCTACCGCTTGTAATCGGGTGGATGAAGGCCGTGGAGTTCGATGACGAGCGTATGCAGTCAGCAGCGCAAACGGGATTTATGAACGCCTGGGCAGGAGCGACCTATCTGGTGCGCAAGGGAGTGCCATTCCGGCTGGCGCACGAGCAAATCGGCAAAGCTGTGCAGATATGCATCGAACGAAATTATGAACTCGCAGATCTGCCACTGGATGAATTGCGCCAGATGAATCCAGCCTTCGATCAGGACTTCTATTCGTCGCTAACTTTGCAGGCGGTACTCAATATTCATGATGTTCCGGGCGGCACCGCTCCCGCTCGAGTGCGGCAGGCCATCACAGATGCCAGAAAGAAAGTGGAATCCACACGGGAGGAAATCCATGCGCACGCGTGAGGCTCTCCTTCCTGATGCTGAGCAGATACACAGTCTGATCGCTGCCTATTCCGGTGACGGAACCCTGTTGCCGCGAACCTTCGCTGAAGTTTGCGAGAACGTTCGCGACTTCGTCGTCTTGGAAGATCGTGGCGAGATTATGGGCTGTGGAGCGTTGCACCTTTACGGTCCTCACTTGGCGGAGATCCGCTCGATCACTGTCGACCCGAACCGGCAAGGTGTAGGCGGAGGTGAGCGCCTGGTCAGAGCTTTGCTGGCGCAGGCGAACAAGCATAATGTCGGTTCCATTTGCCTGTTTACCCGCATTCCGGAATTCTTTGCGCGCCTGGGATTTGCCATGGCACAGCGCGAGGATTTACCCGACAAGATTCACAAAGACTGCTGCGTTTGTCCCCGGTTTCATTGCTGCGATGAGGTCGCCATGGTACGCGGCGAACTGCCCAAGTTCGCGATTCTTCCTCAGCCGGCAAACTGGCTGGTGAAGATCGAAGTATGAGCGCTCGCAGCATGAAAGCCCGCAGCCTTTTCAAAAGCAAGATCGCTCTTCCCTCAGGATTCAGCTTTTCTGCCGCTTGTGCCGGTATCAAGGCTAGCGGACGGCCCGACCTGGCGTTGGTCGAAGCCTGTCCAGGGACTACCGCAGCGGCGATGTTCACGAAAAATCGAGTGGTGGCCGCGCCTCTAACCGTCGGCCAAGCCGCTTTATCCTTTAGCCGCGGCCGGGTTCGCGCCGTCATCGTAAATTCAGGGAACGCGAATTGCGCTACCGGAAAGCCCGGCGTAAAAGCATGCCAACGGGTTTGCGTGGAGTTGGCGAAGCTGCTCAAAGTACCCGCGACTGAGGTCTTTCCATCCTCCACCGGAATCATCGGGGTTCCGTTGCCTGCAGAGAAGATCGTTTCCCGGCTGGCTGATTTGGTGGCCGCGCGAAAGGCAACCGAGCAAGGCGCTCAGAGCTTCGCAGGCGCCATCATGACGACCGACACGCGACCCAAACTCGCCTCCACAACTTTTACCTCGGGGAGAAAAACTGTAACGCTGCTGGGGATCGCCAAGGGCGCCGGCATGATTCATCCTCAGCTTGCCACGATGCTGGTATATCTCCTCACCGACATCGTGGGAACTCGTAAAGAATTGACCGAGGTCCTGCGGAACGCCTGCGACGACAGTTTTAACTGCATTTCGATCGACGGGGACACTTCCACCAACGACACGATTCTTTTACTGGCGAGCGGTCAAAGCGGAGTAATCCTGAAGAGTGCGGCAACCAGGAAGAAGTTTTCCACAGCTTTGGGATCTGTCTGCCAGTCGTTGGCCCGGCAGATCGTCACTGATGGCGAGGGCGTCGAGCACGTAATTCAGCTCTCAGTCGAGGAGGCCAGGAGTACCGAAGAGGCGCGCCAAGTGGCTCGGGCCGTCGCCCACTCATTATTGGTAAAAACCGCCTGGGCAGGAGCGGATCCAAATTGGGGACGCATCCTGGCGGCGGTTGGGAGATCGGGGATAGCCGTCGAGCCCTCCAAAATCAGCATTGTTATTGGCGATCAGGTGGTTTGCCGCGGAGGCATAGCATGTGCCTTCGACGAAAAGAAAGCGCATCGTACGCTCTCCCTTCCGTCCAGTGAGATCCACATCCGGCTGGGACGAGGTCAGAGTTCAGTGCAATTTCTCACTACCGATTTGACCGCGGAGTACGTGCGAATCAACGCAGATTACTCCACGTAAACTCAAGCCCGAAAAAATAACTCCTAAGGTTCCTTCGGCTCTAGTTTCTTTCAGCCTACATGATTATCCGGATGGTGCCGGGGCCCAACATTAAGTATTACTGAATTACCCCAACGCGAAGGAGCGATTGGCAGGCGCTGGTTACCTCCCCATAACCGGCCAGCGTCTGCCGCTCCTATAATTAAATCCCAAAAATTCAACTGGAAACGGTTTTCTGGCCCGGGAAAAAAGTTCCACCACCTAACACAACTTCAACCGCCTGCGCCAAATCGCGGGCCGCGTCCCCCTTGGCGACTGCGCCACGAATTCCATCGGCCTGAAGGTGCGGAAAGAGATCGTCAGAAATGTGCAGGGAGAACAGAATCACCGGGATCTGCGGGTGGGCCTTGGATATCTCACGGGCCGCGTCAAGGCCATTCAGCACGGGCATGGTGATGTCCATGATGATCACATCGGGATGAAAACGAAGTGCCTTTTCTACGGCTTCCTGCCCGTTGCTTGCCTCAGCGCACACGCTCCAGCCGGAACGGTCCTGAAGGAGATTCCTGATTCCCATGCGCATCACTTCGTGGTCGTCGGCGACCAGAACTCTGACCGGAGGATGCAGTGAGCTTTGGACCGTTGCTGTTATCGTGCTCATGTAGAGAGTCTGCCAGTCTCAGGATGTAGCCAAAAAGCGTTGCTATTCTCCTGACGCAAAGTCAATCTGCGTAAAGCTGGCCAGATAATTTTGTTTCGATGCCTGATCGTATCCGCGTCACTACTTTTCAACAATGGCCCCAGAGTGCAGACCCTTGGCACAAAAGTGTTAAGGGTCCACGCTCGACGAAAATACTGCATATCCTGTATCGTGAGCCCCACATGAAAATGAAGAAAACAAACCAACATCTCAGCCGTGTGATCACTACATCATTATTTGTGCTGGCATCTTTAGTTCTGTTTTGCGCACAGTTCATCTTTGCCAATGCGCAATCCCAGCCGGCCGCAGACCTGATCATTCGTAACGCCAAGATCTGGACAGTCGATAAGGCCCACCCTACTGCTCAGGCGGTTGCGGTGCTGCGCGAACGCATTGTCGCGGTTGGCTCAAATGATGAGATCCAGGCGTGGCAAGGTGCGAACACACGGGTCATCGACGCTGGCGGAAAGCTTTTGTTGCCCGGGTTCAACGACTCTCATGTCCATTTTGTCGACGGCGGCCTCGCGCTTGACAGTGTGCAACTTAACAACGCTACCAGCGCGGAGGAGTTCGCCCGCCGCATCGCCGAGCGTGTCAAGACCACACCGAAAGGTGAATGGATTACCGGCGGTGATTGGGACGAAACCAAGTGGACTCCCGCCAGGATGCCGACCAAAGAGCTGATCGATTCCGCGAGTGGGGATATTCCTATTTTTGTGAGCCGGTACGACGGCCACATGGCATTGGCCAACTCGGCTACATTACGGTTAGCGGGAATCACTGCCCAGACGCCTGACCCTCCCGGAGGCGTCATCGTTCGTGATGCGCAAGGCAATCCCACGGGCGCGCTGAAAGATGCCGCGATGGATTACGTATTCAAAATTCAGCCGCCCCTATCGCATGAGCAACGGTTGAAGGCGGTAAAACGCGCATTGGCGCAAGCCGCGTCTGTTGGAGTCACTAGTGTGCAGCACATGAATCCGGACTATCCGGATATCGCCGTTTACTCTGAATTGCTGCAGCGCGGCGAACTCACCACGCGCATTTATGCCGCGCCGCTTATCACCGGCGTCGACGATCAGGTGAAGATCGGTATCCGCCATGCCTTCGGCGGTCCATTTCTTCGCATCGGCGCTGTTAAGGCTTATGCGGACGGTTCATTAGGTTCCGGGACAGCATATTTCTTCGAGCCCTTCAACAATCAACCGACAAATCACGGCATACTCTCTGATGAAATGCATCCTGTCTCGCTTATGCACGACCGCATGATGAGAGCGGATACCGCGGGCCTGCAGCTGTGCACCCACGCGATCGGAGACCAGGGCATTTCGATGATTCTCGATATCTATAGCGAGATTGTGAAAGCCCATGGTGAAAGCGACCGTCGATTCCGCATCGAGCATGCGCAGCATATGGCGGCCAAGGATTTTGACCGTTTCGCCCAGTTGCACGTGATTGCCTCGGTTCAGCCGTATCACGCGATCGACGATGGACGCTGGGCCGAGGAACGCATTGGTCATGACCGATCCAGCCGCACCTACGCCTTCCGTACTTTCCTGAACCATGGTGTGCGACTTGCGTTCGGTACAGATTGGTCGGTGGCGCCGCTTAACCCGATGCTGGGTCTCTACGCTGCGGTGACGCGCGCGACCCTGGACGGAAAACATCCTGAAGGTTGGTTTCCGGAGCAGAAACTGACTCTTCCCGAAGCCATCGAGGCGTACACCATGGGCTCGGCGTACGCAGAATTTCAGGACAAAGAAAAGGGCTCGGTAACTCCAGGCAAGTTGGCTGACATGGTTCTGCTCAGCGACGATCTGTTCAGCATCGACCCCGTCAAAATTCGCGACGTCAAAGTATTGACCACAATTGTCGGCGGAAAGACTGTCTGGGAATCAAAGGATCAGAACACACACTGACTTTTTGTTGGCGCCCACTTTGGAACGAAATTCCTTTGTTGGTCATTCTCCTCGAGCCACTGAAGCCAGTCTGACATCTTGTTGACTGGTTGAGGCATTGGCCTGATTCCCAATCTTCACCGCCCAATTGCCGGTCCAATACGGGATTGAGTCGCATATCGCCAAATTGTTTTCCACAGACAGCATGTACTAATGGCCATCTTGACTCGTTTTCGATTCCGGCGTACCTTCCATTAAGTTTTTCTAATCACTCGTCGCGGATACGTGGGACGCCGCGCCGGGAGCCACTTCCAGGCCGTTCGACTGAAGCAGCGACGCCAAACCTTTTGGCGGGGTCGAGCTGGCAGGACGCAAAGCGCGCCTCTCCCAAGTACAGAAAAAACTGGCTGAAGCCGGGGTGTGGCTTCACACATGCATCGAGGTGCAGCATGAATCAAAAGAAGATGCTAGCAGTTGTGGGTCTCGCGTTGACGTTTGTTGTGAGCGCTGGAACCCTTGAGGCTCAGCACGATCCGGGGCCGCGCGGTGGAGATCCTGGAGTGGGAGGATACTTTCCAGGACTGAGTCCTGATGAGCAATCGTTTTTCAATGCAGCGGTTCAGGACTTTATGGAAGTAGATTCGGTAAGTGGAAGCGTATCAGGGGAAGCGGGCGTGGGGCTCGGGCCGACATTCAACGGCAACAGCTGCGCGCAATGTCACGCTCATCCAGCGGTAGGAGGGACCAGTCCGAGTCCGAACCCGCAGGTTGGGCTCGCGACCCTTGACGGCGCTCGCAACACCGTTCCTTCATTCATCACAACTGATGGTCCTGTGCGGGAAGCCCGGTTCATTCGCAACCCCGACGGCTCGAACGATGGCGGTGTTCATGGTTTGTACACCATTATGGGCCGTACCGATGCCGAAGGATGCAATCTTGCGCAACCGAACTTCGCACAGCAACTTGCTAATCACAACGTGATCTTCCGCATTCCAACTCCGGTTTTCGGGCTTGGCCTCGTGGAATCGACTCCCGACTCGACTTTACAAGCGAGCCTGGCGGCAAATCGGGGAATCAAGTCTCAACTGGGCATTAACGGTAGTTTCAACACCAGCGGCAACGACGGCACTATTACCCGCTTCGGCTGGAAGGCGCAGAACAAGTCGCTGATGGTGTTTGCCGGGGAAGCCTATAACGTTGAGCAGGGCGTATCCAACGAAGCCTTCACCAATGAACGCTCGGCGGCGGCGGGATGTGTCTACAACGGAACACCTGAAGACGCCACTAAAATGGTTACGTCTGGCGGAAGCCAGATGGGTACTGAGGCAGAGATGTCCTCGGACCTGGTGAACTTTGCGGCTTTCATGCGTCTTTCGGCTCCGCCTACGCCAGTTGCAATGTCGGCTTCAGCCAGGAATGGCGCGAACCTGTTCAACAGCGTCGGCTGCGGCCTGTGCCATACGTCCACATTGACCACTGGCATGGCGAAATCCGCCGCGATGTCGAACATTACATACCATCCATATTCCGATTTTGCGATTCATCACATGGGAGCGCACTTGTCGGATGGAGTCAACCAGGGAGGGGCAGGTCCTGACCAGTTCCGCACGGCGCCGTTGTGGGGTCTGGGTCAACGACTGTTCTTCCTGCATGATGGTCGCACGTCTGACCTGTTACAGGCGATCCAGGCCCATGCCTCGAACGACTGTGATGCCAACGCGCGATTCCGTTCAACGAGCCAGAGCTGCGGGTCGGAAGCCAACAACGTAATCCGCAGGTTTAACTCGCTCAACCGGTCGCAAATGCAGGATGTGCTGAATTTCCTTCGCTCGTTGTAACTTGCTTGTTCGTTCAACCCCGGGATCGCGGCGGCTTTTCCCCAAGCTAGCCGCGATCCCTTCCCCCATTCGCCCCACAGGGATGACGGCGAGTCTTGTTCTGCTCGGCCTCTTAGTGTTTTTCTCGCCTGCGGAGGCGGCGCCCTCCACTGCCTGCGAGTTGTCGGTTTCCATCCGCGCCGAGTTGCCGAAGATCCCGGACGGTGCGATCGCACCGTCCGATTTCGACAGAAACGTCGCTCCTCTACTCGCGCTTCGCCAGCGCCACCCCAATGATCTGCTGGTTCACGAGCTCTATCAGGATTCAGTAGAGAGTCATGGCATCGAAGGTCACTTGAGGAAGCTGACTGAGGAATATCAGGTTCTTTCCATGCAGCATCCTGACGATCCGATGTATGACTACCTTTATGCCCGCAGCCTGATCGGTCGAAACACTCCGTCGGCCATCAGACAGATCAACGAACTTCTCGCCAAGAATCCCGACTTTGCGCAGGGGCATGGCTCGTTGGCCGCGATTTATGCCTCCGCAGCTTTTCGGGATGATGAAAAAGGGAAGCTGGAGCGGGAGCGTTTTCTCCAGCTTTGCCCCGGATCGACGGTGCAGGCTTTGCCAGGGCCGCTTCCAGAGCTCAGCCCGTTGGTTGATCAGGCGGAGGGGTTGTTGGCTCACAATGGTGACCCGAACCGCGTCATCGCCATGGCCCAACAGGGAATTCGTGATGACGAATGGCGGCTGCAACGCATTCGTCCGTTCGACTGGTATACCGTCGAATTCAAGCGGCAAAGCCAGCGTGATCTGCAGATCAAGTACTGGAAAATGTGGAGCATTGAAGTTCGCAGTGACCGCCGAGCAGGGCGCTCGGATAAGGCCGCCGAATTCCTTGCAACGATGGAACAGCGGGCTGAATCACTGGGAAGGCTTTCCGATCCAGCCTATTGGGACGCCCTGGCCGTGCTGGCCCGTCTATATGAAGAGGGAAATCAGACAGAGCTAGCGGGCCAACGATTGAACTCGATGCAAAAGTTTCTCTCTCAACATCCCGACCCGCATCACGCTACGCAACTTGAGGAGTTGAAAAAAGAGATCGCAAAGGACAAGTAATTGTCGTCACCATGATGTCATTTCGTCCGAAATATTCGCGCAAATCGCGTGAGGGTTCAATTAGCGGAGTTGAGTTTCGGTTCGAAGTAAATCGTCCATCGTTTCGCGGCGCCGGATCAGCTTCACGACCTTGCCGTCCACCATCACCTCTGGAGGCCGTCGCCGCGAGTTGTAGTTTGATGTGAGGACCATTCCGTAGGCTCCGGTATCCAGAATAGCAAGCAGATCTCCGTCGCCTACCCTTGGCAGTTCCCGGCTGCGCGCAAAAAAATCTCCCGTCTCGCAGATGGGGCCGACAATGTCCACATTTTCCGGCAGAGAGGCTTCGTGATCTGAGCCAGGGCGTACGGGAACGATTTCGTGATAAGCGTCATACAGCGAGGGCCGGATAAGGTCATTCATGGCGGCATCCACTACCAGAAATTTTCTTGAACCGTTGGTCTTGCGGTAAAGGACGCGAGTTAGCAAGACACCCGCCGGCCCGACGATGGCGCGTCCGGGTTCGAGCAGTAGATGGATCTTCAACGCGCGCAGAGGACGCGACAGGGCGGCGGCATACTCGGCAGCCTGTTCGGCGAATCCGTCTGACTCTTGTTCCCGATACGCGATTCCCAGGCCGCCACCCGCGTCCACGTATTGAATGCGATGGCCGTCAGCGGTCAAAACTCGCACGAGTTCCGCGACTCTCTCCATTGCCGTTTCGAACGGTGCTACGTCCGTGATCTGCGAGCCAATGTGTACGCTTACCCCTTCAATGCGGAGATATTTCATTCCGGAAGCTTGCGCGTACAACTTGCGGGCCTGATGGATGGGGATGCCAAATTTGTGCTGCTGAAGGCCCGTCGAAATATAGGGATGAGTGTTGGCCGGAACATCAGGATTGACTCGCAAGGCGATACGCGCCTTCTCTTTGCTTCGCGCAGCGCACTCTGCCAGCCGCCATAATTCGGCTTCGCTTTCGACGTTGAACAGCAGCACGCCAGCTTTAAGCGCGGCTTGCATTTCCTCCGCCGTCTTTCCCACTCCTGAGAACACGACTTTTCTCGCGGCTCGCCGATCCACACGCAAGACTCTCTCAAGTTCTCCGCCCGACACCACGTCGAAGCCGCATCCCATTCCAGCTAGCAGCTTGAGAACACCCAGGCTTGAGTTTGCCTTCACGGAATAACACACGGTGTGCGGAATTTTGCCGAAGGCCTGCGAGAAAATGCGCATCCGTTTACGAATGGTTGAGGCGGAATAAACGTACAGCGGAGTTCCAAAGCGTTCCGCCAGTTTTTCGAGAGGAACTTCGTCACACTGGAGTTGGGCACCCGCTGGAGTACGCCGGAGAAATCCCTTGCGCACGGCGCGGTAGGAGAAGGCAGGAGGGCGGCCGTCGCTCTGGTTGGCGGCACGGGTCACTTGCGCGTGGGTTCGCCTTTCACTTTAATGGCCACGACCGTTTCATCGTCGAAGGCTTCCTCTCCGCCGGCATGCTCGGCAGCAGCCGCAAATAGCGACTTCACGACGCAATCAGCGGAGATTTCCGCGCAACCCGCGATGACCGCCTCCACTCGATGACGCCCGAACATGTCTCCGGCCCGGTTGCGGGCATCGAGAATGCCGTCGCTGAAGAATACAAACATGTCTCCAGGCTTAGCTTTAAAGCTAAGTTCGTCATAGTCAGCATCGTCAAACAATCCAAGAGGCAGACCGGTAGCTTCGATCACTTCGATCTTGCCGTCATGGACGTAAAGAGGCCGAGGCAATCCTGAATTGGCAACCTGCAACGAGAGACGTTGATCGTCCCATACTGCGTAGATAAGCGACACGAATTGTCCATCGATCCGCCGTTCTCCCAGGGAAAAATTTACGGCCCGCAACATCTCCGCAGGACCAGGTTCTATGGGAGCGTGCGATCGCAGGATTCCGCTGACCAGCGCAGCGTAGATGGCGGCCGGAGCGCCTTTGCCGCTGACGTCGCCGATTACCATTCCCAAGCGTGACTGGGAATAATTGACGAAGTCGTATAGATCGCCGCCGATCGCCCGTGCAGGAGTAAATTTAGCGGCCAGCTCCAGATTCGGAAGCTTCGGCAGAGATTGCGGCAGCAACCGAAATTGCAGCTCTCGCGCCAGCGCAAGGTCGCGTTCCAAACGCTTTTCCTGACGCGCAATCTGCTCATAAAGCCGGGCATTCTCCAGCGCAATCGCTACCTGCGCCGCCAGCGTGGTCACCGTGCGTTTGTGGTCCTCGGTGAAGAAGCCACGCTTTGTGTGCTCAAGATCTAGCACTCCGATGACTTTGTCCTTGTAAATAAGGGGTATTGCAAGTTCCGAGCGGGTTTCTGGATTGAGCCGGATGTAACGCGCATCCTTGTTTACGTCGGGCACCAGTACACCTTCTCGATGCTGGACGGCATATCCGACGAGTCCCTGGCCCAGGGCAATGTCGTGCTTGAGCTGAATGTTTTCCTGAAAGCGCAGCGAAAACCGGTGCTGCAATTTTTCTCCCGCCGCGTCTAACATCAGGATGCTGAACATCTGGTAATCGATCAGGCGGCTCAGCAACTCGGCAATCCGCTTAAGCAACTCGTCCACATTCAGAATTGAAGTGAGTTCTTGCGCGATTTCGTTGAGCAGAACCAGCGTACGGGCCTGACGAGTTGTGCGCGTGTAAAGGCGGGCATTCTCGATGCCGACCGCCATGCGCGAACCAATCAGCGTCAGCAACCGTTTGTGCTCCTCGGTGAAGCGACCGGCCTCGATCGTCTCCAGGTTCAGCACCCCAATCACGCGGTTCTTTACGATCAGCGGAACTGCGAGCTCCGAGTGCACGCCCTCAACCACCGAGATGTATTCCGGATGCTTGGAGACATCATTTACAAGTATGGCCTCACGCCGTTGCGCGGCCATCCCGGTTACACCCTCGCCAATCTTGACCTTGATCCGCTCCGCGATTTCGCGAGCGTATCCGACCTGGAAGCGAATGCGGAGGTCCTGCGCCTTTTCGTTGACCAGCAGGATGGCAAAAATCTCGTAGTCAATCACTTTGCGGACCAGTTCGGCCACCCGCCGAAGGGTGGTGTCGAGGTCGAGCGTGGTATTGACGACGTCTGCCACTTCAAGCAGCAGAGGCTCAATCTTCAGCTCATCGGAATGTGTCGCTGCGGTCTCCACGAGTTTTCATGATAACAGCGGTACCATGTGAATCCGATTCACCAGTACCTTGCAATGAACCTTTGCTTGTGAAAAAACAGACGTCCCGCAATGCGGTGCGGGCACGGGAATGTGTTGCATTCCTATATTTACGAGACGACCGCGCTATCCTTCGCGCGGCACCACGCAAATATCGGGAAGATTCCTGTACTTTTCGGCGTAATCCAGGCCATAACCCACCACAAACTCGTCGGGAATGCTGAAACCAACATAGTCCGCATGGATGGGTTGTTTTCTACGCGAGGGTTTGTCTAGTAGCGCGGCGATCCGGAGAGACTTCGGCTGGCGCGCCATGAGTAGTTTCTTGAGATATGTCATGGTAAGGCCGGTGTCGAGGATGTCTTCCACGAGAATTACATTTTTCCCGATCATGGATTGGTCCATGTCCTTGGTCAGGCGCACCTCGCCGGTGGAATCCCATCCGGTCTTCAGTTCCTGCGCGGGGCTGGGACGGTTGCCGTAACTGGAAACGCCAATGAAGTCGAAAGTGGCGTCTATCTTCAGCTGGCGCGACAGATCGCTGAGAAATATCGCGGCGCCCTTTAAAACGCCGAGAAGAATGACTGATTGATCTGCATAGTCCCGGTTGATCTCGGCGCCCATCTCAGCCACACGCTGGGCGATCTGTTCACGCGTAAAGAGTACCTTCAGCTCCGCCATGGCGATTCATATTAAACTAAACCTGTCGGCGTTGGGCACGTCGCGTTCGGCAAGAATCCCCTTCGACGTACCCGGATTCTCTGCGGGGCATCATATGCAGGTTGCCAATCGCTGACCACGGAAAGCCTCTTACTATGAATCTCAAAGGAATCAAACTCACCTGGTTGGGCCACGCTACATTTCGTATTGAAACCCCAGGTGGCAAGACTGTTCTGGTGGATCCTTGGGTGATGGGTAATCCCATGTGCCCGGCGAAAGATAAAGATCTCAAGGCCGTAGACGTTATGCTTTGCACCCACGGCCACTTTGACCACATCGGCGATGCTGTGGAAATCGCCAAGAAATACAAACCTACGGTGGTCGCGATTCCCGAGCTGGCCCACTGGCTGGGAAAGAAAGGCGTGACACAAGTTTCGGAGATGAACAAGGGAGGCACGCAAACCGTCGGCGATATCAAGGTCACAATGGTGCACGCCAACCACTCCTGCGGCATCACGGACAACGATCAGATCGTTTACGGCGGCGAAGCCTGTGGTTATGTGATCGAGTTCTCCAACGGGTTGAAGATTTACCATGCGGGCGATACGAATGTGTTTGGCGACATGGCTCTGATTCGTGAACTCTACGCGCCCGATATTGCCATGATTCCGATCGGCGATCACTACACCATGTCTCCGCGCGAAGCCGCCTACGCCTGCAATTTGCTGAAAGTGAAAACGGTCATTCCGATGCACTTTGCAACATTTCCGGTGTTGACTGGCCGGCCCAGCGATTTACACAAACTCGTTCCGGACCAGGAAATACTAGAGATGAAGCCCGGCGTGACTTTATCCTGATTGCCCATCTCTAATTAGTCATCGAGGAGCCGAATTGCCAAGTCAGACTGATGCCGATATCAATGCCGCGTGGCGTATGGGTGGAATCACTGTGCCGACCGTCGAAGACTATCTCTACTCGATGCTTCCTCCTCGCGACGAGGTGTTGACGGAGATTGAACGCGAGGCGGCCAAGCGTAAGATCCCTATCGTCGGCCCGGCGGTGGGTAGGATTTTGTATCAACTGGCGATCATGATCAGGGCGAAGACCGTGTTTGAATTGGGCTCGGCGATTGGTTATTCGACCATCTGGTGGGCTCGCGCCGTAGGTGAGGGAGGGCGCGTGATCTACACCGACGGCGACCGCAAAAAGTGCGAAGAGGCACGCGGTTACTTTGATCGGGCCGGGGTCAGCGAGAGGATTACCACCAAAACCGGCGACGCCCTGGAGTTCCTCTCCGAAGAAAAGGGCGAATTCGACATGATTTTCAACGACATCGACAAGGAAGATTATCCGCGGGTTGTCAAACTAGCTCTGCCGCGGCTGCGCAAAGGCGGTCTGTTCGTTACTGATAATGTTTTGTGGAGTGGGAAGGTTGCACAGAAAGATCCTTCGGAGGCCTCAACGAAAGCGGATCCTGGAATTTAACCGTCTGCTCTACAATTCGCAGGATTTGTTTACGACTATCCTGCCAATTCGAGATGGCGTTGCCGTGGCAGTGAAGAAGTAGCGAGGGCGAGGATCGAAGACTTCCAAACTGGTTGAGATCGTCCGGCGTCCTCGCAACCAGACCGCGCACACCTAGATTGATTTCACTGGAATCATCGTCAAGTCCTCTACCAGCCCGACTTCCTTCTGCAGGAACGGTTCGGCGAATGTGACGCCAGCCAGCATTCCATAAAACCGGGCCATTGATTCAACTCGCGAACGGATCTCCGCATGCGCGACGAAGATTCCTTTTCCAGCATCCTGATCACTGAACTGCGATTTGTAAGCCATCAAAGACTGCAGGCGGGCTTCGAATTCCTCGGTGATATCGACCACAAATGTGGGTCGCACATCATAGTAGAGCGTGGCATAGACAATTTTGAAAGGCCGATGAGGTGGAAGCCGGGTCGCGTCCTGAAGAGATTTCTCTCTTGATGCTGACCTGGAGCTGGCAGACGAGTCGTGTTCGGGTACACCCACATCCAGCTTCGCCAATCCTGCCAGGAAGCAGGCCTCGTACCCCAATATTGAAGCGGTGTAGTGGTCGGGATGCCGTCCTTTCCAGTAGGGAAGGATTACCACTTTAGGTCTCTGTTCGCGCAGGACACGCGCCACCTTCAAGCGATTTTCCCAGGAGTTTTCGACTCTCCCATCGGGAATATCAAGGGCGTGCCGCCACGAAACAGATAATATTTTCGCGGCATCCGCCGCTTCGCTGGCGCGCTCTTCCGAGCTCCCACGAGTCCCCATCTCCCCCTGAGTCAGATCGAGGATTCCGGTTCGGAGGCCTCGCTTTGCCATTTTCAGTAGGGTGCCGCCACAGGTTTGCTCGACGTCATCACGATGGGCAGCAAGGGCTAAAACGTCCAGCGGCTCGGTGGCCATATCAGTCGAGGCTCCCTTGCTCTAGCGCGACGTTTTCGCGAACGATCAGTCGATGTGCCGCCATTTCTTTCAATGTAGGCAGCACACGGCTGACGTGTTCGTCCGTGTCCACGAAGATGATGACCACCGGGAGTTTGCCCCCGGCATCCACGAGATGACTGGTGCTTACCTGTTGCCGGCCGAGAAATCCCGCGACAGCGTGCAGCGCAGTCGCGGCGTACACGTTCTCCTGGCGAAGGAAGTTGAGAATTTCCATGTGCAGGGGACGGGAATGCCAACGGTCGGCTTCATCTAGGTAAATGGTGACTTGAACTGCCATTCCGTCTGGCATTTTACAGTACCCTTGCCAGGGCCATACCGCCCAGCGCCGCACCGAGGCACAGCAGATTATTGCTGACAATGTTGGTCAGGGTGAGCAGCCACTGTCCATGATCGAAGTAAGACATGCTCTCGAAGGCGTAGCTGGAGAAAGTGGTCAGCGAGCCGCAGAATCCGACGACGATCAGCAACCGCCAGCGCGGATCGGCAAGCACCCGCTCCGAAGTCCAGACGACGAAAAAGCCGACGATCAAACTGCCGACGACATTAATGAAGAGCGTGCCGTAGGGAAAAACCGGACCCAGAAGCTTGGCGGCGTACCGGCTGATGAAGTAACGGGCATTAGCGCCGACAACAGCGCCCAGGCAGATCACGAGGACGTCGCGCATGGAGTTCTCCAGTTCAGAATGGTAGGAGTTATCAGCCTGGAAGACAGGCGGTTGTGGCGAACCCCATCGCCGTTCCTAACTTTTACCACAAGTCACATATAGCCAGAGTGTCCAGTCGGGTATTAAAGAATCAGAAAGATTTACTTTTTCCGCTCAACCAGAAATTTGGCCAAAGCTTTCAGTGTCTCTGCCCGCGCGCCGAAACTATCCAGAGAAGAGAATGCGGATTCCACCAGCGCGTTCGCTTTCTTTAACGACTCTTCGACACCGAACAATGCTGGATAGGTGGCTTTTTCCGACGCTGTGTCTTTGCCCGCGGTTTTACCCAGTTGCTCCGATGTTTGAGTTACGTCGAGCACGTCATCGACAATCTGAAAGGCCAATCCAATGGACAAGCCAAACGATCGCAGCTTGTCGACGGCGTTCTCGTCGGCCCCTGCATAAAGCCCGCCGCTGACGACGCTCGCCCCGATAAGTGCCGCAGTCTTGGATCGGTGAATGTATTCGAGTGTCGCGAGATCTGGCCGGGTGCGTTCGGCTTCGAGATCCACAACCTGGCCGCCAATCATGCCCTCGATTGTGCCCGTTCCACGCGCAATCTCTTCGATGATGCGTACCCGAGATTCAGCCGGACAACGCAACCGCGAGAGTACCTCGTAAGCCTGGGTTTGCAAGGCGTCTCCCGCCAGGATGGCGATCGCCTCGCCAAACACTTTGTGGCAAGTAGGCCGGCCTCGGCGAAGGTCGTCATTGTCCAGAGCAGGAAGATCGTCATGGATCAGGGAGTAGGTGTGCAACATCTCGAGCGCGGCGCCCAGATCTTCGATTCCCTTGGGAAGCAAACCCGCAATCATGCGTCCAGCTTCCATACAAAGAATGGGACGGAGCCGTTTGCCGCCGGCAAAAACACTGTGCCGCATCGCCTTATGGATTGAAACTGGATGTTGCGTTTGTGAGGGGAGCAGTCGTTCCAAGGCGGCATCGGTCAGCGCCTGACCCTGCTCCAGAGTCTGGTTGAGCATGCGGGTGAGTATAACAAGGGGACTGGCGGACCTTGCGCCCGTCGGTTCAGAACCTAATGTGTTCCCAATTTACCGACTGGACGTGGATGGTGGATCGAAGGCTTCGGCTTGGAGCTTGCCATTCTGCTTCAGCAGAATTTCAACTTTGCCCTCCGCTTCTTCCAGTTCCTTCCGGCACGCGGCGGAGAGCTGCATTCCTTCTTCGAACAGCGTCAGAGATTTTTCCAACGGCACTTCGCCCTTTTCGAGTTCCTGCACAATCTTTTCCAAACGCTGGAGGCACTCTTCAAATTTTGGCAACGAATTACTCCTCGGAATATTTTAGTCTCAGGCGGTGGCTCTCGGAGAGGTTCCCAATGCTTCGAGAACGTCGGCGGCAGAAGAATATCGTCCGGAAGGCGCACTGATCTGCGCCCCTTGAACCATGCCACGGACCGCGACCAGCATTTCGCGCGCGATGGCGATGCCTTCTTCGCGAGCTGCCTCGGGAGTTTTCGCCCTGGCCATGCGTTCCAGAATCGAGTCTGGTACCGAAACCCGCAGCTCGTTCTTCATGAACTCGGCATTGCGAACGCTTACCAGCGGCCAGATTCCGGCAATGACCGGTATCTTGCAATGTTCGATCCGGCGCAGAAAAGATTCCAGCAAGCTTAAATCGAATACTGGTTGAGTCACCGCGCACTCTGCCCCGGCCTCGACCTTGTACTCGAAGCGCTTGATCTCCTCGTCAATGTTCGGCACGCCCGGATTCGCCCCGACACCGATTACAAACGACGTGCCTGCTCCCAGTGGGTTGCCTCCGATATCAAGCCCTCGGTTCAGGTTGTGGACAATATTCACCAAGCCGATGGCATCGACGTCAAAAACAGCAGTGGCATCAGGATAGTTGCCCATCTTGGGCGGGTCACCAGTAATACAAATCAGGTTGTGTATGCCCAGCGCCGCCGCTCCAAGCAAGTCGGATTGCATGCTCAGCACATTTCTGTCCCGGCAGGTGTAATGCAAAATCGCTTCGATACCAATTTCCTGCTGAACGAGCAATGAGAGCGCCTGGTTACTCATCCGGGCCGAAGCTCGCGGACTGTCCGGGATATTGATCGCATCCACTCCGACGGACTTCAGGAAGCGAGCTCCTTCGATTTCTTTTCGAACTTCCGTCCCTTTTGGCGGAACAATCTCCACCATGGTTACGAATTCTCCGGCGGCAATCTTCGCTCCTAGCCTGGATCGCTTCGCCAACGGCGTCGCCGGAGCGGCGGCAACAACGGATTCGCTCTTTGCGTGCGCTGGAATGCCCTTTGACCGGGCCTCACCAACGCGCAAAGCTGATTTCATGACGCGAATGTGCTCAGGTGTAGTTCCGCAGCATCCACCAATCAACCGGACCCCCGCAGCCACGAACTTGCGGGCATAGCTGGCCATGTATTCGGGAGAGCAAAGGTAGATGTTCCGGCCCTCCACCGACCTGGGCATGCCGGCGTTCGGTTGTGCCGCCAACGGCAGGGAAGTGAGAGCGCGGACTCGCTCGACCACATCCAGCATCGCGACAGGGCCCACGCTGCAGTTACAACCGATAACGTCCGCACCCCAGCTCTCGATTCGCGGCGTAAAGCTTTCGGGGGTCGATCCGTCCAGACAATTCCCGTCTTCATCGATGGTGACATGCGCCACCACGGGAATTTTGGGATCCACGTCCCGGGCTGCCAGGATCGCCTGGTGCAATTCCTCCACGTAGCCGAAGGTTTCCAGCATCAACAGATCAACGCCGCCTTCAACCAGCGCCTTGATCTGCTCGCGGAAAGCGGTACGCGCTTCCTCAAACGAGGTCTTACCCAACGGCTCGATGCGAATGCCGAGTGGGCCGACCGAACCGGCGACCAAGACGCCGAAGCTCTTGGCTGCTTCTTTGGCTATACGAGTTCCGGCAAGATTGATTTCGCGGACCTGGTTTTCAATGCTATGCCGCGCCAGGCGGAACGAATTTGCCCCAAATGTGTTGGTTTCAATGATCTCCGCACCGGCCTGCATGTATTGGTGATGCAGGTCGTGGATGAGGTCCGGCTGAGACAGGTTCAGCTCGTCATAACAGCGGTTGATGAAGATTCCCTTGGCATAAAGCAGCGTCCCCGTAGCCCCATCGCACAAGACAGGGGATTGCTTCAGCCGGGTCAGCAGATCGGAGGCCATGACTATTGAGAATACAAGATGAGGCACGGTTTTGCATTATGGCCACTGCAGCGTCGGGCGGTGAGCGGTGTCATCAATTTCCTCCGACGCCGCTCTGTTATAATCCGCTTTCTTGCATCTAACTCTCCATTCCTCATGTCGTTGGGAGCTTCTGGATTGAAGCAAGCCGCGTTCGTTTTTTTTGTCCTAATCACGGCCAGCGTAGGTCTGGTCTCTTGCGGATCCAACTACAGTTCGACGGGCATTGCTCCCAATCAGGCAAATCCCGCTACGATCAAGGTACATGTCTTCGTTTCCAATCCCTTGTTCCCGAATGGCACCTCTACGGCGGCGGTACTGAACGTCGTGGACGGACAGACGGACCTTTTGTCCCCGAGCGTAATTTCGGTAGGCTCAGCAAGCCCGTCACCCGGCCATGATGGTCTTGTTTCCGAATAAAAGATTTACTCTGATTTACAGTTCGTCGAACAATTCTGTCTCCCTCCTCAATAACGCGTCGCAGAAGCTCAGCCAGGATGCTGCCGGGACGACCGCTACTATCATCCTGCCGGGCTTCAGTGAAAGCGTAGTTGTGGCGCCCGACAATGTCACGGGATTCGCGGCGCGTGCCTACTGCGACAGTTACCCCGGGAACAGGTCAGCCTCCGGGAACCGGTCGAGGTGCTCGACCTGAAGAACAATCTGATTACGGCTGGCATTCCGGTGCCCGGAGCTCATTATCTGGCGCAGAGTCACAACGGAAACCAGATCCTGGTTCTCGGCAGCCGCACAGATACGATAACGTCGATCTCGCCAGGCAATGTTGGGACCAGCACTGATCCAAGGACCGATATTCAGAGCCCGCTGTTTGACCATCCGGTCTGGGCCGTTTTTAGTCAGGATGATTCCACTGCATATATTCTGAATTGCGGTCCGGAGTGCGGTGGGACAACCGCGAGCATCACCGTTCTGGACGTCAACAGCAATCTCGTCGGACCGACTATTCCGGTGGACGCCGCTACATTCGGGCTGCTTTCTGGAAACACGCTCTACGTGGCAGGGACCAAGCCGGGTGCCAATACCTGCGCGGGCTCGACAACCCTGGCTGCTACGTGCGGCGAGATTTCAGTGGTCGACGTGCCCTCCATGACGGTCTCCGCCACTGCAACAATTTCGGACGGCTATCACAACCGCATGGAACTGGCTTCCAATAACCAGCTTTTCATCGGTGCTCGCACCTGTACCAACATCAATGCTGCCTCGAGCGGCAGCACGCCGGGCGAGGTTCGAGGATGTCTTTCCATCTTCGACACACGCAAATCGAGCCGCAGTTGTTCCTCCGCACATCGGTGACGTGACCGGAATTCAGCCCATCGATCGCCGCAACGTGGTGTATGTGGTGCAGAATTCAAACCTGAGCATTTACGACACCACGACCGACAAACTGCAAGCCACTCAAGTGGATATCGTCGGGCAAGCGGTAGACGTCAAGCAGATCGACTGAGTTGAAGCTTTCTTTGCGCAGGCAATCAGCTAAGTGTTTCTCGGCGCACTCAGGGTTTCTTAGCGTCCTTTGCGGTTAAAGGCTCTCGCCAGCAGCGACGAGACGGCAAACAAATCGGAACGAACGCCTACTCCGGCAGCAACACAAGCGCATGCTGTTGTACCGCTGCGACCGCGGATCGGGTAAACGGAAGCGTAAACGTATAGCCTTCGTACCAAGCCTTCCACTGGTCCATATAGTAGGGACTGAGAAAACTTCCTGATTCTCCAGTCACAAGGTTTAGTGTCGATCGATCCAAATTAGCCAGGTCAACCGTCAGTCTCTCCGATGGTCCGTGGCTGCGAGACACCGCCTTGACGGTAAAGCCACTTCCCGATTGAGGCTGGGCTCCCGGGCCGGTCCAGCGCTGCAACAGGGGGATTCGCCCCAAAATCGGGTGTTGAATTTCCACCGGATGAAACCGGCCCCAATGCCAAGCGCCTAGATCTTGAGGTACTTCAACGCCCCCCACGGCCGCATCGACCGCCGCGGCCAACAGATCGTCATAGCTCGCGTAAGCTTCCGGCAGCCACCGCTTAGGCTGGTGTTGAAGAACATTTTCCAGCCAGACCGATTGCATCCCCCAGCCATAAGTCTTCCAACTGAGAGTGGCTTCAGCTTGCTCTGCATCCTTGCGAGTGGAGTCTGGAGGCGCGTGACCAAGCTTGGGCTCGAGCAGCAATCGGGCCAATTCAGTTCGTGCCCGATATTCGATTGTTGGGGCAGCTGAGTCTGCGGTCATGCGGCCATCCCATCCCCGCATCGCTTCAGCAGCCTGCTGCGTGCGGTTCGAAGGATTCTTCGCATGGTCAACCGCGTACACAAACCGTTCGGCGAAGAAGCGATCGACGTCTGAATAGATATCGGTTTGGAGTGCCAGCATGTCTGCCGCGGAAAATTTCTTGCCTGACTCGAGAACCCGATAAATTCGCGCCGTCCGCCATGGAGCTTCCCATCCTGTGCTGATGGAAAATGGATAGCCATCCGGGGTTATCCGTCCGTTAGCAGTCGCGATGATTCCCGACGGCGGATTGTAGACACTGGGCAGCTTGTCGAACGAAATGTTACTGGTCCACTCATAGGCGTCATCGCTGCCATTCTCAGGAAGGCTGCCATCCCCAGAGGCGCGGATGGGAATTTTTCCGGTGGCCTGATAGCCGATGTTGCCGTCGACATCAGCGAACACGACATTCTGCCCGGGAGCATCGAAGGACGAAAATGCATGCCGGAACTGTTCCCAGTTCTGTGCCGAATCCACTTCAAAGAAGGGATTTCGCGTGCCATCGTAGAGGGTCCAACGCAACGCAAGTCTGCGCGTTTCGCCAGGCACGAGATCGGTAATGATCGGTCCATGGCGGGTTAGGGCCACATCCACGATCACGTCATTCCTGCTTTTGACGTGAATCACTTCACGGCGCTGCTCGGGCGTCTTCCATCCCTCGGGTGTCAGATACTGGCCGCTCGGGTTGAAAGTTTCGACATAAACATCCTCCGCGGTCGGACCGACATTGGTGAAACCCCACGCAATGCGCTGGTTATGCCCCACGATCACGTAAGGCATTCCGGGTAGCGTGACACCGGCGGCGTCGAAGTTGCCACACCGTAGATGCGCCTCATACCAAAGGTTGGGCATCTGGTGACCCAGATGCATATCATTCGAGAGTAACGGTTTCCCTGAAACCGTATGAGCGCCCGAAACTACCCAATCGTTGGAGCCGACGACCAACCGTGCGTCGTCGTCCAGTCCTGGTTTCAAAGCTCGAGTGAGATCTTCAAGCTCCTGTCTTAGCGTTTGCACCGCAACGGAACTGTTTAGCGGAGAGCGTTTGTCGCGCTCATCGTCTTCCTTCTCATTTTCATTCTCAGTTCCGCGTTCCAGTCCCGGACGTGCAACCGTCGGCGGTCTGTCATGCCAGGACGAGTTCACATACAAATCCGCCGTCAACTCTGGTCCAAGCTTGGCCAGAATCTTCTCGCGATCCAGGGCGTCAGCAGCCGGATAGTGGTTCAGATCCTTGACCATCTGGGCCGCGATCAGCGTCGAATCTTCCTCCGACCATGGGCGTGGGGAATAACGCAGTATGCGAAATTCCAGTGGCAATCGGTCGCGATGAGACTGAATGAATGCATTTACACCCCGCGCATAAGAAGTGAAGTGGGTCCGAGTCTCGGGTGACGAAACATCCAATGCCTTCCGCGCGGCTACCCTCAGCCCCAGAATCCTCTGCTCGCGATCATGATTGAGAAAGTCAGCTCCCAGGATTTCAGAAATTTCGCCCGCGGCGAAACGCCGCATGATATCCATTTGCCAGAGCCGGTCTTGTGCGGTGACGTATCCCTGAGCAAAAAACAGATCGTTGAGGCTGGCGGCATCGATGGTGGGAACGCCGTGAGCGTCCCGGCTTACAGTGACGCGTTCGGTAAGTCCGGAAACTTCGACGCTGCCATCCAGTTGGGGCAGGGCGGAATGAGCTATCGAATAGAACCATCCCAGTCCGCCAAAGACGGCGAGCAGGATAACGACCACAACCAACATAACGATGCGTACTACGGTTCGCCCGCTCCGAGCCGCAATCACTGGAGTTGTGCTGGATGCCATGGGTCGGTTGTCGATCCTGCAACCTGGATTCTATGGCGCGGCGACGCGGCAAGACAAATTCTCCATTCTTGGTGGACAACAGACCGGTCAGGACGAGTTAAGGGATTGTCCTTTTGTTCAGTGCTTGACTCCGTGCCGATGCTAAAGATCCAAGGCCACAAAGGGTGTCACCGAACCCCTGGCGGGGAAGAATACCGTGCGCAAGATCTTGCACCGGTCTGCCAGCCAATCAGACCTCCGGATCGCATTGATACGGAAGGCTCTGTCTGGCGACGGACAGCGGACTGTTTAAAAGTCCACTAACCACCCGCTCCTAATCCACTGACAGTGCGACGAATACACCTGCCAATCCAGCCGCCGTGCGATTCTGTTTGCCTTGAACCCCTGATTCTGGTAACTTTCGCCGTTCGGGTACCGGGCGGCTCACAGTCTGGACTTCATTGGGGCAAACTGGCAGTACGGGGGAAATCAATGGCTTTTTGTAGCGGATGTGGAACGCAGATAGCAGACGGCACTACGATGTGCGCAGCCTGCAGCAGTCGGACTGCGGCGGCGCCGCCGGCGGCGGCCATGGGGACAACGGGTGGAATGGCCGACAACGTCGTGGGTATGCTGTGTTACATCACGATCATTCCGGCGATCATCTTTCTGGTCATGGAGCCGTACAACAAGAGCAAATTTGTGCGCTTCCATGCGTTTCAAATGATTTTCTTCAGTGTCGCCATGATCGCGATCTGGATCGGGCTCACCATCATTGGCTTCGTTCCAGGATTGATCTTTATTACTTTCCCGCTGCACATGATCATATGGCTGGGATCGTTCATCATCTGGATCATTCTCTTGATCAAGGCCAATCAGGGGCTAATGTTCAAGCTTCCGATAATTGGCGACCTGGCAGAGAAGCAGGCCAACGCCGTCTAGTTCAAGGCTCCCGGCGATCACATTGTGCCGGCCCTTCGCGAATCATCGGCCTCCGCCGCGCCAGAAGCGCGGAGGCCGGTTCAATCTCCTTCCCTTGACAGGGCTTCTTCGGGATGTCATTCCTATTAGCTTGCCAGTTCGCAAGTGCGTTCCGGCGATCCGGGTGCAAGAGCGTATTTCTGGACCATCAAGCCAGGTATTTCTTTAAGGAACAGGATTGAAAGTTCGGGTCTTCTATCACGACAAGTGTTTTGACGGGGCATCTTCGGCCGCGCTTTTTTCGCGTTTTTACCGGGAGCGCATCCGCAACGACGTCAGTTCGTTTTTTCCGGGCTGCTGCACCGCGCCGGCGCATTGTTTGACGAGAAGCCACTTCGACGGCGACGAAAACGCCATCGTGGACTTCAAGTATTCCAGTTCGCCCAAAATCACCTGGTGGTTCGATCATCACCTGAGCGCATTTCTGACGCCGGAGGACGCGGCCCATTTCGAGCAGGACCAGAGCAACCGCAAGTTCTACGATCCCGATTTCAAGTCCTGCACCAGCTTTATTGCCACCATCGCCGAACAGCGCTTCGGCTTCGATCCTGCTCCTGTGGCCGACTCGTCCATTGGACCGATATCGTCGATGGCGCCATGTATCCGGACGCCAAAACCGCGGTCGAAATGAAGGCGCCGGCCATGAAGCTGACCATGGTGATCGAATCGGCCCAGGACTACAGCTTCGTGCCGCGGCTCATCCCGCTGCTGGCTACTAAGCCTCTGGGTGAAATCCTGGAAGAGCCTTTCGTGGCGCCGCTGCTTGCCGCCATTGCTCGAACGCCATCAGCGCTCGATCGCGGTGTTGCGGGAGCGCACCGAATCCAAAGACGCGCACACTGTTTTTCGACATCACCGATCAGGACCTCGAGGGATACAACAAATTCGTGCCTTATTATCTGCATCCGGAATCGATCTACAGCGTTGGCCTTAGCAAGAGCAGCTTCCGTGTGAAGGTTTCGGTAGGATCAAATCCCTGGGCGCCTTCGGAGCCGACGGTCAACCTGGCCAAGGTTTGCGAGCGCTACGGCGGCGGAGGCCACGCCCGCGTCGGCGCTATTTCGTTCGGCGTCAACGAAGAAGAAGCCGCCCGCAAAGCCGCGCGAGAGATCGTCAAGGAACTTACGCGCCGATGTGCGTCAGCAAACAGCGTAGCCGCCGCCATCCCGATGCCAACGCTGCAAAAACCTCTGGCGGACACAGTGAATGTTCCCGCAAACTCCGATCTGACCATTCTGCGAGCCGAGCATCTGGGCCGGGCTGTCCACGGCAAGATCCTGGTTGAGGATGCAAGTTTCGAACTGAAAAAGGGAGAAGTGCTTGCCATCACCGGCCCCAGCGGCTCGGGCAAGACTTCGCTCCTGCGATTGCTGAACCGTCTCGATGAGCCGACTCAGGGCACTGTATTTGTCGAAGGCACCGACTACCGCAATCTGAGCCGCGTGAGTTGCGCCGCAAACTCGGGATGGTGACACAGCAGCCTTATCTTTTCCCGGGTACGGTGGCGGAGAACCTCCAATTCGGCCCGGCGCAGCGGGAGAGACCCTACCGCAAAGCTGTGATTGAAGAATTGCTGAGCGACGTCGGTCTGAAGGGTTACGCCGACCGCAACGTTGCCAAACTGTCCGGAGGCGAGGCGCAGCGGGTATCCGTGGCCCGCACTCTGGCCAACTCGCCAGTCGTGCTTCTGCTCGACGAACCTACCTCCGCGTTGGACGAGGCCGCGAAACTCGAGGTTGAAGCGTCCATCCAAAGGGTTGTGCGCGAACAGGGACTGACTTGCGTAGTGGTCACACATGATCTTGCGCAGGCGTCGCGGTTGGCCAAGCGGGCGCTGCTGCTCAACTCGGGACGGATTGTGCGCGATGGTTTAGTCGACGAGGTCCTGCATGCTTAAGCTCTTTTTTCACACCCAACTGCAATTGGGACTTGCCCAAGCCGGGATAGCCGCCCTTGCTGCATTGATCGTCGTACTACTGGCGCGCCGGCGCCAGATCCACCTGGAAGCGGAAACTTTGATTGCGATGGTTCGAGGGTTGGTGCAGATCATTGCCGTGGGCTCGATCCTCGTGGTTCTGCTGCGCGCTCCCCGTTGGACTAGTGGACTTCTTCTGGCAGGAATGATCGTGGCCGCGGGCGCGACCTCGGCGCGCCGCGCTAAGGGAATGCCCGACGCATTTCGCGTATCCGCCTGGTCGATCGCCCTGGGGGCCGGTTCGGTGATTGCGCTGATGACCTTGCTGGGAGTGATCGATACCGGGCATCACGTCACTGGTCCCGGTTGGCAGCATGTTGATCGCGAATGCCATGAACACCAACGGCTTGGCGCTGAACCGCTTTCGCTCCGACGTGCTTGACTCACGCAGGCGAAATAGAAACCGCGCTCGCTCTGGGAGCCGACGCCCGGACCAGCGTTGCGCCGTACGTTCAGGCTTCTTTCGAGGCCAGCTTGATTCCCGCAATAGACTCGTTACGGTCTTTGGGCATCGTATGGATTCCCGGTTTGATGGCGGGCATGTTACTCTCCGGCGCCCGCCCCGTGTATGCGGCCATCTATCAGTTCGTGGTGCTGGCCATGATTTTCGCGGCTTCGGGACTGACTTCTTTGACAAGTACCATGCTTATCCGGGGTAGAGTATTTTCGCCAGCCGAGCAGCTTCTGTTGCAGCCAGGGCAATAGCAGACGTCTTTTCCTGAACTTCGTATGAAAAAAGTAGCCACAGTGATCGTGGAGCACGCCAAAGCGGCAGAGCATCATCGCCGGGTGGCGGCGCTTCGCGCCGTCGCATCGCTAGAACTGGCCAAGGGGGTGATCGTCCTGTTGCTTGGCTTCGGCGCAGTTTCGCTGGTTCACAAGGACGCATGGGACGTAGCAGAGGCGCTGCTCCATTTTCTTCACGTCAATCCCGACCGCCATCGTTCCGCACAAGTCTTCCTGAATCTGGCGGACAATCTCACCGACAGGAAATTATGGGCCATGGCCGCGGGTGCGGCCTCGTACTCCATCGTCCGTTTCGTTGAAGCCTATGGGCTGTGGCGTGCTCGAGGATGGGCGGAATGGTTCGCACTGATCTCGGGAGCGCTGTATGTCCCGTTTGAAGCCTATGAATTGGTGAGGCGCCCGACTCCGATTCATGTGGCAGTGCTGCTGATCAATCTTGGAATCGTGTTCTATATGCTCTACCTGAGACTGACCGCTCACAAGGAAGCGCAATTGAACCGCCGAAGAAGTTGAGAATCAATGATGGTCGATGACAACGATGCTCGAGCGATGACATGAAAATTGCTTCCCGAAAGCAAAGCGTTCTCGTTGCATTGATCGGCCAGGTTCTCATTGCAGCGGTCATGAGCCCGACGCTCCAGGCTCAACAAATTTCACTCCAGGCTCTTGTCACACCCTCTACAAAAATTGTGAAGGACGGCCACCCCGTCACCTTTGCTCTTCACGGGTTTATTGAATTCAAATCGCTTTCCGAGCTATTTCCGTACATTGATTCCCAAACCCGTCGCTGGAAGACAAATGGCGGGCCGGGCGACGCCGTCCTGAAGGATCTGGCGCGAGACTCGTTACGGCGGGGAATAGAGAGCCGGATTATCTCGATGACCGACGAACGCCCGCTCGAAACGCTGATCACCCATACCAGCAAGGAACTCCGCGATGCACTCGGGCTTGTGAAGGAATTCGTGCCGCCCGGTTATGCTGAGGCGTTTCTTGCAGTGCAGGAGAAATGGCAGCACTCGCTCAATTGCTGGAGTGCCGCACCGTCAATCCCGGCGCGCGTCCTTTCGAACTGGTATCCGATCGAAGAAGGCATCCATCTGTACGGAGCAACTTACGATTCTACCGAACACTTCTGGCAAGCGATGAAATATCACCCGGACACCACCATGGCAGACCTGACGAACCTGCTCGATGTTCTGAGCCAGAGAGACTGGAGCCCCTGGCTGGCGCGCCTGGACGCCGATCCCAAAATCTATTTACCGAATGCCTACGCGGTGGAATTCTTGCGGCACAACCTCGCCCCGGACCGGCTGCGCTGGTTTCGCGCCCAACTGGCTACGCACGACCTTCATCCAGGCGATCGCGCACGACTGACGCAGCAACGCGGTGCCGTCCCTTTCCGCTTCGCTGCATTTGAGGAAAAAGTCATCTGGGGCGACCTCGCCGATTTGTTTCAATTGGTCTACGTTTTTTCCCCCGCAGATGATGCCGTGCGAAAGACATTGGCGGAATATCACTTCGACGGCATTTATTTGGGTGGAAGGAAAATCGATTTCATCAGCGAAGACTTTCGGTCCCTGATGCTGGAAATCTGGAAGGTGAAGTATCTGCAGATGCCGCGGTTCCGTGAGGTGATCAGCTCAATTCCTGTGGAAATCAGGCTGTCGCATTTCCTCAACGACGGCGATTCACCCGACATTCCCATCCCGATCTACGTGGAATACTTGAACCAGATCCGCGATCTCGCCCGCCAATAGTCCTCGTGGTCCATCGTCTGAAGGTAACTATCCGCTCGTCCAGTGGGATATCTTCTTTGGCAAGGGGTTGCTAAAGAGGCCCGGCGTCCCCATTACAGGGATAAACAGGGCCTCGTTAGAGGGGAAGGCAATACATCCTGCCAGCAAATCAACGCCTCCGGTCAAAAATAAATGGTTCAGTCGGTTTTCCGACTCGGCTTGTCGGAAGAACGATCTACTCGTGGCACCACCCATCTCCACCTTTGTTGGAATAGAAAAGGCTGAGATTTCCTCGATGCATCTTTGACCCGGCGATTCCGGAGTGCTACCGTTCTTGTTCTTCCGAAGCAGCATCCATGAAATACGCGAAGCAGACGACTTGGTTGAATCTGCCATCAAAGCGAACGTGCATCTGGCGCGAAGGGGTTCTGGCGGACGGCGAAACCTGAGCGAGACCTGAAGGCACGTGAGTTCACTGGAGTTGAGCCTGTACAAGTTCGACACCGGCGACATGGCACGTTTGGATGGGATCGCGACCGGCCAGAATTAGCCATGGGCGGCCTTTTTGGGACAAGGATGAAAAGTTTTGCAGTTGCCGGTCGAATAGGTGGCGGTAGGGAATTACGATATGATTAGCTGCCTAGATTGTGCAGAGTTGTCAGAACAGTAACTCAGCAGAACACCTGATTGCACTGCCAATAGTTCGCTGTATGTTGTCAACTACCCGCCGTGTCGGTGGGAACAGGTCGAAACGTGAATCACGAAGCCGGGAAAGAGCGCAGCAAGCCTAGTCTGGACGCGGACAGCTTTCAGCGCCTGTTGGCCGCAGCCTTCATACTTCAATCGCAAGATCATCGGTCCCCGATGAAGCACCTCCCCCCTGCCAATCTGATTCCATTCACACGAGGGGCGATCGTTCAGAAGCGCTCTCCATCGTTTCGACTTTCCGGAGCGATGCGTAGCGCAAGAACCGTCACCAAAATCACCAGGCGGACGCTATGGAAGAGAGTTGAGGCGTTCTCAGTCGCTATGGTTTTCTGCGCGATGGTGGGTACGTCGATCCATCGCCTCTCAGCCCTTCCGGGCCGCACATCACTACTATCGGGAATGCTCGATCGCTCGGATTCGCAGCTTACCGGACCTTTGCCAGGAGTATTGGCAGCTTCACAGGAATCCGCTGTGGCAGGGAAGTCTCGCCAGTCGACGGATGGAACCGGTGCCGACGACGTTGGCGATGATCTCATTATTCACTACCGTCCACTTGCAAAGAACCTGACTGCGAAGCCCCGCGTTCCGTCGAAATTTGGCCATGACGCGGAGATGCTCGCAAATACCGTGGTGCGGTACGGGCCGGACGTGACTATGTGGTCGAGGTCCGTTTCGGGGTCCTCTCAGCCCAAAATTCGCGATTGAGAGTATCGCGGCCTTTTCCCTACAGGATTGTCCCTACAGTGAAATACTTCCGTAAGTTTAAATCCATTCTTCACACCTTCCCCGTACACAGAAGAGATTGATCACAATCCTTTTCTGGAAGAGTGTCTGAATGGACAAATTGACCGAACTGATCAACAAAGCACACTCGCGACGAAGTTTCATCGCAGGTGTGGGTGCCGCCGGCGCAACCGCGACGCTTGTAGCTTGTGGCGGCAGTAGTAGTCCTAAACCAACCCCAACCCCCACCCCGACGCCCGCGGGTATCACAGATGCGGACATCCTTAACTTCGCTCTCAATCTGGAATATCTCGAGGCCGAGTTCTACCTGCGTGCAACTACCGGTCAGGGACTCTCGGCTGCCGATTCGGGAACAGGCGCCGGCACTGTGACAGGTGGAGCAATGGTTACGTTTCCCACGGCAACCTTGCAACAGTATGCGTTTGAAATCGCCCAGGATGAGTTGAATCACGTACGCTTCCTTCGCCAGGCGCTCGGAGCCGCGGCGGTGAGCCGTCCCGCCATCGACCTGACCAACAGCTTTAACGGGCTGGCGACGGCTGCGGGCATTGGCAGCGCCTTCAATCCCTTCGCGGATTCGAACAGTTTCCTGGTGGGTGCATTCGTTTTCGAGGACGTCGGCGTGACCGCATATCACGGCGCAGCTGGCCTGTTAAAGGACAAAACGAATCTTGGAGCAGCCGCCGGAATTATGGCGGTGGAGGCTTATCACGCGGCTGAGATCCGAACTCTTATCATTGCGGGTTCCATCGCTGATCCATCGGCGCCTTATCTCGGCGATGCCAACAAGGTATCCACTTTGCGGGCAACTTTGGGTGGTGGAAACGAGACCATGCTTAGCGCGACCACCATCGTGGCGGCGGATACCACGAATGCGATTGCATTCGAGCGAACCACTGACCAGGTGCTGCACATTGTTTACGCGGCTGGGGCCGGTGTGGTCACCAGTGGCGGTTTCTTCCCCAATGGACTGAACGGCACCATTAAAGCGACTGCTGCCTAAGGATAAAAATCATGGAAATCAAAGACAAAAATCAAGACGTGCCCCGCACTGAAACCCAGATATTGGATTCGATTATTTCCAATCGCCGTTCTCTCATCCGCCTTGGTGGCACGGCCCTCGCCGGTCTGGCATTCGCCAGAATTGCCAAAGCGCAAACTGCAGTCACGGACAACGACATTTTGAACTTCGCTCTCAATCTGGAATATCTCGAGGCGGAGTACTACACCATTGCAGCTTCGGGTATGACGATCGATCAGATGGGCATCGGAGTCGCTGGCACCGGAACCCAGGGCAGCGTCACTGTGAAGGGAGGTTCAGCAGCGAGTGCCCAGGTGACATTCGCCACTCCAGCCTTTCAATCGTACGCGGAGGAGATTGCCACGGAAGAGCGCAAGCATGTTTCATTCCTGCGCAACGCTCTCGGCTCAGCCGCGGTGGCGCAACCTGCTGTCGACCTGCTGAACAGCTTCAACGGCCTCGCGGTTGCGGCGGGCATCGGACCTTCATTCGATCCGTTTGCCAACGAGATCAACTTCCTGCTCGGCTCGTATGTGTTCGAGGATGTCGGCGTCACCGCCTACCACGGAGCAGCGGGTCTAATCAGCTCGGCGACTATCCTGGACGCTGCGGCAGGGATTCTCGCGGTCGAAGCCTACCATGCCGGATTGATTCGGACAGTCCTTTACGGAGTGGACGCTGCCAACCCAGGTTTAGGTATCAACGCAATCGCGACCAAGATTTCTACCGCCCGCGCCGCGCTCGACGGCACAAACAATGACGACGTCGGTCTGGGCGTCGTTACCAACTCAATCGGGTCAGCCTCCACAATTGTGGACGCCGACTCCAACACTATCGCGTTCAGCCGCACCACCGCCCAGGTACTCTCCATCGTTTACGCCGGCGGCAAAGGCAGCGGAGGATTCTTTCCCGCCGGACTGAACGGCACCATTAAGTAGAATCTCCCCCGGACCGGGCCCATCTTTCGCTTCGGCGGAGGATGGGCTGGTCGAGGAGACAACAGTTCCGTCAGGGAACAAACGGGAACAAAAAGGAGATTTCATGTTTGAAGGATTGTTTCAGCCAATGCATCTGCTGGTGATCTTCGGAATTGCTTTGCTGGTATTCGGACCGAAAAAACTGCCGGAGTTGGGAAAGGGAATCGGCGACGGAATTCGAGGCTTCAAGGAAGCCATGAACCCGAAAGAAGAGAACGCCGCGAGAGCCGCAAAGGTAATTGTTGATGAGCAGTCGTGATCGGAGTTGCATGGCAGGTGCAAATGATGGTGCAGGTGAAGATGGGCATGGGTGAATGATGGGCGCAGAATTAATCATCGGAATGGCACTGGCATTTGTGGTCCTCGGACCGAAACGCATGCAGCTGATGCTTGGGCACGCAGGCAGGGCGAAAGCTCGCTTGGACAAAGCGACCGAAGGCATCAAGACCCAATGGGCGGAACAACTGAAGCAAACGCCTGACTCTCACCACTGAGCCAACATATTGCTTAAAGGTTAGGGAGGGACGCGAAATCCCAAGGGACAACGAAACATCCAGCATTACATACTTCTAAAATACTCACGGCATGTCCGATTCTTAAAACATCTTTCCGAGTGATCACAATTCGGCGGGATGTTTGCGTCATAGAACATTTACGCTGCCCTGTCCAAGTGCAGCAATGCGTGAGCCTGCGATACCAGTTGAGTTGCAGCCTTGCTCTTCGGGACTAGTGCATGAACACCGACGCGGCGTGAGAGGCGGCGCACTTCAGCGTCTTCGTACGAAGTGAACAAAATAATGCAGACATGGGGCAAGATGTTCATGAGCAATGGCGCTGCTTCCAGCCCGTTCATCACCGGCATCCACAAATCCAGGACGATCAGATCGGGCTGGAGATCAGAGGCCTTTTCTAAGGCTTCGCGTCCGTGCCCAGCCTCGCCGCAGACCTCGAATTGCGGGTGCGAATCGAAGATGCGGCGTACCGCTCGCCGTACCACCGCGCTATCGTCCACAATCAGCACCTTCTTCTTCGACATATGCTTTCAAGACGTAGAAGGCTTTTGATGCCGATGAGCACTCGGCGCTCTGCTTTTTCTTCCAATCGCGGTAATGGCTTCGATCGATGACTGCTGACAGCAGTCATGATGGCGCATAATCTCAAGAGAACTGTTGCTGACGCTAAATAATCCCTCACCTGGAACGCACCAGCACTTCGCAGCATGAGAGACCGCGTCCCTCATGCTGCGAGCAAGTTATGCCTGTGTCGCGCCCTTCGCTTTGAAGATGCCATAGAAGTTTTTGCGGTACTGCATGAAGACCAGAATCCAGCACACGCAAGCGACCAGCGCGGGCGCGATGCTGCCCGGTGCCATCGTCAGGTGAAACGCTAGGATGTTGTAGAGCTCCGCGGCAAGCAGTGTCAGCGCGAGCGGGACAAATAAGCCAGAGAGCAGCAACAGTCCTCCGAGCACCTGTAACGCGAAGAAGAACGCTGCAAAGTGTGAGGCGCTGGCCACAACAAGGAACTGGATTGCCAGTGGATTCGGCGGTGGCGGCTGGGGGATAAAATGTAAAAAACCCGTTCAGCCCAAAGACCGTAAACATCAGCCCCAGCAGGTAGCGAGCAACAATCGAAGCAATCTTCATGCGCGGCCTCCCTGGACAATCTGTGCCTGCGTCTGCACGGCCTGAAGATGAGGCGCAAGGAACGCGTCGCGGTCGTGCCCCTGATTGAGCACGCCGGTTCCGCCTGCAGTGAGGAAGGTTGCATCCGTCACCCCGAGGAAGCCGAAGACTGATCGCAGGTATGGTTCCACGAAATTGAACGAAGCCATTTGCGTCTGAGCATCGTAAATTCCACCAGTCGCGATGATGAAAGTTGCCTTCTTGCGAGCGATCAGGCCCTTTGACGTTCCGTCGGCGTACGAAAAGGTCCTGCCGACACGCGCAATCTGGTCGATCCAGAGCTTGAGTACGGAGGGCACACCGAAGTTATGCATTGGCACGCCGATTACGTACTCATCGGCCTGCTCGAGTTCGGCAAGCAAGGAATCCGAAAGCGTAAGCAACTCCTTTTGCTGTGGAGTGCGTGCTGTTTCCGGGGTATATGCTGCTCCCACCCATCCGGCGCTGATTGGGGGGATTGGCGTTGCGTTTAGGTCGCGGTAAATAACAGTTCCATCCGGGTGAGAAGACTTCCACTGTGTAACGAACGCACCAGTGAGCTGTCGCGAAACGGACCGCCCGTACAGCGGGCTCGAATCGATGTGAAGAAGTGTAGACATGGTGTCAATTCTCCTATACGACATATGATGTATAAGCAACATATGACGATTCAGATAAATCAACAGTTGTCGTTTAACTTATTATTTCTTGCAGAAAGCGATATACTTTGAAGTGAAATGGCCCAGGATCTCCAAGAGAACTGCGCTGCCCAAATCACGGATCCGAGGATCCGGCGTAGTCGCCGCATGCTGATGGAGGCTCTGGCCAAGCTACTGACTAAAAAGAGCTTTGAGGATATTTCCATCCAGGAGATCGCTGCTGAGGCCACCTTAAACCGGGCTACCTTCTACCTCCACTACCCGGATAAAGATGCTCTGCTGCGAGCTATGACGGACGTCCGGTTCCGCGAGCTGATGGAGCGACGTGGCGTCTCTTTTACCAATTGCGACCAAGCGCTGCGCGCCATTGCACTCGGCGTCTGCGACTATCTAGCAGAATCCACAAGCTGCCCCACCGAGTTGGCTCGGATACCGCTCGAGGGTTCCATCATCCCGGTCGTCGAGGGCATGTTCAAGGAAGGCCTTGCCCGTCATGGGATGGTCCCTGGTGCCGATGCGGAACTGATGGCCACCACCGCGGCCTGGGCCGTCTTTGGAGCCGCGCGCCGGTGGTTCCAGACTCCCGACCGCATTCCCGCTGAACAGATGGCTGCCAGGATCGAAGCAATTGTGAAGCAGATGTTTCTTGGTGTTTCTGCAAGCTGATTACATCCAGACGGTTGGCTAAAAAATTGTGAGACTCGACGACAACTTTCCCCAACCGTAATCAGACACCCAGGGGCAAGCCAGGGCCCAGGCCTATCCGCTTCCTGCCTCTCTAAACCGACATGGCATAATGGGCTACGTCGCAATGGCCCCGTAGCTCAGATGGATAGAGCAGCGGTTTCCTAAACCGAAGGTCGCGTGTTCGACTCACGCCGGGGCCACCAGCTAATCCCGACGCACAGACCCAACGAATTTCCGGCTGCGAAAGCAAAAAAAAGCCTGGAGGTCTACCAGCATCTGTCGTTGGACTGGATTTACGCGCCTCTTGGAAAGTTGGAATTTAACCATAGCAGGAGACCTAATCAATGACGCTCGAATGCATCAATCCCAAGGATCTGCCTACTCCCCAAACGTACTCCCAAGTCGTCGTTGCGACGGGAAGCAAGATGGTATTCGTCTCGGGCCAGGAGCCCGAAGACATAGATGGCAAGCTCGTTGGCACCGGTGATTTTGCTGCTCAGGCGCGCCAGGTGTTTGGCAATCTCGGCCGAGCACTTGCTGCCGCCGGTGCGCGGCCTGCGCAGGTCACCAGGATCACAATCTACGTCGTCAATTACAAACGCGACGAATGCTTGCCGATTATTGAGAGGGCCCGGATAGCGCTGTTCGGAGATCACAAGCCAGCGGACGTGGTGCTCGGCGTAGCGGCGCTGTCCCCCGGCTACCTGATCGAAGTTGACGCGATCGCGATCATTGATTGACCGTGCCACCGAGAACTACACATTCGTTCGACTCACGCCAAGGCCACCAGTTTGTTCTTGGGCGCGCCTTCGCTGGCAGTCCCCGTTCGCAAACTTACGGACGGGGACGTGCTCTTTCCGGTCTTGATTCTTAGTGTGGTGAGTACTTAGTTATGATCCGGATGAGAATGACGCCAGTTCCAGTATTCCTGCTGCTCTTTCTTATGGGACTTTGTATATTCGTGCGACTTTCTGTGGTTTTCTGAAAGGAACTGGTTCCAGCTGCGATTCTCGTTGTCATCCCAGTTGTGATAGTCCTTGTGACTCTTGTCGTAGATTCGCACCTGAACGCCTGCTTGTGGAGGTACAGGAGCGGCCATCATTGACACTGGCGCGGCAATAACGGCGGTCAGGAATAGCGACGCGATGTAACCACGTACTTGGTACATGTGGTGGGTCTCCAGATTCAGAGTGTCCGCTCTACAAAATTGCGGCACCACAAGTCTGCGCCCTGGAGCCTGTTCATTAATGTCTCAAACAGCACACCTTGCAGATGTGAGCCAAATGTAATAACTCCACAATTCCTTCACGATTTTGCGGTAACCGTGGGGAGAAAGCGTGGCGTCTTTCTGACTCTGGTCGCCTGCTCAAACCCATATGCGATCTTCAACAGGGCAGGCTCGCTCCACGCCCTTCCAAAAAATGAAACGCCCACCGGCATACCCGCGATGTACCCCGCCGGAACGGTAATATCCGGATATCCCGCTACAGCCGCCGCACTCGAACTGCCCCCGCCTGAGTGATCTCCGTTGATGAGGTCGGTCAGCCATGCCGGACCCGCCGTCGGTGCCATGATCGCATCCAGATGAAATTTGTCCATGAGGGCATCGATGCCTTCAGCGCGCGAGAGCCGGTGATTCGCTTCCAGAGCGTCCAGATATTCCTTGCTGCTAAGCGGTCCTTTGGCCTCGGCCTTGATGAATGTATCCTGGGCGAAATAGGGCATCTCTTCACCCTTGTTGCGCTCGTTGAAATCGATAATCTCCTTCAGCGAGTGCACCGGGGCGTCAGGCGCGCCGCCAGGTAAGCATTCAGATCGGCTTTCAACTCGTACAGCAGAACGGTAAATTCGGTATCGTCGAATTTGCCGAACGACTCCAGATCGGCGGGATCCACCAGAACAGCGCCCTGCCGCTTCATCTCCTCCATGACGTTGTTCATCAGATCGTCCACGGAATCGCTGAAGCCGAAATATTTGCGAGCCACGCCAATGCGCGCTCCGCGCAGACCATTGGGATCAAGAAAGCGGGTGTAATCGGCTTCGACTTTGCCGGCATTGGCGGAGGTTGCGGTATCGCGCGGATCGGCTCCAGCCAGCGCAGCCGAGCAGGATGGCGGCGTCGCGAACCGTGCGCGCCATGGGCCCGGCCGTGTCCTGGCTATGCGCGATCGGAATAATGCCGGCGCGGCTGACCAAGCCTAGAGTCGGTTTAAGCCCGACAATTCCGTTCGCCGACGACGGGCACACGACTGAGCCATCGGTCTCGGTGCCAACCGCCACCGCGCAGAAACTGGACGCTACCGCGGCACCCGAGCCGGAACTCGAGCCGCAGGGATTGCGATCGAGCGCGTAAGGATTTCTGGTCAGTCCGCCGCGCCCGCTCCATCCGCTGATTGAGTGGCTGGAGCGAATGTTCGCCCACTCGCTCAGATTGGTCTTGCCGAGTATGACGGCGCCGGCCTCGCGCAGCCTCTGCGCCACAAACGAATCCCGGGCCGGATGCGATCCCATCAGTGCCAGCGACCCTGCGGTGGTCTGCATCCGGTCGGCGGTGTCGATATTGTCCTTGATCAGCACCGGAATTCCGTGCAACGGACCGCGCGCGCCCTTCGCTTTATGCTCCTTATCAAGTGCTTCTGCAATCGCGAGGGCGTCAGGATTGAGTTCGATTACGCTGTTCACCGCCGGTCCCTTGCGGTCGACTTGTTCGATCCGCGCGAGATATTTTTCCGTCAAGGAATGCGCTGTAAATTTTCCAGACGCCATTCCTGCCTGTAAGTCTGCAATGGTCGCTTCGCTCAAGCTCGAATCCACCAACCTCCGGGTTTGCCGGCACGTAAGCCGCCTTACTGCGAACGCCAGCCAAAGCGGGGAGCACAGTGGCGCCCGCTGCCCCGACGAGGCCAGTTTGCAAGAATCGCCGTCGAGACGGCACTGCACTACTGACAAGTGCTGACTTTATCTTGAGCAAATTATTCTCCTGCGGCGGTGGCCGATTCGGCAGCGGAATTATAGGCGATCGGTCAACACCGGTTGTCGCAGCCTGTTGCTTTCTTTTTGGCGTCCTGCCCGTCAAAACAGCGGATGACAGCGAGTGATTCGCAAACTGTTAAAGCTGATACAATCACACGTTTTACTCTTCACGGAAATCCGTTCAGTGTCCCGCCTTTGGAACTGCTTCAACCCGAACTGCATCAAGAAGGAGCCCTGATGTCTTATTGCAAGAGTTTGCCGTTGCTATGGATTGTCTTTTTAGCCTGTGCGGGGTTTGGCCAGGAAATGCAGGAAGGCCGTCTGATGCGCTTTCCCGACATTTACAAGGACAAGATTGTTTTCATGTACGGCGGCGATCTTTGGCTCTCGTCTAGTTCGGGCGGTGACGCCCATCGCATTACCTCTGATCCGGGGCGAGAATTGTTCCCGAAGTTTTCACCCGACGGGAAATGGATTGCCTTCACCGGACAATATGACGGCAATTTTAACGTCTATGTAATGCCGTCCCAGGGCGGTCAGCCTCGGCAATTGACATATTTTCAGGGCTCGGCAGTTCCGCTCAGCGATCGCATGGGAGTACACAACGAAGTGCTGACCTGGACGCCGGACAGCAAGCGCATTGTCTTTCTTTCGCGCAGCGATGCTTCCAATGGCTGGACCAAGCGCCAATTCAGCGTGAGCATTGACGGCGGTCTCCCACAGGCGTTGCCAGTCGAAGAGGGTGGCCTCACCTCATTCTCAGCCGACGGCACAAAGATCGCTTACAACCAGATTTTCCGCAACTTTCGTACCTGGAAGCGATACACCGGAGGTCTGGCACAATCCATTTCCATTTACGATCTCAAGAACAACACCGCCGAAGATGTGCCTCACACCGACTGGACTGACACTTTTCCCATGTGGCACGGCGACACCATCTATTTCACTTCAGATCGCGGTGCCGAGCATCATCTAAATCTTTACACTTACGATCTGGGAAGCAAACAGATCGAACAGGTCACGCACTTCACTGACTTTGACGTGATGTGGCCGAGCCTGGGTCCGGACTCTATTGTTTTCGAGAATGGGGGCTATCTCTACACCTTTGATCTGCAATCGAAACAACCGAAGAAGTTAACCATCTTCCTGCCTGGTGACCGCGACCAAAGCATCAGGCGCTGGGTCAGCGCGGCTAAAAACATCACGCGACTTCGACATTTCGCCGGAAGGGAAGCGCGCGGTATTTGGCGCTCGCGGAGATGTTTTCACCGTCCCCGCGAAAGAAGGCAGCATTCGCAACCTGACTCGCACCACCGGCATACGCGAAAAATCTGTGGCTTGGTCGCCGGACGGGCGTTGGATCGTCTACGTCTCCGACCGCAGCGGCGAAGACGAACTCTACATCTCGCCGCAAGACGGCATGGGAAAAGAGCAGCAGATCACCAGCGGATATAAAGGCTTCAAATACGCCCCCGCATGGTCGCCCGACAGCAAGAAGCTCGCATGGTCCGACAAGGATACGCGGCTCTGGTACGTGGACATCAATGAGAAGAAACAGGTCGAAGTCGATCGCGGGAAGTACGGCGAAATCCTGAACTATTCCTGGTCGCCCGACAGCAAGTGGCTGGCATACGACAAGAACGCGGAGAACTCCTATTCCGTGGTCCATCTTTATTCGTTGGCGGACAACAAAATCACTCCCGTGACCACCAGCATGACCAACAGCTTTGCGCCCGTCTTCGATCCTGACGGCAAATATCTCTATTTTCTTTCCGACCGTGATTTCAATGAAGTTCTCGGGAACGTTGATTTCGAGTTTGCCAATCCCAAGACCACGCGCATTTACGTCGTCACTTTGCGAAAGGACGAAACGTCACCTTTCCTGCCCTTAAGCGATGAAACCCAGATCAAACAGGAAGAAGCAAAAGATGAGTTGGTGACCGAGCCTGGCAACAAGGGCAAAGCCGACGTAAAAGGTAAGAAGAAAGATTCCAAAACGCCCGACGCTGACAAGAATAAAGAAAGCGAGAAAAAGGACGATAAAGACAAGGACAAGGATAAGAATAAAGACAAGCCACGAGAATTTCACGTCGATCTCGATGGCATTCAAGGGCGCATCGTAGCGCTGCCGATCGAACCTGCGGTCATCAGTAGCTACCAGGCCGGCAAAGGTTTTATCTATTATTCAACGACTCCAATCCAGGGATTGTCTGGCCCGATCCCGGGCGAATCCAATGCCATTCATGTTTACGATTTGAAAGAGCGCAAGGACAAAGTTTTTCTTGACGGGGTCCAGCGCTTTGCTCTCTCCTTCGACGGATCCAAGGTTCTATATGAAGCGGAGGGAGGCCGCGATGGTCACACCTATGGCATTGTCGACGCCAAACCTGATGGTCCGAAAAAAGTAGGCGATGGAGTCTTGAATCTTGCCGGAATGAAGCTTCAGATCAATCCTCCGGAAGAATGGAAGCAGATATTCAACGAGGTGTGGCGGCAGGAGCGGGACTTCTTTTTCGAAGCGTCGATGAACGGCGTGGACTGGGAAAAGATGCGCGACAAATACGCTCAGCTGTTGCCATTTGTCGCCGACCGCTACAGCCTCACTTACATTCTTGGAGAACTGATTGGCGAACTTTCCAACTCCCACACCTACGTAGGTGGTGGGGACTATCCGGATCTGCATCCGGTCAACGTTGGCGTGCTCGGCGTGGACTTCGAAGCTGACGCCTCCAGCGGCATGTATCGGTTCAAGAAGATCTATCCCGGCCAGAACTGGGATCCGCAGGTGCGCTCTCCCCTCACCGAACCCGGCGTCAAGGTGAATGAAGGCGACTATCTGATCGCCGTGAACGGCCGGCAGTTGCGCGCTCCGCAGAATCCCTATGAATTGTTCGTCAATACCGCCAACGAAACCGTAACGCTGACAGTCAATTCCAAGCCATCCGAGGAAGGTTCTCACACAGTGCAGGTAAAGCCGCTGGCCGACGAATTCAACCTGCGTGAGCTGAACTGGATCGAGAGCAATCGCCGCAAAGTGGACGTGGCGACCAATGGACGCGTCGGCTACGTCTATCTGCCAGACATGGGTGGCGAGGGATTGAGCCAGTTTGTTAAGCAGTATTTCCCGCAAATTCGCAAGGAAGGAATGATCATCGACGTCCGCTATAACGGTGGCGGCTTCGTCGATCAACTCATCTTTGACCGGCTACGGCGGGTGTTGGCGGGGATGGGCTCGAACCGCAATTGGGAGAGCAACACAGTCCCCCGGTTGTGTTCAGCGGCGCAATGGCCTGCGTCACCAATCACTATGCTGCGTCCGATGGCGACATATTCAGTTATTACTTCAAGTACTACAAGCTCGGCCCCCTCATCGGCGAACGCACCTGGGGCGGAGTTCGCGGTATTCGCGGGCAGATACCACTGATGGATGGAGGCTACATTACGCGTCCCGAGGCGGCGCGCTACGATCTGAACAGCAAATGGGTGGTTGAAAATCATGGTGTGCAGCCTGACGTGGTCGTCGAAAATCGCCCGGATCAGGTGGTCAAGGGACAGGATCCCCAACTGAAAAGGCCATTGAGCTGGTCATGAAAGAAATCCAGGCCAATCCCAAAAAACTGCCGCCGCGTCCACCGGACCTGCCCGCGTATCCGGATGGCCCAGGATTCTAACCGGACCAAGGCATGGAGGCCGGGCGTCCCGCCCGGCCAGACGGGCGAGAGGCCCGTGCTCCGTTCATAGATACGCCCGACGTCGATTCCTGAACGAGAGGCCTAGCCTGTTTGTCCGGTTATCATCCGGGGTCGATATCTCAACAAAATGGTCGGAAGTAATCGCTAAATAGGGGGTCTTAATCGTATAATTAATACTTCAATGCCAAAGTACTCCATCGTTGTTCCCCTGCACAACGAGCAGGAAAACGTCACCGATCTCTACGACCGCCTCAAAGCGGTCATGGAGACGAATGGCGAAAGCTTCGAAATCGTTCTCGTGGACGACGGCTCGACCGATCGCAGCTTCCACACTGTTGCGCGAGATTGCCGCAGTGGACAGCCGCGTCACCGTGGTGAAACTGCGCCGCAACTTTGGCCAGACTTCAGCTTTGGCCGCCGGCTTCGATCATGCCCGCGGTGAATACATCATCGCCATGGATGGCGACCTGCAGCACGATCCCGCCGACATCCCGCTGTTTCTGGAAAAAATTTCCGAGGGCTATGACATCGTCAGCGGATGGCGCAAGAACCGCATCGACAATTTCTGGCTTCGCCGCATCCCGTCCCGCTGCGCCAACTGGCTGATGGCCAAGCTGAGCGGTGTGGATATTCACGACTTTGGCACCACTTTCAAGGCCTACCGTCGCGAGATTCTGGACCAGGTTCCGCTTTACGGTGAACTGCATCGCTTTATCCCGGCGCTGGCTTCGTGGCACGGAGCTTCCATCTGTGAAGTGCCGATTCACAACGTGAACCGCGAACGCGGCGTTTCGCACTACGGCATCTCGCGTACTTTCCGTGTATTTTTCGATCTGATCACCATTCGTTTCCTGCTGCGCTACCTGTCGAGGCCGCTGCATTTCTTCGGCACCTTCGGGATGTTGAGCATCATGGGCGGATCAAGCGTGACCTTGTGGCTGCTGATGGAGAAATTTCTGCACCACACCCCGATCATGGCGAACCACGGTCCGCTGATGATTTTCACCGCAGTGCTGATGCTGGCAGGACTGAATATGCTGGCGGTAGGCCTGCTGGGCGAAATGCAGGTGCGCCATTACCACGAGCCCACCCGCCGCGCCCCCTATTCGGTCGACCGCGTTCTGCGCGCCCAAAGCGAAGAACACACCATCTCCGAATAACTTCCGCCCGAACCCACTGTCATCCTGAGTCGGAGTAACTGCTTTGCGCAGCAAAGCGATCAGAAGCGAAGGACCACTATGCGCTCTGATCCTGCGCGGAACCTTCATCCCGCCAAACCGCGAGCATCAGCTCCTCCCAAACGCCTCTTTATTCACCACATAAGGCATCTTGGTGACATCTCCCCCATAATTCCCCTCGAGCACATCGATTAACCCTTGCGCCGTCCGCCCAGCCATCCCTTTATTGGGATCGGTCGAAAGCCGGGTGATGCGGCCTGCGCTCGCGACATGGGGATAAAGCCTGCACCGGTCTTCAATCGCAGGATCGCGCAACGGGGAATCTTTCGGCAGCGGCTCTTTTTCGTAAACATCCAACGCCGCACCCGCGATCCAGTTTTCCCGGAGCGCCTTCGCCAGCGCCACTTCCTCCACTACCGGACCACGTGAAGTGTTCACCAGAAACGCGGTTGGCTTCATCAGTGCGAAGCGTCCGTTCGTTGAAAAGATGATAGGTAGGCGTGGAGCTCTCGCCCTCGCGCAGCAAAGGCACATGAACACTGACAAAATCAGCCTGCGCAAGCGCTTCGTCCAGGCTGACATACTTGATCCAGTTCTTTTCCCTGGAGATGCCGCGCGCCTGGCGCAGATCCATAGTTTCTTGAATCGCCTTCACATAATCATGGTTCTGATACGCAGGGTCGTAGCACAGGATATTCATGTCGAAGCCTGCGCATTTCTTGATCATGGCAAGGCCGATTCGGCCTGTGCCGACGATGGCGACCGTCTTGCCGGTAACCTCGTCACCCAGAAATGGCAGATAAGGATGCCAGTAGTCCCACTTATTTTCGCGGGTCAGATGTTCCGCAGTCCACAACTTCCGCGACAGTGCGCCCATCATGAAGAAGGCGAATTCCGCGGTTGCTTCAGTCAGCACGTCGGCCGTGTGGGTAAACGGAATCTTGTACCGATTCGCGTCTGCGCGGTTGATGTTGTCAAAGCCCACGGCGATCTGGGCTACGACTTTCAGCGTCCCTTTGCCGGCCTCAAAAATCTCCGCGTCGATTGGGTCGCGAAGGGTGGTGATCAAGCCGTCAATGCCGGACTTCACCTTCTCGACGATCAAAGTTTTTGGGGGCGCTTGCGGGTTTGCATAAACTTCGACCTCATACCCACGCTGGCGAAGCAACTCGATTGACTCGCCGATGTCGGTGGTAGCAAATACGCGAAATTTCTTGGTCATAGTTCTCTCTGAGGGTTCTGGCGGCCCCGTCGATATTAACGCATCATCTCGTCTCAGGAACGCTCAAACCGAGTCCCATGCACTCGTAGGCTCTCAATACCCGGAACAAAACTGGAAGTGCATCGGGTCGTGAGTCTTGCCGGACCAGTCGCCGCCCCACTCGAAACCGTTTTCCCGGAAAATCTCAATGACACCTGTGTCCATGTCTCCCGGGGACCCTTGCGCGTTGTTGCCGGTATTCAGGTCAATCGCGATACCCCAACTGTGCGCTGACAGTTTGACACCCGTCCGTTGCTGGCGAAAAGCGAAGCACCCTCCGAAAGTCAAAATCTTCGGTTGCAAGCCGCGCACGATGATGAGATCGAAGACCGAGGCGAAGACTAGGGCCATTCGCTTGTGACAAGTCATCCGGTCCACGCTCTTCGAACGATCCCAGGAGAGCGGCACGGGGAAGGGAAAGGCGACCGTCGCAAGATAATCCACCTGCCAACGCGGATCAAGCAGCCCTCCGGGTTGGATATAGTCGTAAACATCGCCGAATGTCGCAATGATTTGTTTCAGCCCGTGCGGCGCTACCAGCGCCGCATCTTGCGGATCTGGCGCAGACGGTTTCACTGCAACGTTTGATAGAAGGCTTGCCTCACCCATTTAAGGGACTCCTGTGTGGCTTGCGTTTCAAGGTTTTTCGCGGAGCGCGAACCGCGCTCGGATGATCCACTGCCGTATAATCCAGAGTTCTTGCAATCGGGGGATTCTTGGCCTACGACGATTTACGCGCCTGGATCGCCGCTCTTGAACGGGCGGGCGAATTAAAGACGATCCGCACCGAAGTGGATCCCATCCTCGAGATTGCCGAAATCACCGATCGGGTCAGCAAGTCGGATCCCGTTCTGCAAGAGGGAAGAACTGGAACCTCCACTGCCGGCGGCCCCGCGTTGTTGTTTCAGAACGTCAAGGGCCATCCTGGCTCGCAGGTCCTGATCAACCAGTTCGGCTCTGCTCGCCGCATGAACTTGGCGCTCGAGGTCGATTCGCTTGATCAGGTCGCCGACCGCATTCGCGCCTTCATGGACGTGAAGTCTCCACAAGGCTTTCTGGACAAGGTGAAAATGCTTCCCATGCTTGCCGAGATGGGCAAGTTCTTTCCCAAGGCCGTCTCCACCGGTCCTTGCAAGGAAGTGATCAAGCGCGACAACTTCTCGCTGCTGGATTTCCCCATCCTGCAGTGCTGGCCAAAAGATGCCGGCCGGTTCATTACGCTGCCTTGTGTCATCACACGCGATGCGAAATCCGGCAAGCGCAATGTCGGTATGTACCGGATGCAGGTCTATGACGAGCGCACCACGGGCATGCACTGGCAGCGGCAGAAGGTCGGGGCCGAGCACTACCGCGAGGCTCTGCGCGCTGCCGCAGCAAAGGTCACGTGGGGTCAGCCGCCCTCGGCTGTCCAGGTGAGCGAAGCTCACCAGTCGCGCGCATCCGTAGACATCATGGCGCGCTCTTCAGGAGGATCAGTTTTAATCGAAGGCGATCGCCCCCAGGGAATGATGGAGGTCGCAGTCGCTATCGGGACCGACCCCGCGCTCACGTTTTCCGCGATCGTTCCTGCGCCACCCGACGTTGAGGAATACTTGATTGCCGGTTTTCTTCGGCAGAAGCCGGTAGAGCTGGTGAAGTGCGAGACAGTCGATCTTGAAGTTCCCGCAAATTCAGAGATTGTTCTCGAAGGCCACGTCCACCTCGACGAACTTCGCAGCGAAGGCCCATTTGGCGATCACACCGGTTTCTATTCCCTCGAAGATCTGTATCCGGTATTTCACGTGTCCTGCATCACTCACCGCAAGAATCCGATTTACGCGACAACTATCGTGGGCAAGCCGCCGATGGAAGATGGCTGGATGGGTAAAGCGGTTGAGCGCATTTTTCTTCCGCTCATGCGCCTCACCATTCCGGAACTGGTCGATATCAATCTTCCACTGGAAGGCGTTTTTCACAACCTGATGCTGGTTTCGATCAGGAAATCCTATCCTGGTCAGGCGCGCAAGGTGATGAACGCCATCTGGTCGCTCGGGCAGGCCATGTTCACCAAGTGCGTCATCGTCGTGGACGAAGACGTGAACGTGCAGGACATCGGTGACGTCACGCTCAAAGTCCTGAATCACATCGATCCCGAGCGCGACATCCAATTCACCCTGGGCCCGGTCGACTCGCTCGACCATGCCGCGCGCCTTCCAAACTACGGTTCCAAGATGGGTATCGACGCCACTCGCAAGTGGCCCAGCGAAGGCTTCAACCGTCCCTGGCCGGATGAGATTCTAATGGACGAAAAAACCAAAACGCTGGTGGATGGTAAGTGGAAAGCGCTAGCGAAAGAGCTGGGAATCGAATAGAAGCCGCTAACGCCCTGGCCCCGTGGCGACCTAAGCTCGGCTGTTGTAATGACCACCAGCAAAAAAGGCGCAAGCCCAGGGGCTCGCGCCTGAATTTTCTCTAAACCCAGAATATCAAATCGATCCGTCCCAATGGGACATGCCAGCCCTGTTTATATTGGTTTTTGAATCAACAAGCTGCAAACAAACCGTCAAATTAAGGGGCTTGACAACATCCCACTATTTCTTCGGGCGCGACTCCGGCGGCACCATTCCTGCCACGCGGTAGTAGACCACCAGCTGGCCATAGTGTTCTCCGGAGTGCTCGATCAAACCGTAAGCCAGGTCCGAGAGCCTCATGGTTTCATGGGATTCGGAACTCTACGACAGTCTTTGACATGCCCGCGTCGCCCTTCGACTTGATGACCGCAGCGCCGTCCGCAAACGATTTCTTGATGTAGGCGACCACGGCTGCCTTGGTCTTGTAGGTTGCGCGTGACTCATCGTCCACCGGCTTTTCGCCCTTGGCGACGGCTGTGAACAGGTCGTTGGAACCGGCTACGTGCAGCAATTGCTCGGCAAAGCTGCGTTGCGCGGGCACCGGCTTGTAGTCGTATTTGTCTTCCGGAAAATCTTCCGACATGGCGATCAACTTCCTGCCGATGTCATTCCAGTTTTCCAAGACGGCCTGGGACGGGCTGAGCACGGTGCCTTTTGCGGCGTCCTGCCCCCACCCGGCAGATGAAAGCCCCGGAGATAAAACCAAAAACACGACTGCAAATGCATTTGCAAACTTCTTTCGATCCCAAATGTTTCGATTTGACATCGCGGCAAGCCTCCAATGAATTTATGGCGCTATCGGACAGGGCAAATATCACAGCCCGAACAGCGGCAACATTGTACCCGGCTTATTAGCCTGGCCGCCGGAATATGGAAGTCCTTTGACTTGCCCCACCCGCGACCCTAAGATAATCGCGCATGGATCAATCTTCCTCCGTCGGGGTTGCGCACCCCGGATCCACTGAATCTGCCCTGGCAGGCATGACCCTCCACGCATGATCGGGCAAACCATCTCGCACTATCGCGTCGTCGATAAGCTCGGCGGCGGTGGTATGGGCGTGGTGTATAAGGCCGAGGATCTGAGCCTCCATCGTTTTGTGGCCCTCAAATTTCTTCCCGACGAGGTAGCGCGCGATCCTCAGGTTCTTGCTCGGTTTCAGCGGGAGGCGCAGTCTGCGTCCGCGTTGAACCATCCCAACATCTGCACCATCTACGAAATCGGCGAGGAAAACGGCCAACCCTTCATCGCCATGGAGTTTCTGGATGGCATGACCCTGAAGCATCGGATCGCCGGCCGCCCTCTGGAAACCGAAGTACTCCTGGGATTGGCAATCGAAGTTGCGGATGCCTTGGATGCCGCTCACTCCGAAGGCATCGTCCACCGCGACATCAAGCCTGCGAACATCTTTGTCACCAAGCGCGGTCATGCCAAGATCCTCGATTTCGGGTTGGCGAAAATAACCTCATCGTCGAAGCCAACCAGCCTGAGTGAAGCCACGGCAGGCATCAGCCTCGAGTACCTCACCAGTCCGGGGACGGCCATCGGCACCGTCGCTTACATGTCGCCGGAGCAGGCCAAGGGCAAGGAACTCGATACGCGCACCGACTTGTTTTCGTTTGGGGCAGTGCTGTATGAGATGGCCACTGGAATAGTGCCTTTTCGCGGCGACACTTCCGCCGTAATTTTCGACGCCATCCTCAATCGTGAGCCAACAGCCGCCGACGCGGGTCAATGCTGACCTTCCGGTCAAGCTGGAAGAAATTATCAACAAGGCGCTGGAGAAGGATCGGGATCTGCGCTACCAGAGCGCCGCAGAGATTCGGGCCGACTTGAAACGATTGCTGCGCGACAGCGGTTCCGGGCGGACCCGGACCACTAGCGAATCCTCGGTAGTCACGGCGGCAACCGATCCGGGCGGATTGCAGTCCTCGCAATCGGCGCAAGTTCCGGTGCAGGTCTCAGGCCAGAGTTCCGCACAGATTCCGGCCGCGATCGCGCCTGCGAAAAGTGGTTTGCCGAAGTTGTTGGCAGCGGTGGCGGCGCTTGTAGTGGTGGCCGCTGCTGCTTTCGGTGGTTACAAGCTATTGAATCACCGCCATAGCTTCGATCTGCAAAACATGCAGATCACAAAATTGACGGACAACGGGAAAGCCGACCAGGTGGCGATTTCGCCCGACGGCCGCTACATCGTCTACGCCATGCGGGACGGAGAAAAGGAAAGCCTGTGGGTGCGCAACGTCGCTACCAAGAGCGACGTTCAGGTATTAGCGCCCGACGTCGTCGAGATACCGGGAGTGAGTTTCTCTCCCGACGGCAACTACATTTATTTCGTCCGTTCGGACAAGAGCACGGAGAACTTTCACTATCTCTACCAGATGCCAGTGCTCGGAGGTTCGCCGCGACAATTGATTCGAGACATCGATTCCACGGTCGACTTCTCTCCCGATGGCAAGCAGTTAGTCTTCGAGCGCGGAGTTCCCGACCGTAGCGTGATTGAAATCTGGACTGCCGCAGGCGGATGGCAGCGGAGAGAAACTGATAGCCACGCTTCCGGCTTCTGCGGGGATTATTTTCGGGCCGACTTGGTCCCCGGACGGCAAAACCGTCGCAGCATCGATGCTCGGCTTAGGCGACGACGCCAGTTGGTCATTGAAGGCCATCAATGTTGCTGACGGCCACGTCCGTACTTTGTTCAACGGTGGAGGAAGAAACATCGGACGCGCCGTCTGGATGCCTGACGGCGACGCTCTCATAGCCGTGGTAGCGGAGACGACACTGGGCCGGGGTCAACTGAATATCATCGACTATCCCGGCGGCGAATTGCATCGCTTTACCAACGATCTCTCTGACTACACCCCGCCCCTGGATATCACGCGTGACGGCAAAGCCATGGCCGCCATTCAGCACACCCGTATCTCCAACGTCTGGGCTGCGCCGGCCGGTAATTCATCACAAGCCCGCCAGTTGACCTCGGGCGAACCCGCCTACGGTCTGATCGCGCCCGGGCCCTCCGGCAAAATTCTTGCCACTAGCGCGAATCGTGATATCTGGCTGATGAACGCGGATGGCAGCCAACCAACGGTACTTGTCCCGAATGCTCACGACATAAATTCGGTCTCGGCTTGCGGCGACCGCTACGTCTTGTATGACGTCTACCTTGATGGCAAGTTGGAACTCTGGCGGGTTGATGCAGATGGGTCGAACGGCAAGAAGATCGTTGATTTAGACGTCGAATCCGGAACATCCCAGTGTTCACCCGACGGCAAATGGATCTTCTACGCGCGTAAAGACACGATCTATCGCATGCCGTTCGACGGCGGGGACGCGGTGGCGCTCGTGAAAGTTCCCGACGGCGGCGGCGCACTTCAAGTCTCTCCCGACGGCACCCAGCTTGCTTTCGAATACCAGGAAGGCAGCCCGATCCCAATTCCCAAAATCGCGACGGTCCCGGTCGCCGGCGGGCCCCTGCATGTCGTAAGCCAGGTACCGCTGGCAACCCGCGGCCTTGCCTGGTCGCCTTCCGGCAAAGCACTTCAGGTAGGGCTTCTCAGAAATGGAGCCTCGAACATCTGGGAGCAACCTTTGTCCGGCGGTCCACCCCGCCAGATTACAAACTTTACGTCCGACCGGATCGCTAACTTCGCCTGGTCCCGCGACGGAAAACAACTCTTCATGACCCGAGGCACCGCAACCAGCGACGTAATTCTCATCAGCAACTTCAGGTAATTTGTTGCAGGCGCGAGTGGCCCGTAGCCCGCAATAACCACGTGGGGACAGCCGCCCCCGGCTGTCCGGCGGAGCGAAGCTCCGCTATTTTTGTCCCCAATCAAAAACTGTCAAAGACTGTCAAAGACTGTCGAGCTGCGCTCGACCCGACAGCCGGGGGCCGCTGTCGCCACGTGGTCTGGAATTTATTTACTGGAAAGTATTGCAGGATGCGATAGTGCCATCCTGGAAGCCGCGTTGGAACCACTGCGTTCGTTGTGCGGAGCTTCCGTGGGTGAAGGTCTCTGGATTTACCGTGCCCCGCGTCATGCGTTGTATGCGGTCGTCGCCCACGGCAGCCGCGGCCTTGAGCCCTTCGTCGACATCGCCGGGATCCAGTATGTTGCGTTGCTGCGTGGAGTGTCCCCACACGCCCGCAAAGCAATCTGCCTGAAGCTCAAGAGCGACAGAGAGCTTGTTTCCGGCCTGCGGGTTTTGTTGTTGCAGCGAACGCACTTTGCCTTCGATGCCAAGCAGCTTCTGCACGTGATGTCCAATTTCGTGGGCCAGGACGTAGGCTTCGGCGAACTCTCCCGGCGCACCAAAGCGCTGCTTCAACTCGTCGTAAAAGCCGAGGTCGATATAAACCTTTTCATCCTCGGGACAGTAGAACGGTCCGGTCGCGGAGTTGGCCTGTCCACAGGCGGAAGCGTAAGAGTCGCGATACAAAACCAGCTTGGCGTGGCGGTAGGGAACTCCCTGCGCTGGAAGGATCTGGCTCCAGGTGTTCTGCGCATCGTTCAGCACAAAAGTGACGAACTGGACTAAAGGTTGTTCCTGCTGATCGCGTGCAGGATCCGGCTGGCTGACCGTAGTGCCAGTTCCGACGGAGCCGGTGCTTAGCAATGACAAGAAATCGCGCTTGAAAATCAGGCTGAGGATGAACAGTACGACTATGCCGCCCAGTCCCAGGTGAATTCCGCCTACCTGAAAACCGCCACCTCCGCCGCTGTCATCGCGGCGGTCTTCAACGTCGTCGCTGCTTCCACCTGGTGTCCAGCGCATGGCTATTCTCTTTGTCGAATCCCTAGGCTGTCTTCCGTCTGATCAAATGATAGACGCCGAGCAAAACAATGGCACCGAGCACCGACATAATGAAACCGGCGCTCTGGCCTTCCTGATACCAGCCCAATGCGCGCCCCGCGTACGTCGCGATAAATGAGCCGGCGATACCAATCAGCATGGTGATAATGATTCCGCCAGGATCCTTGCCCGGCATGAGTAATTTCGCCACCGCCCCGATGACGAGCCCGATCAGCAACGTCCATATCAGACCCATGTTGTCTTCCTCCCGCGCTTTGATGCTTACGCCTGAGTAGCGGTTAGTTCCGGTCGCGAAGTCGTAGCGCGGCGGGAAGTATATCCCAGAATCGCGGGTGCTGCCTGTCCTCGTTCGTAAGCCAGCAATTGGCGGCTGTTTGCTTCTTTTGCAAACAAAAATCCCACCCTTTAAACAGGGAAGAGTGGGATGTTTGCGACATGTTTCTGCTAGGCTGCCGCGGGAATGACCAACTTCTGCCCAACCTTGATCTTGTCAGGGTCGGCGAGATTGTTGGCTTTGGCGATCACCGGATATTTGTTGGCGTCGCCGTAGAAATGTTTGCTGATCTTGGACAGGTTGTCGCCCGCCTGCACGGTGTAGGTTTGATCCCCCGAGCGAACCTCGATATCGTGCTTCAAGTCGGCAAAGTTCGGATCGACGGCTTTGATCGCGTCCCAAATGCGGTTCTTACTGGCTTCGGAGACTGCGGTCGCCTTCAGGAAAAGCTGATTACCATCCAGGTTGAGATTTTGCAGCTCTGCGCCTTCTTCCTGAATCTTGGCCAAAACTGGCTGGTATTTTTGCTTGAGTTGTTCAAATTGATCAGGCATTGATTCTCCTTCTAAACGGATTTGCTGCTACTGATTTGCTGATAACGAAGTCGGCACGCAGACAGCCCACGCGCCATGGAATTCTGCCAGGCTCTCGCAGGAGCAAAGCATATACGCGAATCGCTGTGCAATACAACCTTGGATGAAAGATGCCTTGGTTGAAAGATGAACATGACGATGAACCAGGTGCGAGTCTTCGGATGTGCTCTTAAGATCAGCCCCAGCCCGGGGCCAACTGTGAAGGGTTTCGGTATACTAATGAAGTATGCCTGTCCTCCAAAACATTGCAGCCATCGCCAAAGGCATGAGCATTACGTTCCGGGAAATGTTCCAGCCGACCATCGTGGAGAACTATCCCGATGGGCCTGGGCCGCTGAGGGGCGCTATGTTTCAGGAGCGCTACCGGGGAGTGCATGTGCTCCAGCGGGATGAAAACGGGCTGGAAAAGTGTGTGGCCTGTTTCCTTTGCGCCGCCGCCTGTCCCTCGAACTGCATTTATATCGAAGCCGCGGAGAACACGGCGGAGAACCGGGTGAGCGGAGCCGAGCGTTACGCCAAGGTCTACAACATTGATTACAACCGCTGCATTTTCTGCGGTTACTGCGTGGAAGCGTGCCCGACTGATGCGATTACACACGGGCACGGGTTCGAAATCGCGACTTTCAACGCCAGCAATCTCGTATATCGCAAAGAGCAGATGCTGGCCGCCCGGCCAGCCCATATGGGTGCCAACTCGATATTTAACCGGGACGAAGTCGCGGGTGGGGCACCTTCGCTACCTGTGCAGGGCAGTTAACTTCAACAGATTTAGATTACGGTAGACAGCGCCGGTCCTCAGCGGCCGGCGTTTGTTTTAAGCAGCAGCGTCCTCAAGGAACAACGTGCAGAATCATCAGCTCTTCATCGATGTACTCGTCCCCGATTTTTAACGCCCGCTTCTCGCACCCGTAGATTACAAACCCGAGCGACTCGTATAGCCGTTTGGCTGCGACATTGACAGCACTGACTCCAAGGCTCATTTGTTCCAGACCCGTTTGTGACCGCGCCTGCCGTATTAGTTCTTCCAGTAAGATACGTCCCAGGCCTTTATTGCGGTGCTGCCTGGAGAGGTAAACGCTACGAATTTCGCCTCGATGACACACCTTCTCGCCGTCGCGACGAAAAAATCCTGCCATTCCGATCAAATGGCCATTCTCGAAGACACCCAACATGAACTTGCGTTGGGATGTACCGTCGCCCAGGCGCTTCCTGACCTTATCGATACTCAGCGCTGCATGGCGGGCGGAATCGTCGCTGAAAGCCTGGGGTTCGAGTTCCAGAGCTTCGGCGCGCAGTCGCCGGTAGGATTCGGCGTCCTGTTCAGTGAGGCGGCGAATTTCCATAGCTAATGATAATCCGGAGAGTTCTGCACCGGGCCGGCCGGAAGGTCCCGCGCAATAAACCGCTCGGCTTGAACCTGCATCTCAAGCCGTCATGATTCGCAAACTGAAATCCGGTGAGTATCGCCTCTACTCGCGAAAGCAAAATCCCAAGACCGGGAAGCGAAGGAATTTGGGAACATTTTCTACTCGCGCCGCTGCCGCAAAGCACGAGCAAGAGGTCCAATATTTCAAGAAACGCTGACCCTCAGGGTAGGGCTAGGTAAGATCCGATGCTTCGTCCAGTAGCAGGCGACGCAGCCGGCGCAAATCATTGAGCATTCGATTGCTGGTCGTCAGGTGATGCTCGAGCCGGTGTAGCTTGTATTCCACGAGGCGGAGCGCCTGCAGTCGGCGATCTGATCGCACGGAGCTGGCGGACGCCGCGTCTGCGGCAACCTCTTCCTTTGCCTCGGCCAAGGTTTCAATCAAAAGTTGAATGTAGGTCTGGGCATTTTCCACGCTGTCAAAAGGAGTCTGAACGGAATGAGTGGTGGGGAGGGTCATAGGCATCGGTCGAAAATGTGTTGATGAAGAAGAGGCTAAGAACCTTGACGCCGCAGGCGGTGCGGTTTGTCGGGGGCCACAATCCAGCTATAAACAATTCTAGTCGAATGGTCGAGGAATTTGAAGAGCGCTGCGACGGAAGAGTTGAAACTACTTCCCTGATAAAATGAACGGGCAATTCCGCGTGCGTGGAGAGATGGCCGAGTGGCTGAAGGCGCGCGCCTCGAAAGCGTGTATACCTTAACGGGTATCGGGGGTTCGAATCCCTCTCTCTCCGCCATATCAATCAGGCACCGTACGGGCCGCTTCCGTTCGAACTCCGATCTTTTCATTGAGCCGTCCCCCTGAGCTTGCGAAGAGCCTGCCCTAAAGTCGAAGGGATCTGGCGCCGGGCGTTTTCGGAACTCTTTGAGCGACGCGCGATTTTTTGTAACGCCGGCACCTTGCCGGCTTTGGCGGTGGTTTCCCGCCTCCGACGGTGGGCGTGACGGCCACCGGACAGCCGCCGTCCCGGCGGCGCTACAAATACCAAGGCACTGGTGTGTCGAGTGAAAGTCGGCAGGTGATGGCGGTGCGCGCCAGACCCTTCTGGCTGAAGTTCCCTCAGGATGACGCGCGGACGGTATTCATTTTTCGATGCCGCAGTGTCCCGCACTTCACCCTGATTGCTTGTTCACGACGTTTCGCGGCCACCGCCGAACCTGTGCGTGAACAAAGTTGTTCGCCTCCTGTATTTAACGTCGCTATCCTGCACTAATTCCTATCGTCAGATTGATTAGCAGCCTCGATCGCTAGATAAAGCCACGAGCATTGAACCGGGCGGGATGCGAAGTCGTATTTACCGAGAAGCGAAAGTGGAGACCGGCAGACGGGGGACCGCGAAAAATGAGTACTCAGGAGGGCTACCAGCGGAAATTAGTCCGAATCCCGGTAGCTGCCTGGTGAATCGAATTTAATCATCGGGTTGCAACACGAGCACCCACCGCCGAATACAGCAAAATAAGGGTGGTTTGTCAGGGTGGTGGCTCTGGTAAGTCTTTACCAAATAGCTATAAACTACTGGTTATAAACGTTTTACGCCTAGCGAAGAGGAATTCATGGCAAAGAGAATGGTTTTGATGTTGGTGGTGACCGTGGCAGTGCTTGCGGGATTGGGCTTCCTGAAGTTCAGGCAGATCCAAACGGCGGTGCAGGCGGCTTCGTACACCCCACCGCCGGAGGCGGTCACCAGCATAGTGGCAAAAAGCGAGGTGTGGCCCTCCTCGACGTCAGTCATTGGCACACTGGAAGCCGTTCATGGCGTTGTCGTCAGCGCGGACCTTCCGGGCACAGTCGTGAAAATAAACTTCAATTCGGGCCAGGCGGTACGAGAAGGGGACGTCCTGGTCGAACTGGACACCAGTCAGGAACGGGCCCAGATCGCTTCGCTGGAAGCGCAGCGTGACCTGGCGAAGGTGAATTACGGCCGAATGAACCAGTTGGTAAAGGATGGCGTCATCTCGCGGATGGATTATGACCAGGCCACTGCACAGCAGAAACAGACGGAAGCGAATGTAGCGGAAATTCGTGCCATGATTCAGCGGAAGACCATCCGCGCGCCCTTCACGGGAACGCTCGGCTTACGTAAGGTCAACCTCGGTCAGTATCTGTCGGCAGGGAGTGCGGTGGTTCCTCTTCAGTCACTGAATCCGATCTATGTTGATTTCGGCTTGCCGCAACAAGCGTTGACTACGGTCAAGGTCGGTCGCGACTTGCGAGTCACTTCTGAAGATCTCCCAGGGAAGTCATTTACTGGTCGCGTTACCGCTCTTGATTCTGTCGTTGACCAGACTACGCGGAATATTCAGATGCAGGCAACGCTTTCCAATCCGGAAGGGAAGTTGCGTCCCGGCATGTTTGTTCAGGTAGCGGTGGGCATGGGCACCAGCCGGCCGGTGATCACGTTACCGGCATCGGCCATCAGTTATGCGCCCTACGGAGACTCGGTCTTCGTGATCACGGACCTTAAAGATCCGAAGGGCAAGACCTACCGTGGAGTGCGCCAGCAGTTCGTCAAGCTGGAAGGATCGCGCGGTGACCAGGTGGCAGTCGTCTCGGGGTTGAATGCCGGTGATGAGGTCGTAACGTCGGGTGTGTTCAAACTGCGAAACGGAGCAGCGGTGCAAGTCAACAATAAGGTCCAGCCGGGAAATAATCCCGCTCCCAATCCTGAGGACAGCTAGATGAAGTTCACGGATTTATTCATTAAACGACCGGTTCTTGCGATGGTCGTCAGCCTCGTGATTCTGATCGCCGGGCTGCAGTCCATCCGCTCGCTGAGTGTCCGTCAGTATCCGCGGAGCGACATTGCGGTGGTGCTGGTTTCGACGACCTACGTCGGAGCAAACGCGGACCTTGTTCGCGGATTCATTACCACTCCGCTGGAGCGTGTTATTGCCAGCGCCGACGGCATCGATTACATGGAGTCCTCGAGCGCTCAGGGCATCAGCACAATTACTGTGCACCTGAAGCTCAACTACGACACCAACGCGGCGCTGACGCAAATCCAGTCGAAGGTGGCGCAGGTGCGCAACGATCTGCCACCTGAAGCTGAGGCCCCGGTCATTGATCTGCAGACTGCGGACAATGAGTTTGCCTCGATGTATATCGGGTTCTCGTCCCCCGATCTGGATCAGAACCAGATCACTGACTACCTGACGCGGGTGGTGCAACCTAAGCTCAGCGCAATCAGTGGAGTGCAGCGCGCCGACATTCTGGGTGACCGCACTTTTGCGATGCGCGTCTGGTTGAAACCGGACAAAATGGCGGCGCTCGGCATCTCGCCTTCGGCCGTACACGATGCGTTGTCGCGCAACAACTACCTTTCGGCGGTCGGGAGCACAAAAGGTTCGATGGTGACGGTCAACCTGGTCGCCAACACCGATCTGCGAACTGCGGAAGAATTTCGCCAGCTGGTGGTGAAGAACAATAACGGTGTCGTGGTCCGCCTTGGGGAAATCGCCGATGTCGTCCTTGGCGCACAGGATTACGACCAGGAAGTCCGATTCAACGGAGAGACCGCGACGTTCATGGGCATCTGGGTCCTTCCGACTTCGAACTCACTGGATGTGATCAAGCAGGTCCGGGCAGCGATTCCGGGGATCCAGGCAGAGCTACCCGCGGGGATGAAGGTTGGAATACCCTACGACGCGACGGAGTACATCCAGGACGCGATCAACGAGGTGCTGAGGACTCTCACGCGAAACGCTTCTCATCGTTATCGTGGTTATTTTCCTTTTCCTGGGCTCCATGCGCTCGGTGCTCATTCCAGTGGTGGCGATTCCGATTTCCCTGGTGGGCGCCGTCTTCCTGATGCTTCTCGCTGGTTTCACCATCAACCTGCTGACCCTGCTGGCAATCGTGCTCTCGGTCGGCTTGGTAGTGGATGACGCCATCGTCATGGTGGAAAACGTCGAGCGGCACATCCATATGGGGAAGACCCCGTATCAAGCCGCGATTGACGCCGCTCGGGAACTGGTCGGCCCGATTATTTCGATGACGATCACGCTTGCGGCCGTGTACGCGCCAATCGGTATTCAGGGAGGTTTGACCGGCGCGCTGTTTAGGGAATTCGCGTTTACGTTGGCGGGTGCTGTCATCGTCTCCGGAATCGTGGCGCTGACGCTTTCTCCCATGATGGGATCGAAGCTGTTGCGCGCGGGCGATACCCAGCGCGGATTCGCTGGCTTTGTCAATCGCCGCTTCGAGACTGTCCGGCGGGCCTACGAACGGGGCCTCACCAGTACGCTACGCTACCGGCCGGTTGTCCTGACTTTGTGGGCCATCGTCGCTGTGCTGATGATTCCGTTTTACATGTTCTCGCAGCGTGAGCTGGCTCCGGCGGAAGATCAGGGAGTTGTGTTCGGGGTGGTTCAGGCCGCTCCGAACTCGACAATCGATCAAACCAAGTTGTTCACCAACCAGGTTTACGACGTTTACAAGTCTTTTCCCGAAAGCCAGAGCATATTTCAAATCACGTCTGCGACTGGCGGTTTCGCCGGCATGGTTACGAAGCCCTGGAGCGAACGGAAAAAGACGGCGCAGCAGCTTCTGGTTGAGTCGACTGGACCGCTCTCAAAGATTCCGGGAATCCGCGTGATTCCGTTGACTCCTCCACCTCTGCCTGGCGGCGGCGATTTCCCGGTTGATTTTGTGATCGCTTCGCCGGCCGAACCTCAGCAGCTTGTCGACTTTGCCAAGCAACTGGTCGGTAAGGCTTTCGCCAGCGGCCTGTTCATCTTTGCTGACTCCGATCTGAAGTTCGATCAGCCGCAGACCGAGGTCGTGTTTGACCGCGACAAATTGCGCTCGCAAGGGGTCGACTTAAGCCAGGCCGGCCAGGACCTGTCCACGCTGTTGGGTGGCAACTACGTGAACCGGTTCAGCATTCAGGGCCGAAGCTACAAAGTGATTCCCCAAGTCAAACGTGTGGAACGCTTGACCGCTGATCAATTGTCGCAAATCTACATCACGGGGTCGCAGGACAAACTCGTGCCGCTGTCCACGTTTGCCACCTTGAAGACCACAACCCAGCCGCGGGAATTGAAAAAATTCCAGCAGCTGAATGCGGTTCGTATTCAGGGAGTCGTACCTCCGGGTGTGCCGCTCGATCAGGCACTTCGGTTGCTTGAGGATGAATCGAAAAAGATTCTTCCCGCAGGCTTCACGGTTGACTACGCGGGCGAATCTCGTCAGCTCCGAACTGAGGGTAGCAAGTTTCTGGGGACCTTCCTGTTGTCGGGAATTCTGATCTACCTGGTGCTTGCTGCACAGTTCGAAAGCTTCCGCGATCCGTTCATCATCCTCGCGGGATCGGTGCCGCTGGCAATTTCTGGCGCGTTGTTGTTCTCCTTCCTGGGGTTGACGACACTCAACATTTACAGTCAGGTGGGATTAATTACGCTGGTCGGACTGGTGTCTAAAAACGGCATCCTGATTGTGGAGTTTGCCAACCATCTTCAGGAAACGGGACGGGACAAACTAGGCGCGATTATCGAAGCTGCGGAGACCCGGCTGCGGCCGATTCTCATGACAACCGCCGCTACGGTCATCGGGCACTTTCCACTTGTTTTAGCCACAGGACCTGGAGCGGGAGCCAGAAACAGCATCGGTATCATGCTGGTCAGCGGTATGATTATCGGAACAGTATTCACGCTATTCATCGTGCCGTCGATTTATATGCTGGTGGCCAAAACGCATACGCGAGTTGCTGAGCCCGATGTCGACGCCGAAAGCATGCTGGAGCCGGCAGGAGCAGCATTCTAGCGATGCCCGATCGTAGAAGGATTGTACTGACTGCGTTTTGCATCGCGGCCGTATTTCTGGTCGCGATGCAAGCGCAGGATCCGGGATGCCAGTTCACCGGAAACAGCGCGTGTGGTGGCGATAACCGCCAGCAATGCGCTCCACACGAACGACTCTTTACAGAGCAATGTTCGAACGGCACAGCCCAGAGCAAGTGCTCTGCCGACAATTACTGCGCTTCCATCAATAGAGGACGAATCAATATCGGCGGACGCGCCTGGTCAGGCGGATACAGCTTCAAACAACAAGGTGATTCGCTCACGGTTTCGGGTGGCGAAGGAGGGACCGGCTCGGGCCGGTTCATTGGACCGTTCTTGATCAGTATCAGTTGGAACGGAACGCCGGCGTATACGGGCAGAATCAGTGTCCGGAATAACGTGGCAAGCGAGATCCAATGGGATCGGCCTCCGCTTGGCACCTGGACTCGCTGATCGGGATGTTTCAGGCGTTGTCGGTCTGCACGCCAGATCTTTCGGGACTGATGTCCCTCGGCATGACTTCGGTGGGCTATCTTCCTTCCACTTGATGCTTGTCGGGTAGTCGAAATCGAACCGTGGCAAAGGTTTCCACCTCGACCGGCTTTCCATCGAACAGATAAGGCTCGTATCGCCACTTTGAAATGGCTCTCGCGGCTGCTTCGACCAAACGGGGCTTGCCACGTCGCAGGTGGATCTCCTCTACCTTGCCGTTTTTCCCCAGGACAATCGCAAAGACAACATCTCCCTCAATACCCGCAGCCCAGGCGTCAGCGGGATATTCCGGTGCGACCTTCTTGATCAGTAATTTTGCTGAAGCGGGTTCTGTCACGTGCATCCGCGATACCGTGCTCGCTCGCGGACTATCTCGATAAACTTTGACAGAGGGCTCTGTTTGCAAGAGGACTGGTCGAAAGAGAAACGCCGACGCCGATTGAAAGGACACCACGCCAGACCGAGGAGTGATGCTCAGCAGAATCGAGATGAGGAAAACTCTCATGAACTCTTAGACACCCACCAGGGCTGGTCGGGTGTCCCCGCAAATCTCCACACCGACTAGTATGCTGATATTGACCCAATGCCTGATAACCAAAATTCCGAAGTTGCCTTGAACTATCACGACGCCACCAAGCACTCCTATGCCAGCGTAAGGAACAATCAGCATTTTCTGGATTTCGACAACCAGCCTTTGTCTTTCAAGATCTATCCAACCCTGACGCCTTCGCCGCTACCGTCGGAAGTCCAACAAACCGGCGTGGCCGCTCTTTCCGCCATCTCCGAAATAGTTCCGCCACAAACCGTATCGGCCCCGAATCTGGAGGCTATCGCTCAACTCCTCTATCTTTCCGCTGGCATTACCCGGCACCGAAAATATGCGGGCGGCGAAATCTACTTCCGCGCTGCAGCGTGCACTGGAGCGCTTTATGAAGTCGAGTTGTACCTAGTGTGTGGCGATCTCGCGAATCTTGAATCGGGCGTCTATCACTTCGCGGCTGCCGAATTTGGCCTGCGCAAGCTGCGCGCCGGAGACTATCGCAGCGTCTTGGTTGAAGCCACGGCTTCCGAACCAGCGGTCGCCCATGCCCCGTTGACGATTGTCTGTACTTGCACTTATTGGCGCAACGCGTGGAAGTATCAGGACCGCACCTACCGCCACTTCGGATGGGACAACGGCACGCTGCTAGCAAACCTGCTTGCTGTGGCCACTGCGCAGGGTTTGCCGGCCAAAGTTGTGTGCGGGTTCGAGGATGAAAAGGTAAATTCTCTGCTCGACGTCGATGCCCGGCGCGAGGTAGCGTTCTCCCTGGTGCCGGTCGGCTACTCTTCCGTTCAGCCTCCGCTAGCTCCTGCCGTCTCACCCCTTAGATTGGAGACTGTACCCCTCTCCAGCCATGAAATCGACTACCCACTATGCGCGAGATCCATGCCGCTTCTTCGTTACATTCGCCGGCGGAAGTTGCAGCCTGGCGAGGCGGCTCTCCGTTGATGCATTTTCCACCACTGAACGAACCCGCAATCCAGCTCGAGTCTGCCTCCGACTCGGAAATGTCGCTCGATCCTGTCGAACAGGTGATCTTGCGCCGCGGTTCCAGCCGCAGGTTCTCGCGGATACCGATCACCTTGCCTCAGCTTTCCACCATACTCGATCGCGCTACCCGCGGAGTCCCTGCGGATTTTCTCGATCCTGTGGGATCCCAACTCAACCACCTGTACCTGATCGTGAACGCGGTGGAAAGTCTGGAACCTGGCGCTTATGTCTTCCATCGTGGCAGTAAGTCTCTCGAATGTCTGAAGCAGGGAAAGTTTCGCGATCAGGCCGGCTACCTCGGGCTCCAGCAGGAATTGCCAGCCGACGCCGCGGTGGACGTGTTCTTCCTCGCCGACCTGCGCCCGATCCTCCAACGTTTTGGTAATCGCGGATACCGCGCGGTCGAACTCGAGGCCGGCATCTTGGGCGGCAAGCTGTATCTGGCGGCTTACGCTCAACATCTGGGCGCAACCGGACTCACGTTTTTTGACGATGACGTGACCCAGTTCTTTTCACCGCACGCCGCGGGCAAGAGCGCCATTTTCCTGGTAGCCCTCGGTCACAGCGCTAAACTAAGACCTTAGAAGGGTCGGACTTGCGTTGTTCAGAGAGGGCAGGCTTGAGGGCGGCTGCCCTAGTGCCGGCTTACGCATGATTGGCGGGACATTCCTGAAAGCGTAACGGCGACCGACGTATCACCTAAGTAACACAGCAGATAGACACTGCGACCGCTGCATTTGTGGTGCATGCTATACTGATGTTGCGTCTAATACCACGGTTGTGGTGCGGTTGCTCCGGTCTGAACCTGAATTCCCGCCTTTAGTCCCTCCCGTTTGTTTTCGGCGTAAATAAAAACTGGCAATGCAAGTTGCTGTGCTCGCCCGGAAGCTCGTGTGCGCGCCGCGATCGCTTCCGCCAACAGAAAAAGAGAATAACCATTAATGCAGAGTTTTTCGGAATTACCACTTTCTCCTTATACCCAGGAGAGATTGTCGCTCGCTAAATTTTCAACCCCTACCCCCATTCAGGCGGCTGCCATCCCGCAAGCGCTTGCCGGCAAAGATGTTTTGGCAACGGCGCAAACGGGGACCGGCAAAACCCTGGCTTTCCTGATCCCGGTGATTGAACGGCTTCTGGGGAAAGTCACACCTGGAATTTCGACCCTCGTGCTGGTTCCGACCCGCGAGTTGGCCATGCAGGTGGTTGACGCCTACAACGCTCTCCGCGGAAACAAGCTCACACCGGCAGTGCTGGTCGTCGGTGGATTGTCCGAAGGGCAGCAACTCTCCGCGTTGCGCCGAGGCGCGCGCTTGGTCGTCGCAACACCCGGCCGGTTGGAGGACTTCCTCGATCGCCGGCTGATCGATTTCCGCAGCCTGCAAGTGCTCATTCTCGACGAAGCCGATCGCATGCTCGACATGGGATTTCTTCCCGCGATCCGCCGTATCGCTTCCGTGCTGCCAAAAGAACGCCAGACGCTGTGTTTTTCAGCAACGCTGGAAGCGTCGGTGGTGCACCTCGTCAACGACTACATGAGGAATCCGGTGCGACTGGCTTTCGGATCGACCCTTAAGCCCTCGGAAAACGTGCGCGTCCAGGCCTTTGAAGTCACTGCGGACCGCAAGCAGGAAATGCTGCATCGATTGCTTTCGAAGGAAACCAGCCGCTGTCTAGTGTTCGCGCGTACCAAGCGTGGCGCGGAGCGTCTTGCGAAAAACTTGAACCGTGAAGGCTTTGCCGCCGCCATGATTCATGGCGACCGTTCGCAATCGCAACGAACCGCCGCGCTAAGTGGATTTCAGCAGGGACGTTACCAGATTCTGGTTGCAACCGATCTGGCATCCCGGGGCATTCATGTCGAGGACATCGCTCACGTGATCAACTACGACTTGCCCGAAGTGGCTGAGAATTTCATCCATCGCGTAGGACGTACAGGCCGCGCCGGCAACCTGGGAGTGGCTTCGACCCTGTTCACCCGGGACCAGCGAACCGAGTTGCATCAGCTCGAACGTACACTTGGTATTCGCATGGAACGATTGCAGGCTGACGACTCACCGGACGAAGTACGCGCACGGAAGCGCAGCGAATCCAGTGTGCCCGAGGCCGCTTCGAGATCCAGAATGATTCGACTGCCCGGAGAAATTCTTCAGATCCAGATGCCTAGCTAGTTCGGTATGACGTGCAATTGGAGGCGGTCTACACGGCCGCCTTTCCAATCTCTCCGGTTCGAATCCGAATTACCTCTTCCACTGACGTGACCATAACCCTTCCGTCGCCGACTTTTCCTGTACGCGCGCCTTCGACGATGGCGTCTATAATTTCGTCGACCTGATCGTCGCTGGCCAGGATCATAAGCATCAGCTTGGAATAAAGGTCCACATTGTATTCGCACCCCCGGTAGATTTCTGTCTGTGATCTTTGATGGCCACACCCGATCACGGGAGTAATGGTCAGTCCTTCCACTCCGATGTTAGTAAGGCGCTGCCTGACATCAGCGATATTTTCCTGGCGAATCACGGCATCAATTTTCTTCAATGCGCTCCCCTCCTCACTTCGTTACAGCAAATACGACGATTTGAAATGCGTCTGCGTAAGAAGCGGGTAAAAACTTCATAAAAAGGTCGTAAAGAATATTTGCCATCGGGTCCGCAACCGGCGTTTTTCGAAGGACCTCTCGGCGGACGTTCGCCGCGTATGCTAACCTCGGCGACTGAGCCGCTCAGATCCCGCGAAAACTATGCCTTATCACGTAGTAGCCTTCACCATGGCGCAAGTCAGGACCGGAGCGTTGGAGTTTCAACGCCAGTTGGGTGGAATCGTGCGCGAGGTGAGGGACTTGAAAGTCTATTCGGCCAGTCCCTTTGATTTGGACGAACGCCGCCGCCTGAAAGATCGATTCGGAGGAGATGTCGTCTACTTCTTCAATGACATTGCACTTCAGGAGTCCCTGCGTCTCGGTCTCGAGGTTCCGTTCATAGCAGAAATTCCGGATGCTGAACTTCCACGTAGACGGACGCTCGTAGTCGGGATCCCGGAATAGATCACTGAGCGGTCATCCTGAGCTTGCGAAGGATCTGGCGCTTGGGATCTCGGAACACTCAGGCTGCGGCGTGCACGTCAGGTCCTTCGCGACTGAAGTCCCTCAGAATGACGCAGAGAATGTGGGATCGCGCTCGCACGTCGTACAAGGCATCAATCGAGCACTCCTTCTTTTCACCGACCATGTTGGCAGGCAGAATTCTACAGTCGTGCCTTTGCCCTATAATCTTCTCAACTTCATTTGCTTAGGAGGTACTCGTGGGCGCTCTACCTGACGGCCTGGCAGAATTGAAACAGAAAATGCGAGCGTCGTGGATGGCCGGCGACTTTGGTCAAATCGCCCGACTAAATGCCGAAGGGGTAGAACAATTCATCGACAAACTCAATCTAAAGCCAGGAATGAAAGTCCTCGATGTGGCATGCGGCACCGGCAATCAGTCGATTCCGGCCGCTCGAACAGGAGCCCAGGTCACCGGGCTCGATATCGCGCCGAACTTGCTGGAGCAGGCTCGCCACCGTGCCGTTGTAGAGAACCTGAAGATTGCTTTTATTGAAGGAGACGCCGAAAAGCTTCCCTTTCCCGACGGCCAGTTCGACGTGGTGCTGTCCATGTTCGGAGCCATGTTCGCCCCGCGGCCTGAAGTGGTCGCCTCGGAGTTCAAACGCGTTTGCCGTCCTGGCGGCCTGATCGCGATGGGAAACTGGACTCCCGAAGGCTTCGTGGGCCAGATGTTTCAGATCACCGCGCGTCATGCGCCACCGCCGCCCGGCATCCAGCCGCCAACGCTTTGGGGAGTCGAGAAGGTTGTGACCGAACGTCTCAATTCAGGTGCCGGAAAAATCGCCAGCCTCAAAACCACCAAGCAGGAACTCGCGTTCGACTACCCTTTCAGTCCCGCCGATGCCGTGGCCTTCTTCCGAAAATATTTTGGTCCCACCCAAACCACTTTTGCGCGACTGGATGAACCCGCCCAGAAAGCTCTTGCCGACGACCTCATCCAGCACTGGACCAAAAACAATCTGGGTGACGCCACCCATACAAAGATAAGAGCGGAGTATCTGGAAGTACACGCCACCATGGCTTGAAGATGGCATTTTCGGACGATCTAGCGCCTAAGTCTCTCCTCAACCCAAATGTTATGATTAGCAGTTCGTCTCAAGCGTTCTGATCCATCTACCGGCCGCATGAAGAAAGGTAAGCAAAGCGTTCGACCTCTGATGAATCAATGAATCGCCGATTCTCCATCCTCACCCTGCTCGCATTGTCTCTGGGAATCTACGTTGCCACCGCCGCGCAGCCGGCGTTGCTTGACGACGCCGATGCCTCGCACGCGCTGGTCTCGCGCGAGATGCTGCAGCGGGGCGACTGGGTGGTCATGTATCAGGATGGCATTCGCTACCTTGAAAAGGCGCCATTGCATTACTGGATGGTGGCTGTCAGCTACAAGCTCTTCGGTCAGGGCGCGTTCCAGACCAGGCTGCCGTTGGTGCTCTCCGTCGCCGGGCTGGTGCTGATGGTCTATTTTTTTGCCCGCCGCTGGTTTGGCGAGACTGCGGCGTTCTATTCCGGGCTGGTCATATGCACCAGCGTTGGGACCTGGCTTTTTACCCGGGTGATGGTTCCGGAGGCAATTTTCGCTCTTGAACTCACCGCATTGTTTTATCTTTTTCTGCGCGCATGGAATGGAACCCTGAGCCCACGGGTCGGATACTGGGGCGCTTCTGTCGTAATGGCCCTGGCCGTGCTTACACTCGGTCTGATCGGCGTGCTCTTTCCGCTTGGAGTGGTTTTTTTCTTCATATTGTTTACCCGCAGTTGGGGTCGCTGGCGCGAGCTGCGGATCTTCTCCAGCGCGTTGATCTTTTTGGTTATCGCCGTGCCGTGGCACGTTTTGGCGGAACAGCGCTCGCCCGGATTTCTCTGGTCTTATTTCATCAACGAGCATCTGAAACGTGCGCTGGGAACGCGTTACCCACCTGACTATGAAGCTGTCCCGCTATTGCTGTGGTGGGCATTGCACCTGGTCTGGTTCTTTCCCTGGAGCTTTTTCATTCACTACGCCTTTCGCGAATTTCCCCGTCCCAAAACCTGGGGGAAATCAATGGCGCCGGCACAGCAGGCGAGACTGCTGCTGTTTATCTGGGCGGGACTGATCTTGTTTTTCTTTTCGCTCACCAGCGGATCGCGGATGGAGTACTACAGTTTCGGCGCCTGGCCTGCGATAGCGATCCTGCTTGCGGTTGGACTGGCAGATGCGGAAGAAGCCCGCGATCCGTGGTTGCCGCGACTGCAAGGCGGGCTGGCGGTGGTTGGATTACTCGCGACTGCATGCCTCGGCTATCTGGTGCTTTCCTCGTTGGACATTTCCTCGAAGCTTGGCGTCTCGCACCTGATCCAGTACCACTCGTTGGATACTTATCGTCTCTCGATGGCGCATATTTTTGACTTGACGCCACAAACTTTCGCCGCCCTTCGCGGCCCCGCCATTTTCGCCATGTTGCTGTTCTTCGTCGGCTTCAGCAGAGCCTGGCTCCTGCGCCGCCGTTGGGAGAACTCAGCCGCCACGCTGACTTTGGCTTTTGCAATGGGATTGTTTTTCTTCGCTGCTAATTGGGCTTTCAAACGATTCGAGCCGCGGATGTCGTCCCGGGCGCTCGCGGACGCCATTCTTCCTTACCTGCGTCCCCAGGATCAGATAATCCAGTACGGTGATTTCAACTCGGGTTCGAGTATCCCGTTCTACACCCATCGCCATGTGTGGATCTACAACGGGCGCTTCGGGACCAACCTCGAAATCGGGTCGAACTATCCTGATGTTCCGCCAACATTTCTGGACGACAAGCAGTTTCCCGCTTTCTGGAGCAGCACCAATCGCGTGTTTATTTTCGTGCCTGAAGAATTCCGCAAAGATGCGCTTTCCCGCTTGCCTCCTGATTCCACTTATCTGCTGTCCGAGAGCGCCGGAAAATACATTTTTGTAAACCAGCCACTCCGGCCCAACCTGCCTCTGCTGGCATCGCTCCTGGCACAGCATCGAATGGACTAACAGGCGGGCCGAATACCGGAGTAATGCGACGAACCGCAGTGGACACGTTTCCGACCAACCCGCTTCCCACCAAACTTGAAGGTGACACCGACGAACTATTCATGGAAGAGGCTTTGCGGGCCGCCCAGCGCGCCCTTGAAGCCGGAGAAGTTCCTGTAGGAGCAGTCGTGGTATGCGGCGGACAGGTTATCGGCCGCGGCGGCAACCGCAACCTCACCGATTCGGATCCCAGCGCCCATGCAGAGATCATCGCCCTGCGGGAAGCGGGTGCCGCGCTCGGCAATCATCGTCTGGAAGACTGCGAACTGTTCGCTACCATTGAACCGTGCGCTATGTGCGCAGGCGCGCTCGTCCACGCCCGGCTTAAGCGTTTGGTTTACGGCGCTGCTGATCCAAAGGCGGGTGCCATCCAGTCCGCGATGAAGGTTTTGAATCATCCCAGCCTGAATCACAAGATGGATGTTCGTGCTGGAGTGTTGGCCGGCCGATGTGCCGCGATGGTGCAGGAGTTTTTTCGACTGCGGCGGGAGCAGCAGTCAGCCGCCGGTTCTGAATCGTCGGCGATCGACGAAGAAGAACAGGGCGGCAGTCAAACCGTAAAAAGACGTGTGCGTTCGGGTGATGCTGTGTAGGAGGGGCTAACTAGATCCCCAATCGCCGCCCTGTTGGGTAATCCTGAGAGACTTTAGTCCCGAAGGATCTGGCGTGCGCACCGGCAGGCCATGGTGCGCGCAAATAGCTCTGATCTGCCACGCGCCAGATCCTCAAACCAGTCAACCTCCGAACCAGTCCAAATTGAACCCCCAGCCATGCCGGAAACCTTCTGCGAAAGCGGGGTTAATGGTATCCTTACCGCGATATGGGAATACCTAGCCTGCTGCGCAAGATCTTCATGGTGGGACCTGCTTAAGGGGTTGAAAGTTACGTTCCTCTATCAGGATCCGAAGGAGATTTACACCGAGCAATACCCATTGCAACGGCCGCAGGTGGCAGAGCGCTATCGCGGAGCGCCACGGCTAAATGTGAATCCTGATACCAACGAGACCATGTGCATTGCGTGCGATTTGTGCGCGCTGGCTTGTCCGGAAAACCTGATTGTGGTATCGAGCGAACGGAACGAAAAGACCCGCCGCAAGGAACTGACCAACTTTACCTATGATCTAAGCCGGTGCATGTTTTGCGGGCTGTGTGAGGACGCCTGTCCCACCGACGCTCTGGAGCTGACCCAGGATTTTGAACTGGCCAGCTACACCCGCGACGGCGCCATCTGGAACCGCGAAATGCTTGAGAAGGGTCCGCAGCCGACGCAGTATAAGAGCTAGGTAAGAACCCGTCGTTGGTCGGTGGTTGTTGGTCGTTGGCCAAACCTATAAAGGTCCAACATTTTGGTTGAAGGCATTAGTTTCACTGATCGCTAGCAACGACCAACGACGGTTGCGTTGGCCAATGACTAAACCACCAACGACAGCTTGCCTTTGACCAACGACCGGCTGCTGCTGCGTCATGCAGTGCATCGCGCCGAAGCCCCAGATCAGATCTCCGGAATAGATCCCGACAACTTCGCGGCTCGGGAAAAGCTTTGCCAGTATGTCGAGGGCGATGCGGTCATTGGGGTCGTTGAAGACCGGGACGAGCACGATCCCGTTTGCGATATAGAAATTGACGTAGCTGGCGGGAAGCCGTCGTTTTTCGAAAACTACCGGGGCGGGCATGGGCAGCTCAACGATTTGAAGTGCTTTGCCGTTCTCGTCGGTTGCGGCGCGGAGGCGGCGGATATTTTCCTGCAGCGGCTGATAGTTGGGATCGTCATGGTTGGTCTCAATCGCCGTGACCACGGTGCGTGGCGCAACGAAGCGGGTAATGTCATCCACGTGGCCGTGAGTGTCGTCGCCGGTGACGCCGGAGCCAAGCCAGATCACTTTTTTTATTCCCAAGTAAGTTGAGAGCATTTTTTCGTAGTCTGCGCGGGACATTCCAGGGTTGCGTTGCTGCGTTCTGCTAAGCAGACACTCTTCGGTGGTGAGCAGTGTGCCGCGTCCATTGACGTCGATGGATCCCCCTTCCAGCACTACCCGCGATTTTCCATGAAGCGGGCGGATTACGTCGGCGTGAGTGGTCGTGGCCATCCGCTCACCGATTTTTTCATCGTGCTGATGGTTAGGGTATTTGGCCCAGGCGTTGAACCGCCAGGTGACGGCGGAGAGGCCGGACTTATTTTGCGCGAGTGATTCGCCCACTGCCATACTCCCACTACCCAAAACAAAGGTGCAGCCTGAGTCACGCGTCCAGACGCGGTTCGTCGGCCACCTGTGAAACCGAACATTCTTGTTGAGGGCATTCGCTTTTGACAAGACCTTGCGCGCGTGTTTTTCGGACGCCGCATTGTTGACGATCAGATCGACGCGTTCGTGCCTCCCCAGGTGGCGAATGATTTCAGCGTAGACCCACGGAATCGGCTCGAATTTACCGGGCCAGTCGTCGCGATAGTGCGGCCATGCGAGCCAAGTAGAAGCGTGAGGCTCCCATTCGGCAGGCATGCGGACTTTGGTCTGAACAGATTTCATTGTTTCGTCACAACACAATCAAATGGTAGCGCCGGCCTCCGTCCGGCCTGATGGGCGGGCAGGATGCCCGCCAGACAGCCGGCGGGACGCCGGCGCTACAAACTAAGAAGTCTGACAGTGTTCTAGGACAAAGTTCGAACGGCAATTTCAATCAATCAACCTGCTCGTGATTTGGGCGTAGCTGTCGATGCGCCGGTCTCGAAGGAAGGGCCAGTTGCGACGGGTATCTTCAACCGCGGCCAGATCGACTTCACCCACCAGAACTTCATCTTTGTCGTGCGAAGCTTCGACGATCACACGACCGAAAGGATCGCAGAGAAAAGAGCCTCCCCAAAAATCCAATCCGTCGCCAGGCGCCGTCTTGCCGCGTATGTCGCCGGTTTCGTGACCGACCCGGTTCACCACGGCCACGAATACCCCATTGGCAATGGCATGGGAGCGTTGAATGGTGCGCCACGCATCGTGTTGAGACGTCCCGAACTCGGCTTTCTCCAATGGATGCCACCCAATCGCCGTTGGATAAAAGAGCACCTGCGCGCCCTGCAACGCCGTAAGGCGGGCCCCTTCGGGGTACCACTGATCCCAGCAAACCAGCGTGCCTACGCGGCCAACGCCGGTGTCGACGGCACGATAACCAAGGTCGCCCGGCGTGAAGTAATACTTTTCGTAGTAAAGCGGGTCATCCGGGATGTGCATCTTGCGATACAGCCCGCGCAGGGAACCGTCCGCGTCAAAAGTTGCGGCAGTATTGTGGTAAACCCCAGGTGCGCGCTTTTCAAACAAAGACGCGATGAGGACGATGCGAAGCTGCTTCGCCAGCGTCGCTAACCGCGTCGTGACTGGACCTGGGATGGGTTGTGCCAGGTCAAACAGGCTGGAATCTTCACGCTGACAAAAATACTGAGTCTGAAACAATTCCGGCAGGCAGACGATTTGTGCGCCCCGTGCCGAAGCTTGATGGACCTTGTCGATAGCCCGTTGCAAATTCTTGTCGGGGTCGGACGTCATCGACATCTGCACCAGTCCGATCTTGAACTTCTGTGACAAGCGACAACCTCCTCAACTACACAATCTGAACAAAAAATAGAATAACAGTTTCCTGCCCGCGGTTCTCGCTCCCGGATTTCCACCGGTGCACTCTTTAAGCCCGAAATGAAAAGCGATTGGAACTTCTTGTCTTCGTCCGATTTCCAGCCGGGTTGTAGCAACACCCGTGGGCTTCTAGTAAAGTAGTGCTTCGCAAACGGGGGTGCATTTTGAAACATGAAAATCACGATGGCTCAGGAACCGACCGTGATCTGCATGATCCGATCAAGGACAAGCTGATCCCGTTGGAGCCTCTCGACCTGCAAAAGGTGCGTTCGATCGACGACTTGATGCGAGCCATGGCCAAGACCGCCTTCACCGGACGCCAGTTGGGCGAGGCGGTTGACGTACTTGAAGCGATGGCGCGCGATAAGGATTGTTTCGTGGTCATGACCTTGGCCGGAGCGATGACGGTAGCGAAGCAAGGGCTGATCATTGCTGAATTGATCGATCGGGGCATCGTGAATGCCATCGTTTCAACCGGCGCGCTTATGGCGCACGGCCTGGTAGAGGCAACCGGCAAAGCCCATTTTCGCTACAACCCTGAAGTTTCCGATGAAGAACTCTATGAACAGGGTTATAACCGCGTCTACGACACGCTGGAGCCGGAGACCAATCTGGACGACGTGGAGAAGGTGATGGCGGAAGTACTTGGACAATGGGATCCCAGCGAAATCCTGTCTTCCTACAAGCTGAATCATGCCATCGGAGAGTATCTGGCCGAAAACGCCAAGGGTCAGCGCGGAATCCTGAAGTCAGCTTTCGAAAAAGGTGTGCCTGTTTTTGTGCCCGCCTTTACCGACTCCGAACTGGGACTCGACGTCGCGCTTTCCAATCGCATGCGAGAAGCAGCTGGTAGACACAAGCTGCGTTTCGATCCGTTCGAGGACCTCGAACACTTTGCCTCGACCTTGCTTCGGCAGAAGCGCTTGGGCATCTTCACCATCGGTGGTGGAGTGCCGCGCAACTGGTCACAACAGTTTGGCCCGTTCATCGAGCTGCGCCACCGGCGTATGGGAGAAAACGTCCCTTTGAAGCGCTATCACTATGGTTTGCGGATATGCCCCGAACCGGTTTATTGGGGAGGACTGTCCGGAAGCCCGTACAGCGAAGCCATTTCCTGGGGAAAGTTTGTGCCTCCAGCGGAAGGCGGAAAGTTTGGCGAGGTTTTTGTGGACGCGACCGTCGGCCTGCCCTTGATCGTGGCCGCCGTGCTTGAACGCCTCGGCAAATCTGGCGCGAATCACAAAGGAAAGAAAGAGAAAGTGGCAGCCAGGAACAAGTGAGCAGGTGGCTTTCTGTCGACCTGTCATCCCGACCGGAGTACGCGAAGCGCGCGCAGTGGAGGGACTTGCTTCACTTAACGGACAGCACACTACCTTCGTGTGCAAGTATTTCGGTGAGTAAAAGCACAACCCCACTGACTGCCCAGCCTAAACACGTTGCGATATCGCGCCGGCGCTAACTAAAGCAGATCCCTCCACTACGCACGCTTCACGTGCTCCGGTCGGGATGACGAGGGACCCGACTATATCTTCCTAGTCGAATATGAGAACTGCGGACGCTATTACCGTCGTCCACAGTCCGCGCTTGTCCCCTACGGCGGACTGCGTAACGTTGGCAGTACGCACGATCTTGTTGGATATCCGGTAAATTTCCTTCTTTTCGTCCCAGGAACGGTCAGGATCGAATTCCACGTTGAGGGTGGTTGCCAGCATCTCGGCAGCGAGTTCTTCCGCATAGTCACCGGCCGAGTCTTCTGTCTCGCCGAAAGAGTGATGCTCGCTCAGATAGCCATAGGTATTGCGATCGGCGGGGATCGCCACGCCGATGCTCGAAGCCAGCAAGCGGTGCGGCTCGTGAGTGGAGTTTTCCGCCACCACCGAAAATACAACTTCCCCTGGACTCAGGTGTTTCAGTCCCTGGGAACGCGGCACAAGTTTGCATTGTGGTGGGAAAATCGAGGAAACCCGAACCAGATTCTGCGCGGCAATGCCGGCGTCCCGCAATGCCAGCTCAAACGAAGTAAGACGTTCGCGATGTTTACCGACCCCCTTGGTAAAGAAAATCTTTTTGGGGACCATGTCTTTAGACAATTCGGGTATCCTCCCGCACTGCTGGGCTAATTTTTCTAGAACATAACATAGTGAGTCGAGGCAGCAATATGAAAATACGGCAAAAAAAGCCCGGTGTGTCGAAATAAATACGTCCGGGCGCTGACTGGCGGCTTACTTGGCTGCGGCGACGGAACTCACGGCGATCGTGTCTCCGTTGGCCTGGCCGGTTACTTTGGCCTGGCGGTCAGCCAGTTTATCCAGTTCGGCGACCGTCGCTTTGTCATTGGAATTGAGGGTATAAACCTTGTCTCCCACGATCAGGGCATAGTTTGAGCCTTTGTTGACGCAGGCACGGACGCAGGCCGAACCTTCGCCCGCCATCATGTGGCTGGCTCCGCACATGGCGTCGCTGACCTTGCCGGTAAAGGTTTGTGGCTTGTCGGCAGCAAGAGAGGGTATTGCCAGGCTCACGCCCAAAAGCATCGTGGCCAGGGAAAGGACGGATTTCGCAGAAAACGTCTTCATCGGTCAAATTCTCCTTGTGAGTTGTTCTTTAGATGCTGCGGAAAAAAGATCGCTGCCTAAAATTGCCCGCTGAGAGCAAATAGCCTATCTCAGCGCTTACGCTCGAAGTGAAGTGAGACGTCCACCGTCTTGTCTTTTTCCTCTACTGATTCGTGGACCACGATGTTCCAGTCCTCGCCGGCCAGAAGGTTCACCGCGGACTCCGTGAACTGCTTCGCATACTGGCCGTCATAGGGATCGCCCGCACGGATCTTCCACGCTGCGGCCATGCGATCGGTCGTCCGGCTATCCAGACCACGGATGTCCAGGTCGCCCATCTTGTAAATGTCGCCCTCCTGGATTCGCAACACATATTTTGCGGTAGAGTCCGAGTCGTTCATTTCCGGAGCGGCCTCGATCCGCGTTGCCATATAGCCATGCGAACCGTAGAGCTGCTTGATCGCGTCAATATCTTTGTTTAGCTGGACAGCATTTACAGGCTGGCCGGGCTGGAGACGGATCAGCTCACGCAACTTTTCACCGGTAAAAGCCTTGTAGCCGCTAAGCTGAAGCTCGCTGAGTTTATACTGCAAGCCCGGGGTAACCGTGAAAGCCACATCTACTACCGTTTCGTCGGGGCTGTCCTCCACTACCTTCGGCTGGGGATCGGACAACGTCGCATTCAAATAGCCTCGCTCCCGGTACACCGGCAGGAAATTCTTGTCTGCCTGGATACGTAATGCGGTGCGAACGTAGTCTTCTCCGACCAGGCTTTTCGCGACGCCTTGCAAAGCAGGCAATTCAGCCGGCCCCGCCCCGGGGAATTCGATTTGGCGGATACGGATATCCTGGCCGGTGACACTGAACTCGAAGGCCTCGATGGGGCCGTCCGTCGGGCCGACGCGCAGATAGTCCACGCGACCTTTCAGCTTGTGTTCGATAGCCAGGGTTTGCAAAGCATCCGAAACCTGCTCGACGAGCTTGCCGGCGACCGGGAGCTGATCTTGAAACAAAGGTACGCTGGCGTGCAGCTTCGCCATCAACTCCTGGTCGGAGAGCCAGACGAAGTTGTCGAATCTCGCAGGCACGAACTTGTCGCTGTCCGTGACTTGCAACTCGAGCTTGATGCCCGCCGTTGAGAACTCAAAACTATACGCAACGTTGCTGAACGCGCCAGTTTCACCCAGTTGCTGGGTTACGCTTTTGAAATCGTCTTCCGTTACCGGCTTTCCCTTTTCCAGACCCGTGGCTGCGATGATCTGGTCTGAACTGTAACGCTTCGAGCCGGTTGCCTTAGCGGAGATCAACCTGGAACCAGAAGAAGGAAGAGTCGAGGTAGAGGGCTTGCGAGTCTGAGCGGCGAGCAGGGAAGCGCCAATGAGAAGAAAGGTTAGATGGAGAGACTTCACTGCCGGAATTCTAACCCAAGATCCAACGTCAGACACGCAACTGCGGCCGGTTCGTGCGGCCAGGCAGCGAAGTCCTGATATTCAACCCTCAGATTTGACTTCGCTCAATTTCCTTTCCCAGGGCTGCGCGATCTTCACCGAGGCCATGCCAGCCGCCGTCGCTGCCTGGATGCCCATATCTGTATCTTCAAATACCAGGCAATCGGCGGGGGCTACTCCCAGCCTTTTGGAGGCAATCAAAAATGGTTCTGGGTCCGGTTTGCTGTTCTTGTAATCTCCGGCGCACACCAGCGTTTCAAACCTGTCGAGAATCCCGAGGGCCTTCAGCGAGGCCGTCACCGAATCCCGCGTACTCCCCGAAACAACTGCGAAAGGAATCTGGCCGTGACTGGCCTCAATATGCTCCAGGACTTCGGGGACGGCCTTCAACTCAGGAAGGATCTCGAAATAAAGGGCTTCCTTCCGGTGCGAAACGTCCTCGATCGGCATATGCAGGCCGTACATCTTGTTCAAGGTGTCGATGATTTCCGACACCGGCATCCCGCCCCAGGCGTAAAAGAGGTCTTCAGTGAATTCGCAGTTCCATTCCGCAAGAACCCTTTTCCACGCAACGTAGTGAAGCGGCATGGAATCTGCAATCGTGCCATCGCAATCGAACAGATAGGCCTTAAACGTTCCCGCGGGTAGTATCAGCTTCATATCTCAGGTTTTGATTTTCAAGTGCTCGCCCATGTCCTGCTAGCGCTTCGTTACCGCGATGGGGTCTACAGTCTTGATCTTGACCGTCGTGTCGATGAAAGCCAGGGCAGCGCGGCTGAGGGCTTTGTCCTTGCGAAAAACGAGAGCGATATCGCGACGGATTGGCGTTTCCGCCATCGAAATGGCAACCAGCACCTTGGCCTGCACATCTTCCTGCACATTGGACCGGGCAATGAATCCGACGCCCACGTCGGCGGCGATAAAGCGTTTGAGCAGTTCGCTGGAATCGAGTTCCATGGCGTACTGCGGTTTCAGCTTGTTTTGATGGAACAGTTCTTCCAGAGCGTCGCGAGTGTGGCCGGCTTTGGGCATCACCAGCGGGAACTTGGCGATCTCGCAAATAGGGGCTGATTTCAATTTTGCCAGCGGATGGTGCGGCGGCGCGATCAATACCAATTCGTCCCGATGGATCAACACCACAGTCAGGCGAGGGTCCGTGATCGGCATCGACATGAACCCGAAGTCCACGGAGTTGTCGATGACGGATTCGAGGATCTTGCCATAGTCGGCGCGGGTGATGTTCACCGCGACGTCGGGATACTGTTTCTTGAACTCCGCGAAGACTTCAGGAAGTATGTGCAGGCACGTTCCTTCGTTGGCGCCCACGATGATCTCACCGCGCGGAACCCGTTCGGTTTCTGCAATCGCCGTCAACACCGCCTTGCGGGCTTCAAGAATTTCTTCCGCATATTTCTGAAAGAGCTTGCCCGCGGCAGTAATGGAGACCTTTCCTCCTGAACGATCCAGAAGTTTGGCTCCGACTTCTTCTTCCAAAGCGCGAATCTGCGAGGAGATCGCGGGCTGCGTTCGAAAGCGCTTCTCCGCAGCCCGGGAAAAGGAGCTGTGGCGGGCAACTTCGAGAAACGTTTCGAGTTGTTCAAAGTCCATGGAGAGCACTCAGCATTCAGAGATTAGCGTCCAGCCTTCGAAGCCCGGTGCTCACGTTCTTTGCCGATGTAGCATAAACCTTCGTTATCCGGCCCATAAAAACAATGGATTTCCTCGCGCGGGCCGGGGCGCATTACACTCACCTGCGGTCTGCTCGATGCGATGGATTGTAGCAGGCCCACTCTGCACACTCTAAAACCCTCCCGGGGTTCTCTCGCTTTTGGGAGTCACGGTTATAGCGGACACTTAGTGGCAATTGAAAGGTTATGAGGAGCATTCATGGCAGACCCGAACACAGTCCTGGAGTTTGTGAAGAAAAATGAGGTCAAAATGTTCGACCTCCGCTTCACCGATTTGCCGGGATTGCAGCACCATGTTTCCTATCCCATTAGCCAATTGAGCGAGGCCTCATTTGAAGAAGGCTTCGGCATGGACGGCTCCTCCATTCGGGGCTGGGCGGCGATTCATGAGAGCGACATGCTGCTTATTCCCGATCCCAGCAGCTACGTACTCGATCCGTTCACCGAAGTCCCCACGCTGATTATGGTTTGCGACGTGGTAGACCCAGTCACCAAACAGCGCTATGACCGGGACCCGCGTTACATTGCGAAAAAAGCGGAGATGTATCTGAACTCAACCGGGCTGGCGGATACTGCATATTTCGGGGCGGAAGCCGAATTTTTCATCTTTGACAACGTGCGCTTCGATCAGCGCGAGCAGCACGGCTTCTATTTTATTGACGCGGAAGAAGGACGGTGGAACTCCGGCCGCGTGGAGAACAATCTGGGATATCGGCCGCGTTACAAGGAGGGCTATTTCCCGGTTCCTCCCACTGACCATTACCAGGACTTGCGCAGTGAGATGGTTATGACCATGCAGGATTGTGGTCTGGAGGTGGAGTGCCATCACCACGAGGTTGCGACCGGTGGGCAAACCGAGATTGACCTGAAATTCGATTCGTTGGTCCGATCCGCGGACCACATGATGCTCTACAAGTACATCGTCAAGAACACCGCCAATCAGTACGGCAAGACCGTGACTTTCATGCCCAAGCCGATCTATGGAGACAACGGCAGCGGCATGCATTGCCATCAGTCCTTGTGGAAAGCAGGGAAGCCACTATTCGCCGGCGATGGCTACGCGGGCATCTCGCAAATGGCGCTTTGGTACATCGGAGGATTGCTCAAGCATGGGCCGGCGTTGGCTGCGATCATTGCCCCGACTACCAATTCCTACAAACGCCTGGTGCCCGGTTTTGAAGCCCCGGTGAATCTCGCCTACTCACGAAGAAACCGCTCTGCCGCTTGCCGCATTCCGATGTATTCAGCTTCGCCCAAAGCGAAGAGAGTGGAATTTCGGCCGCCAGATCCTAGTTGCAATCCGTATCTGGCATTCGCCGCCATGGTGATGGCAGGGATGGACGGGGTCGAAAACAAGATGGATCCAGGCCAGCCATTGGATAAGGACATCTATGACCTCGGGCCAGAAGAGTTGGCCAAAGTGCCCTCGATGCCCGGGTCCCTGGAAGATGCGCTTGACGCTTTAGAAAGAGATCAGGCGTTTCTGCTTAAGGGCGATGTGTTCACCGAGGAGTTGCTGAGCACTTACATCGAGTACAAGCGGACGAAAGAGGTAGACGCGGTACGATTGCGGCCGCATCCGTTTGAGTTCGCCCTTTATTACGATATTTGATCTTCCCATTCATGCTGTCATCCCGACCGGAGCGAGCGAAGCGAGCGGAGTGGAGGGACCTGCTTTGTTCAGGCGGGCACGTCTCGGAATATGTTTCCACGTTCACGGTCCCCTCCAGTGAGTCATCCTGAGGGACTTCAATCCCGAAGGATCTGGCGTGCACACCGGCGAAGCAGGGAACAGCTCCCGGCAAATAGCAAGTCTCGGCTGCGCTCGCTCCGACACGATGACCGGAGCGGTGGATACGCTATCGCATGCCGGAAGACAAAGGCCATGGACGGCAAAACAAAAAGGCCCGGCAGGAAGCCAGGCCTTTAATGAACTTTCAGAAATGTTTAGACGGGGCTGCTGATGGCAGTCCGATCGGTTCGTGCGGGAATTCGTACCGGGTCCAGGTCGCGAATCGTCTTCGCTTCCTTGGCCTCGGGCAACCCAAGGATAATGGCTCCCAGGGTCGTATTGGATTTCTCCAGAACCATCAGGAGATATTTTTGAGCGACTGCGCGGTCAGACGGATGTATCAGACTCCACCACCGCCGAATTGATTCCTGAACTTCAGCCGTGTTTTTGTCGCCTTCAACCATGGCGTCAACCAGCTTGTAGACCTTGCTCTTGACCGCTTGGTAGGAGATAGAGACCTCCTGTGGCATTTTCCACCCCCGGTGCTATATCTGATAGCAATAAGCGGGCCAAACGTATCCCTAAGCTATGCCTAGACTTAGGGTTGCGATTGATTCTAGTTGTGGGAGGAATAGAAAAAGTTGATATGAATTTCTGTAGACGGATCCGGATGAGCAGGTCCTATCTCCTGAAAAAGCAGCCAGATTATTTCTCGCTCAGCTGCTTCTCCACCGCCGAAACCACTTCCTTTGAATCGGGGGTCACTGCTGATTCAAAACGCTGCACCACCTGACCATTGCGATCGACCAGGAACTTGGTGAAGTTCCATTTGATCTCGCCCGCGATGGTTGGATCGGTTTGCTTGGTCAAATATTGGTAGAGCGGCGTTTGGTCGTCACCCTTGACCGACACTTTGCTGTAGAGCGGGAAGGTGACGTTATACTTGCGGGAGCAGAAAGTCTTGATTTCCTGGTTGGTGCCGGGTTCTTGCGCGCCAAAATTGTTGGCCGGGAAGCCCACAATAACAAAACCCTGATCTTTGTACTTTTCATACAACGCCTCGAGGGCGCTGTATTGTGGTGTGTAGCCGCAGCGGCTGGCAACATTGACCACCAGCACCACCTTGCCCTTGAAATCTGCCATCGGCATCGGCTTGCCATCAATGGATGGCAGGGTGAAGTCATAAATATTCGCAGCGGCAAACGCTGATCCCACCATGATGACCACCAGTCCCAATACGGCAAAGGCGCGGGTCCCTCCACTGCGCATAGCTCTCATTGAATCTCCTTGGCGCTGCTAAAAGTCCCGAACCAGATTGAAATCAAGAATACCGAAGGGCGCGCGGACGCGCAACCGACAGCACCTTCGTCTGTTGGTTAAAGCTGGAAGCAAGCTCAATACAGCAAACCCGACCAACTAGCCTTCGTGAAACTTCGTGTCCTTGGTGGTTCACAGGTTTGGGTTTACGACGACTCCTTCGTTCTCACGTTGATCACCCGATGTACAATGTGGCGCCCGCGTAGGGAGGACTGCTCCTAACCTGCCGGCCTGCGACGCTCTTTGGCGCGTTGTGCCGGCCCAGCCAGGCAATGTTTCGGGTCTGCGCGGCCGATAAGCCGGGTCGAAGGCTTCGGAACCACCAGTCACATCGGAGCCCGGTCCTGATCACCAAGTAACTTATATCTAAATTTCTTGCGGAGGCCTCATGAAGCAGGCGCTGCTGTGGATCGTTGTATGTCTGGCGATGTCGGGCGTTTTATTGGCGCAGGAGTCAGCAAAAACTGGAGCTCCCCCTGCGGCGACAGATCGATTTCTGTTCCCACATGACATGTTCTGGGGCTACGGACAAGCCGACATCGCGCCGCCTCACAACGAAATCGATCCCAACTTATGCCGCGCCAACGCCGGAATTGCTGGGGGAGTGAACGATCCATGCAACGCCTTCGCCCGCTATATGCTTTCTGGATACGTTGAGATCAGGCCTTTTGGCCGAACCCAACTGCGCCGGTTATTTCTCTTTGGGGAGCCCAAGTTTCTGTTTGGCAAGAATCTTCCCCAAACTCTTTATACGTGGTCACCGGACGCTATCGGAGTGGAACGAAGCTGGGGTGCGGGAATCTACATGGGGAAGGGGTTTGAGTTGCGCGTGACCCAGCATTCTCTTTTCACCCGCTTTGGAGCGCGTGATCGAAATCTGGGTTCAGCCGATCTTGGCCCTAACGGACCCTGGGGTCGATACAACACCATCGGTGTACGGAAATACTTCGGGCAGCGGCGATATTAAAGAGGCGTGAAGGCACGCATACAGTCGGGCTGCGATTTCCACGGCTGTCGCCTTATGGTCATTTCCGATATGCTGACACACCGAGCCGCTACCCGTGCCCCCACTCAATACTCCAGGCCATTCGGCCAGATCCGGTAATCCGGTTGAGAAGAGCCCGTCTTCGCTCGGCTTGTCGGCCGAGTCTCCCCGCCGCGTAGTAAATACCGCCAGTGATATTGGGTTTCGCGATTCAGAAAGCGCAAGACTTAGTTGGAAACGTGTCGTCACGCGATTGTCGCCCAGTCTTACATCAGCCCTGTGGCCGTTGTTGTCCGAGACTCCGGACCCGGGTGGTGCGCTCCTCCTGTTTGAACGCCTAAGCGAGTCGCCTGAAGTCGTGCGTTTGTTGGAGCAGCACGATGTTTTGGCCCACTACGCCATCGCCGTGTTCGGCCACAGCACGTTTTTGGGGGAGACTCTGGTGCGAAATCCAGATCTTCTGCTGTCTTTCCTACAGGAGAAAAATCTTGATCGCAGCATCTCGCAGGAAGAGTTTCATGAAAGTCTGACTCGCTTTCGTGCGCGATCCCCGGAAAGCGACGTCTCGCTCATCCTGGCTCAGTTCAAGCGCCGTGAGTATGTGCGCATCATGCTGCGCGATGTTCTGAAAATTGCGCCCCTGGCGGAAACCACTTCGGAAATCTCGTCCTTGGCGGATGTCCTCATCGAGGAAGCACTACGCGAAGCTGACGGTCAATTGCAGCGCCGCCATGAATCTCCGCAGCATCTCGACCCTTCCGGTCGCCTGGTGGACACTCCCTTCTCGATCCTGGCTTTGGGCAAACTTGGCGGCAGCGAGCTGAATTACAGCTCGGACGCGGATCTGCTGTACCTCTATGGTGACGGCCAGGAGCCTGCAGCGGATGTTTCCAATCGCGAATATTTCATTCGTCTGGCCCAGCAGACAACCGAAATTCTGTCGCGGCTCACTGGCGAAGGTCCGGTGTTTCGCATCGATCTACGGCTGCGGCCTCAGGGAGGGGAAGGTGAGTTGGCCATTTCTTTATCGCAGGCGCTGACTTACTACGCAGAAACCGCACACGACTGGGAGCGCCAGGCTCTGATCAAACTGAGGCATTCCGCAGGAGACGCAGGACTGGCCCGTGAGTTTATCCGCGGGGTGCAGCCTCACGTTTATACGGAAAAAGTGAATTTTGCGGCCATCAAAACGGCTCTGGTTGCCCGGGAGAGAATGCAGAAGGGGAAGTCAAAGGCCAGCCTGGGGCAAGCCGAAAGGTCTATCGACATCAAGGTCGATCGTGGAGGGATTCGCGATATTGAATTTCTCGTGCAGTGCCTGCAACGGGTCTATGGAGGGGCGGAGCCCTGGTTGCGATCAGGAGGAACCCTGTTTTCGCTGCAAAAGCTGCACGATAAGCGACACATCAGCGGAAAAGAATTCCACGATCTTACCAGCGCCTATGAGTTTCTGCGTCATCTGGAGCATCGCCTGCAGCTTCGCGAGGGCAGGCAAACGCACCGTTTGCCCACCTCCGAAGGCGACTTGCGGATCGTGCAGCGGGCCATGGGCGGCGGTTGGGGCGAGGAAGCCGGAGCAAGTCTCATTGACACGGTGCGCCATCGAATGAGCGCGGTCTCAGAAATCTATCAACGAATCATTTTTCAGCAGCAAACCAGAGGCCAGCAATCGCAGCATGCGGAATTCACGCTGCAGAGCTCTCTCGGGACTACGCCAACTGACCAATCGACACAGCACTTGCTCGAAAAGCTCGCAACGGACGCCCCCGCTCTGTATGAAATCAGTTACCGTCCCGGCGTGGGTCTGCCGGCGCGAAGGAATGTTCAGCGGTTCCTTACGTCTGCTGTCGCCAGTTCGCAACTTTATGCCACCGTCCTACGGCACCAGAAAGAAGCGGACCGGGCGTTGACCCTGTTCGACGCCAGCGAGTACTTGACACAGATTCTCATCCGGCATCCGGAAGAAATTGCAACACTCGCGGAAATGCGGGAGGCAGAGCCGCGGCTGGGGCGCAGATACTTATTCGAGCGTTCCGTAGGCGAGCGATCCTTGCTGGACACGTTCTCGCTGGAAACGCCACTTCCGCCCAGCGATCCGGTGTTTGCATACCTCGCAGATTCTCCGGTTTCCTATGCGGAGAAACTGGCGTCGCTGCGGCGATACTTCAGGCACTGCGCATTCCGAGTAGGCGCCAGAGACATCATCCAGTTACGTGAAGTCTACGAATCCTTCGCAGATCTCACTTTGGCCGCCGCCGATGCCATGGCGGCGGCGTTCTCCATGGCTGGTTCGCCACGGGGATTTGCCGTGATGGCGCTGGGAAGGCTGGGCAGCGGCGAATTCGATCTGTTGTCCGACGGCGACGTCTTATTCGTTTGCGAGGAAGGAAGCGATCGGGCCGAACTGACGAAATGCGCCGAGCAGATGATGCATGCCTTGTCGGCCTACACCAGGGAGGGAATGGTGTTTCCCGTCGATGCGCGCCTGCGTCCCCGCGGCGGCGAGGGCGAGTTGCTGGTTACTCCCACGCAACTGGCTACGTATTTCCAGCAGGAAGCCCAGCCCTGGGAAGCCTTGATGTACACCAAAATGCGGTTTTTCACCGGTTCTGTGAGTCTTGGCGAGCGCGCGAATGCGCAACTGCAAAACCTGTTCGAGCGATTTGCGGCGAATGCGGACTTTGCCAGAGCAGTCCGGGAAATGAGGACGAAATTGGAAGCAGTTGAGCCCGGCAAGAGCTTCAAGTCTTCCACCGGCGGAATATACGACATCGACTTCATCACCAGCTTTTTAATGGTGAAGCACAACATCGCGTCGAAGCAGGGAAGCTTACGCGACCGATTGTGGCGGTGCGCGTCAGCAGGCCGCCTGGATAAGAGTGACGCCGCAACCTTCGACCATGCCGCCGAACTGTTGCGCACGGCAGAGCATATTTCCCGGTTGGTCGTAGGCCGGCCCGGCAAGTGGCTCCCCGCGACCGAGCACGGACGGGACGTGGCCGAGAAGTTGACCAGCAAGATTCTCAGCCGTGAGTTTCCGCAGGGGCTGCAGGCCGAACTTGAGAGAACCTGCGGAATAGTCCGAACGATTTACAACAAGGTGCTGAACGAAGCCGGTTGAGACACGTCCAGATCAAGAGGCCGCGCGAAGAGATTCCCTATAACCAGCGATCTCGCGAATTCTAGCTCTGCCGAACCGTGTAGGCGGGAACAGTTGCAGGTCGGCGACTCCGCTGCACCAGCCAGATAATCAGTGCAATAATGCCGCCCAAAACCGCAAACGGCAGCAGGAAGACCAGAAAAACCCAACCTCCTCCGCCCATGGATGTGACGTCACCGGCAATGGTGGCTTGAGGGTCACGCCTTACGTTCCCGGCGATAGCCGTCAGGTCTCCCGCAACCTGGGTTCCGTTTTCAACCCGGGCATCGCCGTGAATCGACGTTACATCCCCCGCAATAGCAGCTCCTTGCTCCGCAGTGATGTTTCCGTTGATGGTCGTTACATCGCCAGACACCCGCCCGAGAACGAACACCGAGCAATTGATGCAAGTAACGTCCCCGACCTGGTCGTCGGGCTGGATCCGGATGTCATGATTCATCTGAAAGCGATCGGCATTGCCCTCCTTGGCCAGCAAGGACGACGGTGACAGCAAAATGGCAGCAAGACAGAGGGGCCACACAGCTACTAACCTGGGCATGGGGGACTCTCCTTGGGAGCGACAACCTTGCACTTAGTATATGCCGTCGGCGTGCATCCTGACACTTTAGACCGTCTGGCTCACTGGGTCGTGTGGTGGGACTTAAGGGAGTAGTTTCGAGCCACTCCGAAGCCGGTAATTCCGATGTGGACGATAGAAACCCAGCGTTCGAGCTTGTGGTGTCCGGCCCGGTGCATCCCGTACGAAAGCCCAACCGATGCCGCCGTTGCCGCCGCCTCCAGGCTGGCAAACCCAGCGGAATTGTTGACCACATCATCAGGGATCAGAATTTCTTGTCGTCCCCGAGCCTGGAAATTTCTGGTGGAAGCATAGTCAAGGCCACGGAAGACGCCGACGCCAGTAAACAACAAGATATTGGTGCGGTCCCAGAAGGCGTGTGGGGCCGTGACGGCAGAAGCGCTGGCATCCGTGGGAGGCTTCCGGGGCTGTTGATCCGGCGCCGACTGCGAAGTCGACTGTTGAGCTGGAGAAAATGAGGCCATCAGGAAGCAACTGGCAACTGCCACGATGGAAATGCGAGACGAACGAAAGAGCATGCTTGCATTGTATCGGGCGAGGACTCGAATACTTTTCATGTCCAATATTGGTAACCACTCAACTCAAAGTCACGCTGATATTTTCCGATTGAGGAACGATTGAAACTGCCGGAAATTCGCAAAGAGCGCCATGCACACCTTATAATGACTGGTTTTATCCGTGAAATTTTGGAGGGCTTTTAATGGCGGCTTCATACAACGGTTTGCCGGTGCCGACGAACGGCGCTCGGATCACGTACAGCAATGGACATTACCAGGTTCCCGACAACCCGATCGTTCCTTTCATCGAAGGCGATGGAACCGGCCGGGACATCTGGAAAGCTTCAGTGCGGGTATTCGACGCCGCGGTCGAGAAGGCATACAAAGGCAAACGCCGGATCGCCTGGTACGAGATATTCGCCGGCGAAAAGGCCATGGCGAACTTCGAAACCTGGCTTCCCGATGACAGCGTCGCAGCCATCCGGGAATTCCGCGTCGCCATCAAGGGACCGCTGACGACTCCCGTGGGCGGTGGGATACGTTCACTGAACGTTGCTCTTCGGCAAATTCTCGATCTCTACTGTTGCGTGCGGCCGGTTAAATACTACAAAGGCGTCCCGTCGCCAGTGAAGCATCCCGAACGCATGGATGTGGTGATCTACCGCGAGAATACCGAAGACGTATACGCGGGCATTGAATGGGAGCAGGGAACTCCCGAGGCTGCGCGACTGATTGAGTTTCTGAACAAGGACATGCTGAAAGGCGGCAAAAAGCAGGTCCGTCTCGATTCGGGAGTCGGAATTAAGCCGATCTCGATTACGGGCACGAAGCGCTTAGTGCGAATGGCTATCAAGTTTGCGTTGGATAGCGGACGTAAAAGCGTAACCCTGGTGCACAAAGGGAACATCCAGAAGTTCACTGAAGGCGCCTTCCGCAAGTGGGGTTACGAACTGGCAACGCAAGAGTTCCGGGACAAAGTGGTGACCGAGCGCGAAAGCTGGATTCTGGATAACAAGGACAAAGATCCGAATATCTCGATCGAGCAGAATGCCGCATCGGTCGAACCCGGAATGGAATTTGGTACGGAAGATTTCCGCCAGTCGGTTTACAAAGAGGTGGAAAGCGTTCTGGAAGCAATCTATGCCACTCATGGCAGGGGTGCGTGGAAGAAAAAGCTCATGATCAACGACCGCATCGCTGACTCGATCTTCCAGCAGGTAGTGACCCGGGCGGATGAATATTCGGTCCTGGCCTGTCCCAACCTGAACGGCGATTACATTTCCGACGCCTGCGCAGCCCAGGTAGGCGGACTGGGCATCGCGCCCGGCGCCAACGTCGGTGATGGCTACGCTTGCTTTGAAGCCACCCACGGGACTGCCCCGAAGTACGCGGATAAAGATGTCATCAATCCGGGATCGGTGATCCTTTCCGGCGTGATGATGCTGCGATTCCTGGGGTGGAACGAAGCGGCCGACCTGGTGGAGCAAGGCCTCGAACGTACGATCGATCAGAAAAAAGTCACATACGACTTCGAACGCCTCATGCCGGGCGCGACCAAAGTCAAAACCAGCGAATTTGCCAGCTACATTATCGAGAACATGGACGCGGGTGTGTTGACCGCCGCGGACTGAAAGCATCAATCACCAACGACAATAAGTTACACGAAGAATTTCCTTCGTGAACCTTCGTGTCCTTAGTGGTTAACCGATTTTAGAAAGGTCTCTCTTCATGCGCAAGAAAGTCACCATCGTAGGTTCGGGCAACGTAGGCGCGACAGCGGCACACTGGATTGCGTCGAAGGAGCTCGCCGATGTCGTCCTCATCGACATTGTCGAAGGGGTGCCCCAGGGCAAGGGCCTGGATCTGCTGGAAGCCATGCCCATCGAGAAACGCGACTCGCATATTATTGGCACCCAGGATTATGCCGACACCGCAAACTCCGACATCGTTGTTGTGACTGCCGGGATTCCACGCAAACCGGGAATGAGCCGCGATGATTTACTCAATACCAACCACAAGATCATGAAGGACGTGGTAGGGAAGGCGGTGCAGTATTCGCCGAACTGCATTCTGATCATTGTCTCAAATCCGCTGGATGCCATGGCCCAGGCGGCCTACAAGATGAGCGGTTTTCCACGCGAGCGCGTGATCGGGATGGCCGGCGTGCTTGACTCTGCCCGCTTCCGGACCTTCATTTCCGAAGAATTGAAAGTCAGCGTGGAAAATGTCACGGCGTTTGTCCTCGGAGGACATGGCGACACAATGGTGCCTTTGCCCCGCTATTCCACAGTCGCCGGAATTCCGATCACGGAATTAATGGACGCAGCCACCGTCGAGCGGTTGGTACAGCGAACCCGTGATGGAGGCGCGGAGATCGTGAAATATTTGAAGACGGGTTCGGCATACTACGCACCGTCAGCTGCTGCTACCGAAATGGTTGAGGCGATTCTTAAAGACAAAAAGAAAATTCTTCCCTGCGCTGCTTACCTCGAAGGTGAATACGGAATTACTGGCCTCTATGTAGGCGTGCCGTGCAAGCTGGGCGCGAGAGGTCTGGAGCAGATTATCCAGATCAAGCTGACTCCGGAAGAAAAAGCCGCGCTGGATAAGAGCGCGGCTGCGGTAAAGGAGTTAGTAGCAGTCATCGGAGTTTAATGGGTGCCCGACCCTTGTCTCTCCGTATTTTCGAGAGACAAGGGCGGGTACATGACACACCGGAAATTTCCCCGGAATATTCACTAGTGTTAACGCCCTGACGCTGCAACATTCCAGAAGGCGAGGGAGCATCTTCTGCCCGCAAATCATGGTTGACCATAGTCATTGACCATGGTTTACAATGTGTATTATGAAAGAAGTTGCCATATCTGAGTTCAAGGCCAAGTGCCTGGGGATGCTGGAGCAGGTACGCAAAACGCGTAAGCCCATCCGGATTACCCGTTTTGGGGAACCAATCGCTGAGATCGTGCCGCCCACTCCTAAAAAAAATCGCAAGAATTGGTTGGGTAGCATGGAGGGGACGATCCGGATTGTCGGCGACATCGTTGGTCCGATAAGCAGCGAAGACGATTGGGAAGCATCGCGCTAATGAATCTGCTGTTGGATACCCACATTTGGATTTGGAGCGTTGGTGAGCGCAGGCGCCTCTCCTCTCGTGTGTTAAGGGAGCTGGCGAATACCGAAAATCAACTCTGGCTCTCTCCGATCAGCATATGGGAAGTTCAGTTTCTACACCGCAAGAAGAGAATTCAACTGGAGGGCATGGATGTCGAGACCTGGATCAGAAGGGCGCTCGACATCCGGCCGTTGAATGAAGCGAGCGTGACGATCGACGTGGCATTGGAGATACCGAAGCTGAATCTGGCACACGGAGATCCCGGAGATCATTTTCTGGTGGCCACTGCAAAAGTACTTGGGCTGACCCTGGTAACCTCCGACGAGCGCATCATTGCTTCTGGCGACGTCCCCACCTTATCGAATCGTTGATTCGGAACTTCGGCCTACACCCGCTCGATTGTCACCGACTTCACCACCGCATCCTTCAATGGCTTGTCCTGACGGTTGCGCGGAGTGGCGACGATTTTTTCCGCGACGTTGTAGCCTTCGACCACTTCGCCGAAGATCGTGTGCTTGCCGGTGAGCCATTGCGTGGGCGCGATGGTGATGAAGAACTGCGAGCCGTTGGTGTTAGGGCCGGAGTTCGCCATTGCCAGTTTGCCGGGCTTGTCGAAGCTGTGCGGAGATCCCTTGGTTTCGTCCTCAAATTGATAGCCGGGACCGCCGAAGCCAGTGCCAGCCGGATCGCCGCCCTGGATCATGAAGTCGGGAATCACCCGGTGAAAGATGGTGCCGTCGTAAAGGCGGTCCGTGCTCTTCTTGCGGCTGACTGGATGGCTCCATTCCCGCTTGCCTTCGGCGAGGTCGATGAAGTTGGCTACGGTTTTGGGTGCCTCTTTCTCAAACAAACGGCAGACGATCGTCCCTTCGGAAGTATCGAAAATTGCGTAAGTACCGGGTTGGCGTGCCATGGTTTCCTTTCGTTATTGGAATAGCTGCGAACATAAGATGCCTTCGCGACAGCCGACGGCCTCGCTTAATCTGAGTCGAATGGACGCCGGTGCAACTCTGCAGTGCTATTGCGGAGCGGTTGTGGTTGGGGCGGGCTTCTTTACCGCCGGCTTTGTGGTTGTTGCAGGCTTCGCTGCCGTCGGCTTCGCCGCCGCCGCTCCCGCTTTCGTGATCGTAATGTGATTAATCTTTACCGGACGATACGGCCGGTCGTTGGAGTCGCGGCCCATGCGCGTGATCTGCTTTACCAACGCAACTGTAGCATCGTCACATTGGCCAAAAATGGTGTATCCACCATTCAAACTCGCATACGCAACTTCGGTAATGAAGAATTGCGAGCCGTTGGTATTTGGACCGGCATTGGCATACGCCAGCCGGCCCGGGCGATCAAACTTCAGCGTCGGTGAAGTTTCGTTCTTGAACTCAAAACCAACGTCGCCGCTGCCGGTGCCTGCGGGATCGCCGCCCTGGATCATGAACTCGGGGATCACCCGGTGAAAAATGGTTCCATCGTAGAGTGGAACGCCATGCTTCTTCGCGTGTGAGACGGGATTCGTCCAGTCCTTCGTGCCCTGCGCCAGGCCAATGAAATTGGCTACGCCAATGGGAGCCTGATCAGGAAAAAGAGTGCAAGTCATTTTGCCGGCGGTGGTGTCAATGGTCGCTGTTGGGCCGGCACCCGAGGAGGCCGTCGAAGCGGCCGGTGCCGTTGTGGCCGGCTTCTTGGCCGGTGCCGTTTTCGTAGCCGGTGCGGTTTGCGACCAACCAGTTGAACAGACTGCGGAAACCAGCAAACAGGTTACGAACCAATTTCGCACAATTGCAATTTGCATGAAGTCTCCTGGCGCGGTGTTAGTCCCGCCGGACGGGCATGAGCACCCATCCCTGTGTATTTTGTCGTGACTGCGACCTATGATTCTATCCTACAGCGCTGAAAAATCTATTGGCTGGCCGTGATTCGCGGCGCGTTCGGCTTATACTTTGCGGCTTACTTTTTGGTTAGTGCGGAACAGCAGCGAGGATTTTATATGGTTGAGGGCTGGGAGTGGAGTTATTTAGTCAACAGCAGTGTCGCGCTTACAACTATTGCTGGAGGGATACTTCTTTGATATCGGAGTCGTCCGATGTCAGTTCTTCTCCGGCCAGCATCTTCGATTCGCGCCAGTCCGTGTAACGGCCAGACACCATGACGTGGAAGACCCACTGGTGACGTTCTTCTTCGGGCTCGATAAGACCTTGCGCCTTCAGCGGCGTCATGAAGTCCTGCACCCACTTGATCTGCTCGCGGCTCAGGCCACGACGCTGGATATCGACGGTGAGGCCCGCCAGATGGGAAGAAGCGGTCTCGCCCTCGGCTGGGGCCGCATTACGATTGTGACGGCGAAGCTTCTTTTGTACCTTCACCGTGCGCACCGCAGAGTTCACCTGAATTTGTGCATGGAACTGTTGATAATAAGCGGAGCTTAGGTCGTCCAGAAATTCGCGTGTCCAGGGACGGCAATAGCGGCGATCCGGATCGAGGCGAGGATCGAACCGCAATGCTGGTCCGGCTATGATCGGAACCAGATCTTCACTGGCTTTCAGTTGCTCAAGCTCGGCGTCATCCTGGATGCGCGGCAAATCCATTCGATCAATTTCCTGGTTTTGCAGAAGCAGGGATTCGTGCGAAGGACGGAACACCGGATTCCAACGGAGGCGCCGGATATGTGCGCGCCGCAAGTGTCGAGTACGCCGCTGCGGTGCTACGTAACTGTGCAGACCAAACGCCTGGGCGCAGACGGCCAGCGTCAGTGCGAACACAACAATCGCGTATTGGCTTCTATGTTTCAAACGAAGTGGCCTCAATTTTTAGCTGTTCTGCCCCAGGGCGCTCTGAGACAGGCGCGTATTCTAAACCGGAGCTGCACAAAAACAAGGGCTTTTTTTAGACCCGGGGACGACTCATGAAATCGCCCCGGGCGTTACCCATGGTTACTTGCACTCGCGCTATCGGCGCGCCCGTGGTAACCGCATTGTATAGAAGCACCCGTGATGCCATCTGCCGGTAAGTAATTTCCAACGGGTTACGGTCTAAAAGCCGCATGGGAATGACAACTTGCGGCTTCGCGATGACACTTTACCGCATGCCACCTTAGTGGTGTTACCGATGAGCAGTTATTTTCTGAACAAGTCGCCTATCGCCTGTCTCATGACTTCGCCACCAACTTCTGAAATCGAACGCGTCAAAGGAATGTCTTTGGGACACACCTCGACGCAGTTCTGGGCGTAGCCGCACTCCTGTATTCCGCCGTCTTCCATCAACGCCGCCAAACGCTCGCGTTTCAGCGCAGCACCGGTCGGATGCGTATTGAACAGGCGGACCTGCGAGATCGTGGCGGCTCCTACGAAGCCGGTGTCCTCGTTAAACTGCGGACAGGCCTCCATACAGCAACAGCAGGAAATGCAGCGTGAAAGCGGATAGGCGGCCTCTTGCTCCTGCATGCTGACCCTGGGGCCGGATCCAAGGTCGTAGCTGCCATCAACTGGTATCCACGCCTTCACAGCCTTGAGGTTTTCAAACAGAACGCTGCGATCCACAGCCAAATCTCTCACCACTGGAAATTTAGAAAACGGTTCGAGCCGGATGGGCTGTTCCAGCTTGTCAACCAGGGCCGAGCAGGCCATACGGGCGCGCCCGTTGATAAGCATGGCGCACGATCCGCAAACTTCCTCGAGACAATTCGAGTCGTAGGTGATCGGCGTTGTGGCTTTTCCCTCGCGAGTCACCGGGTTCGCCGCAATCTCCATCAGCGAGGAGATTACGTTCATCCCTGAGTGCCAGGGAAGTTCGAACTCCTCCCAATGCGACTTGGCGTCGGGTGTTGCCTGGCGTTTGATTTTGAAAACGACTGTCTTCGAATTAGCCATTAGCTTTTAGCTCAAATCCACTCGCGGAAAATGCTATTTCACCGCGTCATATCTTCGCGGCCGCGGGGTGATCAGCGAAACATCCACCGGCTCGAACTCAAATTTCGGCTCGTCGGCGTCCGGGGCGAAAGTCGCCTTGGTCGTCTTCAGCCAGTTCTTGTCGTCGCGCTCCGGGAAGTCAGGCTTGTAGTGTGCTCCACGCGACTCATCGCGCATGCCCGCCCCCTGCGCAATTACCCGCGCCAGTTGCAGCATGTTGTAAAGCTGTCGCGCAAAAACCACTGAGGTGTTGGCCCACATGGTGCGGTCGCTGAGATTGATATGCCGGAACCGCTCCAGCAGTCTGCACAGCTCGTCGTCGGTTTCCTTCAGATTCTTGTTGTAGCGAATGACGGTACAGTTTTTTGTCATCAGATCGCCCAATTCGCGCCACAATTTGAATGGGTTCTCTGCGCCGTCCGCCTTCATCAGGGTGGCGTTGTTTTCTTCCTGGCGTTTGCGTTCGGCGTCGAAGTAGCCGTTACCCGGAGCCGCTTTGAGGTTACGGGCATAATTCATTGCCGCAGGCCCGGCGACGAATCCTCCGAATATGCAGGAGACCAGGGAGTTGGCGCCCAACCGGTTTGCACCGTGATACTGGTACTCGCACTCTCCCGCCGCGTAGATTCCCGGAATGTTCGTGGCCTGGTTGAAATCCACCCACATGCCACCCATGGTGTAATGCATGCCCGGAAAAATCTTCATCGGGACGTCCCGCGGATCGTCGCCCACAAACTTTTCGTAAATTTCGAGAATGCCCTCGAGTTTTCGATCAAGAACTTTTCGATCGACGTGGGTCAAATCGAGATAAACCATCGGCTTGCCGTCGATGCCGAGGTTGTGCTCATAGACGACCTTATGGATTGCGCGGGTCGCGATGTCGCGCGGCACCAGGTTGCCGTACTTCGGATACCACTCTTCCAGAAAGTACCAGCGCTCGCTCTCCGGAATCGATTTAAAGTCGCGCTTGTCACCGGGCGTCTTCGGCACCCAGACCCGTCCGCCCTCGCCACGTGCAGACTCTGACATCAGACGCAGCTTGTCTTCGCCGGGAATGCAAGTGGGATGAACCTGGATGAACTCGCCATTGGCGTAATAACACCCTTGTTGATAGAGCGCCGACTGCGCGGAACCAGTACAAACAACTGAATTCGTCGACCTGCCGAAAATCGCGCCGTTCCCACCAGTTGCGAGGATGACGGCATCAGCAGGGAAGGTGCGGACTTCCATCGAGCGCAGGTCCATCGCACAAATCCCGCGGCAGACCTGATTCGAATCGAGCACCGCCGAGAGAAATTCCCAATGCTCGAACTTCGTAACCTTGCCCTCGGACTCATAACGCCGAACCTGCTCGTCGAGCGCGTAGAGGAGTTGCTGTCCGGTGGTAGCGCCGGCGAATGCAGTGCGGTTGTAAAGCGTGCCCCCGAAACGGCGAAAATCCAGCAGTCCTTCGGGAGTGCGATTGAACGGCACGCCCATGCGATCGAGCAGATCGATGATTCCGGGTGCAGCTTCGCACATGGCCTTTACCGGAGGCTGGTTCGCCAGGAAATCGCCGCCGTAAACCGTGTCGTCGAAATGCTGCCAGGTAGAATCTCCTTCGCCCTTGAGGTTCTTGGCGGCATTGATGCCACCCTGCGCGCAGACGGAGTGCGAGCGCTTCACGGGCACAATGGAAAACAAATCCACCTTGCCGCCCATTTCGGCGATCTTGATCACGGCGGAAAGTCCGGCGAGCCCGCCGCCGATCACGATAATTTTCGGTTGTGATGCCATCTATTTCGGATCCCTATCTATCTCGAATTGTTCCCCGGCGCTATGGCCCCGGCAAACGAATCGTGCGTTCCGTTGTCCGGACCGACTGGCTGCTGTGGCACGAGGAAGAATGAGCGCATGGTCAATGCTCCGACCAGAATGAACGTCGCACCGATTGCGAAGCAGACGTAACCAAACTTCCGGCGCGCCGCGTCCCCGGTTGTAATCCCCCATTTCGCTGCAAACAGCCACAAGCCATACGCGAAGTGCCACGAGGCGCAGATAATTCCCACGCAGTAAAACGCGATTGCCCAAGCGTGCTGAAATTCCAGTTGCACTTTGCCAAAAGCCGCGTCGGGATGACTCAGGATGTGAACGCCGCTAAAGCGCAGATGCCAGGTGTGCCAGATGATATAGAAGAAAACAATGCCACCGGTCCACCGCTGGGCGGTGAACATCCAATTGCCGGTCCATGGATACTCGGCGACGTTGCTTTCGCCGCGGAACCAGATGTAGAAGCCGTAAAGAGCGTGGTAGAGAATCGGTATCCAGATCCCGAAAAGTTCCAGATAGAAAACAAAAGGGAAGCTGGAGAGCAGTTCAACCTGCTTGGTATATGCTGCCGGGCCCCTGGTAGCGAAGGCATTCGATACAAAGTGCTCGATTAAAAATGCTCCGACCGGAATGATACCGCTCAACGAATGAAGCCTGCGTAACAGGAATGAATGCCCATGGCCCGCTCGCAGAGGAGCCACACCCTTGGGAGTGATTACCGGAGCTGAAGGATTGGCGGTTGTCGCCACGTAACCCCTTGTGAAGCCGGAGATGATTAGAGAACCTTTTATTATCTTGCTGAAGAAGAAGGGAAGTCAAGGAAGACGCTCGCAAAATGATTGACTATTTTGAATCCGCGCAATCGTTCGCTGCATGTTTTGTAACTCAGTAAACAGTTGAAATCCATTCCAGAAATTCACGGAACGCTTTTCCACGATGGCTGTACTGAGCTTTCTCTTCGGCGCTCAGCTCTGCGAAAGTTTTCTGGATCGCAGGAAAATAAAAAAGCGGGTCATAGCCAAATCCGTTCGATCCGCGCGGAACGTCCAGGAGCATGCCTTCCGCCTGACCACGGAACGTAGCCAGCGTGACCCCATCGCGTGCCGCTGCGATGACACACACAAACCGGCCACCGCGCTTCTCCGGAGAGATTTTTCTCAGCTCTCGAATCAGCCGGGCATTGTTGGCTTGATCGTCGGTATTGTTCCCAACCAGGTGAGGCTGGTCCGCGGCATAACGGGCGGAATGGACTCCCGGAGCGCCGCCCAGAGCATCCACTTCTAGCCCCGAATCGTCCGCCAGCACAATCTCGCCAGGAGCGTATCGGCTATAGCCCTCGGCTTTCTTGCGCGCATTGGCCTCGAAGGTCAAACCATCTTCAACAACGGTGGGAATCGAAGAAAAATCTGGAATCGTTTCGATCTCAACGGCCTTGGCAGACGCTACTCCGGCAAAATCGCGGAGCTTGCCCGGATTCGAGGTGGCGATCAGAACGCGCATTGGAGTCAAAGCTTTTCAGGAAGCATGGGAGAACGTCGGGCGAAAACAAACCATCCCAACAAGAGGATTCCGGTTCCTAAGGATATACACGCGCCCAGGGTTCTGTCCGGTGTTCGTATAAAGGAAATTTGAACCTGATTTTCGCCGCTTGCAGCAGGAATGATCATCTGTCCCGTGGCCTCTGCGGTTTCAGTTTCTACGGAGTGCCCATTGACTTGCACCTTCCACGCAGGAAAGTTGAACAACTTTAATACGAGTTTGCCGGAGTGATCGACGGTCGCGATAAAAGAGCGAAACTCTGGCGCCCACTGCGTAACGCGAATTTGAGAGCCGCCATCACCCTCGAAAACAACGCGCTTCGCGTCTTTATTGATTTCATAGGCGTCACCTCCCGTGGGCACGTACTCGTCGGCTCCCTCGTAACCCGCGCCGGTTAACTGATTGTCCTGCATCTCGAAAATGTCGGCCGAGTTGTCCCACCATGGAGGTTGAATCCAATGCCAGGCGCACACGAGCAGAGCCGCCAATACGACGGAGGCCAGAGCGCGGGACAGCCATTGCCGGAATGCCATCGTAAGCAACAGTGCGAAAACCAAATTCAAACAAAGGAGCCAGCGCAACGGGAGTTGTACAAAACGAAGTTCGGGGAGAATGCGATAGAGGGGAAAGCTAAACGAAAACATGAGAATTGTCGCCGCAGTCCCCCAACCAACAAGCGACCACCACAACAGCGGATTGCGAGTTCGCCAGCGCCGCGACAGAAACCCACAGGCCACCAACAACGTGACTTGGGCCGCCCCGATCAGTGAAATCAATTGATTGAAGCGGTTGTGGTCGGCATCATTAATGATCGTGAACAAGAAGTTGTCTTGCGGACGAACGCCCGGCGACAGAACCTGCGCGATCTCCACCCACTTCTGTTCATAAAGCGCGGGCACAAGATAGAACGCTGCCAAGCCGAAGCCAAGGACCACTGCTCCCGCGGCGATCAAAAGGATTCGCGTCGAACGGCGCAGCACCGCGCTGATCACCGCCAGCAACACGAGCGAGTAGGTAACCATCACGGCCGAGGGCACGTTGGTCAGCCACGCGGCGGCCACAATCATTCCCAAAGGCACGATCGTTCTGTTGCCATCCTCCTCCGACCGAAAAATGTACAGCAACAGCAAAGGCAGAAGCGCACCTGCCAGCAGTTCAGCAAAAGCACTACGCCAATAAACAATCACAATGTGGTAGGGGTTCGCGGCATACAGGGCAGCTGCAAAAATGGCATCGCGACGAGTTAGAAACCGGCGCGCAAGCAAAAACATGGAAAAGCCGGAAAATGTGAGCGCGATCCATTCATAGATTCCGGGGACGATCTTCCAGGGCAGGAACGACCCTAAAGTCGCGCCCAGCATCCACGATGCCGGCGGATAAAAGATGAAGCGCGCTTCCCCGAAGCCATAGTGGGCGAGTGCTGCCCATCGGGGATACAAAATGCCATGTCTCCACTGACTTGCCACTTCCATCCAGGAGTTGAGGTGGAACTCGAAATCATGGCCTGACGGAATTCCGAGGAAGAAAGTTGGCAGAAGGACGCCGAAAGCCGCAAGCATCACAATCAGTGTAGGCAGTGCAAGGGACGAATCCCGCCGCGCCGCGGAAGGCCGCGCAGGTGCAGGCACGCTGTCTGGCGGACGTGTTGTGAACACTAAGGTCGGTCGCTCCTGGGCAGACGATCGAGCAATGGCGCGTTCGAGAAATTGTTGCTTAATCAATCAGAAACACGCCAACTCGTTGTCCCGATCACTATACGGCACCGCGTCCAATTGAGTCTGATGCTGATCGCTGATCGTCAATAACAGAATTTTGACGACAAATTAACGTGGCCGAAACATTCTGAAACGGAGCGAACGATAGACTGCAATACACAGGGTGGAGCAAGCCCGAGAGGGCACTAAAAGGCCTGCACGTACTGTCCACGTGCAGGCCTTTTAGCATTCCTGATTGATTGGAACCGGAAAAAACCGGAAGCTTAGGACGAAGCAACTTCCTCGGAACTGCGTTGTTGGCGAAGCTCCTGCAGAAAATCGTCCTGGCTGAGAGAATCGGCCCGATGGAGCAAGCCTAACAACAGGTCTTCCGGTTCGGCGGTACCGTTGCTACTCGGATAATCGTTGCCGGTATCGGTCGCGAGAGTCTTCGGAGTGATGAGCAATTGGGGCACGGTCCCAGGCTGGCCGGTGAGAAAGCCGATGAAATTTCCCACTTGTTCCCGTTGTTCGGCAGTACCCGAGGCAAACTGAATTCCCATGCCAAATTCGGGATGCATCACCCGCACCATACCTTCGGCACGCACTTCAATCCCCGCCGCTTTCAAGCTAAGGACAATGCCAGAGCGCTCCGGAAAGGGTGACTCCGTCTCCACGTAACATCCACCCAGGCTCAGATCGCTTAATCGGCATTCCGATACGGGTTCGGGATCCTCGGGAAGCAGCTCTGCCGCGCTGGCGACAACCCACTGCCGTAATTTCTGGCGCAGGTTCTCGGGAAGGTTGGTGTAGCGAACGCCTGACTCTCCGTTGGGATTCGCCCACGCCACTTCGCCGCGGACATCAATTTCGTCGGTCTGCTCCGGAAGCGCGAAGCGCGCATTCACCACAGCAGCAGGACACAAGGGCTGGGCGGCCAATACATCCAGACCGTCCTCGCTCAAATCAAGAAGTATGCCTTCCATCTCCGGGCCATTTTCGACTCTGAGTTTCACAGGAAGCTGAACCGGCACGCGGAAGGACGTTCGTCGTTCTCTTTTGAGCAGCGCAATAGCGGCTCGCAGGCTGGCTTCCGCCTGCTGCTGAGAAACCGGTTTGTAGATAACAAAATTTGCGCCCGCGCCGAAAACATTGCGTACTTTGGTCTTGTCATCAAGCAGCGCCACTGTCACGGTGTTGCCGCCCGTGGACGCCTGGTCCGCGTTTTGTAAAACCAGAGCTGCGCTATGTGGATCGTCATAGTCGACGATGACGGCGTCAAACTTCTGGTCCGTCAGCCGGCATAAAGCATCCGGATACCCGCAGCACTGTACGCCGAGGCCGAAACCTGCCAGAACCGAGGTGAGAACGTCCGTGGCCTGTTCGTCTTTGCAAACTAGAAGAGACTGAAATGTCATAAGCGGGCTCTGTAATGTCCAATCCCGGCTGGATTAAGGCCAGCGCGGAGCGCGTGCTGGTTTGGCGGAAGGCGTCACGGCACTTGGAGACGCCGACCCTGCTCCCGCAGCCGCACTGTTGCTCTGGTCTTCTGCTTCCACCAGAACCGAGCTTTCTTCGTCTTCATTTTCGGCCAACAGAGGGGCAACCTCGCGCAGCTTCTCGGCCGCCTGCTGCAGCGCCTCGATTTGCTTGGAGAGCTGGGCGTACTTGGCTTGTTTACGACGCAAAACCTCGTGAATGTCTTTCATTGCAACCCCCTGTCGCGAATGTAAGTACATAGGCTGCCAGGGTCAACGGCAATCCCTGCCGGGCCTATTACGGTGGTAATCGCGAGGTCACAGCCAGCGGCATGCTCCGGAGCGCCTTAAAAGGTGGGTTGCAGGCCGGCAACGGCATACGGCCCATTCGTGCTACTCCGTTAGCACGAAGGTGGAATTTACAGAAGGAGAGGGGAATCGTACTCTGCATGTGAGCAGACTTCGGGGGAGGGCTGTTCGGGCGTCCCACAACTCGCAAGAGTTTGGGGCGCTTCTTATTTTTGGGGCCTTTTTAACGACAAAGGCGATAAAAGATCTACAGCCGCCGCCCTGGTGGACGAAGATCGTTTGCGATGGCAATCAGGAAACATCATGAAAATCACGCTTACGTTGTTCCTCGTTTTGCTGGGCGGCCCGTTGAAGTTTCCAACGCCGCGAATGACTCTTCGGAAGCGACCAAGCTGATCGCCCTGAAAACGCCTGGAACCAGGCGCAACTTCATCATGACTCGCAGGCGCTGGACAGCCTGGTCTCCGACGGCTTCGTGTACACGGACTATGACGGCACGGTCATGAACAAGCAACAGTTCCTTGCTGATCTGAAAGATCCGGACTACCGGGCCACTCTGATTGCAAACGACGAAGCCAGGGTCATCTCGTATCCTAACGTCGCCATTGTGGTGGGGAAGTATCACGCCAAAGGTACCTACAAGCGCCAACCCTTTGAGCACTACGGGCGCTTCACCGACACCTGGATGTACCTGAACACTAAATGGCAGTGCGTAGCCAGCCATACCAATCTGATCAAGAAGTAGATACCAGCCCAGGTACGACCCCGCCAGCTGTTAACGAAGTAGTTCTGTTAACCACCTGCAATCGTGCGTGATTTTCCTCGAAGGCCCAGCAGGCACTATCCTACAGTCGATGACCCAGGACCAGGCACTTCGCGCCGTCTCTGTTACCTTGCAAAATCCCGTTGTCGTCGAGTTCGTTCGAACCTCGATCAAAGCCGGGTATCGCGAATTCTTCGAAGCGTCAAATGAAGAAGTCTGCCGGATGGTGGATCGCGCATTCGATCAACTCGTCGAAAGCCAGCGTGACGGCGTCGACCCCCAGCGACTGGTCAAATTGACCGGTGAGTTGCTAAAAAACACATTCAGAAAGTCAGATCCTTCATTCTGGTTCAATCGGATTTATCACCAATACAAAACGCAGGCCAAGCCTGAAACTGATTTCGAGCAGTTGCAAAAGCTTCTTCCGGGAAAAAGAGTGCTCGACTACGGTTGCGGCAGCGGGTACCTCGCGGCCAGGTTGGCCAAGGGCGGGTATAGCGTTTTCACCACTGACGTTCTTGACTACCGCTACGAAGAGGCTCGGCGCTTGCCGTTCGTGCAGATGGCTTCGCCTACCGACGTGCCTTACCCGGACGACGCTGTCGATGTTGCCCTGGTGCAGGCCGTCCTTCATCACATAAATCGCGATGATCTGCCGGTTGTCTTGCGGCGTCTGAGCAAAGTTGCGAGGTACGCACTGATCAAGGAAGACACTTACGGCGTGCCGGTTGATCCCGAAGGGTTCGCTCAGACGCTGGCGAAGCAGCCCCTTCTCAAAACATTTATAGCGATGCCGCTTGAGATCCAGCGCCAGGTTCTGGTGTTGATTGATTTTTTCAGCAATGCCATTGCTCAGGGTCTTCCCGAAATGAACATGCCGTTTGAGTTCAAGACAGTGACCGAATGGCAGCATCTTCTGCCCGCGAATGGCTTCAAAGTCAATAAAACCGTACCCGCGGGTTTCGAGTCGGGACGAATGCATATGAGCTGTCATGTCTGGTTTCTATGCGAGCGCATTCAGTAACCGGGTGGGTATGCCTTAGCTGCTCGAACTGCGATACACTTTTAGCTGGCTGGCACGACCGATAGATTGATCGATGGATCGCTTGTGATTTTGTTCCCAGCAAACTTGTTTGAGGAATGATGCCAACAGCATATCTCGAAGAAGTGAATCCGTGGGAAGCTCAAGTAGCCCGGTCGGACCTGGCCGCTCAGAAGCTGAATCTCGATGACGGATTGTGGAAGATCCTCCGCGAGCCCAGCCGTGAAATCATCGTGCACATTCCCGTGCAAATGGATGATGGCCGCTTAGAAACCCTCACCGGGTTCAGAGTGCAACATTCCATCGATCGCGGTCCTGCAAAGGGCGGACTTCGTTATAGCCCCGACGTGACCCTGGATGAGACTCGCGCCCTCGCGAGTTGGATGACGTGGAAGTGTGCCGTGGTCAATATTCCGTTCGGCGGTGCCGCCGGCGGAGTCATTTGCGACCGCGACAAGATGTCGAAGCGCGAACTCGAACGCCTCACCCGTCGCTACACGGCCGCGCTGATGGAAGTGCTGGGCCCTGAAAAAGATGTGATGGGTCCCGACATTAATACCGACGAGCAGATTATGGCGTGGATCATGGATACGTACTCCATGCACGTACGCCACACGGAAACAGCCGTGGTAACGGGTAAACCAATCGAAATAGGTGGTTCCCACGGTCGCCTGGAAGCCACGGGACGCGGCTTGATGACCGTGTGCGACGAGGCCTTGAAACAGCTCGGTATGAGCCGGGACGAGACTCGGGTCGTAATTCAGGGCTTCGGCAATGTCGGCTCGAATGCCGCCCGCCTCATGCGCCGCCAGGGCTACAAGATCGTGGGCGTTTCCACCAGCAAAAGCGGCGTGTACAACGCGGACGGCATCGATGCGGATGCACTTTCCTTGTACCACCAGGAACATCGCACGCTGGCGGGCTTCCCGGGAGCGGACGAAACTACTTCAGCAGAGTTGTTGATCGCGGACTGCGACATTCTGATACCGGCCGCGGTTGAGAATCAGATCACGACCCGCAACGCCGACCGGGTGAAAGCCAGAATCCTTTGCGAGGGCGCAAACGGCCCGACTACCGCCGACGCCGACGACATTCTTTCCGATAAACGGGTATTCGTTATTCCTGACATCCTGGCCAACTCGGGTGGCGTTACCGTCTCATATTTCGAGTGGGTGCAAGATCGTCAGGGCTACTTCTGGTCGGAAAAGATGGTGAACGACCATCTGGAACACACTCTTCGAACCTCATTCGCGGAAGTCCTGCAATACGCTTCGACTCACAACGTGAGTAACCGCATCGCCGCTTACATGCTGGCCATCGATCGAGTCGCGTACACGCTCCGGCAGCGTGGAATTTACGCCTGATTAATATTGAAATTGGGTTGGCGTTGGCTGCTCACTACCGGGAAACAGAACCGTCGTCTGGAAAACTTACGGCAACCACATCGTTTGAAATGAAAGAAACCGTGATTTTCGTCTCTCGTTCCAGCTTTTGAGCATCTCCCGAAGATGGTTGATAGCGCCATTCGCGGATCGCTTTCGCGGCGGCCGCGGCCAGCAAGCGGTTACCAGTCAGGACTTTTACCTGCCTTACCGTTCCATCGAGCCCAACCACCGCTTGCAGCGAAACTTTGCCACGCACGGCGCCGTCCGGACAGTCCGGATAAACAATCTTTCTTGGCGGCCCGGAGATCTGCATTCGGGCGAGTTCCGCGGAAGCGTCCGACGTGCCCGTTAACCTTGCGATTACCGGATGCGTGTTGGTTGCGATTCGGTTTGGCGCGGGATTACTCGCCGGGCGACCATCACCCTGATGGGTTTCAGAACGCGATTCGTGGGCAGAATTGCGCGATTGCGTCGCCACTGCTTCAGTAGCAGATGCAGGCGCAACCGATAACGCCACTACTGGAGTTGTGTTGGCAATTTGATCCGGATGAATTGGTTGGGGGTCCTGCTTCGCGGCTGGAGCGACCGCGTTGCCGGCCCTTTCGCCAGCCGAAGGGTATTCTGTCTCGCGTGCCCGCGATGTGGATACTGACTTGGCTGCCAATGCCGATACAACTGGATGAGTTCGCAACTGCTGCCAGGCTGTGACGCTCAGAATGGCCACCAGGGCCCCGGCGCCGACCCTTTGTGGCAGGCCAGAAAAAGCCAGCCGAGCGTAGAGCGACTCACCTGACCCGTCGTTCGCGGGTTCTTGCGGAATGCCCCTACGAACTACGGGCATTGAGCAAGAGCTCGCATCTGGGGTCGGACACGTCGCAACAAAGCCTTCCACCGTGCCAATTATCGTGTCTTCGTTCAACCCGCGTGGTGCCTCGAGTGAGGCCGAAGCGTACAACATGTCGATGAGCTTGCGCTGACGGTCATTAAGAATCTTATGCGGTACGCCGCGAAAGTTTCGGAACGTCCAAAGCAAATAAGCTCGTTGCCAACCCGAGGCTTCAACGTAAGCCAAACCAATGCCGGAATCGAATGCCAGAAAAACGCGCTTTGATATCAAGGATTTCTCCGGGGAGGCGGTTTCTGGTTAGTGCAGGTTGAAGGCCAGTGCGCTAGCGCGTATCTATAAGTGGATACAGAGAGTTGCGGATCGCCAGACGAGCCTCGACTGACCATTGCGCAAAGATTTTCACCTTCATCGACTCGGCGACGCCAAACTTACTGAGGCAGCCCAGCAGTTCCATCTAGTCCACTGCGGCCGCGTCCCACGTTCTTCCTACCTCATTTTGGAGGAGCGATGAGATACCGGAGCCAGCTCGAAGGTTTCTCACCAAACGACTAAGCGAATTGACCCGGTGAGGAAGCAACAACAGACGATTCGATTTCCGCACTTGTTTGACTCTGGTCTATGCTTTTGTCCTCTGGCGCTGCCGCCCCTGAACGGCTGAGTTTGCGGTGTTTTCCGAAGCCCTGGCTACCGTGGAGTAAATCCGCGTATAAGATGTGGGACACGGAAGCGCTGCCGCCAAACTTCCGACGTCTGGCACGAGGAGTCAAATGATGATGCCTCTGCATGAAGGACTGCTGCGGGAATTTCTGGACTACTCTCTGACGGCTCCCCCGGTCGCGTCGCTCATGGAGCGAATGGCCCAGCGCCTTCACGAAAAGATGACGCGTTACAACTGGGTTGGTTTTTACCTCGTCGACCCGGCTGACTCCGGCTTCCTGCTGGTCGGACCCTTCGTCGGCAGCTTCACCCCCAATGCTCGCATTCCTCTCAATCGAGGACTGTGTGGCGCGGCTGCGACCAGCGGCCAAGTCGTGGTTGTTCACGACGTCCTGAAAGATCCGCGATACCTTGCGGGATCTAATATGGTTAAATGCGAAATCGTGGTTCCCATCCTCGTAAACAACAAGCTGGCCGCGGAATTGGATATTGAAAGTTATTTTGCCGGCACTTTCACCAAAACAGAGCAGGAGTTTGTCGAAGCCTGCGCCGCCGTGATCGGCGATCGTCTGAAACGAGGGTAGATCCCCAGCACCGCATCCCTATTTCCGAGACGCAGTTACGCGAGAATGTGCAACCGTTGGCTGGTGGATTTAGGTCGCGATGGGGAGGGCTGTGTTCAAACACGGTATTGCTTGGCACGGTGAAGTCAACTATTCCTACGGAAAGAACCGTATTGTGAGCTCGAATTCTGCATGGCATTGTTAGAAATCCTCCGTTGCCATGTCGTCCAGCCTAGAAGAACGCATACCGGAACTCTGCGATCGCGCCATCGCTGCCCAGACTCAGGCCGAGCTGGACGTTATCCTGCCCGAACTTAAAGAGGCAATTCGAGATCACATCCGCTACGTTCGGGCTGTCGTAGTCGAGACAATCCCTGAGGCGTTCGGGAGGGACAGCAAATCATCAGACTAGGATCTCCCCGGTCGGGGATATCGAATAGGGGTGGAGACCGCGTGCAGACCCGTTTCCACCGGAGCATCTCAGTCCCTGTCGGCGGTCCTCTTCTGGGGAAACACCGTATGCTTCGGTGCTGGCATCGGTGTATCTCCCTTGCGATCCTTCCAGAGAACGAGGTTAAGCCGCGCCGTGTTGATCGCATCCGGCCGGGAGAAATTCATCCTCGCCGACTCAGCCGCGCCTTGTCCCTTCACCGGGTTGGTCTGATAGATCAGTCCACTGTCCAGATTGCTCCGGTCGGCATTAAACGGCGGGTGATCGCCGGGCCCTGAAAACAACGGCGCCATTACGGGCGCGTACGCATCGTTCTGGTTCATCGGAGGCAGGCCGAGGATCGTCTCCATGGTGTGCATCATGTTGACCGTGGTGTAGAAGCGGCTGTCCACGAAAGGTTGTTGCTGCGAACTTGGCGAATACTTGCTGATCTCAAGCGCGGTCGAACGGTGCGCGTCAACGTGGTCGGCGCCATCCTGGGCATCGTCTTCGATCACGAAAATAGCCGTGTCATCCCAGTACGGACTGTGCGAGACGGCCTCAACCACGCGGCCTACTGCCAGATCGTTGTCGGCGACCGACGCCGCCGGGCGAGGTTTGCCGGGGGCGGTGCCGTTGGTGTGATCGTCTGGCAGATAGAGAAGCACGAATGCGGGGAGCTCTGTGCCCGTACCTTCCTTGCGGGCTCGAACGAAATCGTCAAACTCATCGAGGAAGATATCGGCACGCAGTTGATCGGGGTAGGAAGTGTTGAAGTCAGGATAAAGCGGATTGTAATGATCGCGCAGCGCAGCCTTGGTCGGCTTCATGCGCTTCAACAAGGGAACCACCCAGGGCCACGGACTGGGCGACCCGTGAGGCTGCCCGACATTCGGCGGCAAAGCGTCGCCTTTGCGGACCGCCGAGCGCTCGCACTCCGCATCGTACGGAGACGGCGTACCTTGCTTCGGTGAGCCCACGGATTGCTTGCCCGCCTTGCACCATACACCGGCGATGTACTCACCATAATCGCGGTAAGTCAAACCGTGGCTGGCGAGATTGTCCCAAAGGTAGCCGGTGCCGGGATCATCGATATCGGGTTCGCCCTGTTCCAGGGGAAACTCGTCGGCAACCGTGCCGCCGAAGTCGTAAGTGTGTTCGTTGCCGCGATACGCGATCTGCCAGGTTTTCTCGTTGTAGTCGCTGGTGATGGCGGCATTCGACCAATCGTGCCCATCACCGGAAACCTCGCCGCTGTCATAAAAATTATCCAGCACTCCGAACTGCAAGGCTAGTTTGTGCTGGTTGGGTGTGACATCTTCGCCGTAGAGGGTGAGCGCGGGATCTCCGTTACCTATTTTCCGGTCGCCAACCTTCAGGTCGCCGAAGATCTGGTCGTAGGTGCGATTCTCCTTCAGTATGTAGATCACATGACGAATCGGGTTTGAACCGCTCTTGAAAGTGATCTTGCCGGGATCTGAATTGAAGAGGTTGCTCTCCTTGACCCGCAGCGTCAATTCCGGCAAGTGTTTCTCCGCATTGCGAAAGTTCAAGCGAAACAGCGACCCGTACATCAGTGTGGCAATGTATGGATGCTTGCGATGGCGGCGCTCGCTCTTGAGCTGGCTGATGCCGCTATTTGGGCCGCTGCTTTCCCCCTTGGCCGTGGCGACCAGCAAATCGTCCCCTTGCGCAGCAAGCGCACTTGGATACCAGTCGGTAGGAATAAATCCCAGAGCCTCTTGTGCTGCAGGAAAAGTGATCCCTGGTTTTGTGAGGGTCGTAGTGTCGAACACTGCAACAGCATTCAACGAGGCATCCGCCACGAACAGCCGGGTTCCGTCGGATGACTGGGCCAGCGCGCTGGGATAAGTCCCCGCATGCTCCTGGCCTGCGAGGTTTGTGGAGGAAAGATGGATCACCTGTCCCGACGTGCTGTCGACCACCGCCACCGCATCCGCGTTGGACAAAGCCACGTAGAGAAATCTCTCGTCTGGACTGAGCAGAAGGTCGCTGGGGTGAGACCCGGGCGCAATGGGATCTTTCGGTTCCAGCAGCGGGATCCAGCGTGTGACCGTTCCCTTTACCAGATCGAGCTCCGCCACGCGAGAAGAGTTCCACAGACTGCACCAGGCGCGACGGCCGTCGCGGGTGGCGATCACGGTATAAGGAAACGACGACGGAATCATTTCGCGCGTGCTTAAGTCAAAGTGTTGCAGCTCGCGCCCATTGCGAGAATCTAGCAGCACGACATTGTCGGAAAGATTGTTGGCGACCAACAACCTGTCGCCTCCCTTACTTGCGATCACGGCTAGCCCGGCGGGATATGGGATCGCCGTTCCCGCCGCAGTCTCGCGAAGTCCAAAGGCGACCTTCTTGCCGGCAGCAATGTTCTGGGGCGGGATTTTCAGGAAGCTTTCCGGGGTCACCTTGCCATTTTCAAATTTGTAGATCGCGATCCCGTTGCCGGTATTCCCGGGCTTCGCGCCAGTGGGATCGGTGATTGACCCCATCGAGGCATAAAGATGTTTGCCGTCGGAGCCGAACGCCAGGCCGAGGAAGTAGGTTTGATGGGCGGTATCGGAAAGGCGGGCATCGGGGAAATCATTCAACTGGTTGGCGGCGAGATACAGAATTGTGATCGACTGATGCGCCTGTGTCTGTTGTGTACCGTAACCGTCGTTCAGTAGTGCTGCGTAGCGGCCGTCCGGGCTCAGCGCAATCTTTGCCGGAAAGCTGTTCACCGCGCCAATCCGGCCCGGCAAAGGCACAGTTAAAATCTTACTGCTCGGGAGCGGTATCCTCCGCGGTTGGTCTGAATTCTGGCCGAAGAGGGAGGACAGAAAAATGCCGAACACAAAGAACGTACCGGGCAAATGCCTCAAGATCCCTCCGTCAAAAGCTGAAAGATGTGAGTATCGAAGACAGGCGTCTCGCCCGTGCAGTCGTGCGAGGACGCCCGGCTTCCACTGGATAGATTATCCCACTCGGTAGCCGCTGAACCGTCCCGGGAGTAAACCTAGCCGCTTGACCTACTTCTTAGGCAAGACGTTTCTGCTAACCCTCCTGTGTCCTTCGTGAAATGGTCCCTCGCGGTCGTGAGGGCCAGTGGGTGCATAAGTTTTCATTGGCACTAAGGGGTGACTCCCCTACGTCTGTTGAGCCATTACCGCAGAACGCAGAAGCCGATAGGGTGTGATTGGTGACTAACGGGGAGTTGGTCGCCGAATGGGGCGGAGCGCCTACCCGGTCGGATGAGATGGCAGGTTAGGCGCCCCGTTGCCCTATGCGCACACGCTACTACAGTGGGTTTGGCTTGATGGGTGACCCTAGAGTCGGCTTCTACTTCGACGCACCCAGTAACATATTTTCGTGACTGGGGTGTAACCGTGTTTGTTAGATTGTTTGAATGCCGGAACTGCGGAAGCTTTAACTGCTATGCCTCGCGTCCCCGATCCTTTGCGGAAAAGTACCTCTTGCCACTGCTCTTTCTCCGTCCTCTGCGTTGTGGTGATTGTTTCAAGCGATCTTTTCGGAGCCGGTTAATACCGGCACAGAAGCACCGGCATCCGAAGCACGGCCTCTAATCTTGAAGGTGCTCCATTTCAGGTTGTGCGCTGTGGCTCGTGACTCCATCACCGGCGGAATCCTCAGGCGAAGATCCGAAAGCGGAAAGTAAATCAGTAGGAGCAGGAACTGTGGCCACGATTCCCTCGTTAACCTGAGGTTTTGTTTGTGTTGCCGTCCGCTGTTTTGCCCTAGCGCGAGCGCTGCCCCCACCCATCGCAAACACCTCCACAGAATGGTGGTCATTCTATCGCCCTCCCCAAGATCGAGCGAAGGAATGCCGACAAGTCCCCACAATATTCCCCACGGTTACTAGAAAGTTAAGTGCGGGAAATAGTTGATGGGGTGCCGAAGCTTCTAAAAGGTATGGTGCGCCCTGAGAGATTCGAACTCCCGACCTTCTGGTTCGTAGCCAGACGCTCTATCCAGCTGAGCTAAGGGCGCAATGAGGTGTGACGGTCAACCTGCGAATCCGATTATAGCGAAAGCTCGCGTACTTGATAAGATGCCCGCGCGGAACACCCTCCGCCATCGGAGGCTTCATGAAAGTGGACGGACGCGCGGTTTTTTTCGGCACGCTTCTCTCGGGCATCGTTTTATTGACGCTGCTTCTTTTTCTTTTCACGAGCGCAGCTTCGTCCGCGCACGCACAGACCGCCAATAGCGTCGGAACGGCGCAACGGGGAAAAGACTCTACAGTCTCAATCATTCGACGTCAAAGCCGCAGTAGACGCCTATCTCGCTAAAGTTCCGCACGAACAGCGAGTCCGCACCGACGCTTATTTTGAAGGCGGTTACTGGTTGCTGCTGTGGGATTTCCTTCTGATTGTCTTGGTGATGTGGCTTCTGTTGCGGTTTCGCTGGTCGGCGCGAATGCGTGACCTGGCGGTGAGGATTACGCGTTTCAAGTGGCTGCAGGCGGCGCTCTACTGGGTGCAGTTCATTGTTCTCGTCAGTGTCATTAGCTTCCCTTGGACGATGTATGAGGGATTTTTTCGCGAGCACCAGTACGGCCTTTCCAACCAGACCTTTGCCGCTTGGATGCGCGACCAGGTGGTTGGCTTGGCGATAACCATCATCTTGGGCGCTGTGGTGATGGCCCTGTTGTTCGGCTTGGTCCGCCGGCTGGGTAAGAACTGGTGGGTATGGGGCGCGGCAATGTCGGTGCTGTTCTCGGCGTTCATAGCCCTGATCGCTCCGGTTTTCATTTTTCCACTATTCAACAAATACTCAACGCTGCGAAGATCCGCGAATCAAGGATCCTATTCTCAGCCTGGCGCGGGCCAACGGAATTCCTGCAACCGAGGTGTATGAGTTCGACGCATCTCGCCAGTCGAAGCGCGTAAGCGCGAATGTGAGCGGCTTCGCTGGAACGACTCGCATCTCCCTCAACGACAACCTGCTGAAACGCTGCACCCTGCCGGAGATCGAAGCGACCATGGGTCATGAAATGGGGCACTACGTTCTCAACCACCAATTCAAAGGCCTGGTGCTGGAAGGATTGCTGTGGGTAGCGGCCTTCGCTTTTCTGAACTGGGGTCTAGGTGTTTCGTTGTCGCGGTGGGGAGAGAGTTGGGGCATAAGCGCACCCAATGACGTAGCGGTTTTGCCTGTGGCTGTAATACTGCTTTCTGTGTTTTTCTTCTTGCTAACCCCGGTAAGTAACACCATTACCCGCACCATGGAGTATGAAGCCGATATTTTCGGTATCAACGCCAGCCAACAACCCGACGGAGAGGCTGAAATCGACCTGAAACTGGGCGAATACCGGAAGCTTGATCCAGGTCCAGTGGAGGAGTTCATCTTTTTCGACCATCCCAGCGGACGAACCCGGATCACCGCAGCAATGAGATGGAAGGCGGAACATCTTCCGGGAGGTTCATTGTCGAATGGTCAGTAGCGTGGAGGCCCAAGAACAGCCTGTGGAAAAACAGGATTCAATCTCTCCGCGGCTGCAAGTTGATGAAAAGCCAGAACTGGCTACTGTCGCGGCTTTTGAATGATTTCCACAGAAGTTCGGTATGCATCTTGCCGATAGATCAACTCAGAGGTAAATCTTGCGTCCACCCGCGCAATTCCTACCCGATAACCAAAAGTCGCGCCCAGTGTTTTCATGAGTTTGAGAGTGGCACGGGGGATGCTTTAACAAACAACAGACGAAGTGGCGCGCAATGGGGCGCTCCAGAGAAAAAACTTCGGCCAGAGGTTTTCTTGAGCGCCCCTTGCATTTTGTCTGAGTACAGTCCTCCCGCCCTCCCCCAATTCAAGCGTGCCGGAGTTCTGTTCGGTACCCGCTAAGACCTTTCAGACCGAAGCCCTTCTACGCCAAAACTGTTTAAGCTAAGACCAGCTGTTCTCCCAAATCCAGTCCCGTTCTTCGCAGCAAGCCCGCGATTACAGGCTCTTTTAACCGCGAAGCGTCAAACTCCACGCGAACGATCCGTTCACTCTCGTTGAAGGTAATTCGCCGGACCCCGTAGATTTCGCGCATGTTGTCGATCGCGCGCATCATTGCCTCGGTTAGCGGCGCCACGTAGTGGTAAGCCACATCCAATTGCGTCATGAAACTTGTTCCTCCGCCTTTGAGCCTGTTCGAAGCTCCTCATTGAAGATACAACAATCGACTGTCTAAGCGAATGAATCTAATATGAAAGCTGGCCTAAACTGCCACTGGCTGGCACTTATTAACTATGGAGAATTCTGCAAAATCTGCGGCTGGGGAGAAGGACCTGGTATGCGGAATGACGGTTGATCCTTCCACCGCAAAATACAGGACTGAGCACGATGGGCAGGCTTATTACTTTTGTTGTGCTTCATGTTTGGAAAAGTTCAAATCTGATCCATCCCGTTACCTGGAAGCCAGCCGGGCCTCGCTGCCACAGGCGCGTGCCGGCAAGCAAGTCATTAATATAGCCCCCGCGCCTGCGTTTAAGGTTGGTCAGACGAAGCCCGCTTTCGTCCCACTAGCTCCACTTTCAACTATGCCCTCGCGTCTGAGGGAAAAAGCGCCTACGTCTGTCCCATGTGTCCCGAGGTTCGCGCGGCCGAACCAAGTGCCTGCCCGAAGTGTGGGATGGCGCTTGAGCCGGAGATGCCGGTGGTTTCGACCCGCGTGGAATATACCTGCCCCATGCATCCTGAAATTGTCCGGCCCGGGCCTGGCAATTGTCCCATCTGCGGCATGGCGCTGGAACCGCGAACCATCACTGGACAAGATGAAGAGAATCCAGAACTACGCGAGATGACGCGCCGATTCTGGATCTGCCTTGCGCTTACCGTTCCCCTCCTCGCGATCGCAATGGGGGACATGCTGCCGGGGCTGAGGACGTTGCCCACATCGTTGACGGCTTGGTTGCCCTGGATTGAATTGATCCTCGCGACACCGGTCGTCTTGTGGGGTGGATTGCCGTTCTTCCAGCGTGGGTGGACGTCCGTCGTAAATCGCTCCACCAATATGTTCACGCTGATCGCCATGGGAACAGGCGTTGCGTATCTGTACAGCCTGGCAGCGACAGTTTTCCCGCAAGCTTTCCCCGCCGCCATTCGCGGAATGGACGGAACGCCTCCAGTTTATTTCGAAGCTGCCGCGGCAATCACGACGCTGGTGTTGCTCGGTCAGGTGCTCGAGCTTCGCGCTCGCAGTCGAACCGGCGCCGCCATTCGAGCCTTGCTCGATCTGTCGCCGAAAATGGCCCGCATTCTGCGCGATGACGCTGGCGGGCGGCGCGAAGAAGATATTCCGCTTGATCAGGTGAGGATTGGTGACCGTCTGCGCGTACGTCCCGGTGACAAAATTCCGGTGGACGGCACAGTGATTGAAGGCAGCAGTACTGTGGACGAGTCGATGCTGACGGGCGAATCCATGCCTGTTGGCAAAGACGTGGGCAGCCGCGTGATCGGGGCCACTGTGAACGGAACCGGCTCGGTAATTATGCGCGCCGAGCGTGTTGGCGGCGAGACTCTGCTGGCCCAGATCGTGCGCATGGTGAGCCAGGCGCAGCGCAGCCGCGCTCCGATTCAACGTTTAGCGGATCGAGTATCCGGGTGGTTCGTTCCGCTTGTGATTGCGATCGCTGTCCTCACCTTTGTTGCATGGAGCATCTTCGGGCCCGAACCTCGTTTAGCGCACGCTTTAGTGAACGCAGTCGCAGTGCTGATTATTGCGTGTCCATGCGCTCTGGGACTTGCCACTCCGATCGCGATCATGGTGGGAACCGGACGTGGAGCTCAGGCTGGCGTCCTGATCAAGAATGCCGAAGCGCTCGAGTTGCTGGAGAAAGTGGACACGTTGGTCGTCGATAAGACGGGCACACTGACCGAAGGCAAACCACGCGTGGTGTCGGTGTTCTCCATGCCGGGACAGAATGAGAACGAGTTACTTCGACTGGCAGCCAGTGTCGAGCAGGGAAGCGAGCACCCTCTTGGTGCAGCAGTCGTGCGCGCCGCGAACGACCGTGGCTTGATTCTTGCCGCCGCTGGTGAGTTTCAATCGCGCACCGGTCGCGGCGTAGTGGGCCGAGCTGACGGCAGGCAAGTTCTTATTGGCAATATGCGCCTTACTTCAGGAAAGCGGAATTTCTTCCTCCGCCCTGACTCCGAAAGCGGAAGAGTTGCGCCGGGACGGCCAGACCGTAGTCTTTGTCGCTATTGATGGCCAACCGGCTGGTTTGATCGGCATTTCGGATCCCATCAAACCTTCGGCGCTGCAAGCTTTGAAGGATCTCAAGGCCGAAGGCTTTCGTTTGATGATGCTTACCGGCGATAGCCGCGAAACGGCGGAAGCGGTGGCCAGAAATCTCGGCATCGACGACTACGAGGCCGAGGTTTTGCCAGAAAAGAAAGCCGAAGTCGTGCAGCGCCTGCAGAAGGAAGGACGCAGGGTCGCCATGGCTGGCGACGGCATCAATGATGCGCCCGCGCTGGCGCAGGCAGACGTCGGCATCGCAATGGGAACCGGTACGGACGTGGCAATGGAGAGCGCAGGCGTCACTTTGGTAAAGGGTGATCTCGCGGGTATCGTCCGGGCACGCAAGCTCAGCCAGGGAACCATGCGGAACATTCGTCAAAATTTGTTCTTTGCGTTTCTCTATAACTCTCTGGGTGTGCCGATTGCGGCGGGTGTGCTTTATCCCTTCTTCGGCCTTCTGTTAAGCCCGATTCTCGCGGCGGCAGCCATGAGTTTAAGTTCGGTGTCGGTGATCACAAATTCCTTACGGCTAAGGAAATTCAAGCTATAGAGTTCGTCGAACACTCACGTCTTTTTGATTTAAGGACGTCATCCCGAGCTTGCGAAGGATCTGGCGAGTGGCGCTTCGGAAGTCTGCAGGCAGTGGCGGCGTGCGCGGCAGATCCTTCGGGACTGAAGTCCCTCAGGATGACGCATCGAGGAAGACGGGGGATCGCGCAACGCTTCACTGTGTCCCATTAAGAGATTTGCGTGAACGATGCCGAGGGGCGTGAGTAAATCACCCTCCACCTGCGCAAAGATTGTCAGCAAGATTTCCAGACGCACTGCCGATTCACGATCAACATTCCTCTGCTAATGAGAAAATGCAACCTGTGAGTGACCGCGCCGCCTCGACAATTTCTACTCCCGCTACCAAGCCCGGAATCTCGCATGCCTGGCGAGCGCTTCGGTCGCGCAATTTCCGTCTCTATTTCAGCGGCCAGACCGTCTCTTTGATCGGAACATGGATGACCCGCCTGGCAACAAGCTGGCTGGTCTATCGGCTGACCGGCTCCGCTCTTTTGCTGGGTGTGGTGGGATTCGCCGGACAGATACCAACATTCCTGTTCGCACCGTTTGCCGGAGTTTTGGTCGACCGGCTGGATCGACGCCGCGTCCTGGTAATAACCCAAATCCTCGCCATGGTGCAATCGCTTGCGCTGGCCGCTCTCACATTGACCAAACACATCAACATCCACGAAATCATCTGGCTCAGTGCATTCCAGGGATTAATCAATGCGTTTGACATGCCCGCCAGACAGGCTTTCCTCGTGCAGATGGTGGAAGACAAGCAGGATCTCGGCAATGCAATCGCGATAAATTCCTCGATGGTCAATCTGGCGCGATTGGTGGGGCCTTCACTGGCCGGAGCGGTGATCGCCGTTTCGGGCGAAGGCTACTGCTTCCTCATCGATGGCATAAGTTATCTCGCGGTGATCGCGTCATTGCTCGCAATGCGACTGCCCGGTGCGGTTGTCAAACGCGCCGCCGTTTCCATGCTCGAGCAGTTGAAAGAGGGTTGGACCTATGTTTCGGGGTTTGCGCCGGTTCGCACTATCTTGCTGCTCTTCGCAATGGTGAGCTTGATGGGCTGGCCGTTCACGGTGCTCATGCCGATTTTTGCCGGAAACATTTTGAAGGGTGGTCCGCACACGCTTGGCTTTCTCATGGGTGCGGTGGGTATCGGCGCCCTGATCTCCGCAATCTCGCTCGCGATCCGTAAGAGTGTATTGGGTCTCGGTAAGATGATTCCGGTTTCTACCGCAGCCTTTGGGGCGGGACTGATCTTGTTTGGGATGTCCCGAACTTTGTGGCTGTCGTTGTTACTCATGCTGGTCTGCGGGTTTGGGATGATGCAGCAAATGGCAGCCAGCAACACCATCATCCAAACCATAGTTGAAGATGACAAACGCGGTCGCGTCATGAGCTTTTACGCTATGGCCTTCGTCGGAATGGCTCCTTTCGGCAGCCTGCTGGCCGGCACGCTCGCTCACGCCATTGGTGCGCCGCGTACTGTTATGTTAAGCGGAGTTTGTTGTCTTGCCGGCGCCGCGTGGTTTGCGACCCAACTGAAGACGATCCGGAAATTGATTCGGCCGATTTATATGAACCTTGGGATCATCCCGCCGGTCAATGCCGTGATTCAGGACAGTGTCGGCCGCTGACCTTGCGTGCACCATCCTGGGAATTGACACTCCGCGCCCCGTATTCAACAATTGCTTTAACATCCCATTCAAACTGGCGGAGGAGTCTCTATGGCGGACGACGACTTACAGGCGTCTGAGGGTAGCAGTGCAGGAAAATGGATTCTGTTGGCGCTGGCGGCGCTCTATGTCGCTGGCTCGCTGTTTTTCATCTTCGATTTGCGGGGGCGTCTGGATAAGCTCAGCAAGGACCAGACCGCCAGCACCGCGCCAGATTGCCGATCTGGGCAAGCGAATGCAGTCCGCGGAAGCCGATGACGAAACATTGGCCCAGCAGGTCGGGCTCACCAAGCGGGAAATGGCTTCCCGGTCAGCCGAGTTGATGCGCCAGCAGAAGGCCTCGGAAGCGCGATTGGCCGAGCAGCAGAAGCAGCAGATCACAGCTGTCAGCGGGGAAGTGGCCGGAGTCAAGACCGACGTTGGCGGGGTCAAAACTGATGTCGCCTCTGCCAAGGCTGACCTGGAAGCTACCAAGGCGAGGCTGCAGAGCACGATTGGCGATCTGGGTGTACAGAGCGGACTGGTGGCCAACACTCGCGAAGATCTCGAGGTTCTCAAGCACAAAGGCGACCGCAACTATTACGAATTCACCTTGATCAAAGGAGCGAAGGCCCAACCGGTTGCGACTGTGGGATTGCAGTTGAAAAAGACCGACGCGAAAAAGGGCAAATTTACTTTGAATGTCACATCGGACGACAGGACGATCGAAAAGAAAGATCGGAACGTTAGCGAACCGATCCAGTTCTATAGCGGACGCGACCGGATGTTGTACGAACTGGTGGTCTGGTCGGTTGACAAGAACAAGGCGACTGGGTATTTGAGCACGCCCAAGAATGCTCCAACTCCTGTGACGGCGACTCCACCGGCGGCGAACTAGCGAGAAGAAATCCGGGTGGTCACGCGCTGGGTGTTGTTCTACCGGCTGTACGTGACTTCCCGGAATTTGAGTTATTCAAACTGCAGCAACACAATCTCGGGTTTCGTTCCCACCCGCAATGGCGGACCCCATGTCCCCGCGCCGTACGATGTGTACACAAGAAGATTTCCCAGACGTTGTAATCCGTAGACGAATTTTCCGTACAGTCTCGAGGTAATCCAGGTAAAAGGGAAGAACTGTCCGCCGTGGGTGTGCCCTGAGAGTTGCAGCGAAAAACCTTCCTGTTCGGTAATACTGACCCGATCCGGTGCGTGGGTGAGGAGGATGCTGGCCCGGTTACGGTCTACCGCAGCGCCTCGCAGGGCAGCCCGGAAACGGTCATCATTTGTAGAATCCCGGTAGTGCACGCCGACAATCTGCAATCCGTCCACGGTGACTTTTTCGCTGTTCAGTACCCGCACGCCGGACAGTTTCACAGCGTCAAAATACTTGGTTGAGTCGGAAAACTCTTCATGATTGCCCGCGACGAAATATGCTCCCCACGGAGCGGCAAGCTTGGCCAACGGGGCAGCCAACTCATTCACTTTGGCAACGGTGCCGTCATACATATCGCCTGCGATGAAGACTATATCCGGCTTCAACCGGGTAAGAGTAGTCACGATGCGTCGCAAAAACCTCGCTCCGCGAACGTGCCCAAGATGCGTGTCGCTCACCAGCGCGGCCACTCGCCCGCGCCAGGACTCCGGCAGATTCGGCAACTTGACCACAACCCGCCGCACTCGCGTCCAGCCCGCATTCACGACGCCGTAGAAGCTCGCCAAAAGGGCGAATCCCAAACACAATGCTACCAATGTGGGGCGGTTGGGGTGCAGTCCAAAAAGCCGGCTCGCCCCGTAGAGTGTCCAGCAAGCACAAGCCGCCAGAAAGCAGAAACTCAACACGCCTAGCCAGACTGCGGAAATCCTGTACAGGATGCGCACCGCGAGGTTGGAACTGCGCCAGGCCAGCAGCGACGCGACCACGAAGCTGATCGACAGCAGCGCTAAGACCACCTGCAATTGGGAGGCTCGCGGCGCAGCGGGCGTACCCCAAAACACCACCCAAGTTTCATAGAGAAACCAATGCGCCAGAAATAAGACCGACTGGATAACCACAATGAAGACCGCTATTCGTGACCTCACCGATATGTTCTCCCCAAACTGTTAGATGTGGAATGGGAGAGGTTCGACGCAGAGAGCAGATCTTCCGGTCGACGATTGCGCCTACAACGCCACAAAAGCTAGAGTTACGACACCACACGCCAGATCCTTCACGGCCTGAAGGGCCGCTCAGGATGACGCATAGGGAGAGAGCGGGATAGCGGACAGAGTGGTGGTCGGGCCAGCAACTACTGACCTGGTACTACTGACTGTCGAGCGCGCTATTTCGTGAGTGTCAGCGGCAGGGGCTGGTCATAGGGCTGGATCACCACGCTCAACGATTTTCGCTTGTCGAACCCATCCTTCGTCACGGGAAAACTCACGACAATCGTGCCTTGGGCTTGGCCTCCCGGGGGGATTTTGGTCTCGGGTGGAATCGCTGCGAGGGTGTGATCTTTTAAAACGGGAAAGGCCTGAAAGTACCGGTCGAAATCCATCGGCGAGGCGGCTTCGTCGGTGAGCTCGCCGTTGTCGGTTTGGATCTTTGCTTTAATGTCATGGATCCACAATGACTTCTCGCCGGAGTTGTGCACCGTGACATTCAGCGCAACCAAAACTGAATTTTGATCTGGAACTTCGGCGACTGCAATGTTGTCGATCGAACCGTCTACCCTGCGGCTTCGCCCGATCTAAAAACGCGAATATTGCCAGCAGGACGACCGCCACGGCAAGCACAATTCCCACAACCTTTGCTGGGGGAAGATTGCGCTTCGCCGTGCCAAACTCTTCACCGATATTGATTCCCGGGCCAGGCCCAAGATCCAAGCGTGGATCGGCCGCAGGTTCGGTCACCAATTCAGGGGCGGCTTCCGGGACAGCTTGTAGAGCATCGGGCGCAGCCGGCGGTGGAGCAGGTGTGTCTTCAGGCATCGTAGCCTCGTCTGGTCGATTCTATATCGTTTGCGGCAAGGACCGTAGCCACGGCCAGGTGCTGCTCTTCAAATTGAATTGCCTGCAAGGCAGGCCGCCTCGTATGCTTCTGAGTCGCAAGCTCACTCGTTTATCGTCAGTTAAAGTCATCACCCCGGGGGATCGCATGGTTAGATCAAATTTGGGTTGGTCGCGCGCGTCCGTACTGATAATCCTTTTGTTCGCCATCAGCGTGTCATATGCGCAGCAGGACTCCGTCGAGCCTACCGTGGCTATCCATGCCGGCCGACTGATTGACGTTCGCACGGGCCGCGTCACCACTAACGCCTACATCACGATCGCCAAGGAGCGAATTTTAGCTGTCAGCAATTCCGCTCCTGCAGATATCCCCACAATTGACCTTTCGAAATTCACTGTAGTGCCGGGCTTGATCGATTGCCATGCCCACGTGCTGGGAAATCCGAAGGACCAGGCTTCGGCTTCTGGTTTGCGAATGTCCTCGGCGCAGGGCACCCTCTGGGGAGTGCACAATCTTCAGATCTGGCTCGATCACGGATTTACTGCGCTCCGTGATGCCGGGGAGAGCGATCTCGGTTACGGTCAACTGGCGCTCCGCGACAGTATCGAGAAAGGACTGATCCGCGGACCCCGCATGGTTTCGGCCGGAAACTTCGTTTCAGTCAACGGAGGACACGGCGATGCCGATGTCCTCGCGCCCGACCAATCACTGCCGATGCGTCCGAATATTGCTGATACGGTCGATGCCGTAGGTGTCGCGGTACGGCGCGATATCAAGTATGGTGCCGACTGGATCAAGCTTATGGCGACCGGTGGCGTAATGGATCCGATCAGCGACTATCGCGTCGAGGAATTGAGCGAAGAACAGATGGCTAAGGCAGTGGAGGTAGCCCACCGGGCAGGAAAAAAGGTGATGGCGCATGCCGAAGGATCAGAGGGCATCAAGGCGGCCGTGCGGGCGGGAGTGGACTCCATCGAACACGGCACCGTGATGGACGAAGAAGGCGCCCGCCTGATGGAACAGAAAGGCACATGGCTCGTGCCAACGCTTTTCTGCTTTCAGCACGATCTGCAGACGGGGACTTCTCAGGGCCGCGACCCGGTCAGCTTTGCCAAAGGAGTGGCGATCGTGAAGGAACAGGGGCCAGCGTTTCACCGGGCCTTGGCTCACCATCTAAAAATCGCTTATGGCGTCGACGATGACGTGGATTTTGTTTCCAAGGAGTTCGGTGCGCTGGTGAGTGGCGGAATGACTCCAATCGATGCGCTGCGCGCCGCCACCGTGAATGGTGCCGAACTGCTTGGACGGTCTGGTGAAATCGGGACGCTCGAACCGGGAAAGTTTGCCGATATCGTGGCCGTCGAAGGCGATCCGCTCACCGACATCACCGTCATGGAGAAAGTTGTGTTCGTGATGAAAGGCGGGGAAGTCTACAAAAACGCGGCCAAGTGAACTGTTTTGAGATTCAGGCTGAATCGTTTCATTGACCGGTCATCGCGAGGGTTCTTTGTAGCGCCGGCATCTTGCCGGCTGGCTCGGGGGCGTCCCGCTCCCGGCGGTGGACGGGACGCCCACCGGAGAGCCGCCGCGACGTCGGCGACGTTTCTGGCGTGTTACGTTTGAAATTCTGCAGGCTGCGGCGGTGTGCACGCCAGATCCTTCGGGACTGAAGTCCCTCAGGATGACGCATCAGAGGGAGACGGCAGTCAGGATGGGGTGTCAGAACCGTTTTGGCTGATAAAGGGCAAACGCCTTACGTCAGCGGCGATCAAATATCCTTACGGTAAACAATGAACCCGGAGCGCTCCGCCACCTGGTCATAGAGCTTCATGGCGATATGATTTGATTCTTGAGTATGCCAATAAACGCGTGTCGAACCAGCAAGCTTTGCCCGATCGTAAACCGCGTTAATCAGCGCCCTTCCAATTCCTTTGCCGCGCGTTGATTCCTTGGTGAACAGATCCTGCAGATAACAGGTCGGCGGTATCGAAATAGTGCTGCGATGAAAAATGTAGTGGACCAATCCGACCAACTGTCCGTCTGACTCGGCAACCAGGGCATATACCGGCTCGTAAGAATCAAAGAACCGGGTCCAGGTTCTACGAGTAGTTTCTTCGGGGAGGGCCGTCTTGCCCGAACGACCATAGAACTTGTTGTATCCCTCCCAGAGATGCAGCCATTGCGCAAAATCCGCAGGAACTAAGGGACGAATTGTCGGTGTTACAGACATGCAGTCTCGAACATGGGCGAACGCGTCCGTTATGTCTTAGCAGATTCGAGAGAAACTGGAAACGGATTTCGTTCGGCAAATTGCGCCTGATGCCAATATGGATAAACCGGTTTGACCTCACTGGCGCGGTCCAACGCCGCGACCTGGCCGGCAGAGAGGTTCCATCCCTCCGCGGCCAGGTTCTGCCGCAACTGCTTTTCATCCCGGGCTCCGATAATGACGCTCGCGACGGTGGGCCGCTGCAACAGCCAGTTGAGCGCCACTTGAGGTACGGTTTTTCCAATTTCGGCCGCTACCACATCCAAAGCGTCGATCACTTTGTATAAATACTCATCCGAAATTTGTGGTCCCTGTTCGGACGTCTTGTGAAGCCGGCTGATCGCAGGCAAGGGCTGGCCTCGACGAAGTTTTCCAGTCAATCGTCCCCAACCCAGCGGGCTCCAGATCAACGCGCCGACTCCCTGATCGAGACCCAGCGGCATGAGTTCCCACTCGTACTCCCGCCCAACCAGCGAATAATAGACTTGATGTCCGACATAACGCGCCCAGCCGTAGCGTTCCGAAGCCGAAAGCGATTTCATCAGATGCCAGCCTGAAAAGTTCGAGCAGGCAATGTATCGAACTTTACCGTTTTCAATCAGGTGATTGAGCGTGTTTAACACTTCGTCGACGGGGGTGAGGGCGTCAAACCCGTGAAGATGGTAGATATCGATGTAATCGGTGCCCAGGCGTTTTAGGCTGGCTTCGCAGGACTTTAACAAGTGATAGCGCGACGAGCCAAGATTGTTCGGACCTTCGCTCATACGGAATGTCGCTTTCGTGGAAATCAGAACGTCCTGGCGTCGGCCTTCCACGGCTTTGCCAAGAATTTCCTCGGACAAGCCTTTCGAGTAAACGTCGGCAGTGTCAAAGAGATTGACGCCCGCCTCCAGGCAGATGGAAACGAGCCGGGTAGCTTCGGCGACATCGCTCGCTCCCCAGGCGCGAAAGAATTCGCTGCCGCCACCGAACGTTCCAGTGCCAAAACTCAGAACAGGTACTTTTAATCCAGATCGACCCAGTTGTCGGAATTCCATTGTCGAGTAGATGCGACCGGACGAGAAGAGATTCGGCCGAATTCAATTTAAACGTGGCGTCTTACAGTTGAGCTTGGTCTATTTCGCGGAATGAGTGTCCAAAGGTCCATCCCAGAAAACATAAAAGGAGCAGCGGGTCTCGGATACGCAAGCCATCCCTTGAACCTGATGCGAGGGAAGATAGGCATAGCCGCCGGGCTCGATAAGGCGTTGAGCATCGCTGTCCTCAATGGACATGCGGCCTTCGATCAGAAGAATCCTTTCATTCGCACTATGCCAGTGCGCCGGGAATACGTGGCCGGCAGGGTAGCGCGCGAAAAGTTCAACCGCTCCAGTCTTGGGATCTTCTCGAAGGGTCGCGCTCTCCGAACCGTCGGCAGACTTCTCCCACTTCACATTTCCCTGGTTGGCCAATATGCGGCCTGCAGCTCGCTGTGTGTCGGCGTGTCCATCGAGCATTGCTCCCAGGACGGTCAAAAGAAGGAAAATAGAGAGAGTTGTCGCAATCAGTTTCATGGTCATCGTGGTTGTTTCCCTTTTTTGGCAGCCAGTTTAATCAAACGCAGACGAATCAAACACATCTACTTCTTGCGGTCGCAGAACTACCAGACGTGCTTCATGGCCTTGGCGAATGTTTCCACCGGCAGGGTATTAAGTACATCAGCTTTGGTCAGCCAGGCGCGCCGGGCCTGGAGAACGCCGAAGCGAATCTTTTCCATGTGAGAAGTGTGGTGGGAGTCGGTATTGATCACGATTTTGACCCCATGCTGCTTGGCCATTCGCAGATGCCGATCTGAAAGATCAAGGCGGTCAGGATAGGCATTCAATTCCATCGCTACTTTTTTCCGTGCAGCTTCTTTCAGCACCGCGTCAATGTCGAAGGCGTAAGCATCGCGCCGGAGCAGAAGACGGCCCGTAGGGTGTCCCAACAGCGAAACATTGGGGTTTTGGACGGTTTTGAGCAGCCGGTCGGTCATTTCCGCGGGGGACTGGTTGAAGTGGGAATGGACGCTCGCGATGACGATGTCCATCTGCTCAAGAACCGAGTCGGAAAGATCCAGTGCGCCGTCAGCCAGAATGTCTACTTCGATCCCGGCAAAAATCCTGATTTTGTCGAACTTTTCATTGACGGCGCGAATCCGCTTGATGTGTTCGATGGCGCGCTTATCGTCCAGGCCGTTAGCGAACGCGAGGTTTTTCGAATGGTCGGTGATGGCCATATACTGGTAGCCATGGTCGGCGGCCGCTTCCGCCATTTCTTCAATGGTGTTTCGACCGTCGGTCTCGACTGTGTGCATATGCACGTCGCCCTGCAGGTCCGCTTGCGAGATCAGCACGGGCAGGGTGTGGGCCGCAGCAGAATCCAGCTCACCGAGATTCTCGCGGAGTTCCGGAGGAATGTAGTCCAGGTTGAGCTTGGCGTAGATTTCCTCCTCGGTCTTTCCGGCGACCGCTTCTCAGTGTCGAGCTTCGCCAGGCTGTACTCGCTCAGGGTGTAGCCCATTTTCAGCGCTCTCTGTCGCAGCGCGACGTTGTGGGCTTTCGATCCGGTGAAATACTGCATGGCCGCTCCGAACGAATCAGGCGGCAAAAGACGTACATCCACCTGCATCCCGCCACGCAGACGGAAGCTGACCTTGTTCTCGCCGCTGGCGATGATTTCCATGAGTCCGGGAAGCTTGATGACGTGCTCGATCAGCTTTTGGCGCTCGCTGTCATCGCAGCAGGCGATGCCGGTAACCAGAATGTCGAGGTCGCCTACGGTGTCGCGTCCGCGCCGCAAAGATCCTGCGGGCGTAACTTTTCTCTACTCCCGCGTAGTCGCGCAGATGTTCAATGATTTTGTTCGCCTCGCGTTCGGCCGCATCGAGCAGGAACCGTCCAGCGATGCGCCGATAGTCCTCGATGGCCTTGAGGAGTTTCTCTTCCTGTTTTTCGCCCATGCGAGGGAGTTCGCGAATCTTTCCTTCGCGCGCGAGTTTGGCCACTCCCTCAACATCGCTTACCTGATAGGCGCTCCAGATCAGCGCGATAGTTTTCGGTCCCAGCCCCTGTATCTTCAAGCAGTTCGAGCATGGATGGCCGGTACTTCTTGAGCAGCTCCGCATGCAAGCCGAGCTTGCCCTCCTTGAACATTTCCTGAAGGTTCAACAACATGCCTTTGCCGATGCCAGAGATGGCAAGCATCTGCTTGGGTTCGGAAATCAGGTCGGCGATTTGCTGAGTCTGCGCTTCGATCGCCTCAGCAGCGTTGCGATAGGAGCGAATGCGGAATGAATCCGCCGCGTCGATCTCCAGGAGATCGGCAGTTTCGTAAAGAATGCCCGCGATGGCCTTGTTGTCCATGCGAACTAAAGATTAAACAACTTGCGGCTGGAGGGGAAGGCGGTGTTTCGGATGTGAACTCTCCATCTGACCAGACGGGGACAGGATGCCCTCGCGACGCCGGATCGAACACCGGCGATGTGGAAACAGCTAAGGTTGGATTTATGAAGCCTTGGTTACGTTTGCGGCTTGCGGACCTTTCTGTCCTTGCGTGATTTCGAACTCTACCTGATCGCCCTCCTGAAGGCTTTTGTAGCCTTCCGAAGTGATCGCACTGTAATGAACAAAGACATCGGCGCCATCGTCCCGTCCGATGAAGCCGTAGCCTTTAGCATTGTTAAACCATTTCACCGTACCTTTCAGTCTTTCCATGTACGCCCCTTCGGGCACGTGCGCTTTCGCCTCAGCCGTACCCTTTCATTTGGGCCATTGTGCTGCTACCAGCAGCGGCCTGTCAAGGAAATGCGTTGCAGGAAAAGCCGCGATGGATAAGGGTTTTAGTCCCTTTGTGTCTGTTTGAGCCACAATACTCCGGCGATGGTTTTAGCGTCTCGGATGGTCCCATTCATGACCATTTTCACTGCTGTCGATAGGGGGGTCATGCGAATGCGGATGACCTCATCCGCCTCGGGTTGAGCTTTGCCTCGGCGCAGGCCGTGTGCCGAGTAGATGTCCATCGTCTCCGCCAGAAAGCCCGGGCTGGCATAGAAACGCAGAATGCACTTCCAGCGTGAAGCTGTATAGCCAGTCTCCTCGAGCAGTTCCCGTTTGGCGGCTGGTAACGGCTTTTCGCCCGCATCGATCCGTCCGGCAGGTAGTTCCCAAAGCATTTGCTGGGCTGCGTGACGATACTGACGTTCCAGCAGAACGTGGGGTTCAGATCTGCCGTCTTCAACTGCAAGGATCACCACCGAACCGGAATGATGGACGATGTCGCGGCGAGTGCGAACGCCGGTCGGCTCACGCACCTGGTCGGCTGTGACAATGAAAGCTGGTCCACGGTAGACCACGCGGGATGAGATCACTCGGGCCTTTTTGTCGCTGGTTTTCTTGCCGGATTTTTTAGCCATACGACACTATAAAACAGGCAGCTGACTGATATGCGGGTGGCTGAGCAGGATCTCTACGCGCTGCGCTGGAAAACCCTGCTGCTATGCTGACTTTATGAAGGTCAAGCCGCGTATCGCGATTGTCGGTCCGGGAAGACTGGGCAGCGCATTGGCGCAGGAACTCAGCCGCGCGGGATATTGCATCAGCGAGATCGTCTCCAAAAACACTGCGGCATCGCGGCGCAAAGCCCGTGCTTTAGCCAGGAAGGTCCAGGCTGTCGCAGCCACCCCGGATTCGAGCCTGAGCGCGGATTTGGTCTGGTTCTGTGTGCCGGATCGCGAAATCAGGAAAGCTGCCACTCAATTAGCGAACGGCAACCGAATGGAAGAGCAACATTGCATTCCACTCCAGTGGAGCCTTTTCGAGTGATGAACTGAATGTATTACGGAAACGCGGGGCAGCCGTGGCTTCGGTCCATCCGCTCATGACGTTTGTTACTGCGTCCGTTCCTTCGCTGCGGGGAACCCCTTTCGCGCTCGAAGGAGACGCGAAAGCGCTACGCGCGGCTCGAGAAATCGTGCGTAACCTGGGTGGCGAGGTGTTTCCGATTTCTAAAACTTTAAAGTCCGCCTACCACGCGTGGAGTGCCTTTACTTCGCCGCTGCTAATCGCGCTGTTGGTAACAGGAGAAAAAGTCGCCCGCGCGGCCGGACTTTCGCAGGCTGACGCCAGAAAGAAAATGCTCCCAATACTTCGGCAAACCCTCGCCAACTATGCAAATCTTGGCCCAGCGGCATCTTTCAGCGGCCCGATTGTACGCGGAGATGTTCAGGTTGTGGGCAAGCATGTGAACGAGTTGAATAAAATTCCAGAAGCACGAGAAGTGTATTTGGCGCTGGCCCGAGCCAGCGTTCGCTATCTGCCGTCGCGTAACCGCAGCGAGTTGAGGAAGATCCTCAAAACCTTGTCATCCTGAGTTGACACTCAGCTGAGCATGACTCGCTCGATCTTGCGGGCGTGCCCGGTGGCCTCGTCGCAATCCACGACCACAGCACAGAGACGCACATCGCCCGTTGCGGCCTCGAACCGGGCCGGCATATTGTTCAGAAAGCGCCCGATGATGAGTTCCTTCTGCACTCCTATGACCCCGTCATATGGACCCGTCATACCCACATCGGTGATGTAGGCCGTTCCCTTTGGAAGGACCCGCTCATCGGCGGTAGGAATGTGTGTGTGAGTACCAACCAGGACCGTAACTCTGCCGTCGAGATACCAGCCGAGCGAGACCTTTTCCGAGGTCGCTTCGGCGTGAAGATCGACGAAAATGATCTTCGCTTTGATTTCTTTCAGCAGTTTGTCGGCAACACGGAACGGATCATCATTGGCGGCCATAAAGACACGGCCCTGCAGATTGATAACCGCATAAGGGACATCGTTCTTACGCCCCTCATAGACACCCCATCCCGGCAAATCAGCCGCATAGTTGGCTGGCCGCAACACGCGACGCGCCATGCTGTGATGGTTCCCATCCGCCAACTGGAAGTAGTCGATGATCTCCCGTTTGTCCCAAATGTGGTTGCCGGTGGTGATCACATCAATTCCCAAGTCGAACAGATCTTCTGCTAGCGATCCGGTGATGCCGAAGCCTCCCGCAGAGTTCTCCCCGTTAGCGATCACGAGGTCGATAGCGTGATCCTTTACAAGGCCAGGCAAGCGGTCTTTGACGATGTTCCGTCCAGGCCGCCCGAAAATATCGCCAATAAAAATAATTCGCATGAAAAGTTGAACGTATTTCGATAGTAACACGCGAAAAATCGGGGACCAGTCCTTGTTCGTCGGTCGTGAGTCGTGGGCTTACGCCATTAACCGTTAACGATGAACAGCGATCAGGCGAGCGTCCGATGGCTAGTTCGCGCCGGACATTTCCGCTGTCTTCAGGAAATCGTAATTTCCGGAGGGATTCAAACTCAGGTTTCCGACTCGTTTCGAATGGACCAGCACGTTGTCGAAATACCACAGGTCGATGTAAGGCAACTGGTCCGCCAGAGTACGTTGGATCTCGGCGTAAATCTGCTTGCGCGTGTTCTGATCGAGTTCGTGACGGGCCTGATCGATCAGCGTATCGACACGCGGGTCGGCGAAGTAGCCTCGGTTGGCTCCATTGGGAGGAACCTTGGCCGAGTGAAAAATGTATTCGAAGATGTCCGGGTCTTCATTTCCTCCAATCCAGCGCAGGGAATAAAGCTGAAACAGACCGTGAGTTACATCCGAAAAGAAAGTTGCGAATTCGAAGGTGCGGATATCGAGAACAATTCCGACGGCCCGCAGTTGTTGCTGCAGCACCGCCGCCATCAGTCGCGTGCTCTCTTCCGTCGAGGACTTCATCGTGAGGTGAAAGCGGACGCCGTTAATCTCCGGATAGCCGGCCTGCTCGAGCAGTTGACGCGCGCGCGCAGGGTCGTGGTTATAGGCCGGCACGTCACCGTTATAAGCCCAGCTTTCAGGCGGAAGAACGCTGTTGGCCGGTCTGCCAAATCCGCGCAGCAAATATTCGAGCATGGGACCGCGGTCAATGGCATACGCGAGTGCCTGTCGCACTCGGAAGTCCTTCAGTATCGGATCGCGAAGATTGAAAGCCATGTAGGCGAGAACCGTACCCGGGGCATGCATCACAGCGAGATTCGGGTCGCGCTCCAGAGTCAATACCATGTCGGAAGTCAGAGCATTGATTGCGATGTCGGCGCTGCCTTTGCGCAACTCGAGAGCACGGGTAGTGGTATCGGGCACAACGATAAATCGCACCCCCGGAAGACGCGGCTTCGTCCCCCAATAACTATTATTCCGCTCAATCACGACTTCTTTGTCTTGCTCCGCGCTTACGAAGCGGAACGGCCCGGAACCGATGGGCTGCCGACTGATCTCGTCGCCGCTGCCGTAAGGAACGATGCCAATTGCGCCATCGGAGAGATTCCAAAGAAGGGTGGCAAACGGTTCTTTCAAATGGAAGACGACCGTATTGTCGTCGGTGGCCTCGATATGATCCACGAAACGGTAGACGGCGGACTTGGTGCTGCGGATCCTGCCTTGCAATAGCGAATCGAACGTCCACTTCACGTCGCGAGCCGTAAGAGCACGTCCGTCGTGAAACTTCACTCCCTGGTGCAAGTGGAAAACATATGTCAGCGGATTCGGAACGTCCCACCGTTCGGCCAGCCCTGGCGTGACATTCAGGTGGGCGTCGCGGGTGAGCAGGTCATCGAAGATCAGGTCGTCAATGCGCTCCGACTGCGCGTCGAGGCCAACTCGCGGATCGAGGTTCGTAGGACTGCTCTCGATAATCATCACGAGAGCATTTGGATCCGGTTTGCTCGAGCAGGAGAGTGTCCCGCCGAGGACTGCCACCAGCATCACGAACGCCAAATATCGCCAACGTCGCAAGTGTGCCGCCATACCGATGGAAGATGTATGCGCACTCGTGTGCCAAAACGAGTCGACGGGCGTGTTTTCGGGCTGCCCTTCCGCCTCATACATAAGAGATCTTTCCCAGGATGGCAGGTCGTTTGGCTCCGGTGGCTGACGGCACATTCGAAGGTCGGTGATTCCACGTTTCAAATGCCATCAACGCAAACGCGCCAGCCTCTTTGGCTTCTGACGGTAATCCAAATTCATCCGAAGAACGGATCTTCAATCCGAGCGGGCGAAGTTCATTCGCGAGCGTGGCCAGCAAGGTCGGGTTGTTGACTCCGCCACCCGACACAACATACTCGTCGAACTCTTTTCCACGACGCATTACAAATCGGCGTATCGCGTGCGCGATCGAGCGAGCCGTGAGTGCCGTTGCCGTGGCAACTACATCCTGCTTGCCGGCACGTCCGCAACGTTTCATGAAGTGCCTTACAAACTCACGGCCAAATTCTTCCCGTCCCGCAGTCTTGGGAGGTTTGCGAAGGAAAAATGGCGCTCGCAGAACTTCGGCAACAACATGGTCTAATACCACTCCAGAAGCCGCGATTCGTCCGTCTCGATCATAGGGTTTACCGAAGAGGCGGTCGGTTACTGCGTCCATGACCATGTTCCCCGGGCCGGTGTCAAAAGCCAGGACGCTTTGTGCTGGAGCTGCGGCTGGAATCGCGGTGAGATTGGCGATACCTCCGATGTTTTGCACGATGCGGCCGATGCGCTGACTACGATAGAGCAGATAGTCGAGGAAGGGAACGAGGGGCGCGCCCTTGCCCTCCCGCTGCCATATCAGCGGGCCTGAAATCCGATACCACGGGAACTCCGACGCGAGCGGCAACAATGGCTCCCTCGCCGGTCTGCCAGGTCACTGCGAGTTTGCGTCCGAGGAATGGCGCAGGATCGCCTTGATGGTAGAGCGTCTGGCCGTGGCAGCCGATCAGATCAACTTTGTAACGAAATCGTTTCTGCGTAGTTAGAACGGCTTCCGCATAAATTTCCGCCAGCAGAAAATTTAGCCTGGCGAGGTTGGCGACGCTGGCTTCGTTGGCATTCATCGCTTCCAGCACAGCGCGACGTACCTGTTGCGGATATGGATATTCGGCGTGGCCCAGGAATTTGAAAGACAGGTTATTGAATCCCGCTGCGCGCGGGCGAACGCGCCCGCGGTCCGCAACTCGTACCAGAGCCACGTTGATACCGTCGGCAGATGTGCCACTCATGATGCCGGCGACGATCATGGAGTGGGGCACCCTGAATTCGTTGCTTCCAGCTTGGCGAGCTCCACTTCTTCACCGAATTCCCAAACTTGCCTGGATAGCTTTTCAAGCCTGGCCGCATTCGGCGTTGCTGGCCTTCGTTTTAACGCGGCAGACTTTTTCTTGAACGCCCGGACACGCGCCGACGATTCTTTTACTCGCCGGGCAAACTTGGGTTCGCGTTCCGCTGTCCTGATCAGGTCCTCGAATGAGCGCGTGACGTATTCTTCAATATGGCAGATCAGGCAAAGGTCGCCGCCTGCGCGTATGTGTTCGACCGACGCTTGCTCGATCGGCCCAGCCTTGAGAACTCCGCCCATTTCCAGATCGTCGGATACGACCAGGCCGCGATAGCCGATTTTCTTGCGCAGCACGTCTGTAATCCACTTTCTGGACAAGGACGCGGGTCCGTCATCGTGGGTGACCGCCGAATAATTTGCGTGTCCAATCAGAATCATCGGCAATTCTCGACGCATTATTCGGAAAGGATAAAGATCCTCTGCCCACAGTTTCTTCCAGGGTTTATCTACCGAGGGAAGTTCGTGGTGTGTGTCCAGATTGGCCTCGCCCAGTCCCGGAAAATGTTTCGCTGAGCCTACGACGTTTGCCGAACGCAATCCGGCTAGAAACTCGCGAGCATAAATCACCGCTTGCTTGGGATCATCCGATACAGACCGCGAACTCATGACGGTCTTTGAGGCTGCGAAGGCGAGATCAACTACGGGCGCGAAGTCGGTGTTGAATCCCAATGCCCGGCAGGATTCGCCGATGACCTTGCCGTGCTTGCGGTATAGCTTGCGGTTGCCGGAGGCGAAAACGTCGGCTGCGGAAGGGGTCGAACCGGTTACGTTGCGAAACCTGTCTACCCGTCCACCCTCCATATCCACGCAGGTGAAGAGAGGCTCCGAAACACAAGCCTGGCAATCCTTGAGCAATTTGTAAGTCTGCTCTCCGCCAGTGATGTTACGGGCAAAAAGAATTACTCCGGCTGGCTGCACGCGTGTGAGCAGGGAAGCAAGCCCGGTAGACATCTCGGTGCCATCAAACCCAATGATGAGCAACTGCCCGATACTGCGTGCGAGATCACGAGAGCCGGTAGAAGTAGGCATTGTCAAAGATAACGTGCGTTTTCTTCCCCGAGTGAAGCGAGAATCAGAATGCCAACGACGACCGGCCAACGACCAACGACAGATTTAATCGATCTGCTTCTTCAACTCCGCCAGCAAATTGAGCGCCTCGATCGGCGTCAGTCGATTCAGGTCCACTTCCCGCAGTCGTTCAAGTACAGGCTGCGATAACGGCGTAAAAATGGTCAACTGCGCCGGCAGAGGGTCCGCGCCCGGGGAAAGTTGCCCGGTCACCTTGCGTTCTGCGTTTTCGTGTTCCGCCAAGACTTCCCGCGCCCGCACGATCACCTCATGGGGCAATCCGGCCAGCTTTGCCACTTCAATTCCGTAACTGCGGTCAGCAGCACCAGGTTCGACCTTGCGGAGGAATACAATTCCGCCACCCGTCTCTTTCACCGCAACGTGATAGTTCTTCACGCCGCTGAGTTGCCCGGCGAGTTCCGTCAACTCGAAGTAGTGAGTGGCGAAAAGCGTTTTCGCGTGCGTTCTGGCATGAATGTATTCCACCGCGGCCCAGGCGATAGCCAATCCATCGTAGGTCGCTGTACCGCGGCCCACTTCATCGAGCAGGATGAGCGAACGAGCCGTGGCAGTATGCAGGATGGCCGCAGTTTCGGTCATCTCGATCATGAACGTGGATCTTCCGCGCGCCAGGTTGTCGCTCGCCCCGATGCGGGTGAACACCCGGTCCACCAGTCCCAGTCGAGCTGATCGCGCGGGCACGAACGATCCCATCTGAGCCAGGATGGTGATCAACGCGGTTTGCCTCAGATACGTGGACTTGCCACCCATATTCGGCCCGGTCAGCACCAGGATGGTATGAGTTGTCGAATTCAAATAGAGATCGTTGGGGACGAAGCGGTCACCGCTCCCCAGTTCCAGTTGCTCGATCACAGGATGGCGGGCGCCTACGATCTCGATATCTGTCGAATCGTCGAACTGCGGACGGCAGTAGTTGCGGAGGGTCGCTATCTGAGAAAGCGCGGCGAGCACATCGATTTCGGCCAAAGCCAAGGCGGTCTGCCGGATGCGCCTGGCTTCTCCCGCAATGGTCGACCGCAACTCGGCAAACAGCCGGCGCTCGATGTCTACTATCTTTTCCTGGGCATCGAGGATTTTCGATTCATATTCCTTGAGCTCGGAAGTAGTAAACCGTTCCGCATTCACCAGTGTCTGCTTGCGTTCGTAGTCCGCCGGCGCCAGATGCAGGTTGGCCTTCGAGATCTCGAGATAGTAGCCAAAGATGGAATTAAATTTAACTTTGAGCGAGGCGATTCCAGTGCGCTGTCGTTCCCGCTGTTCGATCTCAGCCAGGAACTGCTTGCTGTTGCGGCTCAAATCGCGTAATTCGTCGAGTTCGCGATCCACACCGGATTGAATTACGCCACCGTCGCTCAGCGAAATCGGCGGCTCTGGAATGATGGCGGTTTCGATTCGCTGGCGTAGATCGGATAGCTCATCGACGGATGAGTACAGCTTAGCGAGGAGTCCCGGCCGTGCCTCGCGCATGCTCGGCGGAGTCGCGTCTACCGGAGTGGCGTCTGAATGGTGGACGCCGAACCGCTCCAGCGATCTGCGCACGACAGGCAGCTTTGCGAGCGAAGCGGCCAATGCCAGCACATCCCGCGGGTTGGCCGTTTCGAGCGTTACACGGCTGAGCAGTCTCTCCAGGTCCAGGATGCCGTCAAGGGCACGGCGTAATTCTTCGCGACCGACTGTCTCTTTGACTTGCACCTCGACTGCATCCAGACGGGCATTGATCTCGGCAACTTCAATCGAAGGACGCAACAGCCAGGACCGCAGGAGGCGTTTGCCCATAGGCGTTACCGTCGCATCGATCGAGCGAAACAGAGTGACGCCCGCGTCGGCTCCTGCAAAAAGTGGCTCTATCAGCTCGAGGTTTCGTACCGTCACCGCGTCGAGCACCAAGCAGGTCTGGCGCTCATAAAAGCCGATGCGATCCACGTGGCTGAGGGTTCCGCGCTGAGTCGAACGGACGTAGTAAAGAATGGCGCCCGCCGCCGCCGCGGCCGCTGGCTTGCCTGACAGTCCAAAGCCTTCCAGCGAGAGCACTCCGAAATGGTTTTCCAGCAGTGGGATGGCGTGGTCCGGAGCGAAAATCCAGTCGTCAAGCGGAGTCTCCGCATAACCTGAGCTCGCGGAAATCTTTGCCGGCGAAGCCGCGCGCGCTACGCGGGGTCCCTCGAACAGCGGAGCGGCGGAGCCGTACAAAACTTCCTTGGGACGCAGCTGTTGAATTTCTTCCTGGATTCGTTTGGCGGCGTCTTCACCCTGGAACTCGGTGGCGCGAAATTCACCGGTAGAAAGATCGAGCGCGGCAAAGCCGACACGTTCACCGTTTTGAGCAATCGCCGCAAGAAAGTTGTTTTCTTCCGAACTCAACGACGAATCCGCTGCGGTGCCAGGCGTTACCACCCGTGTGACTTCCCGGCGCACCAGCTTCTTGGCCACGCGGGGATCTTCGACTTGCTCGCAAATTGCAACCTTGAATCCTTTGCGAATCAGTTTGGAGATGTAGCCCTCGGCTGCGTGGTGAGGCACACCGCACATGGGTATCGCCACACCCTTTTCTTTGTTGCGAGAGGTAAGCGTGATCTGCAATTCGCGGGCGGCCAGGACAGCGTCATCAAAAAATAGTTCGTAAAAATCGCCCAGGCGAAAAAAGAGAAGCGCGCTGGGATGCTGCTTTTTGATCGCGGCATACTGCCGCATCAACGGAGTGGACGGCTCGCTCATTTGTAGTGGGTTCGTGGGCGGATTATAACAAACGAAATAACGGCCTACCTGAGGAAGGAAATCATAGTTGACGGTTCGTCGCTCCAATGTTTTCCTGTAGCCCATGGAACTGCGCAAGGATCCGATTACCCGTTCGTGGGTTATTACTGGTGATGACGTGCCCGACAGCGCGCCGCGCGCCGAGTCTTTCTGCCGGTTCTGTTCAGACTCGCCCGTTCCATTGCAACAGGTGTCAAACATGCCCGGATTGGATGGCGCCGCGTGGTCTGCGCGTGCCGTGGTCCACCCCACACCTTTGTATCGCATCGAAGGCGAGCCTGGGCGTCGTGGAGAGGGCATCTACGATCGCATGTCGGCGGTCGGCGCGCATGAGGTGTTGGTTGAAAATCTTCGGCACGACCGCCAGCTCTGGACCGCGAGCGACGCCGAAATCGAACAGTTTCTCCTGCTCGCCGCCCATCGCATACACGACCTGAAACGTGATACGCGTTTCAAGTATGTGAGTATCTTCAAGAACCACGGGGCTAACGCCGGCCAGGAATTTGGACACCCTACCTCGCAACTCACGGCAACTACTTTCGTGCCGCGACGAGTTCTCTACGAGTTGCGTGCTGGAAGGGACTACTTCAAAGCCAAAGAACGCTGCGTGTTCTGTGACATTCTTTCTCAGGAACTGGGTCAGAACCAGCGCGTGCTTGAGGTTAGGGGAGATTTCATCGCAATCTGCCCCTACGCACCTCGTGTGCCCTATGAAACCTGGATCATCCCGCGTACTCACGAGGCTGCCTTCGAACGATTCGGCCTTGGCCGGCCCGGCCACATGCTCGATTTAGGTGCGCTCCTACGCCGCACCCTGCAACGAATTCGCACCATAACCGGCGAATTTCACATGGTGCTTCACACCGCCCCGAACACCCTGAATCGCTCAAAGAGCCTGGACTATTGGAAAACCATCGACGACGACTATCACTGGCACATCGAAATCCTCCCGGTGGTCGCGGGACGCGCGAAGTCTTACACCTTCAAGGAGGCCTACTACTCACCCGTGACCTCCGAAACCGCGGTGAAACGGCTGCGCGGTACAAAGATTGACGGATAATCGTCGCCGAAATCGAAACCGTTACGTTGCGAAATCAACTGAATACGATCAAGGGCTGCCAGTTGCCAGGTCTCGAGATCGGATTGACTCACATCTTCTTCACACCTAAGATTGCGGTCGGCGGGTCGCCTTCACGAAGAATTCTTTGAGCCTCACCCGACTCGCACACGAAAAGGTACTCTTTGAAGGGTTCTCAAATTCTTTGCTTGACCGCCGCGGGTTTGCTGATCACCTTAACGTTATTCGCCGGATCTTCAAGCGATAGTCCAACTAAAGTTGGGGATGTAAACCAAGCCAGAGTCCTCTCCGACGCTTCCAAAGACAACTGGCTGGTGGATGGCGGAAATTTTGGCGAAATGCACTTCAGCCCCCTCGAAGAAATTACGGACAAGAACATCAATGACCTGGGGTTGGCCTGGTCGTTGGACATTGACAGTCCGATGGGCATGACCGCAGAGCCGATCGTCGTGGACGGCAGAATCTATGTCACCGATTCTCTCTCTCGCGTGTACGCGGTGGATGCCTCGTCAGGTCGTCTGTTATGGAGATTCGATCCGAAAATATCGCTCGGCTTGAGCACACAGAATTCCTATTCCGCGCGCGTAAACCGGGGCGCGGCAGTTTGGAATGGGAAGGTGTACGTCGGCACCGGAGATTGCCGTCTGTTTGCGATTGACGCGGATTCAGGAAAACAAGTATGGGCGTCGCGCATTTGTGACCCGGCTCAGACGGGAACCACCGGCGCACCTCACGTCGCCAAGGGAAAGGTATTTATTGGTTACAACGGTTCGGATGACGATGTCCGCGGATCGCTGGTTGCTTATGATGCGGAGACGGGAAAAGAAGCGTGGCGATTTTGGACCGCCCCGGGGAACCCCGCAAATGGGTTTGAATCGAAGACGCTGGAGATGGCCGCAAAAACCTGGACCGGCAAAGCCTGGTGGAGATTTGGCGGCGGGGCCGTTTGGGACCCGGTCACCTACGATCCCACAACCGGGCTATTGCTGTTCGGCACCTCGAGGGCAGGAGTGGGTGAAGGCACGGATCGCCGTGATGACACTCCGACTGGCGACAAACTATTTTCGGGATGCATTGTCGCAGTGAACGCTGATACGGGAGAGTACGTCTGGCATTTTCAAACCAGCACTCCACAGTTCGACACTGAGAACTTCCACATAATTCTTGCCGATCTAACCATCGGCGACAAAAAAAGACATGTGGCGATGACTGCGCCGAAGAACGGTTTTTTCTATGTGCTGGATGCAAAAACAGGACAGTTCATCGCCGGAAATCCAATGGTGAAGGTGCCTTGGGCCAATGCTCTCGATCCTGCGACTGGGCGGCCGATGAAAATGGCAGGGGCAAGACGTGGTTGGACCGTCCACAATTGGTGGCACATGAGCTACAGCCCGGTTACCGGATTGGTGTATGTTCCGACAACCGACCAGCGATCGAAACTTCAACAGGCAGCCAATGGTGAGGCGCAGCAGGCTTTGGGAGAAGGTGCATCGGCCGCTGCTTTCGATGGAAGACTCGTCGCCTGGGATCCCGTGAAAGAGTCCGTGCGTTGGTCGGTCGAGCAGCCAATCGCGGTTAACGGCAGCACTCTGTCGACTGCTGGCAACCTGGTGTTCCAAGGCGAGGGCACCGGTGATTTCAATGCCTACGCTGCGGATAGCGGGAAGAAAGTTTGGTCAATCAAGACCGGTTCAGCTATCGACGCGACTCCGGTAAGCTTCAGGGCAGATGGCCAGCAGTACATCCTGGTTCCCGTTGGATGGGGTTCGGCCTCGCGAATTTTCGGTCCCGCAAGCATGATGGCCACTCCGGAATCCAAGCGAGGGCCGTCGCGGCTGCTGGCTTTTAAATTGGGAGCGAAGACTCCGTTTCCTTACCCGCCAAATGAGATACCCCTTGTTCCCAAGCCACCCGAGCAACGTTTCAGCAAGGAAATCATTGCGCACGGAAAGGTTCTATACGAGACGCATCTGTGCAGCGGTTGCCACTCTCCAGGTCTCGACGGTAGCGGGGCGTGGACCGTCAACGGAGCCATTCCAGATCTTCGATATGCTCCGCCGAGTGTTCATAAAGAATGGCACGCGATCGTGCTAGCGGGCACTCACAGCGACGCTGGCATGCTCGGCTTTGGAGTTGACTTGCATTTTCCCAACATAAAAAAGCTGACCGTCGAGGAAGACGACGCTATTCATGCTTACGTCATCGACGGAGCCTGGAAGGCATACAACGAACAGCAAAAGGCGTCAGTAGGTGCTCGGGACTCATACTCCGACAAAATAGCCGCTGAATTCCAGGCGATGCTTCAACATACCCCGCTATAATGGCACCGCTTCAGGAGGCCCTATTGCTTCGCGCGATTAGCGTACTGCTACTTTTGGCTACCGCCGTTGCCCAAACAGCTCCCAGTACTGCGGCGGCAAAGCAGCAGGTGCTCTGGCAGAAGCTCGAATCCAGTATCAATGACGCAGACCGCAATCTTGATGGAGTTCTGGGTGTCGCTGTCCTCGATCTCAACAGTGGCCAGAAATTTCTCCTACGTGGTGACGATGTATTCCCGCAAGCCAGTTCCATCAAAGTTGCCGTGCTGGCCGAACTCTACCATCAGGCGCAGACGGGAAAGCTGAAGCTCACCGACCTCTATACCGTGCAGGCGAGCGACCTGGTGCAGGACAGCTACATCATGGCCGGGCTCACTCCCGGCGTTACTCGAATTACGCTGCGCGATCTGGCGACCATGATGGTTGCGGTAAGCGATAACAGCGCAACCAATGTCCTGATCGACCGCGTTGGCATGGAAAACGTCAATGCGCTGATGGATTCACTCGGTCTCTCCCACACTCGCCTGCGCCGGAAAATGATGGATCTTAAAGCCGCCGGCGAGGGCAGAGAGAATATCTCGACGCCCGTCCGAGATGATGACCTTGCTGGAAGCCCTTTATCGTGGCAAAGTTCTGAACCCGGAGATGACCAATGACTTCTTCAATATCCTCAGCACGCATAAGGAGAGTTTCATCCCCCGTGATTTGCCCGAAGGACTGAAAATCGCCAACAAGCCGGGAGAACTTGAGGGCGTGCGAAACGACTCAGGCGTGATATTTCTAGAAAATCGCCCTTACGTGATCTGTGCCATGACAACTTACTTACGCCACGAACGCGACGGCGAAGAGGCTATCAGCAAGATTTCGGTAGCCGCTTACCGTATGTTCGACCGATTGGCCCGGGCGAGCGAATACGGAAGGGTAGTGTCGTCAGGGAACGGTAAATAATGTTTGCCAATTCGTCGTTGGTCGTTGGTCGTGGGCCAAGGCGAGAGAGCCAATCGGAAGGTAACAACCATCGATCGTTAGGTGACGATCAATATCATAAGCCACGAGCAACGCCGAGAGCGCGAACGACACGAACGACCAACGACGAATTGCCAACGACCGAACCTATGACCCTCCGTCGCATGAAGACGTATACCGGTGATCAAGGCTACGTCTACCAGTACTACTTCGTGGGGAAGCGGCCGGCACTCGACGAGGCCCCTGAGGCTCCGGGCAGCGAATATATTTTCGACGTAACCTCGGACCGTAAGACCACTTTCGCGGTGAGCGTATTTCTCCCGGCCGCGGCTGTCGAGGCTTGGGCCGCCCGGCATGGGCGAGCTCTGAACGAGGCCGAACAATACGGCGCGGTCAAGATGAGGCTATTTCAGGCGTTCGACGAAATCGAAGACATGATGACCGAAGGCCGCCGGCTGTTGGTCAGCGCGTGACAGTTTAGAGATGGCCACCGGAAAGCTGGGGGTGGAATAACTCTACGCAACGCCTATCGATCGCGGTAACACCAAGTGAGGGTGACCGTTAAGGAAGCCACTTGGCTCCAATGCGATCACTGAGCCGACGGCAGCATCTTCGATGACTCCGTGTACCTCCGCGTCTTGCATGCCAGCGTTTCGCGATATGCCTCGTCTGCAGTGCAGACTATAATCAGGAAGGCGGACTCGGTTCACGTAAATCGCTGGAATCCGTCTCCGTCTTAATTTCTGTCTATGCCGATACTCTGGCTCCGAGTGGCGCTTTGCTTTTACGTCGTAGGGCTGCTCTATGCGCTCCTGGCTTTAACCCGAACCAGTTCATTGCTGAACCGGATAGCGTTTCCGGCCATGAGCCTGGGAATGGTCTTCCAGTTCGTGTCTTTGACCGAAGCCGTTCTGCTCTCGGGACAATTAACCCTCGCCTCGGTGCACAACTCCGAGTCCCTCTTGGCCTTGCTGATCATGGTGGCATTCATGATCGTGTATCTGGTCTATCGCACCACCTCTCCGGGAATTGTTGTTTTTCCGCTTGTCTTTGTTCTGACCTTCGTTGCGGCCACGACTCAGCAGCCGTTCCTGCTGCCATCGCCGGCAATGCGCCGTGGCTGGCTGTTTGCGCACATTGCATTGATCTTTGCCGGGTACGCCGCGTCTGTTTCTCAGCTTCGCCGCGAGTCTGCTTTACCTGGCGCAGGAGCGGCGGCTGAAATCCAAAAAACCTTCTGGAATTACACTGCGTCTGCCGGCGCTGGAAGTGATTGACGAGATCGGCTATCGCTCGTTATTGCTGGGCTTTCCGTTCATGACACTGGGCCTTGTGGCCGGCACCGTCGTCGCTCAGGCCACGTACGGCCGGGTGGATTTGCTCGATCCCAAAATTTTTCTTTCGTTGCTGATGTGGGTGGTCTACATGGTGATGGTTTTCACTCGCTGGAATGCGGGATGGCGCGGCCGTCGGGCCGCCTACCTGGCTACCGGAGCGGTAGTTGCGGCGGTAATCGCGTGGTCCGCCAACTACTACAGTACGATTCACGGGTTTGTTCAATCATGAAGTTTCAGCTCATCGGGGTAAACCATAAGACCGCGCCGGTGGAAGTGCGCGAGCGCCTGGCGATCCCCGATTCGCGGCTTCCGGAGGCCTTGCGACACTTGGCGCGGCATCCGGGCGTGGACGAAGGGCTGATCCTGTCCACTTGCAACCGCGTTGAGGTGCTGGCACAAACGAAGAATGGGATGGTGGACCTGCGCGGCTTTCTGCGCGACTACTTTCATCTGGATCCCTCCGATTACGAAGCGCACCTTTATGAATACGGCGAGAGCGATGCCATCCGCCATCTTTTCCGCGTGACCTCCAGCCTGGACTCCATGGTGGTGGGAGAACCCCAAATTCTCGGGCAGGTAAAGGAAGCGTACGCCACAGCCCGCGCAGTCGGCGTGGTGCATTCGCAACTCGATCTGCTGCTCACCCGGGCTTTTGCGGTTGCCAAGCGGGTCCGGACCGAAACCGCGGTCGGCTCGTCTGCTGTGTCGGTAGCTTCGGTTGCGGTTGAATTGGCCAAGAAAATCTTTGGCTCTCTGCAAGGCAAGCATGTCTACCTGGTCGGTGCCGGCAAGATGAGCGAACTGGCGGCGCGCCATTTGTTGGCCCATGGCGCGGAAACCATCTTTGTCGCCAATCGTACCTACGAACGCGCACAGCAACTGGCCGCCAAGTTTGATGGACAGGCAATCCTGTTCGAGCAGCTTTACGACACCTGCGACCGCGCCGATATCGTGATCACCTCTACCGGGGCGCCTCACGCCATCTTCCGCCGCGAGCACGGAGAGCTGTTTCTGGCGCGCCGCAAGAACCGCCCCATGTTCTTTATCGATATCGCGGTGCCGCGTGACGTCGATCCCGGGATGAACAAGCTGGACGGCATCTTCGTGTACGACATTGACGATCTGCAGCAGGCAGTCTCTTCCCATGTGGATGATCGCCGAAAAGAGGCCGAGCGCGCCGAGGGCATTATTACGTCGCGAGGTCACGCGCTTTCAGTTGCGCCTGCAAACTCTGGATGTCGTGCCGACGATCGTTTCGTTACAGGATCATCTGGAAACCATTCGTCAGGCCGAGATCGACCGCGTGCGCGGCCGGTTAGGCACGCTTTCCCCGGAGCAAGAGTTGGCCGTGGAAGCCCTGACCCGAGGGATCGTCAGCAAGATCATGCACACGCCGATCAGTACTTTGAAGACGGCGGTGCGTGAACCGGAAGCAACGACTGTCATCGATCTCGTCCGGCGCCTGTTCAATCTCCAGGAAAAAGAGCGACAGCGGGAAAACGGAGTCCGGTAGACGATAAGCAGCCTGCCAGGACTGCGGCTGGAGATCCCGGAGCAGAAAGTTAGTGGCGCTGCTCCGTATCGGTTCCCGTGGGTCCCAACTCGCGCTGTGGCAGGCGAATCACATCAAAGCTTTGCTCGAAGCGCGCGGGCACAACGTCGAAATTAAAATCATCAAGACTACCGGCGACAAGATCACCGACGTTGCTCTCGCCAAGGTCGGCACCAAGGGCATGTTCACCAAGGAGATCGAGGAAGCGCTCGGCCGAAAATAGCGTCGATCTCGCCGTGCATAGTCTGAAGGATTTGCCGACCGAACTCCCCCCAGGTTTTGAGGTCGCGGCGATTCCTCCGCGCGAGGATGCCCGGGATGCATTCTGCTCACTGAAATATCGCAGCATCGAAGATTTGCCTCCCGGAGCACGGGTCGGGAACCAGCAGCTTGCGGCGGCAAGCGCAGATGAAAGCCTTGCGGCCGGATCATCGACGTTCACGCCTTGCGCGGAAACGTGGACACGCGTCTGCGGAAACTTGAAGCCGGCTGAATACGATGCCATCATCCTGGCCGCTGCCGGCCTGAATCGCCTGGGTAAAACAGGAAGCATCCGGCAATTGCTGGCCGCGGATGTGATGTGTCCGGCGGCCGGACAGGGCGCGTTGGCCATCGAAATCCGGAAGGATGACATGGCGATCCGCCAGCATGTGGCTTTTCTCGATGATGCGGCGGCCCGCGCCGCAACCACATGCGAGCGTGCGTTGTTGAACAAGATGGGTGGAGGCTGTCAGGTTCCGATAGGAGCTTTCGCGGAAATGATCGCCGGCAGATTGCATCTCGAAGCAATCGTGGCGCGCCCGGATGGCACCAGAACCTTGCGGGAATCAGGGGAAGGCGACGATCCATTGAAACTGGGTGAAGCGGTTGGAGCAGCGCTGCTTTCCCGCGGTGGAGATGCGATCCTCCGCGAAGTGTATGGACAGATAGCCGCGGCCCCCGATCAGCCATGATGTGCTGAAACGTCGCGCAAATCGCCCGCGCGGTTTCGATTTTACGCTGTTCATCGTTGAATGAAAAGTACGAGCAATCGCCGAAAATCCGGAAGGCCATCGCACAAAGCCGGTGCGAGGCCTCGCCTCGCCCTCTGGTTGGCCTGCGCATTCTCGTAGGACGGGCTCGCCATCAGGCTGGTGCACTTTCCTCCGGGCTGCGCAAGTTCGGCGCTGAAGTCCTGGACATCCCATTCATCGAAATCCGCAAGCCGCAGTCTTACAAATCCCTGGACCGGGCATTGCAGGATATCTCGGATTACGACTGGCTCATCCTGACCAGCGTCAATGGGGTTGAAGCTCTCTGGGAGCGGGTGCGAAAACTTCGGAATTGATCGAAAGCGGCTGGGACATCTGAAAATTGCCGCAATCGGGCCGGCCACGAAGCGGGCGATCGAGGAGCATGGGCTGAAAGTGAATGTCGTCCCGAGGGAATACGTAGCCGAATCCGTAGTTGCCAGCCTGCGGAGCAAAGTAGCAGGGAAGCGAGTGCTGCTGGCTCGCGCGAAAGTGGCGCGTGACGTGATCCCGCGAGAGTTGGGCAAACTGGCAGATCGGGTCGATGTGGTTGAAGCTTACGAGACCATCGTCCCCCAATCTTCACGCCGACGCCTGCGCGCGGCGCTGGGCTCGACACGGAACCATCCGGACATGATCACGTTCACCAGTTCCTCGACGGTGAAGAACTTTGTAGCCTTGCTGCCAAAATCCCGCAAGTCGGCAGGCGCACAGCGCATTACATAAGAAACTGATAAAACAGCTTGAAAATGTGAGCCTTGCTTCCATTGGGCCGGTTACTTCGTCTACTCTTCGGGAACTTGGGTTGCGAGTGGACATCCAGGCCAGGGAGTACACAATCCCAGGGCTCATCGAGGCCATCGTCGCCCATCGCAAGACACAAACATAGCCGGTACAAGTTCCGCTCTGCTGAGATTCCCGGCTCGCGCACACCATAAATACTTTCTTTTACTTGGAGGCTTGTACTTGGTAAACCAGCGTATCTTGGCAATTCTGACTTTGATTCTGTTTCTCTCTTGTGGCCTTTTCTTCTCTGCTCATGCACGAACCGGACCGTCGGAATTCCCGCCAGCTGAGTTCCTGCAGCAGATTCGTCCCGAGGCCCTCAAGGCCCACATGGAATTTCTGGCCGACGATCTCCTCGAAGGCCGAGGTACCGGTACGCGCGGCTTCCAGCTTGCCGCCAACTACGTGCGCGCCCAATTCGAGGGGATGGGGTTGAAGCCTGCAGGAGTCGATGGCAGTTACTTTCAGAACATTCATTTCAGAAAAAGCGAACTCCTTCGCGACCAGTGCGCTTTGAACGTGCATCGCAATGGCTCCGAGCAGCGCCTGGTGTTCGACAAGGACTACGTGATGGTCGGCGATCCGCTGCGCACCGACACGAGCGCCGAGGCGCCTCTGGTGTTTGTCGGATACGGAGTCACCGCTCCAAAATTTAACTATGACGACTATGCCGGCGCCGACGTTCACGGAAAAATCGTGGTGGCGATCTATGGAGCTCCACCAAGTTTTCCTTCGGCGCCGGGCGCCCGCTACTCTGACAGTATCGTGAAGCTCAGAAATGCCGCGGCTCACGGGGCCATTGGCATGCTCACGATTTGGGGCGGAAAGGTGGAAGAGCGGACGCCATTCTCCGATGCGGTCCGCTTCTATCGCCAGCCCACCATGCGGTGGCTCGATGCGAAAGGGATGCCCAATGATGTCGAACCCAAGATTCAGGCCCGCGCCACCATCAGTTCTAGTGCAGCATCTGCCTTGTTTGAAGGTTCAGGCAAATCCTGGAAAGCAAGTGGTCGACAAGGCGCTCGACGGCAAGCCTCAATCCTTCCCGCTGACGGCGACGGCTTCGATACATGTCGTGAGCCGCCATTCGGAAGCGGAAAGTCCTAACATCGCCGCCATTCTGCCCGGCTCCGATCCGCAGTTGAAAAATGAGTACGTAGTTTTTACCGCGCACGCTGACCATCTTGGCATCGGCGATCCCGTCAACGGAGACTCAATCTATAACGGTGCCGGGGACAACGCCTCAGGCACGTCGGCGCTCATCGAGATTGCGCGAGCCTTCACCCGGTCTCAGCAGCCTATTCGCCGCTCGCTGCTTTTCATCGCTGTGACCGGTGAAGAAGAAGGGCTGCTGGGCTCCGATTACTACGCTAACAATCCCACCGTGCCGCTGTCGCAGATCGTCGCCAACGTGAACATGGACGAAGTCTCCTTCCTTTACGACTTTAAAGACATCGTGCCGCTCGGCGCTGAACACTCCAGCCTAGGTGCCGTGGCCGACGACGTGGCGCACCACATGGGTCTGACCGTAAGCCCGGATCCTGCCCCTGAGGAAGTGTATTTCGTCCGCAGTGACCAGTATTCGTTCGTGGAGCAAGGTGTGCCCTCGATCTACATCGGCGAAGGATACCAAGCCGTCGATCCGAAGCTGGATGGACAAAAGATGCAACGCGATTGGGAAACTACCCGTTACCACATGCCCAGTGACGATATGGCCCAGCCACTCGACTTCAACGCGCTGGTGAAATGTACACGAGTGGATTTAGCCGTGGGTTACGAGATTGCGCAGCAGACCGGGCGGCCTCACTGGAACAAGGGAGATTTCTTCGAACAGTTTGTGAAAGGCAGTGGGCAGTGACTGGTGGTGGGTGGCCAGCATGGCGTGTCAGAAGGGTTGCTGACCACTAGCCACTGACAACTGTCCACTGACTCACAAATCGTTCAGTGAGCACCCGCAGTTGGCCGGAGGGACGCGTGCTTTAAGGAAATCGGATACGCGACGGTAGGCGTCAATCTGGTTTTCAACTCGCGCGAAGCCGTGGCCTTCGTTTTCGTACACTTTGTATTCCGCCACGCCCCCGTGTTTCTTGACCGCATCCACCACCTGCTGAGCCTCTTCCTTCGGACATCGGGGATCATTGCCGCCTGCCAGCAGAAGCAGAGGCGCCTTGATCTGGTCCACAAAGAAAATCGGCGAGCGGTCATGGAACAGGTCTTTGTTCTTTTCCGGATCGCCCATCGTCGCAAGGTCCATCTCGCGCAGCACTGGGTCTTCATTGGCGATCTCGGTAAAGTAGTTGACGAACGGGACAATCGGAATCCCCGCTGCCCAGACATCCGGCGCTTTGGTTACGCCCATCATGGTCATATAGCCGCCATAGCTCCCGCCCATCAGAGCGATTTTTTTGGGGTCGAGATAGCCGGTCTGTTTAATCCAGTCCGCTGCTGCGATCACATCCTGCAGATCGCCGCCACCCATATCGAACAGATTTGCCGTGCTGGAAATCCTTGCCGTATCCGGTGGAACCGCGATAGTTGGGTGCGATCACCATGTATCCCTGATTCACCATGTGCTGGATGATGCGGCTGAACGAGTTCACCGTCTGCGAAGTCGGTCCGCCGTGCACGTACACCACCGCTGCATTCTGGCCGCTGCGCGCCATGTTGTAGGGTACGTAGACAAAAGCGGAAATGGTCCACTTGCCGTCACGGCTGGGATAGTGAATCAGAAACGGCTCAACCATGTCCTCTGATCGAACTCCGGCGACTAGCGAGTTTGTAATCTGCCGGGACTTGCCGTCCGCCAGCGAATATACCCAGACATCGTTCGGCGCAGTCGGGCCATTGTGGTAGTACAGCAAATGCGATCCGTCACGAGTGAAAGCGGATTCTGCGCCACCAATCGTGTTCACGCCCTTGGGTAGGGGCAGGGAAGCTGGTTTTCGCGGAAGCCAGGTCGTGCAGGTAGATGTCGGTATTGCCATCTACATTGGCGGTCCAGCTTACGGACTTGCCATCCGGCGAAAAATTACCCCCTTGGATCTCCCACTTTTCCTGCGTAAGCCAGTCGATCTTCAATCGCATCAATCCCAAGCAGTCCGACATTGTCATAGCCGTTGCCGGCATTCGAGGTGATGAGCAGGTGCTTGCCATCAGGAGACCAGTCGTTGGCGGCATAGAGTTGTTCGTCGTGATGAGGCGTCAACAGAACCTGCTTGCCGGTCGCAAGTTCGGCGATAAAAATATTGGAATCCGTTCCCTTAGCCTGATGCTGTGTGTACGCGATCCACTTACCATTTCTGGACCAGATGGGATCGATATTCATCTTGTCCTTGGGCGTGTCAGTGGTCAGGTGCTTGGTGTCCCGCATCAGCGTGTCGAAAATATCAATCTCGTACACCGATGACGTCTTCGGTTTGACCATGTAGGCGAGATAACGGCCGTCCGGAGACCAGGTTGGATGTTCTTCGGAGATTTCTCGCGTCTTTGTGATGTTTAATACCTGCCCGGTTTTTGGCGAGACAAAGAAAATGTCCCACTGCTCATCGCCGTCATAGTCAGACATGTACGCGATCCACTTACCGTCAGGAGACCATGAAAGCGAAGTCTGGCGTTGATCGCTGACAGTGAGCTGCGTCGGCCAGCCGCCGTCGGCCGGTGCCAGCCAGATATTATTGCGTCCGCTGATGTTGGAAACGAATGCGATTGTTTTGCCATCCGGCGACCACGCTGTCGCTCCGATGGAACGCGTCATATAGAGCCGTTCAACCGACAGACTCTGCTGGTTCTGTTCCACCTGGGCGTTCGGTTTGCTGGTGATCTGCTTCGGATCGGTAATCGCCTGAGGCGCGGGCAGCGTCTGGGCCACGGTAGGAGCACTCATAAATGTCACAATGACGAAGAAAGCGATGAGTGTGCGCATGGAATGTCGAATCAGATAGAAAAAGTGTAGCAGAGCGAACGCACTCATCGTGAATGACAGGCCTACTTCGCGTCTTTGTGAATCTCCACCGTGCTCCAGGTCTTGTCGGCGGCGTGGCAAATAGTTTCCAGCGGACAGTCCGCACATTTTGGTCGCCGGGCAATGCACAGCTTGCGTCCATGCCAGATGACCTGGTGGGAGAACAGCGTCCACTTCTCCCGCGGAACGATCTTCATCAGATCCTGTTCAATCTTCTTCGGGTCGTCATTCCGGGTAAGTTCGAGGCGGCGGCTGATGCGGTGGACATGCGTGTCCACAACCACCCCTTCGTTCTTCTTGAAAAATGTTCCCAGTACGACATTGGCAGTCTTGCGTGCCACGCCGGGCAGCGTAAGGATCTGATCCATCTGATCCGGTACCTGGCCCCCGAAGTCGGTGACAATCATCTTGGCCGCGCCCACCACCGATTTCGACTTGTTGCGGAAGAAGCCCGTAGAACGAACGTCGGGTTGAAGTTGCTCGGGCGTAAGCGCGGCAAAGTCCTGCACCGTGGGATATTTCCGGAACAACTCCGGCGTCACCATATTCACGCGGACATCAGTGGATTGCGCCGAAAGAATGGTCGCCACCAGTAGTTCCCACGCGCTCTTATGTTGTAAAGCGCACGTCACATCGGGGTAGAGAGTATTAAGCCGCTGGATAATCTCGTGGACCCGTTCCGGTGACGTGGGGTTGTAACCCTTCTTGGCGCGAGTCTTTTGGGGCGCAACCTCTTTGAAGGGGCGGCCCTGCTTGCGTTTCGGGAGAGTACGAAACGCGGCAGCCGAGGCCTTCGTCGGGCGCGCTTTGTGCGCGCCTTCTTGACGTCCGGTTCGCGCGGGCTGGCGCGGAGTGGTGCCGCGTGGCATAGGTACTCCTCAGAATCAGGAGTCAATCTTAGCAAACCATCTCGTGAGGGTGAGAACCGTGCTCGAAGCACCGATCCGATTGCGAGGAACATCTATCCTGACTATGGCGCTCCCGATCTGGGCTGGTGTGAGCAGAGCCGACGCACCTTTGGTAACGCGATGGAACCTTCGCCGCAATTGACGGGTTGCATGGCTCCCGGTAGTCTGAAACTGCCTTTCAAGAAATTCCAGGGAGTTTCATGTGGCCGTGAAGTCCATCCAACTCGGGCAAGTGTGGCGTAACGACACCGATGGCCAGGATTATCTCGTCACCAAGATGTACAGCGAAGTCTTCACCCAGTATGCGCTGTTACGGCCAGCAGGATTGTCGGCGCCGGATGTTCCGACAGTAAAAGTGAAAGTGGCCAAAAGCGCCGAAGGCGCCTCGCTGCCGGGCTATACCTTTACCCAGGAAGGCGCGTTCTGAACTCCGCTGCCCGTTGGGCGGCCTGGACGGTTCCGATACTTGATCCCGCGCGGATCGGGCTTGCGCAAAATACATTTCTCGCATGACCGAAAAAATTCTGGCAGTTCTGTTTGTGTTCATAAAGTCCGTCATTGCCGCGACCGGCTACGGCGGCATTGCCTTGCTCATGGCGATCGAGTCGGCATGCATTCCTCTGCCTTCTGAACTGATCATGCCGTTTGCGGGCTATCTGGTTTACGAAGGCTCAATGAAGCTGCTGTGGGTGGCCACAGCGGGCGCGCTCGGGTGCAATCTCGGCTCCCTTGTGGCATACGAAATCGGTTGCTATGGGGGCCGGCCGCTGGTCGAGAAATACGGGCGTTGGATCCTCATGGGCCGCCGTGAACTGGATTGGGCCGACCGCTTTTTCCTGCGCTGGGGATATCTCGCGGTTCTGATTGCGCGTCTATTACCTGTGATTCGTACGTTTATCGCTTTACCCGCCGGTATCGCCCGCATGCCTCGCGGACGCTTTCACATTTACACTTTCCTCGGATCATGGCCCTGGTGTTTCGGCCTGGCATGGTTCGGCATGAAGCTGGGGGAAAACTGGCGCCAGCTGGGGAAATACTTTCACCAATTCGACGTTGTGATCGGGGTAGTGCTGGCTGCGGGAATTATCTGGTTCGTTTGGTCACACTGGCAGAATAGAATGCAAACCGAATAGACGCCGGCGAAAAGCGATCGCAGATTTATTCGTCTGGCAGGCCGCTGAAATCTGAATCAACAACCTGAAATCCAAAACAGTTGAAGCCGGAGATCACCCATGAAGCCAATCCTGATCTTGTTAACTGCATTGCTGCTGAACGGCGCCACCTTCGCACAAGCCCCGGCTACTGGGTCAGAGAAGCCGTTCGTGGTTGAGTACTATTACAAGGCTAAATGGGGACACGCCGACGAATTCCTGCGCCTCTTCAAGAAGAACCACTACCCACTTCTGAAGAAAGAAGTCGAGATGGGACGCATGCTCAAAGTCTGGGTGGACCAGACTCGTTATCACGCCACTGAAGATGGCCGCTGGGATTATCGCGTCACCATCGTGTTCCGGAATGCGGCGGTCGCGAATGAACCCTTCGACGAAGAAGGGCTGAAGAAACAACTCTTCCCCGACCAGCAAGCCTACGAGCGCGAAGAACAACGAAGATTCGAGATTCTGGACGGCCACTGGGACGTTCCCGTGCGGACCATGGATTTGGATGCCAAATAAAACCGTTGACCTCAGGCGACACGGATAGAATCTTAAAAGCGTCTGGTCTCGTCTTCGCCGGGCGTGTAACGAGTTTTCCTCAATCCTGCATCGCGTCCATTCGCCCTGCTTCGGCAACCGTTCGCTGTTGCTGCGGTTGCAAATACTGACTCAATACGAGAACATATCCGTTTGTCCTACATCACTCGGAACTCATAAGGAAGCAGCCTGAACATGCCGAAGCGTCACCAGAGCGCAAAAACGACCGCGAAAATGAAAAGGAAGTCAGACGTAGAAGTGAAGAACCAGCCTAGCCAGATCGATCCACCCAAAGGTAAGTTGGGCGTGATGATCCCCGGCATGGGGGCGGTTGCGACCACTTTTGTCGCGGGCGTGGAAGCCATCAGAAAAGGGTTGGCAAAGCCCATCGGATCGCTCACCCAGATGGGAACGATCCGGCTGGGGAAGCGCACCGACGCGCTCTCGCCCAAGATCAAGGAATTTATTCCGCTGGCCACTTTGAATGATCTGGTCTTCACCGGATGGGACATCTTCGAGGACAACATGTATGCGGCCGCGTCGAAAGCTGGAGTTCTGGAGAAACAGCTTCTCGACCAGATAAAGCCTTTTCTCAGTTCGATCAAGCCCCGCAAAGCGGTATTCGATCACAATTATGTAAAGAAACTCGACGGCCCCAACGTAAAAAAGGGCAAGAACAAGATGGACCTGGCGGAGCAGGTGCGAGCCGATATCCGCGAGTTTCGCAAGAGTTCCGGCGCGACTCGGCTGGTCACGATCTGGTGCGGCTCGACTGAAACCTTTCTTGAACCGACGGCAGTTCACGAGTCGGTCAAGTCATTTGAGAAGGCCATGCTGGCAGAACGATGAAGGCATCGCGCCTTCGATGATCTACGCCTATGCGTCGTTGATGGAAGGTGTGCCCTTCGCGAATGGCGCGCCGAACCTGACCGTCGATCTTCCGGTGATGCGCCAGTTGTCGCGTGACAATGAAGCTCCGATCTGCGGCAAGGATTACAAGACCGGACAGACTTTGATCAAGACCATCCTCGCGCCGGGATTCAAGGCGCGAATGATTGGTCTGAACGGCTGGTTCTCCACCAACATTCTGGGTAATCGCGATGGAGAAGTGCTGGAGGATCCAGGTTCGTTCAAGACCAAGGAAGAATCCAAACTGTCGGTGCTCGAGCACATTCTGCAGCCCGAGTTGTATCCCGAACTCTACGGCAATTTCACCCACAAGGTTCGCATCAACTATTATCCGCCGCGTGGTGATAACAAAGAGGGTTGGGATAACATCGATATATTCGGATGGCTGGGCTATCCGATGCAGATCAAAGTGGATTTCCTGTGCCGGGACTCAATTCTGGCAGCCCCGATCGTGCTGGATCTGGTCCTGTTCCTGGATCTGGCCCAGCGCAGCGCGGAGTTACGCGGCTTGGGAATTCAGGAATGGCTGAGCTTCTACTTCAAGTCGCCCATGACTGCGCCCGGGCTTTATCCCGAGCACGATCTGTTCATTCAGTCGATGAAGCTCAAGAACACACTGCGGCACTTGAAGGGTGAGGACCTCATCACCCACCTCGGGCTGGAATACTACGATTGATTCGGATCGAGCAACTGCTCGATAACTTTAAGCGGGATACCAATTCGAAGTGCTTGCATACCGGCACTCGAACCAGGATTTAAGGAGATGAGTAAATGGCAGTAAAGATTGCGAAGACAGCAGATCGTAAGAAGGTAATGGACACAACCAAGAGCACTGATTGTCCGAAGTGCGGCAAAGCTACCCGCATCGTGAAGCGGGTCAAGGATCGCGAGCGCGGCATCCCCGGCGGAATTTTTATTTCGTGCTCCGCCTGCGAGTTCTACGAAAAGCTTTAGTGAGAACCGGTCCTATTCTTCCGTAGAAAAACGGCGAACTAGGCGCTGACCCCTAAATTCATTTGCTCCAGAATTGACCGCGTTTCGTCGGCCGGATTTGCGGCGGCGGTAATTGGACGTCCTACCACAATATAAGTTGCGCCGGCGGCGATCGCTTCTGCGGGTGTCACCACACGGCTTTGGTCGCCATGATCTTTTCCCGCCGGCCTCACACCCGGAGTCACGATCAGAAAATGGTCGCCTAGTTTGGCTCGCAGTTCGGAAGCTTCCAGGGCCGACGCCACCACGCCCTGACATCCGTTCTTGATGGCGAGTCCGGCGAGCCGCAACACCTGCTCCACCACGCCTCCGCTGAACCCCGACCTTGTCGAGATCCTGTTCATCCATGCTGGTCAGCACTGTAACTCCCAGGACCATCAGGGAAGGGTTCACACTGCGGGCGGCATCGGCCGCAGCGCGCAGCATTTTGCCGCCACCGCCTGCGTGGACAGTGAGCATTCCCACGCCCAGGTTCGCCGCCTCGCGCACTGCTGCCGCTACTGTAGTTGGAATGTCGTGATACTTCAGATCGAGAAAAACACGCCGGCCTGAGGCGATCAGGTCACGCACCACGGCTGGGCCCTTCCGCAGTGAAGAGCTGCATGCCGACCTTGTAGGTCAGAGCAGAATCTCCCACGGCCGCCACAATTTTCTGGGCGGCGGCCGCGGACGAAACATCCAGCGCAACGATCAGATGTTGTCGGGGATCGTACACTGATCGAGTTTAAGGGATTTACTGCCGGCGGGCTAGTAGCGCAACGACGCGGCAACTACCCGCGGCTCCCGAACTTGGGACTCGAGGTTGTTCGCGTCAGTCCGGGGAACTTTGGAACGGACCACATCCAGACGCACGCGCTGCAGTCCTTGCGACTCGAACTGAAGCACTCGCGCGGTATTGTACGAAAGATCGATGATCCGTCCCGGGACCACCGGTCCGCGATCGTTAATCCGCACCACAACAGCTCGTCCATTGCGCAGGTTCGTAACCCGCACCCAGCTGCCCAAGTGGTAATGTCGGATGCGCTGCGGTCAGGTCGTACATGTTGTAAGGCTCACCGCTGGCGGTGGCCCTACCTTGAAAATAGTCCCCGTACCAGGACGCTGTCCCAATTTGATACGGTTTAGTCTTGTCTACCTTGCCCGGGTGGACGATGTTTGCCGTCTTTCCGGACTCTGAGCTGGCTGGTCGCTGGGCCGCCCCTATGCTGACGACCAGTAAAACAGCCGCCAGTGTATGAGCAATATGTCCTCGCATCAGTCACCTCTCATCGTTAAACAGTTCCACCACCTCGGCCAGGGATTATCACAAGGCTACCCGCCTCAGGAAAGGCTGTCAACCCGGAATTTCCTGTATTAAGATTATCATCTAGTAATAGATATCTCACGTAACATACTGCTAATCATGATAGATGCTACCCATATTGCTGTAGTTAATGGCCTTATATGTTTACAATGAGTAAATAACGTAAGGCTGTGCAGAAGATGCAATAATTACCCGGACTTTGTTTTCATCTGGTTACGAACATTACGTAGGTTTGCGCCGAGGTAACATTGTCACCTGATTTCACCTCAAGGAGCACTTCAGAAGTTGCAACGCCGCAGATTCGATTACATTGACTTATGGACCAGTCTCCCCCCGTCGTCCTGACTATTGCCGGCTTCGACCCTTCCTCCGGGGCTGGAATTACAGCAGACCTGAAGACAATGGCGGCCCACGGCTGCTACGGGGTCTCCTGCATCACTGCTTTGACCGTGCAGTCGACCAGCGGAGTGAGACGCTTCGACGCTACAAGCCCCGGATTGGTCCTGGATACGCTCCAGGAGTTGAGTCAGGACCTCAACATCGCGGCCGTTCATATCGGAATGCTGGGCTCGGGGAAAGTGGCGCGGGTAGTGGCCGACTTTCTGGACAAAGCGGAGCTTAAAAATATCGTTTTGGATCCAATCATAAAATCCTCCTCCGGGGCGGATTTAATCGATGCCAGCGGCAGACGTATTCTGATAGAGCGATTGCTTCCGTTAGCTTCGGTTGTTACCCCCAACGTCGACGAGGCGGCTGCCTGACAGGCTTCGCAGTTACTAATGTGGAACAAATGCGCGCCGCCGCCACAAAGCTTCATACCATGGGAGCGGCCAACGTGGTGGTTACCGGAGGCCACCTGGAAAAGGCGGTTGATCTTTTGAGTTTTGGCAGCGCGCAGGGAATCCAGCAGGAAGTCTTCAAATCCGATCGGGTACGTTCAAATTCCACTCATGGCACCGGTTGCGCCTTTTCGACCGCAATGGCCTGCCATCTGGCCCGTGGCCGCGGACTCCCGGAGGCGGTTCTACTGGCTAAGGCTTACGTCGCGGCAGCGATTGCCAATGCCCATCCACTGGGTCGAGGCATCGGCCCAATCCATCATCTGTATCGGATGCACCAACAAAGGCGCGTCGTGATCAACGATCCAGAACCCGTCCACTAACGCCTAGTTGGGTGAGAAATTCGAGTTCTGCAGGAGGTTAGCCCATTCAGAAACGACGCGTATGGTACGCGGCCGTTCAGAACTAATATTGAAAAATCTGGGGAAGAAGGTGATGCAGCTCGGTTAGGGCTTAGCGGCTAGGAGCTTTCTTCAGCAGCAAGCCGGCCGCGAACGCCGCGATTGCGCCCAACAGCCATTGCATCCGATATAGCTGTACTGCCTGAAAATCGTTGAAGGTCTGAACACTGTAAATCATGCCGACGGCTATGCCGGCCATCACCAGGCAGACCATACCGGCAAAAAAAGCGATCAGCGAGGCAGTTGATAGTCCAAGAGCCCGCTTGATGTTGTGAAATTCGAGATAGATGGTCCAGGGAGTCGAATCGTCGGTACGAGCTCGCGCGGGCGGCTCCGCACGCATGGCAGAACAGCGATCCGACCATAAACTCGTGTGGCGCAGATCGCTCGCAAACTTCCACCATGCCCGGCCTCGCGGCCTCAACCTGAACTGCTGGCGGCCGCCAAAACTCGTGTTGCGCTTCCCGCACAACGTCGGACATAGAACACCTCAGTCTTCTATATTCGCAAGCCAATAACCAAAAGCGCAAAATCGTAACTCATTGAAACGCCGCTTAATTCCGGTCCGAATCCGCAAACCCGGCCGTAAAAACGGCAAGAATTACCGTATGCACTATGAAAGATGGGCCCGACTAGCTATGAAATTATGAAGATAAGAGGATGCTTATGACCAACGAATTATAGCGTTCGATATTTCCTGTCGCCGATGGCATTCTTGGTTCGCGGGAGAACTCGGGTACTTCGGGTAAACTGGGACACAACCACACTCTGGTTCGATAACCGATTGTCTTTCCTCCTTCCCCAACGCGTTGCTTTGGTAATGTTGTTCTCCCTGATGTTGGGTCAGGGTGTGGCCGCTGCGGAAACTCCCCAGGCTGTGCCACCCGCCGAATCACTTGCCTTTCGACCTCATGACCCTCTGAATCTGACCGCGTTCAATCATTTCTACAGTCTCGATTACGACCGCGCGGTCTCAGGAGTTTGAGCAGGTACTGGCGCGGCATCCTGACGATCCATTTGCCGTCAACCACCTGTTAACCGTGGTTCTGTTCCGTGAACTTTATCGCATGGGTGTACTGAACACCGGGCGAGTACGCCAACGACAGCTTCATATCCGCCCCGCACCGTTCCGCCGACCCCAAGGTCAAGCAGCGGGTTCAGGACCTGGTGGCGCGGGCGCTGCAGTTGGAAGAGACGCGCCTGAGTGCGAATCCCAATGACGTCGACGCCCTCTACGCCCGCGGAGTGACGAGGGCACAGTTTGCGACCTACACGGCCTTGATCGAGCGCGCCTGGTTCTCCGCATTGCGTAACGCGGTGGGCGCGAGGCGCGACCACGAACGCGTCCTGGAACTTGCGCCAGCGACCGTCGAGGCGAAGTTGATCGTGGGTGCTCATAACTATGTGGTCGGGAACCTGCCATGGGGCGTGAAAGCGGCGGTTTCCATGGTTGGTCTCGGCGGAAACAAAGACAAGGGCTTGAAATATTTAAGAGAGTGCGCTGAGGGAAGCGGCGAAACCAGCATTGACGCGCAAATCCTGCTGGTTCTGTTTTTGCGGCGCGAACACCGCTACGATGAGGCATTGCCGATCGTTCGCGGCCTGGTCCCGCGTTTTCCACAGAATTTCCTTCTGGCGATGGAAGAAGGGAATTTGCTGCGCGCCGCCGGACGTTACCAGGAGGCGGCGACGGTGTACCGAAGAATTCTGCAGACTGGAAGGGAAGGCCACTATCCAAATCTGCATTACGAGACCGTAGCCATTGCCTTGGGCGATATGCTTCGCAGCCAGAAAGACTACAGTGGGGCGGCAGCCGCCTATGAACAGGTCGGGCAGGCACACCAGCCAGACCCGGAAACATTGCAACGCGCCGAACTCGGGGCCGGAGAGATGTACGACATGCTGCAAAAGCGAGATCTGGCCCTGGCCAAATATCAGGCCGTGATCGCCAGCAATGCCACTTCTGTCCCAGCCGAAACCGCGCGTAAGCGTATGAAAGACGCCTACCGGGAGTAGCCTCCCAAAGGGAACTTCTTCGCCTTTTGGGCCGTATCTAAAACGGGACGGCGGACGAACAGCCTGCCGACTCCTGTCAGGAGGCTCGTCATGTACTGCAACTACTGTGGAAAGGTAATCCAGGATGACGCCATTCATTGTGCCTACTGCGGCAAGCGGGTTGGAAGCGTTGCCGCTCGCCGGCGTCTCATCCGTCCCCGCGCCGATCGCAAAATCGCGGGCGTCTGCGCGGGGGTTGCCGAATACTTCGATCTGGATGTGACCCTGGTCCGCGTGGTGTGGCTGATCACCGCGGTAATGACCGGCATCGGATTGCTTTCGTATCCGATCGCGTGGATCATAATGCCGGAAGAGCCAGCAATCGTCGAGGTGCCGGCAGGCTATCAGGCTACTCACTCATAGCCAGGATTGTTTTGTCATCGGATTTCCGTTCTTAGCCCCCTTGATGGTTTAGGATTCGTGGGTTATCAAGTTCTCCGGATGATCCACGTTAAAAGCGGCGACGCTGAGATCGCTTACGAAACCCTTGGAACCGGCCCGCCGGTCGTCCTCCTTCATCCTTTTCCGGTGCATCATGAGTTTTGGCTCCCAGCGGCGCAGGCTCTGACATCGCGCTATCAACTCATCCTCCCCGACTTGCGCGGCCACGGCGACTCCGGTGCGGGCGAAGGTCCCGCCACCATGGAAAAGCATGCGACCGATCTTGCTCGCATCCTCGACCACGCCGAGGTTGGACGCGTCCCTTTTGCCGGAGTCTCTATCGGCGGCTACGCGTTATTCGAGTTTTGGCGGCGCCATCGGGGACGGGTCGCAGCCCTGGCGCTGTTTAACACCAAAGCGCCCGCGGACTCTCCCGACGCCAGGACCGGCCGCTTGCAATCCGCTGCCGACGTATTGGAAAAAGGAACGGAGCAATTTTTCGAGGGCATGATTCCCAAGGTTCTGGGCAAAACCACCAGAGAGAGCCGGCCCGACCTGGTTCCGGGCGTCATGCGGATGATGCGCAAGATGTCGCCCGCAAAATGTCGCTCAAGTACAGCGAGGCATGGCGGAGCGTCCGGATTCCGTTCCCGACCTGAAGACCATCAACGTACCCACACTGATTGTCACCGGAGACGAGGACATCCTAACTGGGCCACCGGAAGCCGATCTAATGCGCCAGAATATCCCCTCCAGCCAACTGAAAATCATCCGCCGGGCCGGCCACTACTTCGCCTGGGAACAACCCGCTGAAGCGGGACAGATGCTGCGCGTGTTTTTTGATTCGGTCCACGGAGTAGTAGGCAGCGGGCTGGGCTTTGCTACAATTCTCCCTTCATGTCCTCCATTGCGATGATCGACACTTTTCTCGTTCCGGAAAAAACGATTGCCAACGCTAAAGGGGATGGCCCTGCCTTGGACGTCAGCAGCGCCGCCAGCCAGGTCTTTCTCCTGACCCTCGACATCACCAATATTCTCGAACAGCAGGCTTTGGATGTAAGTATTTACGGCTCCGCTGACGGTTCGACCTGGGGCGCCAAGCCACTGATTGCGTTTCCGCAGAAATTTTATCGCGGCCAGCATCCGCTGCTGCTCGATCTGACGGCCCACAGTGAAGCGAAATTCGTTCGCGCTCACTGGGAAGTGAACCGCTGGGGTCGTGGCACGGCAACACCCATGTTTGAGTTCAACGTTGCCATCAGGGAAGTGCCGCCGGACATTTTGAAAGAAGCAACAGCGGACGCCAGGGCGCTGGCATAGACATCCGTGCTTCTGAAATGCGCGTCCATCAAGGGACCCTCCTGCCTGGACCTTCCCGCGCTTATGTTTCCCGGCGTCCGATATATTGGAATCAGGAATGAAAAAAGGTTCGACTGTGATCGTACGTCCAGCGCGTAATGTCGCGGGATATTTGCGCCTTCCCGGTGATAAATCTATTTCGCACCGCTATGCCATGCTGGGTGGCATTTCGGAAGGGACCACTCGTCTGGAGAATTTTTCCACCGGAGCAGATTGCGCCAGCACGCTGGGCTGCTTGCGTAGCCTCGGCGTGGTAGTCGACCGGACTGAAACTTCTGTTGTGATTCATGGACGCGGCCCGGCATTGCAGGCGCCGACATCACCGCTCGATTGCGGCAATTCCGGTTCGACAATCAGGATGTTGAGCGGCATCCTGGCTGGTCAGAAATTTGCGAGTGAACTTGTAGGCGACGAGTCACTTTCCCGACGCCCTATGGCTCGCATCATCGCTCCCCTCGAAACGATGGGAGCAACGATTACTGCGCAGGAAGGCGGCCGTCCCCCTCTCGTCGTCAAGGGAGCAAATCTCAAGGCTATTTCTTACAAAATGCCGGTGGCGAGCGCGCAGGTGAAATCGTGCCTCCTGTTCGCCGGGCTCTTTGCCGAGGGAGAGACGTCCGTCGCCGAAGCGGTGCGCACTCGCGATCATGGAGAACTTGCCCTGCGTGCCTTCGGAGCTGAAGTCAAGCACTCCGGAAATGAGTCCCGGATCGTTGGCGGGCAAGCCTTGCGGGCAATCGATGCGGAAATTCCCGGCGATATTTCCAGCTCCGCTTTTTTTCTTTGCGCCGCTGGATTATTTCCCGGTGCGCAACTCGTGATCGATGGTCTTTTGCTGAATCCCACGCGGGCGAGGCTCCTGGATATTCTCATCATGTTGGGTGTTGGAATCCACATCACTCAACTGGAAGAACTGCATGGAGAGTTGCAGGGAACCGTCAAAGCGGAGGGCGGTAAGTTGGGAACGGTAACGATCGCGGGGCCCGATGCGGCGGCGCTCATTGATGAAATTCCGGTGCTGGCGGCGATTGCGCCATACACTGCCGGCGGCATCGAAATCCGCGATGCGCGTGAGCTGCGGGTAAAGGAATCGGATCGCATCGCGGCCATCGCCTGCAATCTGCGAGCTATGGGAGCGCAGGTCGAAGAGCGCGAGGATGGATTGAAAATTCCGGGCGGACAGAAACTGCACGGCGCCGAAATCGATTCTCAGGGCGATCATCGCATTGCCATGGCCTTCGCAGTCTCGGCCCTGCGTGCCGAAGGAGAGACACAAATTCATGGTGCCGATGCGGCGGTCATTTCCTATCCTGGCTTTTTCGCGGCCTTGGAGAGTCTGCTGCAACGCTGACTGATTAACGTCCAGCGAGGTGGCCATCGCAATCCCGCTCGGGTATATTGGACGCCGTCAACAACGAACTTCAATGAATCAGGGCCCCTCCAAATCGGTGACCATTCGTGACCTGCAGACCTATCAGGACCTGGTACAGGCTGAAGCTCTCGAAAAAGAAGTTTGGGAGCTTGCGGACCGCGATGTGATGCCCCTGGCCATGATCATTGCCACCAAGGAAGCCGGCAGCATCTGGATTGGCGCATTTGACGGCACCGAACTCGTCGGATTTGCATTCGGTTTTCTGGGGATGGAGCGCGGACAATTGATGGTCCATTCGCACATGCTCGCAGTGCGCGAGTCCTACCGCGATCTGGACCTCGGTTACAAGCTCAAGCTGGCGCAGCGGGAGCGAGTTCTGGCGATGCGGGTTCAGGAGATGACCTGGACCTTCGATCCCCTGCAAAGCAGAAACGCTCATCTGAACTTTGGCAAACTGGGAGTAGTCTCCGATATATACAGGACGGATTTCTACGGACCGGAAACGTCCAGCGTTTTGCACCAGAACGGCACCGATCGCCTGTGGGTCAGGTGGCCGCTTGCCAGTCGCCGGGTGCGCGATCGCCTTCAGGGCAAAAACTACCGTCCGGAGATTTTGGATGCGTTTTCGCGACTGCAGCCCCTCGTCCAGTTCAATGGCAACGGCGAGCCGCTGCGCAATGATTTATCTGCCGCGTTGGCGCGCCAGCGGATTGCAATTCAGATTCCCAGCAACATCGGTTCCGTCGAACAAAAAGATGCAGGCCTGGCGCGGGAATGGCGGGAAGCCACTCGCTGGGCTTTTACCGAGGCGTTGAATGCCGGATTCTTCGTCGCTGAATTCTGTCGCACCGTTCGCGGCCAACAGGGCCCCGGCAACTACCTGTTGGAAAAGGGAAACGTCGCCGAGTACGTGCCGGAGCTGCAGAGGAAACCGGAAGCCTCCCGGTGACTCAGTCGTCAGGCGATCCCAACCCGCTGCTTCTCTATGACGGGGTTTGCGGGCTCTGTAACCGCCTGGTGCAATTCACTTTGAAGCGCGATCGCAAACGCCGCCTGCGCTTCGCTTCACTGCAAAGCAGTTTCGCAGCCGCCATCCTGCAGCGTCATAATCTTGAGCCTCGCGAATTGGACACCGTGTATTTTGTGGAACGTGTCGGTTTACAGGACGAACTCCTAACCGAACGTTCTGATGCGGTTATTCGGGTGCTCCGCGAACTCGGCGGTCGATGGCGGGTCGCAGCGGCCGTCTTGCGCGTTATCCCCAAATGGCTTCGCGATCGGGGGTATTCACTCGTCGCCCGTAACCGCTATCGCATCTTCGGCAAGAGCGACACCTGCGTCCTTCCTCAGGAACAGTATCGAGATAGATTTCTTGACATTTAGTAATACAATTCCGCGAGCCTGAATCTGACCACAGATCCAGAGAGGAAACGAAGCACCGCCCATTTCTTTGCTCTTAGGCGGGTGCGGCGACCTTGACCGCTCCCGATGCGGGTGTTAGATTTCGATTTCCACACAAGAACATCAGGGGGAAGCGGTCTGAATCGGACAGGGAAGTGGCGTCACCCAGTCGACCTGCTCCCGGTCAATCAGGATTCCGCAAAGATTAATCCTGATAGCCCTGATCTGCTTAACCCCGACAGACGCGCCTTCATAATCCGCTGCTGCCAGTCAGCTTCCGCAGCCCTTCTTCCGGCAGTGTTGGGAGGCATTGTTGCGCCTGAGCTCCATGCCTTTGATTTTTCCGACGCCGCGCCAGACAACAACTTTCACCTGCATCCGCACTATCGCGCCCAGTTGCCGCTCGACGCTACCCTCCTGAAGACCCAGGCAGGCTCCGACAAATTCGTTAGTGAGAAGTATGCAGATCAAATCGCTGCCATCCTTATGGATTGGAGCAAAAGTTTGCAGCAGTCGCCCCCGGACAGTCGCGCCATCGAAAATATTCTCGCCCCGGATTTCTCGGGTTTTTCTCCCCAGTCCGTGGAATCGCGCCTTGTCCGTTCCGGTCCTGCGCTTGAGATTCGGCAGAACAAGTTCACACGCCAAAATGGTCTAGAACGAAACGCTTTCATCCAGGAATTACAAACCACCATAAACTCGTTTTCAAAAATCATCACCGCTGAATTCCAGGTGACTGCAATCGAGACAGGCCCTGTCGAGAATCCGAGCCGGTTGGGTACTCGCGTGCGCTATGAGCTCGTCGGTTCTGGCAGCGGCTTTCATCGTGAGCAGCGCGTGGGTGAGTGGGAGCTTGAATGGCATCATTCGGCGGACCCTTCAAAGCCAGATGAATTCCGTCTGCAAAATTGGAAGGCTTCGACCGAAACGCAAAGCCGTTCCGCCAATCCCGTTTTCGTGGACGCTACTGAACACGCATTCGGTAGCAATCCGTCTTACTCCGCACAAATGCTTCGCGGCGCGGACTACTGGCGAACTGTTCTCGACGTCGCTTGCGGCATCGATATCTACGGCCATAACGGGGTTTCAGTTGGGGACATTGATGACGACGGCTTCGATGATATCTACGTTTGCCAGCCCGCCGGACTTCCCAACCGGCTCTATCGAAACCGCGGAGACGGTACGTTCGAGGACATCACGGAATCATCCGGCGTCGGCATCCTTGAAAATACAGCTTGCGCTCTGTTTGCCGACATCGACAACGACGGCCGCCAGGATCTGATCGTCGTCTGCACCAGCGGCCCGTTGCTATTTCTGAATCAAGGACATGGAAAGTTCCGCGAGAAGCCGGGTGCATTCAAGTTTGCCGCGCCGCCCCAAGGCACGTTTACCGGCGCTGCAATCGCCGACTACGACCGCGACGGTTGGCTGGACATTTACTTCTGCCTCTACCTCTATTACCAGGGCACGGACCAATACAAATATCCGTCTCCCTATTATGACGCGGAAAATGGTCCGCCCAACTTCCTGATGCGCAACCAGCGGGACGGAACTTTCCGTGACGTTACCGCTCAGACTGGCCTGGACAAGAACAATACGCGCTACAGCTTTTGTTGCGGATGGAGTGATTACAACCGCGACGGCTGGCCCGATCTGTACGTAGTCAACGATTTCGGCCGAAAGAATCTTTATCGCAACAACGGCGATGGAACGTTTACCGATGTTGCGCCGAGGCGGGAGTTGAAGACGTTGGCGCAGGCATGAGCGTTTGCTGGTTCGACTACGACAATGACGGCAGGGAAGATCTCTACGTTGCGAACATGTGGACTGCAGCCGGCAAACGACTCTCAACGCAGGAGGCTTTTCAGAAGGATGCGCCCGAAGCGGTACGCGCACTCTATCGCAAGCACGCCATGGGTAATTCGTTGTTTCGCAATGACGGGCACGGCAATTTTCAGGATCGAAGTGCGTTCCGCCGGAGTTGAAATGGGCCGCTGGTCATGGTCGAGCGATGCCTGGGATTTCGATCACGATGGTTTTCCCGATCTTTACATTGCCAATGGCATGGTCTCCGGCCCTTCACGCGAAGATCTGAACAGCTTTTTCTGGCGGCAGGTCGTGGCAAATTCGCCCACCGAAGCCAAGCCCGCGCACGACTACGAACAGGGATGGAACGCGCTCAATGAGCTGATTCGTTCCGACGGCACCTGGAGCGGATACGAGCGCAATGTCTTCTACGCGAACAATCGCGATGGCACGTTTTCCGACGTCTCCGGGGCGGTGGGGCTGGATTTTCTCGAAGATGGCAGATCATTCGCCCTCGCCGATTTCGATCATGATGGCCGGTTGGAAGTCTTACTAAAAAATCGCAATGGTCCGCAGTTGCGCCTTTTGAAGAACGTAATAAAAGACCTTCCTCCATCGATCGCATTCCGTCTTCGCGGCAGCAAGAGCAATCGCGACGCGAATCGGGTGCCGCGATCACAGCTGAAACCGAAGCTGGCAGCCAGACGCGCATGTTGCAGGCGGGATCGGGATTTCTGTCCCAGCACAGCAAGGAAGTGTTCTTCGGACTGGGAGAGGCCAAAGGCCCGGTGCGGGCCTCGATCCGCTGGCCGAGTGGATTAGTGCAGGAACTCCGCAATCTTCCCGTCAATCACAGAGTTTGGGTCGAAGAGGGCATCCGAACCGACCCGCATCGAGCCCTTCACAACGTCGGCGAATGGCTCAATGAACGATGCCGATCATGCCACGATTTCGCCGCAAAAATCCGAGTCACTTCCTGAGAAAGTCGAAACCTGGTTGCTCGCGCCCGTTTCTGCGCCAGACTTTTCACTTCCTGACCTGGTTGGACAATACCGCTCCCTCGCGGCATTTCGAGGCACGCCATGTACTGCTCAATTTCTGGACCACCGGGTCTGCGCCTGCCGAGGAGCAGTTGAGAACGATTCAACAGGCTTACAAAGGCTGGAAGAGTCAGGGCTTACAGTTGCTCACGATCAATGTGGATGACGCAACGCAAAATGAAAAAGTGCGAGCGCATGTGCGGGATCACCGCTATTCATTTCCTGTGCTCCGCGGCTCGGATGACGTGGCTGGTATCTACAACATTCTCTACCGTTACCTGTTCGACCGCCACCGTGACATGAGCCTCCCCACTTCATTCCTGATTGATGCCAAGGGGCAAATCGTCAAGCTCTATCAGGGGCCGGTCAAGCCGGAACAAATCGAAGAAGACTTCCGTCACATTCCGCAAACTGCCGGCGATCGGCTTGCGAAAGCGTTGCCCTTTCCCGGCGTGACCAGCAGCCTGGAATTTCGACGCAATTATCTCAACTACGGTTCGGTGTATTTCCAGCGCGGCTACTACGACCAGTCTGAAGCTTCTTTCCGCCTGGCTCTTGGCGATGATCCCTCAAGTGCAGAGGCTCTCTACGGCCTGGGCAGCGTTTATTTGAAACAGGACAAGAACGACGAAGCGCGTGAAAGTTTTGAACGTGCGACCGAGTTGCAGGCCAGCTATCCGGACACCCTGGCCAACGCCTGGAACAACCTGGGCCTGCTCGCGACCCGTGAAGGGAAGACGGCAGAGGCGATCCCGTATTTTCAGGAAGCCCTTCGGCTAAATCCCGATCATCTGGTGGCGCTTGACAATCTCGGCAACGCCTATCGTCAGGAAAAAGATTGGGATCAGTCGCGCGCAAACTTTAGAGCGAGCCGTGAAAGTCAGCCCGGACGATCCCGAGGCAAATTACAGCCTGGGCATGGTTTTCGCGCAAATCGACGACAGCGATCGTGCCTACCAGTATCTGCAAAAGGCGTTGAGCGTCCGCCCCGTATACCCCGAAGCACTGAATAACCTGGGCGTGCTCTATCTGCGGACGAAGAGGCGGGATCAGGCAGTGGCCAGTTTCGAAGAGTGCATTCGGGTTGCGCCAGCCTTCGATCAGTCTTACCTGAACCTGGCTCGCGTGTACGGGCTGGAGGGAAGTCGCGACAAAGCGCGTACAGTGCTGCTCGAACTGCTCAAGCAACATCCCGATAACGTTCCGGCAAAGAAGATGATCGAACAGCTATCGAACTAGTGCGGCCTACCCGTTTGCTCGCGCCACCAAGGCAATCGCCAGCGCATAAAAAACAAACATGAGCAGCAGATAAACATAAGCTTTGCTGCCCGCGCCTTTGAACTCTTTCCATGCCAGTACGCCCCAGAGCGCCGCTACCATGGGCGCGGATTGCCCGATCGCATAAGAAATCGCAACCCCGGTGAAACTGGCGGCAACCAGATTGAACACCATCCCGGTACCCCAGATCACGCCGCCCAGAATGCCCAGCACGTGGCCGGAGGCGGGTCCGCTGAAGTAACCGGAAAAATTCACCGGCTCTCCCACTAATGGCTTCTTCATGAAGTAAACATTCCAGATGGAGCAGGAGAGCAGCGCTCCAAGTGTAAGAAAAACAGCGATGCTGTAAGGTCCGAGCGTATTACCTGTCGTCATGGCGTGTGCGACGAACGGCGCCCACAGACCCATCAGCACTCCCGAAACGATGCAAGTGATGATGCTCTTTTTCGAAACCACACGCCCCGCGCTGGCGAGGCTGCCGTATGCTTTGCCATCCAGGACAACTGCGATTACTGCGCAGACAACTCCGGCCGCAAGCAGCCCTGCATTGCCTCGCGGCTGAAGCGCGTAGCTGGAGATGACTCCCACAACCAATGCGATTCCAATCGAAACCGGAAACGCGACTGCCAGTCCCGCCATGTCAATCGCTGCCACCAGTAGGAGGTTGGCGAGGTTGAAGATCGCACCGCCAATCAATGTGGAAACGATGTTCGAAGTGTCAGCAGAGTGAACGTTGTTCAAAAAGCTGGAGGCGTCATGACCGGTGCTGCCCATGGTCAATGCCAGAACAAGAGAAATCAGGAAGATCCCAATGGCATAATCCCAGTAAAACAGCTCGAAACGATAGTTCTTCACTCCCTTGAAAGTGTTGGCCCATGATCCCCAGCAGACCGCGCTCGTAATCATCATCAACAGGGCAATCGTTAAGCTACTCGGTGTGAACATCGTTTCTCCTTGAACAGCCTTTTCTCGTGCCGCTGGAAGAAGAGTGGCTGTCGATCTCCCTCGAACGGCACGGCTGTACATCACCGGACATCACTTGCAAGTAAAAGTCTGGAAAGAAACACTGCTCTGTCGGCTAATTCTTGTTCGGCGTCGGAGCCGTCAGCAGATCGACAAACATCTTGTAGAACTTTTCCGTGTCGAGGTCTACCTGTATCTCAACCGCTCGCACCTCGAGATTGGGCTTGTCTTTTTCACTCCATGTCAGAATGTCCCCGTAGCCCGCACCGCGACCGAGATCCACATCCATCAGGCGTGTTTCCTTCTTTGTAATCACACTCGGATCAAGCCATGCCGCCGCCGTCAATTCATCCCACAGGTAGTTATATTCCCCATACAGGCGAGAATACTTGCCAACGTACCGTGCCGCCGCTGAGTCCCCGGTTTTGACCCGGCTAATCAACTCAGTGGTCATGCGGGTCTTCACCGAAATATCCACTGTAGTGCAGACAATCTTTTTCCACGGAGCGCGCAGCACAATGTGAGCAGCTTCCGGATCGAACCAGATATTGAACTCGTGCCGCGGACGGTTGGCGAATTCAGGATCGGCGGTCTGCGGGTTCAGGCTCGCACCCATGAACACCAGTTCCTTCGCCAAGGTCGGGAATTCCGGGTCGATCGAGATGGCCAGCGCCAGGTTGGTCATCGGGCCACCCTCGTAAATGGTGACCTCGTGTGGAAACTTTCGCACCATGCGTACCAGGAAATGCGCGGCGTCCTCGTCGGAAGGCTTGGTAGTCGGCTTGCCTTCGGGCATCTCTCCTAACTGGTCAGGTGGATGATAAAACCTGGGAGTCCATGCACCCAGCCAGGTGATCGAACCGTAACGCTGCTCCCACAATTCAGTCTCGTCTTTCGATCGGACCAGCGGGTACTCAGCCCCAGGAACGACGGGGATGTCGGTCCTCCCAATGAGTTCAAGCGTCCGCAGTGTGTGTGCTATCTCCGATTTAAGCCACGCATCCCCGGTGACCACCGTGATGCCCAAAACTTCGGTTTGCTGAGACTGGATCAGCATCAGTATCGCCTGCTGATCGGTGCCGCCCGGGCCGGCTGCGTCCTGATCGATAATGATCTTGCGCTTCCCCTGAGCCGATGCCGCAAGGGACCCTGCGAGTACGAACACCGTCAAAATCCAGATTCGGCCGCACTTCATCGTTCACCTCAAAAGTCAGTTACCGCAAAACTTCCGCCCCGAATCCGCTTGGCTCGCTGGAGTTCGCTCAGGACAGGGTTCGCTCACGCCACTCCAAATTGCCGTCTACTTGGTTCCCGACAGGCGCCCAATCAGCAGGTCGAAGAACCTCGGTGAGTCTACATCCAGTGCCACTTTAGCGTTGGGCGCAAATTTATCCCTCAAGACGGGAGATGTTCTGGTACTGGCAAGGGTCGGCGCCGAACCGCGAATCGACATGTTCACATCAGACTTCTGCGCTCCCGCCTTGCGTCTCAAATCACCGGCGTTCGGACTGTAACCGAGGGTTTCGCCCGCGGTCAGTTCGCCGGTAGTTTCAACATCGACATAGTATTCTTTCAACGTTAGCAGCGACGGATCGAGAAAGCCTGCCACAGCCAATGAATCGTGCATATTCGGTCCGGCCAGAAAGCCCTGTTCGCGGTTGTGATTGATCGAATTGCGGCCAATTTTCGCAGCTGCCTGGCTGACAGGATTTTGTGCGGCCTCCAGCACGCGCACGTGTTCCTCGGTCAGAGAAGTCTTGCGCGTCGCGTCAAGACCAACCATGGTGATGGGGATACCGGATTGAAATACGATGCGCGCCGCCTCCGGGTCCACATAGATATTGAATTCGGCCGCCGGCGTAATGTTGCCCCCGGAAAGCGACCCTCCCATCATGACGATGCCGCGCACCATGCCCGCGAGTTCGGAATCTAGATCTAACGCGGTGGCGATATTGGTCAGCGGACCGAGAGGAAGCAACGTCACTTCGCCGGGATATTTGCGGATAATACGTCGAATCAGTTCCGCTGCTGGCTCCGCGACTGGCTTGATCGTCGGTTCCGGGAAGACCGCTCCGCCCAGTCCGTTCTCGCCATGCGCGTACGCCGCCGTCACCAGTCGCCGCATGAGCGGTTGTTTGGCTCCGGCAGCGACAGGAATATCCGAGCGACCGGCGATCTCCACCATGCGCAAAGCATTGGGCAGGGTCAATTCCAGCGGAACGTTTCCGGCTACTGGTGTAATTGCTTCAATCTTCAACTCCGGCGACCGCATGGCGAGCAGCAATGCCAAAGCGTCGTCCACGCCTGGATCAGTATCGATGATGACTCTGAACGGGCCACCGCGCGCCAGCTGTGCTTGAACCCGCAGCGAGTGATGCGTTCGTCAATCCACTGGCCACAAGCGTCAGCGCTGAAGAAGCCACGAACTCACGCCGCGTCATTCCCGAAGGCTTCGATTCCATAACTTGTCCTCGAATTCAGATCATGTAGCGCGGGCGGAATGAACGATGCCTTACTGCTTCATCCGCGCCGGCTGAGTCATCAATTTAATGTAGAGATCGTAGAGCTTCCTGGTGTCCACATCGAACTGCACTGTTGCCTTCCGTTCGTAGGGAGGAACCTCGGTTGCCGGATCCCAAAACAGGGTTTCCCCATAGCTTGGACCGTGATCGACGTCGATATCGACATAGAGTTCCTTCTGCCCGGTGATGATCGACGGATCGATCATCGCTGCGGCGGAAAGCTCGTCCCACATGAAGCTCTCCACGGAATACTCCGTCAGGTAACGTGCGATCGGCGTGTCTGCTTTTGCAATGGCGGATTTGAGATCAGGATTTACAGTCGTCTTTACGGAAATGTCTATGGGCGTGATGGTAATTTTCTTCCAGGGGGCGCGCATGGCGATGCGCACGGCTTCAGGATCGAACCACCAGTTAAACTCGCGGCGTCCGTCAATGCTGTTGATGCCGCCAGTGGTCGCGTACATCCCGCTCCCCATCAGTACTAACTCCTTCGCTAACGTCGCCACTTCCGGATCCAGACGCAGCGCCAACGCAATATTGGTCATCGGGCCGCCCGCCCATATCACCACTTCGCCAGGATATTGATGCACCATCCGGACGATAAAATGTGCTGCGGTTTCGTCGAGCGCTTTGATGTGTGGAGCCCCCTCGACCAGCGTAGGGACCACATCAGGGTCGTGATAGCCGGCACGAAAAGCAGGCGGAACATTGCCCGGACGCTTCGAAAAATCACTCCAGCACCCTTTGTAGCGAAACTTGCCGTACAGAGCTTCCCATCGCTCCGTTTCTTCTTTGGAATTCAGTAGAGGAAACTCCGCCCCCTGGATGACTGGCACATCAGTCCTGTTGGCAATTTCGAGCAGGCGCAAGGTCCGCTGCGTTTCTTCTTTCACCCACTGGTCGCCGCTGACCGTGGTGATGCCCAACACATCAAATTTGTCGGACTGCAGGAAAATCAGGATGGACTGCATGTCGGTCGTCGCCGGTCCACGGGCATCCTGGTCGACGATGACTTTTATCTTTTGTGCCTGTACGAACGTTGTTGCGGAAAGAATCAGGAAAGCGCACAGCAGAACGACGAAGCTTCGTGGCTTCATTACAAGAATCCCCCTGGGTCTTTGGCCTCGCCTCGCTGGATTTGTCGGAAGACAACCTGGATTTCCAATGACCCGGTCGGAAAGGACTCTGCATTGTAATGCCTAAGAGTGTTCAAGAGAAATCTCGATGCTGGACGACGGGACCAGATTGGTCAGGAGAAGTATCAGCAGGCCTTGCAGAGCAGAAAATGATCGGTGAAAAAGTATCGGTGAAAAATGAATTGGACAGATCCGGGCGTCATCCTGAGCTTGCGAAGGATCTGGCGTGCAGCGCATCAGAACCTTCAGGAGCCTGATTGCGGACCCCGCTCTCGACGGCTAGAATCATCGTTCGAGCACGAATGTTTCTCCCGTCTGATTGCACTCGTCCCAAGGGGCGCTTCGCGTGACCGCTGATCAATCCCGATATAGCGAAACTATAATTCCGGCCTTCTTCGTAATGCTTGTCGCTCTTTTCGTCCCTCTCGTTGTCCAGGGCCAATGTCAGCCACTTGATTCGGCCAAAGTTGCGGCTTCCGAAGCACCGCCTCGGGAGCGCAGCCAGAGTTCTTCGACGAACCTCAATTCACCGTCGCAGGCGTCACAGACACCACAAATCTCGGCGGGCACGGTTCGAACGTGGTCGTGCGCACGAAAGAAGCGCTCGCCAAGGACGTCGTCACGTTAGGCGCAGCCCCAGCGACCTCCGCTCCTGCGAATAAAGAAGCACCGCAGGTCCCCCGTGGGTCGGCGACGCCCCTACAAGAGAAACAGATCGATCCTCTTCAGGCCGTTCATGAATACCAACGCGCCGCTGAGACCAACCCCAGTGAGTCCAATTACTTCGCCTGGGGAGCCGAACTGCTGGTGCATCATGCGGTAGAGCCGGCCATCGAAGTCTTCGCCAAGGGCCATCGCCTGTTTCCGGATTCGTCGCGCTTGCTGGTCGGACTGGGCGTTGCCTGGTACACCCGAGGCTCTTACGATCAGGCTGCCCTGCGTTTGTGCGAAGCCTCGGATCAGAATCCCGGCGACCCGAATCCCTACCTCTTCCTGGGTAAAATTCAGAGCGTAGAGACCACGCAATCGCAAGGTCTGGTGGAGAGACTGCAACGGTTTGCGAGGCTACAACCTGAAAATCCCCAGGCTAATTACTACTACGCGATCAGTCTCTGGAAACAGCGAAAGGGTCCTGACGACACCAAAACTGTGGCTGAGGTGGAGTCTTTGCTGAACAAGTGTGTCCGCCTCGATCCCAAGTTCGCCCCGGCATATTTGCAGTTGGGCATTCTGTCTTTCGATAGTAAAAAGTTTCCCCAGGCAATTTCCGACTACAAGAAAGCCATCGAAGCCAATCCAAAGTCAGAAGAGGCGCATTATCGACTGTCGCAGGCCTTCCGGCGAACGGGAGATCAATTAAAGGCGCAACAAGAACTCGAGATCTACAACCAGCTATCTAAGCAATCAGCGGAAGAAGTCGAGCGTCAACGGCAGGAGGTCCAGCAGTTCGTCTACACCATGCGCGATCCGGTTCCCGTCTCGCGAAAACCCCAGTAGACGAGTGTCGAAACGCGAAGAACGCCCGGGACTCCAGCTTTTCTCCGCGCTCTCTGCAGCTTTCTTCGCGTCCTTGTAGCGGTTAAATGCTTTTGAATTTAATGAGCACCAGGCGTAGGCGCACTCATCAACCCGACAAACATGCGATCGAATTTTTCGTTATCCAAGTCCACCTGAATCTCAACCGGCCTCACCGCAGTCTTCGGCTTGTCTTTTTCGGTCCAGGTCAGTGTGTTCCCGTATCCTGCTCCGCGGTCGAGGTCCACGCTCATGTAGCGAGTCTCGCTTTTCGTGATCAATGACGGATCGATCCACGCCGCTGCCGCCAGTTCGTCCCACATATACTCGCCGCCCTGGCCTGTACGAAAGAAGCGGGCAACGTAATGCCCCAAAGGCGTTCCGCTGGCATCGATCTGCTTGATCATGGCAGGTGTCAGGCGAGTTTTGATTGAGATATCGACCGGAGTGCAGACGATCTTCTTCCACGCCGCCCTCAGCACTACGTGCGCAGCTTCGGGATCAAACCAGAAGTTGAATTCGTGTCGAGGATTGCTCACAAACTCTGGATCGTCAGTTTGCGGACCCAAACTCCCGCCCATGAACACCAGTTCCTGAGCCAACTCAGGAAACTGGGGATCGATGGCAATGGCGAGGGCGAGGTTGGTCATGGGCCCTCCTTCGTAAATCGTCACCTGGTTAGGAAACTCATGTACTTTCCTGATCAGGAAATGCACGGCATCTTCGGTGGCTGGTTTGGTCGTGGGCATTCCTTCGGGCAGATCGGGTATCACAGAAGCCTCGTGCCACCAGCGGTCGTCCCATGCGCCGGCGAAGGCCACTTTCCCGTAACGCTGCTGCCAGATCTCGGCATCTTCACGCCGCCGCACCATTGGAAAGACAGCCCCGGGCATCACCGGAATATCGGTACGGCCAATAATTTCCAACAGCCGCAGAGTGTGGGCCACTTCCTCGTCTCGCCACTGGTTTCCGCTGACAACGGTGATTCCCAACACTTCGACTTGCGGCGACTGAATCAGAGTCAATAGGGTCTGCATATTGCTGCCGCCTGGTCCAGAGCAGTCCTGGTTGATGATCACCTTGCGGCGCTCCTCGGCTCGTGCGAAAGCGCTCGCCAGCAACATGAATGCAACAGCCAGGCACAACTTGCGGTGCTTCATCATTCGCCTCTCAGACTCGATGAGACTATTTTGCAGATCGTTGGTTCCGCGGCGGCCGGGTCATCAGCTGAATATAGAGCTTATAGAACTTTTCAGCGTCGATATCGAACTGAACATTCGAAAGGCGCAAATACGGCGGAACCTGGGCTTTAGCATCCCAGAAAATCGTTTTGCCATAGCTGGCTCCGTGATCCACATCAATGTCCATGTAGAGCTGCTTTTGCCCCGTGATGATGGAGGGATCGATCAGCGCCGCACCCGCAATCTCGTCCCACATGTAGCCCGGCAGGGAATACTTGTCGAGATACTGCGTGACCGGAGTGTTGGCCTTGGAGATGGTGGCTTTCATCTCTGTCGTGAACCTGGTCTTGACCGAAATATCAATCGGCGTGATCGTCACTTTCTTCCACGGCGCGCGCAAAACGATGCGGGTCGCTTCCGGATCGAACCACCAGTTGAACTCCCGTCGCGCATCAATTGCGCCGGGATCGATAGCGCCCTTGTCCGCGTAAAGCCCGCCGCCCATCATGACGAATTCCTTGGCCAGCGTGGCGACCTCAGGATCGAGTTTCAATGCCAGAGCAAAATTGGTTAACGGGCCGCCCGCCCACAAAACCACTTCGCCGGGATACTTGTGCACCATCTTGACGATGAATTCCGCCGCCGTGCCGGGAGCGGCCTGAGTGTGAGGCGCTCCTTCTTTCATGGGAGGGACCACGTCGGGAGCGTGATACGGCTCGTCGTAGACCGTTGAACGATTGGCTTCGAAACGGTCGGTCCAGCATCCTTTGTACTCAAACTTGCCGTAGACAGCTTCCCAGCGCTCCGTTTCCTCCTTCGAATTCAGCAAAGGGAACTCGGCTCCCTGAATGACCGGGACGTCAGTGCGCTCGGCAATCTCGGTCATGCGAAGCACGTGCTGGGTTTCTTCCTTCACCCATTGGTCACCGCTGACGGTGGTAATGCCTAGAACGTCGAATTTGTCGGATTGCAGGAAAACCAGAATGGCTTGCTGGTCGCTGGTGCCCGGGCCCCGCGCGTCCTGGTCAACGATGACCTTGATCTTTTGGGCCGACGCAAGAATGGAAGCAGAGCCAAGCAGCAGACAAGCGACTGCGATTAGCCGAACGCGACGGCTCATCGGACCTCCAGGTAGTTGTTCAAGGCTGGATGGAGTGGTTCACAGGGCGGGTATGGAAACCCGCCCTGCGAGAGATGGACCTTGCCACGTCGTTCCTAGAACTTCAGTTTCAGGGCGAACTGAATTACGCGTGGGTTATTCACTGTTTGCGTAATTACCCCGAAACTCGAGGGCGAATCGACGTCCTGCATTCCGCTGCCGCCGCCCGGCAGGAAGAACTGTGCGTGGTTGAACAGATTGAAAAACTCAGCCCGGAATTGCAATCCCATGCCCTCGCGGAAGGGAAGGATGAAATTCTTGACGGCCGAAAAATCCGTGTTCACGAAGTTCGGTCCCGAGATGGGGGCACGCGCGGAATCTCCAAGTTGTCCCGGAGGCGCGTCCTCAAAGGCACAGGGATTAAACCAGTTGGCTACAGTGTGAATCTGGGCCGGAGCCGCACAGGTTGGGTTCCCTGCGACCGGTCCCGCTTTATTCGGATCGCCAACCTGGTTGGGGCGGTTCAAGCTGCTTCCGTTCCACTGGAAGTTGACTCCCGAACCATTGGCGCTTCCAACGACGAAGAGAGGAAATCCACTGGTGACCTTCTCAATGACGTTCACCTGCCAATTTCCCAGAATCGCGTTCATTGCGCCATTCCAGTTGCTGCCCATGCTCTTGCCTTTTCCAAAAGGCAAGTCGTAGATCACGCTGGCGGTGAACTGATTGTTGAGGTTAAGTTGCGACAGGCTCCAATCAGATTGCGCATTTCCTGGCAGAGGCCAGAAGAGGGCTCCGGGGCTTGTGCCGACGCCATCCGGGAATCCGGTGTCGAAGGTGCGCGCCCACGTGTATCCGAGAAGAGCATACAGCCCATGACGGGCACTCTTGGTTTCAGCTTTGATTTGGAGAGAATCGTAACGGGCTCGTCCAGCGTCATTGTTGCTGTCAACGGTCGTAAACGGACCGTATGGCGCCACCAGAGCGCCGCCACCCGGGGCGCAGCCCAAGGTATAGCCAGGAGTGAAATTCGCACTGGTGGGATCGCAGGCAGACGGCGAGCCGATATTCTCGTTCACCTGTCCGACCAGGATATGTGTGCTGCGGGAACCGGCGTAGCCGGCGGTCAACACGACGTCCCCGGGCAGTTGATGCTCAATGTTCAGGTTGAACTGCTGTACCATCCCTTGCTTGAAGTTCAGGTTCATCGACTGGATGGTGCCGGTAAAGGTGGAAGGATCCGGCTGCGCTGTGAAGCCCGGAAGGAAAGCGCGCTGTAGACCGCAATTGAGCGGAGCCGCCGAGGCCGCGTTCCCAAACGGACAGAGACCGGAAAAATTATCGCTTTCCGCAAAGTATGGGGGATTTTCCCAGAGGCCCTGCGCACCCTGGTTCCACGAGGAGTCGTGGAAAATTGCGTATCCCGCGCGGACCGAAGTGTTCTGGCTTCCGAAAGGCTTCCACGCCAACCCGATACGCGGCTCCAGAGCAGTCTTGTCGAACTGAACGCCGACCGCACCGTCGCTGGGGATGCAAATTGCGCAAGTCTTTTCCGGGCTATTTCCCGCAACCAGGTATTTACCCGTATTGAAGTTGAAGTTCGCCTGGCGATTTTGCGCTTCGGTTTCTGGCGTTACTAAAGCCCAAGCCAACCCGAGGTTCACCGTCAAATTACTGGTTACGCGCCAATCGTCCTGTACAAACGGACGGAACATCTTCCAGCGGCGGCCAGTAGTAGCGCCCTCAAATGTCTGATCGTGAATTGCTCCATCAACCTGACCGAGAAGTAGGTTGGCGGCGTCGTCGCCCGTATTTGTTCCCGAGAACAGAAGGTCAAAGCCGTCCTGGAACCCGTTGGTGAGCACATTCATCTGGTTGAGACGAATTCCCATGCCAACCCGGACGTCGTGCTTGCCGCGAATCATGTCCAGAGTGTCAGAAAAGGAGTAGACGTTGGTCCCGCCCTGGAACGGAGCGAAACCGCGGTCACCCAAGGACCAGTACCCGCCGGAGATGTCAATCGAAGTCAAACCGCAGCTGACGCAATCTACCGTCGACTGGCTCAGTCCCGGAGGAGCTCCCGGGCACCGGCTGTCAAGGTTGGCGCCGAGAATCCCGAGTTTGGCAGCTTCGCAGGTTGAGTCGCCGAACGACTTGATGTGGTTAAAAATCCGGTTAAACCCGAAGGTCGCCTGGTTGATGGTACGGTCGGAGAAAATGTGGGTCTCCGACAACGCTGCATTGCGACCATGGTTAGTGATGTCCTGCGTGCTGGCGAATGCGCTCTGCTCGGCAAAGCCAGGCGAACCTCCAGGGACAAACGACGTCGCCTGATCGTAACTGAAGCGGGCAAAGATCGAGTCCTTGCTCGAAAAATTGTGATCAACGCGTACGTCGAACTCTCCCTCGTCAAGGCTCCTGACCGGAACGTTGGTAAAGTTGATGCCCAACAAGCCACCGCCGACGACATTGCTCGTGGGATAAAGCTGCAACAATTTTTGTCCGACCGGGTCGAACATATTGGCCGGAATCAGGTTGCAAGGCGTACCAGGGGCCTGGGTTCCGTCGGCTAACGCTGGAAGGGCAGGCCCTCCCACACCAGCACACTGAAAAGGCGTGCCAGGCGTCGGGCTATAGGGGTTGACCAGATCACCGACACGATTGATGTTCTGCGATCCGTCAAAAGTTCCCGGTCTGGCAACCCCAAAAGGATCCAGACTGAAATCCCCGGTCTTCATGGCCGGCGTCGGAATCTCACCCACGAAGGGCACGCCATGGCGCTGCCTTTTAGCTTGGTAGTCAAGGAAGAAGAAGGTCTTGTCTTTCTTGATGGCGCCGCCTAGTGAACCCCCGAACTGGTTCAGATTGAATTGTTCCCGGCTCGAGGCGAAATAACTGCGGGCATCGAGTTTCGTGTTGCGGAAAAACTCAAACAGCGAACCGTGCAACTGGTTGGACCCGGATTTGGTGGTCAACAGTACCGTCGGACCCGCGCGCGTGCCGTATTCCGCCGAATAGTTATAGGTAAGGACTTTGAATTCCTGGATGGCATCGATCGAAGGCAGGATTGAGATGCCGCCGGCCGTCAGCTCATTATTGTCATTTCCGTCAAGCAGCCAGTCAGTGCTCTGAGCGCGTGATCCGCCGACGGAGAGGGAATAGGTGCCGCGCGCCGAAACCTCGCTGCTGGGACCACCATTGAAAAAGCTTCCGGGGTTGGTCTCTTGCGTAGTGCCGGGAGTCAGAGTTGCCAGCTGCACGAAATCGCGCCCATTCAGGGGGAGTTCCGCCACCTGCTGCGACGTGATGACCTGACCCAAAGTTGGATTTGAAGTCTGTACTGAAACCTCGGCCGCGCTAACCTCTACGGTAGAGTTGACCGACGCAGGCGTCAGGCTGAAATCCAGTTCGCGATGTTCGTCCACTTGCAGCCGGACGTCCTTCTGCTCGGCTGGGCCAAAGCCCTGCGACTCCACTCGGATGGTGTAATCGCCAATAGGCAGTAAGGGCATCAAGTAATGTCCGGTGTCGTCGGTTTTTGTCTCGCGGGAGAGGCCGGTGCCTTGCGCGGTGGCTTTTACAGTTGCGGACGAGACTACCGATCCGGTTTTGTCGGTAATGGTGCCGGAAAAGCTTCCGGTTGCCTGACCGAACATGAGCGGACAAGCGGCGAATACGAACGAACAGAACAGAACCAGCAGCGTCTTTCTGGTAGTCATCAATCTCCCCCTCGTTGATGCCACATCGAACCGTGGCGCGACCCATCGCTTCCGGACGGAACGCTCGAAACCCATCGTCTCCACGCGACTATGCACCGGGATGCCAAGCCTTTTCAAGACTTTTTGCGTCCAGGTGTTAAGAGCTTTAGCAAGTTAAGTGGTCTCGGCGATGCGTGTCGTCGCGGACAAGTGATCAGCTGGGATTTCCGATTTTCCACGTACAAACTGTGGCGAGAACGATACTTCCAACTGCCCTCAAGTGTCAACCGCGCCCGGACCGGGAACGCGATCTTCACTTCCATCAAAACGTTGGTGTTTTACACCTCTGCATTCGGAAGATCGTAACGGCAACAACAGATGTTGGGGACACGACAAATTATCATGCGCGCCGACTGAAGAGGTTTACCGCAACATCGGTGGTGATCAATGTCGCTCCTTGACTCTGCAGTTCTGAAATGGTCCGTTGCCCGTCTTGGGGCTTCAGCGTCTCAACCGCATCCTCGACAACGGAGACGCGCCGGCCACGATCCAGCAATCCTTTGGCTGCAAGTGCCACACAAAACTCGGTGACTACGCCAAAGACAACGAACTCGCCGTCGTCTCCCAAACGCTTGACCAACTCATCTGCGTGCAGGCCCTCAAAGATGTCGAGCGTTTGCTTTTCCAGGAGAATCTGCTGATATCGCGAGAGATCCTGCGGCAACACCGCCGTCGCCTCGTTGGGGACCCTGACAACCTTATCGGTAAGCGCTTCCGCAACGAATTCGGCGCCCGTGGAGCCTTTTACGCAATGCGGGGGAAATATCGAGAATTCGGGGTCATCCTTAATGTGATAGCAACCGTGCGACACCAGGAATGCACGGCCCTCGCGAGCGACATCCGTAAGCCGCCGGATATTCGGCAACAGTCGCTCGGCTCCGGGAACATACAGACTGCCACCCGGCAGCATGAAGTCCTTCTGCGTATCCACTTCCCACAAAAAAATATTGCGAGTTCCCATATCCACGATCCACCTTATTCAGAAGTCTTGATAACTCGCGCTCTTATTGAAAGCCCAATGACGCAGCGATTGACTTCTTGTATTCACGTGCCTTCGCCATTGCCTCTTTCTCGTTCACAGTGAGGAGTTGCCGATCCCGCATTACGACGCGCCCCCCGATGACTACCGTTTCCACATCACTTCCTTTTAGCGCGTACGCGAGTTGCGCGTAGATGTCATACATCGGAACTGCATTCGGTTCGTCCAGGCCGATCAGAATGATGTCAGCCTTCTTTCCCTGTTCCAGCGAGCCGATCTCTTTTTCCATGTGCAGCGCTTTGGCTCCATCAATTGTTGCCATTTCAACCACGGCCTTCGCGTTCAACGCCAGAGGGTTCATTTTCGTGATCTTCGCGAGCTTGGCCGCAAGATCCATCTCTTCCATTAAATCAAGATCGTTGTTGCTGCCGGCTGGTCCGTCGGTTCCAAGTCCCACCGGAATTCCTGCTGCCCGCATTTCCGGCACGGGAGAAACGCCGCTTGCAATCATCATATTGCTTGACGGATTGTGTACGCAGCCGACTTGTCGCTGAGCGAGAATTGTGCGGTCCGCTTCGTCCACAAAAATACAATGTGCCGACACGACGTCAGGACCGAGTATTCCGATCTTGTCGAGATACTGAACCGGGGACATTCCATTCTGCTTCTCGCTGTCCTCCCATTCCTTTTTCATTTCTGCGGTGTGGATCAGAATTGGCGCATGATACTTCCGCGCCAGCGCCGCTGTGTCTTCGAGCGTCTTTTGCGAACAGGTATAAATCGAATGCGGAGCCACCGCGGCGTGAATCAAAGGATCGCCCCGCCACTTTTTTAGAAACAGCTCGGTGTAAGCCATGGCGTCGGCATGAGTCTTGTTGTCGGGTGCGGGGAAGTCAATAAAAGTTTCTCCGAGCACGCCTCGCATTCCTGCCGCTTTGGTTTCCTCCGCAACTGCGTCCTCGAAGTAATACATGTCGGCGAAGGTTGTGACTCCTCCGCGAATCTGTTCTGCCGCGGCCAACCTCGTGCCCCACCGTACAAACTCTTCGTTAACGTTCTTCGCTTCGGCGGGAAAAATATATTTGTAGAGCCAGTCACTCAGGGTTACGTCGTCGTGCAAACCTCGAAACAAAGTCATCGGCACGTGGGTGTGTCCATTGATGAAGCCCGGCAGAACCAGCTTGTGTCTGGCATCCACGGTTCGTGGGCTTTCAAACCTGGCCTCGATTTCCTCTCGTCGTCCGACTGCGACAATCGTGTCGCCTTTTACAGCAATTCCGCCGTCATCGAGAATCGCGCGACTTCCATTCATGCTGACAATCGTTCCCCCGACGATCAACAAATCGACTTTGTCTTTGTGGGTTTGGGACGCGAGAAGCGAGCAACATAAGAGAGGCAATGCGGCAATAAAACTGAGGGAGCGACTCTTGATCATCGATGGCCTCGTGGCGAGAAACTTATAGATCGTCAACAAATGTATAGCGATTGTGAATGTAAACATTCATAAACATTTTTACAGTTCTTTACGCTTTTCTGAAATTCAATACCGCGCTTGCTTGTGAATCTCCCATTTACCGGAACGTCGTCATTCCAGTTTTGGTAGCGATTATTGCGTAGGCACGTTCATCTCAAAAATCGCGCCGCTAAATCGTTTGAAGACTAGCACGACCTTACCGCAACTGTTTGGCCCGGCGCATGCATAACACCACTTGTTCAAGGGGCTATTGTTTAACAGTTCTCGGGTGTGTGGTTCCGCTGCCAGATCGGTGACGCTGATGCAGATTGGACCGATCTTCGAAGTCTACCGTTTCTACTCTCCGCTCTTAGGCTCACGGCTTGTTTTGTCGAGTTGATTTGTAAGAAACCCAGAGGCGATTGAAGGGAGAAAGTCTGTGAATACTCGTAGGTTCTATGAGGTCGTAATGCGAACAATGTTTGTTGCGGTGTCTCTGTGTGTGTTGTTATCACTCGCCACTGCGACTTTCGCGCAGACCACAATTTCGACCGGAAGCATCCAGGGATCGATCACCGACCCCTCGGGTGCCGTGGTGATCGGCGCGAGAGTGACCGTTCGCAGCAAGGATACAGGGCAGACATCCGAGACTACGACGTCATCGACCGGCACATTCGCTTCGGGCGCATTGATCCCCGGAAACTACGTCGTTCGTATCGAAGCGTCAGGATTCAAAACGCTTGAGATGCCTCTGACCGTGCAGGTAAACACAACTGCCTCGGCCAACGCGAAACTCACTCTTGGCCAGAGCGCCGAGGTTGTCGAAGTACAAGGTTCGGAAGTGTCAGTGAACACCGAACAGGCCACGGTGCAGGGAGTTCTCACCAGCCAGCAAATTGAGAACCTGCCGATCAACGGCCGCAACTTTCTAGACCTGGCCCAACTTGAGCCGGGCGTACAAATTCAGGACGGCGGAACTTTCGATCCTACCAAGAACGGATTCTCATCCGTCTCCTTCGGTGGCCGGTTCGGACGAACCGCACGCATTGAAGTAGATGGAATCGATATCAGCGACGAGACCGTTGGTACCACCACGCAGAATCTTCCGTTGGGCGCCATCCAGGAATCCGCTCTGCAGCAGTCCTCGCTTGACCTTTCGACCGAGCTGACTTCTTCAGGCTCGGTGAACATCACCACTAAGTCCGGTACGAATGGTCTGCATGGCGATGCTTTCTACTACTTCCGCGACCAGTCCCTGGATGCTGCGCTGCCAGCCGATTCGACCAATCCGTTTCAGCGAAACCAATTCGGCGGCAGTCTGGGTGGTCCGATCATCAAGAACCACTTGTTCTTCTTTCTCGATGCGGAACGCAACAAGCAGGATCTCCTCGACCCGGTTCTTCCCGGTGGCGCATTCACCGGCCTGACAGGAAGCTTCAACTCCCCGTTCCGCGAAACTCAGACAGTGGGCAAGTTGGATTGGCAGACGGGCCGGTTCAAGATCTTCTACCGTTTTTCGTTTGATCAGAACCGCAGCGCTCTTCCGTTCATTCCCAACTCCTTCCAGCCTTTCGCTAACGTGAATCACGCTCGCGATCATGTGGTTGGAGCTGATTTCAACACGGGGAGCTTCACCCACAGCATCCGCTTCGGCTACACCAAATTCCAGAACGGCATTGCGGACGCAGTGACGGGTTCCAGTATTTTCAATCCCGCTCCGGGAATCGAATTGGCCATCGGCGGCGATCCCAACTGTCTGACCGCCGGAGCAGATGACTTTTGCTCTGGTCCAAACTTCCTTGCGCCCCAGGCCACCGTACAGTCCGATCGTCAGGTTAAATACGATGGCAGCAAGTCCTACAAGAACCACCTCTTCCGCTTCGGGGTAGGCTACAACCACATCGTGGGCGGCGGTTTTGCCGAGTTCTTGGGTCTGGCGCCGGCGGTGGGCTCGCCCAGCAATGCCACCCCCTTCAATACGTTTCCGGGCGGAGCCGGCAACCCGCTGAACTATCCCGTCACCAATGTCACGTTGGGCAACGGTCAAGGTTTCTCCTCAGAGAAGTCAACCTTCGGTTTCCCCGGCGGCGGTCTTGGTCCGGACAACCGGATCTCGTGGTATTTCGGCGATTCCTGGAAAGTGCGCCCGAACTTTACTTTGACCCTTGGATTACGCTACTCACGCGACACGGGTCGCACGGATAGCGATCTGGGTCCCATACCAGCGTTGGATCAATTCAACAATCAGTTCTATTCCGGTCTCGGAGATCGGGTGAACCAGCCTAATCGCAATTTTGCGCCGCAAGTTGGTTTCGCCTGGGACCCAAGAAGCAATGGAAAGACTGTCATTCGTGGCGGCCTCGGATTGTTCTACGAGAATTCGATCTGGAACAACAACCTGTTTGACCGTCCGGCCCGCTTGGCGCAAGGGCTCTTTCTTGGCAGCCAGCCTGTCTGTTCAAATGGCGCTCCGCAATCCCTGCCTTTCCCCAGCGCCATCGATCCGGCGACGATTTGCGGTGCAGCTATTGGAAGCGTGACTCCGCAGATAGTGCAGTTGCAACAGGAATATCAGGCCTTTACCCTGGCACAGGGTCCGGCCAACAATGGCGTGTATATAGGAAATATTCTGGCCGATGGTATCGACGTTACCGGCACCAACTTGTTCGCTCCACAATATGTATCGCCACGATCCGTTCAGTTCAACATCGGCGTCCAGCACGAAATTCGTCACGGGATGGTGTTGACGGCGGACTACCTTCGCAACATTTCAACTCATAACCTGTTGAGCATCGACACCAACCACATTGGTGATGCCCGCTTCTTCAACCTGCCCAACGCGCAGGCCGCAATTGCTACCACCAATGCGGGATTCGGTTGCGCCGATGTTGATTGCGCCATAGGCAAAGGAGCAACCATCACGGATTACGCCTCCAACGGGCTCGATTCCGGCTATTCCGTTTGCGGCGGGCTTGCTTGTTCGATCGCTGGCCTCCCGCCAGCGGCCTTCCCGGGTATCAATCAGAACCTTGGCACCAATCAGATGCTGTTTCCGATTGGCCGCTCGGTATACAACGGTCTCCAGATGTCGTTGCGGCAGAACGTAAGTAATCCGCTTCCTGGAATCAAATACCTGAATCTCCAGGTTTCCTACGCGTTCTCTCGCTACGTTTCCACGGCACGGGACAATGACTTCATCAATTTCCCAACCGATAACGCGGACCCCACCCGATACATTGGTCCGAACGGCTTGGACCGCACCCACCAACTCTCGTTCGGCGGCACTATGGATCTTCCGGGGCATTTCCGGATGAGCTTGATTTCGCATTTCGACAGCCCGTTACCCTCGAACGTGACTCTTCCAGTCACAGGAGCTCCGGGAGGCTTGTTCCAGTCCGATCTGACAGGAGATGGAACAGGCGATGGCACCTTCGGATCGAACGGCGGTGTTGGTGATCTATTACCCGGAACCAACATTGGAGGTTTCGGCAGATCATTTGGAGTTAACGGTCTGAACCAGCTCATTTCAAACTTCAACAACAATATGGTTGGTCAGGCAACTCCCGCGGGACAGGTGCTGATCAATAATGGTCTGTTTACACTCTCCCAACTGCAAACATTGGGAGGAGTGATCGGCGGGCAGTCCACCGGTGGCTTCACAGGATTGGCTCTGGCCCCGCCGGGTGCGATTGGACAGGCATGGCTGAAGACCTTCGATCTGAGCTTAAGCTGGGGATACAAGTTCAAAGATCGCGTTGAACTGCGTCCCGGGGTCTCCATCTTTAATCTGTTCAACTTCGCCAACTTCGATGGCCCGGCCGCTCCGTTCAGCGGCATCCTGGATGGATCAGCAGGTTCGCCCAACGGAACCACCAACCCGCAACCAAACGATTTGCGTCTGGGCCTCGGCTCCGGCGTGAATGCGCTGGGCTCACCACGCGTAGTTGAGTTCTCACTGAAGTTGACCTTCTAGGTTGTTGTAGCGCCGCTTCACTATGGCCGCCGGCTCAACCCGGCGGCCCATTTTTATTAAAGCGCTCGTAGTTTACGCAAGCACTCGTCACAGGCGCCTGCCGTTGTTCTCTGCGTACTTCGCGCCTTTCTTAGCGCCCTTTGCGGTTAAAAGCTTTCCTAAGCTAAACGGTAAAGCCGATGTAGCCCGAATATCAGCTACAGATTCGCAGGTTCGGGAATTGGCTCAATGCGCCCTAACAGGAGTGCATACCCCGCAATACCCAGGAGCAAGATCACGGTCGCCGTCACAAATGCCGCGGCAAAAGATTGTGTCGCAGACACAATGTACCCGGTGACGATGGGTGCAGAAATCGCCGCCAGTTGCCCAGCGAAATTCACAATGCCGCCGAGTGTGCCGACACTCTCACGAGGCGCAATCAACGACGGCACAGTCCACGCCACTGGCGCGGCCGCGGCAAGTCCACCCAGCGCAATACTGATCCAGATCAGCGCCGATGTAGGTGTGTGCGAACGCGCCGCTCCCAGAGTTCCCAGACCACAACTTGTCGCGACAATCAGAACCGTAAGCCGTACACGATTCGGATCCCATCCCCGCTGAATCAACGCATCGACCAACCATCCGCCGACCGCAAGATCCGTAACCGTTGCGAACAGCCAGGGCACGCTGGTGTAAAGAACCGAGTGCCGCAGATCCATGCCCATCGAAATCGACAGATAGGTGGGAAGCCAACTCAATAAAAGAAAGAACGTGTAGTTGTAAGCGCCCCATCCCAGCGCAAGACCATAGACCTTGGGTTGACGCAACAGATATCCAATTGTTGTCCTGCTTTTTGCTCTCCTTTGATCCTCCGCCTGTGCTCCGCCGGCGACGATATAGTCGCGCTCTACCGACGACAATCCTTTATCTTCACTCGGATTGCGATACAGACCATAGAAGAGCAAAAAGTAAATCAGACTGACAAGGCCGGTTGCGGCAAAGCTCCACCGCCAGCCAAAGTGTAGAAGCAGCAGGCCGATGATTGGCACCCCGATGGCTGACGAAAACTTTGCGGAAGCATCGGTAATCGCCGTCGCGAGTCCTCTCTCGCTGTTAGGAAACCAATATCCCAATGCCTTGGCATTTCCGGGAAAGGTTGGCGCCTCGGCAAGACCGAGCAGAAATCGTGCCGCGATAAAAGTCCCGAGTCCGGGGGCCAACGCCGCGGCAAACGAAGACATGCTCCAGACGAATGTTCCGATTCGTCCAACCCGTTTAACTCCCAGACGATCCAGCAGGATTCCCGCGGGCATCTGCATGGCCGCATAAGTCCAGCTGAATGCGCTCGAGAGATATCCGAACGCGATCAAGGACAGGCCAAAGGAATCATGAAGCGCGCTCTGTGAAACAGAAAGGTTGATGCGATCGAAGAAAGCGATCACAACTCCCAAAGCAAGCAGGAATGCCATTCTCCAGCGTCTGCGCGGTATGCGGGGCATTCCTGGATCGGATTCTGGCAACTCCACTCCCCGGGACGAAAAGTTACTGCGCGTCCATCACACAGCGGAAGCCGATTGTTCCTGAGCGGTCTCTCCCAGGCGACATCAACAGATATTTCTGATGTTCATCGAGTCGGTACGTTTGCGGAAAGTACCAAATTGACCCCAGGGGTTGGTACGACGCGCCACCGCGGACGATGGCGGCACGAGTGTGTTCGTCCCGATATTCATCAGTCCACTGAGAAACGTTTCCTGCCAGATCCAGTACTCCGAGCGGGCTGGCTCCTTGCGGAAATGCGTCCACGTCTGCGGGCGCCTGTCTCACATGCCCCCGGTCCGCCGGAGGCGCATTTCCCGCGTTCCATTCATTGCCCCAGGGATAAATCCTTCCATCCGCCGATTGTGCGGCGAACTGCCACTCCCACTCGTGCGGCAGGCGTTTCCCCGCCCACGCGGCATAAGCACGTGCATCTTCGATGGAAATCCAGGTCACAGGTTTCTTGTCCCAACCGTTCGGATAGGTACCGTTTTTCCAGTCGCGAAGAAAATTATGGTCGTCCTTAGGGTGATAGTGAGTGGCGTCCACGAATGCTTTGAATTCAGCATTGGTTACAGGCGTACGGTCGATATAAAAGTTCGCAACATGGACGCGGTGGCGATGCGTCCGTCGCGCGATATCTTCCCAGGGATATTGCACATCGACTCCGGGATCGTTTCCGCCTTCAATCTCAATGCCGCGCACCTCAAAGTCATAATCTGAACCAGAAACCAGAACCATGCCGGAAGGGTTGCCCCGCGCTGGTTTTGTTGCGGGAATCTCGACCATCTTCTGAGGTACGGCCTTCCACTCTCGCGTGTAGCTCGCAAGCGGCCGACGCGAGCGCTCCGCCATATAGGAAAGAAGTTGTTTCAGCGTGCCGTCCGGGGGTTGCGCCGTTGCGAGCACAGATCCAAATCCCAGGCCCTCGATGTTCACGCTAAGGACTGCTTCGTTCCCGTGTACTGACGGGGTCAACTCAGTACCATGCCATAAATCGTAGTAGTGCATTCCCGCTTGATACGGCACGCGAAGCTGTTCTCCTGCGGTGTCATACTCGTTGCGGTTCACAATCGTCCAAAGAGTGCTGGACGCTGAGGGAAAGCAACTGGCGAATACACCCGACTGTAAAGTTGGAAAATGTGGTTCCCACTTCGGACTACGCAGGTTTTCCGACATGGCCCGTTCGATTCGAGTGAAGCGCAGGATGGCCTCGGCATCGTGCGGTGTCGTGCCGTACCAGAAGCCCCAAAGATTATCGAGCGTGGCATAGCCCTGCCCGTTAAAAAAGGCGTGCTGAAGGCTGTCAGTCTTGTCCCGCGTAAACCGGTCGGTGACGTTGATCGTGTGGCGGGGCTCAAGCCATTTGCTCTTGCTGACCATGGGAATAAAGGGATACTCCTTGCCCTCCCAGGTAACCCAGTCGTTCCAGCCAATGTTCGACCACGCAATCGACTCATCCCGGATATCGAACTGCGGTTCAAGAGCAAGCGGGTGCCCTATGGCGTCCGAAGCAGCCTTGAATTGCGCAGGAATGCTTTCCAGAGTGTCGAAATTGAGCCCGTCGGCGCCAATGTCCTTCAGCAATTGCGAGATTGCCGTCCATGGAGGCGAGCTTTCCTCGCGCGTGCCCGTATCCCAGGCAATAATCGGGAAAAATACCTTTACCCCTCGCTGATGAAATTTCTGCACCATCTCGCGCAGCGCCGGAACACCCCCGGGAAGGTCGCGGAGTAGATCAAACTGGTTGCGGTCATCTACTCCGAGGTTGGGATATACGTGCCAGATCAACACGGCATCAATAGGACCGATGCGGCCCTCGGTCTCAGAGAGGAAGCGGTCCACTGTATATTCGCCAGTTTCAGGATTGTAAAAACTACGGTCCCAGATAAGCAGCTGCACTTGCGAAAGGATCTGCAGCGTCCATGCCAACTCGGGCCGGTCGTATTGTGAACCGTCATATCGCGTGCGTGTGAGCCGATCGGCGCGCCAGGCTTTCAGACCCGTCCGCCAAGCCTCAATATCACCCGAAGGCCCAGGAAAGAAAATATCTTCTGCTGATGGAGGTTCCGAAAGGTTCATGATTCCATTCGGCGAAACCAGAGGATGGCGTGCTTTCCATTCGTCAGAAAAGGACAGGCCAACGACAGCACTAAGAAACGCAACGATAGCAACACTGGTGCGAATTTTACGAACAGAAAACCGCCTCAGGTCAAAGGCAAAAGGAAGGTTCATGGGTCCCCGGGTTCGAGATCTGTGACTGCGATCGATCATCAATACATGATCGTCCTGGTTAAATGATGCGGCCACCACGTTGTGTGATAGTGGGTCCACAGGCGAGCGTCAATCTGCGGAATAATAATTTGCTGGTCTTTCGGGCGCAGGTTGTTAACTTCTTCGCAAAGCAGAGCGGTGGCGTAAATGCAATGTGCCCGAATCTCGACTTCCTGGTGACTGTCGCGTGGAATCATCTGGTAAGTGTTGATCGCGTGCTCCAGCTCTGGCGAATAGCTCATGATTCCGAGCAGCCGCAACCCCACGGGAACGATGTAGTCGGCAAATGCCGTCATCTTGTCCACATCGGCGAGAGGGAACTGGTCCGTCTTTCTTAATGACGAGTAGGCAAACCACGTCCCCAGTTGCGGCAGCTTGTAAAGTTTGATGGTCGCGCCGTCGTATGGGCTGACGTCGTTAAAGCGAGGGAACTCTTTCACCATGCGGTCGATCAATCCTGCGCCGTTGTCATACAAACGCGGCGGACAAGACTTCGCAAAGTTGTGAAAGCGCCCATCGTATTTCTCCGCCAGCACCGCGCCGACTTGGTGCCAGATTTCCATTTTTTCGTCGAGCATGGGCAGCTCAATGTTGGCGGCGAAAATCTTCTCCATCTCCGGACGAGTTACCCGCGCCAGAAACTTGCCATCCAGAATCGGCGTGCCATTGTCCATCGCTCGCTTCATGCAGGCGAAAAGCCCATCCGAATCCGACCAGTGCCGTCCCGCATAGTCGACCTGAAATTTAACGTGGGTCGAGAAATCGGTGAAAGCCGTATCCACGCAGTCGGCAGTCAGGATGAAGTCCATCACATCGTCCGCGCTGCCCTGTCCCACCCCGAAAGGCATCTGGTAATCCGGCATGGGTAGTTCTTCGTAGGCCATCCAACCGGCCACTTCCACAATCTTGTCAACATTGGTGCGGACATCACGCGAATGCTCGATCACCGGATGAAGGCTGTCCAGCACGGGACTGCCAGCAAGCTTTGGCCAGCGCACGGACCCGCCCGACGCCGCGTTGAGCGCGAACGCCCCGCTGTTGCCTGCCGCCGCCATTGCTCCAATAGTTGCCATTGTTCCTAAAAAGTGACGTCGATCCGGAATTCCTGATGCCATCGTGATCGCTCTCTCCTTATTTCTCAGTCCTGATCTACTTTCCCTGGATTCTGGAAACAAAAAGCTGCAGAAACCGCTCTGCGTCCACATCGGTACAAACCTTCGCGTTCGATGTTACCTTGTCCACTCCTTCAATCACGTAACGGTCGCCATGAAGCACGTTCCGTTCGACGTAGCCGTTACGATTGGCCACAGTCTCTCCGCGAGTGAACTCGCCGCGCGTCTCAACGTCGACATGCATCTCCGGAGCTTTCACCAGCGTCGCGTCAATCGCCACGCCGACCGCCATGGGATCGTACATCGGTGTGCCTGGCGCCCCAAATTGAGCCGACAGCTCGACCAGATATTTGCCCACCGCATGAATGAAATCATTCACCGGACCATGCGTCTTCGCCCAACATGTCCAAGTTACTTTTGGGAGAGCAGGGCCTTGTCGCCAACATCCAGCCCGACCATGGTCAACGGCCAACCTGCCTGGAACACAATCTGGGCCGCTTCGGGATCGTTATAGATATTGGCTTCGGCCGAGGCGTTTACATTTCCGCCCTTGATCGAGCCACCCATAATGATGACTTCCTTAACCAGCGGCACAATCGAAGGATCTTTTTCAACGGCAAGCGCGATGTTCGTCAGCGGACCGACTGGAACCAGGGTAATTTCATGCGGAGCGGCGTGAATCATCTCAATAATCAGGTCCGGGCCAAATCGCGCATCCTTCTTGCAGTTGCTAGCCGGCAACTCGATATTGGCGAGCCCATTTTTACCATGCCAGAACTCAGCCGTGATCAGTTTCTGAAACAACGGATGCTGCGCTCCAGCCGCGACCGGGATGTCGCATCGCTTCGCGAGGGAAACCATCCGCAGCGCATTCTCCAGGCCTTGAGTTGCAGTCACGTTACCAGGCACTACTGTGATGGCGCGCACGTCCAGTTCTGGCGAATTGAGTGCCAGCATCAGCGCCAGCGCATCGTCAGTTCCAGGATCGGTATCAAAGATGATTTTCTTGGCGGCGCCCGAGGCAGGAACCGCATTGACCAGGGAAATCAGGAGAATAAGTGTGCACGAAACAACTGGAAAGCTGAGGTGTTTCAAATGTTTCAGAATTGGCTTTCTCCGAAGGTTGACCACGCACGAGCCTAGTGGCGGGAACGAAATTGTGTCAAGGTCAAACTGCGTTGACGGCCCACACGAACCCGGTGTTCCTCGGCGGAAATAAGCATAAGCAGCCGAAAGGCTCGCATGTACCCTTTCGATCTCATCTGCCGTACAATTGAACTCGGAAACACAGAGGATTTCGCTTTGTTTCCCAATGAGACACCCGCCTCGCTTTCAGCGGAGAATTTTCATGTCAGCCGATAACAAGAGACGCTACCAGGCAGGGGACGGCTCTCCCGACCGAACCGGCTCACTCCTTAAGGCGGAAGCCGATGCTCCAGTTGCTATCCTTGCCGGACGTCCGCTGATTTCCAACCGTGGCATTCCTCTAAACCTGGATTGGGTCCAACAGGTTCGCGTTAACACCAGCGCCGTCGAACGCCGTGCGCAAAGTCACGCGGCACGTCGCACTGTAAAAAAAGATTGGCAGGCGGCGTGGCTCCTTCGCGCTCTCTCCTGCATGGACCTCACGACGTTGTCCGGTGATGACACCGAAGAACGGGTGCGCCGCTTGTGCGCCAAGGGCCGTCACCCGCTGCGGGACGACCTCGTCAAACGCTTAGGAATCGAAGAACTCGACATCAAGGTTGCTGCCATCTGCGTCTATCACGCCTTCGTGGAAACCGCGGTGCGAGCGCTCGAGGGCAGCGGTGTGCGGGTCGCCGCGGTCTCTACTGGATTCCCCGCTGGGCTCTCTCCATTAACCGAACGCGTAGCCGAGATTCGCCGTTCTGTCGAAGCCGGGGCCGATGATATTGACGTCGTAATCACGCGAGCTCACGTCTTCGGCGGTAAATGGCAAGCTCTTTACGATGAAATGGCCGCTTTCAGACAGGCCAGTGGTAGGGCCCATATGAAAGTGATTTTAGGTACGGGCGATCTGCTTACGCTGCGCAATGTTGCGCGCGCCAGCATGGTCGCCATGATGGCCGGCGCCGACTTTATCAAGACTTCCACGGGCAAGGAACCGACCAACGCAACCTTGCCGGTTGGCTTTGTGATGACGCGCTGCATTCGTGAATACGCGCAGGAAACAGGCATGGCCGTCGGATTCAAACCCGCGGGAGGGATCCGCACAGCAAAACAGTCGATCGAATGGCTGGCGCTCATGAAAGAAGAACTCGGTCCTTCGTGGTTGAGAGCGGAAATGTTCCGATTCGGAGCCAGTGGCTTGTTGAATGACATTGAACGCCAACTCGAACACCACGTGACTGGACGATATTCGGCCGATTATCACCATCCCATCGCGTGATGTCGGGTCATGGCTCGCTCCGTCTCCGTGATTGACGACAAAGCTGGGTTGACGAACAAGAGAAATCGAGAAGACTCGAATGAGTATTGCTGAAAAATTCGTAGCCATGGAATACGGTCCCGCCCCAGAGGACCCGAAGGAAGCCGTAAGCTGGCTCGGCCACCATGGCCGCCGCTTCGGACACTTCATCGGCGGCGCCTGGCAACAGCCGGCGGCTGCCGCCTACTTTGAAACGACCGACCCTTCCACCGGCGATAAACTTGCCGACATAGCCCAGGGCTCCGCAGCCGACATCGACGCCGCAGTTCGCGCTGCCGCCGCAGCGTTGCCCAAATGGCAGGCGCTCACTCCCCATGTGCGGGCTCGCCACCTCTATGCGCTGGCGCGCACCATCCAGAAGCACTCCCGTCGTTTGGCGGTTCTCGAGACGATGGACAACGGCAAGCCGATCCGTGAGAGCCGCGACATCGACATTCCCCTGGTGATTCGCCACTTCTATCACCACGCGGGCTGGGCGCAATTGCTGGAGCAGGAATTTCCCGGTTACACAGCCTGCGGCGTTGTCGGACAAATCATTCCGTGGAATTTTCCGCTCCTCATGCTGGCCTGGAAGATCGCTCCCGCGCTCGCTACCGGCAACACAGTTGTCCTTAAGCCTGCGGAATTTACTCCGCTGACTGCGATTGCGTTTGCCGAAATATGTGAGGAAGTCGGTCTGCCGCCGGGCGTAGTGAACATCGTCACTGGCGATGGTTCAACGGGGGAAGCGCTGGTGAAGCATCCCGGGGTCGCCAAGATAGCCTTCACTGGTTCGACCGAGGTGGGACGCGCCATCCGCACCGCGACTGCGACCAGCCACAAACGGCTGTCACTCGAACTGGGCGGCAAATCGCCGTTCATTATTTTCGAAGACGCCGATCTCGACAGCGCCGTCGAAGGCCTTGTGGATGGCATCTGGTTCAACCAGGGACAAGTCTGCTGCGCCGGTTCGCGTTTGCTTATGCAGGAGAGTATCGCCGAGCCGCTGATCGTGAAGGTGCGCGATCGCATGGGCACGCTCCGCGCTGGCGCCCCACTCGACAAGTCCATCGACATCGGCGCAATCGTCGCCCGGGTGCAGCTAGACCGCATTAAACGTCTCGTCGACCAGGGAGTGGCCGAAGGCGCAACTTGTTGGCAGCCGGAAATCGAAATGCCATCGCGCGGGTTGTACTATCCGCCGACGCTTCTCAGCAATGTGCATCCCAGCTCCATCGTGGCCCAGGAAGAAATTTTCGGTCCGGTACTGGCCACCATGACTTTCCGCACGCCCAGCGAGGCCGTCGAACTGGCCAACAATACGGTCTACGGTCTGGCGGCCTGTGTCTGGAGCGAGAGCCTGAACGTGGCTTTGCACGTGGCCTCGCAAATCAAGGCTGGAGTGGTCTGGGTAAACTGCACCAACCTCTTTGACGCCTCTTGCGGATTTGGCGGCTACCGTGAAAGCGGCTACGGTCGTGAAGGCGGCAGGGAAGGCCTGCTTGAATATCTGGAGCCGGTTTGGTTCAAGAGCGCTCCGGCTTTGCCCGCACAAAAACCATCGGTAAACGAAGAGTCAAACCGGAAATCGCTTGACGACTCCGACTCAGATTCGCTTCCGGCCATCGATCGCACAGTAAAGCTTTACATCGGTGGCAAACAAGCCCGGCCCGACTCCGGCTACAGCATGGAAGTGCGCGCATCCGACGGGCGTCTTTTGGGCGAAGCCCCGCTGGGTAACCGAAAAGATATTCGCAACGCAGTCGAAGCCGCTCACAAGGCGACAGCTTGGGCAAAAAGCACGGCGCACACCCGCGCGCAGGTGCTCTACTACATTGCCGAAAATCTTTCCGAGCGCGGCGATGAGATTGCCCGCCGTCTCGCTGCTGTTGTGGGAGAAAAACAGGCTAAGGCGGAAGTTTCCCTCGGCGTTGAACGCATCTTTTCCTACGCGGCCTGGGCTGACAAATTTGATGGCGCTGTTCACAACCCCCCGTTCCGCAACGTCGCCCTCGCGATGAACGAACCCCTCGGCACAGTCGGCATCGTTTGTCCGGACCAGGCCCCCTTGCTCGGATTTCTTTCGCTCGTCATGCCGGCGCTCAGCATGGGCAACTCGGTCGTAGCAGTTCCGTCCGAGAAATATCCCCTGATCGCCTCCGACCTGTACCAGGTGTTCGACACCAGCGACTTGCCCGGCGGTGCTGTCAACATCGTTACCGGTTACACCTCGCAACTCCTGAAAGTGTTGGCGGAGCACGACGACGTCGACGCGATCTGGTGCTTCGCGGATGAAGCCAGCGCTTCCGCCGCGAAATCCTATTCAGTCGGGAATCTCAAGCAGGTGTTCACCAACGAAGGCCGCGTCGTCGACTGGTTCGACGTGAAGCAGGGTGAAGGCCGCTGGTTTCTCCAGCATGCCACCCAGGTGAAGAATATTTGGGTTCCCTACGGTGAGTGATCCGTTTCCTGCTTGTTTGACAGCGCCCGAGCCACTGAATAGACTCACGTTTCTTCATTTGTAAGCGTCGCTACGAAAACCAAATCTATCTGCAGGATTTCCTGAACCATGGCAAAAATTCCTCGAATTGCAGTCGTGGGCAGCGCCAATATCGATCTCACCACTTTTGCAGAACGTTTCCCGAAGCCAGGCGAAACCATTTTCGGGCAAAAGTTTGACCTGGGATTCGGCGGCAAAGGCGCGAACCAGGCCACAGCTGCCCGCTTGTGCGGGGCCTCCGTATACATGGTGGCCCGCGTGGGCAGCGACCTTTTCGGTCCCGCGACCATCGAAAATTTCAAAAAACTCGGCATGGACACGACCCATGTAAAGCAGGTGGAAGGCGTCTCCAGCGGTGTCGCTCCCATCTTCGTGGAACCTGATGGGCAAAACCGCATTCTTGTGGTGAAGGGTGCAAACGACGAACTGAAACCTGCCGACGTTGACGAAGCCGCTGACGTGCTTAAGGCCGTCGATTGCATTGTCCTGCAGTTCGAGATTCCGCTTGAGACCGTCTATCACACGATTGCGTTTGCTCGTAAGAACAGCATTCGCTGCATCCTGAATCCCGCCCCCGGCCAGGCGATCGACATTACAGCCATCGCAGGTCTGGATTATTTTGTACCCAACGAAAGCGAAGCCGAGACCATCACCGGAATGCCGGTGAAAAATCTCGACGATGCCAAGAAGTGCGCACAGAAGCTGTTGAGCTATGGCATTCGCCGCGTCATCATCACGCTTGGGGCCAACGGTTCGTTGCTGGCAAGCAAGGAAGGCTCGGAACACGTTCCGGCATTCGCTGTAAAGAGTATCGACAGCACCGGCGCCGGCGACGCATTCATCGGTAGCTTCGCCGTATTCCTCGGCGAAGGCCTTCCTGAGCGTGACGCGGTAAAACGCGCGAATCTGTACGCAGGACTTTCAACCACTGGCGTGGGAACCCAGAAATCCTTTTACGATCGCGCGCGGTTCGACCAGGAATGGGCGGCGCGTAACAAATCCTGATCCGGTCCTCTCTCTACACTGAAAAGCTCCTTCTCGGAGACTGCATTCACAGGAGTTCGGTTCCATGCCGAAAATTCTCTTTCGTGTCGTCATATACCTGTTGCTCTGCAACCTGGCAGCCGCCCAACAATCGAAAATAAAAGTAATTGCCGATCAGGACAGTGCCGGCCCCCAGGGAACGGATTTCATTTCGCTGCTGATGCTTCTGCGCGCGCCGCAAATTGATCTCCTCGGCATCACTACTGTTAGCGGCGACCAGTGGGTGGAACCCGCCACCGTTTTTGCACTATGGGGTGTCGAGCAGGCGGGCCGTAGCGATGTCCCGGTGATCAAGGGTGCAGAAATGCCTCTGCTGAACACGCCCCGGGAACAGGAACTCCGCGAAGCCCTGTTTGGTTCTTATGTTGGATGGCATGGCTCTTTCAATCCCGACGCTCCCAATCCCAAACAAACCTGGGCACCGCCCGGCGGGTATCCCAAGCTGAAGCCCAAGCCCGGCCGTGCAGCGGATTTTATTGCGGACACCATCCATGCCAATCCCGGCGAGGTCGTTCTCTACTGTGCCGGTCCTCTGACTAACATCGCCCTCGCGATTCGCATGGACCCCGAGATAGTGTCGCTCACCAAAGCGATTTACATCATGGGCGGAAGCAGCTCTGGAGGGCCGGAACTGAACTGGTGGTGGGATCCGGAAGCGGCAGCCATCGTCCTTCGCGCCCCATGGAAACAGATCGTAGTGTCTCCCTTTGAAGCAGGCGCCGAAGTCTGGTCCAGCGCCCAGTTGATGCGGAGAGTTGTGCAGGCCGGCGGACCGCTCGCCAATCATTTCAAGACAAATTACCTTGATTTCCAGCCGCCTGCGGGAACCTCTCTCTGGTCCATGATGTGGGACGAACTCATGGTCGCATCGATCATCGATCCCAGTGTCATAAAGAAATCAGAAACGATGTACCTCGACGTGGACGTCGACCACGGTCCGAAGTATGGTCACACCGTAGTCTGGAAGAAGCCGGAAGATATTCCGCATTTTTTCCTGGCCTTCAGCGGCCCTCAGGGTCCCGATCGAGCGAAATGGCTGGGACACCTGGCTCCGCCTCCCCAACTTCAACCCGCAAGCGTTCAGATGGAAGTGGACGTAAAAAAGTTCGAAGATATATTCGTCGATCTTCTGTCTCATTAGGGCGCGCTGATCGGACAATACAAAGCTAGGCCCGGGCAAAATCTATATACCCGCGTTGGATGTCCGTCCGCACCAGCTTTACTCGCAACCTGTCACCAACGTCCACCCCCTGCGCTTGCACCAAGCAGCCCCTCGACACGCGGCTTCAAGGCGCGGACGAAAGTCCCGCCGGGCGTCACTCCGGTGACGATCGCGTCGAATATTTCTCCAATGCGATGGCTCATCGCGACCGCCGCCAGCCGTTTCGACATTTCGCGCTCAACTTTGCGGGCCGCATCTCCTTTAATAGTGCAGTTGTTGGCGATGGCCGACAGTTCCTCATCGGAGTACGGATTCTTGGCTCCGGAAAGCACGGCCTTGATGAGTCTTTGCGTGACAATGTCGGCAAAGCGCCGGTTGGGTGCGGTCGAGTGCGTATAGTCCTGTACGGCAAGTCCGAAGTGTCCCTGTTCAGGTTCGCCCGGACGCTCCAGAACATATTCTCCCGGCCCTATCAGCTTGATGACCGCAAGCGAAAGGTCGGCAAAATGATCAGGGTCAGCCGCTCTGCGTTTGACCAGAAAATCATTGAGAGCTTTGGAGTCAGGCTGTGTCGGAAGCTTTTCGCCTTGCGCAGCGGCCAGTTGAACGATGCGGTCCCAACGTTTCGGAGTATTCACGATGCGCCGCAGCGATGAAACTTTCTCCAGCATCCGCGCCACCACCCCGTTGGCGGCGATCATGAAGTCCTCGATCAGTTCCGTGGCGCGATTCTTCTCCTGATCTTCGACGTCCACCACTTGTTGATTGAGGATCACCGGATTGACTTCGTTCGTCTCGAGATTAAGCGCGCCTTGCCTATAGCGTTGCGCTCGGAGCGCCTGCGCGGCTTCATCCTGCAATTTAAGTTGGGCCTGCAAATCAGCCGATGCATTTATCTTAGCTGGTGCAGCGGCTTTGCCTTCAAGCCAGGCGCCCACTGCGTTATACGCAAGCTGCGCGTGATTACGTACGACTGCACGGTAGGCTGCACTTGATTTCACAATGCCGTCCGCGCCAACGACAAATTCAACCACTACAGCCAGCCTGTCACCGTTCTCCAGCAGCGAGGTAGTTCCAGTGCTGAGTTCCTCGGGCAGCATGGGAAAGTTTCGGATGCCGGTATAAACCGTTGTCGTCTCCTTCTCGGCATGATCGTCGATGGGCGAGTGTTCTGGCACGAAGGCATCGACATCGGCGACTCCCACCAGAACCCGAATTCCACCATCGGGAAGGCGTTCCGCGACTTCAATCTGGTCCAGATCGCGCGAAGTATCGTTGTCGATCGATGACCAAAGTTGGTTCCGGAGATCTCGAATATCGGGCCCAGGTGCGACTTGTGGAGGATGGGCTTTCAATTCCGCAAGCTGTTGCTGAACCGCAGCAGGGAAGTCTGGTTCGAAACCGTGCGCCACCATAACTTGTCTGGCCACGCCTTGCAGGTCGATATGAGAGGAAGGACTGTCGTTCATGAACCCTCGCGGAATGATTTGCAGGTCTGATCCAGCCTAGCACGCCGCGGTTGCGCGTCACCTGTTGGTATCCAGGTCTGATCCCGACAGTCGTTGACATCACCGCTATGTTAAGGTGATCGCGGTTCAGCCTTCGGCCGGTATTATTCACAGCCTGCCGACAGCTTTGTTGGAGCCACCTTTTGGACCCGATCAAACCTCGCCAATCGCTGGGAGTATTCGACGCCACCATGATCGTGATGGGCGGCATTGTCGGCTCCGGCATCTTTATCAATCCCTACGTGGTCGCGCTTCGGGTGCATACTCCATTCCTTATTCTGGGGGTATGGCTGCTTGGGGGTGGGTTGGCGATGTTGGGCGCCTTCATCTGGGCGGAACTGGCGTCACGCTTGCCTGGCGCAGGCGGACAGTATCTTTATCTGCGCGAAGCCTATCATCCCTCTGTCGCTTTCATTTACGGATGGGTCTTGCTCCTCGTGACCCAGACCGGCGGTATGGCCGCCGTGGCGGTCACGTTTGCCCGGTACTTTCGTGAGATCACTGGATCCTCGGCTGGAGACGGACCCGTCGCCGCGGCGACCTTGATGGGCCTGACCGCGATCAACTGCTTTGGGGTCCGCGCGGGAAGCAACGTGCAAAGCGTGCTCATGCTGTTGAAAGCCGCCGCCATTGCGGCTATGGTCGCGGCAGGGATGCTGTGGGGCGGAGGCGTCCTGCATCCACTTCCGCTACTCGATCGCCCAATCTCCCTGGGACTCGGAAGCGCTATCGGCGCGGCCATGATCCCGGTTGCCTTCGCCTACGGGGGTTGGCAGACCGCGAGCTTCGTTGCCGGCGAGATGCGCGACCCGCGGCGTGACCTGTCTCGCGGATTGATAGCCGGAGTCATCGGCGTAGTGGCGCTTTATCTCGCGGTCAATTTTGTCTGTCTGCGCGTTCTTGGTCCGGACGGACTTGCGGCCACGCGCATCCCGGCATCCTCGGTGATGCGCGCGGCACTCGGCGAACGCGGGGCCCAATGGATCGCCTTTGGCATTGCCGTCTCAACCTTGGGTTTCCTCAGCCAGGGGATTCTGACCGCTCCCCGCGTCTACTACGCCATGGCCCGCGACGGTCTCTTTTTCAAAAGCGTCGGCTGGCTGTCGCCGAAAGCTAGGGTTCCGGTGGTTGCGATCATCCTGCAAGGCGTCGCGGCTACGGTCATCGCTCTCTCCGGCCGCTATGAGGAGATCCTTAACTACGTGATCTCAGTGGATTTCATCTCCTTTGGCCTCACCGCGGCGTCGCTCTTTGTATTCCGCAGAAGAGATCCAACGCCCGCTCCCGGCCTCTATCTGACGCCCGGCCATCCTTATACAACGGCGATTGTTCGTGCTGGCCTGCGCCGCCATCGTGTCGACCACCATCGCGACCTTTCCCGCAAATTCTGCCTTCGGCCTGCTCATTCTTCTGGCGGGCATCCCGGTATATTTGTACTGGAGCCGAAAATCGCAGGCTGTTCCGCTGCCGCCAGATCTATGAGACACAAACATTCCGATTACATGCTGTGGGCCAAGACCCAGGGCCGCGCAAAGTTCAATCTCGCAACCAGCGGAGTGGGATCGTTTCCCCTGCGCGATCTTCCGGTCACGCTGGACCAGTTGGAGATCAATGGCGACAGCACTTACGGTTACGCTCCGCTGCAACATGCCATTGCCCGGAAATCCGGCGTGGATCCGGATTGCGTGGTCGCTGCTGCCGGCACCTCCATGGCCAATCATCTTGCGATGGCCGCTCTGCTCGATCCGGGCGACGAGGTTCTTCTGGAGCAACCGACGTACGAATTACTGACTTCCACTCTCTTGTATCTGGGTGCGTCGATCAAACGATTTGCCCGGCACGAAGAAAGCGGCTATGCCTTGGATCCCGCGGAAGTGCGTCGTGCAATCACCCCTAAGACAAAACTGATTGTCCTGACGAACCTGCACAATCCGAGCAGTGTCCTGGCTTCAGACTCAGCGCTGCGCGAGATAGGCGACCTTGCGCGCAGCGTCGGCGCGCACGTATTGGTCGACGAAGTCTATCTCGACGCGGTCTACACCAATACGCCGAGACCTTCCTTTCATCTGGGTCCTGAGTTTGTCGTCACGACCAGCTTGACCAAGGTGTACGGGCTTAGCGGCTTGCGCTGCGGATGGATTTTGGCCCGGCCCGACTTGGCGCGCGCCATGTGGCGGCTGAATGACCTTTTCGCTTCTATTCCGGCTCACCCCGCTGAACTGTTAAGCGTCGTCGCGCTCGACAATCTCGCCCACATTCGCCAGCGGTCACGCACTGTAGTGGAAGCCGACCGCAAGTTGTTGGCTGATTTTCTGACCGACCAAAAAGGTATCTCAACTCCGCAAACAGAATTTGGGACGACGGCAGTTCTGCGATTGAAGAACGGCAATGTAGAGGATTTTCTCGCACGGCTGCGGACGGAACAGGAAACTACAGCCGTGCCGGGACGCTTTTTTGAGTTGCCCAATCACTTCCGAATTGGAATGGGTGTCGACACGGAAATGTTTTGCGAAGGCCTGCAAAGAATCGGCCGATTACTGGACAAAACAGTAGCCTAGCGCGTCGGATAATCCTTGGTTTTTTCCGTCCGTGAATTGAATACGCTAAAACTTCCATCGGGCCGCGCGATCAACTCCAGGTAATGCCCCGCATCGGGCCCATCCGGGTTGGCGATAAATTCCTTGGACACATTGTGCGCGGTCCCACCATCGTCGGCATAATGCAGTTGCCAGAAGCCCTCGAGCTTCGGCGACTTGCTGATTACGTCCCACGACGACGGCGCCGCACCTTTTGTGGCGCCGTTGTCCATGATTGCGATCCGCGGCTCGATCCCATGAACGAACGCCGGACTGCCGCTTGGGGCCGATCCATGATGCGAAACAATATAAATATCGATCTTGCCCAGTTTATTGACCGGGCACATCAACTTCATCTCCTGATCGTGGGTTAAATCTCCGAGATCGATCAGCCTCAACTTGCCGAACGTAAGCAATGTCCCTAGCGAACGACCATTTTCCGTCTTGTCGGCTGGATACTGCTCGGCATTCTTGCAATTCGGATTCTCTTGTCCAGCTCCGGGCAGAGGGTCGCTGATCACGTTGCCGTCCGCGCTGATCACGGTCACGTTCATTCCCTGGATGGGGAGCGTATCGCCTGGTTTGGCAACGATGTGTCTAAACTTTCCCGTCGCCAGAACTTTCTGATATGCGTCGGACACTTCGGCAGTCTCTTTGTCCCTCGGCTCACGGTTTACGCCATGGTCAATAAACGTGCCCACCGGAATCCGGTCGGTCAGTTGCGGTACGCCGCCGACGTGGTCCATGTGAAAGTGCGTGATCAGCACATAATCAATTTTGGTGACGCCCGCATGCTTGGCCGCGGCCACAATGCGGTCCGCATCCCGCCCCTCAAACCCTGGCCAACCGGTGTCGATCAGCAAGGACTGGTGCTCGGGCGAAACGAACAATGTGGCCTGCCCGCCTTCCACATCGATGAAGTACACCTGCAGCGCGTTCTGGTCCGGCGAAGGGGATGCCCAGGCGCCAGCCACCAGAAAGCACGCCAGGCAACTGACCAACACCATCATCAAGAACGAAGAACGGAAGGGAAGCGAGGAATCAGACTCGGATGAAATCAACAAAACCTCCCGGAAATAAAATCGTCAGGCGCGAGCGCTGATTATTGTTTGAGAAGCGCGTCCAGCCCCGCTTGTGAAATCGCTTCATCGATTTCAGATTTTGCTCCGCTGGCGGCAATACCGCCCAGAGTTTGACCGTCCACTTGAATGGGAAGGCCCCCCTGGTTTGGGAAGAAATCCGGAAATGCCAACACGTCAGTGTTGCCTTTTTTCAACGCGTCAGCACCGTCCTTCGACGGGCTCCTGAAGAATGCAGCATGCCGGGCTTTTTTCTGGGCGAACTGAATCGTATTCAACGACGCAGCATCCGCTTTCTCCAGAAAGAGCAGGTTACCGCTCTCGTCGACAATACAAATGGTCACTTCAACGTTTCGCTTTTTGGCTTCTGCTTCCGCCCCTGCAACCATGGTCTTGACTGCCGCCAGATTCAAATACTTCTTGGAAGGCAGATCGGCAGCATAACAGGAGGAAGCGAGCAGACTTAGCGTCACGAAGAGTTTGAACATGCGCAGGATGCTACCAGTTGCTCCCGCGATTTTCCAGATGAAACGCGTCCCGCGAGGTCGCCCTGCGAGCCACGGTGTCTGCTTCCGTCCAATCGAGCCGCTGGGTGTAGCATGTGGACAATGAAAACGGTTATGTTGGCGCTTGTAACCGGCTTGGGAATTTTTGCCCTTGTTTGGTGGCGTGTCAGAATGAACGCCATCAAAGCATGGCACGGTCTTCCAGCGACGTTCACTCCGCCTGACTCCCTTGGCAAGCCCGTACCCTTTGAGCATCGCCACGAGCGCTACATGAACGTAGCGGAGGTCATGCTCACTCTAGCCTCTGCATCTTTGGTTTTTGTGCCGAGTTCCCGGCTCAGCCTGTACAGTCACGCCTGCGCGTTTGCGCTTGTTCTCTTGGGTCTTTGTGTACTCTACAGCGTAGGATTCATGGCATTGATGACTTATTTCTACGAACGATTTCTCTATGACGACCAGACGTACAAGCCTTGGAAATATGGATTGCTGCATGGCCTTGGCTTTGGTTCGCTGTCTTGTTTCGCTCTTGCGTATATCGTTCTCGCAGGAGGTGTCGCGAATGCAGTCATCTACGCAATTCCTTTTGCCGGACACCCTCCCGCATTCCCCTTAAATCTCCAGTTTCCTCAGTGACCTTTTCCGCCAGGATTCTAAGCTAGGGTTTCGATATCTCGGCACGCGAAAGCGTTGGTGGGCTAGTGCAACGAGCGGATAGCCTGCGCCTCATTAAGCCTACGGCCAATAAACCACCGAACATTATGTCGAACGCCGAGCAGAAACCTGGCCACCAGCGCGGTACGCCACGGTTCTCAATGAGAAGGTGATGGACTATATCAAAAACTCCGTGCCCAGCAAGCGCTATGGCTACTAACCAAAGACTTCTCTTGTAGCCGATTATGGCAGATAGCAAAAATCCGCTGGCAACGACGATCTCAATGAGAAGTGCTCCACCAGAATCTGCCATCACTGCAAACAATACATAATATGAAGCGACGACGATCAGCACCGTCGAATAAAACGCACGCTCACGGTCGAGGCCAATGATAGCGGCCAAGCCAGCCACCGCCAAAGATAGGAACAATCCAATCAGATATTCCACTTGCTGTCCTGGAAGAAGGCGGTCAAGTCCTTCGCAACTGCCGCTGGCTCCACTAATTAATCCCTCGCTCTGATCTGTGGAATGCAAACGGCCGAGTTTGAAAAATCCGAACGGGCCAGCTCATGCGAGGCCGAATAGCTGGGATTGCCTTCTTCGACGTGAATAGCTGAAGAACGAAAGCTTGTAGTTCAGACCGGGCTGCGTCCTCTCGCAAGGAGAGCTTGGATGTTGAAAATAAGTGAGCGTTAGACTTCCACGCTGTCGCAATATTCCGATGCTGTCTCGAAGTCGATGCCAAGCAATTGGGCGATGTGCTTCACCCTCTTTTTGGAAGCCAAAGACACCAGGCTTTCTCCTGCAACATAGATCCATCCGCCATCGGGTTTTTGCTCCCATCCATGGCTCTGGATCACCTCGTCAGTGCCTTTTAATTCTGTATCCACAATTCCGATCATACAGCGGATGTGGCGGCGAGGTGAAACTGTAGCCGATCTTTATCCCGGCCTGCTGTAAGGCTGTCAGCGCCCCTTTGGCGACAAATTCCCGGTCGACGACCCAGCAGACAGGGAACATTCTCAAAGCGCGGCAGGGTTGCCAAAGAAAATAGCCTGAAAATTCTTGCGAAAATCTGTCAACGATATTCTCTCTTTTTTGCCATGTGGATTATAAAGCTCGATAGTGGAATCTTGTATGCCCAGAATGGCAAATCCGTGGTGGCTTTCCACGCGAGTGGCATCTTCTCTCGAAGCGCCTATCGTCGGAATTGTCGTAGCTGCCTTTGCAGCATCGCTGATCTTTCGTAGATCAGTCTTGTCGTCGATGGCGAAACCTTGTGGCTTGCCCACCAGAACGCCCCAGAATTCGTTGACCGTGTGCTTCTGGTCATCATCGAGTTCTTCGTAGCTGCCGATTTTGTTCGCATAGGCCTTCTCGATCACGCATGGCCATAGCGCCTGGTTCGGCGATCCCATATAGACCATTTCCACATCCGTTCCGTCCGAGTACTTCGTATAGAACACATCGCTCACTTCGACCTCTGAACCGAGCTTCACTCCGAAGTAACGCTTTGATGTGAACTCTTTCTCCGGAGGACGGTAGTCGGGATCGTCCATTCTGGCGGAAAGCGTTTTCAGAATGTCTTTACTGAACGTTGTCTTGACCGAGGCGTTAGTGAATTCGGTGATCATTTTATTGATTCGATTTCGACCGTTCGCTGTATGAGCTAACGCCGACAGAATCGCCGCGACCGGACAATTGGCGAGTTCGCCTTGTTTGACATCTTCAGTGTCGGGAGGATGCAAATCCCAGTTCACGACGACCGCCCGAATGATGGTCGAACTTCCGGATGTCGGGGCAGGCATTGCGAACGTTTTAGTTGCCGCCTTAGTCGCCGTACGTGTGGACAAGTCCTCGTGTTCGAAGCTCAACTGGCCGGGGACTCGCCCTCCTAGTGGACCGGGTATTCGTCCCCCCGATGTCCCCGGCGCAACTCCGATCGGTCCGGGAACCCTCGCGCCTTTGTATTGCAGTGTCATACCTTTCTCCTGATGTAGTAACCCAAGGATCGCACAGTGGCAGTTCTCAGCCGAACTGAAGAATTGCCAGGCCACGGATCACCCTATCGAACGCCTGGTCCTGAGTCTTGAGAGAGATGAACAATAGCATAACGACTTGATCCCGAGATTCTTGCCTGCATCACACGAACACGCTATAAAATGGCCCATGCGAACGCCCTGCCGTTTTCTGCTGGCAGCCGCTCTACTTTTTATCCCGTGCGTCCCGCTGAATCCCGCAGCCAATTTGATATGGCTTTCACGCGCGCAAGCCGCGGTTCTTCCGATCGCGCTGCATAATACACGCTCTTCGCCCCTCGACCTCGAGTTGGGCGGCGAGATTGCGGGCCTGCCGGCGGGCAGCACACGCTACATTACGCGCGACGACCTGCTGGCCCTGCGGCAAGCGACCTATACCGTAACCGGTGATGCCAACTTCGCTGCCCCAACCGAGATTGGCGGTGTGCTTCTCGAAGAACTAAGCCGCGGTCTTGCCGCAGCCCCGGATTCAAATCTGATCGTTGCCATATGCGTGGACCGGTATCGCACCAACTACACCCGCGCATACCTTGCAGCACATCATCCTCTGCTGGTGCTAAAGATCAACGGAAAATCGCCTGCAGGTTGGCCGAAACCACCTGAAGGGTACGGCAGCGACATGGGTCCTTACATGATTTCCCATCCTGACTTCACGCCGACCTTCAAGATTCTTACAGAGGAAGAAGAGCCGCAAATACCCTGGGGAGTGGTACGAATCGAATTCCGCAACGAGAAAACAGTCCTTGGCGCGATTGCTCCGCGCGGTCCAAACGCCGCGGAACCGGAAGTTCAAGCCGGATATCGTCTCGCACAACAAAATTGCTTCCGCTGTCACAACATGGGAAGCGAAGGCGGACAGAAGTCCGGCCGTGGCTGGGATTTGCTCTCGGTCTGGGCGGTTACCTCGCCCGAGTATTTCGCGGCCTATGTGCGCAACCCTCAGGCCAAAAACGCGAAAGCGCAGATGCCCGGCAATCCCGGATACGATGACGCTACCATTCGGGCCCTGATGGCCTACTTTCAAACCTTTTCGTCACAGGACAAAGAAAAACCATGATGCTCCGGACCGCCAAGATGTCACTGGTCTTTGCCGTGGCTTTGTACTATTCGTTCGTTGTGCTCGGTAACACGACGGACTACAACTCCAATTACGAATTTATCCGGCACGTCTTGATGATGGACTCTACATTTCCCGGCAATCGCGATATGTGGCGCGCCATCAACTCACCGGCCTGGCATACCGTGTTCTATTTGTCGATCATCACCTGGGAGGCAATCACCATGGTCCTCTTGTGGTGGGCCGGGATACGTCTCGCGACGAGCTTGCACGCGTCGGCGAAAGTGTTTCACCAAGCCAAGAACCTGGCGATTGGTGCGCTTACCCTTAGCTTGCTCATGTGGCTGGTGGCCTTCTTAAGCATAGGCGGTGAGTGGTTCATGATGTGGCAGTCAAAGACTGCGAACGGCCAGGAAGCTGCCTTCCGCATGTTTACGGTCGTCGGCATTGTGCTGGTGCTGGTGGTGCAGCCGGAATCAGAGGAGCTGGAATTGAGGTAGACTCACTGCGAAGGCGTTCCGAGTCGTTGTGTTTGTATCCAGTCCAATCCGGAAGTGGCTCTGCCTTTGCGCTGTCGCGATTTCCGGTCATGCCTTCTCGCAGGATGCGGGTTCAAACCCGCCTTCCGACATTCCTGTCCTCGCAACAAAATTCAAGGCCCGGGCCGAACTGGTCACTGTGCCGGTGGTGGTCAACTACAAGAACGGTGCGCACGTTCACGGCTTGAAGAAGGAAGACTTTACTTTGCTCGAGGACGGCAAACCACAGAGGATCGCCAGCCTTGAGGAGATAGAGAAAACCTCTGAGCCAGCAAATGTCCATGCCGCGCAGCCCGGCGAGTTCAGTAATCTGCAGGTAGAGCACAACCCGCAACTCACTCTCATAGTGCTGGACACGCTCAACACCCCAATTGAAGATCAGTCTTTCGCCAAGCAGCAAATCCTAAGGTATCTCAACGATTCCGTGGACACTCACACTCTGACCTCGCTGTTCGTCATCACTCGCGATGGCATGCGGGTAGTCCACGATTTCACTGCAGACCCACAGCTGCTCGCCGCCGCCCTCAAGAAAGTGAAAGGTGAAAAAAAGCTGGTGGATGAGGCATCGGAAGAAGGCATCCCCAAGGCGTCGGGCAGCGGCCTTGACGCGGTCGTCGCCATCATGATGGAGAGACAGCACATGGCGGACCAGCGGCTGGAATCGCAACAGCGGACCACCAGCATCGACATCACTCTGCAGTCCATGCAACAGATCGCACAATACTGCGCCGGAATTCCCGGCCGCAAGGCCATGCTGTGGGCCAGCGCCGGTTTCCCTTTCTCCGTGAATGAGGCCAACCTCTCCATCAACATCGCCGGCGTGAAAGGCGCCTCACTTGGCGACGTCTCCGAAAAATATCGCAAGACCTGGCGGGCGCTGGAGCAGGCCCAGGTCTCCGTGTATCCCGTAGATGTTCGTGGACTGGTAGACCCGACCATGCCCGACATCTCGATCCGCAGCCCGCGCGACGATGCCTACGAGCATGGGGTCTGGACGCAGACGGAAACGATTGGAACATTTCAGGCCTTCGCCCACGCCACCGGCGGACGCGCCTTCTTCAACGGCAACGACCTCGCCGGCGCCTTTCGCAAAGCTTCCGAAGACAACGCTGCCTACTACGTGCTGAGTTACTATCTGGATCGCGCCGCAACAAAATCGGGATGGCACAAACTTGCGGTGAAGGTCCGGCGGGATGGCGCACAAGTCGCGGCCCGCAGCGGGTTCTTTCTGGACCAGAACACCGCCAGGCCCGCCGACTATACAGAGCTGCAGATGGCGCTGAACTCACCGCTCAACTCAACAGGAATCGCCGTCACGGGAAAGTGGCAGCAAGCTGTCCCGGCCGCCGACGGCAAGCAGAAAGTTGTGTTCGTGCTTACCATGCCGGCCAACTTCGCCCAGATTAATGCCGATGACGACAACCATATGATTCTTGAATTTGCTGCGATCGCCCGCACCGAAGATGGTTCTCGCGCCGGCGAAACCTCCAAGACCATGGACGGCCACCTCAAGCCCGAAACCGTCGCCCAGATCCGCGACAACGGCATGGACTACCGCGGCGCGCTGACCCTGTCGCCTGGCAACTACACGGTTTACTTCGCGGTCCAGGACCGCCTCAGCGGCCGTATCGGCAGCGTGTCGGCCCCACTGAAAGTCAGTCCGTAACACCAGCCACTTTGTCATCCCGAGTGCAGTCCGCGTCGCTTGCGGTACACCGCATGGAACAAGTTATGTGAGATCGAGGCCTTGACCCTCGCCAACACGAAGTTCAATGAGTCTAATGGCGATTTTTCGCCAATTGAGGCATTGGATCCGCTCACCCGTGCATATTGAGTTCGGCTTGCAATCGAGCTAAGTTGTCTGTCATGCATAAACTGGCCGTCCAGACAGTCTGTTGGATCGTGTTCATCGGTATGGTTGGTGGTGCCCCACGAGTCACGTCTACTTTGTACGTTTCGCCGAGCGGCAATGATTCGAACCCCGGAACAATAAATAGACCACTCAAAACAATCCAACGTGCGGCAGACATCGCAAGGCCCGGTACGACCGTTTACCTACGCGGCGGAGTTTACTGCGAGCGATTGAGAATCACTTCTGGCGGGAGCCAGGAAGGTGGGTTCATCACCTTTCGAAGTCAACTCGGTGAGCGAGCAATTCTCGACGGGTCTTGTCTCAGCGTAGGAGAAGGAGACTATGCCTTGGTTGAGCTAATTAACGTGAGTTTCGTTCGCGTGCAGGAATTCGAAATACGCAACCTCAAAACAAGCGATTCTCAGAGCGTTCCCTGGGGCATTCGCGTGGCTGGCGCAGGCTCGCACATCGAGATTCTGGGGAATGACGTACACCACATCGAGCAAAACTTCTCGGGACATGCGCCCCCAGCGAATGGGTTGGGAATCGGTGTTTACGGGACAGACGGCAAAACGTCGATCAGCGACCTCGTGGTTGACGGGAACCAGGTCCATCATCTGAGAACGGGCAGTAGTGAGTCCCTTGTTGTGAACGGCAACGTTGCTGGTTTTCGTATCACCAGAAATGTAGTGCACGATAACAACAACATCGGGATTGACCTAATCGGTTTTGAGCACACCGCCCCCGACCCGGCGGTAGATCGTGCCCGAGACGGTGTGGTCAGTGAAAACAGAGTGTACGACATTACAGCGCGAGGGAACCCCGGGGAAAACGGACCAAATTCCGATGGCATTTACGTGGACGGTGGGACAAGAATTTTGATCGAACGCAACGTCGTCCACGATGTCGATTACGGAATTGAACTGGCGAGCGAGCACTACGATGGCGATACCAGTCATGTGACCGCACGCAACAACTTGGTTTATTCCTGCCATGCGTCTGGCTTTGCAATCGGGGGCTATGACTTGAAGAGAGGGCATACCCTGGACGTGGCCATCGTTAACAACATAATCTACAAAAATGACACTTGGGGTACGGGCGGCGGCGAATTTCTGATGCAGTTCTACATGTCCCGAAACACCTTCAAGAACAATATCGTTTACGTCGGTGATCACGGGAGGCTCATGACAAGCAGATCTGGCCCCAGCGAAGGCGTGCCGACCGTTGTTATCGATCACAACCTCTATTACTTTTCGCGTGGGCCGGGGGCGCTGACTGGTAGTTTTGACGCTAAGGCGTTCGCGGGCTTTGAGCAGTACGTAAAGCAGACAGGTAACGATTTGAGTTCAGTCTTCGCGGAACCACAGTTTGTGGATCCCCGTTCTGGTGATTTTCATCTGAAGCGAGACACCCCAGTTCGAGGCAAGGCAGAGAACCTTGGATCTGATGTTGTGGGAAGTCAGGATCTCGACGGACGTCCTAGAGTACAAGATGGGAAAATTGATATCGGTTGCTATCAAACACAACTCTAGCGAGCCTCCGTGTAGTTGCCGTGTGGCAAAAACGCGTGTGCTGGCGATCGCGGGAGAAATTATCGTCGCTCGTCATCATCCGGCGTCATGAATCGGCTGTGGAGTGTTGAAGACCTCAAAGCCCCTCTGGGAAATGTACGACCAAATGAGGGCGGAAAGAGCAGCACAAAGATAATGACGCGAATCGGGCTACTGTTATCTGCCTGGATCATTCTGGTCACGATTAGCAATGCTCAGACTGTAACGTTAAACCTTCAGCAAGACCTTACCTCGAAGTTGCCCACGGGTACTGAGTTCACCGCCACGGACTCTACCGGAAAGGTTTACCACGGGCATGTGGAGACTCATCCAGCGCGACGCATACTGCGGCAAGGCTCGATGCGGTTGATATTCGATGATCCTGTGGTGCCAGTCAGGAACGAAGGGATAGTTCGAGCGGGAAACAAGATGCGACTGCTCAAGTTGGGTGGATCAGTCTTAGCCGGGAAGTTGGCTGACGATTCCGTGGATACAACTATTGGGGCGGGCAAAGCTCGTTACGTAGCCGTAACCGTGGCTGCGGCGTTAATTGCCTTCCAGAAAGGCGGCGAAGCCAGGCTCCATAAGGGAGATACTATTGACGTAGATCCCAGGCGCAATATGCCCCAAACGACAAAGTAACGCCACTCCTTCATGACTCCATTCTGCCAAATCGAATACGTATCCAGTGACAACGACACAGGTATGCCATGTGGCAAGACTGCCGTGGCAGATGCGCTGACTGCGGAATGGGCATGATTCGCTAAAACTCACCATTCCCAAGCCTTCCGCCAAGATCAGCAGGGTCGTATAAACTTGCTCATTGTTCGATATTTAAGTGGTGCCCGGGATCGGAATTGAACCGATACGTCTCTTTCGAGACCCGGGATTTTAAGTCCCGTGCGTCTGCCAGTTTCGCCACCCGGGCGGGCAGGAAGGCCGTCGAAAACAATATTATCAGTTTGCCGTAGAAGGTCTTTAGAGAAGCGGTAGGCCAAACCTCATCGGCGCTTTACGGAAGTGCGGTGTATGCAAACGACGACACATAAAGGTACCGAGTCACGCCATCGGTAGCCACTCCGCCGAACGAAGCCGAATTCGTTCCCCATAGATTGATCATTGCTGCTGCGGGCGCGGACGGGATATGTTCCGTGTGGGTTGAGACCAACTCACCGTCGACGTAGAAATCAATCTTGCCGGCGCTCCAGACGTACTTGTATTCGTGAAAACCGCTGTCGGCGCCGGGTACAGGGGTGGTCGTGCTCTGGCTTTTGGAGACGGACGAGAAATTCGTCATCTCCAGCGTCGAAGGAGTTTGTCCCTGGTACTCAAAATCAATTTCCGATTCGCTGTCGTTGATAAAGTTGAACACATCGGTTACTGAGCCTGAAGCGGCAGAGCCAGCACCGCGCGGCGTAGCCGATGTCGATGCCGCCCGCGCCACCCAAACATAGGTGCCGTATCCGAGCAACTTCTTGGATCGAATCTCTGCTCCAACCGAAGTTGCCAACGTTCCCGAAACGCTCTGGGTCAGTTTCAACCTCAGCATCCCAGGGGACAGGTCAACGTGTTCCGCCCTGAGAGTGCCGGAGTTTATCCCGTCGATATTTCCCGGCGCCCGTCCCGTGTCGACAAACCACTTGGTTTTGTCCAGGGTTCCGTCAGAAAAAGTATCGCTAAAGGTGGGTGCTTTCGCAGCCGTAATCGTGGTCGCCGGATGCTTGTCGGCAACAGACTGCGTCGTCGCCTCCTGCGCGATCAAATGTGCAGTGCTCAACACGGACAGAACGATCAGAACGATTCGTCGAACCAACAGGCCCATAAGCATTCGAGAAGACCAATATTGGAAGGAAATGGAGATTTGAAGCCACAAAACAAAACGTCCCAGACTCGTTTGAGTCCTGGGACGCTCGTCGAACAACCCCTCCCCCGAAAGTTTGTTCAAAAGCATAGTAGCGAGGGAGGGAACGGCTGTGAATGGCACGAACGGGCTACTCACTTCCCCAATGTTTATGCGCCTTCGAGACGCCCAGTGCCTGGGATCGTGGCGGTCAACCTATTGCAGTGGAAAAACCCGCTTTGGCAGGTTGAAACCCTCAACCCGCAGCGCGGGAGAGCCTTTGCCCAAGTCCGCCTTGCTGAACGTGGCCTCGATGGTCCGGGTTTCGTGCGGGAAAACCGTAATGTAATTGTCGTCGTAGGTGATGGGCAGAATTTCCTCTCCGTCGCCGCCCCGGGTTACCTCCGCACGAACAAAAAAGGCGACATGGCTTCCTGGATTCGTCATCGTGACGGTTACATGTTCTTCGCCATTCGCGTCTGAAACATGAGTGGAAACATTCAACTCCCCGTGCGGCATCGTATTCAACGCTGACATATCTGCCCAGGTTGTGAGCTTGGTGGTAAATTGCTCGTCATTTTTCGCGTCGCCAAGATCGTCGTTTGTCGTGGACCCCCAGTACACATTTTCTGCCAGCACTTTGTCGCTGCCGTTCATCAGGACCGCGCGCACCAGATACGTGGGATCAAGATTTGGAACACGCGGCACCGTCATCGCCTCTGCAGAAGCATTCGGTCCAGTCTTGAATCCCTTGATTTCCGTAAAATATTTGCGTGTCCCGTCCAGGTTGAAAAACTCCACTGCAACCTTCAAGCCAGACATCGCTTCCGCAGTCTGGTTCACCACGTACAGTTTTGCTTTGCTGCGATCCCCGTTTGCGTAGTAATCCCAAACCACGTTCACCGGCCGCAGACCTTTCTTCGCTCCGAAATATCCTCCGCCCTGTTTGTAGTAGTCGTCCCAAAGATGACCGAACAGGGAAGGCCATGGATTGTTCATCATCCAGTGAATCATCATCTTGCGATTGGCCCAGTGCGTCGCATACGTCTCGTACTGTGCCCGGACGTCTTCGTAGTGGGCTAATTGCGCTTTCCTGGAAAAGTCCTCCGCGCTGCTCGATGGCCCGTAGCGTTTGTCGATCACGCGCTTGACGCTGTCCAGCGTGTTGTTTCCCTCGTTGGCCCCCGAGTGGAAATACCAGTATTCATTAATCGGCCACAGCTTATCTGCCGGGATAAATTTCTTGAGACTCTCCAGTGGCGGGATGGTCTCATTGTCACCCTCTTCCGCAGACGACCCCCGAGCCGGTCCGTACTTGTCGCTGAACCAGTAATAAGGAGGCCTCCAGACGTAAGGTCCAGCCATGTGAATGCCGCTCCATGAACGATTGACGTGCGACACCGTATCTACCACTGCGTTCTGCCAATGTTCTTCCTTGAGGATCTGGTGATAGTCATTGAGGACCGGATCAGGCGGCATTCCATCGCTGCCATTCGCCCAAATCATCACCGAAGGATGCGACCGAAGCTCGCGGATCTGCGCCCGCAGACTGGCCCGGGCCACCCACTGGTCCTCGGCATTCCATAGCCCCCAGTGCTCCCATTGCGCGCAACACATGAAGCCCAGCATCACCGGCATCCCTTCACGGTCTGCCCGATCGATCATGGTGTCATCCGCGATCTTCAACTCCCAGCGGAGCAGGTTGAGCCCCAGGTCTTTGGCGTAATGCATGATGGTTGCATCCCGCTCAGGATCGTTTCTGAAGAGCAGATCAGGCGAGTAGACTCCGCCGCGGATCAGATAATCTTTCCCATTTACTTTGAGGTAAAAGTTTCCGCCTTCGCCAATCTCGGGAAAACTCTCGTCGGAATCCCGCCCTTGTGTGATTTTGCGAATGCCAAAATCAATCGCCTGTGTATCGGAGGATTGATTTTGCTCGTTAATCTTGAATTCCAGTTTCAAGTGATACAGCTTCGCTTCTCCCCATTGATACGGCCACCACAGGTCTGGATCGGCGACCGTGAGTTGAGCAAATTCTGCGGGAGTGAACGCGACTTCTTTTGTCTCGCCGCGAAGCAGGTCAATTTGCTTCTGAAACGTAATCGTCGGCTTCCCCGGCCGTGATATCTCGCCGGACAATGTGCCCGACACCGGCTTAGCCGTGGGATTGTTCAAATCGCAGTAAACCGTCAGCGAGGCTGGATTTGTCGCTGGGAGCGGCAGATCGGTTGCCACTTCAGGATTGCGAACAGTGACCGCACCGGTGCTGCTGAGAAATACGCGCTTCCACACGCCCGCGTTACGGTCCGGCACGAACGAAATATCCACATGCTTCTGGGGATCCTGATAACCCAAATATTTCCAGTTGATCCAGTCCAGCCAGCTATCGCCTAACTCAACCCCGTTCTCGCCTTCAAGGCTCTGCTCCGGAGTGACTTTCACCGCCAGAACGTTCACGCCGCCGGGAACAATGCACTCCGTAACGTCAAGTTCAAACTCGTCATACATCCCGACCACCGTCGCCCGGTTCGCCACCTTGTGGCCGTTCAGCCAGATGTCAGCCCGATAGTTGATTCCTTTGAAAATGATCGAGTAGACGTCGCGACCGGCTGGCGCCGTGAAAGTCGTGCGATACCACCAGTCTTGCTTCCACAGGTCTTTGGGAGTCGCCAGGTTCATGCCGTAATAAAGATTCTTGTAAACCCCGTTCTCCTGCAAGATCTGCAACACGGTAGCAGGCATGTGCTTTGCGGTATACCACTGCGAAGCGTTGAAGTTGGGCTGGGAAACAAGGGAATCGTCGCCGCTAACGTTGGTCGCGGAGGTCATCCTCCAGTTGTCATGCAGCTCTGTGAGATTCGGCGTCTCATTCGCAGCAAACGCCAGAATCGAGGGAAAAACTACGAGGACAAAACCGATGGCAAATCCGAACCGGCGAAGGCATCTCATATGGGGCCTATCATTCTATCGAACGCCTCGCCCATACTCTTCAGTTGATAAGAGGAGGGAACCCCTGGTTAAGGGGCTCCCGTCAAACGGAAATGCCAGGCCGGAATTTCTAGAACGATAGTTTCAACGCCAACTGAACCTGTCTTGGGTCGCGGGCTGCGGTCAAAAACCCAAACTGGGGCGTGCCAAACGTAGTGGTGTTGATCGAGTTCTGCGGACCCGACTTGGCGAACTGAAGGTTTGGGTGGTTGAACACATTGAAGAATTCGGCGCGGAACTCCAACTTGGTGCGTTCGGTGATAGGGAAGTTCTTGAACAGAGAGAAGTCCCATATCTGATAGCCAGGCCCTTGAACGCTGTTGCGCCTCACATTCCCGAATGAACCCAGTGCCGGATCAGCAAATGCGCAGGTGTTAAAGAACGTTCCCGGTACGCACGGCGTAGTGTGCGGGTCTCCGATCAAGTCGGGACGCTGCTGTCCGTCTGAGTTGGCGAGTCCATTCGAGTCCAGAATCGTGAACCAGTTGCCGGTAGATGCCGAGGTAATGCCGCCCACCTGCCATCCGCCGACGATTTGGTTGAGCACGCCACTGGCGTTACCCATCATGCCTTTGCCATGCCCGATCGGCAGTTCATACAAATAACTGAAGACGAACCGCTGCCGGATATCGAAGTCAGAGTTTCCGTATTCCGCCTGCGGATCTTTAAAGTAGCGGAAGTCGCCACCGTTCTGCGCTCCCAAGTCTGCGTTCGAAGCGATGTCGAGTGCGTGTGCCCACGTATAAGAGGCGAGAAAGGTCAGACCGTGAGAGAAGCGCTTCTCGGCCCGCGCCTGCAGCGAGTCATAGTTTGAGTGTCCGGCTGAGCGGAACCAGCCGACGAATCCATCCAGTTGCGGAAGCGGCCGGCGATCGGCAAACGGCAAGTTGGGATCCGGATTCGGCGCCGCCTGGTTTCCATTGAGATAGATGTACTGCTTTAACCCGCGTGAACCCGCATAGGTAAGTTCAAACACCGTGTTCGAGGGAAATTCATACTGTGTGGAAACGTGCCACTGCTGCATGTAAGGCGTGACTAGATGGGGATCGAGTGAAAAGAAAAGCGGGGGAGGTTCCGGATCGGTCAGTGAATTTGCAGGAAATCCGCTGGAAAGCGTAGGTATGCCGGCCAGGGAACAATCCACTACCGCTGGATTGGCTGATGCTGCGCCGCAAGGCTGGTTGAAATTCTTGCTGATAAAAAATGGGGGATTGAAACCCATGCTCGGGTTGGAGTAAGGACCGGCCTCATCCCCGCCGTAAAAGATACCGTAACCGGCGCGCAGCACCAGTTTGTCGCGGACCTGGTAGGCCAAGCCGATGCGTGGGGCAAAGTTGTTCGTGTCGGGCGAAATCAAACCAGGCGTCCCGGTCGCTTCTACCGGAACAATCGCGGCCAGCATTGGCGTAAGCTGCGCCGTCACTCCTTTGGGCACGATCAGACTGCCGGTGGAAAGATCGAATGTGCCCATCTCGTTGTTCTTTTCCTTGATTGTGGTGAACAGTTCATAACGCAAGCCCAGATTCAGCGTGAGTTTGGGAGTAACGCGCCAGTCATCCTGCCCATAAAACGCATACACCTGGTGGTGGTAATCGATGTTGTGCAGGTTATTGATGGTGCCACCGTCGCTTAAGCCCACGAGAAAAGAGGCAAAGCCTGACCCGCCGGTGCTTGGCGCGGCCGGATTATCCGTGAGTCCCGGCCCGAAGTCGAGTGAGCCGCGTGCCGCCGCAGGTTGAAAAATAGTGAACTCTTCACTGCGAATGTCCGTCCCGAATTTCAGTGAGTGGTTGCCGTGTACCCAACTCAGATTCTCCGACAGGCCATAGGTGTTCTGTACCTCGTGCGACGGAAGGAACGTGGGACTTCCGATCTGCGAAATATCGTTAAAAGTGAATTGGGGAAGTCCGCCGTTGCCGGGCACGTTTGGTACGCCAGGGAAGCCGCCGGGAAAATTCAACAACTCCGCACTGGTCTTGTCCGCATTGATCTGCTGCCGCTGGGAATTGACCCGGTTGTAACCCAGCCGAAACTCGTTGGTCAGGTTGTTGCGAAAGAGGTGAGTCCAACTGGTGGCAAAACTGCGATAGGCGTTATCTTCGTCGCCGCTGAAGAAGCCGCCGCCGTCGCCGCCGGTGGCGTCAAAGGGTCCCGGAATCAGGCTGGGCTGGTCTTCGTAGCTGAAGCGGAAAAACCCGTAATCCCGCTCCGTATATTTCTGGTCGATGCGAACGTCGAAATTGTTGCGCGTCTCCGACCTTACCGGATTCGTCAGATTGTTGAATCCGTTGGCGTTTACATTGGGCGCCGGATAAAGGTTCGCAATAGCCAGGGCGAGCGGGTCGAGCTGCCCTTGCGGAATGATGTTTGTCGGATTACCGCTGACATCATAGCCTCCCAGCGGAACTCCGCAGAGGCCGCTCGAATAAAGACCACTGTTCTGCGTTGCGCGCGCGTCGAAGATTTCTCCGGCAAAAGTAGCGTGGCCGGCGCAGTCCAGCGCTGGGATCATGGTTACACCGTCCGCCGCCAAGGCCTGCTGCGGACTGGTCAAATCCAACTGGTCGGCAAAGTTCCCACCCTTTTGCGCCGCTGTGGGGACAAAAGAAGTCACAGTTTGCGATTGGCGAATCCGCAGACCTTCGTAGTCAGCGAAAAAGAAGGTCCGGTTGTGAAAGATCGGACCGCCGATAGTGAAGCCGAACTGATTTTGCTTATAAGGAGCAATCGGACTGTTGGGATCGTCAAAAAAGTTCTTGGCGTCAAGCATATCGTTGCGCAGGAACTCGTACGCGCTCCCGTGGAATTTGTTTGTGCCGGACTTAATGGTCGCGTTAATAATTGCACCATTGCCACGCCCGAATTCCGCGCTGTAAGCGTTGGTCTGAACCTTGAATTCCTCCAGCGCCTCAACCGAGGGTTGGATCACATAATTAGTCTCATTCAGCAAATCGGGAAGATTGGAGTTGTTGTCCACGCCATCCAGTAAAAAGTTGTTCTGCAAAGACCGGGCTCCGTTTGCCGAGAAACCGAAGCCACCTTCATCGCGTGCGCCCGGTTCGCTTGGTGCGGTTCCAGCCGTCAGCAGCGCAAGTTGCGCAAAGTTGCGGCCGTTGAGCGGCAGGTTGGCCATGCGTTTGTTGTCCACGACCTGGCCCAGTTCGGAAGTCTCAGTCTCCAGCAGGGGAGTGGAGCTTGTCACTTCCACCGACTCCGAGATCTGTCCCACTTGAAGGATCACATCGAGCGCAATCCTCTGCTGCACATCCAGGCTGACGGGCGCCGTCACTGCTCTCTTGAACCCTGGATGTTCAACCGTGACCGTGTAGGTGCCGACCCGCAACGGGCCGGCAACATACTCGCCCGAATCGTTCGTCGTGGTCTCAAGGTTGGTTCCGCGTTCTACGTCGCTGACCGTCACTTTGGCCTTCGCGACAATGGCGCCTGTCTGATCTCTGACCGAACCGACAATATTTCCGGCATCCTTCTGCGCCCACGCAGACACGGAAAAAGCCAAGCATACGACAACGAGAAAAACGGAAAGTCGGGTATGGGAGAGGTTGGACACGGCGATCCTCCTTGAATCCTGTATGCCTGCGGACATCAAAAAGCCCCTGAAGCGGCTTGAATTTCCGCTCGGAGTGAATTGTAGTGAATAGTTACGAACGCTTACTTTTACTTTCGTTCTGTAACCTTTGTCAAGGCTAAAGTCGGATACTTGTCCATCAAAGCACGAATGCGTGGCATTCGAACCTTTACTGTGCGCTGCGAAACATTTGAGGCGGTCGGAGAACAAGTTTCAAAGGCGCACACGCGCTGAGCACCAGCGCCAGCCCTGGCACGGGACAGAGAAAGAGAAACCTTTCGAAAGCAAGAACTACCGTGAACCTGACGAACCAGACCGCGTCAGCCAGTCAACTTATATCTTTGCGTGCTCCGACTCCTCCGCGGATTCATCTCCATCCAAAACCACCACCCGGGTGAGGTTGCGTGGGTTGTCCGGATCAAGTCCCTTTTTCAACCCGGTATAGAGTCCGGTCAGCTGGCCGGCAAAAATGTAAGCCGCCACCCGCGCAACCTCCGGCAAGTCAAAACCCAACTCCACCAGTACATCGGAAGACTCCCGGACGTGATCGTTCGCTCGATTCACAACCGTTAATGTTGTTCCGCCAAGACCCTTGATTTCGCGCAGTACTTCCACTTCCGCGTCATAACCCTGTTCGGAAACCAAAAAAATGATGAGCGTTTCAGGTGCCACGATAGATTTCGGTCCGTGACGAAATTCAAGGGTATGAAAACTTTGCGCGTAGGACACCGACATCTCGGTGAGCTTCAGCGCCGTTTCACAAGCCAATCCATAAAAGGGCCCCTGCCCGAGGCAGACATAGTCGGCGAATTGCCGCGCTCCGACAAACCCGCGAATTCGGCCTTCCAGGTCCGTCATCACCCGGTCCGCCATGACTGGCAACCGGCTCAGGGACTTCCTTATCGTTCCATCGTCCACCTGGCAGGCGGCCAGGTATTGCAGCCCTAATAGCATGGATGTGAACGAACGGGTCATCACCGTGCTCTGTTCATCGCAGGGAAGGAGTGGCAGAGTCGCGGTTGCGCTCTGTTCCAGAGGCTGATCTGGCGTCCCCGTGACCGCAAGCACTCGAATGTTTTTCTTCTGCTCAAGAAGCTGTGCAGCCCGCACCGTCTCGGAAGTTCGCCCAGACCGCGAGATCACAACAGCCGCGACCTCTCCCGTGCCCGCTAAGACCAGTTCGGGAAAAAGCAGCAGTTCTGAGGCTGGAATCGCGCGTGCCCGCATTCCCGTAATCGCGCTCCATGAAGCCGCCGCCGTCTGCGCGAGGTAGTAACTCGATCCACAGCCAACGAATAACCATTCAGTGGCGTTGCGAAAGGGTTTTCGCACTTCCGCCATAGATCCTTCCCCCTCGAGCGCTTTCATGCACTCGCCCCAGAACCGCGGTTGGGAGAGTATTTCGGCAAGAGCATAGGCTCCGCGTGTATCAGGCAAGCGTCACCTCAATCCCAGCTTTTTTAAGAGATCGTAAATCGGACTTGGGAATGCCATGGTCGGTAATTACTTCCTGCAACGCAGTGGGAGGGACTATCAGCGACAAGCTCCTTCGTCCGAACTTGCTGGAATCGCAGACCGCGACGGTCCTTTTCGCGATTCCCACCATCACCCGGTTGACCTTGGCTTCGAGAAGATTGGGCGTGCTAAGCCCGTAATGGACGTCAAAGCCGTCTACACCAAGAAACAGAATGTCAGCGTTTAATCCCCGCAATGTTTCCTCCGCTATCGGTCCCACCAGCGAAAATGAATTCTTTCGCAGCGTGCCTCCGGTCAAAATAACCTCCACCGGCGCGCCGGTAAGCTCGGCGGCGATGTTCAGGGCGTTAGTGATAATCGTAATGTTATGAAAGTTTCGTAGCGCCCGGGCTATCGCTGTCGTGGTGGTTCCGGAATCGAGAATCACCACCTGTCCTTCTTTTACCAATCCAGCCGCTACCTCTGCGATCTGCAGCTTTTCCTTGCGATGAAGTTTCTCTTTCTCCCTCAGCGTCGGATCTTCCAGCGCCCCTTCGCGCGCGGGCAATGCGCCTCCATGCGTGCGATGGACCAGTCCATGCGCATGCAAAATTTCCAGATCTTTCCTGATTGTGACCTGGGACGTCTCAAATTTCTGCGCCATGTCCATGACCAGGACTCGTCCGTCACGGTCAAGAATTTCAATAATCGCCCGGCGACGTTCTTCGTTGAGCACGTTTCCTCGGAGCATGAAACAGGAAAGTTAATGAGCCAGCAGCTTGTGATTGAGCTTTCTTTTTATATCGTTTTCTTTCGTTTGTCCAGTGCAATGTGCTGGTAATGGGGACTCGCGGTGTTATGGCGCAGAGAAACACGGGTTCGAGGATGGTATTTCACGATCAAACGAAGCTTTGCGGGTGTGGCCAGCGGGATGACGAGATGAGACAGGAAAGTCTCAAACCGAAACGGTGACGCTTTGAAAGCGATCCTTTAAGCCTGAACAAAATCAGGGATCGGAGGAAATCAGTACGACTGCAAATCAATTGGGAAAGTTAAGCACGTCGCTCTTCAGAGCGCCAGCTTTGTCAAAGCCTTTTCGATCTCCTGACACTCGACATCGGCATCGGATGCTCCGTGCGACAACTTCGCGCCGGGTAAGAATCAGGGCTTCGGCGATCTCGATTTTCTTGAATAGCATTTTGTGGTCGGTCTAGCCGCAAAGCCTCTTCAAATTCGCCCTGCCATCGGGAAAATCGCAGCGTTGGGTTTGAGAAGGATGTTCCTTTGGAAGACAATGAAGGTTCTCCCAGGTCGCGAATTGTGGCCCGGCCAGTCAGACAGCATTTTCAGGGCAATATCGTAGAAAGCAAACTCTAGGATGTCTGTCCCCTAACGTACGTTGTCTCCGATTTCGATCGCGCTCCGTTCTGTTGGTTCCGGTCTTGTGGCGTCCCCAAAATCTTCGGCTCCGTTGATTTGGACCCGCGTGATCCAATAGAATGACGAAGCTTCGGGTAACAATCCGAATACAATTGCAACTGCGGCTGTTTATGTCTCTATCGGAGGATTATGAACCTACCAGTCAAGCGTTCGCGACTATCTGGAATTTTGATCATTGGTCTCGCACTCGCATTCGTCCCGGCTGCCATTCGCCGCCGACGAGTCCGCGGGCGCAACCGTCTACAAAGCGAAATGCCTGACCTGCCATGCCAAGGACGGAAGCGGCAACACTCCCGTGGGGAAGAGCCTGCAGTCTGCGGATTTGCGCTCAGCCGAAGTGCAGAAGAAATCCGACGCGGAACTTACTGAGTCGGTTTCCGAAGGGAAGGGCAACATGCCCGCCTTCAAAACCTTACTCAGCGAGGACGAAATTCACTCCGTTCTGGCCTACGTTCGCACCCTGGCGTCGAAGGGCGATTCTGCGCCGAAGAAGAAATCAGGGAACTGAGATATCGAGCCGCTCGACAACGCATCATATTTCTCTGATCGCACCAATGGGGCGCGCAAGTTGGTCTCGACGCATATCACGTCGTCCTGATGCCGGCGGAGGGTCACATTCCGCGCACGGCTATTTGATCTGAAAGTTTCGCGGATCCAGCGATATGTTTTCTGATAACTCATTCGCATTCATGTCCCATTCATAGACCGTGGTTTTTCCGTCCTGCGTTTCCTGGGTGAAATGAATGTTGTAATGGGTAGGCAGGGTAATGCCGTCGGTAGTATTGAAATCGCTGAAGCGCTCTTCCAAGGTGTAACGGATCTGTTGCTGCTTCGAGCTGCGCGTTGGGTCTCCTCCGGGCGAAGCGGAAGAGGTTGTCAGTCCAGCTTGATCGCCGAGCTGGGCACGGATGTGCCTAAACCGGCTGAGAGACTAATGGTGTATACAGTCTCGACGTGGCGATAAGTCTCCGGATCAAAGTAAATGTGGATATCCATATCGTTGCTCTTCTTAGGTTGATAGCGCAGCTCTAATACTTCTCGTCCATCGACTTTCTTACGCCCTCCAGAACTAATTCGAGGATGATTGTGCTCCAGGTTTGCCAATGCCCAAGCCGTGGAAAGCGTGCCTCCCAGTAATCCTTCCTGCAGAAGCACCGGTTGGCTCATCACAAACTCCCCGAAGGCGCTGCGCCGATGATCTGAAGTGGTGGATGCGACATAAGTTTTGTCGCCATCGCAGATGAATTGCTCGCCTTTATAGTCGTTTGGAAATTTCAGCAGAATATTAAGCTTGCGTTCTTGCGATACCACTGCGCCTTTGCCTTCCAGTTGGCCGCCACCACCTACCAGTAACTTGAATCTGGCGGTGCCTTGGACGACTCTCGACTTGTTGGCTCGACGCGCGGCTGCCGTACCCAATGAGTCGAGATGATGGGCTACCAGTTCTTCAGGTTTAAGGTCTGCGGCCCATACCGATAGAGACGCCGCCAGGAGGAACGGCAAAAACCAGTTTGATTTGATGTTTACCCGCATGAAACCTCCATTGTCAGGTCGAATCTCGCCTGACGCTAGCCCCCAAGTATACGGACAAGCCCCTCAAAGTTAACAACGTTGCTTCATTGGTTCGTTTGCCTTCAAGGTACCCCAGCCGAAAGCAGTTCCTCACACCGGCAAGGGCTGTAATAAAGTAGTGCCACGGAAACCTGAAAGTTTGGGAAAGAACGCAGATTTGAACGGGATAGGTTCGAATCAAGTCAGCGTCAGGTTGCGGTTGCCAGGGGATCAAGTTTTTACGGCGATTCTCCCGGCACAATCCCCCGCCTCCGATCGCGTGTCAAGACGAGGAGATTCTATGAAACGCGGCCTGATCACTGGTCTCTTGTGGTTGCTGGTCCCGCTCCTCGCTGTCGCGCAAGACTCGACCAAGATCATCGCCATGGAAAATCTCTGGAATCGGGCCGAATTGGACAACGACGCGCCGGCTGTGCGGCTGCTGCTGGCGGATGATTTCGTCATGACCACCGCGGAAGGTACGATCTACAACAAAACCCAGATTGTTGATTCAGTCGCCGACAAGTCTTATCACCCCGAGGTTCTACAGTCTACAGATCTGGTGGTTCATTCTTACGGCAATACTGCCATTGTGACCGGGGTCTATTACGAAAAGGGAGTCGACAAAGGCAAGTCCTGGGAACGTCGCGGACGCTTCACCGATACGTGGTTGAACATGGGCGGACGATGGCAATGCATCGCCAGTCACTTCAGCGTTAAACCCAAATGATCCAGTCGCGGTCTGCAAGCAGCTACTCACGATCTTCATGACGCATTCCCCTCAATACTGGATCGACAAACTTGAACTAATCCCCCATCCAGAGGGCGGCTACTATCGTGAAACCTATCGCGCGGAACTCGCCATCGCCAAAGAGGCTCTCCCACTGCAATTCTCCGGGCCTCGACTGATCTCAACTGCTATTTATTTCCTGCTTGAGGGTGACAACTTCTCCGCGTTCCATCGCCTTCGGTCGGACGAGTTATGGCATTTCTATGCGGGCACGTCGCTGGTCGTGCATGTGATCGAACCGGGCGGACGCTATTCGGAAATCTCGGTTGGCGAAAATCCTGACGCTGGCGAATCACTGCAGGCAGTCGTCAAGGCTGGCTGTTGGTTTGCCTCGCGTGTACGGAACCCCGGGTCGTTCGCGCTGGCGGGCTGTACGGTCTCGCCAGGCTTCGATTTCGAAGACTTCCAATTGGCCAAGCGATCCGAGTTGGTCGCCCTCTACCCAGAACTTCGAGAAATTATCGAACAACTTACCCGGATTTGATCCTGGCTTTCCAAAAACTGATATTCGCTTAGAGGTATATTTAAGGAAGACCTCTTCCATGGAAGGGCACGAAGAAGGACTCGATGAACGCTCGAACCCGAGGCTTACTCTCGCACTACGACGATATCTGGCTCCTTGATGGAGTGCGTACCGCATTCGCTGACTACAACACCGTTCTCGGCCTGGTTTCTCCCATTGACCTGGGGATCAAGGTAGCTCGCGAGGTATTAAAGCGTTCAGGCATTCCGCCCAGCGACGTCGATACCGTCATCGCCGGAAGCATGGCGCAGGCGTCCTTTGACGCCTACATGTTGCCTCGCCACATCAGCATGTATTCGGGCGTGCCGATTGAAACGCCATCACATCTGGTTCAGCGTGTCTGCGGCACTGGTATCGAAGTGATTCTGCAAGCGGCCGATTTGATTAAGCTGGGCAAAGCAAATCTGGTATTGGGTGCGGGTTCCGAATCCATGAGCCGCAATCCGGTCGCCGCCTACACCCATCGAGGCGGATTCCGTCTGGGCCAGGTTGAGTTCAAAGACTTCCTATGGGAGTCCTTGCTCGACCCCAGTTGCAATCTCACTATGGGTGGAACTGCGGAAGCCCTTGCCACGAAATATAAGATTTCGCGCGAGGAAGTAGATCAGTTCGCCGCCGACAGCTTTGCTCGCGCGCTTGCGGCACAAAAAAGCTGCTTCCTCAGCGGCGAAATCGTTCCCGTAGTCAACGAGACTTTCCAACGCGGAGGATACGCCGCGCGTGGAATTCGCCTGCCGCGTCAGGTTGAGTCGTTCGGCGAAGATAGCCATGTACGGCCGTCGCCGCTTGAAACCCTGGCCAAGATCCGCCCCGCCTTCGGAGGTGTGCAAACTGGAGGCAACAGTTCCGCTGTGGTCGATGGGGCTGCCGCCACCCTGATTGCGTCCGGATCATTTGCGCGCGGACGCGACAAAAAACCGTTGGCCCGTGTGGTTGCCGGTGCAGCTGTGGGCGTGCCTCCGGAGATTATGGGAATCGGCCCGATCGCTGCCATCCGCGCGGTGCTTGACCACAGTGGCATGCGGATGGATCAGATCGATCGCTTCGAAATCAATGAGGCTTTCGGCGCTCAGGTCCTTGCCTGCGAGCGTGAGCTAAAAATCGATCATGCCAAATTGAACGTAAATGGCGGGGCAATCGCCATTGGGCATCCCCTCGGAGCCACCGGCGTGCGCCTGGCGATCACCTTGGCTCGCGAACTTAAGCGTTCGAATGGAAAATATGGAATCGCATCCGCCTGCATCGGAGGAGGGCAGGGAATCGCACTGCTGCTGGAGAATACCGACCAAACTAGAAACTGATCGTTTATATGACTGGCAAGAACTACAAGGGCCAGATTCCTAAAGCGGTCTGCGACAATATTTGCCGGCGCGTCTCTTCGCTCAAAGGCAACGCCATAAAATCATCGAGATTGCTTTTTATCTCGCGAACTCCCGGGCTTGGCCAATCTGTACCAAATAATGTCTTGTGAGCGATCTGTTCCAGCCGCGGAAAATATTTCAACAAGGCTTTCGGCGGAATGCCGCTGATATCCAGATAAACATTAGGATGCCGGCGTAGTAAAAAGAACGCAGTCTCCATCCATAGCGGTCGCCCGCCATGTGCCATCAGGATTTTAAGTTTAGGAAAATCTACCGCGACGTCGTCCAGATAAATTGGATCTCCATACTTGTTGCGGGCATGAGGAAAAATCGACGTCCCGGTATGAAACATCACCGGCACACCGTTGGCTTCTGCCGCCCTGTAGATGATTTCTAATTCCTTCACTCCATGCAGGTATTCGTTGGGAAACAGCAACTGGTGCGGAGGATGAATCTTGATCATACGGATCTTCAGCCGTAGAATCTGCTCCACGTCCGCCATGACGTTCGGCGAGTGCCGGGGATGCAGGCCGCCACACGACAGCAGTCTCCTGGGATCGGCGCTGACGTAATCGGCTACCCACTGATTTACCTCAGAGCTGAGGCCAATCACCTCGGGCGCGACATAGTTGATCAATACCGCTCGATCGACACCGGAGGCGTCCAGATATTTGAGAAATGCCTTCGGCGAATGGCAGAATTCCATCACTCGATCGAAATCCGCAGCCTTACTCTTTATGAGCTCGAACGCCCCAGGCTTCAGCATCTCCATCGGCTGAATATGAACGTGGCAGTCAGTGATCGGATCATTGCTCATATCGAACGCACATTATAATGTCCAGATTTGAAAGCTGATTAGCAGTCGCGCTTCTCTGCGATCTTCGCGGTAACTTGGCGACCTTTGCGGTTAAAAGCTGTTGACTTTGACTCTCGGGAATGCCCCCTTCTACCCAGTCTTCATCTTCTCGATCTCTTCCTTCGCTATGTGAAACCCCGTGTTCGCGGCTGGCACGCCCGCATAGATTGCCGCATGTAGCAGCGTCTCTTTCAGATCGCTCTGTTCGAGCTCATTCTCCAACCCCGCCCGTACATGCAACCTGAACTCTTCCCACCGCCCCAACGAAGCCGCAACAGCAAGCGTTAGGAGGCGCCGGGTACGCCGGCTCAACCCCGGCCGTACCCAAACCGTGCCCCAGGCATAACGCGTGATCAGATTCTGGAAATCGCGGTTGAACTCGGTCGCCGCACTGACAGACCGGTCGACATGGGCATCGCCCAACACAGCCCGACGAACGGCAAACCCATCTTGCAAAGCGTCAGCAGAATCTGATTGCGGCACCAAAAATTCAAGCATCGCAGACGTAAACGACCGCGGCCGCTCCATGTTCGAAAGATGCGCTGCCTCGAGGCGCACCACACGCGCGCCTGGAATTTTGGCAGCCAGCACTTCGCCGTGGCCTTCCCATGGAGTAGAGATGTCCAGATTTCCAGCGATGACCAGCGTCTGAACCCGGATGTTTCCCAATGACTTGGTGTTATCGAAGTCCCGCAGGGCCGCGCAGCAGCCCGTATATCCCCCCGGATCGGTGCCGAGCAACACCGACTTCACGGAATCGGCATACGACTCGTTTCGCGCACGATTATCGACCGAAAAAAATCGCGGCATTGCCACATCGGCAATTCCTGCCATGCCTTTTTCCCTGACCGTCTGCATGCGCGATTCCCAGTTCGTTCGCGGTTTGAATTGCGGAGAAGTATTTGCCAGCACCAAGGCCGACACGCGATTCGGTGCATTGAGCGCCAGCCACTGTCCGATCGCTCCGCCCAACGAAAGGCCGCAAAACGCAAAATTGGGAATACCCAGTGCATCCACCAAACCCAACAGATCGCGGCCCAGCCGCTCAATCGAATATTCGCCGGCAGGCGCATCTGACGCGCCGTGTCCCCGTGTGTCGTACCGCAACACCTGAAAATAGGTCAGCAGGTCTTCCATCTGCGGCGCCCACATGCCATGATCCGTGCCAATCGAATGGGACAACACCAGCATGGGACGTCCCGCCTGGCCTTCAAGGCGATAGAACAAACGAACGTTATCAACGCTCACAAATGGCAAGGTCGATTACTCCTCTTTGTCGTCGGAAGCGGAAAGCAACCGCTTCCGGAATGTTTCCGCGCTGCCCAGATATTCCTCGGGAACTTCAATGCTCCGCAATGTTGCTGCATCGAGGTGCAGGCTTACTTCAGGCATTTCGCCGAGCACTTCGCGAAGACGCCTACCCTCCGCAACACTCTGCCGCGTTGCCCTATCAAGCAGTTTGTGAGCTGCATCGCGTCCCACCTTTTCTCCCAGCAGCATCATGGCGCGCTCAGCGAACACGACGCCTTTGGTCGCTTCAATGTTGGCGCGCATCCGCGCCTCATCCACTGAAAGGCCCTCGGCCACTTCGCGCATGGATGACACAGCCACGCCCGTCGCTTGCGTCAACGCAGCCACCGTAGGCCACTCCGCCTGCCAGGCTCCGGCGGCGCGCTCGTGTTCCTGCACCATCCCGGAAAGAAAACTCGCTACCAATCCGGGCACGCGGTTCGCAGAGGCCAGAGCCACCACGCATCCGCTGGGATTGCGCTTGTGTGGCATAGTGGAAGACCCGCCTCGCCCCGGCCCGCCCGGTTCAGACGCTTCCCCTACTTCGTTCTGCATCAGCAAACTTATGTCGCGGGCCATTTTGCCAAGCGACCCAGTAAGAACTCCGCAGGCACACATCAATGAGGCCAGCCTGTCCCGGTGGGTGTGCCACGGAGCGCCAGCAAAACCAAGTTCGAGTTCCTTTGCGAGCTCGCGTCCGACAGCAACGCCGTGAGGGCCGAGTGAGGCGAGCGTTCCGGTGGCGCCACCAAACTGCAATATCGATGCTTCGCTGAACGCCGAAGAGAGACGCGCACGGCTGCGTCGGATCGACCCTAACCATCCGGCTGCCTTGAGTCCAAACGTGATCGGAGGCGCGGCCTGCAGTAGCGTGCGGCCCAGCATCACGGTGTGAGCATGGGTTTGCGCGAGACCAGTAAGCGTATTTTCCAACTGCGAAAGATCGGATTCCAGAAGTGTTTGCGCAGTTTTTAGCAGCAGTACCAGCGCGGTATCGGCAACATCCTGACTGGTCGCGCCCCAGTGCACGAAACCCGCGGCCGCAGGATCACTCGCGCGCACCCGCTCGGTCAGTGCCTTGACGAACGGAATGGGCAACGCGCCGGCAAGCAATCCGTCCTTTGCAAGTTGAATGGGATCGAACGCTTCAGGTTTCGCCGCAACCGCAATTGCATCCGCCGCCGCAGTTGGGATTATTCCGACCCTCGCCTGTGCTCGCGCCAGCCCAACTTCGAAGTCCAGCATGGCCCGCAGCAGGGACGCATCCGAAAACAACTCGGCAAATGCTCCCGTGGTCGCCAGACTTTCGATCAGTCGTCCCGCCATGCGGACCTCTCCTGAACCTCGACGAGACTAACACTCAAACGTCGAAAAATACCGTCTCCTGCTCTCCCTGCAGTCGAAGGTCAAACCGCCATCCTCCCGGACGAGCTACATCGGGACGTGCCATGAGGGTCTCTCGTCGGTCCACCGGCACCAGCGCCAGCACTGGATCATTCTGAGTTCGCAACATCGCCCGCGAAATAGATCCGTGTGAACAGTTGCTTGAGCATGCCGCGGCCAAACACCGCAACATTCAGATGGGGTGCCTGCTGGGTGTTTCCTGGCCCCGGCACCCGTCCTGGTTTGATAGTTTCGAAGTCGCAGCATCCGTTCTCGAGAGTCCCCATGCGTCCGAATCCCAGAAACCCAGGATCGAGCGACCTCTGTTGCACGTCGTCCGGATGGTTGTATTTGCCTTCGGAATTCGCTTGCCAAATTTCAATCATGGCGTCCGGAACCCCTTCACCGTTGCCATCCAGCACTCGAACCGTGAGCAGGACGCGTTCCCCTCTGACTTGCGGCCCCGCGATGCAGCCAACACTGCACTTGTCCGTCGTGAGGCAAAAATGAAAAAAGGGACCGAGCGTCTGCGAAGGTGTGGGAACCAGATCCATATCAGGTCTCGAAGGGCGTGGCTTCGGGCCCGCGCAACACGATGTCGAATTTATATCCTGTCGCCCATTGCGGCTGCGTCGTTTCCAGATCGAAACGCGAGACCATTCGCTGCCGCACTTTCTCATCCGGAATCGACTGATAGATCGGATCAAGCGCAAACAAAGGATCTCCTGGAAAGTACATCTGCGTGATCAGTCGTGAAAGAAACGCCCGGCCGAACACCGAAAAGTGAATGTGCGCGGGACGCCATGCATTGTAATGATTAAGCCACGGATAAGGGCCCGGCTTGATGGTGACGAATCTGTAGACTCCATTTCCATCAGTCAGCGTGCGCCCGGTGCCGGTAAAGTTCGGATCCAATGGCGCAGGATGCTGATCGACCGCGTGTACATAACGCCCCGCCGCATTCGCCTGCCACAATTCAATCAGCGCGCGTGGAACAGGATGGCCATTACTGTCCAGCACCCGCCCGGTCACAATAATCCGCTCGCCCAACGGTTCACCCTCGTGTTGCCGTGTGAGGTCGTTGTCTCCTTCGCCGATTTCTCCGTGTCCGTAAATCGGGCCGGTGACTTCTGACAAAGTGTGTGGCAAAAAAATCAGCGGCTTCGTTGGAGCCCGGCGTACTGAAGACGTGTACGCCTCATGCAGCGAGGCAGGCTGGGTGCCTGCTTCGTGCCGGCGATAAGGCCGAACCTCAGTTCCTTCGTGAGCAGGATGGCCCAAGAGATTCTCCGTTGCAGATTATAACTTTCTCGAGCTTACTTCTCGAAATTCCTCCAATGCCGCCCGTCGCGCTCCATCAACTCTTCGCAATCTTTCGGTCCCCATGTGCCGGAGGCATAATTCGGAAAATTGCGCGGCGGCAAAGCCTTCCACAAATCCAGCATCGGACTGACCACGCTCCATCCCGCTTCCACCATGTCGGCGCGTTGAAAAAGCGTAGCGTCGCCTACCATGCAATCGTGCAGCAAACGTTCGTAGCCGGTGCTCGGCTGCTTTCCAAAATAGTCGGCGTATTCGAAATCCATGTCGACGGTCCCCAACCGCATCGCCGGCCCCGGCGTCTTCGCGGCAAAGCGCAGAGCAATTCCTTCTTCCGGCTGGATGTGCAGGACCAACTGGTTGGGCGTCAGTTTGTCTACCTCGGTATCTCGGAAAAGCACAAACGGAGCCCGCCGGAACTGAATCACAATATAGGTGCTGCGCGAGGCCAAGCGTTTTCCGGTCCGCAAGTAGAACGGCACTCCTGCCCAACGCCAGTTATCGACTTGTAGCTTCACGGCGACGAATGTTTCAGTGCGCGAATCGGGAGGCACACCGGGCTCCGACCGGTAGGCCGGAACATGTTGGCCGCGCAATTTCTCCTTCGCCATACTGGCCTCGGACCGTCCGGGTCAGCACATCTTCCGAAATGAGCGGCTGTATGGCATGCAGGATCTTGGCTTGCTCATCTCTCACCGCATCTGCCTGGAACGAAATCGGCGGCTCCATCGCGGTCAGGCTGATGAGTTGCATGATGTGGTTGGGCACCATGTCCCGCAATGCCCCCGCCTGTCGTAGTATCCGCCTCTCTGTTCCACGCCTACCGTTTCGGCCACGGTAATTTGAACGTGATCGATGTAGCGCCGGTTCCAGATCGGCTCGAAGATTCCGTTTGCGAACCGGAATGCCAGAATATTCTGTACGGTTTCTTTTCCGAGGTAATGATCGATCCGGTAAATCTGGCTTTCATTCACCACTTTGAGAAGTTGCTCGTTTAGCGCTCTGCGCCGATTCCAGGTTCCGTCCGAAGGGCTTTTCAACGATCACTCTGCGCCACTGATGATTCTCTTCGGTCATCAGGCCGATGGAAGATAACTGCTCCACGATCGGTCCGAAGAAATCGGGCGCCGTCGCCAGATAGTAAAAATAATTGCCGTGGGTGCCGTGCTCCTTGTCGACTGTCAGCAGAAGTTCCTTCAACTGCTGGTAGGTCGTGGCGTCAGCAAATTCGCCGGTTACGTAGTAAGCACGCTTCTCGAGCCAATCCTGTAAGGCGGGGTCGATGGGGCCGTCCACGAATTCTTTGAGGTCCTGCGCTAGCTTGGCTCGAAATTCATCTGTGGACATCGCATTCCGCGCGACACCGATCACTGCAAAGTCACGCGACAGCAGGTTGTATCTTGCGAGGTTATAAAGCGACGGGATCAATTTCCGGCGGGTCAGATCACCCGATGCGCCAAAAATCACCATGACGCAGGGATCGCCCCTTCGCCCTGCCCGTTCCCCGTCGACCACCACTGCTTCCTGTGCCATGTGCACAATCCCCTAAATCGCCGACGCTAGATCGCTGAGTCTCACAATTTTGCCGCTCTATTCGAATCAGGCCGCTCCCGTTGCAGCCTTGAGTTGGAATCTCACTTTCAACTTGTCCCCGAGCTTCGCGAATTGTTCCAGCCAATCCCGAGCCGCAGGATCTCCATGTTCCGCGCGCTCGCTGGATCTGGACCGCGCCTCCCGCATCACGCCGTAATAGGTGTTCTGAGCCTCCCAGAGACGCACTTCGAAAGGCAAGGTCAGAGCCAGGTCGACTGTTTCTTGCAAACGCTGAAGCAGTCCTGGCTCCATGGGGTTCGCGACAAACCGAGCGAACAAGCGCTCAATCGTCTGACGCAAGGCGAATTCCAGGGTGACCGCATCCGGTTTAACGCCGGTGCGCTTGATCTCTTCAAGAATCTCTCTGGACTTGGGCAAATCCACTTCACCGTTACAAAAGGCGTCCAGCAAATCTGAATTCAGTGTGAAGTCAACGGCCAGCCGGAAGCGTCGTGGTAGAGGCACCCCCAACTCGGTCACAAAACGAATCAGGTGAGCATGCTCGTCATGAAAATTCCGGTAGAGAACACGGGCCTCGTTGGTAGCTTCTTCCAGAATAATGCCCAGTATTTTTCTCTGCTCGTCACGAAACAGCATTCGCAGCGTGTATGTGCCGGAACCGAAATTGTGCTCCACCACTCGCACCAGTTCCGCGAGGTCACCGCTCGCAACCGCTTTTTCAACCCCCTGATCGAGAGACTGATAACCATCCGCCCCTTGAAATTTCCGCACTCCACCCAGCACGCTATGGTCAGCCAGATGCAGCACGCCAAAAGTGATCTGGTCCGACTCCCATGTGATCTCTGAAGCACACTGACTTGTCCCAGCACCACTCGCAGTTTTCCCTGGCGAGACGTACCGGTATTCCATACGCCCAACGTCGTAGCAATAGATCCTCGTGACCTCACCATATTCTTCAAACAGGGAACTGACGGCATAGTGAGCTCCCACTTTCTCCAGGTCCACCATCGCGGGCTGCACATAGCGGTCATAGATAGCCCTTCCGTCACCCTGTTCCGGAATGTTGCTTCGGGCCTGGGCCAGCAAATCGAGGAAGGGAATCGAAAGATCTTCAGAGAATAGTTGTCCGGCTAGTTGCAGCGCGCGTCCGGCGTACTGAATCACCTGCACGGTCTCAAGCCCAGATAGATCGTCGAAGAACCATCCGCAACTTGTGTACATCAACATCAGGTAGCGTTGTAATTCCAGCAATTTCAAACCCTTCACAACCTCGCCTTCGGAAAGGGTTCGCTTCGCCTGCTCGGTCATGAAGCCGACTACACTTTCTCGCGACCGGTCGAGCACTACGTTGATGTATGCATCCCGTGTTTTCCATGGATGTTCGAAAAACTCTTTGGCCTCATTCTCGTAGTGTGGCGCCACCCTATCCCGGAGCCAGTCAAAGGCCTTTCGCAGAGGCTCCCTCCACCGTTGGTTCCAGCCCGAGTGCCCGCCTGAATTGCATCCGCAATCGCTCCTCCACCGTTCTACGCCGTGCGCGCAACTCCACGAGCTGTTCCCGATTACTTTGGCTTCCTGGGTTGGCGGATGCTTCGCCAGATATTCCCCATAGTTTGTCAGCCGCGCCAGCTTGGTGGATTCGATGTAGTTCAGGGCAAACGCCAGCGCCATATCTCCATATGACTTGTGATGCCCATACGTCTCCCCGTCGGTGGCAATGTGAACCAATTGCGGCCAGGTTCGCGCATCAGAAAAAGCTCCCAGCAATCGATCGGAGAAACGCTTTCCATCAGCCAGAACATCTTCAAACGCGATTGCCCGCGAGATTGGGCCGTCGTAAAAAAACACGTTCATCGTGTCGCCCGACGTTACCCGCACGGCATAGGCCATGGAGGGATCGATTCTTCCTCCATCAACCTTCCGCCAGGCCCGGCCACCGAGCGGCCGCACTCGTCCCGCTTGATACGGCGAAAGAATCGTGAACTTGATCCCGAGGTCCGCCAGCACTTCCAGGGTTTGTAAATCCACCGCAGTCTCGGGCAGCCACATTCCTTCCGGATGTCGTCCAAACCGGCTTTCGAAGTCTCGGATGCCCCAACGAATTTGCGTGTATTTATCCTGCCGGTTGGCCAGCGGCAGGATCATGTGGTTATAAGCCTGGGCAACCGCGGAACCATGTCCCGAGAAAAAGCTTCGACTGTCCCAGTCCGCGGCAAGAATAGCCTGATAAACGGATGGACTCTTTTGTTCCATCCAGGAAAGAAGTGTCGGCCCGAAGTTGAAACTGATCTTCGAATAATTATTTACGATCTGCAGAATGCGTCCGTCGCCATCCAGAATTCGCGAAGCGCTATTGGGTGCGTAGCATTCCGCCGTCACCCTCTCGTTCCAATCGTGATAGGGATACGCCGAATCTTGTAATTCCACCGCTTCTAACCATGCATTTTCCCGCGGCGGCTGGTAAAAATGCGCATGAATGCAGATATAGCGTTCCATCAAGTCTCCCAGGGGATGTGAATAAGTTAAGATAGGTTACCAGCAAGTGATGCAAGGTGCTGAAACCGTCGGTGATCGCCGTTGCAACACGATTTTATTAACGCCGTTTTTTTTGCGCCCTTTTGCGATCTTCGCGGTTAAAAGCTTTGCAGGAATCTGGCCGATCGGAATCACCCGAGTCGCACTCAAACCAATTTCATCGTTCCGTTTATACTTCAGGATTCACACCAGACAGCGCATCATTCGACCCAAGCATCTGAAACCCGACTGAGGCCATGGCATTGAAGAACAGAGCACCTGGAGAACCGGCGTATGTCCCTTGCGCCACCTATCGTCTCCAGCTGAATCTAGCCTTCACCTTTCGCCAGGCTGCTTCACTCGTGGAATATTTTCACGATCTTGGAATCACCGACTGCTACACCTCGCCCTTCCTGATGGCCCACCCCGGCAGCATGCATGGATACGACGTAACCGACCACACCCGCTTCAATCCGGAAATCGGCACCGAGGAAGAATTCACTGCGTTCGCTGAGCGCTTGAAGCGCAAGTCCATGGGGCTGGTCGTCGACGTCGTACCCAATCACATGTGCATCACTCACCCCTCAAATCTTTGGTGGTGGGACATTCTGGAAAATGGACCAAGCTCCGATTTCTCCAGCTACTTCGATATCGATTGGAACCCTCCCAAGGCCGAACTCGCCAACAAAGTGTTGTTGCCTTTCTTGCCCGACCAGTTTGGCCTCGTCCTTGAGAGCCAGTTGATTCGGGCCGTATTCGAAGCCGGATCATTCGCCGTGGATTCTCAAGGCACTCTCTATCCCCTAGCCCCACGGTCGTGGGCGTTGCCCTTGCAGCAAGTTCTCGCGAGGACGAGGGAGCAGTTGCCAGCCGGCAATGATCAACTCCTTGAACTCGAGAGCATCCTTACAGCGTTGTCCCACCTGCCTCCACGTGAAATCACGGAGTTGGCAAAGGTCCGGGAGCGTCAACGCGAGAAAGAAGTGATTAAGCGCCGGATGGCCACGTTGATCGACAGTAGTGAAGTCGTTCGATCAGCTCTGAATCTAATGCTCTCGGCCATGAACGGCAGCAAAGGTGATCCCCACAGCTTCGACCATCTTGAACGGCTGCTCGATGATCAAGCCTATCGCCTGAGTTTTTGGCGCGTCGCGTCCGATGAAATCAATTACCGCCGCTTTTTCGACATCAACGACTTGGCCGCCATCCGGGTCGAAAATCCGGAAGTATTCGCCAACGTCCACCGGATTCCTTTCGAATTAATCCAAAAAGGTCTCGTGACTGGCATTCGTGTCGACCATCCTGATGGCCTCTTCGACCCGCTGAAGTATTTTCAGGATCTCCAGGCGCAAGCCCCGCCTCCCGGTGGCATTGTCAATCGCTCCGCCAATGGCGTGCGGCGTCACCTGTACGTCGCCGCGGAAAAAATCCTGGTGAAGAATGAAGAACTGCGGACAAGCATGGGCGATCGAGGGAACCACCGGCTACGGCTTCCTGAATCTTCTCAACGGCGTATTCGTCGACGGTTCCCGAAAGCACGTCTTCCATCGCCTCTACCGCCAATTCACCGGATGGTCGCAGAGCTATGCCGACCTCATCTATGAGAGCAAGCGCCTGGTCATGCAGGTATCCATGTCCAGCGAACTCAACGTGCTCTCCCGCCGCCTTGACCGCATTTCCGAGCAGCATCGGCGCTCTCGCGATTTTACTCTGGAAAGCTTGCGCGACGCATTGCGCGAAGTTATCGCCTGCTTTCCTGTCTATCGAACTTATATCCAGCGGCGATACGAAGCATCCCGACGACCAGGACGACCGCAATATTCGCATCGCCATCAAAGCAGCCAAGCGCCGCAATCCCGCAACCAGCGGATCGGTTTTTGATTTCATCCAGGATCTGCTGCTTACTCAAAGATCCGGACAGTATCGGCGACGCCGAGCGGGCCGAGCGCCGTCTGTTCGTCATGCGCTTCCAGCAACTCACCGGTCCGGTCATGGCCAAGGGTCTGGAGGACACGGCGTTTTACCGTTACTGTCCGTTGCTCTCGTTGAACGAAGTCGGAGGCTCTCCTGAAACTTTCGGAGTTCCTCTTGCCCACTTTCACGGAAAAAATTCTGCCCGCCGCACTTCGTGGCGGAACGCAATGCTCGCCAGTTCCACGCACGACACGAAACGAAGCGAGGACGTACGCGCGCGAATCAATGTGCTCTCGGAAATTCCAGCGGAGTGGTATCGCGCCATTCGTGCCTGGCAGTTGCTGAATCAGGACAAGAAAATTCAAGTGGCCGGTGAATTCGTTCCCAGCGCAAACGAAGAATACTTTCTGTACCAGACCCTCATCGGAGCATGGCCCCTTGCGCCGATGAACAGCGAAGAGCACCGCGAATTCGTCGGCCGGATTCACGGCTACATGGAAAAGGCCCTGCGCGAGGCCAAAGTGAACACCAGCTGGGTCAGTCCCAATACCGAGTACGAGGCTGCATTTCACAGTTTTCTTGACGCATTGCTCGACCGCTCGATCAGCAAAGCGTTTTTCGATGATTTCGTTCCGTTCCAGGCCAGGATCGCCACCGCCGGAATATTCAACTCACTCTCGCAAACTCTGCTCAAGATCACATCGCCGGGCCTGCCGGATTTCTACCAGGGAACTGAGGTTTGGAACTTCAGCCTCGCCGACCCGGACAACCGCCGCGCGGTGGACTACCACCGGCTGCAAACTCTTCTGGCCCGCCTCCGCGCCGCCGAATCCGACAATCCCGCTCCTTTGGTTGATCGTTTGGTCGCCGAGCCCACAGATGGCAGCCTCAAACTTTTCATTACCCGCTCCGCCCTATGTTTCCGCCGCGACAACCGCGCTCTGTTCGCCAAGGGAAGCTACTTGCCGTTGCGCGCGAGCGGAGACAGAAACAAGCATCTGATCGCATTCGCCCGTTCCTTCCGCGATACCACCGTCGTCATGCTTGCTGGACGCTTCTTTGCCCAACTCGAAGCTCAAACGCGCCTTCCCGTCGGCCTCGAAGCTCTGGGGAAACACGGAAATCATCGTGCGAAAGCAACTTCCCGCAGGGTCGTATCGCGACCTGTTTACCGGTCGAACTATCACTCCTGTCAGGCGCAATGGCACCTTGATTCTCCCCGTCGCCGATGCTTTTGCACACCTGCCGATTGCATTACTGATCAATTCCGGATCAAACGGCAAGTCAGCGCAAGAGGATGCCACCGAGGATGCTTCCAATGGCGGATAAGAATCCACTGGCAGACTCCTCCGACAGCTTTGGAAGCTTCGATTCGGAGCCAACGTCCAGTCAGATGGTCAGGTGCAATTCCGCGTTTGGGCTCCGAAGATCAAAAAGCTCGAAGTGCGGCTCCTGGGTGACAAACCTAAGCTCATTCCCATGACACCTTCGCAATCGTCCGAAGGCGAATCCTTTGGCGAGTTTGAGGCGACGGTTGCTGGAGTCAATGAAGGAGCGGACTACTTCTACGTCCTCGACGGCGATCGCGAACGCCCTGACCCTGTTTCACGCTGGCAACCACACGGCGTTCATGGAGCCTCTCGCATCGTCAATCCTGCCTCGTTCCGCTGGTCCGATCAGGGCTGGAAGGGAATTCCTCTAAAAGACTTGATCATCTACGAATTTCACGCCGGCACCTTCACACCCGAAGGCACATTCGAAAGCGTAATTCCCAGGCTGCCCTATCTCCGCGACGTCGGCATCACCGCCATCGAAATCATGCCGGTTGCGGAATTTCCTGGAAGTCGTAATTGGGGATACGACGGTGCCAGCCTGTACCCTCCGCAATCTACATACGGCGGTCCGGAAGGACTGAAAAAGCTTGTCGACGCCTGCCACTCCCGCGGCCTCGCCGTCGTCATGGATGTGGTGTACAACCACCTCGGTCCGGAAGGGAACTATCTTCCTGAGTACGCTCCCTGTTTCACTGACGCCTATCAGACTCCATGGGGCAAGGCCATCAACTTTGATGGACCCGATAGCGACGGAGTGCGCCGCTGGGTAATCGACAATGCACTTTACTGGCTCACCGAATATCACGTGGACGCCCTCCGCCTCGACGCCATCCACGGCATTTATGATTTCGGCGCTAATCATCTTCTTGCGGAATTATCCAGACGCATTCCAGAAGCAGGCGCAGAAGTTGAAGCGGCAAGCCTGGATCATCGCCGAAAGCGATCTCGAAGACGTCCGCATCATCAACCCGCGCGCCTCCGGGGGCTATGCCCTCGACGGGCAATGGCACGACGATTTTCATCATGCGCTTTATGCATTCCTCACCGGCGCGCGAGAAGGCTTCCTGATGGATTTCGGCAAGCTTGCCGATCTCGCCAAATGCATTCGCGAAGGCTACGTCTTCGATGGCAAATACTCGCGCTATCGCCGTCGCCGGTATGGCAACTCATCAACAGATCGTCCGGGAGAACAATTCGTAGGCTTCATTCAGAATCACGATCAGATTGCCAACACCAGCCGCGGCCAGCGTCTCTCGACTCTCGTATCTTCACAACAGCAGAAACTGGCTGCGGTGCTCACCCTCTGTTCTCCTTTCCTGCCGTTGCTTTTTATGGGCGAGGAGTATGGGGAGACCGCGCCGTTTTTCTTCTTTACCGGTTTCGAAGATCGTGATCTCGCCATTGCCGTGACCGAAGGTCGCAAGAAGGAACTCGCAGCGCATTTCTCTGAAAGCGAGTTCGTCGATCCCCAGGTCCAAACTACTTTCGACCAATGCAAGCTCGACTGGTCCAAGCTCGAAAACCCGGCTCATGTACCAATCCTGCGTCTTTATCGCGACTTGATCGCCTTGCGCAAAAAACACCCAAGCCTCGGCAGCTGCCGCAAAGACCTCACCCAAATTAAATTCGATGAAACCTTAAAGTTTTTCATCATGAAACGAACAGATCCGACAGGAAATGCAGCGCTACTGGTTTGCAATTTATCCGACATAAATCAGAGCATTCTCATCACCCGCGGATCGAACTCCTGGCAACTCGCCTTGTTCACCGGTGACTCGCCTTACGGCGGCGCCTCCGCCATACGCCCCGCCGAAAGCCTATCGGCAAACTCAGACGGTTCCGTGTCTTTAGCTCCCTTCGAAGTAGCCATTTACCTAAATACGTAGCGCCGGCATCCTGCCGGCTGTCCCGATGGCGTCCCGCCCTCGGCGGTCTCTATCTCACGAAATTGCCCACCCAAAACGGAAAAGCCAGAAAGCCCAGTGCCCCCGTTATCTCATCTGAGTCACCGTGAACCAGCTACGTCCTACTGCCGCGCAACCCGCCATTCCCTGTGATAAATTTCTAAAACAAGCTGATTATTCAATCTTTTCACCGTCGGCGTGCCTCAGAGGCACGTCTCTGCTCTTGCTGTATCTCTGACGGAACGGCGCAAACTTACAACTCTGGCGATCGGATTTGGCAATGACTGGCGGATCAATCACTAACGGAGAGATCAAAGCCGAGGACAACACCACTAGCAAAGCTGGGTTTGCCAGAAAAGTTGTGATTGAGAACGTGCAGCCAGAAATTGACTGCGGCCGTTTTCCCATCAAACGCACCGTGGGTGAGCGTGTCCACGTGACTGCCGACATTTTTGCCGACGGCCACGATGTTCTGTACGCCGTCCTGCGCCATCGGCCTGCTTCCCGCCCTGAATGGCAGGAAGTTCCCATGGAAGCGCTGGTGAACGACGCCTGGCAGGGCGAGTTCCTTGTTGAGACCGAGGGCCGTCATCTTTATACCTTGCAAGCCTGGACCGACCGTTTCCTTACTTGGAGTCGCGACATCGTCAAGAAGTTCGACGCCAAGCAGGATCTTTCAGTGGACATTCTGGTTGGGGTCCAGCTGATCGAGGCTACCGCGCAGCGCGCGAATCGCAAGGATAGAGGTTTCCTCGCCATTCGCTCCGAAGAGATAAAGAGGCTAGCCGTTCGAGACATGCCCGGTGCTCTCAAGATGGCTCTGAGCCCCGAGTTACAGGCGTTGATGATCCAGAACGCTGATCGCCGTCGCGCGACAGCGTTCGGCAGGGAACTGGCGGTAGTAGTGGACCGTGAAAAAGCCCGGTTCAGTGCCTGGTACGAAATGTTCCCGCGCTCCTGTTCCACCAAACCTGGGCAGCACGGTACGTTGCGGGATTGCACCAACCGGTTGGAATACGCCGCCGGGATGGGATTCGACGTGGTCTATCTGCCGCCCATTCATCCAATCGGCCGCACCAATCGCAAGGGAAAGAACAATGTCGAAAAGGCTGCACCCGATGACGTTGGCAGTCCGTGGGCGATCGGCGCGCCCGAAGGCGGACACAAGGCTATCGATCCCCGATTGGGAACGATTGACGACTTCAAGCTTCTACTCTCCCGCGCAAAACAGCTCGGTTTGGAAGTAGCCCTCGACCTCGCATATCAATGCGCCCCGGACCATCCGTACGTAAAGGAACACAAGGAGTGGTTCCGCATGCGGCCCGATGGCTCAGTGCAGTACGCGGAAAATCCTCCCAAGAAATATCAGGACATCTTTCCCATTGACTTTGAAACCAGCCAGAGTCAAGCCCTTTGGGAGGAGCTGAGAAGCGTTGTCCTGTACTGGATTGAGCAGGGTGTTCGAATTTTTCGCGTGGACAATCCGCACACCAAGCCGTTCGACTTTTGGGAGTGGTTGATCACGAGCGTCAAGGAGCGTCATCCGGAAGTGTTATTTCTCGCCGAAGCCTTTACCCGTCCTAAAGTCATGTACGAGCTGGCCAAACTCGGCTTCACCCAGTCATATACTTACTTTGCGTGGCGCAACACCAAAGCGGAAATCGTCGAATATTTTGAGGAGCTTACCCAGACTGAAGTCCGCGAATTCTTTCACCCCAACCTTTGGCCCAACACGCCCGACATTCTCACAGATTTCCTTCAACACGGTGGCCCGCCTGCATTCATGATGCGCCTTGTTCTCGCTGCTACCCTCGGTGCCAACTATGGAATTTACGGTCCAGCTTTCGAGCTCGGCGAAAATCGCGCCATCGCCGCGGGTAGCGAGGAATATCTCGACTCGGAGAAATACCAGCTTCGCACCTGGGATTTGAACAGTCCGGGGAGCTTGTCAAAATTGATCACGCAGGTGAACAAAATTCGCCGCGAGAACCCCGCTCTGCAAAGCGACGGCAGCCTGAAGTTTCATCTCGCAGATAACGACCAGATCATCGTGTATAGCAAAATGACCGACGACCTCCTGAACATAATCGTCACCGTCGTAAATCTGGATCCCGCTCGCACGCAATCAGCGTGGGTGGACTTGCCATTGGACGCGTTCCATCTCGACCCGCGCCAGCCATATCAGGTGCATGATTTGCTCACCGACACCCACTACGTCTGGCGAGGTCCGCGCAATTACATCGAACTCAATCCTCAGCGGCTGCCCGCGCATATCTTCCTGATACGAAGGCGCGTGCGGAGCGAAGGTGGTATTGACTATTTTGCCTGAACGGCACTCCTCTCTCGGCGTCGTGTCACTGGAACGACAGAGTCAGGAAGCCGCAGCAGGCTAGGGAACGGAGAACAGAACTTGGCATTGCCTCAGGACGCGCTCTGGTACAAGGACGCAATCATCTACCAGGTCCACGTCCGCACGTTCTTCGACACTAACGCTGACGGAATAGGCGACTTCCGCGGCCTGGCGCAGAAACTCGACTACCTTGCAGGAACTCGGGATTAACGCCGTCTGGTTGATGCCATTCTTCCCCTCGCCGCTGAAGGACGATGGATACGACATCGCCGACTACCACACCATCCATCCCAACTATGGCAATCTCGACGATTTCAAGATCTTTCTAAAAGCCGCGCATGAACGGAATATTCGCGTGATCGTGGAAATGGTGTTTAATCACACCTCCGATCAGCATCCCTGGTTTCAGGAGTCGCGTAGCTCGCACGACAACCCGCGCCGTGACTGGTATGTGTGGAGCGAAACCGACACCAAGTACCAGGGGGTTCGCATCATCTTTGTGGACACCGAACTATCCAACTGGGCATGGGACCCGGTTTCCAAATCCTATTACTGGCATCGCTTTTTCAGTCACCAGCCGGACTTGAATTACGACAATCCTGCTGTCCGCGAAGAAATGTGGAAGGTGATGCAGTTTTGGGTCGAGATGGGGGTGGATGGGTTCCGCCTCGACGCCGTTCCCTACCTGGTCGAACGCGAAGGCACATCCTGCGAGAACTTGCCCGAGACCCATGCGGTTCTGAAAGAGCTGCGCGCCAAACTGGACAAACATTATCCCGGCAAGATGTTGCTGGCCGAGGCCAACCAGTGGCCCGCTGACCTTCGCGCCTACTTTGGCGATGGTGACGGCGACGAATTTCACATGGCTTTTCATTTTCCATTGATGCCCAGAATGTTCATGGGCCTCAAGCTGGAAGACCGCAAGCCCATCACCGAAATTCTCAAGCAGACACCACAAATTCCGGGCCCGTGCCAGTGGTGCCTGTTCCTCCGCAACCATGACGAGCTCACTCTTGAGATGGTCACCGACATGGAACGCGACTACATGTATGACCAGTACGCTCGCGACCGGCACATGCGGATCAATGTGGGTATCCGCCGCCGATTGGCTCCTTTGCTCGACAATGACCGCCGTCGCATAGAGCTCATGAATGGCATGTTGATGTCGCTCCCAGGCACGCCCATCATTTATTACGGCGACGAAATCGGCATGGGGGACAACATCTATCTCGGCGACCGCAACGGCGTGCGCACTCCCATGCAGTGGGACGGCGGTTGGAACGGTGGCTTCTCCACTGCCGACCCCGAAAGCCTGTACTCACCGCTCATGCTCAATCCGGTGTACGGCTATCAGGCGGTCAACGTCCAGTCGCAGAAACGCTTCGACCACTCGCTGCTCTCCTGGATGAAACGCATCGTCAAGGTGCGCAAGTCCACTCCGGTTTTCGGCCGCGGATCGATCGAATTTCTTTATCCTGAGAACCATCGCATCCTGGCTTACGTTCGCCAGCTGGATAAAGAGTGCATTCTGATTGTGAACAACCTTTCGAGTACCGCGCAGGCGGTGGAACTTGATCTGCGCCGTTTTAAAGGCAATATTCTGATTGAAATGTTCGGTAGAAATATCTTTCCCCGGATAGGTGATCTACCGTACCTGTTAACCTTGGGTCCATATCAGTTTTACTGGTTCCGCCTGCGCAAGATCTGAGAACCGGGAACTTGCATCCGCAACCTGACATCTAACTGCAGCACGACTTGGGTGAGGCTAGGATTTGGCCGACGAAAGCATTCTGACTGATGAGTTTCTCCGCCAGCTGATCAACGTCGGCGAAGCGGACATCCTCGTCGGCGTGCCTACCTACAACAACGCCGCCACCGTCGGTCAGGTCGTGCAGACTATTCGTGCCGGTTTGTTGAAGTATTTCCCCCGCGAGCGTGCCGTCATCGTCAATGCCGACGGAGGCTCGCGCGACCAGACTCCAGAACTCGTTCGCGGCGCTTCCATCAACGACCTCCAGGTGTCTGCCGACCTTCATGCGCTGCGTACTCTGCACTGCATCAGCTCGGAATATCCCGGAGAGCCATCTACCGGCACCGCTCTCCGTACAATTCTGGCCTCCGCCGAACTCCTGCGTGCCTCTGCCGTCGCCGTCGTGTCGCCTGAGTCAACCACCATCGAACCCGATTGGATCGAGCGACTCCTTCGTCCCGTATTCCAGGGCACCTATGATTTCATCACTCCGCTCTACCGCCGCCATAAGTTCGACGGTCTGCTGATTCGCAATCTTGCCTATCCCATGACCCGCGCCTTTTACGGCAAGCGTGTGAAGGAGCCCTACGCTGCGGAATTTGCATTCTCCGGACTGCTCGGCAATCACTTTCTTGGACAGGAAATCTGGACCCATGAAGCCGGCCGTACCGGTACCGAAATTTCCATGACGATCTCCGCTATCACCGGAGGATTCCGTCTGGCGCAAACCTTTCTCGGCGCCAAACCCCACTTGGATGCCCGTTCGGCCGACCTGGTGGCGGCCATGCGCCAGACCGCCGGCGCTCTCTTCTGGTCGCTCGAACCCAACTACCAACTTTGGAGCGCGGGCGCCGACTCCCAGCCCATCCCCACGCTGGCCGCCGGGGAAGAGGTAACGCTCGAACCGCTGCGCATCAATCGCAAGCGGCTGTTGGGAATGTTCCATTCCGGCGTTGCCGAGCTGGAGCCGGTGCTCAAACAGATCCTTTCTCCTGCCACAATCTCCGAGCTGCAAAGAATCGCCTCCCTCGAAGAGGACGAATTCTCCTTCGGCGACGAACTCTGGGCTCGCACCGTCTACGAATTTGCCGCTTCGTATCACAAGTCCGTCATCAGTCGCGACCACATCGTCCAGGCCCTGGCCCCGCTTTATCGAGGAAGAGCGTTCACTTTTCTGGTCGAGAACCGCGACTCTTCCGGCGAGGAAGTTGAACAGAACGTCGAAAACTTTTGCCTGACGTGCGAACGTCTAAAACCGTCCCTGGTCGAACAATGGAACGGAAGGAAGTGAGGACACGATGCGCGAAATGATTGTGAACGAACTGACTCAGGCCACGCAGGAACTCATCCGCGAATTCGCGCGCTTCCTGCCCCGCCTCATGGCGATGCTGGTGGTCGTGCTTCTGGGCTGGCTCATCGCTTACATCCTCAAGTGGACCCTGCGCAGTATCCTGCGCCTGGTAAAGTTCGATAAACTTTCCGAAGGCGCCGGCGCCACTCAACTTCTCAACAAGGCCGCGCTTCCATCTTCCACCGAACTGGTCAGCCGCTTTGCCTTCTGGATCGCGTGGCTCGGCTTCGTACTCCTTGGTATCAGCGCCCTCGGCATTCTGGGGATGCAGGAATACGTCACCCGCTTTTTCATCTTCCTGCCACGCCTGATCGTTGCCCTGTTCTTCCTTTTCTTCGGACTGCTTGCCGCCAGCTTCTTCTCTCGCGCTGCGCTCCTGTGGGCCGTCAACACCGACATGCCGTCGCCGCGCCTCCTCAGCTCCTCGGTGCGCATCATGATCACTATTTTCACCGCGTCCGCGGTTTTTGAGGAACTGGGACTCGCCGACTCCACCATGCTCCTGGCCTTCGCCATCGTCATGGGAGCGGTAATGCTGGGCCTGGCCATCGCCTTCGGTTTAGGAGGCCAGGATCTAGCCAGAAGGTTCCTGGAATCGCGCTTCGCGAAAGAACAAAAAGAAAACAAAGAAGGTGAAGACGAACTCTCCCCACTCTAGAACCAAGCCGTCGGAGCTATACACACCAACTGTCATCCCGAGCGAAGTCGAGGGACCTTGCTGTTGCGGTCACGAAACATGCAGTCCCAGACGGAGTCGTGCCGACTGTGATTCCAAACGTCCAACTGTCATCCCGAGCGAAGTCGAGGGACCTTGCGTTTAGGTCAAGCAGTAATCAGGGCGATTGCCTAAAGGCGTGGCGACGGCGCTCACATAATGGGCAATACCGCTCAGTAATGCACTTCCCATGCGCCTACCATGGTGTCATGAGAAAAAAGGGTTCTACAAACGACAGCACAACCACGCGGGTTGTGGAGGGATGGCTAAATGCTCTGTCCGGCATGCCGCCGCAGGTCTGTCTTCATTGTGGCAAGCAGATGACGCAAAAGTTCGCCACATTTTTCTTGCCGGGAAACGAAAAATCGTGGACGATGCCGCTGCCGATCTGTGCAAATTGCGATCCAGCAGTGGGACCGATAGTAGCGGCAGCCTAAGACGTGCTGTCACTCTAAATTAGCAATGCCAATGCCGCAGATCTTTAACAGGTAAAACTCGCCTCAACTTAGACCCCAAAAAATCTGCTCACAGAACACTGCCCACCGACCGCTGCTTTTGTATACTTTCCCCATGACCCTCATCGATAAATATCCCGTCCACTCTTTTTGCTGGCTCGAACTGGCCACCACGGATCAGGGCGCTGCCAAGAAGTTTTATAGCAATCTTTTCGGATGGTCTCCCGCCGACATGACCATGGGGCCCGGCGAGGTCTACACCATGTTCAACATCGGAGACCGCGGCGCCGGCACTGCCGCGTACACCCTGCGCAAGGACCAGCAGGCGCATGGCGTTCCCCCGCACTGGGGCATTTATATCGCGGTGGAGAACGCAGACTTGTCCGCGAAGCGCGCTGCCGAACTGGGCGGCAAGATCATCGCGCCCCCGTTCGACGTTTTCGATGCTGGCCGCATGGCGGTTGTACAGGACCCGGCCGGGGCCACGTTCTCATTGTGGCAAGCCAAGCAGAAAGCCAACGCGGTGACTGCGGTCGACGGCACTCTCTGCTGGGCCGACCTGAACACGTCCGATCCCGACAAGGCGACGAAATTCTATTCCAGTCTTTTCGGATGGAAATTCGAGAAAGCGGAGCGCGATTCCTCAGGCTACCTGCACATCAAAAATGGCGACCAATTTATAGGAGGCGCCCCGCCAGCCCAGCATCGTCCGCCAGGCCCTTCGCACTGGCTGCCATACATTCAGGTCTCGGACTGCGACGCCACCGCCGCGAAAGCCAGGCAATCCGGCGCGAAGTTCCATCTCGAACCCATGACCATGGAAGGTGTAGGCCGCTTCGCAATAATTGCCGATCCGCAAAGCGCAGTCTTCGCAATCTTCCAGCCATTACCGAGAAAGTAAAACCACCAGAGCTCGTGTCGGGACGGTCTACGACCCGTCCAGGCCGGGCAAACCTCGGCAGCGTTTTTGATGGAGGGCGTCGCTCGGCAGGGTGCCGGGCCCCCGTCCAAGTTAAGCTTGGACGGGAGGTTAAAACCTGACCACGCCAACAGTTCAGCTGCTTTGCGAAGGGTAGTAGCGGGACGCCACCACCTTCCACTCAACTGTCATTCCGAGCGGAGTCGAGGGACCTGCTGTTTTCTAAGACACACACTTGAAGATGCCCCGTCCAAGTTAGCTTGGACGGGGCTTTTAACGTGCCAGCGCAGTCCTTTCGAGTAGTCTGTTACGCGGCCACCTTACCCGCACCCCGAGCCTTGTGCGGTGCGCCCACATAGGGGAATTCCGCGAGCAGGTCTTTGTGTGGTCCAACCTTGTCGTCGGTCACCTTTCCGTTCGTGAGGATAGGAAGGAAGAAATTACGACATCGTCGGTGAGTGCCCGGCCATTGTTCGGGAACACCGCCGGCCGCGTGGAATCATACTTGGAGGACGTCCGGCAGCAGAGTCCCGGCGGCGCGGGTTGCTTCTGCCGGCGTATATCCACCGGTATGCTCCAGCGCATGCGCGAAGACGGGGACGAACTGGGCATCGTCCTTCGGCTCCGCACCAAGGTAGGCGGCGTTCGCCTCGCCCGCAAGAAAGGGCGTTTGTTGTGGACGCGCACCGCGATCCGCCTGAACCCATTTCCCGCTCGAGCCGTCCAGGGTGCGAACCCATATGCCGATCTTTTTAGTACCGAAGGCAGAGTTGGGCACTTCCAGCACGATGCTGCACACGTCCGCGTCGACGAAGCCATCCTCCCCGGTAAATTGCAGGTTGTTCAGGGCGCCACCTACGTCGAAGAAAAAGGGATCGCTGCGCCAGCCGGCGAAGAAGCGGTGATCACCAGCCTCTGTTACCCGTGTCTCCTTCCCAGTCGAGACCGGCACGCCCTCAATCATCACCTGCCCGTCGTCACCTGTTCCAGCGGCCGCCGCGCCCTCAACCCGGCGAAGCGTCGCCGTCTGACGTCCCGTCCTTAGCGGAGGTGAATCGCACCCGGTATGCGATATCTGCGACGTTATCGCCGTTCGTATCGATCTTGAGTTCATAAATCGCGTCAGGCGAAAAGGCGTCAGCGCTGGTGGGTCCCGGCGGGTTGGCGCCGACGCGACGGATGAAAGTTCATAATCAGGATCGTCTTGCTGGCATCCCCAGGCTTCGGGAAAGCGTAGAGATCGGTAAAGTCCAGGCGGGCGTCCCCGTGGGGAAACCCAAATTCGGGGCCGGAGTAATGATGGGACATGGCTTCTCCTCTGTGGTTTCTAGGTGAGATTGAGTTTACAAACAGAATTTCAGCAGGATGTCTGACTCGAAAATTATACGCCCGGCGCCGCACCTTCGCACTTGCGGAGACTCACCTGGCGGCCGTTTAGCCGATAGCGATAGTCCGTGTTAAACAATACAACCTGGCTGGCATCCATGTCGGTTGGCTCATCCACGATGATCTCGATCCACAAAGCAGCATAGTCTTCAACCGCAATGCCCATTCCTTCTTCCCGGCAAGTCAACAAACGGGAGACTGTCGCGCGAATCTTCTTGGCAGGGGCGTCTTCGTAGAACAGTTCAATTCGATCACTAGGTTGGAGATCTTGCATTTCTACCTCCGCATTCCCCAAGGCAATCCCGTTATAAACGACTTGGATGTGCAGCCGCAAGATCAACCAGACGGATTGCCGCAAAAAAGGCAGTAACAGGTCGAGTCGGGTGCCATTCAAAGCCACCCCTTATTCAGGTTTCTTTTCGATTGACGGAGCGGCAGGCGCGCCCCCCACGCCATGGCCCTTCATCATGCCGGGCTGCATCGAGTCCATGTTCTTTTGCAATCTGTCCATGTGGGCAATTACCGTCTCCCACAAATCCACATTGTCTCGCCAGCGTGAGAACTCGTTCGTATCCTTGATCGTGAAAAGGTTAGCCTTCATCTGAGCCAGCGACGACTTCATCTTCTCGATGTCGGCCCTCATGGCTTCCATCTCTTGTCTATGCATCTCCATCATTTTTTGACGTTGTTCGGCCCGCATCTGGTTTCCAGCGCCAGCGCCCGGAGATGCTTGTGCGGGTTTATCCTGCCCGAACATCGCAGGCGCCAGACCAATCATCAGGACGAGTAGGAAATCTCGAATCTTCATTGCAACTCCCTTTCCAGAGACATCGAATCCAATGAGTATAGGGCGGGTGAACGGACCGGCGGCGGGTGCCCCATCCTTTCACGTACTTTGTGAAAGGGTGGGAAAGGGAATCGCCCCCAGCCTAGCTGCTCCGCCACGACCCACGTAGGGGCAGAACCTGTCCTGAGCGAAGTCGAAGGATGTCCCCATCTGCCCAGCCGAGCAAAGCTCGGCAAAACAAGCCATCTACGCACTGTCATCCCGAGCGAAGTCGAGGGACCTTGTGCTTTCTCTTCCGGCCCGAGACGGGTGGCCCATTCAAAGCCTGCCCTGAGCCTGTCGAAGGGCCCGCCTTTGGCTTGATGGGGCAGTTCATATTTCCCAACTTTGTCATCCCGACCGGAACAGATCATCGCGAATGCGATGATCTGCGGAGTGGAGGGATCTGCTGTTGTTTGTGAGCGACGGTGAAGGTCGACGGCGGTGGTAACAGCAGAATGTGACGAAATGACTCTGCCCGCTGTGGTGAAAACGTGTCAGTCCCCATGGCATGAGGGCAATCTAGTTTGTTCTCGGGTCCAAGTCTGTGACTGTGAACATCCCCACTCAAGCCAAAACCGGGCTTGAGTGGGCCACCCACCGAAAGGTCTTTCGGGTTGATGTAGCATGAGATCCAGAATGGAAATTCGAACCTATGCACGTGTTAGACCCTATCTATATCATCTGACCGATTGGTCAAACGTTGACCATATTATCCAGACGAATGAGCTTCTGTCGGCAGCGACTTGGATTGAACATGCTGCGCGTGAAGACTTGTTAACAATACGACGCCCTGTAGATGAACGACTAACTGTAAGCGATACTGTAATTCTCATTCGCGACCAAGCGCCTCTACATAGAGGAAACCTGTCGTTGCCGACTGGCTATACATTCGAGCAGTTCATCGAGAGCCTAAATCGAAGAATCTTTTTTTGGCCAGGCACTGATGCGGGTCCCATCATTATGGTGTCCGCCACTTCGAGCGATATCGGTCGGAGCATCCTGCAATTTTAAAAATCGATTTTCAATCCTTAATTAATTCAAATCCTGCCGTCGAGCCGCGTTATTGCCGGTACAACTCAGGCTCCCCGCGATGTTCACATGGACAGAAGAGCCCCGTGGCCCAAAGACATTCCAGTCTGGAGATCAATTCGTCGGGACACCCAGTGCCGCTGTTGAGGTGACGTTCAGCGGCCCGCTTATACTGCCAGCAAATGTGAGAATCGGCAGGCTCCCTTCAGGTCCGTGGCGCCACCTCAACTCTCGCCTAAAGTAGAACGGTGGGTGGCCCATTCAAGCCCTCTTTTGGATTGAGTGGGAGTCCATATTCCCCAACTCTGTCATCCCGACCGGAACAGATCGTCGCGAACGCCATGATCTGTGGAGTGGAGGGACCTGCTGTTGTGAGCGAGAGTGAAGGTCGACGGCGGTGATAACAGCAGAATGTGACGGAATGACTCTGCCCGCTGTGGCGAAAACACATCAGTCCCCATGGCGTGAGGACAATCTGGTTTGTTCGTCGGTCCGAGTCTGTGACGTGTGAACATCCCCACTCAAGCCAAAACCGGGCTTGAATGGGCCACCCGTGCATGAAAGAATTAACCTAGGATTTGAATGAGTAGCGGCAAGAAAAAAATAGAGAGAATAGGAGATTGCACTTGGAAGCTTGGGCGCAATGACCCGTGCAGTTGTGGAAGCGGCCTAAAGTTCAAAAAATGTTGCTGGCCCGAAAATAATAAGTCCCGCCGATCCCCGAGTAATGTCGTCGAAAGATGGAAAAGCCTGGAAGGAAGCCCCACCAGAATTGCGCGAGAAGGCAATTCATGTGTTTGAAGAAAAAGGAGCGCAAGGAGCAGGAACGCGTCTGCACATTTTGGTCAAATAAGGCCGCAGTATTCAATGGTGCATCAAGGCCACCGAATGGTCACGGTGCGCAACAGAATCTACTATTCGGACAAATGGAAGTTCTTTCCCGATTTTCTCCGTGACTACGTGCCGCAGGTTCTTGGCCTTGAATGGTGCAAAGCAGAAGCAGCGAAGCCAGAAGCAGAGCGCCATCCAATCATTACTTGGCGCGCGCAAGGAGTAGCGTACATCAACAATCAGCCAGCTCAACCTGATGGGAGCCGGGTGGCGCTGCCCTGTGGTGCATTGGCAGCATATAGTTGCTTCGCGTACGACCTTTACGTCGTCGCCGACAACGGCGGGCTTGATGACGAATTCCTACAACGGCTGAAGAATCGGGAACTGTTTCAGGGTGCACGCCATGAACTCTTCGCTGAAGCGACTTGCTATCGGGCGGGGTTCACAGTGCAACACGAAAACGAGAAAGATGGGAGCGCCCGCCACGCAGAATTTACCGTAAGGCACGCACCAACGGGCCAGCTTCTATCGGTCGAAGCGAAAAGTAGGCATCGCGCTGGTGTACTAGCGATGCAGGGTACGCCAGAAGATAGGCCGCAGTTACGGCTCACGCCCCTAATCAATGACGCAGTGGCGAAAAACCCAAACCACCCTCTCGTGATCTTTGTGGACGTTAATCTGCCGTTCAAATTGGCGGAAAGGGTGTTAGGGCGGCAGGCGGGAAACACAATATCTCGCCCCCTGCAGATCATGCTAGACAGAATTAAGAAGCAGCACAATGACGTGGATCCCTATTGCATGATTATTTTCAGCAATCATCCGCATCACTACGCGGTTCGTGATTTAGACCCACAGCAGCATCTACTTTCCGTGGTGTCGCAAAAGCCAAGTGCGCACAAGCTTTCCTTGCGGAGCCTTTTCTTGGCTGCCGGATTGTACGGCAACATTCCGATGGGCTTTTCGTTGGACGAGGGCGACCCGCCGCCGCCCGCCGTGCCCGTTGTTTGGCCCAAGGTCCGTTATGACTTTCAAATGACCGAAACAGATGTTAGCGTGTTGCGTGAAGGGATGGCGGTACCCAAGAAATTTTTGACCACCGACAAAGACCGTGCACAAGCACCCAGCGCGCTGCACGAGTTTTGGAAGATATTGGGTTATCACGTGCGGATGCTCACATGATTTGTGAGGCTATCGAAGAAGGCAAGTCTATATCCGCTGTTTACGCTACGAAGTAGCACAAGGGAATAAAAGATGACGCGGGTGGCCCGAGTGAAGCCTGGTCTTGGCTTGAGTGTGGCCGTTCCCCCGCTCCAATGTCCTGTCAAGCCCCCAAACCCACCCAATTCCCCCTAACTCCTTCTCCCCAAACACGCCATAGTTAGTACATCCATGTCCCATTCCCCCCACCCATCCTGCTATCCTTAAAATAGAAGACCAAAGAAGGCGCAGCCCAAAAGCTGCGCCTTTTGTATTAGGAGCACGGATATAGACAAATCAGGCCACTCGAAATCAGGTTAAGTAATGGATAAACCCAAAGCGCGCCCCCTTCCGCGACGTCCCGCCACTAACCAGCGCCATGCTCTGCCTCCCAAGCGCCGCGGAGAGATCGCGGAACTTGCGTTCATGCAGAAAGCCGTCAGCCTGGGCTTCGGCGTCGCCAAACCCTGGGGAGACAGCGACCGCTACGACTACATCCTCGACGCCGGACGCCGCTTCTGGCGCGTGCAGGTCCGCTCCACCGCCTACGAAAGCCATCGCGGATACGCCGTCCATACCTACGTCTACGTGAAGCGCAAAATGGTCGCCCTCACCGCCGACGACATCGATTGCATCATCGCCTACATCGTCCCGCTCAATCTCTGGTACGTGCTCCCGGTCGAGTCTTTTTCGCCCTGCAAAAATCTGTGGTTCTATCCCCACGGCAGCAAAAAAGGTTCCCGCTTCGAAACTTTCCGCGAAGCCTGGTGGCTCCTCGACCCCGAACTCAAAGAAATCCGGGACGAGCCGTCCCAACCAAAGCCTGTGTAGGGACGGGTCTCTGACCCGTCCAGGCCGAGCGAAAAGCTCGACAAGCCTTTGCTGTTGGATTCTTCCAGACCAAGCCCTCAGCCGAGCTTCGCTCGCCCCGACCGGGTCGCTTCGACTTCGCTCAAGGCAGGCTCCGATCCCAGTCCCACACAGTTCGTGTCACCACAAAAAGCAAAAGCCCCGCGCTTCCGCGCAGGGCTTTTGATCTAGATGAAAGCTGAGAGCTGATAGCTGACAGCTTCTTAGTACATGCCTTCCATACCGCCGCCGCCGTGTCCGCCGCCGGCTGGAGCTCCCTTTTTCTCTTCCGGGATCTCCGCCACGAGGGCTTCGGTGGTCAGCATCAGGGACGCGATCGATCCGGCGTTCTGCAGTGCGGTGCGCACTACTTTGGTCGGATCCAGCACGCCAGCCTTGACCAGGTCTTCGTAATCGCCGGTCAGGGCGTTGTAGCCGAAGTTCGTGTCCTTGGCATCGTTCACTTTGCCCAGAACGATTGCGCCTTCTTCGCCGGCATTCTCGGCGATCTGACGCAACGGCTCGACCAGGGCGCGCTTCACGATGTTGACACCGATCTGCTCATCCCCCTCGAGCTTCAGCTTGTCCAGGGCGCTGACCGAACGGGCCAGAGCCACTCCGCCGCCGGGGACAATTCCTTCTTCCACGGCCGCACGGGTTGCGTGCATGGCGTCTTCGACACGAGCCTTCTTCTCTTTCATTTCAGTCTCGGTCGCGGCTCCGACTTTGATCACAGCCACGCCACCAACCAGCTTCGCCAACCGCTCCTGCAACTTCTCGCGGTCGTAGTCGCTGGTGGTCTTGTCGATCTGGCCACGAATTTCCTTCACGCGGCCTTCGATATCCGAGTGCTTGCCTTTGCCTTCGACGATCGTGGTGTTGTCCTTGTCCACCGTGATCTTCTTGGCCTGGCCGAGGTCACCAATCTGGACGTTCTCCAGCTTGATGCCCAGGTCTTCAGTGATGGCCTTGCCGCCGGTGAGGGTGGCAATGTCCTGCAGCATAGCTTTGCGGCGATCGCCGAAGCCGGGAGCCTTGACGGCAGCGACTTGCAACGTGCCACGCAGCTTGTTGACGACGAGGGTAGCGAGCGCTTCGCCTTCGACGTCTTCAGCAACGATCAAAAGCGGCTTGCCGCTCTTCGCGATCTGCTCCAGAAGAGGAAGCAGGTCTTTCATCGAGCTGATTTTCTTTTCGTTGATCAGGATGTACGCGTTCTCGAGCGAAACTTCCATCCGCTCAGGATCCGTCACAAAGTAAGGAGAGAGATACCCACGATCAAACTGCATTCCCTCAACAACGTCCAACTGGGTCTCAAGCGTCTTTGCTTCTTCAACAGTAATGACGCCATCCTTGCCCACCTTCTTCATAGCCTGAGCAATAATGTTCCCAATAGTTTCGTCGTTGTTTGCGGAAATGGTGCCTACTTGGGCGATCATGTCGCCGGTTACTGGCTTGGAGAACTTGTCCAGTTCGCCTTTTACGCGGTTGCCTTCTTTGTCGAGGCTGCCGCAGATGGCGGTGATTGCTTTCTCGATGCCGCGCTTCATGGCCATCGGGTTGGCGCCGGCTGCTACCGTCTTGACGCCTTCGCGGTAGATGGCCTGGGCCAGGACCGTCGCGGTGGTGGTGCCGTCGCCGGCTACGTCAGAGGTCTTGCTGGCGACTTCACGAACCATTTGCGCGCCCATGTTTTCGAGCGAGTCCTTGAGTTCGATTTCTTTGGCTACGGTGACGCCGTCCTTGGTGATGGTCGGTGAACCGAATTTCTTTTCGATGACGACGTTGCGGCCCTTGGGGCCGAGAGTGACTTTTACCGCGTCAGCCAATAAGTTGACGCCGCGGAGAATCGCCTGTCGCGACTCCTCGCCATGTACGATCTGCTTTGCCATAATTCTTTTCTCCTGTCAGAAATGAAAATCTTTTAACCACGAAGGGCACGAAGGTCCACGAAGGAAACCCGACGCCCTCTCAGAAACCAGTTAGCGGCGCGATCCGGCGAGTTCTTTCTTGGTTGCGCCGGTCAAAACTCCGAGGACTTCTTCTTCGCGCATGATGATGAAATCTTCACCATCCAGCTTGATTTCGGTACCGGAATACTTGCCGAACAGTATGCGATCGCCCTCTTTTACGGCCAAGGGGAACACCTTGCCCTCATCGTTGCTCTTGCCTTTGCCGGCGGAGATGACTTCTCCCTCCTGAGGCTTTTCTTTGGCGCTGTCGGGGATAATGATGCCACCACGGGTGGTCTCGCCTTCTTCAATACGGCGGACTAGAATGCGGTCGTGTAGCGGGGTGAACTTAGCCATACGTGCAGACTCCTTTCGTTCGTTTTTATGGTTTGGCCTGGATAGGTTCCAGGATCAAGTTTGGGGTTGTTAGCACTCAGTGCTTACGAGTGCTAATTGTAGGTAAGCGAAGGACTTGTTGTCAAATGAGGATTCCGTAAATTCCATCTATCATATTGATTATAAGCATGATATCAAGTTTTGGCCAGGCGAGAACACTTGTTTGCTTTTGGGTGAGCTTGCCTTCAGGCGATCAGAGTTGCAAGGGTAGGACGCTCGCGGCTACATTGTTGGGTCGGGATCTGGTTATGAAAAAAGCTGTTCTAAGCCTTGTTATCGCGGTTCTTCTCGCCTCAGGGGTGGCCTTCGCCCAGGACGACGATACCTCCATGCTTAACTTCCAGGTTATCCGGGATTACAACGGGAAGCCGATTCGCAATGCGAGCGTGGTCATGCATCCAGTCCAGAAAAATGGCAAGCAAGCTAAGGGCGGCCTCCAAATCAAGACCGATGCGGATGGCAAGGCAAGCTTTGATGGCGCGCCTTATGGGAAGTTGCGGGTGCAGGTCCTGGCTCAGGGTTTCCAGACTTTCGGCGCGGACTATGACGTCGACAAGCCCACGATCGAAATTACTGTGAAAATGAAGCGGCCCGCCGGGCAATATTCCATCTACGAAGATCATCCTGGCGACAAGAAGGACGACCAGGGAGCGTCTCCGGCAGCGCCGGATTCGACTCCAAAACCGCAGTAGGGAAGTCGCCCAATGGATTTGGGTCTTCAGCAAATTTCAGGATTGATTACCAGTTCCAACTTTAAGCGCGCTTTGAGTCCCGGCGTCAAACGCGAATCTAAATCTCGAATCGGAAAGCTGAAATATTCCCATGGACTATCTACTAAAGACCGAGCCGACCGTTTATTCATTCGCCGATTTGCAACGTGACAAGAGCACCGTATGGGATGGTGTAACCAATCCGGTGGCGGTGAAGCATCTGCGCGAGACGAAGCCGGGTGACCGGTTGGTGATCTACCACACTGGCGACGAAAAGAGCGCGGTGGGCACTGGGACCGTGATGTCTGTGGACACTTCAGACCCAAAAACTCCTTTGGTGAAGATCAAAGCGGGGAGCGCGGTGAAGGCCGTGACTTTGGCAGAGGTAAAAGCGAACCGGATCTTTGCCGATTCACCTCTGGTACGGCAGGGACGGTTGAGTGTCGTTCCATTGAACGCGGCCCAGTTTAAGTTTCTGACGGGGGAGTGATTTTTCCTGGATTGGGGAAAGGCCCCACTTCTCGCAAAGTACGCGAGAAATGGGGCACCCATCTTCACTAATGCCTTCCCCGGACCGTGCGATGCTAGCTCGCTAGTTTGCGGAGGAATTCGCGTTCGTCCATGTGGTACTTGAAGGCCTTGTGGCCGTCGATGAAGACGACCGGGACTTCGTCGGTGAAGCGACGGCGGAGTTCGTCGTCACTCTCCACATCAATTTCGCGCCAGGCGAAGCCGCCACGGCGCTCCAGTTTGGACAGGGTTTCCTTGACGATTTCGCAAAGATGGCAGCCTTTGCGTGAGTAAACCACGACTTGACGAAGGCCATCCATGGGCGGAGTTTAGCAGGTTTAATTGTGGGGAAAAAGGACATAGAAAGCTTTAATTCCGGGCTTCGCGAACGGCGGACCCGATTCAATACCTAGGCGAAAACAGCAATTACACACAGAACCGCTCCCCGGAAAGAATCAATGGGTGTAATCGCGGGTCATAAAAGCTCAACTGCGAAGACGACTAACAACAGGACGGCAAGATGAACAAACGGAAGCAGGAATAAATAGGCTGTAGGGGGTTTCCACCACGGGCGATGTTTGAGAGCAATTCGCCGCGCGATGAGATACCCGAGTCCGGCAAGGAATCCCCATGGGTAGGTCCAGATCCCATACGCAAATATCCACCTTGCGGTGTCAGCTCTTCCGTGAACTGGGGCATCGAAAAGGAAGGCACTGAGGAAAAAGGCCACTGGCCAGGCCGCGACCAGGACGGACGAAAGAACGACACAAGTTATGGCAAATGTTTTCATTAGCCTCCTAGCTAGAGTGCATACTTCCGTAGTGCGAATATTCCAAACCGACGCAATTGCTGGACGGAGCTACAGGCAACAGTTAATTGCTGTATTGGAATAGCAGAGTTTCATGTCCCTTTTGGCCGTCCCCCAAGTCGGCGTCTTGCTCCTGCCGCAACGGAACGCCGGAGCTTTTCGATACCCATATCAGAGAGTCATACGTCTCGTCCCCGTTCTTGTGGAGCTGGCGATATACTTCCGCTGCCTCCCCATTGGTCGCCTCACTCCGCACGTCGCTGCAAGTCGTACCATCTCCCGCTCCGTAAATCATGGCGCGGCGACCGGTCATCGCGCCACGTGGATGCACGCGCCAGTTTGAAGTGGCGTCCAGAAAGCATCTGCTTCCGGTAGGCATCGTCGATAGCCTTGCAGGCGGGGGCCGACGCAGAAGACGACACTGTGGGTGCGGGCAGAGACAATCGTGGCGCGCAAAGTCCTACGACCAAAATCGAGAGCGCAAGCAAGCGTTGACGAGCCGTGTACGTTGGTCTCCTTAAATTTGAAATCCAAACCTGGGCGATTGTGGAGGAGAGGGGATGTGCAGTCAATAAAACTGAGCCTTAAATGTGGCTTAACTATGACGCCCTTCCTTTTCTGCCATTTAGGAGGTTGTCTTAACTGAAAGCGAGTCGGTGAGCGGGGCCTACAGTGCGGGGTCTCCCGGTTAGGGAGGGAACAGTTAGACGGGCGCGCCGTGCGTTGCGATCCGAGATCATATTCCAGAATGGAATTGGCGATTTTCTATTCGTGCATTTTCCTGCCGAGCGTAAGCAGGTGATCGCACCAACCACGATCCAGTCTCGTTTTGAGGTCTTCACAGCAATAAGAATTGGCCCATACCTTCTTCGATTTACAATCCCTGCATGATTCCGAATGATGGCAAGCCTCTTTCCGGGCGGACTGCTTTGATTACAGGTGGGGCGCTACGTCTAGGGCGTGCGACGGCGCTGGCATTGGCGGAAGCAGGGGCGGACGTGGCCATCACCTTTCTGAACTCGGCGCGCGAGGCGCAGCACACGGTAATCGATATTGGAAGCTTCGGCGTTCGCGCCGTGGCGCTCCATTGTGACATCACCAACGAAAAGAGCGTGAGATCGGCGATCAAAGAGACGGTCAAGGAACTGGGAGGAGTGGATATTCTAGTTAACAACGCCGCCAACTATGAGACCGTTGAGTTCGATCAATTGACCGTGAAACAGTGGGATGCGATTTTTGCTTCGAATACGCGCGGCCCCTTTCTGGTTTCGCGTGAAGCTTTAAAGCATCTGCGAGAGCGCGAGGGCAGGATTATTAATATGGGATCGCTGGGAGGGGTTCGTCCCTGGGAAACCCATGCTCACTACTGTTCTTCGAAAGCCGCGGTGCATATGTTGACCAAGGTGATGGCCAAGGCGCTCGCTCCGGAAATTGCCGTGAATTGCGTGGCGCCGGGGATGATCGATCTGGGAGAGAAAGCGGCGGCGAGCTTCATGAAGAAGATGGCGAAGCAGACGCCGATGCGGCGAAATGGGAGTGGTGAGGAGATTGCCGCGGCGGTTAAGTTCTTTGCCACGGCTCCGAAGTTTATTACCGGGCAAATATTGGTAGTGGATGGCGGGCTGGGGCTTTGATCACGCCCAGCGTTCACCGAACCGACTCGTGCTGCCGGCACGCGGGCGAGGGCGCCCGCGCCACACGGTCCGCAATGTTGTTTGTCATGGACAGATGTTTACTGTATCTTGGCCAGTCTTGTGGGTGGGTGATTGCGGTTTCGAGCTCGCGATGAAGAAAAGTTCAGCGATATTCTTTCTGCTGATGTGCGCTTCGTTGTCCTGGGCACAGTCCCGGGTCGAGGATGGCGGACACGAAATACAAGTCTGGACCGGAGGCGGGTACTCCGTCCCAGGAGGAACTTCTGACACCGGCGTATGGAATGCCGGGTTGCGTTATGGATGGATCCTCACCCGGCCGCACGGGCCGGGCTTTCTCAAGGGAAGATTTGAGTACGCCCTGGATGCGGTGCCGGTGTTCGTGGTATTTCAGCCTGCCAATACTGCTTACGGCGCCGGCTTCAATCCATTGAACCTGAAGTGGAATTTCGCTACGCGAGGGCGGGTTGTGCCTTATCTGGAACTGAGCGGTGGGACTTTGTTCACCAATCACGATGTGCCGACCGGGACCAACTCCGTGAACTTCACTTCCGCCGCCGCTCTTGGTGCGCATATTTTGAGGGACTCGCTGAACTGGAGCGTCGAAGTACGATATATGCACATCTCCAACGCGGGACTGGGCGATCGCAATTCTGGGATCAACACCGTGCAAGTACGGCTGGGTCTTGGGAAGTTTTTGGGAAATCATAAAGCCAGCAAGAACTAGCTGGCGGGAGAAACGATTTGAATCGAAGAATCGTGCTAGGCCTGGTTGGTGCGTTACTGAGTATGCCAGCAAAATCACAAACACCCGCTCCTGACTGGATCGCTGTCAGCAACAAGTACACGAACATGTTGTTGGCGGTGGAGATGAAACACGCTCCTGAGCTCGGTTCCGAGGAGGGTTTGAGCCAGTTTGATGCTGAAGTGTCTCAGCCGACGCTGGCAGATGACGACCGGCAAAGACAAGAAACTGAGGTGGTCCTGTCCACGCTGAAAAGCGCCGAGGGGCAGGAGAAACAAAAGGAAGTTGCCCAGGACCTGGAGATCGTGATTCGCAGGATCGGGCTGCAATTCAGAGAAGATGATTTCTCCCGTGCTCATCGAGTGGAATTTTTGAATGCCAGTGAAACGGTCTTCAGCGGACTGCGAGTTCTATTGGATGAACAGACGCCTGCGGAGAGGCGAGCTGCAGCGATCGTGCGCATCCGCAAGTATGCCGGGTTGGAACCTGGTTACAGGCCGCTTACTGAGATCCTGAAGCAGCGTGTGATGGAACAGATGGCCAAGCCGGGGGTGGTGTATCCGGCGCGCACTGAGATTGAAACTGAGCTCTCGCGCAACGGCAATTACATGGACGGGATTGCCGCGTTGTTACAAAAGTACAAAATGACCGGATGGGAGGAGCCCTTCGGCAAACTGAAATCGCAACTCGTCGAATACGACGCGTGGACGAAAACGAACGTGCTGCCGAAAGCTCGCAGTGACTTCCGGCTTCCACCTGAGGAGTATGCGCTCAATCTGGAAGACTTCGGCATTGACATTCCGCCGAGCCAACTCGCGGCCATGGCGCACCAGGCATTCAGCGATCTTCAGGCGGAGATGAAACCGATCGCGGCGCAGATTGCGAAAGATCGAAATCTGCCGTCGAGCGACTATCGGGATGTAATCCGGGAACTGAAGAAGCAACAATTGGTGGGCGACGCGATTCTTCCGTTTTACCAGGAGCGATTGAAGCAGATCGAAAAGATCATTGTCGAAAAACAGATCGTGACTCTGCCTGACCGTCCGGCGCGCATAAGGATCGCCACCGCGGCCGAGACCGCTCAGCAGCCTGCGCCGCATATGCTGCCGCCGCCTTTTCTGCACAATACCGGACAGAAGGGCGAGTTTGTGCTGCCTTTGAATATTCCTGCCGGAGCGGGACAGAGCACATCCGAGAAGTATGACGATTTCACTTTCGATGCGGCGGCATGGACGCTCACTGCACATGAGGCGCGTCCGGGGCACGAGTTGCAGTTTGATTCCATGCTGGAGCACGGGGTTTCCGTGGCGCGGTTTCGATACGCGTTTAACAGTACCAATGTGGAAGGCTGGGGACTCTATTCGGAATATCTGATCCGGCCTTATATGCCTCTGGAAGGACAGTTGATTTCGCTCGACTACAGGCTGATGCGGGCGGCTCGGGCGTTTCTCGATCCTGAGTTGCAGGCCGGGAAGATTCAACCGGAGGAGGCTTATCGGGTGCTTGAGCAGGACGTGGTGCAGTCGCATGCCTTCGCGCGGGAAGAGGTCGAACGATATACATATCGCGCGCCCGGACAGGCCAACAGCTACTTTTACGGTTACACCAAGCTGATTGCATTGAGGAAAGAGACTGAGACGGCCTTAGGCCCGAAGTTCAATCAGAAGAAGTTCCATGATTTTATTCTGGCACAGGGGTTGTTGCCTCCCGACTTGATGCGTAAAGCAGTTTTGGCAGACTTTGTGAGAACGCAGTAGTGTTCTTAAGATAAAAGTCAAAGGCCCCACTCTAGACTCTCCAAAAACAGAGAGACTAGAATGGGGCACTCTCGCACCGCAAACGTAAGGTCCAATATCCTTCAGTGATATTCTTTTTGCCGTATGTCAACCCTTGTTGAATGTGTTCCCAATTTTTCCGAAGGCCGCGATAAGGCGAAGGTGGATGCGATCGTCGAGGCCATGAAGATGGACGGCGTGTATCTGCTTGATCGAGAGATGGACACGGACCACAACCGCTGCGTGATTACGCTGGTGGGAGAGCGGGAACCGATCCAGGAAGCGGCTATTCGGGGAGTTGGCAAAGCTACCGAGTTGCTGGACTTGACTAAACATCAGGGCGCACATCCGCGTATGGGCGCGACTGACGTGGTCCCGTTTATTCCGATTGACGGTGTGACTATCGAGGATTGTGTCGCCATGGCGCGGCATGTTGGCGAACAGATATGGACGCGCTATCAGGTTCCGGTGTACCTGTACGAAGCGGCGGCGACATCGCCGGAGCGACAGAACCTGGAGAATATCCGGCGCGGTCAATTTGAAGGGATCCGGGCCGACATTGCGACGAACCCGGCCCGCAAGCCGGACTTTGGCGAATTGCGAGTGCATCCCACCGCGGGCGCAACGGTTGTTGGCGCGCGAAAGTTCTTAGTTGCTTACAACGTTTTTCTCAATACGACGGACGTTGAGATTGCTAAAAAAATTGCGAAGGCGGTGCGCGCCTCAAACGGAGGCATGCGGTTCGTCAAGGGAGCGGGATTTCTGGTGCGCGGAATGGCCCAAGTTTCCATGAACCTCACAGACTTTGAGCAGACGCCAGTTCACCGCGTGTTCGAACTGGTGAAGAGAGAAGCCGCTCGTTACGGCGTGCTGCCGACGAGCAGTGAGATCGTGGGGCTTATCCCGAAGAAGGCGCTGGAGTCGGCGGCGGAGTGGTTTCTGCAAGTGGAGAATTTTGATTCGTCCCTGATCCTGGAGAACCGTTTGAGTGCGGTCATGGGCGGCAAGATGGCAGTTGGGGGATTGAGGGCTGGAGTGGAACCGTTCGTGGAACAACTCGCCGCGCCTACGGCGACTCCCGGTGGCGGTAGTGCCGCAGCGGCCAGCGGAGCCATGGCGGCAGGGTTGGCGGTCATGGTGGCTTCAATGTCACGCGGGAAGAAAGCTTATCTTCAGCATGAACGTGAATTGAGTGGGGCCATTGCCCGCCTTTCACCATTGAGGGAAGAGTTGAAGGCGGCGATCGATGGCGACGCGGAGTCGTACAACGCGGTGATGAAGGCTTACAAGGCGGCGAAGAATTCAGTAGGGGCCGAAGGCATTATCGATGACGCCTTGAAACTTGCCACGACGGTTCCGCTTGGAGTGGCAGAGCGGGCGAGGGAAGTCGCGGTTATCGCCGAGCACCTGAAGCCGATTACGAATCCGAATATGAAGTCGGATCTGGCGACGGCGCTGGCGCTGGCGCGCGCGGCTATCGAAGGAGCACTGGCCAATGTGGAGATCAATCTGGAGTCACTGAAAGACGCTAAATTTGTGGCTCAAACCCGTAAAAAAGCGGACTTCCTGCGGAATTGACAATGCGGGTCATGCACCTTCCTGAATGCACGAAGTGCCCTTTCGTTTAGCCTTTTCTCCTGCGGATTGACATACAATAAGGGCATAAACCGCATCCAATCGTACGTATTCTTTTGAGGTCGATAATGATGAAAACAGTTAAGAGTGCTGTCTGTGTTTTGCTGGTGCTGAGCGCCGCAGCGTGGGCGATGCCGCTGGGAAGCTCAGCCCGGACCGTGATTCCTTCCGACATCCAACAGATTATTTCGGTGGACTACCGAGCGCTGAAGAATTCCGATACGGCGATGGCGTTGAAGCAGCAGGTTCTGCCTCCAAGTCTCAAGGAATTCGAGGGGGCGTTGCGCGGCGTGGGCATCGATCCGGATAAGGATGTCGAGCAGCTTACGTTTGCTTCGTATCGCAGCGGTAAACAGGGCGTGCGGGTAGTGGGAGTGGCGCAGGGACAGTTTCCGATGGCGGCCTTCCTGAAGAAGATGCGTTTGCAGAAAGTGAAGCCGGTAAAGCTCCGGAATTCGGACATCTATCCCATGCCCGCCGGAATGCAGATGACATTTCTCGACGACAACACGCTCTTGTTTGGAGATAGTGGAGCTTTGCGCGGTGCGCTGGATGCGCGCGACGGCTACTCCTACAGTCTGGACAGCAACACCCAGATAGCGGACATGATCGGATCGGTGGAGTCTGGAACAGTGTGGAGTGTGCTTGATCAGCAGGGAACGCAGAACATGCTGCACTCGGCTTTGGGCGACGCGTCCGGGCTGGCGGATTACGATACGGTGAAGAAACGCATCTTGGGATCGCGCTACACCATGAACTTCGAGAGTGGCGTGAATTTCGATCTGGATGTGGTTACGTCTGACTCAATGACGGCGACCACGCTATCTTCTCTGCTCAAGGCGGGGATGCTGTACAAGAAGATGTCTGCCACGCCGACGGAGAAGCTGGCGCTGGAAAATGTAACGGTGAATTCGGACAGTTCGAATCTGCAGATGCATTTCAAAGCGGACGATAAGCAGTTCCAGGGGCTGATGCACTCTGAGTTGTTTGCGGCGGTTTCGAAGTAAACTTTTGAGTGTGTGATGGAGGACGGGCGTCTTCGCCCGTCCCAGCCGGGCGGGAAGCCCGGCCTCCATTAAGCTTCCTAACTACTTGGCTTTTTGGGCTTTTGCTTTTTCCCGCTTTTCTTTGGCCCAGCCTTCCTTGTTGATCTGACGGACCCGAGCCAGGGCCAGTGAATCCGGTGGGACATCTTCAGTGACCGTAGTCGCGGCGGCGATGTATGCGCCTTTTCCGATGCGGATGGGCGCAATCAGAATGCTGTCACTGCCCACGAACACGCCATCTTCGATGATGGTCTTGTGTTTGTTGACGCCGTCGTAGTTGCAGGTGATGGTGCCGGCGCCGACATTTACCTTTTCGCCGATTTCGGAGTCACCCAGGTAAGTGAGATGGTTTGCCTTGGAGCCCTTGCCGAGACGGCTCTTTTTCAACTCCACAAAATTTCCCACGTGAGCGTCTTCGCAGATTTCGCAACCGGGGCGCAGATGGCTATAGGGTCCCATTGAAGCGCGCGCTCTGACAATCGAATGTTCGAGCACGCAGCCGGTTTGTACCAGCACCTGGTCCCCGATTTCGCAATTGATGATCACGCTGTAAGAACCAATGCGGGTGTCGCTGCCGACGCGGGTGTTGCCGCGCAACTGGACGAAAGGCTCGATGGTGGTATCAGCGCCGACTTCGACGTCGTTATCGATCATGCATGTGCCAGGGAAGAGAATCGTGACCCCCTCAGCCATCAGTTTCTGGCATTTCGCCATGCGCATGTGCTGATCGATTTCGGCCAGGTCGGCGCGGGTGTTGCCGCCCAGGACTTCATGAGGATTGTCGGCGACTACAGCGACGACACGTTGTCCTGCCTTCCCTAGAATTGATGCCAGGTCGGTGAGATAAAACTCGCCGTGATGATTGTTTGTGCTGAGCTGGTCGATGTGATTGAAGAGCGGTTGAGCTTCGAAGGCGTAAAAACCGCTGTTGATCTCGTGGATCTTCTGCTGGGCCGGAGAAAGATGTTTCTGTTCGACGATGGCCTGGATGTCATCGCTGCCGGCCTTCTTGCGAACAATTCTTCCATAGCCGGTGGGATTCTCCACTTCGGCCGTGAGCACAGTCATGGCAGCTTTTTTTGAGACATGAAAATCGCGCAGCTTCCGGATCGTCTGGGCGGTAATGAGAGGCGCGTCGCCGTAGAGGACGATAATCAGATCGTAGGGCGCGAGAGCCTCGCGGGCGACCATCAGCGCGTGCCCGGTGCCATGCTGTTCTGTCTGGAGCACGAAATTGATTCCGGAGGCGGCGACGGCGTCCCGGACGCGGTCTGCTTCGTGACCGATGATGGCATACACATCGGCGGCGGGAACGATTTCGGTCGCGGCCGCGATCACGTGCGCCAGCAACGGCTTGCCCCCGACTTCGTGCAGCACCTTGGGATGCTTGGATTTCAGCCGCGTTCCTTTACCTGCGGCTAGGATCGCGATGGCTACGCGAACGGAGCTTTTATTTGTTGTGATCGACATTTGATCCAATATACCGCGAGAGGTTCGGGGAGGGCTTGATTACCGTCGTTACTGGTTGAGTGTTCGGTATAGCAAACCAAGGCATTGCCGAGCCTGCTCGGCTGGGCAGGTGGGACACCTGCCCCTACGCATATTGTCGTTACGGGGTGGCGGCGCGAGTGCCGCCGGGGGCTTGGGCCGCCAGATCGACCAGATCGGCGGCGATTCGATCCGTCGCGTGCCGGGCCACCATGCCAGGCTCCAGATAATCGCCCATTACCGGAATCACGCCCAATTCTTCGATCGCATCAAGATCGGTGACGATCTGGTTGGCGCCTTCCAGCGCGTACTTTGCCTTGAGTTCCGGAGGCACGGACGCACGATTAATCAAGCGCGAAATCGAAGATGCGTTTAGTTTGAGCATGGCGATTCAAGGCGCGGATATGATCGGAGGCGGTCAGACCGAGGCTCTCGTTGGCCTGTGTCATAAGATTTCCGACATATACCTTTACTGCAGCGGAGTTAATCAAGGCCTGAGCTATTCCAGGAACCAGCAGGTTGGGAATGAGGCTGGTGAAAAGGGAACCGGGGCCGATGGTGATCAGGTCAGCGCGGGCCATGGCTTCCAACGTCTGCGGCAACGGTTGAACATTAGGCGGGTCGAGAAAGAGCTGCTTGATACGTCCGCTGCTGGCGGTGATTTTGGTTTCACCGCGAATCTTCGAGCCATCTTCCATCAGAGCTTCGAGCTCGACGTGCGATGTGGTTGCCGGATAAATATGTCCGCGAGTGAGCAGGATCTCGGAAGAGAGGCGGACCGCCTCGCCAAAGTCGCTGGTGATCGAGGTCAAAGCAGCGAGAAACAAGTTGCCGAAACTGTGACCTTCAAGGCCACCCTTCACGAAACGGTGCTGGAAGAGACGCGAGAGCAGGGCTTCATCTTCCGAAAGAGCGACGATACAATTTCGGACGTCGCCCGGCGGGAGCATGCCGAGTTCCTTGCGCAGCCGACCGCTGGAGCCTCCGTCGTCACTGACGGTGACTACCGCGCACAGTTCATTGATTCGGGCGACTCCGGGTTTTTCCACGGTGCCGGGACGGGCTACATAGCGCTTAAGACCTTTGAGCAGCGTGGAAAGACCTGTACCGCCACCGATGGCGACGACATTAAGGCCATGTGACAAGGATGCCTTGCCTCGTGGGTACCGCCGCGAACCCGGTTGGGGATCTACTACCGCCACGGCTAGCCGTCGTCCTCAGGACTGGCACTGTCAGCCAAAAACTCGCCCGCTGGATCGGGATAGAGAAGTTCTGTAAAGCGGGGATCTTCAGCAAGGTTCTGGAAATCAGTATCGTTACGAGCCTGGAAGCGAAGCGCAGCATTGATCCGAATCGCGGAATCCAAATGGCGCAACGAGTCTTCCAGATGGCCTGTCAGGCAATCGAGAGCAGCCATACCATAGGCGACATAGTCAGCACCAGGGACCTGCTTGGAAAGCTTGTCGAGGTGTTCACGGGCAGTGACATAATCGCCGACATTCATCAGCGAGACGGCGTAGTCATAGTGCTCTTCCGGACTTTTGAACTGATTGGCGGACCGCTCGAGGTTCTGGTTGCAGGTGTTGAGGTGGACGGAAACGCGATCAGCCAATTCCTTGCTGGAGCCGGTTACCGCCTTCTGGAGCAGACCTTTGGCTTTCTCAAATTTGCGCTCTTGCATTGCGCGCAACCCGGCCTCGTAGTTTTGCACAGCTTGTGCAAAACGAGGATCCTCGGATAGCGGCTTTTTAGCGGTAGTCTTCTGAGCCATCCGCAAAACCTTCCCTGAACTCTTCGTAAGTTCTCCTTTTTGACGTCCTTACGCGAAGTCTGTCGAAACTAAAAACGCCAGCTTCACTTCGTCGGGCCGTCATTCGTATGACTGCTGGTCAAGGAGCCGAGAAATTCATCTGTGGAAATTGCTCTAAACATCCCGAATCAGCAGGTTATACGCGGATTCGCGAATTCGTCAACCCGGGCCCGGCGCGTCAAACCCGTGAAACCTGGCCCTTGTTACGTCATCAAGTGACTCACGGCGCGCTGCGCGATGCGAAGATCGCTTTTCCGCATGACCTTTGATGCGAAGCACGTGATCGGGTCTAATTAATTGATGGAGGCTGCCGTATGCAGATCGACCTGCTTCCATTCGCCCTTCATAATCCCCTGACGGATCTGGGCGGGGGTCTTTTTCTGCTGGTGCATGGAATAGGTGTAGTAGAGCTCTTTCAGGCACACGGAGCACTGGGCGCCATGGGTGCCCTCGAAGCAACTATGCAGGCTGTTATGTCCCATGCCGCGATCGCAGTAGCAATAGCACGGCTGCTGGTGCAGTACGGCGGGAATCTTCGCCGCCAATTCGTACGCGTGAGTCTGAAAAGGATATTGGGCGTTGTCACCCCAGAGTTGCTCTTTGCCAAGAATGGGGGGCAAAACCGTCCCTTTGGCCGGAGGGCCGGAGTTGAACGCCGGCGTCTCGCCTTCCTGCTGTGACACTGCCCAAGGGGCGGACACGGCGACGACTACCAGGGCCAAAACCGCCACAGTGAATCCGCGCTTGATGACCTTCAGATTCAACGGATACAGATTAGACATGTCCAGATTCCTTCGTTGGACAATTGTAACCTGAATCATGGAGCCGCGACAGTAGCCCTTGGGTAACCACAGAACGCTTGGGGAGCGTGGGACGACAACCGTCGGAAGTGCGGATTCACCGTATAATTGAGATGAGTATGCCGGAACAATCAAGCACAGCGGAACCGCGTCCGCGGAAGAAGGAAATTCCGGTTCCGCCACCGCGCACGCTGCCCATGCTTTCGGTGTGGCTGCGCGACCTGATGATTTCACTGGCAATCTCTGCATTCATCATCATTTTTCTTTACCAACCGGTGAAAGTGGAAGGCACCAGCATGATGCCTTCGCTGGACGATCAGGAACGGATCTTCGTCAACAAGTACGTGTACCGGTTGGAACCCATCCAGCGCGGTGACATTATTGTGTTCCGGTATCCTCGGGATCCTTCCAAGAGTTTTATTAAAAGAGTGATCGGGTTGGCCGGAGACAGCATTCGCATCGAAGGTGGCGAAGTATTCGTGAACGGCGTGGCACTCGAAGAAGACTACGTTCCACCCGCTTACTCGGACCAGAGATCGTATGCCGAGATCATCGTCCCTCCGCACAGTTACTTCGTTCTGGGCGATCATCGGACCATGTCGAATGACAGCCGGGATTTCGGGCCGGTGGACGTCGGCTTTATCTACGGCAAAGCCGTGTTCGGGTACTGGCCGATGGATAAAATGGGGCGAGTGCGGTGATTTGCTCAGCGTGCTTTGTTCTTTGCTAGCTTTCTTTGCTAGCTTTGCGATAAAAGCTTTTTAACCGCTGAGGACGCCAAGAAAAACCGCAAAGTACACAAAGAAAATCATTCACATCGAAATCATTTGTTTCGTGATTTAGACATCCCTGCTAAAATCTCTAAAATCCACTCCCTGGAGCAGGAATGCAAGCTACGCTTGCGCTCGAAGACGGACGAGTCTTCCGAGGCAAAGGTTACGGCGCCAAAGGCGAATGTTACGGCGAAGTCGTTTTTAATACTTCCATCACTGGCTATCAGGAAATCTTTACCGATCCTTCCTACTGCGGCCAGATTGTAGTTCTCACCAATCCTCAAATCGGTAACTACGGGACCAACGCGGAAGACAACGAAGCTACGCGTCCGTATATCGAGGGATTGATCGTGCGCGAGTTTTCCCGAGTCAGTTCGAACTGGCGCTCGCAGCAGGTGGCCGAGGAATATCTCGAACAATTCAAAATTCCGGTGCTGGCGGAGATCGATTCGCGCGCCCTGGTGCGGCATTTGCGCGACCACGGGGTTATGCGCGGCGTGGTGTCCACGCTGGAAGATGATGCCGAGAAGCTGGTGGCGAAGGCGCGGGCGCTTCCAAAGATGGACGGCACCGACCTGGCGAAAGTGGTCAGCACCAAGAGCACGTACGTCTGGGAGACCGGAGAGCGCTCGCATTTGCCCGACGAGGTTGTAGGTTTCAAGGACGAGCCGGCGCGCTTTCATGTTGTCGCGTACGACTACGGAATCAAGCAGAACATTTTGCGCAAGCTGCGAGGCGAAGGGTGCAAGGTGACAGTGGTTCCGGCGCAGACACTGGCGGAAGATGTGCTCGCGCTGAAACCGGATGGAGTGTTTTTGTCGAACGGCCCAGGAGATCCTGAGCCGTGCAACTACGCTGTGGATAACATTCGCCGGCTAATGGGGCGGCAGCCGATCTTCGGAATTTGCCTGGGGCACCAACTGACCGGAATTGCGCTCGGTGGAAAAACTTTCAAGCTGAAGTTTGGACACCACGGCGGAAATCATCCGGTGAAGCAGTTGCATTCGGGGAAGATCGAGATCACGGCCCACAATCATAACTTCGCCGTCGATCCGGATTCGCTGCCGCAGAGTGAAGTCGAACTCACGCACATCGATTTGAACGACAACACGCTCGAAGGCATGCGGCACCGCAACCTGCCGCTGTTCACCGTGCAATATCATCCCGAAGCGTCGCCGGGCCCGCATGATTCGCATTATCTGTTCAAGGATTTTGTGAAGATGATGGAGGAGTGGAAAGGGTAGTGGTGACGACGCGAAGGAGGTCCCTCGCGCGCTAATTCGGTGTGGTATCGAGATTGCGGATGATGAGCTATGCGGGGTAGGGACTTGGCTCGTGAAAGATGTGATCCGAGTGGAGCATGTTCGCTTGCGAATCGCGCTGGGCGCAGTCAGCAGAGACGCTCTCTCTGGAGCATCCGGTGATAGATCGTCTATTGCGGTATGGTTGGCAACAGTTGCACGCCCATGTACACCGGGATGACGAAAATATCTCGAAGCGCAGGATTTTAGAGGCGTCAGATGATCGAAGTTGATCAGACGTCGGAAGCAATACAAGTGCCTCGGTTGTTTACTACGAATCGTTTGATGCATGTGACAAAGGTCGAACCGATCGGGAGAAGCAGCTGAAGCGATCGGAATTTGGCATCGAGAGAATACTGGATTCCTGATCGAGCTGAGAAAATCCAGACTTGCGGAACTCGATAACTTGGCTGGCGGAGTGGTTTGGCGGTCATCGGTGCGCTTGACAGGCATGGTCCATTGACTCGCAAGTTGATTCGGGAACGTTTCAACTGGGTCTGTCGGGATGACAAAGTTTGTGAATACCAATAGCTTCAGATTACGAAGTTACAAGTAAACAAATGCCGAAACGCACTGACATCTCGAAAATCCTGATCATCGGCTCTGGCCCCATCATCATTGGCCAGTCGGCGGAGTTTGACTACTCCGGGACGCAGGCTTGCAAGGCGCTGAAGGCCGAGGGGTTTGAGGTGGTGCTGGCGAATTCCAATCCGGCGACCATCATGACCGATCCGGAGATCGCCGACCGCACTTACATCGAGCCGCTGACGCGCGAGTACCTGGAAGAAATCATTCGTGTCGAACGCGAGATGTCGCCGGGCGCGGGCTTCGCGATCCTGCCTACCGTCGGTGGCCAGACGGCGCTCAATCTCGCAATTGAACTTTCTGACGGCGGCGTGCTCGAAAAATACAACGTACCTCTTATCGGCGCCAATGTGGCGGCGATCAAGAAGGCGGAAGACCGTCTTTTCTTCAAAGACGCGATGCAGAAGATTGGGCTCGATGTTCCAAAGTCAGCCCTGGTCAACAATCTGAAAGATGGCCTCGAGTTCGCCGGGAAAATCGGCTTTCCGGTGATCGTGCGTCCGTCGTTCACGCTGGGCGGAAGCGGCGGAGGCATTGCCTACAACCGCGAAGAGCTGCTGGAAGTCCTGGCCCGCGGGCTTGATTTCTCTCCGGTTCACGAGGCGTTGATCGAAGAATCGGTGCTCGGGTGGAAAGAATATGAGCTCGAAGTGATGCGCGATATGCGCGACAACGTCATCATCATCTGCTCGATTGAAAATTTCGATCCGATGGGCGTTCATACCGGGGATTCCATCACCGTGGCGCCGGCGCAAACTTTAAGCGATCGTGAATATCAGGCCATGCGTGACGCGGCGATTGCCGTGATCCGGGAGATTGGAGTGGAGACCGGCGGATCGAATATCCAGTTTGGCATCCATCCCACCACCGGGCGCATGGTGATTATTGAGATGAATCCGCGAGTTTCGCGCTCGTCGGCGCTGGCGTCGAAGGCGACAGGTTTTCCCATTGCAAAGATTGCCGCCAAGCTTGCGGTGGGTTATACGCTGGACGAAATTCCCAACGACATTACGCGCAAGACTCCAGCCTGTTTCGAGCCTACGCTGGATTACGTGGTCGTGAAAATTCCCAAGTGGCAATTCGAGAAGTTTCCCGGCGCGGACGAGAATCTTGGGCCGCAGATGAAGTCGGTGGGCGAAGTGATGGCCATCGGGCGCACCTTCAAGGAGGCGCTGCTCAAAGGAGTGAGGGCTCTTGATACCGGGAAGAGAGTCGGGTCGGAAAAGATTGAGCCGAAGATTCTTACTCAGCGCCTGGTGACGCCGCATCCGGAGCGGCTGTCTTACGTTCGCTACGCGTTGCGGCAGGGGCATACCGTCAAGCAACTGGCGAAGATGACTTCCATCGATCCTTGGTTTCTGTACCAGCTGAAAGAAATTAACGACATGCAGCTGGAACTGGAAAAACATCCGATGGAGTCAATTCCCACCGAAGTGTTGCGGTCGGCGAAGCGCATGGGATTCTCGGATGGCCGCCTGGCCGGGGTTTGGCGGCTGGATGGCAAGGGGTCGCAGGAAAAAGTTCGTCATTTGCGGAAGAAACATGGAATCTCGCCGGTTTACAAGCGGGTGGATACCTGCGCGGCGGAATTTGAGAGTTTCACGCCGTACCTTTATTCGACTTACGAAGAAGAAGACGAAGCGACTCCGACCGACAAGAAGAAAGATCATCATCCTGGGAAGCGGGCCGAACCGGATTGGGCAGGGAATCGAGTTTGATTACTGCTGCTGCCATGCGGCGTTTGCGCTGCGCGATGATGGCTACGAGACTGTGATGATCAATTGCAATCCGGAGACGGTCTCGACTGATTACGACACCAGCGATCGCCTGTATTTCGAACCGTTGACGCTGGAGGATGTTTTCGCCATCTGCGAGCACGAGGCTTCTTCGGGCGCTCCGGTGGGCGTGATTGTGCAGTTCGGTGGGCAGACGCCTTTGAATCTCGCGCTGCCGTTGAAGGCTGCGGGCGTGAATATCATCGGGACAACGCCGGAATCAATCGACCTGGCCGAAGACCGCAAACGATTCGGCAAATTGCTGGACGAACTCGGTATTCCGCAAGCCCCGGGGGCGATGGCCGCTTCGGTGGAAGAGGCCGTCGAAGGAGCAAAGAGGGTTGGGTTTCCGGTGCTGGTGCGGCCGTCGTACGTGCTGGGTGGACGGGCGATGGTGATCGCGTACGACGAAGAGATGGTCGTCCGCTATATGAAGGAAGCGGTGGAGTATTCGCAGGACCGTCCGGTGCTGATCGATCACTTTTTGGAAGACGCGATTGAAGTGGACGTGGACGCGCTTTCGGATGGCGAGGATGTCGTCATCGGCGGGATCATGCAGCACATTGAGGAGGCCGGAATTCACTCCGGTGATTCTTCCTGCGTGCTGCCGGCGGTGGATATTCCAGAGGCATTGCTGGAGCGGATGCGGGATTACACCTTCCGACTGGCACGTGCCCTGAAGGTTGTGGGGCTGATGAATATTCAGTTCGCGATTCCGAGGATGGCGGGTGAGGCTTCAGACGAATTTTCAAGCCGTCCGCACACCGAGCGGGACACAATTTATGTTCTGGAAGTGAATCCACGGGCTTCGCGAACGGTGCCGTTCGTTTCAAAAGCGACGGGGATACCGATGGCGAAGATCGCGGCGCGACTGATGACTGGACGCAAGCTGCGGGAATTTCTGCCGGAGTTCATTGAGCGGCGTGCGGACCTCGATACGGGGCGGAGCTATCACGTAAAGTCTCCGGTGTTTCCGTGGAACAAGTTTCCCGGGGTCGACACCGTCTTGGGTCCGGAGATGAAGTCAACTGGCGAGGTGATGGGCGTCGCTGACACCTTCGGAGAGGCATTCGCCAAAGCCCAGACAGCGGCGGGGCAAAAGCTGCCGACGCAGGGAACGGTTTTTATCAGCGTTACAGATCACGACAAGCCCAACGTCACAGAGGTGGCCCGCAAATTTGTGGATATGGGTTTCAAGCTGGTGGCGACGGCGGGTACCGCCGACGTGCTGGAATCCGCGGGCATGACCGTGGAGCGCGTCTACAAAGTGAAAGAGGGAAGGCCTAACACGGTCGATTTGATCAAGGGTGAGCGCATCCATTTGATCGTTAACACGCCACACGGGGCGGATCCCTGGTTTGATGAGCAGTCGATCCGGCGAGCGGCGGTGATGGCGCGAATTCCCACCATCACGACCTTGTCGGCGGCCCGGGCAGCCGCGGAAGGGATCGCGTTTTTGCAGCGCGGCGAGGTTCACGTGCAGGCATTGCAGCACTTGCATGCGGAGCGTACAGTGAGAGGCCAAAGCGGGTAGCTTGTCCGCGGAGGTGGTTTATGGCGCAAGAAAACAGCAGTTTGATCCGGCGCTGGTTTGACGAAGTATGGAACAAGGGACGCATGGAAGCGATCGATGAGATGGCTTCTCCGGACATTATCGGCCACGGTCAGGCACAGCATGACACCGATATCGGACTAAAGGAATTCAAGCCCTTCGTAGTAGCCCTTCGTAGCGCATTCCCCGACATGACAGTTGTGATCGATCACACGATCGAGCAAGGCGACAAAGTTGTCGCTCGCTGGACGTCGACGATGACCCACCAAGGGGAATTCCTTGGGTTTGCCCCGACTGGGAAGAAGGTAAAGATCACCGGGACCAGCATTCAACGAATATCCAACGGCAAGATCGTAGAGGGTTGGGACAACTGGGATCAGCTAGGTTTGCTGGTGCAGATTGGGGCTGTTCCTGCGGCGCGGTTCGTGGCCCAGGAGCAGGAACGGCGCACGGCATAATCGTTCAGGCCTGCGCTTCCTGGGACGCAAGCAAAGAGGCGCAACGTCGATTTGATAAGCTTTAGTGTCTTTTGTTTAAGGCACGAGGCTGAATTTCATGTTACTGCAAGGTATTTTCCCTCCGATTACTACGCCGTTTTATCCCGACGGCAACATTTACTTCAAAAAGCTGGAGCACAATGTCGACCGCTATTCCAAAACGCCTGTCGCAGGTCTCACGGTGTTGGGGTCGACTGGCGAAGCGATCATGCTCTCGGATGACGAGCGTCGCAGCGTGCTTAAGGCAGCGCGAGAGGCTGCTGCGCCGAACAAGGTGCTGATTGCAGGAACTGGAATTGAGTCGGCTATTGAGACGCTGCGGCTCACAGAATATGCGGCCGAACTTGGTTACGACGCGGCGCTGATCCGCACTCCGCACTTCTACAAACGAGTGATGCATCCCGCAAACATGCTGGCGTTTTATCGCACGGTTGCGGACAGTTCGTCCCTGCCGGTGATGCTCTATAACGTCCCAGGTTTTACGGGGTATGACATTCCCGCTGAAGTCGCGATAGAACTGGCAGAACATCGCAACATCATCGGAATGAAGGAATCGGGCGGCGACGTGGAGAAAATTTGCAAGATGGTGGAGGGTACGCGGCATGTGAAGCGCACTGCCACCGTGACCGAAACTTTCGATGCGGTGACGCCGCGCATGCTCAAGGCTTCGAGCGGCAGTAATGGGCAGGGCGGGGAGCTGGTGCAAGTCGGAGGATTGGGCGGGACGAAACCGTCGTCCGCGGCAGTGAGCGTAGTCAGTGGACTGAAGACACGACAAAAAGAAGTGGGTTTCCAGGTGTTGGTCGGTTTGGCGCAGAAGCTGGAGCCATCTCTGCAAGCTGGCGCGGTGGGTGGAATTCTGGCGTTCGCCGACGCGGCTCCCACTGCCTGTTACGAGATTTATGCTGCCTGGAAAGAAGGCGATGCGGAACTGGCTCGCCTGAAGCAGGACCGCATTACGAACGCCACGCAACGCGTCTCGGGCGAACTCGGCATTCCGGGATTGAAATATGGAATGGACCTGAACGGTTATTTTGGCGGCCCGTCCCGCTTGCCGCTGTTGCCGCTTACGGCGGCGTTAAAGGCTGAAGTGGAGCAGTTGCTGGCGGATGTTCGGAATTAGGGTTCCCATTTGCCGTGGTAAAAGCATTGACCGCCAAGGACGCTAAGTAACACGAAGGAAGTCCCTCTCGTCACTTGCCCCTCAACCCCTCAGCTTGCATCCCTGGTTGCTGGTGGTCTATTATTTGAACGAACGTTCGAACAATGGCTACCGTCTCTCCAATCGATTCGCGGTTTTCAGGCCGGCGACGAAGTCCTGATTCGGGGCTTCGTCTGGAGACCCGCTTTGACCGCCGGCTGGCTAAGATCCTCGTCCACGCCACCAATGTTTTCTTCGAAAAGGGATATGCTGCCGCGTCGATGCGAGATCTATCGCGCGCTAGCGGAGTCTCGCTTTCTGGCCTGTACTACTACTTCAAATCAAAAGAAGAACTGCTTTATCTGATCCAAAAAGACACTTTTGCCACAATTGTCACCCGGTTGCGACAACGACTCGAAGGCGTCAGCGATCCCACGGAACGGATTCGCTGTTTCATCCTCAATCATCTGGAATATTTTCTCGCCAATCAAAAAGCGATGAAAGTTCTTTCGCATGAAGACGAAGTCCTTGGGAACGGCTTCGGCAGTGAGATCGCCGCCATCAAGCGCGAGTACTACCGCATATGCATCGAGCTCCTGGACAACTACAAGGCGGCAAGAGGACTAGAATTTTCCAGTCGGACCGGAGTGCTCAGTCTGTTCGGGATGATGAACTGGATTTACACCTGGTACAACCCGCGGGTCGACGCTGGCGCCCAGGAATTGGCGAGAGAGATGGGCGACATTTTTCTGAAGGGTGTGGGAGCCACATCGGGCAAAGCGACGGGGACAAAGAGAAAACCACATTCTGCAAACTGAAACGAACTATTACGATTGCAAAAAAGGAGTATGACCATGGCAACTACAGTACAGCCGGCGAGCGGTGAGACTACGAAGCAGCTGATTAACTATCGCGTGGATGGCGGCGTGGGAGTGATCGAGTTGAGCGATCCTCCGGCAAATACATATACCTACGAGATGAACCGCCAACTGGACGAGGCGATCCTGAAGGCACGCATGGACAACGATGTACACGTGATCGTGCTTACCGGTGCGGGAGACAAGTTTTTCTCCGCAGGCGCCAACATCAAGATGCTGGTCAGCGTCGATCCGACATTCAAGTATTACTTCTGTCTTCATGCCAACGAAACTCTGTTAAGGCTCGAGCACACTCCCAAGCTGGTCATCGCGGCGATCAATGGTCATTGCGTAGGCGGCGGCCTGGAGATTGCCATGGCGGCGGACATTCGAATCGCGCGCCAGGATGCCGGGAAGATTGGTCTGCCGGAAGTGAACCTGGGTGTGTTGCCCGGAACTGGCGGCACGCAGAGGCTTTCGCGAATGGTGGGCAAAAGCAAGGCCATCGAATTGATGGTTACAGGGAATACTTTCTCTTTCGAAGAAGCGAAAGAGATGGGAATCGTGAACGACGTTTATGAGCGCGATAATTTCATGGAGAACATCATGGAGTATGCCCGCCAGTTCTGTCCGCCTAACAAAGCCTCAAAGGCCGTGGGACGGATCAAACGTGCGGTGCAGACGGGTTGGGAGATTCCCATGGAATCCGCGCTGGCGGTGGAGCGGGAAAATCAGCAGCTGCTGTTCCAAAGCGAGGATGCCAAGGAAGGCCTGGCAGCTTACGTGGAGAAGCGTCCAGCTACGTTCAAGGCTAAATAACAAAGTTAAACCACCAAGGACATTAAGTATCACGAAGGAAGACTTTAAAACCTCGTGTTACTTCGTGTTCTTGGTGGTTCGAGAGGTTTAGAAATTATGCCGGGAAAAGTTGCAAAGATCGGGACATTTAGCGACTGGGTTGGCTTGTTTGATGATTGGCGCAAGGACATTGGCGTCAATCACGATGAAATTGCCAGCTTCAAATTCGACACGCTATTCGGTGCTATCGAGACGGATGAGATCCAATTCGGACATTTCAAGGGACGGCGCAAATGGGAAAACCTGCGCCAGGTGCCTACGCAGCAGATGCGCGACGCGATGATGAACATGATCGTCTATCAGGGCGACACCGAATTCGCCAGCGTGGAGCAGCAACGCTATCTTTTCGAGAGCGCACCCACCGACTGGGACCGGCGGGCGATCACACGGGTAATGATCGAAGAAATGCGTCATGGCTGGCAGATGTGCGCTTTGCTCGTCGACCACTTCGGTTATTCGGGAAAAGTGGAAGCGCAGAAGATGCTGGAACGGCGGGCATTCGATAACAAGCGTCTGTTGGGCGCATTCAACGTTGACGTAGATAACTGGATGGATTTCTTCACATACACCGATTTCGTGGATCGTGATGGCAAATTCCAGTTGCAGATGTTCAAGTATTCGGCCTTCGCGCCGCTGGGGCGTTCGATGTCTTATATGCTGCGCGAGGAAGCGTTCCACATGGGGACGGGGAATGATGGTCTGCGCCGTATCGTGCAGGCCGGCGTGATTCCGGGCTGGCTGATCCAGAAGTATCTCAACAAGTGGATTTCGAGTTCCTACGATTTATTCGGGACCGATCACTCGTCGTCGGCACATTGGGCTTATGTGTGGGGTATCAAGGGACGGTATGACGAGCCGAAAAACGAGCAGACTGCGGACCTCGACGACTTGAACGACTACAACCGGCATCTTTATCGCGATGAGGTGGCGGCGATTGATCGAGCGATTTAACGGGGTGCTGGCGGCGGGCCAGCCCAGGCTTTATGCTCCGCACATCAAGTTCAATCGCCACATCGGACGCTGGTCGGGACAGAAATTCCATGCGCAGACTGGCGAGGCGATTGACGATACCTCGTACGACGGGCACCTGAAAGAGTACATGCCGTCCGGCCGAGGACAAGAAGTTTTGCTCGATATCATCAGCAGCGAGAAAAAGTGGATTGTACCAAAAGAAGGCGCGCGCGATCCGCTGGCTTCGATTGGCGAGGTTCGCAAGTCAGCAATTAATTTGTAAGGGTTTGATTTGCGGATCACCGGAGCTCTACGGATTCACAAACAGTTCGCAGATCCCGGTTCTTCAGTTGAAATAATCTGACGATGGCTGAAGCTACTTACACTCTGGGTGAGTTGATGGTGGCCAGCGCGGCGCGGGAGATCCGTGATGGTGAAGTGGTTTTCGTCGGGATGCGCCTGCCGCTCATCGCGTTTGTGGTGGCAAAGAAGACCCACGCGCCCAACGCCGTTGGACTATTCGAGAATGGCGTAATCCGGACCACGCCCGCGCCGGAATTGATTTACACGATGGCCGACCCGCCGAATCTACTCGGCGCAACCCAGTGTCTCGATATGCTGGGGGTGATGAGCCTGTTGCAATCGGGACGCGTGAATCTCGGCTTCCTGGGAGCGGCGGAAGTTGACCGCTTCGGCAACCTGAATTCGACCGAAGTTCACGGGCCGAAGGGGTTGACACGATTGCCGGGATCGGGTGGTGCCTGCGATATTGCGTCCCTGGCGCACCGTTTTGTGGCCTTGTTGGAGCATAGCAAGGGACGCCTGCCGGAGCGGGTCTCATATCTTACCAGCCCGGGAAACGGTGACGGGGCGGGTTGGCGGCGACATATGGGTCTGCCGCGGGGCGGTCCTGCGGCCGTGATCACGACCAAGGCTGTGCTTCGCTTCGGCAATGATGGTGAGGCTTACCTGTCATCTGTGCATCCCGGAGTTGAAGTTGACGACATCTTACGCAACACAGGATGGAATCTGCGTATTCCCGGCAAGGTTTCACCGACGCAGGAGCCCAGCGCGGAAGAATTGAAAGCCATCCGGGAATACGACAAAGACGGATTCTGGACCAAGTAACATTTCTGCTCCGCTGAAAATGAAAACCAGCGAGACACTTTCGCGATCGCGAATCAACTTGGAGATCCAACCTCCTCTGGCGCGCATCTGCCTGTGTAATCCGCCGCTGAACGTGATCGATATCGCGATGATGGAAGAACTCACGGTAGCTCTGGGCGAGATCGAAGCACGAAATGAGCTATCCATTATCTTGCTGAGCGGTACCGGAAAGGCGTTTTCGGTTGGAGTGGACGTCGCCGACCATACACCCGACAAAGGTGCAGAACATGCTGAGCAAGTTTCACGCGGTGATTCGTGCGCTGATCGGCACAAAGAAAGTGACCATCGCATGCGTGCATGGCCATTGTCTGGGCGGCGGGGCGGAACTGGCGATGGTGTGCGACATGGTGTATACCGCCGACAACGCGGGGTGGGGGTTCCCTGAGATCAAACTGGGATGCTATCCACCTGTCGCCGCGACGGCGCTGGCGGCATTAGTCGGGCAGAAACATGCCGCGGAACTGATGCTCACCGGGCGCACGATCCAGCGGTCAGGAAGCAGCAAACATTGGCCTGGCAAACCGCGCAGTTCCCGAGAGCTGAAGTAGAGGCCACTGTGCTGGAAACCGTGCAGGAGCTATCGAAACTCAGTTCGGCTGCGCTGGCTGTGGCCAAAAAGGCGATGTACGGCTGGGACTCGATGCACTTCGACAAAGGCTTGGCGCGGGCGGAAAAGATTTATCTGGATGAGTTGATGAAGATCGAAGACATGCACGAGGGCATTCAACGCCTTTCTGGAGAAGCGGCCGCCAAAGTGGAAGGGAAAGTAGATGTCGAGCGCCTCCAAAGTTCGATCCATGCGCGAAGCCATCGCTGAGTTTGTCCCGGACGGCGCTGCCGTCGCGCTTGGTCTGCAAATGGAGCAGATGATTCCTTTTGCCGCGGGGCACGAGATAGTTCGGCAGGGCAAACGCGGCCTCACACTGATTGGACCGATCTCGGACATTCTGTTCGATCAAATGATCGTCGGCGGATGTGTCGAACGAGTGATTGCAGCATGGGTTGGAAACGTGATGATGGGGTCGGCCTACAATTTCCGACGCGCGGCGGAGCGCGGCAGCGTCAAAGTCACCAACATGACGAATTTCAGCGTCGCGCTGGCGCTTCAGGCCGCTGCGATGGGCGTACCGTTTCTTCCGACTCGAACGGCGCTTGGCAGCGATGTAGCGCAAGGGAATGAGTTTTTCGCCGAGATCGGATCGCCGTTTGCTGAGCGATGACGCTGCAAAACTGCATGCGGTGCAAGGCGCTTTCGCCGGATGTTGCGATAGTTCACTTGCAACGGGCCGACCGCGATGGGAATGCGCATTGCTGGGGGAATTTCGGCGTCATGATCGAAGCGGTGCGAGCGTCGAAGCGCGTGATCGTCGTGGCCGAAGAGATTGTCGAACCGGACGTGATTGCAAGCGATCCGAACCGGACGGTAATTCCGGGATTTCTGGTCGACGCAGTGGTAGAGTGCCGGTACGGCGCACATCCGTCACCGGTGCAGGGATATTACAAGCGTGACGATGCGTTCTTCCGTCAGTATCACGAACAGACGAAGGCGCCAGCAGACAGCGCCGCATGGTTGCAGCGTTGGGTTCATGGCGTTGCCGATCGTCAAGCGTGCATGAATCAGTTGGGCGGGTGTCGCGTGGAAGAACTGGGTGTCAAGAAACATGCATACGCGGCGCCGACGGATTTTGGGTATTAAAGGCGCTCCTAGCTGCTGGCTCCTAGCCTCTAGCTGCTCGCTTTCCTCGATCAGCTCGCGGCTTGAATCCAGTGCTCAGTGGATAGTGGTCAGTGGCTAGAAGCCAGAAGCTAGTAGTTAGAAGCGGTTTACCTATGGACTTTGAAATCAGCGCCGGTTTCGTAAAAAGCATGCTCAAGCGTGGGGACAAGTTCACGCTGCTGGATGTGCGCGAGCCCTGGGAGTTGGAGAAGGCGAGCCTGGAAGGCACAAAGAATATTCCTATGGGCGATGTGACCATGCGTGCCCACCAGGAACTTGATCCGGAAGACCACATCGTGGTGGTTTGCCATCACGGGGTGCGGTCGCTCAGCGTTACGAATTGGCTCCGGCAGCAAGGATTTGAAAAGGTGCAGTCGATGCGGGGCGGCATCGACGGTTGGGCGCGAACTGTGGATCCGAAAGTTCCGTTGTATTGAAAAACAGTTGTCGGTGGGCGGTTGTCAGTTGTCAGTAGGAAAGACTCTAGCGCGATGTGAACAGGTGGCCCAGTTTTTCTTTTTTAGTCTTCAGGTAGTCCTCAGTGTGGGCCGAGGGCGCAACTTCGCAAGGTACTCGTTCAGCCACGACGATGCCGCCGTTTTCCAGCGCCGCGACTTTATCGGGATTGTTGGACAGCAGGCGCACGCTTTTGACGCCGAGCAATTTCAGGATCTCCGCGGGTAGGGCAAATTCGCGGTGGTCAGCTTTGAAACCCAGACGTTCGTTGGCCTCGACTGTATCCAATCCTTGGTCCTGTAATTCGTATGCCTGTAGCTTAGGCATCAAGCCAATTCCGCGACCCTCCTGCTGCTCGTAAATCAGAATTCCCGCGCCTTCTTCGGCGATCATCGACAGCGCCATTTCCAGTTGGTCACGGCAGTCACAGCGCAGCGAACCAAAAACATCGCCAGTAAGGCACTGGGAGTGAATGCGAACCAACGGCGGCGAAGAATGAATATCGCCCATAACCAGGGCTACGGCTTCCTCGTCCTTTGCTTGCGAGCCGGGGCCAAACTCTCCCCGAAAGCCGTGAATGCGGAAAGTGCCCCAGCGGGTGGGGAAGTCAGCAGAGGCAATCTGTCGAACCTGAACAGCCACAAGAACATTATAGCGGGACGCAGTGGAGAGTCGCTGGAAGGAGGCTTTGGTGCCGCGAGCTAACCCTTACCCAAACGAGGGAAGTGATAGAAGACGTCCTGCTTCGACGGGATGGCGACGCCGTTCCGGGTGGCGGGGCGAAAGCGCCAGTTGTTCAACGCTTCGAGCACTTTGCCGTCGATCGAGGGAGCCAGGCTTTGAAGCACTACTTTCCGGACGATATTTCCTTGTTCGTCTATCGTGACTTCGATTACGACATCGCCCTGAACGCCGTTCAATTCGTCCGCCGCGACGATGGGGTCAGGAGAGACGACGGGCAATGCCGGACGGACCTCTTCTCCGCTTAAAGGCCCTTCCAATACCGTCCCTGACGGCATCCCCGCTGGGCGAACGTTGGAAACCTCACCCGGTGACGAAGTCTGATCTTCGGAGCCGAGTTTCGGTCGGGCTTGGTCACGCTTCGGGGTTTTCGATACCTTACCTTTTCGTTGTCTATATGTGAGGTGTGCGTTCAGCTGCTGAACGGTCGACGAGTCGGCCGTGCCAGGAGATGAATCATTTACCAACTGGGTTCGTTGGTTCGGCCAGTAGAGGTGTGCGATCTGGGTTCCATGGTCGCCGTTAACGACGAAGGACGGTGCGACCACTTTTGGGGTGGGCGCGCGCAGAAGCCAAAGCAGCAGTAAACAGTGAAAGGCCACGGAACACAGCTTGGCTATAGGGTAACGGCGACTACGAGGTTGAAGCGACGTAAACATTCAAAATCAATGCGATGTACCCTTATTAGACGTTGAAACTCTCAGGAGGTAAACACAATTGTTGTGGAGGAGCGTGCGTGTTCTGGGGTTTGGTCTTGACGGAAAACGCTGCTAAAATTGCGTTGTCGATCCCGCCACGTGGGGCTATAGCTCAGCTGGGAGAGCGCGTCGTTCGCAACGACGAGGCCGTCGGTTCGATCCCGACTAGCTCCACCAAATAAATCCCAAAAAAAGTGGCAGTCTACGACGGATACACAACGAAATGTAACCAAATCCTGCCCATGTGGGTACAATGCAAGGCCGCAGTCTGTCGAAAGAAACGACAGAACAGTCGAAGACACTTTTTCAAAAGCAGCTTCTTCCCTGGGCGAAGCACCGTGGCCTAAATCGGTTGCGCGATCTAACATCGGCCGAGCTGGTCGATTTCCGGGCTACATGGAAGAACAATGGTCTAACGGCGAACCGCAAACTCTCGCGTCTAGGCTCGACCTGGTTCTGACCGTTGCGCATGTGCTTCACAATCTCGCGCTCGGCAGCGATGGTCTTGACGGTTGTGAGGAGTTGCGCTGTCTAATGCGCGCTCTGTTGGACACTGACAAATTCGCCGGATCTTTGGCGGCATGCCAGACTGTCGCGAACCTCGGCGTATCTGATCTCGCCCATACCACGACGGAGCGAGTCCCGGACCAAGAGTCGCTCATCGACGACGGCCTCGCGCTCAAAGTTTTTGTCATCCGCGAAAGTGACAGCTTCATTGACGCGTTGTGTGGAATCGATTCTCGGCGCCAGCCGTTCGACGCGTTGCCGTGCGGCCCTGACAACCGCTTCAGGCTGATTTCCGAAGTCTGCTGCGGGTCGGCGATGAGCGACTAGGACCTCCCGTGGGGACAGGATCGTGCGTTAGATTTGCTTGCCAAGAATCAGGGGCACATAGCTTCGGGCGTCTTGCAGCAATTGCTCGCGCGCAATACCGGCCTTGGCGCGAAGTTGCAAACCCTTCATCAAGTCAACGAGCGCACGGCCTCGCACCTTGGCAGAGGGTGTGCGAGTCAGGCGCCCCGCCTTCATCTCCTGCTCGAAACGTTTCGCGAAAATATCAGCAGCTGCGGTGAGGCCCTTCGCGAGACAGGAACGGATCTCCGTTACTCGCTCCGACTGTCCCAGCGCCGCGGCGACCATCATGCAACCGCCGCGAGCCTCACCCGAAGCGAGTGTTGACGGTAGCCTCGCAAAAGGCGGTCACGGCCTTGTGGATGTCCGGCTCCGCTTGAAACGCTGCCATTATGGGAGCTCCATACGTCATCGCATAGCGCTCGACCGCCTTGAGCAGCAGGGTGGACTTGTCTCCGAAGGCTCGGTATAGCGCGGGTTTGGTGACGTTCACGGCCTGTGCGATCCGATCTACGTCGACTCCTTCATACCCATGCTCCCAAAACATCTCAACGGCACGGTCGAGTGCTTCGTCGGGGATAAAGCCTTTTGGACGTCCTCGGGCGCGCTTCGAAATATTAGTTACCATTGCGTACGAAACTCCTTGCATTGCAGCTGTGATTATCGTACTCTCGCGTATGTAATACTTCAAGACAGATAAACACAGGAGACAACATGGATAGGTTCAAAGGAAAAACAGCACGACCTTCACCCTTCACCACGGAGACGCCCATGGAACATTCGATCGCGCTCGTCACCGGCACCACCTCCGGGCTCGGTTATGCGGCAGCCCGCCTGCTCGCCACAGAGGGCTGGCGCGAGATCATCGTCACCGGGCGCAGCCTGGCCCGGGTCCAGGAAACGGCCGCTCAACTCGCGGCTGAGACCAAAACACAGGTCTTCACGCCGCTGGAGCTGGATCTGAACGCGCCGGCCAGCGTTCAATCCGCCCTCGCCGAGCTGGTCAAGCGAGGTCGGCCGATCGATTTCCTGCTGCTCAATGCCGGGATTGGTCCCAAGCAAGAAGCGCGTGATCACTGCGGCGGGCGTCGAGGCGTCTCAGGCCCCGCTGATCGGCCATCATCAACTGACTGTCGGGTTGCTTCGCGCCAACCTGCTGAGCCCCAACGCGCGGATTGTTATCGCCGGCGCGGAGCCTGCCCGCGGGGGCGTACCCATGTTCAAGTACACCGACGTGCCAGCCTTCGCGGCCAAATACCACCGGGGTGACCGAACCGCCGCTGTGGAAGCCCTGATTCGCAACGGGCCGAACGTGAAGTACGTGCCCAACAATGCGTATGCCGACGCGAAGCTCATCATCGCTTGGTGGGCCGCGGCGCTGGCGCGCCGGCTACCCTCCGGCATGGCCGTGTACGCTGTCTCGCCCGGTGGGGCGACCGACACCAAGGTGGTGCGAAACGCTGGCCCGTTGTTGAAGTATCTGTTTATCCCAATCGTGAACCTCATTCCCGGCATGAATCAGACGCCGGAGACCGCGGCCCGTCGGTACCTCCAGGCGTCGGAGTTCGGAACCGACGTCTCAGGGCAATTCTTCGCCTCGGCTCAAGGGAAGTTCTCGGGCCCAATTGAGGCGCAGCGCCACCCACACCTCCACGATCGCGCCAGCCAGGAAGCCGCGTGGCAGGCCGTCGTCAAGGTCTCCGGCGTCGACTTGTCTCACCCAGCATCCTTGACCGCGGTGTCCTGAGGAGCTGATCGGCGCGCAACAGTATGCCAAAGAACATCGCCACCTCGCTAACTTGAATCACGGCGACAGAATGAATAACAACCAATCATCAGGAGAATAAACATGAAACGGTACGAAGGTAAAAAGGCATTGCCATGGTCCCCATGAGGCGCTGGGGGACGTCGGAGGAAATCGCGAAGGCCGTCCTCTTCCTTGCCTTTGATGCGACCTCCACGACCGGCGCCGAGCTTACGGTCGACGGAGGATGGTCTCAACTCTAAGGTGTGGACCTCGCTTGATGAGTGACCGATGAGTATCTGCGCGAGATGCAGGCCGGTAAAAGGGGGGACTAGAAAGATGCACAACTTAGTAGTGAGCTGTTTGGCGGTTGCTTATCTCGCGGCGAATGTATACGCCATCGTGAAGGTAGGAGCGTTTGAGTTAGCCCGCTCGCGCAAGCACCTCCTACTCTATGGCGTCCCCTTCATATTGTGGGGTTCTCTCATTCTGTTGGGATGCAAGCTCATGGAGATCATGCGCCGATTCGATGAATGGGCCGCCTGACCAGGCGTCCCCAATTGAAGAAAACAGGCCGAGTGACTTCATTGAAGACCTCGCTAACGATTGGTCCCGAAAAACGCGCTTGTGTTGACTGATCGGGCGAACTTCCGGACTGTCGGAAAACTTGGAAGTTAGAACAATTGCGGTTTGACGGGCCTGGAGTGCTTCAAGTGCGAAGCAAGTGACTGTACCCAAAATGTACCCAAGAGTCGGTCACGTTGCCTTTGTTGGCCTTTTGGGCTGCATAAGAATCAATAACTTAAATTCTATCAACAGGGCTGAATAGTTCGATCCCGACTAGCTCCACCAAGTTTTCAATCACTTACAACCCCCCTCCGAAGTCCACCTTGTCACGCTTTGTCACGGAGCCTGCTGCCTAAAGATGACCTTCGCTGGCCGCTCATAAGTGAGATGGTGAAATCCGCTCGGCTTCATATCGGCGGTTCTCGCTGGAAATATTGTGCATAGGGTAGACTTGCGATCCTCGACGAGAATGGCGAACGAACCGAAACAGTTGCTCGAAGACCAGGAGGGGCTTCAGTTGGACCTCAGCCCAAGCGGTGCAGACCGGCAAGCGGAACTTCAGTCGGGAGCGTTCCAAGTTGCGGCAACCGCTTTTGTCGTCTTGTTCTGCGTTGTGGGTCTTGCGCTGTGGGGGTTGCCTTTCTATTACGACTTCATGGTGCAGCAGTTCGGTTGGACGCGAGCACAAGTCACATCGGGAAATGCACTGAGCAAGTTGGTTGTAGGGCCGGTCTTTGGATTTATCGCGGGCTGGATCATCGATCGCTTTGGACCGCGCCGCGTCATGATGGCTGGCATCCTGATGGCTGGTGGAGCGCTGGTGGGGCTGGGTTGGGTATCGACCCTCGGCATGTTTTATTTGTTTTACTTCTTCAATGCTCTCGGCTACGTGTGCGGCGGGCCACTGCCAAACCAGGTTCTGTTGTCGCGCTGGTTCGATAAGTCTCGCGGCAAAGCAATGGGCTTTGCTTACCTCGGAATTGGGATTGGAGGCGCGACCGTACCCTGGATCTCGCATGCCCTGATACAGCATCTTGGCTGGCAATCAGCATTGAGATTGCTTGGAGTCCTGATCATTCTGATCTCCTTTCCGTTGGCGTTCTTCGTTAAGGAGTCACCCTCCGAACTCATTTCGGATCCTAAAACGAGCGGACCAGCGAACGTCATGGGCGCCTTCAAGACAATTCCGTTCTATCTGCTTACATTCGCCAGCATGTGTTCGATTGCGGCGGTGAGCGGGACACAGCAGAACCTGAAACTCTTTCTTAGTCTCGATCGTCACTTCAGTCAGGGGGATGCGGCGCGTGTGTTGTCACTCGTGCTGTCGTTCAGCATCGCGGGCCGCCTGCTCATGGGGTGGCTGGCCGATCGCTTTTCCAAGAAGTATGTCATGCTGCTGACCTACTTGCTGGTGGCAGCCGGCATTCCGTTTCTGTTCCTCGCGCACTCGCAAGCAGTGATGTATGCGGCGGCCGCCCTGTTTGGGGTCGGGCTCGGTGGCGACTACATGATCATTCCGCTGATGACCGCTGAAATCTTCGGCATGCAGGTTCTTGGACGCCTGCTGGGAGTAATCCTGACCGCCGGCGGCATTGCTGAAGCCGTGTCACCGTGGCTGACCGGGCGTTTGCGCGATGCGACCGGAAATTATTCCGAAAGTTGTTTCGTTCTGGTGGGTATCGCGTTACTCGGGGCTGCGGTCGTTCTAGGACTACCTCAGCGGCGGGAGACAGCATGACTCCAAAATCCATTCTGCGTCTTGGAACCTTGAAGAACGTGACAAGTTTTAAAGAACACCTGCATTCGCTGGGTCTGATGATCCCCTGTGATGACGAACTCTTGAAAGACCAGGCGTCTCCCTTGCGCCAACCCATGGTCAGCGGCAATATCACAATTGGCAATCGGATCGTCGTGCATCCGATGGAAGGATGGGACGGCTCTCCCGATGGCAGCCCGTCTGAAAACACGATCCGGCGCTGGCGGCGCTTCGGCCGCAGCGGAGCGAAATTGATATGGGGAGGGGAAGCGGTCGCGGTCTCGCACGCGGCGCGGGCCAATCCCAATCAACTCGTGGCCGCGGCGCATACGCAAGGAGGCTTGTCGAGGCTGCGAGCTACACTGATCGAGGAACACCGGCTCACGAGTGGCACCGACGATGGCTTGTTGATAGGTTTGCAGCTGACGGATTCTGGCCGCTACAGCCGCCCCAATGCGCACGGCCAGCCCGAGCCGCGTATTCTGTATCACCACCCGTTCCTGGATCGCCGGCTGGGGCTACCTGCTGACTTTCCCGTCCTTACGGACGAGGAAATTGAAGCCATCGTCGAGAACTTTCATCGCGCCGCTCTGATGGCGTGGAAGTTGGGCTTCGACTTCGTGGATATCAAACATTGCCACGGCTACCTCGGTCACGAATTTCTCAGCGCCCACACTCGCCCCGGCCGCTACGGTGGAAGCTTCGAGAATCGAACTCGATTCCTGCGCGAGGTGGTGCAAGGTATTCGGTCTGTCGCTCCCGGACTGAAGATTGCTGTCCGCCTTTCAGCCATCGACAGCGTTCCATTCCATACTGATCCTGCGAAGTCATCCAAGGGAAAGCCGGGGCAAGGAATTCCCGAGCCCTACGAAAACGAAATTCCGTATCGCTGGGGATTCGGCGTGAACCCGCTCGCGCCAACGGAATCGGACTTAAAGGAGCCCATTCGCTTTCTGGGTCTGCTTGAGCAGCTCGGAATCCGGCTGGTAAATATCACCGCCGGCAGTCCCTACTACAACCCGCACCTCCAGCGACCCGCGCTCTATCCGCCTTCGGATGGATACTTGCCTCCCGAAGACCCGCTCATAAGCGTGGCGCAACAGATGGAGGCAACGCAGCGTTTGAAGCAACAGTTTCCGAACCTGATATTCGTCGGGACTGGCTACAGCTACCTGCAGGATTTCCTGCCACACGTCGCCCAGGCGGCTCTGCGAGAAGGCTGGGTCGACATGGTGGGATTGGGACGAATGGTGCTGACTTATCCCGAGCTGTTATGGGACGCATCCGAAGGACGCACCATTGAGCGAAAACGGATTTGCAGAACATTTAGCGATTGCACGACCGCTCCGCGAAAAGGATTGCCTTCGGGATGTTATCCGCTGGACAGCTTCTACAAAGATTCTGAACTGATGACGCAACTAACCCTTGCGAAAAGACCCTAAGACTGCTCCCAGATCTGGAGATCAGGAGCTAGAGACAAGGGAATGAACATAGCAGCCATTCTAGAGCGCCGGCAACTTCGCCGAAAAGTACACGGAATCGCCGCGGCTCTGCTGCCTTACGAGTCGGACGGAACTATTGCTGTGGATGCCTTCAAACAGCACTTGATTGCCACTCATCAGGTCGGATTGATGAATGCCGTCAACATGGACACGGGCTATGTGAACTATTTGAGCGAGCCAGAAAAACGTGATGTGCTGCGCTGGACGGTTGAAGCCCTGGGCAAGAACGTGCCATTTGTGGGCAGGAGCGTATATCGAAAATCAGACCGGGGACATTGTGGCTCTTTATCGGCAGCAGATGGATACGATCGTTCAGGCCGGCGGTATTCCGATCCTCTTTCAGACTGCACGGCTGCATGGTTTGTCGCCCAAAGAGAAGGCAGTAGTCTACAAGGCTGTGTGCCAGGGATATCCTCATGTGCTGGCTTTTGAGTTAGGCACAATGTTCGCGCCCAATGGAGAGATCTTTGATGAGGACACGGTTCGTCGCCTGATGGATATTCCTGAGATTAAGGGCATGAAGCATTCGTCCCTCGACCGCCTCGTCGAACTCAAGCGCCTGGCTTTGCGCGACGAACAACGGCCTGAGTTCCTCATTTACACCGGAAACGATCTGGGCATCAACATGATTGAATATGGCTCGGACTATCTTTTAGGCCTAGCCAGTTTCGCTCCGGAAAAGTTCTCTGAACGTGACCGGTTGTGGGAGGCCGGCGACCCGGCATACTACGCGCTTTCCGACGCACTGCAGTATTTAGGCAACGTTGCCTTTCGCGCACCAGTCCCAGCTTACAAACACTCTGCTGCGGTGTTTCTGCATATGACCGGACGAATTCCCACCGACCGGGTGCATCCCAAGAATCCAAAACGTCCTGCCTGGGAAGCTGACATATTGCGAGACTGTGCGAGCCGGTTGGGTTGTGAGTAGTCCCCAAACTTGTCCAAAACTTTAGCCGATTGGCTACACTTGCTTAGTGGGTATGCCCAAAGGCTCCGGATGTCACCTTCTCCGAAATCCAAAGCCGTCTTTATGCTTATTTCGGCTCGCTATATTCTCTCCGTCACACTAATTCTTTCGTGGACATTTCCAGGCAATGGACAAGAATCGCCGGAGCCGGTGACGATTCGGGTCGACGCCGACCACAGTCAGGGCTCGATGCCGCCGGTGTGGAATTTCTTTGGCTATGACGAGCCTAACTACACGTACGCCCCAAATGGAGCCAAACTACTGGGCGAGCTGACCGCACTTAGTCCGCGACCGGTATACGTTCGCGTGCACAATTTGTTTACGAGTGGCGATGGTTCTGCATCGTTGAAGTGGGGTTCCACAAATATCTATAGTGAAGATGCGGCGGGAAATCCAGTTTACAGCTGGACAATCGTCGATCGCATATTCGACACGTTCAGAGAAAAAGGGATCAAACCGCTGGTGGAACTCGGCTTTATGCCGCAGGCGCTTTCAATCCATCCCGAGCCTTATCGTCATAACTTTCCCAATGGACCCGTTGGAGGCCTCTACACCGGGTGGGCGTATCCGCCAAAGGATTATCAGAAGTGGTCCGAACTGGTTTTTCAATTCGTCCGACATGTGCGGGAACGCTACGGCGATGCCGAGTTGAAAGACTGGCTTTGGGAAGTTTGGAATGAACCGGACATTGGGTACTGGCAAGGAACGCCCGAAGAATTTTTCAAGCTCTACGATTATTCGGTCGATGCCGTTCTACGCGCCTGGCCGGAAGCGCGGATTGGAGGACCTGACAGCACCGGCCCCGGGTCTGCGCACGCCACCGAATTCCTGCGCTCGTTTCTTGATCATTGTGCGCACGGACGCAACTATGCGAGCGGCAAGACCGGGTCGCGTCTGGACTTCATCAGCTTTCATCCGAAGGGCGCGCCCAACTGGCAAGCGGACCATGTACAGATGGGAATTGGGCGTCATTTGGCTGCAATCGAGCAGGGCTTCAAAATCGTTGCTTCGTTTCCTGAGTGGCGCACGACCTCCATTGTTTTAGGAGAATCAGATCCTGAGGGATGCGCAGCCTGTTCCGCTCGAAACAATCCTCAAAATTCTTACCGCAACGGACCGCTGTACGCGTGTTATGAAGCCGAGGTGCTGAACAATATCCTGGCTCTCGCGGCGGCTGAGCATGTAAGTGTCCTGGGCGTAGTCACCTGGGCTTTCGAGTTTGAAGGGCAGCCCTACTTCGAAGGCTTTCGCACGCTCGCGACCAACGGCGTCGATAAGGCGGTTTTAAATGCTTTTCGGATGTTTGGGATGCTCAGTGAAAACCGAGTCAGGACCAGCAGTTCGGGCTCACTGGAAAGTAGCGCGGTTCTGCAGGATGGGGTACGGGAGAAACCAGACATCAATGCGATCGCGACACGCAAAGACAACCAGATCGATGTTTTGATCTGGAACTATCATGATGACGATCTGCCGGCACCCGCAGCTTCAATTGTCCTCTCGCTGGGAGGCCTGCCGGCCAACGTGAAGCGAGCGTTGTCGGAGCATTTTCGAGTCGATTCGGACCACAGCAATGCCTATGCGGCATGGAAGCAGATGGGATCACCTCAATCACCTTCGGCCATACAAGTCGAACAACTGCGGACGGCGTCACAATTGCTATTAGGGGACTCTCCGGCGTGGATCAGCGTTGCTGGCGGGAGTGCCCATCTGCAATTCAAATTGCCTCGGCAGGGTCTCTCCTTGGTGCGCGTTACCTGGTAAGCGAAACAACGCATCGTTGGGAACAATTCTTACAGCGGATATTTACGCGGCATTCGCACCTGTCGTGTCGAATCGACCTTCACCACTAAACCGAGACGAGTGGAGTATCCATCGCCTTCTTCCTCATCGTCGTCGTCATCCTCATCGTCGTCGTCATCCTCCTCTTCTTCGTCTTCTTCTTCTCGAAGGAGAATGTCTGAACGATAAGAGAGTGCCAGGCAGGATAGTTCTGGATGTTTGCGCATGTTGAAATGGTACGCCTTCTCACCGTGGAAAATTTAGGTTGAGTTCCAAAAAGTCAGGCAACTTGCGATTAGAAATCCACCACCTTGGCTTGCACGGCGAATTGCCTCGAGTTTCGCTGAAGCAGGAGAGTGCGGAACTCTCCCGGCCTGCCGTGCATGGCGGAGAAGATTTCTGCCCACGTCGCAGTAGCCGTGCGCAGCGCACCGATCTGGAGCAATTTGTCTCCGACCAGGACACCGTCGACCGTCGCTTTACCGTTTTGAGTGGCGATCGCAGCCACGAAATACTGGCCGTTTTCCGATTTCAGAGTGAGACCGACCTGATCGAGATCGTGCGGGTTCAGCTTCTTCTGCTGCAGCCAATAGATTTTATGATTCGGATAGTCGATGGTGATTCGAAAACCCTGCAGGACATTGCCACCAAGCCAGCCGATAACGGGTCCCGGAGTTTTGTTCGAATACCAGTCCATAAAATCCCAATTCGTCTTGCTGGGCCCGATCGCGAGCGCTCCAATCTGCTCCAGTGACAATGATCCCAATTTAATCTCAGGTATACGTACGACGATACCTGCGGCTTCGATTCCATCGTCCGCCATTCTCATATTGGCTGCTCCGACGGCACCAATCCCCCGTTGCCAATCAGGATGCACGTCAAGCCATTTCTGCACGGTAGTTTTTCTCAACCAGGTGTAAGCTGAGCCGCAGTCGACCGTTACAGGATATTGCCGGCCATTGATGGAGACATCGATTGCGATAAGGCCTGTCTTTTCGTCGAGTCGAAGAGGGACTGGAACGCCCGTCGGCGTCAAAGTTCCAGGTTGCGCAAGAGTCAGGGTTTGCCGCGCGTAGTCGATCACAACCTGATATTTCTGCAACACGCCGGCAGGCAGAAGCGCTTCTACCTTGCGATTATCGCCGATGGAATAAGGCAGCCAGGTATCGCTCGTGACGGTGCCGGGATCGACGCGCACCGCCATGTTTCCAACCTTGAAGGTCAGAGATTCCGTTTGGTCGATTTGGAGCTCCTTGAACAGGGCTTCGGATAAGACGGTTGATGGGCCGCCGAGGTCGACGAAGGCGAGCGCTTTGTGAAGCGATCCGTCCGGGCGGATGAATGCCAATTCGGCGTAGACACGATTCCCAGCAAAGATAAAAGGTGCCGTGCCAGAAGGGCTCATTTGCGATCCGACGCAGAGTGGGGAGAGCACGAGGAATGCAAAGAGAGACGGGAGGAACTTCTGAATCGTTATGCCCAACATTCCGCTCCAGTCTTTTGCATCATGAGTTTTTGGCATTGCAAACCTGTCCTCTGGGTGTGCCAGGAGCGACATCGGTCCAACCTATTTTGCTTTAGACGCAAGCGGCAACGGCGCGTCACAGGGCGACTGGCGTCCGCAGGCTGAGCGATCAACGTGTATACTCACCGTTCGCCTTCCAACCGAAAACCATGCGCGCACGGAACCTGCTGGTCTCTACTCTCCTGCTTTTCTGCAGTATTCACCTTGTTGCCGCCGACATTCTGCTTAAGAATGTCACCGTCTATGACGGCAGTGGCAAACCTCCTTTTGCCGGCGATGTCCGCATCCACGGTGACCGTATTACCGCTGTCTCGAAGCATCTGGATGCTGCGGCCGGCGAGGTCGTCCGTGACGAACACGGGCTGGCGCTTGCGCCGGGGTTTATCGACATGCACAGCCATGGCGACCGGGGCCTCCTGAAAGATCTGGATGCCGCCACAATCTCCCGCCAGGGGGTGACGACGATATTCGTCGGACAGGACGGAGAGTCGCACTTGCCCCTGGGGGACTATTTCGCCAGCTTCGAAAAAACACCCGCCGCGATCAATGTGGCCAGCATGATTGGCCACGCGACGTTACGCGAAAAAGTGATGGGGCAGGATTTGTATCGCCCATCGACGCCGGAAGAACTGGCCAAGATGAAAACGTTGCTCGCAAGTGAATTGCAGGCGGGGGCCTTTGGGCTTTCAACCGGACTCGAATACGAGCAGGCTCACTTCTCCACTACCGAGGAAGTGGTCGAACTAGCCAAGATCGCCGCGGCCTCGGGAGGCTTTTACATCAGTCACGTCCGCGATGAAGGCAACAAAGTCTTCGACTCGTACGACGAGATACTCCGAATTGGCCGTGAAGCCAAAATTCCGGTCGAAATCACCCACATAAAATTGGGCTCAACTCCGGTCTGGCATCTCGCCTCGTCACGTATGCCCGAGTACTTTGCCACCGCCAAGCACGAAGGAATCGACTTGAAAGCGGACGTCTATCCCTACACGTATTGGCACTCCACGATCCGGGTCATCGTGACAGACCGCGATTTTTATCAATCCTGAAAAAGTTGCAAAAGCGATCGCCGACAATGGCGGTGCCGCGGCGATCCGGTTGGCTCACTACGCTCCGGAGCCTGCGATGGCCGGCAAAACACTGGACCAAGTCGCCGCTGCGTGGAAGATCACGCCGGTCGAGGCCTACATGCGAATCGTGAAAGCTACCGAGGCCGAAGTCGATTCACACGTAGAGCTGGAAGACATTATTGGCACGTCAATGAGTGAAGATGACGTTCGCTGGTTCATCGCGCAGCCGCAAATCATGTTCAGCAGCGACGGCGAACTGCATGGAGCGCATCCGCGCGGAGCGGGAGCGTTTCCGAGGGTTCTGGGGCGTTACGTGCGGGAACAAAAGGTTCTTCCGCTCGAAATGGCCATCCACAAAATGACCGGCCTTTCGGCACAGCAGCTTGGGCTGAAAGATCGGGGACAGATCGCCGAAGGATATGTTGCCGACCTTGTCATCTTTGATCCGGCTACCGTACTGGATCAGTCAACGATCGAGCATCCCGAGGCGCCGCCACTCGGCATCCCAAGCGTAATGGTATCCGGGCAGTGGGTTATTGATGGCGGGAGGGTTACGGGGAATCATCCCGGCCACGTATTGCGCAGCCCAGCTTTTCATCAGTAGCGCCGGCTTCCCGTTGGCGCTATTGGGCCAGCAGGCCCTCAGCCTGCTTGGTTTGTAGGAACCGACAATCGTTCTTGCCCTGGCGCATGGCCTCTTGCGACGTTCCGACCCGTTAATCTTTTCAGTCGGCAGCGTTCCCAAAATGGAACTAAATAGAGCTTCTCAGGGAAGAAATGGCATCCAACAGCGTACATCCCATAAACCAGACCGAACCCAGGGGTTATAAATGCGCCGAATAGGCCTCAATCGATGTCCCTACTGCAGCGGATTTGTGGTGTACGATTCCTCGGCCAAGACATTTTGGGAAAAGCTTTTGCCCGTAGTGCTGCTTCGATTGGTGCGATGCGATGATTGCAGACGCAGGCACTTGCGACCACTGTTCCTGCCCGCGTTGAAACGGTCAGTGCAGCCTTTGGCGCCTAAAAAGCCTTCCCGGTTAGCTTCGGATGATGGTCAGAAAGAACGTCACGCCTGATTTTGATTCTCTCGAGCTTCAAGAACATTCTGAACTAATCACTCGATCATTATCAAAAAGCTAGCTTTATTACTGCAACAAAATCCCCACAATAGATGCCGACATCAGATTGGCCATCGTACCAGCGATCATCGCACGGAAGCCCAGTTTGGCCAGTTCGCCGCGTTTGTTGGGAGCCAGGGCGCTGATGCCGCCGATCTGGATTCCGATCGAGCTGAAGTTGGCGAAGCCGCATAGCGCGAAGGTCGCGATGGCGAAAGACCGGGGATCGAGGACGGCCTGCTTCGCGCCCAGCATGGAGTAGGCGACCAGTTCATTGATCACCATTCGAGTTCCAAGAAGATTGCCGACCAAGCCACAATCCTTCCACGGAATGCCGATCACCCATGCGATGGGAGCGAATATCACTCCGAAGATCTGCTCCAGGCTGGAGGGAAACCAGCTGAATAAGTGATTATGGATACCACCGAATATGCCGTTCACCAGGGCGATCAAGGCGAGGAAGGAAATCAGCATGGCGGCGATGTTCAGGGCCAGATGAAGGCCGTCGATCGTACCTCGGGTAATAGCGCCGAGAACGTTTTCGTCCTTTGGCAAAGCGTCGGCATCCATTTCGACTTTGGATTTTGCGGTCAGGACAGGAGCGGCATCAGCGTCGGGCTTACGGTTCGGACTGGTTAGAGGCTCTTCGGTTTCGGGCACGAACATCTTGGCCATCAGGACGGTGCCCGGGGCGGTCATGATGACGGCGCTGAGCAGATGTTCTGCTTTCACGCCATAAAGAATGTAAGCCCCCATGATTCCGCCGGAGACATGCGCCATGCCGGCAGTCATAACGGTCATCAACTCGGAGCGCGTCAGGGACGGCAAGTAGGGCCGGATGGTGAGTGGGGCTTCGGTCTGGCCCATGAAGATGCTGGCTGCCACGTCGAGCGATTCCGCGCCGCTGGCACCCATGCGGATCATCACCTTGGCCATTTGGCGGATGATGAACTGCATCACGCCATAGTGATAAAGCACCGCGAAAAATGCCGAGATGAAGATTACGGTTGGGAGAACCTGGAAGGCAAAGACCATGCCGAACTGTCCGCCCTTGCGGCCCAATTCTCCGAATACCATCTGAGAACCGGCGAATGAATACTCTAGAAACTTGTCTACACCGCGTCCGGCCCAAGCCAGAAGATTGCGGCCGAAGCTGAAGCGCAGCACGAAGAGGGCGAAGATGAATTGCAGGACAAGTCCCAGGCCCACAGTCTTGAATCGGATCGCCCTGCGGTTGCTGGAAAACAAATAGGCGAGCCCGAGCATGGTGATCAAACCGAGAAGCCCCGTCAGACGGCCCATGTAAGACTCCTGTTCGTGGCTTGACTGTGAGATTCGGTACCAATCGGAAATGGAGCGGCAAGGGAAGCCAGTGTGGTGATCGTCATGCCTGCGTTCCTTTGCCTGCGATAACTCGATGAATCAGGGGCCGCTTCACAGCAGGCGGTTTCTCTGCGATACGGTAGGCATTTTGCAGCAGAAGCCGTGCATCGGCCAGGTGTGCGTCAGAATTGTAATGAATGGTACAAAGCGGGTCGCCCTTGCGAACCTGATCGCCAACTTTTTTGTGCAGTACCAGACCTACTGCCGGGTCGATGACATCTTCTTTTTTCTCGCGGCCGCCGCCGAGAACGAGACTGGCGACGCCGACCTGCTCGCATTGGATGCTATCAACAAAGCCGTTCGCTGGGCTCGGAAATGCGGATCGATGCCGCGCCTGGGGCAGGCGTTGGGGATCATCGATCACACGCGGGTCGCCGCCTTGCTGCGAGATGATCTCACGGAACTTCTTCAGTGCTGATCCGTTGCGGATAAGGTCCAATGCCAGCTGGCGACCCCCATCAACGCTGGGAGTGCGTTCCGCGAGATAGAACATCCAGGCGGAAAGTTCGACGGAAACCTCGATCAAGTCGGCGGGGCCGCCACCCTTCATTACCTCGATACATTCGTCGACTTCCAGTGCGTTGCCTACCTTCAGGCCTAACGGTTGGTCCATGTCGGTGATCAGTGCGACCATCTTTTTGCCCATACGCTCGCCGGTTTCGACCATCAACTCGGCAAGGTGGACGGAATCCTTTTCGGTTTTCATGAACGCACCGCTGCCGGTTTTTACGTCGAGGACCAAACCGTCTATCCCCTCGGCCAGCTTCTTGCTCATGATGGAGGCGCAGATCAGGTTGGGACTCTCGACGGTTGCAGTGACGTCGCGGAGGGCATACAGCTTTTTGTCGGCGGGGGCGATTTCGGCGGTCTGCCCGATCAGTCCGCAGCCACAGGCTTTAAGAACCCGGCGGAACTCTTCCAACGAGAGACTGATATTGAAACCGGGAATGGCCTGGAGCTTATCCAACGTGCCGCCGGTATGGCCAAGACCTCGGCCGCTGATCATTGGAACGGTAACGCCACCGGCGGCAACTACCGGGGCAATAATCAGCGAAGTCTTGTCGCCGACCCCCCCGGTGGAGTGCTTATCGATCTTTGGGCCCGGCAAATCTGAGAGATCGAGAACCTCGCCGGAGTTCAGCATCGCAGAAGTCAGGGCGCTCAATTCGGGACCGTTCATGCCGCGGATCAGAACGGCCATCAGCCACGCTGCCATTTGATAGTCGGGGATTTCGTCGCGAGTATAGGAGTCGACAAGAAAATGAATTTCGTCGGCGGAGAGTTCACCGCCATCGCGCTTCTTGCGGATAAGGTCGAGGGGACGCATGGTGACGGCAGCGGCGGAGGTGGTTGAAGAACGGGTCGACATCGGTCTCCGTGAGCCGGAACAGGGAAGCTTACATTGTGGGAGCGATTGTGGAAAGTCTTTCCAGTTGGTCACAAACAAAGTCGTCTTGGCGTGGGTTTTCGAGAAAACATCATTCGTTCAAGGCTGCCATGTCACCGGTAATTCTCCTACAATGTCACTTTAAGAATGAAAGTCCACAGCCGGATCGATAAGCGGAAATCTTCCTTCGCAGTGCCAGCCAGCGCCACGGAATGACTTGCTCACGCCCCTTACGGCTGGCATCGCCGGCTTTGTCGTGGCGGTGGGCATTTTCGCCATTCTACAGCCCTGCATTAAATTTCCAATTCATTCTCGACGATCACCGCTTCGTCAGCGATCCACGATTGCAGTTTCCCGGTCATGTTTGGGAATACTTTACAAGTTATGTGTGGGCGCAAGTTCAGGCAGGGCCGGTAAGTTTCTATCGCCCATTGTTCGTATTTTGGCTAAGGTTGAATTTTATTCTTAGCGAGATGTCGCCCTGGGGCTGGCATCTGGTCAGCATCCTGAAACACCTGCTGGTAGCGGGTTTACTTGGGCTGGCGGTGTGGAGACTGCTTCGGGATCGCGTGGCCGCATTGATTGCGGCTACTTTGTTTGCATTGCATCCGGCGCACACAGAATCTGTGGCATGGGTAACAGTCCCCGATCCGCTGATGTCCGCCGCATTGCTTGGCAGCCTTCTCCTATATCTCGAGTATGCGGAACGCGTGTCGAGAGCAGCGGAGATCAACGCAAACAACCCGGCTAGAAAGTCCCGCAAACATGTTCGCAACAAGCCAGAGAGTTCGCCGACCAGTTGGCTGCTTGCGTCTGCGGCTGCTTTCCTGGCCGCATTAATGATTAAGGAAACGGCCATCGTGTGGCCTGTCGTCGTGTTTGCCCTGGCCTTATTCGTGCCGGTCAACAACCCAGATAGCGTAAAAGCGACGAAAAGTGGGAAACCAAATCTTCAGGTTCGGATCGCTTCTGCCTTTCGCGAGACCCTTCCATTCCTGGGCGCAGGGGTGATTTATCTCGTCTGCCGGTACTTTGCCCTCGGAAGACATCTGAGCCCCGCGACACAGCATTTGGCTTGGCATACCGTGCTACTGTCCTGGCCTGCGACTCTCTGGTTCTATTTGAAAGTCATGGTTTGGCCGGTCCGGCCACGTGGCTTCGCGGACCCTACGCTGGTTGAAGCCTTCTCATTGCGTGAAGTCGTGTTGCCGGCTGTGGGGGTGGGTTGCGCCGTAGGAATTCTCGTCTGGGCCTGCGTCTGGGTATGGAGACGGTCGCGGAATAATCTTCCGGAGCAGGAAGCGATGGGTGTGCAGCGCGCTTTGCTATTTAGCGCACTGATTCTTGTGCTTCCAATTCTCCTGACGTTGAACCTGAATGCCCTTAATCCCGGCGACTTCCTGCACGGTCGCTACACATATCTCCCGTTGACCGGACTTATGGTCCTGCTTGCAACTTTTTGGCATGTATCGAACCGGGGGCGAATCGTGCTGTTATGTGTTGCCGGAGCGCTGGCGGTTGCGCTCGGCGTACTCAGTGTGATGCAGGAGAGTATGTGGAAAGACGATTTGACGGTGTTCACCGTCGCTCACGAAAACGCGCCCAACAACGGTCCGGTTGCGCAGAGTCTGGTAAGGGCGCACGTACAGGGCGCGCTCGATCTCGACCAGGAAGGGCGATGCGACGAAGCCGTGCCGATATTTGAGCAGGCGATCAAGGAATATCCGCAGGACTGGTTTGCCTGGGCGGGGCTCGGAGAGTGTCGTTTCAAACTCAATGATTTTGCAGGGGCTGAGCAGTCGTTGCGCCGTGCCTCCGAGCTTTCGCACGAACCTCGTGTGAAAGAGCAGTGGCAAGCGATCAGGGAAAAGATGGGACTGCCGTCGGTGCCGTTGGACTGAGGGCGAGGCTTTGAGCCTGAATCAGATTCTTATAGGCGGAAGCCTTCGGGTAGCAGCTTCGTGATCAGCATCTGCTCCGTACCGGACTGGCCGCGAAACAGGACGACGGCCTCTGGACCGAATTCAAAAATTACCTGGCGGCAAGCCCCGCATGGGGCACACGGTCCATCGCGCTGGGTGGCCACGGCGACAGCTTTGATTCTCATGCCGGATCCCTCGGCGGCGACCGCGGCAAAGATGGCGTTGCGCTCGGCGCAAATGGTCAATCCGTAAGAAGCGTTTTCAACATTGCAACCCGAATAAAGAGCGCCGCTTTCGGTGAGGATTGTCGCATCCAACGCGAAAATTGGAGTAGGGGGCGTGCGCATTCTTGAAGGCGGCGCGGGCGGAGGAGAGCATTTGTTCCTGTTGTGCGGAGGAGAGGGTTATGGGCATTTAGTTAGTCCTGCGGTAGAGACAAAAGCAGGTCCCTCCACTTCGCTTGCTTCGCTGCGCTCCGGTCGGCATGACAGTTAATCTGGTACCGCTTGTCTAATCTTTAGATCGCCGGGCTTGCGCCTCGTTTGATGAATTCACCCTGGCCGGGACGTCCGAAAAACTTTTCGCCTTCGACCAGTACGCGCCCACGTGAGAACACGACATCTGGCATTCCCGTGACTTTGATGCCCTCAAACATCGAGTAGTCCACGCGCATGTGATGGGTCTTGGCGCTGATGGTGTGCTCGCGTTTCGGATCGAAGATAACCAGATCGGCGTCGCTGCCTACGGCGATCGTGCCTTTGCGAGGATAGAGTCCGAAAAGCTTGGCGGGCGCGGTGGAGACCAACTCCACGAAGCGATTAACGCTGAAGCGTCCCTGTCGCAACTCCTCCCGAATAAATCAGGCTCATGCGGTGTTCGATTCCGGGACCGCCGTTAGGAATTTTGGTGAAGTCGCCGATGCCCATCTCCTTCTGTTCCTTAAAGCAGAATGGGCAATGATCGGTGGAAACCACTTGCAGGTGGTCGTGCTTCAGTCCCTGCCAAAGTTTTTCCTGATGCCATTTTTCGCGCAGCGGAGGAGTGAAGACGTACTTGGCGCCTTCGAAGCCAGGTTCGTCCATGTTTTCGAGTGAAAGGTATAGATATTGCGGACAGGTTTCAGCGTAGACAGGCAGGCCGCGATCACGGGCCTCGCGAACTTTTTCCAGCGCGTCGTTACAGCTCAGGTGCACGATATAGACGGGGGCGTCGGCCATCTCAGCCAGGGCGATGGCGCGACTCGTGGCCTCGGCTTCAGCGGTGGTCGGTCGGGTGAGCGCGTGATACTTCGGAGCAGTCTTGCCTTCAGCCAGAGCCTGCTTGACGATCACGTCAATCGCTCCGCCATTTTCTGCGTGCATGCAGACCATCGCGCCGGCTTTAGCGGAGGTCGCGCATGGCCTTGAAGATGCTGGCGTCGTCGAGCATGAATACTCCGGGGTAGGCCATGAACAGCTTGAAACTGGTGATGCCTTCGCGCACCAATTGTGGCATTTCGGCGAGCTGGGCATCAGGAAGGTCGGTGATGATGCAATGGAAAGAGTAGTCGGACACTGCCCTGGATGACGCCTTTTGCATCCAGGTGTCGAAGGCGGTACGCAGCGACTGTCCCTTGTACTGGATGGCAAAGTCGATCAGCGTGGTAGTGCCGCCAAAGGCCGCGGCGCGGGTACCGGTTTCAAAGTCATCGGCGCTAGTGGTACCGCCGAACGGCATATCGAGATGGGTGTGGACGTCAATCCCGCCGGGGAAAACGAACTTGTTCGTGGCGTCGATCAGCCGTTTGGCGTTCTCGCGCGGCAAGCTGGACCCGAGGGCAACCACGCGTCCATTTTCGATCGCGACATCGGCCTGATACGTGTCGACGGCGGTGACGACAGTGCCGTTTGTAACGATGGTGTCGAAACCCATTGACTAATCCCCTGTGCTGCAAGAGTCCCATCTGTCCGGGCAGAAGCGTGATGTATTCTATTCTACAAAGTTATTGATTTGCGTTGGATGCATCGGCAAGAGAGGGAACGCATGAAGTTCGGGATCACGATCAAGCCGGATCTTTCTGTGGAGCGCATTGTTTCTTTGACGCGCCAGGCTGAACAGGCGGGTTTCGAATACGGCTGGATCTTCGATTCCCACGTACTGTGGAAAGAACCTTACCCGTTGCTCGCCTTGATGGCGAATGCAACGCGCAACATGAGGCTTGGGACGTGCGTAACGAATCCGGCGGTGCGCGATCCGACAGTTACCGCCAGTCTGTTCGCTACCCTCAACCTTATTTCGGGCGGGCGCATGCAACTAGGTATCGGACGCGGAGACAGTTCGCGACGAGTTCTCGGGAAAAAGCCCGTAAGCCCGGCTGAACTGGAACGTGCGGTTGCCACATTTCGCGAACTGACATCAGGGCAGGAGGTTCAATATGAAGGTCAAGCGACGCGACTTTCATGGGCAAAGTCCGCCGCCGGTGTGGATCGCAGGATACGGACCGAAGGTCCTGAATATGGCGGGGCGGGTCGCGGACGGTGTGATTTTGCAGTTCGCTGATCCCGATCTGATTGCGTGGTGTCTTGGATTTGTGTGGCAGGGCGCGAAGGAAGCTGGCCGCGATCCCAAATCGATCGAGATCATGGCGGCAGCTCCGGTGTGGGTATCGGACGACCTTGAGGTGGCACGGCAACGGGTGCGATGGTTTCCGGCGCTGGTTTCAAATCACGTCGTGGACCTGATATCGCGATATAAGCCCGAAGACCTTCCGGCGTCGCTCACCTCTTACGTGCAGAAGCGGGCCGGGTATGACTACCTGCATCACGCCGAGGTGGGAAGTGACAATGCCAGCTTTGTTTCCGATGAAGTGGTGGACCGGTTCTGCCTGGTAGGTCCGGCGGAAGCACATCGTCAGAAGCTGAGGAAACTGGCAGAAGTGGGAGTGACCCAGTTCAATATTTATCTGATGTGCGGGGAGGAAGAGCAAACTTTGGAGATTTACGAGCGGGAAGTGTGCCGGGGTTCGCGGGCTTCAGGCGTGACAGTTTTCGGTCTTCAGTTTCTTGGGCCGGTTGCAGTGTTCCTTCGGGTAACATGTGTGCGAGCACACTTTGGATTCGCAAGACGCGAAGATCGAAATCCGTTCCGGTAATTTCCTGCCTGCGTGGTTGCGATTTCTCGTTCCTTCCGTTGCCGACCTGATCTTCATCGTTCTGCTTGCTGCCATGACGGGCGGGACTGTTAGCTCCGCGCTTGCTGGGCGATGCCGGCATCGGATGGCACATCCGCAATGGCGATCTGATGCTCCGCACCCATGCGATCACGCGGACCGATCCTTTCTCGGCCACGATGAGCGGGCAGGCCTGGTATGCCTGGGAATGGTTCTACGACATCGTGATCGCGGGCGTCCATCAATGGTTTGGCCTCAACGGAGTGGTCCTTTCTCACTGCCGTGATTATTGCCGCGACTTTTGCGTTGACTCTGCGGTTAAGCCTGCGGCGCGGCGCGGACTTGCCTGTGGCGTGGTTCTGCTGGCATTGTCGCTGGGCGCGTCCATGATTCATTTGTTTGCGCGCCCTCATGTTCTGAGCTGGTTGTTAACCGTCATCTGGTTCCATATCCTGGATGGCTCGCAGAATGCGAGCGCGTGCGGGGCCGGCGGTTGTGGTGGTTCCCGCTGTTGATGTTGCTTTGGGTCAATGTGCATGGCGGTTTCGTCGTGGGCTTCGTTCTGCTGCCTTTACCTGCTGAGCAATGGAATCGAATATTCAACGTGCAAAGAGCAAGACGCGCGTGCGCAACTCGCCGGGCGGTTACGGCAATTGGGAACGGTGACGGTGGTTTCGCTGGTGGCGAGCCTGCTGAACCCTTACGGCTACAAGCTGCATGTTCATGTTTACCGCTATCTTTCCAGCCGCTGGCTGATGAACCACATCGATGAATTTCTTTCGCCTAATTTTCATGGCGTGGCGCAGCAGTGCTTTGTTTTGCTTCTGTTGATCACGATTGTGGCATTGGCGGGCGGGAAGAAGCCGCCGCTTGCGCATGTGCTGGTACTGCTCTTTGCCGCGTATAGCGGTTTGTATGCTTCCCGCAATCTTCCGGGATCGTCGCTTCTGCTCACGCTGCTGATCGCGCCCTTGCTTTCGCAAACTGTAAGGCGAGGCTATGCCAACTCCGAATCTCTCATCGGCGGTGCGTGCATTTTTGGAAAGATGGAAAGGTTTCGGCGATCCGCATGACAGCGATGGAATTGAATCTGCGGGGACATGTGTGGCCGCTGATCGCGGTGATTGCCGGTCTCCTGATTTGCATGCAGGGAGGAAGGCTGGGTTCCTATCGATGGATGGATGCGCACTTCGATGCCAATAAGTTTCCGGTGCTGGCAAGCGACCTTATTGTCCAGCGCGACATTCGCGATCCAATTTTTGCTCCTGACCTGTGGGGCGGATACCTCATTTACCGGCTCTCCCCACAGACAAAAGTATTCGTCGATGACCGTCACGATTTCTATGGAGAAGATTTTTTTAAAGGCTACTTGAAGACACTGCGTCTCGCGCCCGATTGGAAGGTATTTCTCGATGACCGGAGAGTAAATTGGGCATTGCTGCCGTCGGGATCTTCATTGGCCAATATGCTGGAAGAAACGTCAAGGTGGAACATCGTCTATCGGGACAAGACGGCAGTCTTGTTTGAGCGGAAGCTCTAGAACTGGTCGTTGGTATCGATATTGAATCCCAGGATGACGCTGACTTCGATGGGCTTGTCTCCCCTGAGCGCAGGACTGAACTTCCATGTGTTCAGCGCGGCCAGCACCTTGCTGGTCATGACCGCGGAGCCCGGTTCGAGAACGCGCGGCCGCCGCAGTAATCCGGAGACATCAAGAACGCATTCAATCACGAGACGCGTCTTGGGCAGGCCCGCAGGCAGGGCCGAACGCATGGGCTGTGGGGCGGTAAGATCTTCCGCATAGCCGTGCGCGGCCGAGGCAGGATCGGCGTATGACATTACCGTCGGCAGGGCGGTTGCGATGTAAATGGTATAAACCTTCTCGCCTTTGAGACGGCCGTAGAAATCGAAGGCGCCGCCGGATCGTGAGGTGGCGACCACGGTGATATCCGGTCCGGTATTCTTGTGGCCGGTTTGCGAGCGTGCGGGACCACCAGGCTGACTTGATCCCGAGCCAAAACTTGGCAAGGTTACGATATTGTTGCCGCCCTTCACAGAGACTCCGGGCATCGAAGGGCTGCCGTTTGTGCCGGTTCCCGCGCCTCCTGATCCTGGATAAGGGGAGATACCACCGCGAGCATTAGGATCGGAGCCAGGGCCGGTGCCATCTTTTCCCGCGCCTGATCCGGGGCCAGAAAATCCGCTGCCTGGGCCATCGCCGTGGCCGATTCCGGCGCCGCCGCCGGCGCCTCCGATTCCAGGCTTGTCGCCTCCCGCAGGGGACATCGCCAGAGCGCCGCTTCCGCCGTTTCCGGGCATGCCTACTTTCGATCCAGGTTTGCTGGAAAGCACTACGCCCGAACTGCTTCCGCCGCCATTGCTGGTGGGCGGAGCGGCAGCCAGGCCGGCATCAAGGGCCCCGCCAAATCCTGTGCCACGGTTTCCGCGGCCTTGCCCCATAAGCGACCCTCCGCCTCCGATTGAGGGCGGAGGTGCCACCACTTCAGTCCCGGAGCCCATGCCACCCGCCATGGAGCGTTGCGCTGAACCTGCACCCATCTGAACTGTTGGTGGTACAACGGCCGTATTGCCCAGTCCGTTTACGGCGCGACGTTCCGACGAATTACTCACCTGGACCGTCGGGGGTACGACCTGCTTATCCAGCTGGTCGGCACCGAATCCGGGACCCATGGGTGTGATTTCGCGAGTGATTGTCGGCGCCGGCGCAACCACGCTCGGGGCCGGCAACGACAGCCGCGGATTCAGATTGGTCATCTGCTCCGGGGCTGAAATGGTCGGTGGAACTACCTGCACCGCTTGCGATCCAGGCATGTGCAGCATGGACACTTCGCGTTGCGGAGCGGCAGCACTGGGCGGAACAGCTCCGGGATTGAGCGTCGGAGCTGTCCGCAACAGGTCCTGCACCTGGGGAGCGGGCGCCACCGCCATCTGGTTTAACGATGGACTGCGTTGAGAGGATCGCATGCCTTCCGCCGGAGCAGGACCCGGGAGCGCCTTGAGTGCGAGCAGATTGGCGACTGCGGAGTCGGAGACCGGAAGATTCATCTTGGGGGCGTCAGCAACAGTTTCGCGAACAGTGCTGCCACGGGCCACCCGGATAGTTTGCGTGGGATGAAAAGCTTCGCGTCCACCGGCGCGTCCGGAACGTCCGGCTTCAGCACCGCCGATGTCCTCGGTCTTCGGGAGTTCGTTGCCTGAGTAGTAAATGATGTCGTACTTGGGCTTGGGCGGCGGTTCGTAAGGCCGCATACTCGCAAGTTTTGCCGGAATGACGATGATCGCAATCAGAAAGGCCAGTTCGAACACCCAGGAAATCAGGATGCCCCAATAGGGAAATAGTCCCGTATGCGCTTCGCCTGCCAAGCGTTCGGGCGAGCGTCCCATGGCGGGACGAATAGCACTGAGGAATTCATCCCAGCGTGATGGCCACTCAATCAGAAATTTGGGGGCATCATTCACGCCTGGGCGGTCTCCTCTACGGTGATTTCAATCTCGTCCCCGATGGCGGTTCGAGTCGAATTCAGAGTGTGTCCCGGAAGCTCGAGTACCGATGCGGCGCTAATACGAACGGCAGCCAGACGCCAGGGCTTGAGATTTTCTTCGATGTGAACTACGACTTTGCCGCGATCCAGGTAAACGACATCGATGGGAAAGCGCATCGCGAAAGTGTGTACTCCGTGGCAGGGGACGATCCACAGACCTTCGCCAGAGGGAAAGCGGGAGGCTTCCGTGCCCATCAAGCCGCGGAAGCGGGACCAATGGGTTGCGGCGAGACGCACACGGGTCGCCAAATAAGCGTTCCGCGTGCGATTCAATGCATATCCCTTGGGACCCGGTACAGACATCAAAACTCCTAGGCTCGATACTATGGGCTCGATACTACGGACTCGCAGCTGCTGGGACTCCAAACTTCTTCAATGTGCTCCCTGCGGGGCCAGAATACGAAACAGTTCGATAATGGCGGGCCCCAGGGTCACAAAGATGATGGAGGGGAGGACGAACAAGACCAGAGGGACGATCATCTTGATAGTGGTTTTGGCGGCCTGTTCTTCCGCTCGCTGGCGCCGCTCGGTGCGCAGCGAATCGGAATGAATACGTAATGCCTGACTAACGCTGGTGCCGAAACGGTCGGTTTGAATCAAGGTCGCGACGAGGGCGCGGACATCATCCACGCCGGTGCGATCCACGAGGTTCCTGAGGGCTTCGGCGCGAGGTTTTCCCGCCCGCATTTCCAGGTTGACGAGGTGGAACTCATCGCTGAGGTCGGGATGGGCGTGCTTCAAGTCTTCGCCCACTCGCATTAAGGCCTGATCAAGGGCAAGGCCTACTTCGACGCAGATGACGGTCAGATCTAGGGCGTCCGGAAGAGCGACGGTGATGCGGCGTTGCCGGTTGCGGATCATGCGCTTGAGCACAAACCTGGGTATAAAGAATCCAAACGCTCCCACGGCGACGACCAGCAGGATATCGGACTTGCTGCCCTCGATGACAATTGCGATTGCCATTGCAAACAGAGCCAGCAGCATTCGGGATCCAACATAAATCGTGAGATGACGTGGTTCGCGATATCCCGCCTGAATCAACCATTTGCGCGTTCGCGAAACGTCACTCGGTGATAAGGGAAGGGCTTTACTCAGCGGATCAAGAGCTTGTTCCAGCCGATCCTTGAAGGCCGGCTTTTCTTTCGGTTCGGTGCGCTGCCAACCCAGGGCGCGCAGCCGCGAACCCAGCACCGATGACGGAGCATAGGCCGCGGCCCCGAAGGAAAAAACCACCAGGACGATGGACAGAAACAATATGATTACAAGTGCCAATATCATGAATGAAACCTGATTCGATTAAGCCCTAATTGCGTTAAACCTGAATCGTAATCACCCTCCGGATTACAAAGTAGCCGATCGTCTGCAAGGTTATTCCTACCACCAGCAGGATGTGCCCGATAGGATCGTCAAACAATGGCCGGATAAAAGTTGGGTTCATTAGTTGCATGGTGACGATGATGATGGGAGGCAATCCCATCAGCAGCATCATCGTCATCCGGCCTTGCGCGGTATGTACCCGCACCTGGCGCATGATCTTGAAACGTTCGCGGATGACATAAGACAAATTGTCGAGAATTTCGGCGAGATTGCCGCCGGTTTCGCGCTGAAGCATGACCGCGGTGACAAAGAACTTGACGTCCACCAGTGGAACCCGTTCGGTGAGGTTGACCAGCGCGTCGCGCACCGGCAATCCAAATTTCTGTTCTTCAAACAGTTTGCGGAACTCCGAAGCCACCGGGTCGGCAATTTCACTGGCAATCAACTCCAGCGCAGTGGTGAACGCGTGGCCGGCGCGGACGGCTCGAGCCAAAGTGTCGATCGCCTCGGGGAAAATCTCTTCAAATTTCTGGAACCGTTTGTTCCTCTTGTAATTCGCGTACGAGTAAGGCAGGAACATTCCGAACAACACACCCACCCAGGCAAGCTGGGCATAGCCAAAAAGCAAAAACAACAGACCGAGAACAGCCGCACAGACGAAGCCGAGAAGAACTACGTTCCCGGCACGACTTTTCACATCGGCCTGCTCCAGCAAGGTCTGGAGGTTCGAAATACTTTGTGAACGGCGGAGCAGATTATCGAGAGCGGGAATTTTGCTCAATACTTCGTCCCGCAGCAGGGCGAGAGATTCGCCAGCCTCGCGCTCCGGAGTTTTTTGCACCGTGGACAGGCGTTCGCGCAGAAGCCGAGCCTTGGAGCTGCGCTCGTCGAACAGGGAGGCGACGACGAACACTCCCAGCGCGATGACCACAAACACGGCAATGGTGATAAGGATCAACATGCGATCAAAGAACTACCGTCAGACTTCCATGCGCGATTCGAACAGCGCGGGACGAAGGCGGCATCCAGCGGTAGCCAGGCGATCGGCGAACTGCGGCCGAATTCCGCTGGCGCGAAATGCGCCGCGTACTTTTCCGTTCTCATCGATGCCCACACGTTCGAATACGAAAATGTCCTGCATGCAGATCACTTCGCCTTCCATGCCGGTCACTTCCGAAATAGTCATCACTTTACGGGTGCCGTCAGAGAGACGCGCAATCTGAACCACGGCGTGAATAGCAGCCGAAATCTGCTGGCGCATCGCCCGTTCCGGAATATTGAGATTGGCCATGGAGCACATATTCTCGATACGGGCCAGGGCGTCGCGCTGTGTATTCGCGTGTACGGTCGTCATCGAGCCTTCGTGACCGGTATTCATGGCCTGTAACATGTCGAAGGCTTCTTCGCCGCGAACCTCGCCGACCACAATGCGGTCGGGACGCATACGAAGGCTGTTAATCACCAACTGCCGTTGTCTTACCGCGCCTTTGCCTTCGATGTTTGGCGGACGGGTTTCCAGCCGCACCACGTGTTCCTGATGCATCTGCAATTCGGCGGCGTCCTCGATAGTGACAATGCGGTCAGTATTGGGGATGTAGCCAGACAAAACATTCAGCAGCGTCGTTTTACCAGCGCCGGTTCCTCCGGAGATCAGAAAATTCAAGCGGCCCTTGACCATCGCTGACAGTAATTCCAGCATGGGCTCGGTCAGGGTTTTGTTCTCGATCATGTTGCGGGCGGTGACCGGGTCGCGTCCAAAACGGCGAATTGAAAGGCAGGGACCGTCGATGGCCAAGGGCGGAATGATGGCGTTGACGCGCGATCCATCTGCAAGACGGGCATCCACCATCGGCGACGATTCATCGACCCTTCGCCCGACTCGCGAAACGATACGATCGATGATTTGCATCAGGTGAGCATCGTCCTTGAAGCTAAGACCCGTAGGTTCAAGCTTTCCAGCACGTTCCACGTAAACTTTGTTGTAACGGTTAACCAGGATGTCGGATACGGTTGGGTCTTTGAGCAGGGGTTCCAGTGGACCCAGGCCGAAGATTTCGTCGAGAATCTCACGCGCCAGACGTTCGCGTTCGGCGAAGCTCAGCGGAACGGCTTCACTGTTTACTGTGTTCCGTATGAGCAGCAGAACTTCTTCGCGAGCGGCGGCGCTGGGAGTGCGTCCCAGCTTTTCCAGGTCGAGACGGTCGAGAATTTTGCGATGAAGATCGGCTTTGACCTGTTGGTACTCGGCCCGCTCAAAAGTCTGCAAATTCGCCATAAATCTAGCCTAACCAGCCCGGTTCACATGGTCAACCTGACCTTTGCGGAAGCCCCACTGTGGTAACCAGAGTGGACGCAGTCGAAACACTGCTAACCCGTTTGTCTTCTACACCGACTTGAACAGCGACCAAGCTTTGCGCTTCACGTCGATATCGTTCTCAGTCAGGACAGCCGCCAATCCGGCAAAGGATTTGGCGATTTCATTGTAACTCTGCTGGGTCAGAGGAACGCCGCGATCAATGGCGGCCGAGACGGCAAAATACTGGTTGGGAATCTTCCACAGAAGCTTTGCTCCAGCCGCTGCCTCGGCATCGGCCTCGGTAAATCCGGCGATCTTGCGGAAACGGTTCAGCACCAACCGGACTCGGTCTTTGCCTCCGGTCTCGCCCAGATATTGCTGGATTCGAGTCGCGCTCCACAGCGAAGCGACATCGGCGTGGGCCACCATGAGAACGGTTTCGGAAAGATTGCAAACGAGACGGGTGGTCGCATCCACGCGGGAAGACGCGTCGACGACGACATAGCGAAAGTGCCCGACGAGTAGATCGAACAACCGGGCGAACTCCGCCGTGGGAGGTTCGACCACCACGGGTGTGTTGACACCGGCCAGCAACTGCAATCCGTCGGCGTGACGGGTCATGAAGCTTTCCAGCAAGGAACTATCGAGCCGGTGCAGGTTGCGGATGGCATCCGTCACAGTGAAATGCGGCTTCAGGTTCATGTGAAGCGCGGCATGTCCGAGCGGCGCAATATCCACCAGCGCGACGTTGCCGTGGGCGGAGTGCAGAGCTAGCGCGAGGTTTACCGCAGTGGTGGTGGCGCCGCTGCCGCCTTTGGCGTTTACCACTGTAAAGACTTTTCCGCGTGGACCCTCCCGGCCTACATTTCTTTGCGCCGCGGAAAGCCGAACGAAAGCTTCCAGGAGTTCGGTAGTGCTGGTGGGACGCTCAATGTATTCGCGGGCGCCGGCCCTCATCGCACCCACAATCACCTGCGGCTGTTTCATGCTGCCCACGGCAAATATCACGGTGCCGCTGACTTCCTGATGGATGACTTCGATGGAGCGAAGGGCCAAAGTGTGATTTTCGGTAGGTATATCAACCAGGACGACTGCGGGACTCGCGCTCTGGACACGGCGCAGAACAGGGTCGGTGGCGGCGCCGGGATAGCTGGCGCAACTGTGCACTACCCGCGCGACGCTGGTTCCGTCGACCAACACCTGCAGCAGGCTACGCTGTTCATTATCCTGGGCAACGATTACGACTGAAAGTTCCGCCATATCCAAATCCTTACGTTTGGCCCTTCCTGATAGTCTCTCGCCTCGAAGTCTTCGCCGGGTTAGTACCCGCAACGCTCAAGGGAGAGCAATTTCACTAAGTTCTCATCTTCATGTTTCTTACAATTATTTCTTCTCTTCCACTGGTTTCTTCTTGTCAAACTTGTCCGTATCCATAAAAGGTTTTGGGTTCGACGGCAGCGCCGGTTGCTGCGTATTCGGTGAGACCCGTCGCGCCGTGCAAAGCACCATCAACTCTGAATTACTTCTTTGGGCGCTCTTGCTCTTGAAGAAATTGCCCAGAATCGGGATGTCACCAAGCCCCGGTACCTTGCTATACAAGTCGGTGACTCGATTGTCCAGCAATCCGGCAATCACAAAACTCTGACCGTCCTGCAATTCAAATTCGGTTTCCGCCTTGCGGGTGCTGAGAGCGGGGACGGTGAACCCGGAAATAGTAAGTGCGTTGGCGAAATCCAGAGCACTGACTGCCGGAGCAACCTTCAAATGAATATTTCCATTCGGCATGATTACTGGAGTGAACTTCAGCTGCACACCGAATTCCTTGAATTGAATCGTCACTGCCGTAAAGCCCTGGCCGGGCTGAACGATGGGGAAGGGAAATTCTCCGCCAGCCAGGAAGCTGGCTTCCTTGCCGTTTACAGCGATCAAGTTGGGCTCCGCCAATATCTGCAGCAGATTTTTCTGCTGCAAAGCTTTGATGACTGCGCCGATGTTGACGTCGGTACGAGTCACGAAGAAATTAAGAAAGTCGGAGACATTGACGGTGGGTGCAGTGGGCGTCGTCGTCGTCGTTGTGCTGCCGCCGCTGGTGGTGGTCGTCGGAGCGGCCCGGGAGATGGTAACGGAGCCAAACTGTCCGGTCTGGCTGGTTGCGATCGTGTTTCCGAGGCCGGGAGCAAATATATTGATTCCCAATTGGGTGATGACGCTGCGGTCCACCTCGGCAAATTTCACTTCGAGCAGGACTTCCTGCGCTCCCACCGGGCCGAAGGTCAGAACGTTCACCACGTTCTTGGAATACGCTTCCGCGATCATTCCGGCTCGCTTGGAGACATCCTCGGTAGAAACATGCCCGGAAAGCACGATGGCGGACCGCGAAGGTGAGACGGTGATCTGCTCGTCGGGGAACACGCGCCGTTCTTCTTCTGCGGCGGTGCGCACATCCACATCGACGCGCAAATCGAAGCTGCGAGAGCGCTCTAGTTCATCCCAGATCAACAAGGAAACTTCGCCGGCAGCGCGGCCATGGACGAGAATCTGGGTGGGGGTGACTACGATGGCGTCCGCAATCGCGTCATCGGTGACGGAGATCCGCTTCAGACGCTCGGTGGTATTGATGAGCAGAGACTTGCCGACCAGAACTCGCAGCGGTGCCGCGCCCTGGGGTTCCGCCTGCGGTCCCTGGGAATTTGCTTCGGGGCCGGGTGTCTGGACCTGGTCGGACGGTTGGCTCGGCGTTGGCTGGGTGGCCGGCGCCTGGGTGGCCGGTTGGTCCTGAGACATTATAGAAACGGAAGCACCGATGACCATGGCAGCGACGACGGCCAGCCACAAAAAGGATGAGATCCCCCGCACGGGCTTAACCGCCTTCATCCGAATTTCTGTTTCGTGTTCCTCCCAAATACGGGAGCGATTCGACATGGTCTTCTTCCTCGGAGTGCTGACTTGTACTAGAACTTCGTGATGTCTTTTTTCGTTCCCTTGATCACTTCTACCGAGTATGGCGGCGGCGCGGCCTGCGGCAGGACCACCGTATGTTTGGTGGATTTAGGCCGCGGCGCGGTCGCCGGCGGTGGCGGGGCACCAGCACCCCGGTAAAGCGTTCCCGTATTCACCGAAGCCAGTTCTTGTTGCTTGGTATCCAGCGGGTTACGCAACGATAGTTGGATTTTGCCCTGAGTCGTGGCCAAGGTGAGTTTCTGGGCGTCGTCCGGGGAAACCAGCAAAGTGATGACGGGTGTCAGTTGTGGTTCGCCAGCAGTGTTCTTCTCAAGCTTCTGACCAGTAGCGATCACCGCCACGTTTTCCAGGACAGTACTGGTTTGCTGGTCGGAAGCGCCTGTGGGATTACCGGTCAACAGGACGTCTACCCGGGTTCCGGGAACCACAAACCCAGCCACTCCAATGACTTCATTCACTCGCACCGAAACCGCTCGCATTCCGGGAGGGATGAGCGACGGCATTCCAGAGCCTGCATTCTCGCCGGCTAACTTGTTGGGCAGAAAAAACTCACCCCTGGCGATCGGCAACACAGCGCCGCGGCCCACGACCGAGGACTTCAAGTGAAAGCAGTTAGGTGGTAGATCGGCAGCAGGGAAACGGACCAGCTTCACGTCGTGGTCTTCAACCCTGGCTCCCACGGGAATGTCATTGGCCGCGATTACTACATCGACGCCTGGGGGCGTGTCCCCGCCTGTCCCAGATTTCAGCGTGCGATAAACAGCAAAGCTCACCGCTGCACCGAGTACAAGAGCGACAAAGCCAATCATCAAAAGCCGGGTGCGATTCATGACTTACTCCTGAAAGTCGAGACCACGCCTGAGCGCGAGATCCAACAACGGAACGGCGATGCCTGACTAAGCCATTGCAAATTCCGCATTCCGATTGAGCGAGGTTACAGATCGATTCGCGGGCGCACACTCAGCCCTGGAAATACTTGCTATGCGTTTGCCCGAAGAATACCCGGGCAACGGTTCCCGACAGTTGCAGCCTTGCATCCAAGGCGAACCCCCAACGAGTGCCGCCCATAGGCCGGTATCGCCGGACGTTCGTTATTTAATCGAACTGGCGACGGAAGAGAACACGTTATTAGAATTGGAACCGATGAGGCGAATGGTTCCGACCACGATTACCAATATCACCGCCAACATGACCGCGTATTCTGCGATATCTTGCCCCTTCTCATCGCGCCACAGGCTCAAAACCTTATTTTTTAATGCCATAGCTCTTCCTCCATTAACATCTCGAGTCTTAATCAACTTCAGGGTTGGGCACGCCGATCTTTCGTGCCGGAACACGATTCCTCGTTGTTTCCGAATCAACAGTTTACGCCAGCCAAGAGCCGCTTTCGGATGCCATGCACATAATACCCTGCTCTCAAGCCGCCAAGCGACACTTTCTTTTAGCGATACAGGCAGGACACCGGTTAGATAGCGCACCGAAAAGGGGTTTGTGGAACGTGAATGGCTGAAAGTCAAAGTGGGCCTGAACCTCAGAAAGGAACCGACGGGGTGACGTGGAACCGGCTCGTCCCGGCGACAGTCGAAGGAAAGTGGTCTGAATCGCTCGAGCTCCTGCGTCCGAGACATGATGAAATCGCCTATTTGGAGAAAGCCGGGGTTACTGGATGGCGCTGCCAACCGAAGAAAAGACATTGTTGGCATTCGATCCGATCAGCCGAATGGTGCCGACCACTACTGCCAGAACCACTGCCAACATGACCGCATATTCCGCTACATCCTGTCCCTCGTCCCCCATCAACCTGCATAGAGCTTGCCTCATCTCGACCTCGCGACAACCAGGAGATTTGGGGTGCTCACTGTCCCGACCCCAAGGGCGACGTAATCATAAGGTCGAAACTGCAAAGTTTTGCAGTTCAGTTTAGCTTATAGTTAACTAACTTGATGCCTGCTCGGAATTTGATCTATTGACGTTTAGTGAGAATGACTGCCTCAGAATCGGCGTAAATCTGGTGCCATTCTGGACGATCCCGCAGGGCGGTGATCAGAGGCGCGTCAGGGGGAAGGATCAGGGTCCGAATACCCCATTGTTTTAGGGGCAGAGACCAATTATCCCGGAAATAGTAGGTTGCGGCGAAATCGTCCATAAACTGGTCGCCGTAGACGTCCGCGCGGCCGTCAGTGAAGACCTGATATTGGGGATACAGCTTCCAGATGAAATATCCCCCAAAATTGTAGTGGTTAAGAATCGGCCCGGGAGGGCGCTCTCGAGAGAGAAATGCTGCCGCAGCCTGGGGAAAATGTCGCGCCTCAGTTTCAGTCTGGCCGCTTACCCCTTGCCGGACGCGAAGCACGGCAAAAACAATGACCCCAGCCACAACGAGGACGTTCACCAGCACGATTCTCATGGTTGGCCTGCTATGTCCGGCATGGAGAAGGCGGCTGGGACCATCCCGGTCGAGCCAGCCCTCCGCCAGATCGGATAGGACCGGAACCAGAACTAGGACCAGAATAGGAATGTGACGCATTGAGCGTAGTGCCGCGGGAATGGTGGCCAGTCAGCAGGACGAGATCACGAAGACGCGGCCGCCGGGGCGAGAAGGCCAGGCCGGCAACGAGGGCCAGCAACATCAGCAATAGTGGAAGGTAGAGCGGGTCATGGAAGTTCGGTGAGAACCACTCCTGAATGAAAGTCTGCATGGCCGGAGAACGTAAAGTCTCGAACGGGTAGCTGTATATCCGGAATCCGTTTGGATTGAACGGGACCAAGAGCAACACATGCTGCGAAGACCAGGGCGAGTTTTTCAAGGCGGGGTGCGGACGGCTTCCATTGTCCTGCAAAAACGGCGGCCTCAAGGGCTTCTCCGATGAGATATAGCGCCACGAAGGCCAGTCCGATTGGGTATCCGGCATGAAGGTTGACCCACAACAACATTAGCGTCGGAATCCACCAGAGTAGAGACGGACGCTTGCCCGAGGCTTCGAGCAGCAACAGAAAGATGCTGGCCAGGAGAAGCGAAAACATCTGCGGCCGTACTCCCCAGGCAGGGGCAGATGCGATTGCGCCCCAAAGAGTCATCAAAGCGGCAAGGTAAGGGCGGCCGGCACTACGGACAAAAACCAGTAACAGCGTTGACGCGATGACAACTGCAAACCCAACGATGAGCCCACCGAACCCCGAGATGCGATACAGACCGAAGATCAGAATTTCCGAAAGCCATTCGTGGTTCACCCATGGCTGTCCGAATCGAGTGAAGGAATATGGGTCGGTATGAAACAGGTGATGATCTTGAAGCATTAGCTGCCCGGTGCGCAGGTGCCACCAGACATCCGGGTCAGTCACGCCACGCGCGGCCATGGTGAAAAGACCCAGAGCCAGAACAGCGATGAAAACTCGGCGGGTTGAAAGCAGTTCGGTCATGGTCGGTGTGACGTCAGTTACAAGAGCGAATGTTTTTGGCAGCACAAAAGATAGCTGCCGTCCTGTAGTCTAGTCGCGCACGGAACTCGCTCAGCATGCTGAAGAAAAAATATAAGATTCTTCTGCTGTTATTTCTGGCGGGCATGCTGCCTGTGCATCTGGTGATCGCCTGGAATTCGATTGATCTGATCCGCAAAGGCTATCCTGACTTCTCAACTTTCTATTCTGGCGCCGGCATTGTTCGCCAGGGTCTGGGCAGACAGTTATACGACGAACAGACACAATATAAAGTGCAACAACAGTTCGCGGCCGGGGTCAAAATCCGGCAAGGACCTCTGCCCTATATCCATCCACCGTTTGAAGCTTTGCTATTTATCCCGTTCACGTGGGCGCCTTATCCCGTTGCTTTCGTTCTTTGGGATTTAGTGAATCTCCTGTTTCTGGTGGCGCTGTTCTACATTCTGCGGAATTCGGTGCCCTGGATGGGCCAGGTTTCGGTGGCGGTTTGGATCCTGGGTTGTCTGGCATTCTTTCCGGTATTTTTTGCGCTACTGCAAGGTCAGGACATTCTTATGCTCGTCCTGCTGTTTGGGGCGGTGTATGTCCTGTTACGCCGCAACAGCGATCTTGCGGCGGGTTGCTGCCTGGGACTCGGCGTCTTCCGCTTCCATCTGGTGTTGCCGCTGGTGTTGATACTGCTGTATCGCAAACGAAGCAGAGCTCTTGCTCGGATTTGTGGCCACCGCCGCAGTGTTGGGATTGATTTCGGCGGCGATCATCGGATGGGAGGGCGTCCTCGCTTATCCAGCCCATGTCTGGCAGCTGGAACAATCGATGGAGCGGCGGCAGACGATTGTTCCGATCCGCATGGCCAGCATTCGAGGACTACTCGACAACCTGCTAATTGCGCACGGTTCGAAGAGTGGTAAGCGATGTTGCGATTTCCATTACGTCGCTGGCCCTGGTTGTATTCGCTGCCCGAAAATGGAAGATGGATGACCGGACCACATTCGATCTGGGTTTCGCCTCTGTGCATGATTGTTACCGTTCTGGTGAGTTATCACACGCTTGCCTACGATCTTAGTTTGTTGCTTCTTCCGGTGGCGTTGACCATCCAGCATCTTTTCAATAACACGCAGATGCCAGTCGCGAAACCGGCTTTATTTTATGGTCCCGTTATTCCTTTTGTTTTTCAGTCCGCTGCACGCATTTCTGGTGATGCGTGACGGACACTATAACCTGATCGCACTGGTTCTGCTGTTTTGGTGCTGGGCATTGTCGAGGGAGATCGGGACGGCTCAGCCGCGCATTGAGCAAACAATGGTTTCGTAGCCAGCATGACAAACACGCAATTACTGAAGAGTCCTGCAGTTGGATTGCTGCTGGCGACTGCTGTTCACGGGAAGCATGTGGTTCTATGTGCAGAAAGTATTGGTTCCGCATCAGCGTGCTAGAGGCTGCTGCTCACGCGCTGGCCACGAGGCAATCTTTCCGACCTCTATCCGCGGTGGTTGGGAGCCCGCGAACTGCTGCTGCACCATCGTGATCCTTATAGCACGGAAGTTACGCGGGAAATTCAAATCGGATACTACGGACGCCCGCTTGATCCAGCGCGATCGACGGATCCGAAAGACCAGCAACGCTTTGCCTATCCGGTTTACGTAGTGTTTCTGATGGCGCCAACGATTGGCCTTTCTTTTCCGCAGGCCCAATCCTGTTTCCGGTGGCTATTCGTGTTTCTGACGCTGGTCAGCGTGCCGCTGTGGTTGAGAGCGGCGAGATGGAAGCCAACGCTCGCGGTGACGGGCATCCTGATCATCCTGACGTTTGGCAGTTTTGCAGTGGTGCAAGGAATCAAGCTGCAGCAGTTGAGTCTGGTAGTGAATGGAGTGTTGGCGGCGTCTGCCGCGGCTTTGGTGAGTGGGTACTTCGGGCTGGCCGGCTTTCTGCTGGCACTCGCAACCTTCAAACCCCAATTGGCTTTACCCATGGCTGGCGTGGCTCGGACTCTGGGCGGTGAGCGACTGGCGCCGCCGGCAGGGTTTCGTGTGGAGTTTTGCTCTCACCATGGCTGTCTTGTTGGTGGCGTCGGAATACGTGCTCCCGGGATGGATGGGTCGCTTTCGCGAAGCGGTCTCCGCCTACCGGGATTACACCCAAGGCGCGAGCTCTTTATTGGAAGTGCTGGCTACACCCGATGTTGGGAAAAATCATGGTGGCGATGCATCATAATTTTGGTGGCTGCCATGGGCTGGCGGGTACGCCGGGAGGTGCATGACTCCGACGGCGTTCAGCATGATGCTGGCGCTGGTTCTGGCAGCGACGGTGGTGATCGTGCCCAGTTTCGCGCCCTACAACCAGGTTTTACTGTTGCCTGCAGTGTTCGTAATCGTTGCTTACTGGAGCTCACTCTGGAGCCGGGACCGGCTTACCCGAGTCATATCCGTGATCGCGGGGTCTGGTGGTTTTCTGGCCATGGCTGGCCTCATGCGCACTATTGTTTGCATCCTTATTCTTACCACCCGGAGGAGGTACAACGGGGCGTGGACGGCGCCTCTACGTAACAGCCTGCTTCTCCCGGTTGTGGTGCTGGGCCTGCTAGAGCTTTGCGTAAAGGGTCGATTGGGTGGGCCTCCGGTGGCTCGCGCCGACGCAGGCTGGTTCTTCTGTAACGATGATTGAGCGGGGTCGATGGCCTTGCATTGGGCTGCGATCATGTTAATCTTTTCGAACGCTCTGGCCGCCCGCCGATGTTTCGGAGGATGTGATGAACCTCAAGATAGATACGCGCGTGGTCGACGGGGTGACCGTGATGTCCGGCCATGGCCGCGTCATGTTCGGGGAAGAGGCCACGATTCTGCGCGATAGTCTTAAAGAAGCCCTGAAAAAGAGTCCGCGACTGGTCTTGAATCTCTCCGACGTGACCTATATCGATAGTGGCGGGTTAGGCATGCTGGTGGGAGTTTATTCTTCCGCGCGTGCCGCAGGAGCCGACATCAAGCTCACCGGCCTGGGCCAGCGCCTGCGAGATGTGCTGCAGATCACCAAACTGGCAACAGTTTTCCAGGTGTTTGACACTGAACAAGAGGCGTTGGCCGCCCTGGGTGCTGGAGCCGCTTGATTCTCCAACTTCTTTTCTCCCAGTCACCAGTTGATACGAGCCGGGCGTCCGGCCAGTTTTGTTTTTAGCAGTTAGGGAAAAGTAAGGAAGCTCCAAATGTCCTTTCAACCCATCACGGGCCCGGTTTCGTCTCCCGGCTCAGGGATTTTCCCCACCCTGGTATTTGTGCAGGGGAACGACCAGCGCACCATCAATCTCGACCATACTCCGTTCACTGTCGGCCGCAAGGTAGACAAGGATCTGGTGATTGCCGACCCGCGCGTATCCCGCGATCACGCGTTGATCACATCGGAAGATGGGCAGTTTTGTGTAGTTGACCAGGGCAGCAAGCACGGAACTTTCGTGAACGGGGAGCGGGTACAACGCAAGACGTTGGAGCGCAACGACCGCGTCGAGTTTGGCGTGCGCGACGTTTCGTACATCATTTTCCATCCTCACCATGCCAGCTCGAACACCGCGCGCGAGTTTCTCAGCCAGATTTCCGGAATACAAATCTCCACTGACGCCACCGATCTGGAGAAGCTGACGCTTTTTCTGGAAGCGGCCCGCAAGCTGAATACCACCGGAGTACTTGACGAAATTCTGGTGACGCTGCTGGATGCAACTTTAAAGCTGACCCGCGCCGAACGCGGCTACGTTTTTATGCGAGACGAGGAAGGCAATTTGCGTCTGGCTGCCGGGCGGAACTCCAAAGACGAACCGTTGCTGGATGACACCACGATTTCGCATTCAATTCTGGATGAAGCGCTGAAATCGAATTCAGAATTTGTCATCACCGACACCAGCCAATCGCTCGACCTCGCGGGAAGACACAGCATCGTGGCTTACGATCTGCGCACCGTCATCTGTATTCCGCTGCGCAAGCCCCAAGTACAGACCACGCGCGACGCCCAGGCGGCCAGCGAAAATACGGCCGAGGTGATGGGCGCCCTGTACGTAGATTCGCGGTTTGCCTCGCGCGATATTTCCAGTGTCAGCAACGACATTTTGCGGGCGATCGCTACAGAAGCCGCGTCGCTGATCGAGAATGCGCGGCTGGTGCAAGCCGAGGAAGCTTCACGGCGGTACCAGCAAGAACTTTCCATCGCAGCCGGTATCCAGCAGCGACTGATGGCTGTGACCATCCCCGAGGTCCCGTTTGCCAGGTTGTCGGGAAGGAACCTTTCCTGTAAAGAAATCGGCGGCGATTTTTTTGACGCGGTAAACACAGATGAAGGCCTGGCAGTCGTGCTCGCGGATGTCAGCGGCAAAGGAGTCTCGGCCGCGCTTCTCGCTTCCACGCTTCAGGGCATGATTTACTCGCAACTGATTGCCGGCATGCCTCTGGTTGAGATTGTCGCGGCAGTCAACCGCTTCTTCACCCATAAACATATTGGAGAAAAGTACGCGACGCTGATCATTGCGCGGGTGCGGCGGGACGGAGAGCTGGAATACGTCAACTGCGGACATGTGCCTCCATTGCTGGTTTGCAATCATGAAGTCATGCGGCCGCCGCACGGTAACCTGCCGGTCGGACTGCTCGCAGACGCCACGTATGAGAGCGACCACGTCAGTCTGCACGCGGGCGACCGGTTGATCCTGGTTACCGATGGCGTCACCGAAGCGGAAAATGCCCGCGGCGACTTTTTCGAAGATTCCCGCCTGGAAACCGTGGCCGCCAAGAGCACAAATCTTGAAGACATTTTTTCGGCGGTGGCTAACTTCTGCGGCGGCACTCCGCTGAGTGATGATTGCACCGTCGTCGAACTGGTTTATTCGGGCTAGCCCGTCATTGCTTCGGCTTTGAGCCATCAATTACCAGCCTTCAGCATGTTTTCAGGATTGGTTGGGAGAATTCCGCCCACCGACTTCATCCGGCGTGCTTTCGAAAGGGAACTGCGTGAAAGATTCCTGGTTGCGACTGGCCGTAACTATTCTCTTCCTGGCTGCTGCCGCTCTCGCCCAAAGCTTCTCTCAAAGCTCGGAGACCCACTTCGGTGCGGTTGAAACCTATGTGAAGAGTGAAATGGACCGGCAACACATTCCGGGCCTTGCGCTTATGGTCGCCCGCGATGGAAAAATCGTCCGGGCCCAAGGTTTTGGTTTTTCCAATCTGGAGCATCGAGTGGCGGTCAAGCCGGAGACTATTTTCCAGTCCGGATCAGTGGGAAAGCAATTTACTGCTACCGCGGTCATGATGCTGGTGGAGGAGGGAAAGATCGGTCTTGATGACTCGATCACAAAGTATTTTCCCGACGCTCCGGCCGCGTGGAAACCAGTCACGGTACGAAATCTTTTGAGCCATACGGGAGGTTTCACCGACTACCCGAAAGACTTCGATTTCCGCAAGGACTACACGGAAGCCGATCTGTTCAAGATTGTGGCGGCGATTCCGCTGGCTTTCCCTCCGGGAACGAAATGGAAGTACAGCAATCTTGGATACCTGACCCTGGGAATCCTGATTCATCGCGTTAGCGGCGAGTTTTATGGCGATGTCCTCAAAGAGCGCATTTTCGTCCCGCTCGATATGGAGACCACGCGAATAATGAGTGAGGCCGATATTATCCCGAACCGGGCAGCCGGGTATCGGCTGGTGAAGGGACAAGTGAAAAACCAGGAGTGGGTTTCTCCGACTCTGAACACCACCGCTGACGGCAGTCTCTACTTTTCGGTACTGGACCTGGCGAAGTGGGATGCGGCGCTCTACACCGAAAAGCTGTTAAAGCGTTCCAGCCTGGACGAAATGTGGACTCCGGTGAAGCTCAACAACGGTCAACCGAATTCGGGACACTACGGTTTTGGCTGGGAGATCACGAACCCCCATGGCCATCGGCTGATCGCTCACCAAGGATCGTGGCAAGGTTTCGAGACGCAAATATCTCGCTACGTTGATGACAAGCTGACGGTAGTTGTGCTGACCAATCTGGGTGGCGCCGATCCCGAAAAGATCGCAAGTGGGGTGGCTCAGATTTATCTATCCGGCGGGCAGGAAATGAAACCTGCTCCATAGCAGTCTGCTGGGCGATTCCCTCTTTTTTCGCGATAAAAATGGCTTATAGGCTTGCTTTAACGAAATTATGGGGTTGAGAGTGCGTTTCTAAGATATACCGCTATATAACACTTTTTGTTTCGGAATCGCGTAATCGGGTGGTATTCTTTCCCGCCATGAACTTCACTCTTCTCGATTGGTCCGCGATCGTCCTCTACCTCGGCATCACGCTGATGTTGGGATTGTATTTCCGTTCGCGCTCGGGCAAAAGCGTCGACGATTACTTCGTCTCCGGACGCAATGTTTCCTGGTGGCTGGCGGGTACCTCGATGGTGGCGACCACCTTTGCCGCCGACACTCCGCTGGTGGTGACCGGCCTGGTTTATACGCAAGGAATCGCCGGGAACTGGCTTTGGTGGGCCTTTCTCCTTTCGGGGATGATGACTGTGTTCCTCTTTGCCCGGCTTTGGAGGCGCTCCGGGCTGCTCACCGACGTGCAGTTTGCCGAGATGCGCTATTCAGGCAAGCCTGCGGCATTCTTGCGCGGCTTCCGCGCCATCTATCTGGGCCTTCTGATGAATTGCCTGATCCTGGGATGGGTGACAAAAGCGATGACCAGCATTGTTTCGGTCACGCTCGGGGTGAGCGATCGAAACGCCTTAGCCATCTGCGTCCTGTTTCTGATCCCATTCACAGGCCTGTATGTGGCGCTCGGCGGGTTGTGGGGCGTTCTTTGGACTGACCTGTTTCAATTCGCGCTGAAGATGGCGATTGTGATTGGGGTGGCCTGGTATGCGGTGGCGGCTGCGGGTGGCATGAGCACGTTGCTCAGCCGGTTGGCAGAATTCCGCGCTGCGGCAGGTCCAGGGGCGGGCGATGCGACCGCTTTCTTTCCCGATTTTTCGCGGCCGTTTTCGCAGGAGGGAATCTGGCTCCTGCCGGTAATTACATTTGTGGTGAATATCGGACTTCAGTGGTGGGCATTTTGGTATCCGGGGGCTGAGCCGGGTGGTGGTGGATATATCGCCCAGCGCATTTTCAGCGCGAAGGATGAACGCAACGGCTTGCTGGCGGTGCTCTGGTTCAACGTCGCCCACTACGCCTTGCGTCCCTGGCCGTGGATTCTTACTGCGCTGGCGGCGGTAGTGCTCTATCCCCACCTGGAGCATCCAGAGACGGGATACATGCTGATCGTCAGCCAACATGTTCCTCCGGCACTGCGGGGCATTGTGATCGCCGGCTTCATGGCGGCATTCATGTCCACCATCGCGACCCAACTTAACTGGGGCGCTTCGTATCTGGTCTCGGACTTTTATCGCCGGTTCATAAAGCGTGACGGCGACGACAAACATTACATTTTGATCTCGCGCCTCGCGACTGTTTTGCTGGTCATCGCCTCGGCGGGAATTTCGGTTCTCCTGTCTGACATTCGATCAGGGTGGCAGGTAGTTTTGGAAGTGGGAGCGGGCACTGGCGGCGTTTACCTGCTGCGCTGGTACTGGTGGCGGATCAATGCATGGAGCGAAATTTCCGCGATGGCGACTGCGTTGGTCGTGACGATAGGCTTGCGTTGGATCGAGCCTTTCTCCGGTACGAATCCGGTGGTTTTTGCCAAGACGGCATTGGCCACGACCGTTGTCACCACCCTGGTTTGGCTCGTGGTAACGTACGTGACAAAGGCGGAGCCGGAAGAAATTCTGGTCAAGTTTTACCGTAGCGTTCGTCCGCATGTGTCCGGGTGGCAGCCGGTTGCGCGATTGGCCCCGGAGGTGCCGCAGACCCGTGATTTGGGGCGGAACCTACTGTCGTGGGTTCTGGGCTGCTTCATGGTTTACATGGCGCTATTTGGCTTAGGACACGTGCTGCTCGGGCCATTCTGGGAAGGCATTGGATTGCTGACCGCGGCGGCCATCTGTGCGGGCGCGCTCTATTCAAATATCTCGCGGGGTGGATGGAGCGAAGAAACGCCGGTGCAGTACGTGCCTGCCGGAAGAGTGATTGGCCACTGAGGAGTCATTCCCTGAACTCATCGCGTGTCATCCTGAGCGAAGTTGGCCGATTCGCTTTGCGAATCGGTCAACGAAGTCGAAGGATCCTTGGGGTCTGCGATGAGTGAAGCGCCGAGGGTTGGTGCGGAAGCAAGCGCGTGTTGGAAGAGTTCGCGTTGGAAGGGTAGGGGTCCTTCGACTGCGTGGATACTTCGCGAAGCGAAGCATCCACTTCGCTCAGGATGACAGGGGATAGTTCAGGATGACAAGGACGCGAAGGGATCACTCGACGTAAAAAGGAAGGTAACAGACAACGCTCACTCCACTTTTACGGAGTAGTTTGTTCCTTCCCATCTTTGATCCTGCTGCCAGCGGAAAGTAAAAACTAGTTCGCGTCCACTCGGCAATTCAGCGGTCGGCAGGTCGGCGATGTAAACGCCTAATGGATCGCGAGAGTTCGCATCCTGCGCAGTTTGCCATCCATCGAAGCTCCAGTGCACTTGCGCAGGAGCTGGCAACACCAGCCGCAAAGTCTTTCCCTTCGGCATGCTTCGACACTTGTTGTTAAAGCGCCATTCGAAATGCGTAGCCTTCTGCTTTTCGACCTGGTAGCGCTGTACCGTCTGCGGCGGCTGGTCGAAGATCTTTCCATCGCGCAATGATCGTCGCAACTTGATGTACTCGGAGTGGGCCCAAACCAAGGGGCATGCCGAGCCCGTGGGTTTGCCGCGAAACAATTCAAGGGCGGGAATGTCTGCCGCATCCCATACCTGTTCGGGGATCAAATGGCCGCCCTGTGTCGCAAGTTCCATCACCTTCAACAGCGCTTCCGCAGCTTCTGGATGTCCCGCTGCTAGTTCGTAGTGGGCGCGCTCTCCGGCCAGCAGTGGCCAGGGACGTCCGATGCCGGTTCCATCGAAGGGTGATCCGTCGGCGTGCTCGCCGTAACCATCTCCGTTATAGCGATACCAGCAGGGGCCCTGGGGCAGATCCGCCTTGATCAGGAAATCGATCACTTTAATCGTGTTGAGGATTCTGGGATCGTCAGGGGCGCGCAAACCGAATCGCACCAGCGCAAGCGAGTCCGGGCTGACCAGGTGGGCTGCGCGGGCAGCGTTCTCTCCGGGCGGGCGGTTCTTGATGGGAACAAATCCCTCCAGAGGAGAAGCGGCGCAGTCGGAGTCAGGAGGCGCAATCCGGACATAGTAACCATCCACGCTGAGTTGCCTTGTCAGGTCGGTGCCGGAGGCATAGATCCAGCGCTCGATATTTTCGTTCCAGCAATCTGCTGTCTCTCGGAGGTAGGTGGCAACGTCTTTCTCCTCCATTGCGTCCGCGAGATCGGCAGCGGCAAGCAAGCCCGAAATTTCAACCGCGAGCGTGAACGGCGAGTAACCGGCATCTTCTTCCCAGCGGTCTTGCTGGGTTACGGGCCCGTTGCGAATGATGAAGGCGGCTGCGCGGCTGACCATCGTCCACCAACGTTGGGGATGCCCAAGGACGAATCGTGAATTTCGTCGCATGATGTCAACGAGCAGGATGGGGAATGCCGTCTCGTCCATCTGCATTCCACTCCAGTAGGGGCGGCCGTCCAGCCACATGTTTTGCGACCAGCGTCCGTCTGCTTCCTGCGTGGCTTCCAAATAACGCAGCACGCGCAGAGCATCCGGTTCAGCTCCGGCGGCGAGCAAACCAAACGCAGTTTCAACCAGGTCGCGCGGCCATACGAGGTGATATCCGCCAAGATCTTCGTCGCCTTTGTTGAAACCCCACGGAATGGAAAGACTGGCGATGACGCCTCCCAGGAAGTCTTTCGATTCGTGCGAGCGCATTACCGCGGTGCTGGCTCGATAGAGGTCGACTTCCCGCGGGGGATGGTCGAGTTTGAGCAGGCTGTCCTGCCAGTGCTTCCAATGCCAGACATAGTGCGAGCGTAGCTCGTCGTAGGGATCGAGTAATGTGGCACGAGCGTTCAGGCCTGCCTCGGTCCAGATTTCCCCGAAGCCGATGGCCAGTATGAATTCCCCGCCACACGCCTCAAGGTCGATCTCACCGGTGAGAGCGACGTTGCCGTTTTCCGCGCGGGAATACTCCCAAGTCATCTGGTAGTGCTGCGAGAGGTCCTGCCAGCCGTCGGACGATCCAGCGAAGCCGGCGGCCATCTTCTTCCAAGGGGTGGAACAGGCGAAGGCGAGCGCGGTGTCGCTGCGGCTGGCAAACATCATTGGAGTGCCTTTGTAATCACCGATCCAGCCGGTGTTTTCCCGGCCGCAATTCGCCAAATGGGGAGCCAGCAGTGCGTACAAGCGATAGTCACTCAACTGGCCTTGCAGAGGGAAAAAGCGAATTTTCTGGAGGACGACATTTCGGTACGGGTCCGAAAAAACCTCCTTGTGGATGCGGTAGCGTCCCTGCAATTCGGTATTAGTAACTTCATATACCGGGACGCCGGGTTCGATGGGCATGTTCTCAAATCTGCAATTTCGCTTCTCTTCGGAGAAATAGCTGGAACCGTCAGTGACAATCAATCCCTGATCGCGGGTGCAGGCTTGGTCTACCCGTGGGAAGTAGATTTCGTTGAGGATACCGTGGCTCATGGTGAACCACACCCGGCTATGCAGGTTCAATGCGGTGCCGACGCTGCTCTTTGCGCTCGAGGTCCAGCGAGGAGGAATTCCCGGCCAGCCAGGCGCAAACTTTTCTACCTGATTGTCACTCACCGATATTCCTCAATAATCCTCCAGGGCGATGCGGCTCCCGAAAGCATGTTTGCGGTGGGTCGTGGACTGGATTTTGCAATGCTTTGAGCCGAAATGTGCATCTCACTTGGCACAGATTCTACCAAGTCTCGGGAATGGGAAGCGGCGGCCGCCCGACCCATATTTTGCAGAATAGAGGATAGACGATGGCTCGATTCACATTCGTAGGCGTGTGCGCTGCAGTACTGGCATTAACCGTGGGAGTTTGGGGGGCGGATGCGGCGGGACCGAGTGAGATTAATTCCAGACAATCTGTCATGACGGTTCACGTGCTCAAGTCCGGGATGTTTTCAGCATTCGGACACGAGCATGAAATCAGCGCACCCATTCAGCAGGGAACATTGAACGAGAAAGAGCGGACGGTGGAACTGACGGTGGATGCGCGCAAGATGATGGTTATGGACAAGGATGTATCGGAGAAAGACCGGGCGGAGATTCAGGAAACGATGCTGGGGCCGAAGGTGCTTGATACGGAAAAGTTTCCTGAAATACGCTTCCGCTCCACTTCGGTTGAGGTCAAAAGTGCAGGCCAATGGAACGTACGTGGAGGTCTAACTCTGCATGGGCAAACCCACCCAATCAAGCTGGAGGTCCAGGGACAAGACGGGCACTACCGCGGCACAGCGCAGCTGAAACAGACCGACTTTGGGATAACACCGGTGAGCGGGGGAGCCGGTACGGTAAAGGTCAAGGACGAACTGCGGGTGGAGTTTGAAATTGTGGCGAAACCGTAACTTGGGTTCGCGAAAGGATTGGTTTCAGCCGAAATCCGCGTCCTTGCCGGCACTCCGGGTTGCGCTTCAACTGACTTGCGACGAGGCAAGCGACGCTGCCCTGAGCACGTTTGTTGCCTATTGTGGACGTCCGGGTAACCTTGTAAGGCGATCCTGCGTCCAACCCATTAGGGAATTCTTCGGTAATGCCGTTTCCGGTCGGGCGTATAATCAACCTAGAGTCTGGGAGCGGGCTGAATTAGGGAGTCCATCATGAAGTTACGGCTCGTAGCACTGACAGCTGTTTTGTTGACGCTCAGTTACGCGGCGCCACGGAGTTTTTCGCAGGATCAAGGCGGCGCCAAGCCCACGGATAGCGCTTCCGACAGCTCAACCCCAAAGACCACCGCGCCAGCGCCTCCCAAGGTCGAACCGGCGGATCCCGATAAGGTCAAACATGACGGCGGCAAGGAAGACGTAGATGCCGTTGGCAACAGGAATGTCGGCTGCAAAACCGGCTTGGGAAACTGGTATGGCGTCGAGAAGCAGATTGCCATGGGCAAGAGCTATTCCCAGCAGGTGGAATCCACGGTAAAGCTGGTGCAGGATCCGGTGATTGCGGAATACGTCAACCGGTTGGGTCAGAACCTGGTACGCAATTCCGACGCGCAGGTTCCATTCACCATCAAGGTTATCGACTCTGACGACATCAATGCCTTTGCCCTGCCGGGCGGATTCTTTTATGTGAATTCCGGACTGATTCTGGCGGCCGACGAAGAAGCGGAACTCGCGGGCGTCATGGCGCATGAAATTGCTCACGTGGCGGCCTGCCACGCGGCGCGTGAAAATACCCGTGGGAACTTGATGAACATGGCTTCTATCCCACTGATCTTCGTGGGCGGAGCGATCGGCTACGCCGGCTACGAAGCGGCGGGTCTGGCGTTGCCCATGACCTTCCTTCACTTCTCTCGAGGCTTTGAAGCCGAGGCCGACTACCTGGGATTGCAGTACATGTACAAGTCAGGATACGACCCGCAGGCATTCATCAGCTTCTTTGAGAAAGTGCAGGCGCAGGAGAAGAAGAAGCCAGGAACGCTGGCCAAGGCGTTCTCAACCCATCCTCAGACTCCGGACCGGATAGAAAAATCGCAGCTGGAGATTGCGCAGATACTACCGGCGCGAAATCAGTACGTGGTTTCGACCTCAGAGTTTGACGACGTCAAATCGAGGCTGGCGGCGATCGAAAACCGCCACAAGATCCTCGACAAGAAGGACGATGGCAAAAAGCCAAGCCTCCGCCGTACGTCTACGCCGGACAAGAACGGGACTGACGACAAGACCACTAACGATGATGGACGTCCCACGCTGAAACGGCGTGACGACAGCAGCAGCAACTAGTTCGCAGTTCCGAATCGAATGTCGGCGGCCCTTGGGCCGCCGGTTTTCTATTTCAGCTGCGGATTCTGGTTTCGGGCGCTGAAGCCCCTCAGGATGACGCATTCGGAGGGGAAACGTACGGCGAGCGATAAAGGAGTTGGGAATAACGGATCACCCTTCGCAAAATGAAAAAAGCCGCGGGGAGCTCGCGGCTTTGGAACCCAGCAGTTGTCGACCGACTACGCAGCCCGTTTTGGAGCCAATCAGGTATTCGGCGACCTGGAGCAGCCACCGATGTGACGATTTTCATGTCCTGCCAGTCGTAGGGTAACTCTTTGCCGCAATCCAGACATGCGACATACGTTCCGGTCAGCGAAGCCGCTGGGTTGCGGCGGGATCGCGCCCGGACTGTGATTGGAAAAGTATAATGAGAATGTTTGCAACCGAATAAGACATCGAACAGTTTCGCCATCATGTTGCCTCCCCGACAACGCTCCGCCAGTGGGGCAGAGACTTATTAGTCAGTTAGATTCAGTTCTACCCCAGAAGGGTGCGTGGGTAGTTCGAGGCGGCGCGCAAGAGTGGGACTTTCACCGATTACAGCGGTTGCTGTGTCTCTTGTCAATCCGGAAAACGCGGACAAATACTCAGAAGGGCAGGTTTACGCTTCCTGAGGTCCGACCTTCTTGTGGGCCTCGCATTTGGCCACGATGGCGCTGCGGAGGCGGTTGCGCAGATCGTCGGGAAGCTCGTATAGCTGGGAGTCCCGATAGATCTCGATGGTCTTTTTGGTGGTGTCGCAAACGACATAGCAGTTGTGGCACCAAGCTAAATGGTCTTCCAATTCTGCTTTGGTGCGGTCGTCGAGGACCCCATCCAGGTAATTGGTCAATTCCTGCAAAAACTCAGAGCACTTCACTGTTTGCCATCTCCGCTCTCACGTTTCTGGAAGTAACGGCTAAGCCGTTCCCGCAACTGCAACCGCGCCCGCAACAGCCGCGACTTGACCGCAGGGATGCTGAGCTCCAGCGCTTCAGCCGTCTCTTCGGTCGAAAGACCTTCCACGTCTCGCAGGACAAAAACCGTTCGAAAACTCGGAGGAAGACCCTGAATCGTCTTGGTCAGGATTTCCTTCAGCTCCGCCTGGTTATACTGCTGCTCCGGATTCGGACTCCAATCCGCTACTTCGCGGGGAACCGAATCCTCTTCGGTCTTGACGTCTTCGTCCAGCGATACCATGCGCTCGGGCCGCCGGCGCCGCAACTTCATCAGCGCTTCGTTGACCGCGATACGCACCAGCCAGGTATAAAACTTGGACTGGCCCTGAAACTGATTCAGGTTCGTGTACGCCTTGAGGAACGCATCCTGCACCACATCTTCCGCGTCTTCGCGGTTTTGCGTGATGTGCTGCGCAATGCGAAAAACATTCCGGTCATATCGCCGGACCAGATCCTCGAAGGACGATACATCGCCGCCCTTGGCGGCCTGAACCAGCGCCAGCTCATCACTGACCGGTTCGGTTACTTTTGGTTGGATGGCTGTCATTCTTCTTCCGATGCAACAATTTTCATGCCATGGGCCGTAAGAAAGAACTGTTATTTTACTTGGTAACTACGGTTTCAGCTTAACTGTTTTGACCTATCTATGCCTGGGCGGTTTGCGATAAATTCCAAAGAGCGGCGATTCCGCAGTAGAACACGTCCTTACGTTACCGGAAGACACCGGCCAAGTAGCCCTATAATCAGGGCTTAACCAAAGATTGACCGCGATGAAAGGCAAGAAAGCCGTATGCAGCGGCTAAAGCGCTGACCTAACCATGGCAGACCGAACCGAAGTCGAGCAGATCGTCGAGAAGGTTGTTTCCCAGGTACTGGAGCAGCATATTCCTCAATTGCGGGAGGACCTGGTCCGCCGGGTCATGGAGGAAGTACCGCAAGCCGAGGCGAGCGGGACCGGGGACAGCGGCGCCGCGAATCTGTTGAAGGCGATCTCAGCCATTCACGCGGGAACGACCCAAAGAGAGATCTTGCGCGCACTACTGGACAATACCGTGCGCTACAGCGGGCGTGGAGCATTGTTCGTCGTTAAAGCCGGCGCTGCCACTGGATGGCAGGGTCGCGGGTTTACCGAAAATGGGGAAGACACGATCAAGGATTTCGCCTTGAATGTAAGCATGGGCGCTCCCGAAGAGGCTCTGCGATCGCGGCTTCCGTTCAGTGGCAGCAACAGAGATATTGATTCGGAATTCGTGTCGCGGTTCGGGGGATCGGCTGCCGACCACCTGTTGATGTTGCCGCTGATGCTGAAGGAAAAGGTAGCAGCCCTGGTTTATGCAGACGCGGGTTCAGGGAGAGGCGGCAAGCTGGATTCAGCCGCTCTTGAGCTTCTTGTCCGGGCGACCAGCGCCTGGCTGGAAGTGGCCTCATCTGCGCAAGCAGGCGCAAAAGGAAGACAGCGCTGAACCGGCCGCAGAAAAGGCAGTTTCCGAAAAAACGGTTGATGAAAAACCAGCGGCTCACAAAGAGGAAAGAACGCCGGCGCACGCTGCTCCGATGCCTTCTGACCCGTTTGCCGCACACGCACCGAAGCACATAGCGCCTGTCCCCATGCCTGTTCCGGTTGCACCCGTGGTGGAACAGCAACCTGTCGCTGTGGCACATACCGAGCCCATTGCGGTTTCCGCAGCAGCGGCCGCGCCGGCCCCGGCTACCGATCCTTTCGCAAATCTCTCGCCTGAGGATGCCGACGTTCATCGCAAGGCGCAACGTTTTGCCCGGCTGCTGGTGGATGAAATCAAGCTGTACAACCAGGCAAAGGTCGCTGAAGGACGTAAGAACAAAGACCTCTACGACCGGTTGCGGGAAGACATCGAGAAGAGTCGCGGGACTTTTCAGAAGCGCTACGGCAACAGCGTGGCCGCCGGCGCGGATTACTTCAGCCAGGAACTGGTTCGCAGCCTGGCCGCAGATGATTCTTCCGTCATGGGCGCCAATTTTCGGCGAAATTAATTAGAGTGGTCTTTCATCGCTTGTCATCGTCCCTGATACGCATTTCTTTGATCGGGGCAGTTCTGTGTTCGAATTTCGTGACCTCGCCCTCCATCGCCAGCGGCGCAATCCTCCACCAAGAAAACCTCCAGCAAGAAAACGAGTGCCAAGTCGGCAGCCCGGCGGAAACGATCTTCCCCGCGGCTAACCCGGATGCATCAGGCATTCGTGGCCTCCACGACTCTTAAGCCCATGGCGCGGCAACTGTTGCAGGACCGTACTCCCGCGGCCTATGCCGGGGTGGAAAACTTTGCTCAACATCACAACCAGGAAGATGCGGGCGCTCTGGCGTGGCTGGTGCTTGGATATGCCCACGTCCTGGATCACGATTACGCCAAAGCCATCGATCCACTGAACCGAGCTAAAGCTCGAGCGGGAGATCTGGGCGATTATGTCAATTTCTATCTTGGAACGTCGTACTTTCAGGCGGGCCAGACCGCTGAGGCTGCGGCGACACTGGCAGGCTTTGACACCACCTATCCTGAATCGTTGTTAATTCACGATGCGCACGTGCTCTATGCCAATGCACTGCTGGCGCAAGGCCGGGCGCAGGATGCGATCGCGCTGCTGGAAAAGGAACGGCAACCCCTGCGAGCCGACGTGGAACTTGCGCTGGGACGGGCCTACGCGGCTACAGGACAAACGGCAAAAGCCGGTGACGTTTTTCGCAACTTGTATGTCACGATGCCGCTGAGTGCTGAGGCCGGCCAGGCGGACGCGGAGCTGAAGAAACTGGCGTCCGACAACTCAGTTGCCTCCGCTGGGCCCGAACAGCCTCAGATCGCGAGCCGATCTCCTGCTGAAAGGGAAACGCTTCAACGAAGCGGCGGACCAGTACCGCGATTTGCTCAATATCGTTTCCCCCGCCGACCGTCCTGACGTCGAACTGGCACTGGCTATAGCTTTACGTCGATCGGGACAAAACAAGGATGCAGAGAAAATTCTCGCGTCATTGCCCAATACCCCGGCCGATCTCAACGCCCAACGGCTCTTTAATCTTGGCGAAGTCACGCGGGCCGACAACGATGAACCGGGTTTTCTGCGAAATCTGGGGGAACTGCGTCAGGCTGCGCCTACAAGCACCTGGCTGGAGCAGGCACTGCTCGGAGCGGGGAACTATTACCTGCTCAAACCTGACTATGACAAGGCCATTGACGCTTATCGGGAGCTGCAGCAGCGCTTTCCGAACGCGGGCCAGGGCTTCATACGCGCACTGGAAAGTGGCATGGCTGAGCCTCCGCCAGGGCAGGAATGCGGAAGCCAAGGCAGGATTTGAGCAGCAGATCGCCCTTTATCCAAATTCGGCGGAAATTCCAGCGGCGCTCTACTGGCGGGCACGATTGGCGGAGGAAGACAACGACGCCGCCATGGCGCGTGCCTACTACCAGAAACTCTCAGAACGCTTTCGCAATTTTTACTATGGAGAGCTGGCGCGGCGGCGCTTGCAGGCGATTAAAGTTTCTGGTGATTCTCCGCGTTACGCTTTGCTGGATCGGGTTCCAGGTATTCAATCGGGCGCCCGCATCTCGGAAAGCGATCCACCCACCGACAATCTGCGCTATCAGAAAGCGCAATTGCTGGAGAATGGCGCGCTGGTAGATTTTGCGGTGCGGGAATTGCAAGCCGCAGGCAAAGAGGAGACCGGGAACTGGGTCGTGCCCGAGACCGCCAGGCTCTACCAGGACGCGGGACGCTATGACGGAGCCCTCCAGGTATTCAAGCGCGCCGTGCCCAACTACTTTGCGGTGGACATTCCGACACTGCCGAGGCCTTACTGGGAAGCGCTGTTTCCGAAGGCCTATTGGACCGACCTGAAGCGATTTTCAACGCAGAATGCGCTGGATCCATACCTGGTGGCGTCGTTAATCCGGCAGGAGTCGGAGTTTAATCCGGGTGCAGTGTCCCGGGCGAATGCCGTGGGATTGATGCAATTGCTCCCCAAGGTAGGCAAGGGCGTGGCAAAGCAGGAAAAACTTGTGCGCTTTTCACCGTCGCAACTATTTACTCCTGAAGTCAATTTGCAACTGGGGACGCGTTATTTCCGGGAAATGGTGGATAAGTTCGGGTCGTTTGAGTACGCCCTTGCCGCCTACAACGCGGGAACAAACCGGGTCGACGATTGGTTGGGGCAGGGCAAATATCGCGATCCGCAAGAGTTTGTGGAATCGATTCCGTTTACCGAGACGCGTGAGTACGTCCAGGCCATCCTCAGGAATGCCAATGTCTACAGGCAGTTATACGGAGCGCCGTAACGCCCGGCGTGGCCGGTGAAGTTCAAAAGTCCCCGCTCTACAATCCTTCAATATTTTCCACGCTTTTTTACGTAGATTTCACATCTTGGGGCTTCCCCAGCGGTAGAATACGAATCCGCTCGCACTTCATACTTCGGCCAGCCGGCCACACGAAGGAGAGATCCCATGGCAAATTCCGTTAAACCAGTTCCTGAAGGTTTCCACACTGCAACCCCATCGCTGGTGGTTAAGAACGCGGCGCAAGCCATCGAGTTTTACAAGAAAGTATTTGGCGCCGAGGAGCGCATGCAAATGCCGGGCCCGGACGGCAAGATCATCCACGCTGAAATAAAAATCGGCGATTCAATCATCTTCTTGTCGGATGAAATCCCCAACATGGGCGGCAAGTCGCCGCAAACCCTAGGGGCGTATACCGGAGGCGTCTATCTTTACGTCCCCAATGTGGACGAGATTCACCGACGCGCGGTCGAAGCCGGAGCGAAGAGCGCCGGCCCAGTGTCGGACATGTTCTGGGGAGACCGGGTGGGTCACTTTGTCGATCCGTTTGGCCATGCCTGGAACGTCAGCACCCACGTGGCGGATCTAAGCGAAGCAGAGATGGAAAAGGGGGCGCAGGAGTTCTACGCCCGAATGGCACAAAAGAAATCGGCGTAGGTTTATCGAAAAGCTTTTCACCGCGAAGGACGCAAAGAGCGCTAAGAAACGTCTTTGGCCTTCGCGGTATTTTTTTAGACTGATTTTTCCGGAGCCGGCGATTTCGCGAAAAGAATTTCAAGTACCAGCAGGCCGGCGCCTACCACGATCGCGCTGTCGGCCACGTTGAACGCAGGCCATTGATACTGGCCGATATAAAAAAGCAGAAAATCGACTACTCGGCCGTTCAGCAGGCGGTCCCAAAGGTTTCCCACCGCACCGCCAAGAATCAAGGCCAGCCCGATTCCGGTGCTCTGCATGGAGTGGCTATTCCGCCAGAGAAGAACTGACACGATGGCAAGCGCCACAATGGAGAACAACACCAATACAGTAATCTTCCATTCCGAAGGCGAGTCGGCAAACAAACCGAAAGCCGCGCCACGATTTTCTACGTGAGTAAGACGAAAAAATCCCGGAATCACAGGAATACTTTCGTGCAAGGGGATGTCGGTGGCCACAACCCATTTCGCTGCCCGGTCGAGGATCACGACCAGTAAGGCAATTACGAAATGGAATCCGCGGGTGGCGCTAATCGTCATGAGAGTTTTCGATCTTTGATTCTGAGATCTGTGATTCTGAAATTCATCAAACGGCTACCAGCGACTTAGAAGCGGGCATTGCTTATCCGCCGAGTTCGTTGAGTACAGCACTGCAGCGTTCGCACACCGTGGGGTAGTCCAAATCTTCCCCGACGTGGATCGAATAGTTCCAACAGCGTTCGCACTTTTTGCCGTCGGCTTTGCGCACCTGAACGCTCACGCCGCCGGTTCCGTTTCCTGCAGTACCCGCCTCGAGCGTGACCCCTGAAACGATAAACAAATAACGGAGTTGATCTTTAAAACGAGTCAACACCGACAATATTGGATCGGCAGCCGTGACCGTGACTTGTGCTTCCAGGTTGGCGCCGCCGATGAGCTTGCTTTTTCGGGCTTCCTCCAGCGCCTTCAGGACTTCATTACGAACTGCCAGCAGTGTCTTCCAGTCTTCGGCTTGTGCAGCGTTCTCAAGCGGAACCGAGGCTCCCAGAATGTCAGATGCGGTGGGAAAGTTGGCAAGATGCACGCTCGCCACTCGATCGGGGACCGCGGGCAGGTATTGCCACACTTCGTCACAGGTAAAGCTGGTGATTGGTGCGAGCAGGCGGACCAGAGCTTCACCGATGCGCCAGATCGCAGTCTGCGCCGATCTGCGAGCACGCGAGTTCGGGGCATAGGTGTAAAGACGATCCTTGAGAACGTCAAAGTAGAAAGCGCTTAATTCCACGACGCCGAAGTCAGTTACACGGTGATAGATCTTGTGAAAAGCGAATTCGTCGTACCAGTTCATTACATCCGCGGACATGGCGACCGTCTGGCGGAGCATGTACTGATCGAGGGTTTCCATTTGATCGAATGGCACCGCGTGCTGTTGCGGATCAAAGTCGTAGAGATTGCTCAAAACGTAGCGAAACAGGCTGTTGCGGATCTTGCGATAACTTTCCGCTACGCGCTGCATCAACTGTTCGGAGCCGACGACGTCTTCACGAAAATCGACCGAAGCCACCCAGAGGCGTACGACTTCGCCACCCAGCCTGCTCGCAATGTCGACAGGATCAACGTCGTTCCCGCGAGACTTGGACATTGCCTGTCCCTTCTCGTCCAGTGTCCAGCCGGGTGTAACTACCCCGTGATAGGGCGGAGTGCCGCGAGTGCCCATGGCGCAGAGCAGGGAGGACTGAAACCAGCCGCGATATTGATCTCCGCCTTCGAGGTAAAGATCTGAAGGCCATGGATAGGATGGCTCGTCGTCGCACAGGGCCAGATAGCTGGTGCCCGACTCAAGCCAGACGTCGAAAATGTCAGTCTCGCGCTCAAATCTTGTGCCACTACAGTGCGGACATTTCGTTCGGTCCGGAAGAATCGCGTCGGCTTCCGGCGTGTACCATGCGTCGGCTCCGGAACGCGCAAACAGATCGGCAACTTTGCTGTTGATGGCCCGGTCATTCAGAGGTTTGCCGCAACTTTGGCAAAGAAAAACCGCGATGGGCACGCCCCAGACGCGCTGCCGGGAAATACACCAGTCGGGGCGCGTGGCGATCATGTTGTGCATGCGCTCCTTGCCCCAGGCTGGGTCCCACTTCACTTTCTCAACGTCTTCCAGAGTCCGGCTGCGAAGGGTTCCTCCACCAGGCATGGCGGCTTCCATGGAGATGAACCACTGCTCGGTCGCGCGAAAAATGATGGCATTGTGACAGCGCCAGCAGTGCGGATAGGAGTGCTCGATCTTTTCCTGGTGAAGCAGGGCGCCACGCTTTTTCAGCAACTCGATGATGGGCGCATTGGCATCCCAAACGACCAGGCCGTCATACTCGGGCAGACCATTGCGGAGAATTCCTTTTTCATCCACGTTGCTGGTGGCATCGAGGCCGTACTTGACGCCAGTAGCGAAATCTTCCGCGCCGTGCGATGGCGCGGTGTGAACGACGCCGGTGCCTGTGTCCATGGTGACGTAGTCGGCGAGGACGCCGAGGATTTTGCGATCGAGAAATGGATGCTGAAAGTTCAGGCGCTCCATCTTGTCGCCCGAAAAGCGCGCGAGCTCGTGTGTTTCGGTAAAGCCGCACTTCGCGGCCACGTCCGCGGCAAGTCGTGCCGCGACGATGTAGACTTCGCCGCCGGATTCGATGGCGACGTAGTCCTCATGGGGATGGAATGCCACTGCCATGGACGCCGGAAGCGTCCACGGAGTAGTTGTCCAGATAATGGTCGAGACTTTTTTGCCTTTGAGGGCAGGATCGAGCTTCGCCGGATCATCAAGCAGCGCATACTTGACCCAAACGGTTGGGCTGGTGTGGTTCTCGTATTCGACTTCGGCTTCAGCGAGCGCGGTCTCGTCGTGGATGCACCAGTAGACGGCGCGCAGACCTTTGTACACGAAATTATTTTCGTAGAAAGTGTAAAAAGTTCTAAGCACAACCGACTCGTACTGCGGATTCATGGTCGCGTAAGGGCGGTCAAAACGCCCGAAGACCCCAATCCGTTTGAACTGTTCACGCTGGAGATCGAGAAATTTTTGGGCGAACTTGCGGCACTCCAGGCGCACATCGAGTGGCCGCATCTGCAACTTTTTGCCACCGAGCATCTGGTCAACTTTGATCTCGATGGGCAGTCCGTGACAATCCCATCCCGGGACATACGGAGCATCAAACCCCGCCATGGTCTTGGACTTAACCACGAAGTCTTTGAGGCATTTGTTCAGCGCAGTGCCGAGGTGAATTGGCCCGCTGGTGTACGGTGGACCGTCGTGCAGAATATAGCGTTTGGCGCCGGTCCGGGCCTCGCGGATCCGCTCGTAAATCTTCATCTGCTCCCAGCGGGCCAAGGCTTTTGGCTCGTTCTGGGGCAAATTGGCCTTCATCGGGAAGTCGGTCTTGGGCAGGTTGATAGTGGATTTCAGGTCCAGCGGCACTCGGTTGGTTTCCCTCAAATGATTGATTTTTTTCATTATAGGGAGACGGCGGACCGACGTCTATTCTGCGCCGGCGAACCGGAGTGGCAAGGTACTAAAGGCAGCCGCAAAAGCACTGCGAAAGAAACGCCGGGAAAGTGTACAATTTTCTCAGGTTGACATTTGCTCGGGCGGGGCATCTAACCGAGAAGGTGAATGGTACGGCTCAGTTGCGGCGAGTCGAATTTGTGCGTATTCTCTTGCCGGGAAGCAACTTGGCAGCCCATGTGCTCATCAAGCTTTAGAGAGAGTCAACCGTAACTCGGGTGGAACCTGAATTCGGGCAAACTATGCCAACACTTGAAATTAAACCTCCCGCCGAACCCGAACTAAACCTGCTTCTGCCCAAAGAGACGTTGGACGAGCCGCTGTGGAAGTCCCTGTTCCAGAACCTTGATGACTTCTTTTTTCCGAAGAAACAGCCACCGCTCGTACTGACCTCCAAGCCGATTCCCGTCAAAGATATTTGGGGATTTTACGATTACAAGAAAAACGGCGCGCTGGGTTCCACCGCGGTTCACGTTGTGGTGTTGGCGATGATCATCGGTGTGACGTTGTTAGGACGAAGAGTCGTTCAGCAAATCGTGAAACCGCACGAGACCGTTACTCTGCTTTCGCCCGATGATATTCCTCCACTGGAGCCGTCCAAGACGCAGGCGGGTGGCGGTGGCGGCGGCGGCGATCGCGACAAACTTCAAGCGCCCAAAGGCAAACTGCCCAAGCAGTCGATGGAGCAGATCACGCCGCCAATGGTAGTGGTCCGCAACGACAACCCCAAGCTGACGGCTGAGCCAACAGTAGTTATTCCGCCGCAGGTCAAGATGGCTTCCAACAACCTGCCCAATCTTGGAGACCCGATGTCTCACCTTCCTTCCGGACCTCCATCGAACGGGACCGGTTCGGGTGGTGGTATTGGTGCCGGTTCAGGTGGTGGCGTTGGTGTTGGCACGGGACCCGGCGTAGGCGAAGGCCATGGCGGTGGAGTGGGTGGCGGAGCCTTTCATGTGGGCGGCGGCGTAAGCGCTCCCCGCGTGGTATATCAACCTGATCCTGAGTACTCGGAAGAAGCTCGTAAGGCGAAGTATCAGGGCACGTGCGTTCTCTGGCTGGTGGTAGGACCCGACGGCAAGCCGCGAGACATTCGAGTGGCACGCAGCCTCGGACTTGGACTCGACGAGAAAGCGATCGAAGCGGTCAAGACGTGGAAGTTTGAGCCTGCCATGAAAGATGGCAAGCCAGTGGCCGTGCAGATTAACGTGGAAGTGAGCTTCCGGCTGTATTGAGTTCTGTCACACCTTGATCATCTTGAACCACGAAAGAATGGCACATTCGTGGAGTGCAATTTATTCCTTTAGTTCTACGTGTTCGGCATCCTCGATAGGGCTTCCCAGAAACTGCGCGCCCAGGTGGCGAAATTTCTCCACTGAATCGGTTACGTAGAATTTCAAACGAGAATGTCCGCGGCGCTCTTCATCCCCGGATGCTTTGGGCAATCCCCGGCGAAGCAACTGGCTGACAACCTTGGCGGTGGACTCAGCCGAATCCACGATAGTCACGTGTGAAGGCACCAGGCGGCGCAGTAGCGGTTTCAACAGTGGATAGTGTGTGCACCCCAGAACCACAACATCCGCAGACTCGGAGCTATCAGCAAATGCTTCGTCCAAATAGATTCGGGCTACCTGGTCAGTAACTGGGTGGTCGGTCCAGCCTTCTTCCACCAGCGGAACCAACAGGGGACAGGCTTTTTCGGTGGCGTGCACTCCGCGGGTTTCGAGCGCCTTCGAGTAGGCATGGCTTGCGATGGTCGCCTCAGTCCCAATGACAACCACGCTTCGAGTCTGGCTGGCGGCGGACGCACTCGCAGCGCCCGGGTCAACAACACCGACCACCGGAACACTGGATGCGAGGGTAATTTTGCCGAGAGCCAGGGCGGTAGCTGTGTTGCAGGCAATCACCAACATTTGGGCGCCGCGCTCTTCGAGAAAGCGCGCGGCGCCGATGGCATACCTGGCCACGGTTTCCGCAGACTTCGAACCATAGGGCAGTCGCGCGGTGTCGCCGAAATAATGATAATCGGCGTCAGGTGCGAGTGCGACGAGTTCTTTAAGAACCGTCAGGCCGCCGAATCCGGAATCAAATACTCCAATGCAGGGTCGTCGGGTAGTCATGAATGAGGATGCCACTCATCATAATGGGCGTAACGAACTTTGAGCAGAGAATCCATATCGGAGTGTAAGATGCGTGCCGGAAGAGCATAGGCAAATGCCGGAAAGAAAACTGATTTCGGAGGGCAACGTGAAACTCATGACACGGTGCGTGATTCTGCCGGCGGTAATGGTGCTGGCGGCGTGCACATCTTCAAGGCCGAATCCCATCACGCAGGACCAGTTGGTTAAAAATACGCAGGAGTTGAATGACGGTGTGGCTGCCGGCGATCAAGCGCCATGGAAGAAATACTATGCCGACGACAGTATGTACTTTGACGAGAAGGGAAGGAGCATGGACAAAACAGCCCTGGTCAATGACATTACGCCTCTTCCCACGGGCTACTCGGGCAGCATCAAGGTCGTGAACGCGAAGAGTCACATTCAGGGTGATATTGCAATTCTGAGTTATGACCTGGACGAGCATGAAACGATTTTCGGCCAGAACATGACCGCCCGCTATCACGAGACCGATACCTGGATGTTTCGAAATGGAAACTGGCAGATCGTCGCCGGGCAGGTGCTTCGTTACTACGAGGATCCGGCGCCCGGGAAAGTAGACGTCAGGAGGTATTCCGACTACGCGGGAACGTATGAATTGGCTCCCGGCGTGACCCAGGCGGTATCGCGCGAAGGCGATAGTTTGTACGCTCAGCGCGAGGGCCGTGACAAGGTTCAAATCGTGCCCGAGTCGACCGACTTATTTTTTAAGAAGAATGTCGAGGGCCGATATCTTTTCCGGCGTGACGATCACGGTAAGGTGGAGGCATTAGTCGATCGCAGAAATAACGAAGACGTGGTGTGGAAGAAAATAAAGTAGCGTTGCTATTTGAAACGCGAAGTCTCTGCCTGTCGAACCTCATGGGCAGCCAGATCGCGCTCACAGCACGGGCCAGGCGGAATCGGTGCACCATGCGGGCAGGTGCGCGGATGTCCCAGGAAACTGCAGATTTTGTCGGTGGCCTCAGTGGAGAGAATGTGCTCGAACTTGCAGGCCTGCTGTTCGATCTCTGATTCGCTGTCAAGCGCTAGGCTGTCGGTGAACAGGCGTTCCGCGAGGCGATGCCTTCTGATAATGTCGGCGGCGCGCTGGCGTCCCCGCGACGTGAATTCAACGATCATACTGCCATCGCCGGTCGACACTCCCGACGGCTTAAGCGCGTCGTGGCACGGATTCACGAACGGCTTGTGATCGTGTGCCTCGGGAGGATGGGGCCGCGTTGCCAGCAGGCCCAGGGTGGCCATCTTTTCGACCGCGATGCTCACTGGCAAGGCGCCGTGTACTTCAATGCGCCCGATCTCACCGATTTCGCCGTGCTCTTCTACCGCCCAGAGTTCCTCGAGGACTTCGTCAAACTGTTCTTCGTCCGCCATGGCGAAGACTTCCTGCTCGGCAATCTTGCCATGGTGCAACTCGATTCTTCGGTCAGCCAGGCGGGCAACGATGGGATCGTGGGTAACCATCACGATGGTGCGTCCTTGACGATGCAGTTCGCGCAGCAGGCGCAGCACGATCTCTTCATTGACGGCGTCCAGATTCCCGGTGGGTTCGTCGGCGAGAACGATTTTGGGATCGTTGATCAGGGCGCGGGCGATGCAAACCCGTTGCTGTTCTCCGCCAGAAAGCTGGGCGGGAAGGTGATGTGCGCGGTCCTTCAGTCCGACGTGGGCCAGGGCAGCCAGAGCCTCCTCCTCGTCGGTCATGCTGTGGAAGTATTGGGCCAGCATGATGTTTTCGAGCGCCGTCAGATAGGGAATGAGATGGAACTGCTGGAAAATGAAGCCGACTTTTTCCGCACGAGCGCGGTTCAGGTCCTGGGCAGAAAGTTTGGCGACGTCTTCGCCGTCAAGCCAGATTTCGCCGGAGGTCGGACGATCGAGGCAGCCGATCAGGTTAGCCAGGGTGGACTTTCCGGATCCGGAGGGACCCATGACGGCAAGCCACTCGCCAGGTTCAACGATCAGAGAAACGTCGTCGAGCGCGCGCACACTGCCCCCTCCTTCGGCCTGGGCCGGATAGAGACGGCTGACATGGCTGAGCTTGATCACGTCACTCCCCCCTCAAAATGTTAGCAGGTTGGACCCGCCGGAGAAGCGATATCGGCAGGACGGCCGCGAGCAGCGCGATGGTGATGCCACCCAGCAAAATAATCGGGAAAATACCGAAACGCGGCGTCACCGGGGCATGAAAATTTGCCTGCCCGATCCACATCGCGATGACGACGCCAATCCCAAATCCCAGCACCGCCCCGGCCGTGCCAAGAACGGCGGCCTCGGCGGCGAAAAATCCCTGAATCAACCGGCCGGAGGCGCCTAAAGCCTTCATCAACGCAAAGTCCCGGCGACGGTCAGCGATCCATCCGGTCAGCGTGGCCAGGACGCAAACCGCGGCGGTCAGAACAATCAACACTACGGCGATAAGAAGCGTGGATCGCATCTTGCCCAATACGCGAGCCTCGCCCTCCATGACCTGCCGTACCGGACGCACGTCAGCGCCAGGGAGTGCTTGCGCGAGTCTCTGAATAACCGAGTTGATGTTCTGTGATCCGGATGGTTGCGACGAACCCGGCACAGAGATTTCGATGGTTGAATAGGACAGGTGAGTCCATTCAGTGAAATCAGTCAGGGAAATGTAGACCCGGCTATCTTCATCGGCGCCGGTTTGCAAAGTGCCAACAGGGTTCAGGCGGAGAATGCGTCCCTGAAAACTGAGCTCCAGCGGCTTGGCCGACGAGCCAAGGACTCCGGCGGCCCGACGGCCGATGAGGGCATCGTCCTGCGACTTCGGCCAACCGGTTACGGACCACCAACTGTCCAAATTTTTCACCTGATCGAAGTCGGTACCGGCAACAACAATCGAATGACCGTCAGAAGTGCGGGCAACCGCGTAGCCGAACGGCACTGCCATACCTGAATTGCCAACAATAGAACGAACAGTATTCAACGCATCAGTCGGAAGATCCTTGCCTTCCCTCGGTACTAAGACAACATTGGCACCATATTTGCGGAACTCTCGACCCAGCTTGGCTTGCACATCTACGTACAGATTGAGCATGGCGGTGGAAGCTGCCGCGGCTACAATCATCGCCAGCAAAGCTGAGGCGACGCGGCCGCGGCGAAGCACGGCAGCGCGCAGCAACATACGGAGAAACATCGAAGCATGGGAAGAGGCGGCGCGGCGTCGGGCCACAACGTCGGTGGGTAGCGGTGAGTTCACGCGTCACCCCGCAAGGCATACACAGGATCAAGCTTGACTGCGCGCCGGATGGCGGCCGCGCTGCCTCCGAAGGTCACGATTACGGCGATGGTCAAAATTACGGGCAACAGTACTGGCTGAACCGTGATCTGCGAGTCAAAAATGGATTGTCCGATCTGATGCGCAAGTAGGGTTCCCCCGGCAAATCCGATGGTCCCAGCCAGAAGCGCGAGCAACGCAGCCTCGGCGAAGAAGAGAACTGCCACAGCAAGGTTGCCGGCACCCAAGGCCTTCATCAGGCCGACTTCTCCACGACGCTCGAAGACTGCAGTTGCCATTGAAGCAGAAACCGCTAGCGCCGATGCGAAGAGTGCCGCCAGCGTGATCAGCAGCATCAACCCCTGGATGCGGGTAAGGACAGTGCCTTCGTTTTGCGCTACCTGGCGAATCTGCTCAGCATGGGAGTGCGGGATGGCCTCCTGCAACTGGAAGGCGATCGATTGCGCGTAAGGCGAGCAGTACCAGCGATCGTACATCTCCGGCGACAGGCTCTTGGGATCGCGACGCGCGAAGGCGTCCTCGGGCTTCGTCACCGCACTGACAAAGATACGTCGAACCGAGCCAGGCTTTCCGAGGATTTCCTGTGCCATCGCGAGCGGGACCACAATCTGATCGTCCTCCGCGCCACCAGTGGAAAGAACTCCAGTAATTCGGCGTGCCTGACCAGCCACCTCAATTTCCTGACCAGGCTGGCGCTGTAGTTTTGAGGCCAGATGCTGACCAAGGAGGATGTCGGTCGACTGGTCGTCCGGCCACGTACCCTGGACCTTCCACCACGGATGGGTGTTGCGCACGCCAGTGGTGAACTCCTGCTTGCCGAAAGAAAGCTGTCGAGAAAAATACGTTCCCAGCAAAATGACACTCTGGCCTTCGACGTTGACACTGACCGGAAGCATCGGCGCGAAACCGACAATGTTGTTGCGCCAGAACATCCCCTTGATTTTGGGTAGATCAGCTTCGTCGAGATAGGACCCGTCACTGGGCGGTTTGAGATTTGTCCCGGCGATTACAACATCCAGGGTATCTTCCTGCGGAGTCACGATCAGGTTCGCCCCGTAGGTGCGTAATTCGCGGCTGATCTTGTCGCCGATATCGGTAGCGACGGCAATCATCGCCGTTGCCACGCCCACTCCCAGCATGATGGCAATGCCAGCCAGCAGCTTTCGCCGCTTTTGCCGCCGGAAGGATTCGTAGAGCAGGCGTAAGAACATGGCTAAGGCTGAAAAATATGGGCGCCCGCGGCGATATCCGCCTCGCGGATGACGACGGCAGAGGAGGTTTGGTCAGCATGCAGCGGGATCGGGTTGCACCCGCCGGCCGTGCCGACCGATTGCCCGTTGATCGGCGCAGCGCAGTTCTTGCAAACAACTCCGTTCGGTCCCTTGTAGAAGCCTACCGGGCCACAGATCTGGCAGGCATCGAATACCGTGGCAACCTTGCCATCGGGCTTCTGGTAAAGCCAGAAGCGAACGGTAGTGCCGTTCTCTTTGGATTCAAAGCGATGCAAATCGCCGTCGGCAACCTGGGTCAGGGGAATGCTCAGCTGTCCATTGACGAAGGTCACTTCCGTAGCGGGCGACAGCGCGCTCACACTCTTCGCGTAAATGAATTCGGCAGTCACCATCAAGATGAAAAGAAACGAACTGGCATAAACCGAGACCATCCACAGACGCTCGCGGCGAGCGCTCCACAAGGCCTTACGCCTCTCGGCAGGCGAGTCCGGAAGGGAACCAGGCTGGCGGCGCTTGACCTCGAAGAGCACCATCAAGGCGGCCAGAGCGACGATCGTGACGAAAAAGAACAAATCATTGCGCACGATTGGGCCGATGAGGGCCATCTCCTCGCGTGAAGAGGGTAAAACCCCGTTTTCAGACAACTCATGCAAGCCGGAGATAATCAGTTGCGCGGCCACGAAGAACAGGATGGCGGTGGTAACCCGAAAGAACTTCTGCAGGTTGATGCGGACGCTGCCCTTGACGAACATCACACCAAACAGAATGGCGACACCCACCCCTAGCAATGTCCCCAGAAAACTGAGCAGTTCGGTGGAGTTCAGGGAAACCGCTCCCAGGATGAGGACGGTTTCGACCCCCTCGCGCAGCACCATCAGGAAAACGAACAGGAACAGGCCGAAGGCTGCGTTTCTGCCAGCTAATAGTCCGACTTTCCCCTCAATCTGTCCCTTGAGAGCGCGGCCGGTCTTTATCATGAACACGACCATGGTGACGACGAAAAACGCCGCTGCCAGCATGATCCAGCCCTCGAAGATGTCCTGGTTCCACTGAGTTCGCGAAAGCAGGATGGCGATCCCGATACTGCCCAGAAATGCAGCAATCAGGGCCGCAAAAACCGGTTTCCGGAGTTCGGGGCGACCGATTTTAGACAGATAAGCCAGCGTGATGCCGACAATCAGGGCGGCTTCGACCCCTTCGCGTAAGGTGATAATGAATGCCTGGAGCATGTGGAAAAGTCGTCCTGCTTACTGCAACACAGTTGCAACAGCAACGTTGGTAACCCGCTACCTAAGAATAGTCTCCACGGATGCATGCGTCAACGAAGACCCACTCTCAGGTCGTCGCGGCTTTTGCCGGTTGTCATACGACAATTTGATTCAGGATGATGGCCTGGGGAACTGCGTAGCGATTGCCGGGCAGACGCCAGCGCTACAACTGCCTCAGAAATTGTTTTACTTCGTCCAGTTGCGGAAACAGCTTTTCCTCGGCTTGAAATTCCGCGGAGTGCACACAACGACGGCTGCCGCGCAATCTTACCGGGTGCTTCAAATGCAGCATCTCGTGATAGACGATGTAGTCCACGGCATAGCGGGGAACGCGCGGGATGATCGAAGATCCGACTTACCACGATGGCATTGTGCGCCGGATCGTAGTGTCCGAGGCTATTGCGGGAGTGGTTGCGGCTCCAGGTCAAATGAGGGCGAGCCAGCAAGCCCATGGAAAAAGCGAGTGTTCAGATCCTCAAAGATTGCATCCAGATCATAGGTGCGGCCCGGGCGGAATGCAGGTGCTTGCGTCCGCGCATCTGGCGCACAAGGTGGGCTTTCCGGGTGATGTCTTGGCTGGAAACATATCTGCGATAGCGAGCCGCCGCCTCGCGCTCGATCGGTTTGCGGTACATTTTCGCCAGCAGAATGTGCGCGATAGCCTGCAGCACCGGAGCGGGCGCTCCTTCCAGCAGGTCTGAAAGGCGTACCAGCAGCCTGCCCTCGCGCATTCTGATGGTGTTCTTAATGCTTGTGAAGGCGAAGAAATCAACTTTCAGTTCAGGGATGGGGGCGCGTGGACGGAGTTCGCGGTAGGTTTCCTGGAAGAGGTCGAGAATGCCGTCTCTCACGAGGCTAGATTAACACGGAGAAAATCATTGAGAGTGCGCATGCTGTTGCAGAATGATCGGAAGCGCACGCACCATCTCTACGGCTTGGATTTTTTCTTTTCCTTGGCTTCTTTCGCTGCTTGCTCTTGCTCCGTCAGCAACTGGCGATGGTCCTGAGCGCTGGTGTCGAGGGTTTCAAGGGCAGTGGACAGCAGGAATTCGTATTGCTTTGATTCTTCTTTCGCGGCATCCGCGGCGTTTCGAAGAGCCCGTAGTTTTGCCTGGAATTCGGTGTCGGCCTCGATGACATTCTTCAACACCTTCCGTAGGTCCGATTTCCGGCCAACGTAAGTGTCGATGTTTTCATTCAGCTCGTCGTAGACATCGAGAAAGTCCTGCAGGCGGTCGTGGGTTTCCAGACCACGATCTGTCGTCTTGGGATCAGACCGTACTTGATCCAGTTTGGCCAATCTGTCCCGCGCAAAGTTATGTAGAGTTTGAGCCGGAGGTCGGGCTCCATCGCCGTGTCGCGCAGTTGATCGATCTCCGGGTTGGTCAAGGGATCACGCTGGCGCTGTCCAGTTGCAAAGGGCAGCAACAGTAGCGCCAGAGCGCCGATTGCCACGGTGGCGCGAGTCCCGTTCAATGTATTTCGCCTATTCATTCGTAATTTATGAATTCTATTTCTTGTCTTTTTTCCCGAACATGGCGGAGAGCAAATTTGTCCGCATCTTTTCCAGGCGATCGATGGCATCCTGAACCGGTGCTTGATCGTCAAACGGCAGGTTGTGTTTAACGTCTCGAAACTTTTCCGACATTTTGCGCAGCGCGATCTCGGTATCTTTCAGCTTCTTTCCGGTATTGGCGGCGGCGTCGCTGGCCTTTTCGGAATAGTTGAGGACGTCGGCAAGGGCAGCCCCTCCGGCTTCCGCATTGCCCTCCTGATAGAGCTTGTCAGCTGAATCCGCCTGCTGGCGTGCGATCTGGAGATACAGACCCGGCCGATCCTTCGGTGGCGCCGATTCAGCACGGGTAATCAGTTGCTGGACATCTTCCCCGGCATGCGCAAACGCAGACAGAGAACTCAGCGCCAAAAGCACGACAATCGTTACCCGCAGACGGTTCATGGGTTATTTTCTGGGCTCGATCGCGATCAGGCGATGGCGAGCCTGAAATTCCTGATCGGGAAATTGCCCGGTCGACTTCTCCAAGAATAAATGATAATTCTCCGCCGCCGGCTTGTACTGGCGCAAATGATCGTAAGCCGTCGCCCGCAGGAAGTAGCCAATCGGCAACTCAGGAAGAATCTTTGCGCGAGCATCCAGATGCCTTGATCACGAGATCGTAGTTTTTGGTTTCATTGGCCGCGCCTGCCAGATCGCCGTACGCAGCCCCCAGGTCGGGCTTGAGCTGAATGGCGGCGATCAATTCCTTTTCCGCCTCTGGAAGTTTTTTCTGATTAAGCAGCGCCCGCCCCAGCCCGTAATGCAGTTCGCCATCATTCGGCTTCACAGCAAGCAGGGAACGGAACTGGGCTTCGGCGAGGTCGTACTTCTTCGCGTCAATGTAAAGGTCCGCCAGATCGTGCTGCACCCCGGGATCATTGGGAGCTAACTTCTGGGCTTCCTGCAGTTCAGCAATCGCCGGGCCGGGCTGGCCATCCGCGGCCAGCATCCGCCCCAGTTGCATGTGGGCGTTCGCGTCCGTGGGATGCAGCACGACCAGTTTCCGTAGAATTTCTTCAGCCTCGGTAAAGCGATGACCCCGCATGTAAACGTTCGCCATGCCCGTCAGAGCATCGACCGAGGAGGAATCGAGAGCGAACGCCTGCTTGTACTCCTGTTCGGCATCCGCATATCGGTTTTGTGCTTCCAAAAGCGGCCCTGCAGAGAGATGCGGTTCAGGATCTTTTGGGTCGAGATGAGAAGCCTGGGTGTAAGCTTCGAGTGCCGCGTCAGGGTTCTTCCTCTCCAGCACATGCCCCAAGCGACAGCCACGCGCGTGCCTGGCCTTCCTGAACGTGCGATGTGGGCTTTAGCTGAGTCGCCGCGCGCAAAAACTGTTCAGCGTCGGGCTGGCCAGCCTTGACCAGCGTAAGACCCAGATTGAGATTGGATTCGAACACGGCAGGGCTTGGCCGCCACCGACTTGCGATAGGCAGCGATGGCATCATCGGTCCGTCCGAGAGCGTTGTAGACAAAACCCAGATCAAACCAGGCAGCAAAGTTTTGCGGATCGTCAGCGACGACTTTTTTCAACAGAGGTTCGGCGGTGGCATAGTCTTGCTTTTCGATCGCCGCTTCCGCCTGGATGAGTTCCGGCGGGGAAGACGGATCTTCTACTGCGACCTTGTGATGGCGAACCGTTTTACCGCTTGTACTTTGTGCCGGAAGCAGGCTGGAAACCAGAGCAACTGTGACTGTAAGCAGCACGCCCCTGGCAGAAACGCAACGGCCGAGCTCGGCCCAGTTGTGCAGGTTGGGACACCCGCCCCTATGCGTTCGTTGGTGGGACTAATTTCCATTCAAGACTTGCGCTAGAAACTTTCCGGTATAAGAATTCGGCAGCTTTGCGATGACCTCCGGGGCGCCAGCGCCGACCACGTAGCCGCCACGCTCGCCGCCCTCGGGACCAAGGTCAATCACCCAGTCGGCTGTTTTGATGACTTCCAGATTGTGCTCAATGACCAGGATCGAGCCCCCTGCTTCGATCAGACGCCGGAAGGCGGAGAGTAGTTTGCTGACATCGTCGAAATGAAGTCCAGTCGTCGGCTCGTCGAAAATGTAGAGCATGCGGTTGCGGCGTTTGCCCTGGCCTGCGGCATTCGACGGACGGCCAATGTCACGTGACGCCGGTTGCAGGTGCGCCGCCAGCTTCATTCGCTGCGCCTCGCCCCCGGAAAGTGTGGTGGCGGACTGTCCCAGGCGCAAGATATCCCAGGCCGACTTCTTCCAGCACCCGCAGTTTGTCGACAACCTTGGGCACTCCGGAGAAAAAGTGCAGAGCTTCTTTTACCGTCAGATTCAGAACTTCGTGGATGTTTTTGCCGCGATAGCGCACCTCCAGAACCTGCGGTTTGTAACGCGCGCCCTTGCATTCTTCGCAGACCAATTCCACGTCGGCGAGAAATTGCATCTCCACCGTGACCGTGCCGTCGCCCTGGCAGGTTTCACAGCGGCCTCCCGGGATATTGAAAGAAAAATGTCCGGCGGTGAAGCCGCGCTTTTTAGCCTCGGGCAAGGAGGCGAAAAGATCGCGAATTCCGTCGAACGCCTTGATGTAGGTGACGGGATTGGAACGAGGCGTGCGTCCGATCGGGGACTGGTCCACCAGCATCACGTCGTCGATCAGATCGTCGCCTTCGACTTCGCTTCCAGTTATCGGACGGTAGCGGCGTCGCCGTTGGTCTGCTTCTTTGCGGCCGACAAAGCTTGAAAGAGCACATCGTGCAGAAGCGTGGACTTCCCCGAACCGGAAACACCGGTGATGGCGACGAGCATTCCCAGGGGAACAGACAAGTCGATATTTTTGAGATTGTGCGCTCGCGGCCCCGAAGATCTTGATTTGCCGCGAATCTGGCTTGCGCCGGGCCTGCGGCATCTGAATGCGGAGTTCATCGGAGAGATAGCGTCCGGTAAGTGAACCGGGCGCTTTCAGAAGTTCGTCGTAGGTGCCTGCCGCGATCACCTGACCTCCGTTTTCTCCGGCTCCCGGTCCGAGATCGAGAATGCGGTCCGAAGCGCGCATCACGTCGGGATCGTGTTCCACCACCAGAATCGTATTTCCCAGATCGCGCAGATCGTGCAGGATCTTTGATCAGGCGATGAGTGTCGCGGCTGTGCAGGCCGATGGACGGCTCATCCAGCACATACAGCGTGCCGACCAGCCGCGATCCCAGCGAAGTCGCCAGCTGAATGCGCTGCGCTTCGCCCCCGGAAAGAGTCGAGGCCAGCCGATCGAGGGTCAGATATTCCAGTCCGACTTCGATTCAGAAATCGCAGCCGCTCCTGAATTTCCTGCAGCAGTTTCTCGGCGATGGCCGACTCCTGCTCCGTCAGCTTCAGCACTGGCAAAGAAGTTCGCGGCCTCTTCCACCGTCATGCTGCAGACCTGGCAGATATTCTTGCCGGCGATCTTCACCTGCTGCGCTTCGATTCGCAGGCGGGCTCCGCCGCAGGCGGAGCAGGGCGAGTATCCCCGATAACGGCTGAGAAATACGCGAACATGCAGTTTGTATTTCTTGCGTTCGAGATGATTGAAGAAGCCGCGCACGCCCCGAAACTTTGCCTTCGCCGTCGATGATCATCCGCCGTTGTTCGGGATCGAGTTCGGCCCAGGGAACATCAAGCGGAATGCCGCTCTGCCTGGCGAAGCGCTTCAGCTCCGTGAACAACGGTCGGTATTTGGGCTTGGTCCAAGGCTCGATCGCGCCTTCGTTCAAGCGTCTTCGATTTGTCCGGGATGACCAGGTCGAGATCGAAATCGATAGTGTTGCCGAAACCCTGGCAGCGGGGGCAGGCGCCATACGGATTGTTGAACGAAAACAGGCGCGGCTCGGGTTCTTCGTAGCGCAGGTTGCAGTCGCTTGCATTCGAAGCGTTGGGAAAAGCGGAGACGTTGTACGGGCTGCATCGTCACGCGGGGCAGTTTCAAAGATGACCTCGCCAGATTCGCGATAGCTGATCTCGATGGCGTCCACGATGCGGGCGCGGGCATCGGGAGAGACTACGAGGCGATCCACCAGCAGAAAGACTGGCTCGGCTGAAATCGACGTCCAGCAGCGACTCTGGGCGTGGAGAATTCGAAAATCTGGCCATTCTGATAGAGCCGGTTGAATCCGCGCTGGCGCAGGTCGAACAGGCGAGTCTTCAATTCGTCGGACAGTGCGTGGCGGCAGCTTTACGGCGAGTGCGAGACGTCTTCAGGACGGAGCCGGGACTCTTCTTGCGCTTGGCAGGTCTCGTCCGGGCTGATCGCACGCGGCTCTGCAAAGGAAACAAGACGTTCAGTCGGATTCCTTCGCCCAAAGCCAGGACGGCCGCTGTGACCTCGTCCACCGTGTCCTTCTTGACTTCCTGACCGCATTGCAGGCAGAAGGTGCGTCCGACGCGGGCGAAGAGCAGCCGCAGGTAGTCGTAGATTTCCGTGGCCGTGGCGACGGTCGATCGCGGATTGCGAGTGGTGTTTTTCTGCTGGATGGCGACCGCCGGAGCGATGCCGTCGATGAGATCCACATCAGGCTTCTCAATGCGTTCCAGAAACTGGCGGGCATAGGCGGAGAGCGACTCGACGTAGCGCCGCTGTCCTTCGGCATAGATCGTGTCGAAGGCAAGCGACGACTTGCCGGAGCCGGAGACTCCGGTCACGACAGTCAGTGAATTGTGCGGAATTTCAAAATCAATGTTCTTGAGGTTGTGAACCCGGGCACCGCGAACAACGATGCTTTCCGTGGACATCAGTAAAAGGGGACCCGTCACTGCCCGTTCGTGAGTTTCGTGGCCGCCCGATTGCTCAGGGCGCACAGATAAGCTTTCAGAGGGGGCTAGTGAATCTTTCTATTATAAAGACAAGGTTGTTTGAGTGCGTGTTTGGGGGCGAAGGGGCTGGACGATCTACATCTTAGCAATCAACACTGCGAGATGCTTCGCTCGGCTGTGGCTGGGCGGACTGTCAAGTGCGTCCTCCCTACGTAGTGCGGTCAAGAGTTACAGTTCGGTGGCGGATTGTTCTTTATCCCGCTTTTTGCTGTAGCGAACTGCCATGCCTGCTCCCAGCGTCATGAATGCCACTGGGGGAAGCAGCAATACCAGCACGCCTCGGCTGATCGCGTTCTGGCCGTCCTTGGTGACGGCCTTGGCGCTGCTGTAGCACATGGCGCAACCCTGGCTGAAGGCGGGTGCCGCCCAGAGCATCAGGAATACCGCGGGGATGGACAGGCGAAGCTTCATTTCACTCCAGGTGAAGGATCCGAAATGCGTCCGGTAAAAAGACAAGCATCATGGCCAGGCAAAATACCAACGAACTCATAGTCACCCACTTCATGGCCGAAACTTCAAACTTCATGTGCATGAAATAGGCAATGATGAGAGCAGCCTTGATGAGAGACAGACCCATCAGGATGGACAACATCCGGATGAGTTCCATGTTTTGATATGCCAGCCAGACTTCGATGCCGGTCATGATCAGCAAGGCGCCCCACACCCACAAGAACTGGGTCTTGGGGTGATGCCGTTTGCTCTTCTGCCACCTGGTGTTCAATCGCTAATTGCGTTGCATCCATCATTCGGAGTAAGGCTCCTCGATTTTATCTGCCAAGAGTCCAACGCCCAACCGCGAAACAATTCAGATCAAACTCTGGTCGACATCAAGTAGACCAGCGGGAAAATGAACATCCAGACCAGATCTACGAAGTGCCAGTACAGTCCGGCGACTTCAACATCGGATGCGTCGTAAACTTTGGGCTTCAACCACAGGATGATCGAAATCACAATCGCCGAAATCAGCAGGACATGCGCCCCGTAGTGGAACGGGCTGTAATCCGGCGTCCCTAGCCACGCCAGCAGCCACAGTCCGAGCAGAACCGGGATGAACCATTTTCGCAGCGCAACGACGCCAAGATAGACCACACCCAGGGTGACGTGCAGCATGTGCATTCCGGTCAAGCCAAAAAAGGTGGCGGCGAATTGCGGCACCGCTTTGGTCACATCCACAAATTCAGGATTGCCGCCATGGCCGGGAGGAACAGGGAACACAGGCAAGGTCAAACCTTCCGCGATAAGGTTGCGTCCACTCCCGTCCGTGAAGGATAACGAATCCGAGTCCACATGCCATGGTGGCAAGCAGCCAGAGACGCTGTGCTTTGAGATCACGCAGGCCGCAGCCCGCACCGCAAAAACCATGGTCAGCGAACTGGTAAGCAGAAACGCCGTCATAAAAGTGGCGTTTCTGATGCTTTCGGAATGGAATGGCGTAGGCCAGTTCGGCGTTGATACGCGTCCGTAGGTGTAGGCGTACAACAACGCTCCGAAAGTCAGCGAGTCGGAGAGCAGAAACAGCCACATCCCGATTTTCTTGGAATAGGTGCCGAACAAGGACGGCTCATAAACTCCCGTCCCTTGCTGCACCGCGACATCCGACATGGAGTTGGTCTTCTAACGTGTTCTTGAACCGCACTACGCAACCCAGCTTATTCCAACGCACGAACTCCAACAAGAGCAAAAATATAAATCCAGACGAATGCCATGAAGTGCCAGTACCAGGCCGTGACGTCCACCACGATGCGGCGTCCCTCCACCGAGCGGTGCAGCATCGCGGTGGCAACCGCGTACAGCAGAACCAGCAATCCTCCGGCGAGGTGGATCGCGTGGGTCGCGGTAAGCAGATAAACCATCGAACTGCTGGGGCTGGTGGCCAGATAAAATCCGCGGGCCCCGAGTTCACGCCATGCCATCCATTGTCCGGTCAGGAAAGCGAGTCCCAGTATGACAGTAGCGCCAAGCCAGGGAAAATTCCGCTCCTTGCCGATGGAAACTCCAGGGATCGATTGCACCGGAGCCAATGCCGCCTGCCGCGTAATCTGCCGTCTCGCCAGTTCCACCGTGATGCTGCTTAGAACCAGCAATATGGTGTTTACCAGCAGCAGTCCGGTCGGCAGATTCACCTGCAGCCAGTCACGAACATAGCCGCCCGTGCGGTCGTCGAGCGTGGGCAGTCCGCGACGCATGACGTAAACGCTGGTGAAGGAAACGAAACACCATGGTGCTGGCGACCAACCAACCAGCAGTCCCAGCCGGGTACGACGTAAGCGCTGACCGTAGTCGGGAGATCCGTTGCCACCGCGATCGCCGCCACCTCCGCCTAAGACAGGCGGGCGCGTGCCACCGCGCCCGTAGCCGGTCTTGGGATCTTTACCGCGGGATCGTTGATCGTGACTGATGAACTCAAAGTCGCCATATCTAACTGTGTGCCGCCGCCGGGCGTTCCTCAGCCGGCAAGACGCCGGCACTTACCTCAATGGGACTGATGCAGCCGTTGCCGGGTCCGTTTGCATCACGTAAGTCCCTCGGGGCTCCGGGAACGCTGTATTCATACGGACCGTGATTGACCACCGGAGTCTTTCCGCCAAAGTTGTCATGTGGAGGCGGCGTTGCCGTGATCCATTCCAGCGTGGTCGCTTCCCAGGGATTGTCGCTCGCCTTCGGACCCTTAAACATGCTCCAGAAAAGATTGATCACGAAGATGAACTGGGCTGAGATCGTCAAGATCGCCGCGTAAGTGATGAACTTGTTCAGCGGAATCAGATGCTGCAGATACGCCAGTTCGGTGAACTGGGAATAACGCCGCGGCTGTGCCGCCATGCCCGAGATAGTGCATGGGCATGAAAATGGCGTAGGTTCCGGCCAGCGTAAGGAAGAAGTGGACTCGTCCCCAGCGTCTCATTCATCATGCGCCCGAACATCTTGGGGAACCAGTAATAGGTTCCAGCGAACATCCCGAAGATCGCGGCCACGCCCATGATCAGGTGGAAGTGTCCGACCACGAATGCGGTGTCATGCAGAGGGATATCGAGCACCGGCTGGGCCAGAAACGGGCCGCTCAGTCCGCCTGAAACGAAGAGCGAAACGAATCCGATGGCGTAGAGCATCGGAGTCTGGAAACGCACCCGTCCGCCGCGGATCGTCCCCAGCCAGTTGAAAGTCTTGATCGCCGACGGGACGCCGATGGCCATGGTCATGATCGAAAAGGCGAATGCCGAATACGGGCTCATTCCGCTCATGAACATGTGGTGGCCCCAGACCATGAAGCCCAGGAAACCAATGCCCATGATGGCGTAGACCATCGCCTTGTAACCAAAGATCGGCTTGCGCGAGAACGTGGACAGCAACTGCGAGGCCACGCCCATGCCCGGCAGAATGGCGATGTAGACCTCAGGATGTCCGAAGAACCAGAACAGGTGCTGCCACAGCAGCGGCGAGCCGCCCTTGTGACCCATGATCTGGCCGTTCACTACCACCAGCGGGACATAAAAGCTGGTGCCGAGATTGCGATCCAGCAGCAAGCAGGATGCCTGCCGAAAGCAGGACGCCGAAAGCCAGCAGTCCGAGGATCGCGGTGATGAACCATGACCAGACAGTCAGCGGCATGCGCATCATGGTCATGCCCTTGGCCCGTAGATCCAGAACCGTGGTAATAAAGTTCAGCGCACCCATCAACGACGCGACGCAAAAGATGGCAATGCTGGTAATCCACAGATCCGCGCCGAGTTGCTCGCCGGGGCCTGCGCTCGGCAACGCGCTTAGCGGGGCATAGCCGGTCCAGCCATGAAGTGGAGCGCCCCCGGTAACGAAGAAGGCGGCGAGTATGACCATGAACGCGACGAAAGTGGTCCAGAACGAAAGCATGTTCAGGACCGGAAACGCCATGTCCGGCGCGCCGATCTGAATTGGCAGAAAGTAGTTGCCGAATCCGCCCTGCGGCGCCGTGGTCAGCACAAAGAACACCATGATGGTGCCGTGCATGGTGAGCAGGCTGAGATAGGTTTCCGGCTTGATCTCGCCGATCAACGGCAGAACGGCCGCTTGGCCAGACCATGTGAATACGCATCAGCAGCGAGAGGAACATGCCGACGAACACGGCGGTCAGCGCCAGAAAGTAATATTGCAGCCCGATGACCTTGTGGTCGAGGCTGAAGATATATTTGCGAATGAAGCTGGTCGGCGCGGCGTGCGCATGAAGCGCGTGCGAATCGTGTCCGTGAGGGTCGTTACTGTGAGCGTCCTGGGCAACCATTATTGTTTCTCCGCCTCCCGTGCCGCCAGCCATTTATCGAAGTCTTCCTGGCTGACGACTTTCAGCATGCCGTGCATTTTGTAATGGCCCAGGCCGCAAAGTTCGGCACAGGCTATTTCGAAGTCGCCCACTTCCGTGGGAGTGAAGTGCATGTGGATTTCAAGACCGGGAACTGCGTCCTGCTTGAAGCGCATGTTGGGAACAAAGAAGCTGTGAATCACGTCCACGGCGCGCAAGTCGTAAATCCACCTGGCGGTTGACCGGCAAATACATGGTGCCGGTCACGATGTCATCCTTGGCTGCGGCGTCTGAAGTATCGAGTCCGACTGCCGCCTCGTTGCCGGCGGAAGGGTCCATCAATTTCGGGCTGGTAGCGCCGAACTTGCCATCTGCTCCGGGATACCGGAAATACCAGGCAAACTGCATTCCGGTGACTTCCACGGGGACGGATCCCGGGATCGGCCGGAGCAAAGCGCTCGCGGGCCCAGACGTTGCTGCCCATGAGGTTCAGTCCGACGAAAAGCACAGCGGTAAGAACCGTCCACAAGACTTCGAGCTTGGTGTTGCCGTGGGAATACTCCACCTTTTTGGAGTCGGGCCGCTCGCGGTACTGCCAGACGAAGAGTCCCAGCGCGCCCTGCGCGGCCACGAAGACAATGCCCATCAATATATATGTAAGGGCAAACTGGTTGTCGATGAACAGCGGCCGCCGTAGAAGCACCGTGAGGAAGCCACCAGGTTTTTGCTACAAAGAAGTAAGTGCTGAAAAAGGTTATCAGCCAGATAATGGCGAGAAGAGCGAGCCCCATCTACCAGACCTCCGAAGGCCGTGGAATTCGCAAACCTGACAACAAAATGAAAAGCAAAAACAAATCTGCGGATCGCCCGGAAGTCTATCACAGCTATGCGTGATCGGCGCAAGCCTCAGCCGTAAGCGCTAACCAAAGAGGACACTGAGTACGCGGCCGAACCAAGCGCGCGACTCGCAGCGGTATAAAATCATCCGCTGATGCCCAAAAAAACTGATGCCCGCGGCCACGGAGTCAAGGGTGATCGATTCGGAAGAGGCCAGTGCTTTGCCTGCGGACCCGACAACCCGGCGGGCATGCACCTGAAGTTTGCTTACAATAAAAAACTGAGAAGATTTGTGTGCCGCTTCCGCCTGGACGAGCGCTATACCGGACCTCCCGGACATTGCCACGGCGGTATCATCGCTACGATTTTGGACGAAGCTTTGGGCAAGGTGAATAAGCTGCAGAAGGTGATCGCCGTAACCGCACAGATGACGGTGGACTACGTGCGACCCGTGCCCCTCAACAAGCCATTGCGAGTGGAGTCCTGGGCCTTGAGTTCTAAAGGACGCAAACACGTGAACACGGGCGAAATCCTCAACCAGAAGGGTGAAGTGCTGGCACGAGGCCAGGCGCTGTTCATTTCGGTCGACGCCCTGCGCATGTTCGCTAAATTCATCAGTAATGCCGGAGCTGCCAATGCAGGCGGGGCAGAAAGTAGATGCTTGAAGTAGGACTTCGGGGAACGAGTTACGCTCTACAACCGCGCAGGTGTTCTGCTCGTTTACGCATTTGAAGACCGCCGGTTCGGAGTGGTCCTATACATTCGGACGGTCGCGCCGGCAGCGGCGATCGCAATCCAACCGACGAATTGCCACAACAGGTTCCACGGAAACAAATCCTGGCCCCTGACCAGCAACACCAATCCGGCGCTGGCAGCCATCGAACAGAAAATGAGATTCAACGTAGCGTCGCTAGCATCTCCCGCCCTTTGCGATCAATGCGACAACACATCCGACCAGTATCGACAAGATGACGCGTCCGATCTCAATCCCCGGTCGACGCGAAGAACACATAAGCATAGAAGTGATGGTCGAAGATGCGGTGTCGCTCAAGAAGCGCGAATATCGCATTCTCTTCTAAGCTGAAGCCAAATGACATCAGAAAAAAGCCCGCGACCACTGCGGCAGTGGTCGACCAGGGAGCGACGCGGAACCCCGCGCCAAAGAGATGGACGATCGATTTTACAGTTTGTCGCCAATACCAACTTCTGGCGGTGTCCACTCCCGACTTCGACGCGAGCTGGGAAAATTCCTCAAGCAAATCCCCCACGATTGATTCTTCTTCTTCGGGTGGGGTAAATAGATTGATGAGCCAGACTGCAATAGGCGGCGGCTGGATGAAAGACGGTGAGGACATCATCAATGACTCCGAATGAGGTCGAGGCCTTCGGACATACTGTATAGCGCGTCGCCGCGTGCGATTCACTGCCGCGACACCTTTGGCGGTCACTTGAAAAAATCGTTTCGAGCGGCCGCCGCGCTCGGGCGTGGGGTCGCCGCTCCGGGACTTTACGTAGCCTTTTGTTTCGAGACGATCGAGCGTGGCATAAACCGCGCCAATTGACACCTCACGCTTCGTTCGCAATTCAATCTCCTGCCGCACCGTGACTCCATAAGCCTATCCGCCAGTCGCAGAAGTGCCAGAACGACAATGTGCTCAAACTCGCCGAGATAATCGCGCGCAGGCATTATCTATACAATATAGAATAAATGGGGGACGGGCAAATAATTCTGCAGGAGCTCAATGTCGGCTTTGCCAGCTTCAGGAACGGCGGCCGCCATTCGCTCCAGTAAGAGGACGTGTGCCATCGCGGTAAGTACAGTAGAATAGTGAGCGACGGCCCAATCAGCGTCGTCGTTCAGATCTGCTCGTAACGTAGGGATTAGGAGAAAAGCTCATGTCGCAGAACAACGGCAGCTCGACCAGTTTGCGCCTGAAAACCGGCCTGGCGGAAATGTTGAAGGGCGGCGTCATCATGGACGTCACCAACGCCGAGCAGGCGGTCATCGCTGAAAAGGCCGGCGCGGTGTCGGTCATGGCGCTGGAGCGCGTACCCGCGCAGATTCGCGCCGAGGGCGGCGTAGCTCGCATGGCGTCCCCCAAAAAGATTCGCGAGATCATGGCCGCCGTGTCCATTCCGGTAATGGCCAAATGCCGCATCGGACATTTTGCCGAAGCCCAGATTCTTCAGGAACTGGGAGTTGACTACATCGACGAGTCCGAAGTTCTCACGCCGGCTGACGAAGCTCATCACGTTGACAAGCATGCTTTCAAGGTGCCATTCGTGTGCGGCGCCCGCAATCTGGGCGAGGCTTTGCGCCGGATTGCCGAGGGCGCAGCCATGATCCGCACCAAGGGAGAGGCTGGCACAGGCGACGTTGTCCACGCGGTGAAGCACATGCGCCAGATTGTGCAGGAGATGAGGATCCTTACCGTTCTTGGCGAAGAGGAACTTTACGCGAAAGCAAAAGAACACCAGGCGCCTTACGAGCTAGTCAGAATGGTCGCCAAGGCAGGGAAACTGCCGGTACCGAATTTCTCCGCCGGAGGAATCGCCACTCCTGCCGATGCCGCGCTGGTAATGCAACTGGGAGCGGAATCGGTATTCGTCGGGTCGGGCATTTTCATGCAGGATTCCACTACCTTCGCCGATCCCGACGAAGCCCAGAAGCGGGCCAAAGCAATCGTGCTGGCCGCCACGCACTTCAATGATCCTAAAGTGTTACTTGAAGTCAGTGAAGATCTGGTCGGCGCGATGAAAGGCCTGGCAGTGGCTGGTCTGGATAACTCGCAAATGCTACAGACGCGAGGATGGTAGCGTCGGCGGCCCGATGGGTGGGTGGGACGCCCGCCGGACAGCCGGCAGGATACCGGCACTACAAATAGCAAAACAGGCCAGGTCCAAGACAATTTCTTCGGTCGCAGTTGGCAAGGAGAAACGATGCCGGTAAAACAAGGTGACTTGGGCCTCCTGCAACACCCCGCCGCGGTTGAACTTCTCGAATCAAAAATTCCTGCCCGTCTGGCCTATGTTTGGACCGACGGAACGCCGCGGGTAATTCCCATCTGGTTTCACTGGAACGGAGCTGATTTCGTGATGGCTTCGCCGCCAAAAGCGCCGAAACTCAAGGCCCTTGCCAAGAATCCAAGGGTCTCATTGACCATCGACGGAAACGATTTTCCCCACAAGGTACTGCTGGTTCGCGGCAGTGCGCGGTTACAGGCAGTCGATGGAATCGTTCCCGAATACGCGACCGCAGCGCAGCGTTATTTCGGCCCCCAGCAAGCAGCGGCCTGGGTTGGGCAGCTCGAAAAGATGATCTCTTCGATGGTTCGGATCACGATCACACCAGATTGGGTCGGCCTGCTGGATTTTCAAACCCGATTTCCCAGCGCTCTTCCGATTTGATGAATTCCGGAATCTTGCTGGTCGCCAACGCGCGACCTTAACTGCCGGCCTGCCATCTCCAGGAGTTGACCTTGCTCTCCACGTGCCCAAGACCGGGGAACGGGAAGTGATACGCCAGCACTTTGATTTTGTCAGCCGCAGCGCGATCCAACAGCCGACGCTTGGTCGTTACCGCGGCTTCCTCATCCAGATCGAACACGTTTCGCCAAGTCGGATTCTCCAGATGCAACGGGTGCAGCACCGTGTCTGACATGTGCATTAACTGAGCCTTGGCCGATGCGACAAGCACGGCAATGTGTCCGGGAGTATGTCCCGGGGCAGGGATTGCGTGCATCCCAGGTACGACTTCCTTTTCCGCATCGCCATCCAATAGCTCAATGCATCCTTCGAGCTGCAGCAGGTTCTTCTGCGCGGTGGTTACGAGCATCTGTTGCATGTGCTCATCCATCCCGGTATTGCGCAAGTCTGGGGCGGTGGTCCAGAAGTCCCACTCCGTCTTTGACATCACGTAGGTCGCATTTGGAAATGATGGCCGACCGTCTGGGCCGAGCACTCCGCCAATATGGTCCGGATGGCCATGGGTCAGGATGACATGGGTAATTTCCTCCGGACGAATGCCTTCAGCCGCAAGATTCTTCGGAAGGTCGCCAGTGGTTGGAGCGAGCGCGCCTGCACCGGTATCGACGAGCACCCGGTGCTTCTCGGTCTTCACAACGAGGCAAGTGTAGGGGCTTTCGATTTGATCGACCGGGAGATTGCGTTCACGAAGTCTGAGTTCAAGCTGATCTGGAGCCACATTCGAAAACATCCAGCTTGTCGGATAATTAAACGTACCGTCGCTTAGTGCGATGCAGTCAATTTCACCGATTTGGAAACGCTCGCGGCTCAATCGCATAAATACCGCCATGCGGTCGCTATTGATCTTCGGGCCTTGCCGAAAGAAAACAGCAGGATTTGCGTCCGAGTTCAAGAAGGATACGTGGTCGGAAAATGTAATGCAATCAGCAGCGGACAATGAGTTCCACGTTCCTGAAGGCAGATCCATTTAGAATCGATTGGGAACAGATCATGAAGATTGGTGTACTAGCTTTGCAGGGCGACTTTGATGCACATCGACGCCGGCTCGAGGAATTGGGCGCCGAGGTGGTGCTCGTCAAAAAGCCTCCGCAACTGGATGACATCGACGGCCTCGTCATCCCCGGAGGCGAATCTGGGACTTTTCTTAATCTGCTAGGTAACGCTGGGTTCGAAAAACTGAAAGAGTTCGTAGCCGCCAAACCCACGTTTGGAACCTGCGCCGGCGCGATTTTGCTGGCCCGGGAGGTGGATAATCCTGCGCAGGCCGGGCTAGGAGCCCTGGACATCGGAATTCGGCGCAACGCGTACGGCCGCCAGCTGCAGAGCTCCATCCGCGAAGGTAAGTTTGGCGATTCTCCGATCGAGATGGTCTTCATTCGCGCGCCGAAGATTGAGCGCCTGGGGGCTGGAGTCGAAGTGTTAGCAACGGAAGGCGGCGACCCGGTGGCTGTCCGTCAGGGGAAGGTAATGGCGGCGACATTTCATCCCGAGCTCTCCGACGATACCCGGGTGCATCGGGCCTTCCTCGACCTGGTAGGCAACACCCGCAACCGATAACTATCCGGTCGGAAACTCCTCTAGTTCAGATCAAAATCCGCTGTGACGAAAATGTATTCGGGGGGTCGCCTTCCGGTTCCGATCCAAAACCGTCGACGTAATCCGCGACTAATTTAGAACTTGACAAGATAATATCCGTAACGCTATGGTTACGCATTATGCGGAACCGTTCGGTTACATATTCCACTGAGGCTGCCTTTCACGCTCTTGCCGATCCCACCCGCCGGGCAGTGCTTGATTTGCTCGGACAGGGAAGTCAGCCGGCCGGGCAAGATCGCGGAGGCGTTCCCGGTATCGCGTCCCGCGATCTCGAAGCACTTGCGCCTGCTGCGCCGGGCCCACCTGGTGCAGGAAAAACGCGAGGGACGGCATCGCCTTTACCAACTCAATCCTGAACCGCTAAAAGCGGTTGATTCGTGGCTACAGCAATATCGCGTGTTCTGGCAGGCCAGCCTGACGAACCTGAAGACGTTCGTCGAGGCCGAGTATACGAAAGAGCTTGCCGAAGCCGAAATCAAGCGCAAGACAGTTAGGCCGAAGGAAGTTAAACGATCAATGTCAGATGAGTAATGAGACTTTGTAACCGGCAGTACCGGTCTCTTGACCGATTTTAAATTTAACCAACCTTGAAAGGAGAAGTGGGAACATGAAACCAGTTCGTATCGCGATCACTCTGCTTTTTGCGTTCATTGCGTCCGGCGCGTTTGCCGCGTCCGGCTGCGCAGAAATCCTTTGAAGAACTCAAGTCGCTGGATGGGACATGGGAAGGAAAAGCAAACGGCGAGCCCGTGCAAGTTTCCTATCGTGTGACTTCGAACGGGTCCGCGGTGATGAGCGAGATCAAGGGAAAGGAGGACATGATCAGCATGTTCAACCTCGACGGCGAGCGCGTGATGATCACCCACTACTGCTCGATGGGGAACCAACCCCGCATGGTGGCGAACCCTTCGCCTGACGGGAAAACCTCTCACCTTCGACTACCTCGATGCCACCAACATGGCCGCTCCAGACGGTGGTCACATGAGTCGCTTAGTCATCTCGATGCTGGATCCAAATCATCACACCGAGGAATGGATCTACAGCGATCATGGAAAAGAAACGAAGGAGTCTTTTGATCTCTGGCGGAAGAAATAGGTTATGACGGCGCGGGGACGGGCGCGATGCGCGCCCGTCACTCCTTCCCGTTAATCGATGGAGGCAAGTTATGAACAAACCCTTATCTCAGATCACTTCTGAAATTACGGTCGATCAGGATGCTGTCGTCACCGAAATAGAGATTGCCGCTCCTCCCGAAAGGGTTTTCGACGCCCTCACCGATCCGGCGCAAATGATGCATTGGTGGGGAAAGCCACCGCAAGACTCCGTCTGGGAGATGGACGCCCGGCCTGGCGGCAAATGGCGCTACGAGAAGAACAATCCCAGCGGGAATAAGGTGCGTGAACGGCGTGAGCCATTTCAAGGCGCACGGAGAAATCACCGAGTTCGATCCTCCGCGCGTGCTTGCCTACACCTGGCTGGCTAACTGGCATGATGATCGCGAGCGGCCGTCCCGGGCGCGTTGGGAGTTGGCAGCAACCAAGACCGGCACCCGGGTCAAAGTTACGCACAGTGGCTTGGCCGACGAACCGGTCGTCCGCAAGGATTATGCGGGCGGGTGGCCAGGTGTGCTCGAAATGCTCAAAAAATATTGCGAATAAAGATCTTATGGAGGTGGACTTCGTGGCTACCAGCACAGTGAGTCCCGACAATGACGCGGTTGTAGCGGAAATCTTTGTCGCCGCGCCACCGGAGCGTGTCTTTAAGGCAATTACTGACTCTGACCAGGTCCATCTGTGGTGGGGACAGGGAGGGTTGTACCGCGTTACCGCGTGGAAGGCGGATCTGCGACCGGGCGGCAAGTGGCAGAGCGATGGTGTCGGAGTCGACGGTACTTCCTTCCGCGTGGAAGGTGAGTACCTGGAGATTGATCCTCCACGCTTGCTGGTTCACACATGGGTCGCCAGTTATTCAACATCATTGAGGACGGTGGTTCGCTGGGAGCTGGAGCCTCGAGATATCCATGGCTTGCAACATAAGGGTCCGAAAAGGGTGGGCACGGGCACGCTGTTGAAAGTCCGGCATGACGGGTTCGCCGGGAATTCCGAACAGGCAAATAGTCACGGCAATGGTTGGGTGCGGGTACTCGGCTGGATGCGGCTTTTTGTCGAAGAGGGCAAAACCATCGACACTCGCGATAGCGCAGAAGTTCGATAAGTCGAAGGCTCGGCGGCGGATTGGACTAAGCGCGGACGCAGAATGCCGCCCGCTATGCCGTCGCGCCGAAGCGCACTGACACCAGCTTGGAAACCCCAGGCTCCTGCATAGTGACTCCGTAGAGAACTGGAGCAATGCTCATCGTCTTCTTGCTGTGGGTGATGAGTACAAACTGGGTTTGCACTGCCATCTCTTTCACCAGCTCGGTGAAGCGGCCAATGTTGGCTTCATCCAGCGGCGCATCGACTTCATCCAAGATGCAGAACGGGCTGGGTTGGTACTGGAAAATTCCGACCAGCAGGGCCAGCGCAGTCATCGCCTTCTCTCCGCCGGAGAGCAGCAGAACATTCTGCAGCTTTTTACCCGGAGGAGATGCCACCACATCGATGCCGCTATCGGCGCTATTTTCCTCGTCGGTAAGACGCATGTAGGCATGTCCGCCGCCGAATAATTTGAAGAATGTCGCCTGGAAGTTTTCGTTGATTTTATGAAAAGCCTCTTCGAACTTCTGGCGTGAAAACACATCGATCTCTTTAATCGTGGCCTGGGTATTCTCGATTGAGTCGTAGAGATCTTTCCTCTGCGTTTCAAGGAAGGCATGGCGCTCGGCAGTTTCCTTGTATTCCTCCAGCGCCATCATGTTGACTGGCCCCATGGCGTCGAGACGCGTTCGCATCTCGCGGTAGATCTGATCTTCCAGCACAAGTTGCTCGCCGCGGGCAATCGGGATGGTAACGTCCGCCACCAACTCATGGCGCTGGACGCCCAGATCGTTCAAACAGCTCTCAGCCATGTACTGGGCATCGGACTGCAGCTTGGCTGCGGCCGCTGAAAGTTCAGCGCGACGGTCGCGGGACTGGTCGAGCAGCTGGCGGGCATCGTGAAGGGCCGCGTCAATCTCTGAAAGCCGGGCGCGTACTTGCTCGGATTCAAACTGCAGCAAACTGTCTCGCGTCTCACAGGCGTTGCGCTCCGCATCGAAATCGACCAGCTTAATTGCGAGTTCCTGATTCTGAGTTTCACGCTGTAAAGTCTCGGCGGCCGAGGATTCAATTTGCACCCGCAGAGATTCGACTCGCTGCATCATTTCGAGGACGAGCGATTCAATTCGCTCCAGCACGGCTGCCGCCGAACGATGGCGTTCTTCGAGAGTCGCAACTTTAGCCAAGCGATGAGAGGCGTTTTCCGCGGCCACGTTCCGGCGTTCCCGCAGCCCGGACAGCTGTTCCTGTCCGATGGCGGCGTTCACTTCAAGTTCGGCGCGCTTTTGTTCTGCCTCGGCGATTTGGGACTTTAGCTGGTCGAGCAAGGACGCCTTTTCCGTGCGTTCGGCTTCCAGGCGGTGGAGTTCCTGTCCCGAGGTTTGCAGACGCTCGTTGACCTTCGCGAACTCGGACTCCAGTTGTTGCAGCAGGTGGCCGGACGTCATGGCCTGTTTTTCTGCATCGCGCCTGTCAGCCTTCCAGACGATCCAGCAGGGAAGTCAGGTCTTTGATCTCACGCCCCAGCGTCAGAACCCGTACTTCCTCATGGCGGAGCGCTTGTTCCAGTTCCGTCAGCATCTTCAGAACGTCGCGCAGTTCGCGCTTCATTGAAAGCGGGCCTTCGGCACGCTGCTTGCCCCCGGTCACGGTCACATTGTGAAAGCATTCGCCCGATTGCGAGAGGAAGAAAGACTCCGGGTTCTCCAAAGCCAACTCACGAGCAAAGTTAGGGTCGGGAACAATGTAGCCATCGCGCAGCTTGGGAAGAATGACTTCGAGCGATCGCCCAAAGCCATTGAGCACGCGAATGGCATTCTTCAGCGGAATGATCGGGCGCTCGGGCTGCACCTGGTGAGCGTTCTCATCTACCGCGAAAGAAAATTTGGCTTGAGAGTCTTCGGGATGGACCAGAAACGTGGCACGGCCATCGACGTCGGTACGCAGCAGACGCAGTCCTTCATCCGCCGCATCCCAGGATTTCACCACGATGTAATTCAGCTCATCGCGCAGGAAATCCTCGACCACACCCTCGTAGCGCGTCTCCACTTCGAGGAAGTCGGCGAGCACTCCGGCAGGAGCCAGGCCTCCCTGCATAACTCCGGATTGAAATAACCGGCGCACGGATTCGGTCGAGTAACCGTGTTCAGCGATAACTGCTTCGAGTGAGCCCTTCTTGCCAATCGCGGTCGCGTACTCAGCGCGCAAACTGTCCAGATGGTTCTTTGACTCGGATTCTTCGCGACGTTTGGAGTCGAGCGTCTGGCGCGTCTGAAGCAATTCCTCAGTCAGGCCGGCTACACGCTGCGAAACCGATTCAAATTCCAGGCCAAGCTGTCCGCGTTGGCCTCCAAAGGCCTCGACCTGGGACGCTGCGACAGCCATTTCCGTCTGCAAGCGCTGGGCTTCACGATCGACGCCCGCTAGCCGCTCGTCGACTTGCGTGATTTGGTTGCGCAAGTTGGAAGCGGCAGCGACCGCGTCCAGAATCGTCGCCCTCGACTGTTCCTGCTGGTTTTCGAGTTCGGTTAAAGCTGCCGTTGCGGCGGAAGCTTCTTGCTGGCTTTGAGCAAGCTCGTTTTGTGCCGCGGCCAGGTCATCAGCCGCGGAGTCCAGAATCTGCCGGTTGCCATCGCGCTCGGCTTCAAGGGCTTCCAACCGGTGCTGCGCCTGCGCCAACTCAGCCTCGGAGGAGGCAACTCGCAGAACTAGCTCGGCGCAGCGCTCTTCATTGTGCCGGCGCTGGGCATGCGCGCGGTCAGAGTCCAGCTTGAGCTGGCTGAGCCGCTCCCGATTCTCGCGCACTTCTGTCTCAATGGCGTACCCACGCTGCGTTCTATCTGTGTGCTCGGATTCGAGCTGCTGAACTTTCTCGGCGTGTTCACGCATCTGCTGCGAGATGGTATTGATTTGAGTGTCCAGCGCAGCGCTTTCCTCTTCCAACTGGGCGAATTTGCTGGCCAAAACGAGACGCAGCTTGGCACGCATCTCATCACGCAGCCTGGCATAGCGTTCGGCCTTGGAAGCTTGCCGCTTGAGAGAATTCATCTGGCGCGTCACTTCTTCGAAGATGTCATTGACGCGGGCAAGATTTTGCTTGGCTTCTTCAAGTCGTGCCTCGGCCAGCCGTTTCTTGGTCTTGAACTTGGTAATACCCGCAGCCTCTTCAATGATGGCGCGGCGGTCGGTGGGGCGGCTGCTCAGGATCTGGCCAATGCGCCCCTGTTCGATCAGGGCATACGACTCCGGTCCCAGCCCTGTGCCCATAAACAATTCCTGGATGTCGCGCAGGCGGCAAAGCTTTCCGTTGAGCAGGTACTCACTTTCCCCAGTCCGAAAGAGCCGGCGGTTTACTACGATCTCCCCAGCCTTAAACTGCTGCTTGAACTGTCGACGCCGAATCTTTAGCACCACTTGAGGTCCGGCAACTGCCACTGCGGCTTCCGCATTGCTTTCGGCCTCGGGCCGCGGCTTGGTCTGGGGTTGTTCCTGCTTCTCCGTCGACGGGCGCCCACTACGCCTTCGATTTCCTCCACTTTCCCGGGCCGCGCTTCTTCAGTCAGGCGTTCGGTTTCTTCGGCAGCTTCGGCGCGAACTTCGGCTTCGTCCCAATCCGTGGCGGAGGGCATTTCGTCCTGGATTTCCACTTCAGTCGGCTCATGGGCGTCGGGCCCGCCGTACACTTCGGGATCGATCAGTGTGAGCGACACTTCTGCCATGCCGGTCGGCTTGCGATCGCGGGTGCCGGCGAAGATCACGTCTTCCATGCGCGAGCCACGCAACGTCTTGGCCGACTGTTCGCCCAAGACCCATGAAATGGCGTCGGCAATATTCGATTTGCCACAACCGTTCGGTCCGATGATGGCGGCGACACCGTCGCCGTGAAACTTGAGCTCAGTGCGGTCGCAGAACGACTTGAATCCGAGAATCTGAAGCCTTTTCAGTTTGAGCAACTTCTACTCCTTGTGGCCAAGGTTATGTAGCGCGGGCGCGTCTGCTGCCCGAGTGGCGAGCAGTCGCGGCAACCGGTTAATTAGATTGATTCCTCCGCTAGTCGCTCGGCAAAATGCTGTCCCAGGCTGGATGGGGATGAGGCACAAATTAGAGTTACTGTAACGGCGAAATCACGCCCGGGTCAAGTACGAAAACACTATATCTGGTATGGCCTTTCCACCGACCGCGTCTGATTGCACACATAATGCAACATGTGGTTGAAAATGGTGAGGGGTTCTTACGAGGAAGGGAGATTCGCGAGAGCAAAAACAGGTTAGCGCAATCAAATGGGGAAAACAATATCGCTAAACCATTTCTTCAAGATTATCGCGGCTGGAAAATCTTCAATGTTAAGGCGATTACGTGTTGTCAGCGACTGAAAGTTGCTTGTGCGACGCCAACGTTCTTGTCGCCGGCGCCGTAATAGAAAATATAACGCCCGTGCCGGACCACCGCGCCCTCCACAAACACCACGTTCGGAACCTGACCGGTCAGTTCCCATTCCTTCTCAGGCTGAAAGACTGACTCGTTGGAACGTGAGATTAGCTTGCCAGGATCGTTGCGGTCGAATAGCGCAACTCCGGTGCGGTAAACCAATTTGGCATCAGCACCGTTGTAAATCAGCACAATGCCGCGCGGCGTGACCATCGGCGGCGGGCCAGGCTCAACCACCCGCGAGTCAAAGTTTCCTGGCCGGCCGGGAAGGACTGGAGAGTCCGAGGCGTCAGTCCAGTGCAGAAGATCTAACGAATATGCCAGCCCCATCTGATCGATGTTGTCTGCGGTCGTACCCAGCCAGTACATCCAATATTTTCCGTTGATTTTCTCTGGGACGATAGCTCCGGACTTCGTCCAACGCACATTCCATCTGCCTTTGTACGCCGGTAGGATCACGCCTTGACGTTGCCAATGAATCAGATCTTTTGACGTCGCCAGGCAGAGCTGTGCGTCTTTCTTGTTGTATCCGGTGTAGGTCAGGTAGTATGTGCCGCCAATCTTCACCAGCCGCGGATCTTCGACGCCACCCTCTTTTTCATAATCGGTTTCAGGTGAAAGCACAGGCTCTGGACGCCTGGTGAAGTGAATACCATCCTTGCTTTCCGCATAACCGAGCCGCGAAGTTCCGGCGTTGTCCTGTGCCCGGTAAAGCATGACGAATTTCCCGTGCTCGAAGACAACTGCGGGATTGAATGTTCCGGCAGACTCCCAACTAGAGCCGCTGGGGGAGATGATCGGTTCGTCCGAGAGGCGGTGCCATCCTGTTAAGGCAGGGCCAACCGCAGTTTGGGCCGTAACCAGCAGACCGCAGAAAATCAGGGCGAGTCCCGCATTTCGGAGGACACAACGCGTGAACATCATCGTCTTCCTTCCTGGGAAGAACTATTGTCCCAGCTTTTCGAAGAAGAGACAGATTGATTCGACCCCGCGATGAAAGTTAGGAATGTGAAACTTCTCGTTGGGAGCGTGCAGGTTGTCATCGGGAAGGCCGAATCCCATCATCACACTTGGAATTTTTAGAACATCCTGAAAGTCGGTGACGATGGGAATGGAGCCGCCGGAGCGAATGAAGACAGTCTCTTTCTTGAACACATCGCGCATGGCTTCGGTGGCCGCTTTGATATACCGGTTATCGGTGCCCACCACGCAAGCGGGACCTTTACTTAAGACCTTGACGCTGGTTTGAATTCCTTTGGGTGTCAGTTTTTTTACGAAGTTCTTGTATCGATTCACAATGTCGTCGGGGTCCTGGTTGGGGACGAGCCGCATGGAAACTTTCGCCGAGGCCTTGGCCGGGATCACCGTCTTGGCGCCGGGCAAAACAAATCCGCCGGGCATGCCATGGACTTCGAGCGTGGGCCTCGCCCAGGTGCGATACATCACCGAATATCCTGGCTCGCCAGTCAGTACAGTCGAGCCGACTTCCGTTTTGCGATAGTGTTCCTGGTTAAAGGGAAGCCGCTTCCAGGCTTTGAGCTCATTCTTGTCCGGAGCTTTCACATTCTTGTAGAAGCCAGGGATCAGGATTTTGCCTTTGGCATCTTTCAATTTGCTGAGAATTTCTATCAAGCCGAAAAAGGGATTGGGTGCCGCGCCACCATAGATTCCGGAGTGCAGATCGGTCATCGCCCCAATCGCTTCGATCTCCGTGTAAACCAGGCCGCGGAGTCCAACACATAAAGTAGGAAGATCGGGAGCAAAAAGCTCGGTATCGCAAACCAGCGCGAAGTCAGCCTTCAACTTTGCTTTTTCTTTGCGCACGTATGCCGCGATCGATTCGCCGCCCACTTCTTCTTCGCCTTCGACGATGACCTTCACATTCAGTGGCAGTGCGCCGTTGTGGCCCTTCATCAGGGCCTCGATAGCTTTGATCTCCATCCAGAGCTGACCTTTGTCGTCAACCGCGCCGCGCGCATAAATATTGTTGTTGCGTTCGGTGGGCTCAAATGGCGGAGTGGTCCATTCGTCCAGTGGATCGGGCGGCTGGACGTCGTAGTGCGCGTAGCAAAGGACGGTCGGTTTGCCGGGAGCGTGCAGCCAGTCGGCGTAGACCAGCGGATGGCCCTTGGTGGGGATGGTTTCGACATGCTCCATGCCAATGCGCCGAAGATCGTTGGCTACGAAGTCGGCGGCTTTCTGCACGTCGGCCTTGTGCGCTTCGAGAGTGCTTATGCTGGGAATCCGAAGCAGATCTTTCAACTCGTCGATGAAACGCTGCTGATTGCCGCGGGCATACTCGACTGCGGGGGAGGCCATATGCGTTGTCAACCTTTCTAACCCGACGCGTGTTTCCTGGAAAACGGCTTAAGTATAACTTAGGAAAACTTAAGCAACTCGCTCATCCCGACACCAGTTATGCCTCGTCGAAACGATCTGGAGAAAAGGCGGCGAGATCATAGTACGGCGTTTCGCCGCTGATCACCTGCGCCATCAGGTGTGCAGTAATCGGCGTCAGCAAAATCCCATCCCGATAGTGGCCGGTTGCCACGAAATAACCTAGAGTCTTGGTCGTTCCGAGGATGGGTAAATTGTCCGGCGAACCCGGCCGCAGGCCTGCCCAGGTCTCGAGCGTACGTGCTTCGCTCAGGGCGGGAACAAGGTTCACAGCCGCATGGCGCAGACGTTGAATTGTATCCGCGTCAATGCGCTTGTCGTAGCCTGCTTCTTCAAGCGTGGCCCCCACCAGGATACGGCCGTCACTGCGCGGAACCAGATACACCTCAGGCGCACGAATCACGTGCCGTATCAGGTCGCGCGATTGAGCGGCAAGCGCCAGCATTTGTCCCTTGACCGGACGCGTAGGGAACTGGTGTGGGCCCAATTGTCCCGCCCACGCGCCTGCGCAATTTACTACTGCTGAAGCGTGGTAGTGAGTCTTGCTGGTGCTGACTCCAATCGCTCGCCCTTCCGAGAGAAGCACGTCATTGACTGTTGTTCCGGACGAGATGTCCACTCCGCGATGTTTGGCTGCCTTCAGGGCTGCGGACGTAAGTGTTCGCGGATTCACGCTGCGTTCGCACAGATAGATTGATGGAGTCGTCGAGTCGAGCAGTGAAGTTGCCAGCGCGGGTTCGAGTTCCAGTAATGGCGCGGGAAGCGGATGATCGGCCAAGAGGGTCGGATCGTTCTCGGATGTGCTCCAGTGAAGGAAAGAATATTGTGCCCTGATCGCGAAGATCGGGGTCGATGCCGGATTCATCCTGCAGCTCATGCACGAACTCGGGGTACATGCGGGCACTGGCTGTCGCCAGAGGCTGAAGGATCGACGGAGTCTCCAGCGGAAAGTCGGCCAACATGCCCGCGGCGGCATGGGAAGCCTCCTGCCCAGGCTCGCGGCGTTCCACGATCAGGACGCTAGCGCCGCGCTTTCGCAGCGAAATTGAAAGTGAAAGCCCGATGATGCCACCGCCAACGATGATGACGTCCCAGGTCTTCACCAGTTTATTGTATCGGCAACATGCCAAATCCCGTGCGGACTCAACTCTCGCGCCGTGATCCTCGTTGCACCACGTGAAAGATCTCGGTGGAAACTGCATTTCAAAACGCAGTGATAAGATTTTCCTTCTGCTTTCTAATGGCGAATCTCTCTATGGCGGACGCGGCAGTTCAAGTGCAAACGGCGACGAAATGGAGAGAAGAGCCAACCTTCCGCGAACTTTGTGTCTTAGTGATCCTTGGCCTGGTCCTGTTCGACGTCACCACAAGCGCTTTCAGGGGATGGCATCAAGTCGTATTCACTACTGGCGACAATGCCGCGTACCTGCGGGTTGCGACTGCCATCCGCCATTGGGATTTTCAGGGCATCGACATTCAGCACTTCATGGGTTACCCGTACACAATTGCCGCCGTCTCTCTGGCGTCACGTCTTCCTCTGGATCTGACGCTCTCGCTTGTGGCCGGCGTTGCTTCCCTTGTCAGCACTCTGCTGGTGGCCCGTTTGTTCGGCCCCTGGGTCGCTGGCTATTTCGCTTTTACAAACTTGGCATGGCTGCAGGCGTCATTCCTTGGCGGTTCGGAGCCTCTGACTGTCGCGCTCGGCATGGGGGCGTTTTTGAGCTTCCGCCGCGGTCACACTCTCTTAGCTGCACTGCTGGCATCGTTGGCGACCACGGTTCGGCCGCTGATGTTCTTCGCCCTAATTGGGATCGGGATTGCGTTGCTCTATCGAAAGCAATACTCGAAATTTCTCGGCGCCCTCGCAGTCGGGATCGCAATCGGCCTGTTATATGTGTGGCCGCTGGCGCACTACTTCGCGGACCCTCTGCTCACGGTTCACAGCTATACCTCTCGCGATTACGGGGCGGTCGCCATGACTGGACCTCACGGACACCTTTTCGATTGGCCCTTCCACGCCATCATTGCCGGCACGCTGGCGTACCCCGCGCCGTGGACGAATATGCTGCTGAGCTACTTGTGGATCGCGCTGGTAATTGCGGGAGTCTGCGCGATGTTCACCAAAACTTACCGGGAGTACGCGAGAGCCAACCGGGATGAAGCCATATTCGTCGCATCGTTCCTGGTCGCGATCTTCTGTTATGGCTATTTGATCTGGGCGCGCAATAACTTCATGCGCTTTTCGATCCCAGTGATGCCTTTTGTTTTCTTCGCACTGCTACGCTGGCTGCCAAAGGATCGGCGAATCATTTGGTGTCTTGCAGCGCTCGCGCCCACGCTGGCCGCCTGTTCGGCAGTTGGAATCAAAAGCGTTTTTCCGTTTCTGAGGAATTAGAAGGGATTGGCGCGAGAGTCAAATATGCTTGGCTGAACGCTGGTTACAGCTTGGTCAGATAGTCAAGGATTTCGGGCTGACCCCAGTCAATGGGCCCGATGAATTTTCGGCGCAGGATCCCCTGACGGTCGATGATGTAAGTCTCGGGAAACTTGAAGGTTCCATACAGATTGTTGCTCTTCTGTGCGGGATCCCTCACGGTCAGCAAGTCCACTTTGTAGGATCGCAGGAAGCTTTGGTAGGCGCTCTGGTCGGCGTCTACGCTGATGGCCAGTACTTCCACTCCCTTACCCTTCATTTTCTGCTGCATTTGCACTAGAGACGGCATCTCATCCACACAGGGCGGACACCATGTCGCCCAGAAATTCAGTACTACGATCTTGCCGCGGAATTCGTCGAGGCTGACCTTGCGGTCGCTGTCCTGCACCGTGAAATCGGGGGCCGACGTGCCGATATGGGGAGGACGGGTGCCGCTGTAACAGCCCGTTAAAGGCAAGAAGAGGGTTAGAACGCTGAATAAAAAAGCCCGTCGCACAAAAGTTATAATAGCTGATTCGGCCTATGGTGGCGTTAGAGACAGTATCGGGCAGACCAACCGTGTCGGTGATCGTCCCGGCACGCAACGAGGAGGCCTGCCTGGGAGCGTGCCTGGAATCGCTGGTGCAGCAGTCCGGAGTGACCTTCGAAATTATCGTCGTAAACGACGCTTCAATCGATCAAACGCCTGTAATCGCTCAGTCGTTTCCGGCGGTCCGGGTGGTTGATGCTGGTCCACCAATCGCGGGCTGGACCGGAAAGAACAATGCCGTGTCTGCTGGGGCCAAAGTCGCACGTGGCGAGTGGCTTCTCTTCACCGATGCCGACACGGTACACAAGCCGGAATCCCTGGCTCGCGCGGTTGCCGAGGCCCGGCAGCGCGGAGCTGCCATGCTTTCGTACTCTCCGGAACAGGAAGTTCATGGATTCTGGGAAAAAGCCGTGATGCCGGTTATTTTTGCCGAGCTGGCGGCCAGTTACCAGCCTGCGCAAGTAAGCGATCCGCGCTCGTCTGCTGCGGCGGCAAATGGCCAATACATTCTGATTTCTCGCGAAGCTTATGACGCGGTCGGTGGTCATGCGGCCGTGAGCGAGAGTCTGCTGGAAGATGTCGATTTGGCCCGCACAGTAAAAGCTTCGGGCCGCAGAGATTTTCTTTCGCTATGGAGCCGACGCGGTTCGCACCCGAATGTATCGGAGTTTCGCGCAACTTCGCGAAGGCTGGACCAAGAACCTGGCGATCCTGTTTCCCACCGCTTCGCGCCTCGCGCTGCTTCGGCTGACGGAATTCACCCTGATCGTCGGCGGGCTCATCATTGGAGTTACCACTTTTCTCCGCGGTCACTTCCGGCCGGCAATGATTGCCACGATTCTGGCATTGACGGTTTATGTCTTTTTCCTGCGTCGAATTCAAAGGGCCCATTTCTCCTGGCAGGCTAACGCCTTGTCGCTTCTAGGGCTTCCGCTCTTCGCGTATCTTTTATTGCGGTCCCGGCTCTCATATAGGAGGGGAAGCGTGCGATGGAAGGGGAGAATCTACGGTACGGGAGCAAAACATGTAGCAACCGATGTGCTGTCCCTGCCGGCGGAGCAACGGTCGGCGTAAGGAAGACTATTGAATGGTTTATCTCACTCGCAAAGCCGAATTCGCCGCGTCGCACTACTACCACAACCCGGATTTCACTCCGGAGGAGAACCGTCGCATGTTCGGCAAGTGCAACAACCCGAATGGGCACGGTCACAACTACACGCTGGAAGTAACCGTCAAAGGTGAGGTGGATCCGCGTTCAGGTTTTGTGGTGGACCTCAAGGAGTTGAAAGAAATTCTTAATCGTGAAGTCCTGGACGCCATGGACCATCGCTTTCTGAACAAGGAAGTGCCGGAATTCTCGACGAGGATACCGACGACGGAAAATCTGGCGATTGCAATCTGGCAGCGTCTGAGCAACAAATTGAATGCCGCACAATTGCATCGCGTGCGGGTGTATGAAACTCCTGATCTGTTCGTCGACTTCTACGGTGAAGCATGAAAGCTCATCTGACTCGACGATACATGTTTTCGGCTTCGCATCGGCTGCACAGCAATGCCATGTCGGATGCGGAGAACTCCGCCACCTACGGCAAGTGCAATAACCCATATGGCCACGGGCACAACTACAGAATTGAAGTTACGGTGAGCGGGCAGGTGGATGAGGCCACCGGCATGGTTTGCAACCTTGTGGATCTTGACGGCTTCGTGCGACGGGAAATTCTGGATCGATTCGATCTGGAGAATCTGAATATGCATTCCGAGTTCAGCCAGGTCGTGCCTACCACTGAAAACCTTTGCACTGTCATCTACGATATTTTGCGGCGCGGTTTCACTCATGCTCATCTGGAAAGGGTGCGCATAGAAGAAACCATGATGAATTCTTTTGAGTACGCGGGGGCGGGCGAGGTCCGGCCTTAGCGGCGTAGAAAATGAAAGGGCAGCTGAATTGGCTGCCAGGATCGGGCAATAGGGGAAGGGAACAGCGAATTATGAACCCATCGGTTGAAGCACCTACTCTGACCAGCGCGAGTTTCGAAGAACTTGTCCGTGAAATGATTGTTCGTATTGGAGAGGATCCCGAACGCGAGGGTCTGCTCCGGACGCCTGACCGTGTGCGGCGGTCTTGGGACTTTCTATCGCGCGGGTACAAGGAAGATCCCGACGCGATGCTGCAAAAGGCCCTGTTCACCGTTGATTACGATGAAATGGTCATCGTCAAAGACATCGAGATGTTCAGCTTGTGCGAGCACCATATGCTGCCGTTTTTCGGGAAAGTACACGTCGCATATATCCCAAACGGCAAGGTAATCGGATTGAGCAAGATTCCCCGGCTGATCGAGATCTTTTCCCGGAGGCTACAGATTCAGGAGCGACTGACCACGCAGATCGCGGAGACCATCCAGAAGGCGATCGAACCGCAAGGCGTCGGCGTGGTGATCGAAGCACGCCATCTGTGCATGATGATGCGTGGGGTTGAGAAGCAACATTCGGCGGCGGTGACTTCGTCCATGCTCGGATCGTTTCGTCACGAGCAGGAAACGCGCACCGAATTTCTGTCTCTGATACGCAACCGGACCAACGGAATCTAGCCATGAGCACAGCCGTCACGGCATATCCCGGCGAGAACTCGAAAGCGCTCCCGGCGATATTCTGGGGTGGCCTGATCGCTGGAACCTTGGACCTGACAGCCGCCTTCGTCCGCTGGGGGCATCCGCTAATCATCACGAAAGGCATTGCCAGCGGATTGCTCGGCCCGCAGGCTTTTCATGGGGGCTGGGGAACTGCCGCCCTTGGGACCGCACTGCATTTTCTTATCGCGTTTTCGGCCGCCGCCTTCTACTACGGTGCAAGCCGAAAGCTGACTTTCCTGACGCGGCGGGCGGTTCTTTGGGGATTTTTCTACGGCATCGCGGTTTACATGTTCATGAGTTGGGTCGTGGTTCCGCTCTCGGCTTTTCCCAAAAGCAACACGCCGTTCTCACCTGTCGGACTGGTGCTCAGCCTGCTCACCCACATGTTCTGTGTCGGGCTGCCGATCGCCCTTGCCGTGCGTCATTATTCGCGATAACCGGGCCTGTCACCAGGTGCCATAACGATATCGTCGCGGCCGCTCCGGCAATATTTTGATAAGAATGATTCCAGCCACGAATCCCCCCACATGCGCCCAGAATGCGACACCACCCCTGGTATCGCTGTAAGAGGCGATCGAGGTTGCTGCGCCGCTGATGAACTGCATTGCGAACCAGTATCCGAGTGTGACCCATGCCGGCAGATAGAAGAGGAAGAGAATCGGAAACCAGATCAACACCCGCGCTTTGGGATATAGAACGAAATATGCGCCAAGGACGCCGGCAATGGCGCCACTCGCGCCGACCGTCGGCACCCGCGAATGGGGAGAGAGAATGACCTGCGCGAAAGCCGCTCCCAAGCCGCTGGCCAGGTAAAACAGCAGATATTTGAAGTGGCCGAGATAGTCTTCGATATTGTCTCCGAAAATCCACAGGAACCACATGTTGCCGATGACATGCATCCACGATCCGTGCAGAAACATCGAGGTCAGCGCCGGAAGCAGGACTGCTACCAGGCCTAGATGCGTCGATCCTCCCAGATAGGCGGTGATATTGGCGGGAACCATTCCCAACTGGTAAAGCAAGACCTTGAAACTTTCCGGGGTGAGCGCAGATTCGAACAGAAAAATCACAGAATTCAGCGCAACCAGAAAGTAGGTCACGTAGGGTGTGCTGAACCGGGGCTGATCGTCGCGTAGGGGAATCATGAGGGGTAACTAATCTGATAATTTGATGACAGGGAATTGAACGCTGACAAGAAGCATGCTCAGGTTTTCAGTCGCCGATTACTAAACTACCAAATAACTCATTGCTCATGAATGGCGTACTCATCGTCGATAAGCCTTCCGGAATGACTTCTCACGACGTCGTCAATTGTGTCCGCCGCATTCTGCACCAGACTTCGGTCGGTCACTTGGGGACGCTTGATCCCCTGGCGACCGGGTTATTGCCTCTCGTCACTGGGAATCTCACTCGGCTGGCCCAGTTTTACACTTCATCGGAGAAGACTTACGAGGGCGTCATCAGCTTCGGATGGGCTACCGACACCTACGACGCGGACGGCGAGTCGAGCGGTCCCGTTCAAACAGTTAATGTGGTACTTGAAGAAATACGGGAGCTGGCAGGCCGATTTATCGGTGTGATGGATCAAAACCCGCCACCGTTCTCAGCCAAGAAGATCAAGGGTGTGCCAGCCTATAAGCTGGCGCGAAAGCACAAAGAGGTACCACTTAAAGCCGTGCAGGTGGAAATAAAGTACTTTGAGATTCTTGGCCTGCAAGCTGGCAGGGCTAGTTTTCGGGCCCGCGTGTCCTCCGGTACCTATATGCGGTCCATCGCCCACGACATGGGCCAGCAAATCGGATGCGGAGCCCATCTGGCTGCCTTGCGGCGCACCGCGGTCGCCGAATTTAGCCTGGCCGATGCCCACACCCTGGAAGACCTAAGCACAGCCTGCCAAACGGATGGCGAGGATCTGTCAGCCATCTTTGTTCATCCGAGACGCCTGTTGCCGCAGTTTCCGTGTGTGACGGTCAGCGACGACGTAGCCGCGCAGATTCGCAGCGGTCGTGCCGTGAACCTGCCGGACCTTTCCCAGGCAAAGCTGGTGAAAGTATTCGCCGGGCAAAGGGAACTCATCGCCATAGCTGCACGGATCGCGGGCACCTTGTTTCATCCCAAGATCGTATTAGCGGGGACAACACCAGCGGTAATGAATGGCAACCGGCTCTAGGGGCCTTGGTTATTCAATGTCCGATAACAGATATTATGTCTATTATGATTCCTGAACCATCTTCTCCTAAAGTTCAAGGCGTCTTCGTCGATCTCCCCTCTGAGGTGACCATGACTGGAGCAGTCGCCACGTCTGGGTACATTCTGGCTCGTCGCTGGTTGCGATTTGAAGTTGATGTTCCCATACGGGTCATTATTTGTTTGCCCACGAGAACCAGGATCTTTGACGCTCGGGGTATTTCCTTGAGCGAGGGCGGCATGGCGTTGTTCGCTGGGGCCGAACTAACCGCGGGTGACCTCGTGGCCGTGGAATTCACCCCCGCATACTCGGCGCCACCCATCAGGGTGGACGCAATCATCCGCAACCGGAAAAACTACCATTACGGAGTGGAGTTCCTAATCGCAACGGACATTCAGAAGCAAACAGTCGAAACGTTGCGGCGCCACCTACCGGCGTTGGTTAAGACCGAGTAGGCAACTGAGGTGCTTGTCGTCACTGCTTATCATCCTGTTGATGGTCCGCGGTTAGTAGTTCACGTAGATCTGACCGGAAACGGCTTAGCAATTCCATTCTTTCTGGCGTTGCCTCGACAATCTCCTGTTTGGACTGGAATACCTGGCGGCCTCCGACTTCGACCAGCACGCCTAATGGCTTCTCCCAGTCGCCAACCTGGAGTTCCCAGCATCTGCAGACCATCAGTCGACGGGACCAGCAGTGCGACGCAGCCGTCACGTACGACCCCGACGCACTTGGGAAAGCGGTCAAATGTCTGGAGATCAAAACCGGCAAGATATATACGCTGAAGTTGTTTGGCAGGATCGGGCATGAAAAGCTCTTAGCACTTAGCCGGGAGCCAATGGGTTAAGGGCTTAAAGCTAAGCTGCGTTACATCTTGTAACGTCCCAGATCCTCATCGTTCAGGTCCTTCCAGCCATTTCCGCAGTTCTTCGCTGGTGACTCGGTCGGAAGCATTCGTCGGCCAGTTTCGAGTTTTTAAGGACATCGTCCTCGACGAAGATCGGGCAATCGACCCGCAGCGCAAGAGCGAGAGCATCCGACGGTCGGGAATCGATGCTGATCACGCTTCCCTGCCGCTCAATCCAGATCACGGCATAGAACGTATCTTCGCGCAGTTCTGTGACCACTACCTTGTGGACCTGAGTATCGAGCCCGACCAGACATTTTTGATCAGATCGTGGGTCATCGGGCGAGGGGTGGTGACTTTCTCAATCTCCAGGGCGATGGCGTTGGCTTCGTAAATCCCCACCCAGATGGGCAGCACCGCGTCGCCGCTATTGTCCTTTAAGATCACGATGGGCATGTTGGTAACCGGGTCCATCATGAGCCCTCGAATTTTCATTTCAACTTCCATCGTGATCCCCAGACGACATTCAGATCGAGATTCAACGCCTAATCAATCCGCGATCTAATCTATCCAATCTAAATCGCCTTCTGCTCCTTATACCACCATTTCACCCAGCAGACTGTTGGGAAAACTTCCAATCGTCGCCACCGGAACATAGCTGCCTACCTCGGTGTCACACCCTCAGGAACCGTGAAATTCAGTCACCTTGTTCTGCGAAGTCCGGCCGCTCCACTGGCCGCGTGCGACGTTTTGTCCCTCAACCATCGCTTCGAGAGTCTGTCCGACATGCCGCTGGTAGCTCCGTCGTTGGATCTCGCGCTGCTTTTCCAGCAAGACTGCCAGCCGGCGAGCTTTTTCTTCGTCGGGGATTACATCCGGCAATTGGAGCGAAGGAGTGTTGGGCCGGGGCGAATACTTGAAACCAAAAACCGCGTCGAATTCGACTTCCTCGAGCAGGCTGAGGGTCTGCTCAAACTCGGCCTCGGTCTCGCCCGGGAAACCCGACGATGACATCTGTGGTGATGCTGATCTCACGTTTTGCGGCTTTGATCCATGCGACCTTCTCCAGGTATTCTTCGCGAGTGTAAAGGCGCTGCATGGCGTCGAGTACCCGGGTCGAGCCGCTTTGTATTGGCAAGTGGATGTGGTCGCAAAGCGTCGGAACCGACTCGATGGCGGCGATGATATCGGGGCCGAAATGTCGGGGATGCGAAGTCGTAAATCGCACTCGCCTGATTCCTGGAGACCGCGCCCACCGCCGCCAGCAGTTCGGCAAAAGTCATTTTTCCGGACGGATCCTTGTAGGAATTAACGATCTGGCCCAAAAGCTGGATTTCGGTATAACCGAGGTCGGCCATCTGCCTGGCTTCTGCCAGAACTGAGTCGGACGTCCGGCTCCGCTCCTTGCCTCTGGTGAAGGGCACCACGCAATAGGCGCAGAACTTGTCGCATCCCTCGATTATCGTGATGTAGCCGCGATGCGGGTTGGTCCGGGCGGTGAATTCGGTCTCAAAGCACTCGTCGGTTTCGCGGTCGTCCAAGACCGGTGACCCGCTGGTTCCCTGCCTCGAGCTGCACCAGCATCTGCGGCAAGTTGCGGTACGATGCCGAGCCACAGACCAGCGAAACGTGCGGCGCGCGCTCGAAAATCTTCTCGCCTTCCTGTTGTGCTACACACCCCAGTACTCCGAAACGCTTGCCTTGCTTGTGAAGTTTTTTGTAGTCGGCTAGACGGTGAAAAACCTTCTGTTCGGCTTTATCCCGAATGGAGCAGGTGTTGTAGAGAACCAGTCCAGCTTCTTCGACGGTTGAAACCTGACGGTATCCCTCAGCCAGAAGAGTCCCGACAACTTTCTCGGAGTCATGGACATTCATCTGGCAACCGAACACTTCCAGATAGAAGGTTTTTTGGGCGTCGTCAGGCATCGTCACTTAAGTATAACGCCATGTGAGGGCGAGCGTCGCAGGAGTGGAGTTCTAGCGATTCGAGCACGGAATTCAAAACTTTTTGCGAAAGCCGGCGCTGGACTTTTGATTAATACGAGATTTTAATCCGTTCGCCAGCGCACATTGTATGTTCCAGCTTTGCACAGGCGCCCTCAGCTTTTCCACAATCGCCATTCTCTGAAAAGCCAAGCCCAGCAGGCGGTTGGACGTTTTGCGATCATGTCAATCGATTTGTATTCGACGAGCGGCAAACGACAGCCGTGAATCGCGTGGCATGCCGTTGACAAAAATTTCTTTAGGACTAGAATACCCGACGATTTCTGCCTGTAGAATTTCCATCATGAACTCTGAACTCCTCGACTCCGTTCTCTTGCAAACCGACTTTCCCGGAATTGAAGCTGCACGCCAGTGGCAAAGTTCGGGACGTCTACGTGCTCGACCAGGAGCGTTTGCTTTTCGTCGCCACCGATCGCATCTCAGCCTTCGATTATGTGCTGGCCACCGGCATTCCTCACAAGGGCCGCGTGCTGACGCAGATCTCGCTTTTCTGGTTCGAGTTTCTGCGGGACCTGGTACCCAATCACCTCATTACTGCTGACGTGCGCCAGTATCCCGGCCGCGCTGCAGAAATACGCTGACCAGTTGCAGGGCCGGTCGATGATTGTCGCGCGGGCCGAAATGTTTCCCGTGGAATGCGTCGTGCGCGGCTATCTTTCGGGATCGGCGTGGAAGGAATACAAGGCCACCGGTAAAGTTTGCGGGATCGAACTGCCGAAGGGCTTGAAGGAATCGGACCGACTGCCGGAGCCGATTTTTACTCCCTCGACCAAGGCTACAACCGGTCATGACGAGAATATTCCGTTTTCCGAGATGGCCCGTTTGCTGGGACCGGAAGTGAGCCGGCAACTGCGTGACATTAGTCTGGCTGTTTATAGCAAGGCGGCGGAGTACGCGCGGCAAAAGGGCATTATCATTGCCGACACCAAGTTTGAGTTCGGACGCACCGGCCACGGCATCACTCTGGCGGATGAGGTTCTTACACCGGACTCTTCCCGCTTTTGGCCGGCCGACAAGTATCAGCCGGGCCGTGCGCAGGATTCATTCGACAAGCAATATGTCCGGGACTATCTGGAAGAGATCCGTTGGAACAAGCAGCCGCCTGCTCCGGCGCTACCGGTTGAGGTGGCTGGCCGGACCAGTGACAAATATGTTGAGGCATACCACCTGCTCACGGGGCGTGATCTGGATGTATAAGGGCATCTCCGGAAAAAGCGGTGCCGCATGAACCTGGCGGATTGGATCATTATCGTGGTGATCGTGGTTTCCGCCATGCACGCGGCCGCCATGGGCTTCTTTCAGGAGGCGTTCCACATCGGTGGGTTGATTGCGGGATACCTGCTGGCCGCATGGCAGTATCAGCGTCTGGGTATTTTGTTAGGGAGATATTTGAAGTCGCCCTGGGTTGCGGACAGCGCGGGGTTCCTGATTATCTTTTTTGTTGTCACCGTGGCGTTCGGTCTGGCCGGCCGAACGGCCCGGTGGGTTATGAAAGCGTCCGGACTCCGGTTGGTTGACCGTTTTCTGGGCGCTGCTCTCGGGGTTTTGCGCGGTGCGTTGATCGTTGCATTCGTTCTGGTGGGCATGACTTCGTTTACACCGTCAGCCAGATGGCTGGAGGGGTCGCAGTTGGCTCCATACTTCCAGGCGGTGGGACGAGCCGCCATCTGGGTAGCGCCGGCCGAATTGCGCGCACGTTTCTACCAGGGGTTGGATCTGCTTCGTCATCCGCCACAGTCGTTACCGGGTGGGCCGGTAAAACAGGTTTCCGGGAAATAGGCAGTCGAGTAGGTGTCGTTGTTCGACGCGCAGCTTTCGGGCAAGGCGATTTCGTCGCGCGGCAAATAGCAGGAAGACAACAGCTAAAGACAAAAGAAAGCGAGACACCGTGAGAGATCAGCTCGAAGCCCTCATCCTGCAGATGTACCGGAGCAACATTCTTTACTCAGAAGCGGTGCGCGAGTTCAAGAAGAAGTTCATTCTGACCGTGCTGCAGGAGAACAAAGGAAACCAATGCCGGGCAGCGCGCGAACTGGGCATGCACCGCAACACCTTGAGCCGGACCATCTCGGAATTGAAGATCGACGTTCGCCAATTGCGGGATGGCGTAAGGCGTCCGCCACGCAGTGCCCGGCCGGTGAACTACGAAAAGAAAGCACGCCAGAACTGACAGTGAAGTTTGTCGGCCTTGCGTCGGCTATCGGCGACCGACTAGCATACCGTTACTCCCAAAAACAAAAGGCAGCCCGTTTGGGCTGCCTTTTTGCTTTTCAGTGAGGCGCGAACCCCTTACTGCGGCTTCTTGTGGACTGGTGGCTTCCTGGTGCCGGCTGGGGCGGCCTTGGTTAACAGCGCGCCTTTCTCCATCACCATGACAAAAGGCTTTGGAGTGTAGGAGACGGGCGTACCCTCGAAGTTGATCTTGTCGCCCTCCTTCGGAACCATCCTGGCCGGGATCGGCCGCGGGGAATGACAACTCGATGTCGGCCCGTTTCTGGTCGATGTCATCCACGCTCGCTGCCAGTTCTAATTTGGTCGGACGTAGCAGTGATGACCTGCACTTCTGCCATCTGCAGATTCTTGCCCTTGAGAGAAGCTCCAGACTTTCGCCTGATCGTCCGGCGAACCTTCAGAGAGAACCAGTTCCCACTCCGCGAAACTCATCTCTTCCGGCTTCTTGGTTTTCACCAGGTCGGCGGCCTGTTGAGCCGGGGTTGGCGGAACGTATTGCGCGATGGTGAATCCGGCCGGTGGTACAGGAGTGGTTTTTGTCTGCGCCAGCAGGTCATCCCAACCCTGCTCGGAGCCGTGATACTTGACGTAACGGTTGTGTCCGAACTTGACGATCGAGTCCTTCCCTTTCGGGTCGGTCACAAGGTTCGCCGCGCGGGCGATGAAGAACAATCCATTCACATCATCGGAAGGGGTCGCGGTCAGGTAGGACAGCGCCAGAGGGTACACATTCTCGACGTTGTTGGGATCGGCCTCAACCGCAGGCCGCAGATATTTCTGTGCAGAGGCGTAGTCTTTCAATTGCAGTGCGGAGAAATCCGGCGACGCTGTTCAGCAGTGATCCGAGCTGGGTTTTCTGCTTGGCGAAATCGGCGTCGGAAACCCCGTCGGCCTTTGGCATTTTGGCCAGCGCCTGCAGGCCTTTCTCGGCATGCTGCTTGGCGTCGGCCCACTTCTGTGCGGCGCGCTCGTTGTAAGCCAGCAACACCAGTGCGCGGGTGTTATTCGGATTGACGGTTAGTAGACGGTTGGCGGTGTCGATCACCTTGGCCTGATTGCCAGCCTGCTGATAGGTGCCCATCAACAGTTCCAGGGCATCTTCCTTCATGACGCTGTTGGGATACTGGGTGAGGAACGCTTCCAGGCCGCTGATCTTGGCAGTTGGGTCAGTCTGCTGAACGGCGCCGACGTAGGCGTTGTATTCCGCCGGATCCTTGATTTCCTTTTTCTGCTGCGGGGGCTGAGAGGGAGAGGTCTGCGCTGGTGCCGCTGGTTGTGCCTGCGCCGGTTGCTGTTGCGCTGGTTGCGCCTGCGCCGGTGCGGCGTCCTGACTCGATGCCACTGCCGACAACGCCAGCAAAAGCGCTACTAGACTCGTCTTCATTCGAATCGCTCCTTAGATTTCGGGAAAAACGGCGACGACAGCACTGCATCCCAGGGACCACGCAAACCAGTTAACCCAGGGTCTCTTCGCACACTGAAGTACGTCCTGCGACGGCTCCGGATACCTACCTGGCTTAGTTGTGAAGCTGTCAAGATGGCCAGAGCACGTTTTCCGGTGAGGCGGATTATAAGTATGTGCATCGTCTATGGCAAGTTCGCTTTTGGAAAGCACCCCGCACGCCATCTTGTAAGATGCGGTAGTGAGCCAATCCGGATGGTCTGAAACAGAACCGGAAAGCGCTTTTGAAGGAATAATCAACATGCCCAAAGCAACCAAAAATGAGCTCCAGGGGCAAATAGCGGTCATCACCGGTGCTGGACGAGGAATCGGAGCTGCCATTGCCCGCGAGCTGGCGAGCCTGGGCGCGCTGGCGGTGCTCTGCGGACGGACAACCTCGCTTCTTGAAGACACCGCGGCGTCGATCACGGCCGCCGGCGGACAAGCTAAAGTGGCGGCATGCGATGTGACGGACCTAGCCTCGGTTGAATCGGTTGCGGCGGGAGTTCAACGCGATTTCGGGCGGGTAGACATTATGGTTAACAACGCTGGAATTGGAAGCTTCAAGGCGCCACTGCATGAGATGCCTCCGGATTCCTGGGAGCATGTGATGAACACCAATCTGCGAGGCGTCTACTATTGCATTCGCAGTTTTGCTCCGATGATGATCGCGGCCCGCAGTGGCCACATCATTAACATCTCATCCCTCGCGGGAAAGAATGCACTGCCCAATGGCGCTGCCTATGCTGCATCCAAATGGGGATTGAATGGATTGACCTACTCGGTGGCGGAAGAACTGCGCGGCCACAACATCCGCGTTTCGGTGATTTGTCCTGGATCGGTGCATACCGACTTGAGCCCACATGAAGGCAAAGACCCGCAAAAAATGCTTCAGTCTGAAGATGTAGCTCACGTGGTAGCGATGCTGGTAACGCAGAAGCCCCAATCGTTCGTTAGCGAAGTATTGTTACGCCCGACATTGAAGCCGTAACAAGAAATTCCTATTTCTTGAACAGGTTCTCGAAAGCCTGCCGGGCGTCATTCGGACGCAGTGCTTTCGGCGTGGAAGTCTCTTTTTCGACCATCACGCGAATCGAATAGAAGGTGCATTCATTACGCTGATCTTTGCGCGGAATTCGCTCGGGAATCGGCTGAGTGCATTCGAAGCGGCTTGAAGTGTCGAAATAGGTGCACTGCTTGCAGGAATGAAGTTCAAAGCCACATTTGGGACATTGACCGACCGGATCGCTCACGGATTGCAAAAGTGTTCCGCATTGGGAACAACGGGAGACGTTTCGCGTGCCCGGCATCTGAATCGCCCGGGGACCGAAAGTATCTTTTTTTACCGGTCTCTCCGACGGTTCTCTCTTTTCGGATTTCTGGCCGCTGTCCTGGTATCCGTGCTGCCGATACTTCAAGGTCGTCTCCTCTACATGCGCCGACATTCTCTCGCTTCCGCGCGCTGTCGGCAAGGGGCGCGAATTGTAATTCCCTACACTGGGTGCTAACATCCGAACAGTTGTAACTTGTTTTGGAGGACGCAGGATGGCAGACGACAACAGCAGTTTTCTATGGTTTCTCGCAGGACTTGGGGTGGGTGCGGTGGTCGGAGTTCTTTATGCGCCAAGTTCGGGCAGCGAAATGCGTGACACGCTCCGCTCCAAAGCGGATGATGGCCGGGATTTTGTGAAAGAACGTGCCCGCAAAGCCAAAGAACAGGCGTCGGATTTGGTAGATCGCGGTCGCGAAGTCGCAAAACAGCAAAAAGAGCAGTTCAAGTCGGCCTATGAAGCAGGTCGCCAGGCGTACCACGAGGCTACCGCAGCGGACGGCGGCGCATCGAAGACCCCGTAGTTTGCATTCCTCCCGCTGTACCTGGGATGGGTGCAGTACCGCGGAGAAATCCTATGGACTATCTACCGATTTTCGTTGGCGTCACCGCTGTCGCCGTCGTGATCCAGGCGGCTATCCTCGTGGCCCTCTACGTGGCCGTGCGGAAGAGCACCTCCCGCATGGAAACACTGGCCGCTGAAGTCACCGCCAAAGTGATGCCTACCGCGGATACAGCCCACTCCATCATGTTGGAACTGCGGCCAAAGATCGACACGATTGCAACCAACGTCAGCGAAACCAGCACCGTCGTTCGAGGCCAGCTCGAGCGAATCGACGCTACCGTAACCGACGTGGTCGACCGAACCCGCCTGCAAGTCATCCGCGCCGACGAATTGTTGAATCGCACCATGGACCGGATTGAAGAAACCACCGACGTGGTTCATCGAACCGTAGTGTCGCCGGTGCGCCAGCTCTCCGGAATCATTCAAGGATTGACGGTAGGTTTGGAGTCGTTGTTTGGCGGCAAACGTTCACGCCGGGATGTGACCGTGCCGCAGGATGAAATGTTTATTTAGTGGCAGTGTTCGGTGGGCAGTGGTAAGTCGCCGGACAAACCTCGATTATGCTTTGCAGCCATCCTTAAGCTTCCACTTACATTGATCCTTAGCTTCAATCTTTCGCAAACAAACTTCTCCACAACAGACCTAGTTGAAGACCGACGACTGACGACCAACGACCGGCTCAGGCAATCCATCCCCCGCCAATTACCGTATCGCCGTCGTAGAACACTGCCGCCTGGCCAGGCGTGACCGCTCGTTGCGGCTCGTCGAAGGTGACCAGAATTTCATCGGCACCACTCTTTTCGATCAAGGCTGACGCACCTTCATGGCGATGACGGATTTTGACGGTGGCTCGGGTGGGATACTGAAGGTCTTCAACCGAGATGAGATTGATCCGATGCGTTCGCAACGTTCGAGTGTAGAGATCCTCTTGCTGGCCGACCACAACCTGGTGCGCGTCACCCCTGATCTGAATGACGTAGAGCGGCGAGCCGGTGGCTAACCCGAGCCCCTTGCGCTGGCCTACGGTGAAGTTGTGGATGCCGCCGTGTTCTCCGACGACCGTTCCGTCGGTTGTAACGAGTTCCCCTGCAGTGTCGGGTAAGGCCTCGCCCTGCTCTGCGAGGTAGGCGTCGAGGAACTTCTTGTAATCGCCTCCGGGGACAAAACAGATTTCCTGCGAGTCGGGCTTCTGGGCAAGCGCCAATCCGTGCTGTCTAGCGAGTTCGCGAACTTCGGGCTTCATCATTCCGCCAAGAGGAAACAGAGTGCGGCTCAATTGATCCTGCGTCAGGCCAAACAGAAAGTAAGTTTGGTCCTTGGACCGATCGGTGGGCCGCTTGAGCAGCCAGCGCTCAAGCGCCGGATCGAATTCCACTCGCGCGTAGTGGCCGGTAGCAAGGGCGTCGGCGCCGATCTGCTGGGCCACAATCAGCAACTGATCGAACTTCAGATGATTGTTGCAAAGGCTGCAAGGAATGGGTGTACGCCCCGAAAGGTACTGCTCGACGAACGGACGCACCACGTCGCGCTCAAACCGCTCCTCATGATTGACCACGTAATAGGGGATGCCGATTGTCTCGGCTACCCGCCGTGCGTCGTACACGTCATCCAGCGAGCAACAGCGTCCCTGCACCGACTCCGGCATACCCTCATGACCAGCCAGCCGGCGCTGATTCCAGAGCTGCATGGTCAAGCCGACGACTTGGTGGCCCTCGGCACGCAGCATGGCCGCAACGGTGGAGGAGTCAACTCCTCCAGACATGGCGACGGCGATGGTCTTGGGTGTGGACATGAAAGTTTTCTAGTGGGTCTGGGTCAGCTTCTAGCTCCTCGCTTCTGGCTAATCGATGCTCTTTCTATTGTCGATGAGCTAAAAGCCAGTAGCTAGTAGCTAGAAGCTAGCAGCTTCTTTTCCAGCTTCTTTATTGTAAACCGGCGACAGCTCTCGCAGTCGCACAACGGTCTGCGGAATCAAACTGAGCGCGAATTCGACATCATCATGCGTGCTTTGCTTTCCCAGGCTAAAACGTAGGCTGCCGCGCGCCTGGTCCGGACTCATCCCCATCGCGGTCAGCACATGCGAGGGCTCGATCGCGCCCGAGGAACACGCGGCACCGGTTGAGACTGCTAATCCCTTCAGGTCCAGCGCAATAACCAGGGCTTCGCCCTCGATGCCGTCAAAGCAAATGCTGGTCGTGTTCGGTACCCGCGGCGCACCGCGGCCGTTTACTGCGGATCCTTCTACCGCTTTCAGGATGGCTTGTTCCAAGCGGTCACGCAGCGCCGACATGGCCTCGATATCGTCGCGGGAAAATCCCTCTTGCGCGAGTTCGGCTGCTTTTCCGAGGGCGACGGTTCCCGGAACATTTTCTGTTCCAGCCCTTCGCGAGCGTTCGTGGCTCCCGCCATAAACCATCGGACGCAAGACGGTTCCCTTCTTTACGTATAACGCTCCAACCCCTTGCGGAGCGTGCATCTTGTGTCCGGAAATCGAGAGCAGATCGCAGCCTATGCGCTTGACGTCGATGGCAACCTTGCCTGCTGCCTGCACCGTGTCGGTGTGAAAGTAGATGTCGGCTTCGGCGGCGATTTTGCCGATCTCTTCTACCGGCTGCAGCACGCCAGTTTCGTTGTTAGCCGTCATGATGGTGATGAGCTGGGTATTCGGGCGAAGCGCCCGCCGGACGTCGTCAGGGTTCACCTGTCCGCGGCCATCCACTGGCACGTATGTCACTTCGCAACCCGACTGTTCCAGGTGCTTGCAGGAGTTCAGGACCGCATGATGCTCGATGGTCGAAGTAATGACGTGCTGCCCCGGGTTGGTCACGCCAAAGATGGCGAGATTGTCGCCTTCGGTGCCGCCGCTGGTAAAGACGATCTCCGATTCGCGTGCACCGAGCAGGCCCGCTACCGCCTCACGTGCGCGCTCGACCGCCGCCCGGGTCTCCTGTCCATGGCGATGGATCGACGAGGCATTGCCGAAATGCTCCCCGAAATAGGGCTGCATCGCCGCCAGAACCTCGGGCAAGACTGGCGTTGTCGCGTTGTTGTCCAGATAGACGCGCCGCATAAGATCTTCTCTATTCTACGCTTCGATGGTTCGACGCCGGCGTGGTAGCCTGATCGTCATTTTGTGCAGGAGTGTGCTGATGAAAAGGACATTTCATTACCTGGCGGCCGGACTAGTTTGCGTCGTGCTGTTTCTTGGCGCCGCCTTCGGACAAAAGCGTGCCATCACCGAGAAGGATCTTTTCCAATTTAACTGGATTGGAAATCCGCAACTTTCGCCCGATGGAACCCAGGTCGCCTTCGTTCGAATCACTGTGGACGAAAAACGTGAAGGCTATGAAACGTCTCTCTGGAGCGTCCCGGCGAACGGCGGCGATCTGCGCCGGCTCAGTGCCGACAAGCACGACACCTCTCCACAGTGGTCACCGGACGGCAAGTTTCTGGCATTTGTGCGTACGGCGGAAAAAGTTGGCAAGCCCCAGCCTCCACAAATATTCGTTCTTCCCATGAACGGCGGCGAAGCCTGGCAGCTGACCCGCCTGCCAAAGGGCGCCTCAGACCCGACATGGTCGCCCGACGGCAAGACCCTGGCCTTCTACAGTTCTACGAACGCGGAGGACTTGACCAAAGCAGCGTGTGAAGAGAGCAAAGCGAAAGACAAAAATGAGATGCAGCAAGCCACAACATGAGTCCGACATTCACGTCATTACCCGGGCGGAATACCGCGACAACGACAGCGGGTATGTTGACTTCTCTCGTCACGAGCACATCTGGACCATCGCCTTGCCGGTTGATGCGCAAAACTCGCCCCAGCCCAAACAGCTGACGAGCGGCGATTTCGATGAAGACGACATTCAGTGGGCGCCGGACGGTTCGAAAATCTACTTCACCTCCGACCGCGAAATCGAGCCCTACTATGGCTTGGGTCAAAACGTTATTTACTCAACCCCGGCAAATGGCGGCGACCCAAGCGAAGTGACCCGGATCGCGGGCGCGGCGCAATCCATTTCCATCAGCAAAGACGGTTCGCGGCTCGCATTCCTGGGCTCGCTCAACACGCCCGTGCATTCGCACACCAAAACAGATTTGTGGGTGGTGGATCTCAAACCGGGTGCCACGCCGCGTAACCTGAGCTCAAAATACGATTGGGACATCGGCGGAGGCATCCTCGGTGACCAGGAGCCTCCGCGCGGCGGCGGTGGCACCCGGCCCCTCTGGAGCGCTGACGGCAAGTGGCTCACGCTTCAGGTCGCTAAACAGGGACGCGCCAATCTCGAGCGCTTCGATGCCGCTTCTGGGCAGGTGACTCCGCTGACCAAAGGCGATCAGGCGATCAACCAGTACAGCTCGAACGGTTCTCAACTGGTCGCCGAGGTTTCCACGCCGACCATGATCAACGACCTTTTCATGATCGGCCCGGACGGCAAGCAAACCCGGCTGACCAATGTCAACGACAAGCTTTTCTCGGATTTGAATCTGACCCCGCCGGAAGAGATCTGGTACCAGAGCTTTGACGGTCGCAAGATCCAGACCTGGGTGCAGAAGCCGCCGGACTTCGATGCGAACAAGAAGTATCCGCTCATCCTGGATATTCACGGAGGTCCGCACGCCGCCCACGGATTTGTCTTTTTCCACGAGATTCAGTGGATGGCGGCAAAGGGGTATGTAGTTATCTATCCCAATCCTCGTGGCAGCACTTCCTACGATGAGGCGTTTGGAAACATCATCCAGTTCCACTATCCGGGAGACGATTTCAAGGATTTGATGGCGGGTGTGGACGAAGTCGTCCGCCGCGGATACGTCGATGAAAAACACCTGGGAGTGACCGGCGGAAGCGGCGGAGGACTGCTAACCGACTGGGTTGTAACCCACACCGATCGCTTTGCCGGCGCCGTGGCCCAGCGCGACATCGCCGATTGGGCCGCCTGGTGGTACTCAGCTGATTTCACGCTGTTCCAGCCAAAATGGTTTCGCAAGCCTCCGTTTGACGATCCGCAGGACTATCGGGACCGCTCGCCCATCACCTACATCGACAACGTCAAGACGCCGTTGATGTTGATCCTGGGCGATGCCGACCTGCGCACTCCGCCCGACAGCGGCGGAGGTCAAATGTTCCGGGCGCTGAAGTTCCGGAAAATTCCCACCGCAATGGTCCGCTTCCCCGGGGAGACGCACGAGCTGTCCCGGTCGGGAAACCCCTGGCATCGCGTGGAGCGGCTGCACCATATCGTGAACTGGTTTGATATTTATCTGCAGGGCAAGAAGTCAAACGAATATGACCTGATCCCGCCACCCGAGCCGGATTGGGAGAAGACCGATAGACCGTAACCCTGAGCGCCAGCGCTAAACACATGCCCTGTCATCTTGAGCGGAAGCAATCCATTCGCAACGCGAATGGGTGGGTGGAGTCGAAAGACCCCTATATGACCGCAGGGCCGCGTGTTTCCACGAAAGCCCGTACCGGGAGTAGGGGTCCTTCGACTGCGTGGCTGCTTCGCATTCGCGAAGCAGCCACTCCGCTCAGGATGACAGTTTTTTGGTAATCAAATCCGTGGAATGACTGACGCTACCGGCGTTCTATCGGGACATACTGCTGCGGATACACCGGCCCAACATAATCCGCGCGGGGGCGGATCAGGCGGTTGTCGTCGAGTTGCTCGATGACGTGCGCAGCCCAGCCGCTGATGCGCGATACCGCGAATACCGGCGTGAACAAGTCAACGTCAATGCCGAGGATGTGGTAGGTGGATGCCGAATAGAAATCCACGTTGGCGTTGAGCTTCTTGTCGGCCTTCACGAATTCCTCGATCTTGTCCGACATCTCGAACCATTGCGTCTGGCCGCTGCTCTTTCCCAGGTCTTCGGACATCTTGCGCAGGTGCGTGGCCCGCGGGTCTTCGGTGTGGTACACGCGATGGCCGAAGCCGGGAATCTTCTTTTTCTGCGCCAGCATTCCCTTCACGTGCGTCCACTGGATCGGCGCCCGATTTGTCGATTGCCTGCAGGATGTGAAAGATCGCTTCATTCGCGCCGCCGTGCAGCGGGCCTTTCAGCGCGCCGATGGCGGCGGTAACGGCCGAGTGCATATCGGAAAGCGTGGCGGCAACCACTCGTGCCGCAAACGTGGAGGCATTCAGTTCGTGGTCGGCGTGCAGGATCAGCGCGATATCGAGCGCGCGCTCGGCGGTCTCCGAGGGCTTGGTGCCGGTCAGCATCAGCAGGAAATTGGCCGCGTGCGAAAGCGAGCGGTCGGGCTCGACGACGTTCTTCCCTTTGCGCATGCGGTCATAGGCGGCCACGATCATCGCGATCTGCGAGGTCAGGCGGAATGGCCTTGCGCACGTTGGCGTCGTGATCGTTCTTTTTGTCCTCGGGATCGTAGAACGACAGCGCCGAAACCGCTGTGCGCAGCACGTCCATGGGCTGCGTCTGCTTTCGGGGCGCTGCGCAGCAGGTCGATGATGGCGGGATCGAGCTTGCGCTCCTCCGCCAGGCGTCTGCGCGAAATTCCTTCAGTTCCTTGGCGGAGGGCAGCTTGCCGATACCACAGCAGGTAGCAGGTTTCTTCGAAGTTGGAGTGGTCAGCAAGTTCGTGAATGTCGATGCCGCGATAGGCCAGGACGCCTTGATCGCCATCGATATAGCAAATGCTCGAGGTGGTGGCGACAATTCCTTCCAGGCCTTTGGGGGCCTGCGTGGTGGTCAGGCTGGGCATGTTCCCTCGCTCAAAATTTTGGCAATCCCGGTTGTGGCCGCACGGGGAAGGAAAATGACGCGTGCCGTCGCAACTAACTTTTATACGCCAAAAGTTTTAACTTTCCAACCCGGGGGATGCAGTGGTAGTGTCCTAATTTGATTTCTTACCAATAATAATCTCCTTTCTTTTTTTGATGTTATGCAACTTGCGCTCGACACGGGAGACCAATTCGTTCGGGGTTTTAGGTCTTTTCCGGCGCGGCTTGGGTTCATCGTCTTCTGGTTCTGGCGCGGGCGCGGGCGCAGAGCATTGCGGACAGCTGTTTACAAGTCCCGGCTTGTTCGGTAAGAGCTTAAAGACCTTGCCGCAATTGATACAAGTTTTCTCTGGAATTGGCGTCACTGCGTTATCCCGGTAAGAGTTGCGTGGATCGTGCTGCGAATCCACTCTGATACGTTCTGCTTATTCGCCTTCGCTGCTGTCTCCATCGCCTTCAGATCGTCCGCCGTGAAGCGTACAGGGACAATGTGCCCCTTGGCTTCCCCCTTTGGCATCCTTGGGCGTCCGACTTTTCGAGCTTTCTTTACCTGAGTCAATTGGTTGCCTTGTAGTCTTGAATGATGGCCGCTCTGACGGCTGTTACAGCTGAAACCACTGGTGGAATGTGCAATACCGCTACGTGGCGCTTGGGGCGCTGCGGATTGTCTGTCTCATGCGCCCAGGCATAGGCTCTGTTGGCCTTGGGATGTCCTTGCAGGTCGAAAACCTCAACAATCCCTTCCCACACTGTCTCACCCTCGAAAGTTTCCTTCACTGGAACGCTTTCGACGTGCAGTGGCCTGCCGCACCATGCAATCGACGGATTACGTCTCGTAGTTCTCCAATATAAGAGCCTGTCATGGTTGTTTCGTCTTGACGTGCAAGCGCACCTTTGCATGAATATCTGTTCTAGTTGCGTTTAGCGACCGCAGATGAGCAGAAATCTGCGCAGGCTCTCAGTTGCCGGAATATAGCCACGCCCACTCTTGACTGGTTAGTCGATTTATCAAACCACGGCTGATTACAGTGTGGGCACTGCGCGGTCAGCCTAATAAACTGCCGACGGCGGGAAAAATGGTCTTTATTTTGCATTCCGGGGCTGGACATTCGATTTCTATACCCTCGATATCTCCCGTCTCGATTACGGTTCTTAATTCACTGGTCATCCAACTAGCCTCCACTAGATCGCCGACGCGTCCAAAAGTCTCTGACTCCGCTGCCATTGCACGGAGTGCAACGAATGAATTGTGCCGCTTAACGAAATTGTAATAGGCGAAGTGGAGCGCAACAGCAGCCTCAAAGTTTTCTAGTTTCTTGCTGAAGGCCAGCGTGAGACGGTTAAACGGCGCATGTGAAGGCGGGTAGTTGCGTTCAACCGTTCGATGTAGCTCGTGGAAACTAAATCCATCTTCGGCAATCGTGTAACGGATCGCTTCTCTACGGATACGAACGTTGGAGAACTGTACTTTGTGTCGGGGTGTTGCGTCATGGGCATGCTCGTAGGTCTTTACGATTTGCCCGAAGTCCACATCACCTCCGAAGACTTCGTCAATCGCGTCAACGTAAGATCGCAGGGCATCGCTGGAGATTTGTACCCGATTCCGCATCCTGTCTTTAACGTCCTGCACAAACCACAAGAGCAGTAGTAAAATCGCGCTTACCGCACCGGAAGGCGGGAACTAGCTTGGTCTCGGCATCAATCGCGCAGAACGTCCAAACATCTCCATGTCGCGGGTCTTCGTCGGGGCGCACGTGGCGTCTGCTTCTTCCCGATGAATCCCCAAATCTCATCGAACTGCAAATAGTGGCAGTCCAGATCGCGCAGCTTGGAATCCTGCAGCCATCGCAGCCCTGTCCGACGCGAACGCCTAACCGCGTGATCGTGTCGCGATGAAGGCCCGTCAGCCGTTCAATGGAACGAATGCTAGAACCCTCTGCCAGTGCGCCGATGATTGCGATTTGCTTGTCTTTGCTGAGGACATTTGCCATTGGATTTAAGCTCCCACCGGCAATTAGTGTATTACGTAAATGCAGGCTTGTCAAGTATTTCTGTGTTACACTTTCTCCGCTATGAAATGGCTTGCGTTGGCTGTGTTCTTGACCGTCATGCAAACACCGCCACCAGTCCCAAGGAAAGCAGCCGATAGCCCCGCTCACGCAGCCGCAACAATCAAGGGCAAGAGCACAGCCAGCCAACAGAAATCCCAGCCAGCGCAGTCCGCGCATAAAACAGACAGCAACGGGCCAGCCAAGAGCTATAGCAGTGAGCCACATCCCGAAGATACAGAGCACCAAGTAGGAATCACCAAACTCCCCGCCGTGACGGTAAATCCTCCCCGGCGAGACTTGGCGGATTGGGCGTATTTGGCATTTAGTGGGCTTCTGGTAATTGTGGGGTTCCTGCAAATATTGCTGTTGTGCTGGACTCTCAAGTTCGTTCGCAAGCAAACCCACGAGATGCATCGGCAGCGCCTTGTGATGGGTTCCCAATTGTCCGCCATTCAAAAGCAAGTCGCCGAAATGGTCGCTCAGCGCGAAGTCATGGCCGGTCAACTCGGGGCGATGCAGAAGCAAGCTGGCGAAATGGAAAGCCAGACCGACATTCTTAAGAAATCCGTTGAAGCTGCTAACAAAAGTGCGGACGCCGCAAAAGAGAACATCGAACTTTTTATCAACAAGGAACGGGCGCGATTGCTTATCGAAGTCGAGCGTCTGAAGCTGAAATGCTATAGGGCCGCATCCGCTGCCCAATTTGGTCGTATCGTACAAGCTTTCGATCTGGGGCCAAACAGAAGCCTCCATTGAAGATTCCAATGTCGCCGTAGTTGTAACCGATTCTCCTGAACGAGCCACGCATCGGGCTCTTGGAAGTATCGCTACCGGAGTTCTCAGACCTGTTGTGGAACCGATTCGTAAGTCCGCATTCTCTATGGGAACGCTTGGTGGCGATGTTCCAGATAGAGACAAAATCATACGCAGGGAGCAATTTGTGCACTTCTACGCGGGTTCATTCGCTATAAAGACAGGTTTGAACGTCTGCGTATTATCAAGTTTCGCTACAGATGGATGGTTACTGAACTCAGTTCGTCTGACGGTGATCCCTTTGGCTTGTGGGAGCAATACGGCGAGCCAGAGGACAATTCCGAGACAGAGATAAAGGTATAGCGGGCAAATTAGGACACCACCACCGGGCTGGGAGTGGGCTGTTTTGAATTTCAACGGCACAGAGCGTACCCTGTCCCGCACAAAACAGCCCACTACCACTGGGCTGTTTTGTCAGCCGCGTGAAACGACGCATCCCCATCCGCATTGACAAATTCTGACGTTCAACATAAAGAAGCGGCTCGATCCACGCAGCATCCGAATAGGATAATCCAATGGATTTACTGAAAACGCTGAGCAAGCCCGCAGCTTGGGGAAGTGGATGGACGAGCGCATTTCTTTGTTTCAGTGCGGCTACGGGGTATTGGGTCGCTGGGGAGCACAAACGGGCGCTGTGCTGGATTGGACTTGGAGCGGTTGAGGTAGCTGCGATCCTGCTTTAGAGGTCGAGCGTACGCATCCATATCAGGACATAAATGGATGGCAGTAAACGATTCGCTTAGTGCATTACCAGTCTCCATGCCACTACAACGGCGACAATAACCAAACCGGCCGCGTAGCCGCAGAGTCGTCCATTTTGGACTTTTTCCTTATCGATCATTGAAGTACCTCTCTATCGAGCCAATGATTCCATAAACCGGACCCGAAAGCGAGATTCTCCCGGGCGGAATACACGAAGGTACACTCCCCGCGTAAAAGCGCTCAGTGGTTCCCCGGCTCGCGGGTACAATCGGACGATGCGCGGTGGGAAGTTCCTCCCGATGGTTTTGGGATTGGCTGCGGCGGCCTTTTGCAGCGATCAACCATCGAGCCTGCCGATCCTGCCTTGTTCCGAAGGAACTCCCGGCACTGTCTCCTGTAGCCCATCCAAAAAAGATTTGAAGGACGCCTCTGAAGCTTTCGCCAAGGGCGTTCGCCTGCAAAAAGACAAGTACCTCGATCTGGCCTTCGATCAGTTCGACACCGCGGCGCGGCTGGCTCCCAAGGATGTCGAATACGTGACCGCCCGGGAGATGACCCGGCAGCAGATCGTGTTCGAGCACCTGCAACGCGGCAATGCGGAGATGCTCAAGGACCGCCAGATTGAAGCGCTGGCTGACTTCCGTTCCGCTTTGCAACTGGATCCGAAGAATGAATTTGCCCAGCAGCGTCTGACCGACGCCATGGGCGAATGGGCGCCGAAACCCAGCAGCACGCTTCGCGTTCTGGCCGACGCCGGGGAGATCAAAGTTGCTCCCCACATGGCCACGGCGGATTTTCACTATCGCGGAGATGGCCGCGGGCTGCTCACCCAGATCGCGTCGGCATTCGGCGTGACCGCCACTTTTGACGAGTCGGTGGTTTCCCGCGGCGTCCGTTTCGACATGGGACAGGCGGACTTTTACACCGCGATGGCGGTGGCCTGCCAGATGACCCACACCTTCTGGACTCCGCTCGATGACAAACAGATCCTGCTGGTGGGCGAGTCGGCGCAAAACCATCGTCTGTTCGATCGCATGCTGTTGCGGACTTTTTACTTGCCGGGCGGCTCGTCTCCCCAGGAACTGACCGATATCGTCAACCTGCTGCGCAATCTTTTTGAGATCCGGCTGGTCACGGCAGAGCCACAACAGAACACCATCGCGGTTCGCGCACCGCGAAATCTTCTTGAAGCCGCCACGAAGGTGCTCGAGGGGTTCGGCGACTCGCGTCCGCAGGTCATGCTGGACGTGCGTGTATTTGAGATCACCAACACCTTGACGCGCAAGCTAGGTGTGCAGATTCCCAATAATTTTCAGCTGATCAATATTCCTGTGGGCGCGCTGGCGGCGCTTGGCGGACAGAACATTCAGAGCCTGATCAACCAGCTCATCTCCGGAGGCGGCATCAACCAGGCAAATTCATCCGCGCTTTCCGGTCTTCTCGCCCAACTCACCGGACAGCAGAATTCCATCTTCAGCAACCCCCTGGCCACGTTCGGCGGAGGTCTTACGTTGAGCGGCCTCAGTCTGGGGACGGCTGGCGCACAGTTGTCATTGAATGAAAGCAACGTAAAGAGCCTGGAGCATGCAACCCTGCGTATCGGCCAGGGGAACGACGCCAAGCTGCTGATCGGCTCACGTTATCCGATTTTGAATGCCAGCTTTGCTCCCGTTTTCAATAGCGCCGCGATCTCGTCCGTGATTCAGAACAACAGTTTCCAGGCGCCGTTTCCTTCATTCAGCTACGAGGACATCGGACTCTCCATCAAGGCCAAGCCAGTGGTCAGCGGAAAGTTGGATATTGGCCTCAATCTGGAGATACAGTTTCGAACCTTGACAGCTCAGACACTCAATGGCGTTCCCGTTATTGCAAATCGCGAATATAAAGGCAGCATCAACCTGATGGATGGGCAGCCAGCAGTAGTGGCGGGCATGGTTTCACGCACAGAGCAGCGCACCCTGACCGGGATCCCCGGATTCGGAGCCGTCCCGGGCCTGAACCAGGTGATGACCAGCAATACCAAGGAAGTAGACGACGATGAATTGCTGATCCTGATTACGCCGCGTGTGGTCACCCGGCCAGAGAATCAGAATGCGGAAGTGTGGGTGGCGCGCTAGAAATCAGTCGTCGGCAAGATTAGTGAAGTTCTTTCTTCACTTTCCTACTTCACATCCTTGGCGGCAAACTCAGTCAACCCTTTCAGGACTTCGTAAGGAAGTCCGCCGACGTTGCTGATCTTTCGTCCGTTAATAAACAGCGTGGGTGTTCCATTGACTTCGAGCGCCGCGCCCAGGGCCACCGACCGCTGCACTCGTCCCGCGGTCTCCGGCTTGGCCGCACAGGCGGCGGTCTCGGCGCCTTTTACACCGGCCTGAGTCGCGAGCGCGGTGAGTTTCTCATCAGCATTCGCAACGGAAATATCTTTCTGAGCGTCGTACACACTCTGGATGAATTTCCAGAACGCGTCGTTCGAACTACGCCCCACGCAATCCGCGTACGCCGCCGACTTGGCGGCCCAGTCGTGCGATGCCAGCGGAAAGTTCTGGAAAATCAGGCGGACGTTTTTCTCTTCCGTCAGCAACTTGTCGACCGTGGGTTGAGCATCCTTGCAATGCGGGCACTGCAGATCACTGAACTCGACCACGGTGACGGTTGCGTCAACTGGGCCGCGCGATGGTCCATCGGCTTTTTTGGCCAGCTCGTCGCGTGTCGGATCGAATGGCCGAACTCCGAAAGGAATGATGTCGCCGATCAGTGCATACTTGCCGTCGGAGGTCACATAAAGCCGGTTGGTCTGCTGTCCCTGGCCGCTGCTCAGGACGACCAGAACCTCGGCGATGCCCTGGGCCGTGGCCGGCTTGATCGAGACGACCTTCCAGGAAACTGCCGGGTCATAGCCGAACATCTGCTTCATGAACGCATTGACCGTTTCCTCGGAAGGCAATCGGGTACTGAAAGTGGGCTCGGGAAGACTGGAATCCTTTGCCTTCTTGTCCTGTGAAACGGCCAACGATGTCAGCAGCAGAATCAACGTGCAGCAAAACGCAAGATGACGCATGAGTTCCCTTCCAGAAATTAAGGCTGTAACCACAGTCGGCGCGTTTATCATGCGCCGGTTTTGGCGGCAATAGGAAGACGGCGTCCGGAGCCAAAGGCCTTCGACGAAATTTTTAGTCCGGGCGCAGCCTGCTGGCGCTTGTATTCGGCGCGATCCACCATCTGAATCACCTTCCGCACCAGTCCCAGATCATAACCGTGATCGGCGGCAATCTGCTCATCAGTATGCGAATCCTCGACGTACTCTTCCAGAATGGTATCGAGTATTTCGTATGGCGGGAGCGAGTCGATGTCCTTCTGATCGGGACGCAGTTCGGCAGACGGCGGTTTTTCCAGGCTTGCCTGCGGAATCACCGGGCGTCGCGAATTCACGTAGTGACTCAGGCGATAGACCAGCGTCTTGGGCACGTCGGAGATCACCGCCAGCCCGCCTACCATGTCGCCATATAGCGTGCAGTATCCCACACCCAACTCGCTCTTGTTTCCCGTGCTCAAGACGATCGCGCCGAACTTGTTCGAGAGCGCCATGAGCAAGGCCCCACGCGTTCTGGCCTGCAGATTTTCCTCGGTCGCGTCTTCCTTGCGTCCGGCGAAAACTTTCTGCAGAGTTTTGCGATAGCTCTCAAAAACGTCGTTGATACAGAGCAGCTCAAAACGAATGCCAAGATTTTGCGCCAGCGTGCGTGCGTCTTCAATCGAGCCCGGCGAAGAGTAGGGCCCCGGCATACCGACGCCGATAACGTTTTCGGGTCCGACGGCATCCGCGGCGATGCATGCGGTGAGTGCGGAGTCGACGCCCCCACTCAGTCCGATGATGACCTGACGGAAACCGCACTTGCGAACGTAGTCGCGTGTGCCAAGAACCAGGGCCGCGTAGGCGCTGGCCTCCTCACCCACGATCTGCTCGTGCATATCGCCGGTGAGGTGGTCGGAATCGAAGTAGATCAGGTCTTCTTCGAACGACTTCCCTTGGGCGATCACTTCGCCCGCGGAATTCAACACCAGGCTGGAGCCATCAAAAATCAGGCTGTCGTTTCCGCCGACCTGGTTCACCAGCGCCACCGGCACTTTGTCCTGACGGGCGATGGTCGCAAGCATATCGCGGCGAAAATTAGCTTTGCCCAGCCAGAACGGAGACGCCGAAATGTTGAGGACGAAATCTCCGCCCGCCTGCACCAGTGCTTCGACGGGATCCACCGTGTAAAGACGCTTGCGCCAGAAGTGCTTGTCGTTCCACGCGTCCTCGCAAATGGTGAGAGCCATCTGCTTGCCGGAAAAAGAAAATAGCGCTTGGCCTTTGGCGGGAGCGAAGTTGCGCATCTCGTCGAAGACGTCGTAAGTCGGCAGCAGCATCTTGGACTGCACGAAAGCGATGACGCCGTCCTTGAGGAGCGCCGCCGAGTTCATGACCGACTTGCCGGTTTCGGCATCGGCCGACGTCACCAGCCCGCAGATGACCGCGATTCCTTTGGTTTCGGCGGCAATCCGCTCCGCCGTTTCGCGGTTGCGCGCAACAAAGGAAGGGCGTTCGACGAGGTCGCGCGGGGGATAGCCGCAAACCGAGAGTTCCGGAAACAGAATCAGGCCGGCGCCAGCCGCTCGCGCCTGCGCGGCAAAATCGATCATTTTGGCTGCGTTGCCGGAGAAATCTCCAACGGTAGGATTAATCTGTCCCAGCGCAATCTTCACACTTCCAGTGTAAAGCGGGAGTGCGCGGGAGCCAAGTCAGGTGGACCCCATCCACGTCTTCTTCCAGTGCGCCATCCTGAGTTGACTTCAGTCCCGAAGGATCACGAGCGCATGCCGATACGACGCCAGCCGGGCGGGGACGCCCTGCCTCCATTGCCCTCTCAATGCAGAGCATGTGCAGGCGGTTATTTTCCAACCCAGCGCAGTGCTTCCTGCCGATCTGCAAATGCTCGCATGTTGATCGCTTTCCCATTGCGGAATGTGTAGACATCGGCCAGGCGCACCTCGTGCCATTCGGTGCTCTCTTTTGCGCGGAAGCGGACGTGGACAAATACCACGATGCGGTCGCCCACAGGAATCAGCCGCTCGGGCTCGCTGCTGCCCTCCGCCCAACCCGCCCGCGACTGCGTCAGATAACCCATCACTTCAGATTGGCCGTGATAGGTTCCGCCTCCGGGAAATTCGGCGGGCTCCGTCCATTCAATCTGCGGGTCGAAGGATGCAACTGCCCCGGCGATATCACCGCGGTTGAAGGCGGCGTACGCCTTGCGAAGAGTATCGATCTCCTGCTCTTGGTCTGTTGAGGATTGCATTCGAGCCTCGGAATGTGGGTTATCGCGACATCCGCTGCCCAGGCATAAAACCAAAAGCGCGATGACACACAGCGATTGCTTCATCCAAGCGGAGACGCAGAAGTGTATTGAAGTGTGAAGTCAGTAAAAATTGAATTTATCAATTCTTAAATTCGAAAATTCGTAAATCTGAACTATCTAAATCCAAACCCTGATCTTAAATCCCTCAGCCCTCGTTCAGTTTGGCCGGGACGGCGGCCCGTCCTGTCCAACCGGGTCCGGAGGCGGTAACGGAGCGGGCGCGCGTCCTCCCGCTGCGGGTGAATTCGTATCGACCTCTTCGCCAGGACGCCGTAACGTCGGAGCGTTTGGCGGACGAACCTGGGGTTCATTTGCGTCTTTGGCTACCGTGGGATGCTCAAGTTCGACTTCCTTCTCGGCGCGCACGATTTTCTGGCCATCGACCTTCATGATCTCGAGGCGCGTTACCTCATCCCCCACCAGCCGTACAAAGTCCACATCTTGAGGTGGCTCGCCATAGATCCATTCTTCGTATTCGGTCTCGCCATCTTTCTCGCGGATTTTCTTCGGCGGACGGCCCTTCGCCGCCACAACCATGTCGCGATTCATGCCCACCAACACTTCGTGCTTTTTGATGGCGTCGCGCACCTTGGGAGGAAGCGTATCGAGGTAGGCTTCCACTGCGGACTTTGCATTGAAGTCAAACACTGGGCGCAGCAAATCTTTCAACTGCTGTGGGTCGAGCTCGGGCACATAGCCTTTGAAGACCAGGTCAACATAAGAGCCGCGCGGGTTGGCATTCGCGTCGCTGGGTCCCACCGACGTCATGCCTCCTCCACCGCCGAATTGAATGTGCTGGTACCACTTCTCCCGTTTTACGGCGCCACCGTTGATTTCAAAATGGATGCGATCGTTCTTCACCAGAATCTGGCTTATGCGGGCCTGATCGCCAGGTTTGACCGCGGGGCCCCACATAGAGAGCATTCGTTGCAGGTCTTCCCCACTCGGACTGAGCTGGCCATCCTTTAGCGTCAATCCTGTCTTCCCCATGGGAAACGGTGAGCGGATGTAAACCAATTCCGCGTTGAAGGCGCGGATCAGGTCCACGCGAGTCTGCTTGGACATGTGGGAGGAATGCTGATCATCGGCTCGAGCCACAGCCGTGCAGAAAAGCATGGAGAGCAGTACAGCTGGCAACAGACGTGGGTACATACGACACCCCGAGACCCGGTAATTGCCTTGATTATAGCTCCGTTTGAGAACGGCGCAATCGGGAATCGGATCGTTAATTTAAGACGTTTGCACCATCAATCCGGTCAAAAAATGCCATGGGTTTCGGGCGGTATTGACGCGGGAAGCCCAAACAGATCAGCAGACTCACTTCATGCTCATTCCTTCGCGATTATTCTGCGATCGCGATGGGGCTCTGTACGAGGCTGCCCGGTACAAAGCTCGCACTTTTCTCCGGGTGCAGCGCCACAGGTTGGACAACGAATGGAGAGTATGTCTTTGGGAATGGCTTTTTTCATCATGGTAGATCGGTCAGCTCCTTACAAAGTTGGCGAAGACGGTCATTCCTGTGAGCGTAAGCTTCGACGTCTTCCACGCTCATGGCGCGGAGGGCTTTTTGGCTGTTTAAGAAGATGGCTTTGCAGGTCAGGAAGGCCACGCATCTCCACACTTATTTCGTGCATTCTAGTGGGGCTCACTTCGGCATAATGCAGTGAATCTGAAAGGAAAGATGTTCAATTGTGAACAGGAACTCTGACTGACTTTTGGAGGATCAACCCCCAGTCCCATCGTATGATTATGTAAAGCGGGTTCAGGCATCTGGCGAGACTTTAGCCTGTTGCGTCTGGGCGAGAGCTGCGGGCGCATAGGTCTTCGATGCTTCTCAGAAGGGCGGTACCGGCGTCAGACTTTGAAACAATGGCATCCACTCCTGCATTGCGGGCTTCTTTTTCCAGATATGGATCCGCGTAAGTTGTGAACATCACCACCGGAATAGCGGGCATTAGCCGTTTGATTTGCCGGCTTGCCTCGATCCCATTGAGAACCGGCATCGCCAAATCGATTACGATCAGGTCGGGCGAGAGTGACCGCGCTTTGGCGATTCCCTCCCGACCGTTTTCCGCTTCTCCGCAGACTTTCCACTCTTGTTGCTGTTCGATCAGCATCCGCAATCGAGAGCGAATCAGCGCACTGTCATCGACGATCAGGATTTTTATCACATCGCCAGATTTCTCTTATCCCCAACTTCAACCTTCGTCTCTCGCTGAAACAACTTCAATCGGGTAAAGACTGTACGTTAGCGTACATTGAAGTCTGCCTTCCGGCAATTAACCCGCGCGGCTCCCTGTGTACGCTAGCGTATCGTGCGGTTTTGTTATTCAGAGTAGGGTGAAGGGTCTTTCCAGCAATCTTCCGGTTGGTCGTTGCGGCCACGGTTCCTTGCGAAAGACAGTGCTGCTACCGCAGCCGACAAGGACCCTTCGATGGCAAGCAAACCGCAGCGGCGCTCTTTCCCCAACTCTCCTGTCAAAGCGCCCAGCGGCGGCGAATCGCGAATGAAAAATCAAATTCTGCTGCGGTTGCCGCGAAAAGAACGCGAAGCACTATACCCTTTGCTCGAGTTTGTGGAGATGCCAACCCACTCTGTGTTGCATGAAGCGGGAGAACCCATCACTCATGGTTACTTCGTGAATAGCGGGTTGGCTTCGTTCTTGAACATAATGGGGGATGGGAAAAGCGTGGAAGTCGGTCTGACTGGCAAAGATGGCTTTGTGGGTTTGCCTCTTATCGTCGGTTTCAATTCAAGTCCGACGAGAGTAGTTGCGCAAGTCGCGGGCGACGCGTACCGAATCATCGCGCCGAACCTGGCAAAAACCATGCGGCAATGTCCGCAATTACAGAGAGAATTAAATCGCTTCGCCCAGGTCATGATGATGCAGGCCGCGCAAATCGCGGCGTGCAATCGGATTCATGAGGTTGACGAACGACTGGCGCGATGGCTTCTTATGAGTCAGGACCGGCTGGAAAGCAACCGAGTACCGCTGACCCAGGAGTTCCTCGCCCACATGTTGGGCACGCGCAGGGCAAGCGTGACCGTGGCCGCCGGCATGCTGCAAAAGGCAGGACTGATTCAATACACGCGAGGAGAAGTGAGCGTTGTAAGCCGGGAGGGACTCGAGGATGCGTCCTGCGAATGCTATCAGTCGATGGTGACGCAGACAAAAAATTGGCAAAACGAATCGGAAGGCTGACATCCAGTCCGACGAGACAGTAGGTAATGTCGAAACGTGGTCATATCCACTCTTCTTTTTCATCCGGCCCGAATTCCCGCCGCAGGTTTGACCGACAGCTGAATTTTAGAAAGCTGATACGCGCAACCCGTTTCGGGCGATCTGAAGGGGCAAAACTCGTGCTCCGTTATCGCCGATGGCAGTCGCGACCCGGCTGGCAGCGCCTTCTTCGACCAGGAAAATCACACACCCGCCCCCGCCAGCGCCGCAGACTTTGGCCGCCCGGCCTCCGTGCTTCATAGCCACGCTGATCAGCTTGTCGATCAGAGGCGTGGTAATTCCCGGAGCATTGGCGCGGCGCAACTTCCACTCTTCGCGCAACAGGCGCGCAACCTCATCCCAGTCGGTATCGAGCAGAGCTTGATGCATGCAACGAGCAATGTCAACAATCCGATCGAAGTTGCGGAACACGCGCTTGTCGCCATCAATGTGAGCCTTGAAGACCTCCCAGTTATTGATGCCCGATTGCCGCGGAGCGCCGGTGTAAGCCAAAACGAACCGCGACTCGATTTCTTCCGGAGCCACTGTCACCGCCTCACGGTGAATGCCGTCGGCATCCAGATGGACTGCGCTGACCCCACCATAGAGGGCTGGGTAGTAGTCCTGGCACCCGGTGGGCACGTTGATGATTTGAGCCTCGATATTCTGGGCGATCACCCGCATCTGTTCCAGGGTGAGGTTCCGTCCGGTAAAGCGGGCTAACGCGGCGGTCGTGGCAATCATCAGGGCCGAGGATCCGGAAATTCCGGCTCCGGCGGGCGATTCCGAATCGGTCTCGATCAGGAGTCCTTCCTGAGGGGCGAAAAATTGCAGTAAACGAGCGGCCAGGGGCAAGCGAAAACGGCTCTCCGTGCGCATGGATTCGAAGCTTCGAAAACGCTCTTCGCGCCTGGTATCGACGGACCGCACATGAATTTGCCTTCCGCGTAAAGGGGTAATCCGGCATGTAGTGAGGATGTTGACCGCGAAATTTACCGTCAGCGCACCTGGGTGGAACAGATATAGGGGCCATAGATCAATCGTGCCTCCCGCCAGGTCAGCGCGACAGGGAGCCTGGGCCATGATTCCCCGGCCATGAGTGGCATAGCTCCTTTTTGGCATGCAGTGTTTTTATCACGAGGGTAATCGGTGACGCGCCAGCTTTCGGGGGTAACCGGGGCTTCGGCATCCGCACCGCCAACAGGACCAGCACAATCGTTCGTTGACAACCCTTTTTGTTTCCACCAAACTCGAACCATAAATTTGCCGCTTTAAAGGTGTGAAAGAGCTACACTGGATGCACTTGGCGTCTAGGCGTTGGGCCTGGCAAATCGCCATCAGGCGCATACTCTGATAGCTCGAAATTCCGGCAGTTAGAACGTTGGGCGGCGCCGAATCTTGGCAGCGAGTTGTCGAAAATGTCTCCTCTTCCTCCCCTTACTCCTTCCCCTCCCGAGGCATCGGGACGCAGACCTTCTCTACGAACTCGTTTATCGATCACCGAGGACTTGAACTCGGGTCCCGACGGGGCGGAAATCATCCTCGCCAAATTGCGTGGCATGATCGCCGGAGGTCGTCAGGAAAAGGAAGCAATTCTGGGAACTATCGCGGTGGCTGCGCACGCCTTGACCGGGGCTGCGGGCGCGGCCATCGCCATGCCACAAGAAGGTTCGGTGGTGTGTGTAGGAAGAAGCGGAGAAATCGCTCCGGAATTGGGCGACCAGCTCAACGTGAACTCCGGAATCTCCGGTGAGTGCTTGCGAACCGGCACGAGCCTCCGTTGCGATGACGCTGCGAGGGATTTTCACGTCGACGCCGAAGTCTGCCGTCAGTTAGGTATCCAGTCGATCGCGGTTGTGCCTTTGCGGGGACGGTATGGAAGGGTCGGAGTGCTGGAGGCCTTCTCCAGCCAGTCCTATGCCTTCAACGACGACCATATGGCGCTACTGGGACGCCTCGCGGGACTGGCCGAAGCAGCCTGGGCGCAAGGGCCGCTATCGGAGCAACTGGCCGAACCGGAATTAGAAGTAGAACCAGGCCTTGGGGAAGAACCACCAGATCCGCAAGCGCCGAATTTCCAGGCGACAGCTTCCGCAGCTCCGGCCTCGGTAGAACCGGAAACGCCAGTGGAAAGCCCGCGCTTCGCCGCGGCTTCAATCCCGCTGGCTGAATTTCGCGAAACGCCGCGTGCCGTCAACTCCGCGGGTCCTGTCGTCGAAGGAAAGTGGCCGTACTGGACCGTAACTTGCGCGGGAGCACTATTGTTTGTTGTGCTGGCGATTGTTTCCTGGAAGGTTTGGTACAAAGCGAGTCTGCCGGTCGCCTCGACTAGGCCAGCAACCAGTTCGCAAGAGGCGGCGCCCGAAGCGTCCAGTGGTGCGGCCAGCGCCGGCCTGGCATGGAGCCCAGGTGTCGAGGTGCACCGCACAGTGCGCTCTGCCGTGCCCAAGGCGGCAACCCGCACGACCATCCGCCCTTCGTCATCAACTGCGACGAAATCGGCTGGAACAGTTGAGCCTCCGGACCCAACCAGCGTCACTGCGAGTGATTCCGTCGGTTCAACGCGACAATCCGACCAGCCTGCCGGCGTAGAGAGCCTCGTGGCTTCGTCTGCGGCATTGCCCAAGCTTAATGTGCCGTTGTCGCAGGGTGTCTCGGGTGGCGTCCTGATCCGTAAGGTACTCCCTGTGTATCCACCGGGAGCCCGTCAGTCCCACGCGCAAGGAGTTGTGGTTCTGGAAGGAACAATCAACGAACAGGGGCAGATGGAAGGCCTGAAAATGGTGAGTGGCCCCCCACTACTCGCCAATGCGGCAATCGATGCCGTAAGCAAGTGGCGCTATACGCCCTATGTTCTGAATGGCAAGCCGGTCAGAAAATCCGCACGGATATCTATCAGCTTCATCGCCCAATAAAACTCTAGGAAGTTTGAGTCAGGTTGAGTGCGCGCCGCACCGTGCCGCGCTCGTTCTGAATCTTTTCCTGCAGCAGGGTGATGGCATAGATCAACTGCTCAGGCCGGGGCGGGCATCCAGGAACATAAACATCGACAGGGATGACCTGGTTCACACTTTGCACCAGGGCGTAATTGTTGAATACGCCCCCCGACGTGGCGCACGCTCCCATTGAAATCACCCATTTGGGTTCGGGCATCTGCTCCCAAAGCTGCCGAATCACCGGTGCCATCTTGTTCGAGACACGGCCGGCAATGATGATCAAATCGGACTGCCTGGGCGATGGCCGGAATACTTCCGCGCCGAAACGCGCGATGTCGAAACGCGAAGCACCCATAGACATCATTTCGATGGCACAGCAGGCTAAGCCGAAGGTCAACGGCCAGATGGAGTTTTTACGCATCCAGTTGACTGCTGAATCAAGAGTGGTCAGCACAACGCCCTCGGGCGTGGGACTGCCGAAGGTCAATTCCTTGACCACTTTTTTGCCATCTTCGGTGGTGACGTAAGATCCGTAGCTTTGTTCGCCAGACATGATGCTTACATTCTAAACCACGATGTGCGATGGGGGGAGACTTTGGCGGATGGGTCGTGCCGCTGGCCGCAAAAGCATAGATCTGAATCAGCATTCAGCAATCGGGAATCAGCAGTCAGTACCAAGCATCAGCGTTCAGAGCATCCACTCAGAGCATCAGTGTTGTCATCCTGAGCGATCCCGCTCCTTCGTTGGCGAAGGAGCAGGTGAGTCGAAGGACCCCTATGACAGAATGACTCGGGGTTTATTAGCAAGACTAAAACTCATTAAGCGGAAGGATAGAAATTCGCAACCAGATTGCTGACAGGGTAGGGGTTCTTCAACTCGCCTATGCGTTCGCAAGCGAACGCAACACCTGCGCTCAGGATGACTGAATGCTGAGTGCTGGTTTTCAACTATGCGGAATGAAAATTATCCGTCGGCGCCGCATCTGGGTGTTCAGGCGCGCGAAGGCCGCTTGTCTTGAAACTCTTCGGAAAGAAACTCCACTCCGTAGAGGTAAACCGTCCGGTTGCGGATCTTTCCGCGGACTCGAACTGATTCATCCGTGCGTGGATTTTTAAACTCAACCTTAACGTGGCTTCCAACCGGGAGGTTGGCGGCAGCAAACAGGCAGATGCCACCTTCACTGAGTCTCACGCCACGAGCATGGACCACCGTCTTGTCGGTGGAATGGTCGACCACTACTCGAAGCTGTGCGTCAAACGGGTGGCGCTCCCAGCGGCGTCGATTTGGCTGTTGCTCCATGACTCCAACTTCTCAGCCTGCGTTGCCGACAGGTATCGGTACACATCACTGCACGGGTCCTTTGAATGGCTCCGTTATCTTGAAAGTATTGCAAATGTTCTGGTTAAGAAAGGTTACTGAGGAACGGTGCCAGGTACTGTGACCTTCGTAACTCCCAAATCATGGTCCAGATCATCAGATGAGTAGGCTACACCGGTTCCACTTTGGTTTTGAATCCGCGCCGTTCCAGTTCTTTTTGACGTCTTGGCGCTTCCGATACGGTAAATTCTGACGCCTGGGCTTTGGGTGCCACAAGCAGGTCGCCTTTACCACCGAGCGTCGCGTACTTTCCCGGTGCGTTGACGACTTTAATCAGGACATGGTCTTCGGGTGGTGGGGTTGGCTTGTCGGATTTCTTTCCCCACCTTGGCATGGCGATGGATTCTACATCAAAGCAATTAGCGTGTTCGCTTTTCTTTCGTGGCTAATAGCGTAAAATAGGATTGTAATGTTAACGGACGAGCAAATTCGCGAGTTCTACACGAATGCCGACCTGTGGCCCGAACTGGAGCCCAGCCCGGAACTCTCGCAGGCTGTAATGGATGTAATCAAAAATCTGCCGGATAACAGGGAGCCTGTCATGCTCCTATCGTCCACCCAGTCGGCTTGAAGTCCGGAGAGTTTCGACCTGTTTAGCGAATCCTAAGGGTTCAGTACCACTTTGCCGAACATCTTGCTGTTCTCCAGGTATTCGTGTGCGTCCCGAATATCCTGGAGGGCGAAGGCCCGATCCACAACCGGCTTCAACCTTCCGGCAAACACGTGACCGAGCACGTCATACAATTCGCCCATTGTTCCCATATATGAACCCAGCAGAGAGAGCTGCCGGGAATATAGAAAGCGCAGATCGATGCCGGCGGCTGGTCCAGTGGTCGCGCCACACGTCACAAGCGTAGCCGCCGGCTTCAGGCACTTCACGCTCTCCTCCCAGGTCGCAACGCCAACGTGCTCTACTACGATATCGACGCCTTCCTTGTTGGTTATTTTCCGCACCTCGTCAGAAATCTTTTGCTTGTAGTGGTTAATACCGTGATCGGCCCCCAATTCCCTGGCCTTCTCCAGTTTTTGCTCATCCCCTGCGGTGGTAATCACTCGCGCATGAAACAACTTGGCGACTTGAATCGCGGCGATGCCGACGCCCGAACTGGCGCCTAAAACCAGTACCGTTTGTCCCTGACGAATCGCGGCTCGGCCCACCAACATATGCCAAGCTGTCAGAAATACGAGAGGCACGCTGGCCGCCTGGTTGAATTCCAGGTTGTCAGGAATCGGAATGATGTTCACGGCGGGCGCTGCAATCAGTTCGCAGTTTCCACCGTCCACGCCGTTGCCGAGCACGGTGAATTGGCGGCACTGATTCTGCAAGCCGGCAACGCACTTGGCGCAGTGATTGCAGAAATGCATTGGCGCCAGCAAGACCCGCTGCCCAGTCTTGAAACCGGTTACATACTCACCCACTTCCACGATTTCCCCAGCAACGTCACTACCCAGGATGTGGGGCAATTTCACTCCGGGCAAACCCTTGCGGACCCAGATGTCGAGATGGTTCATGGCGCAGGCCTTAACCCGCACCAATACATGATCCTTACGCAGCTTCGGATCCGGAACGTCTTCGTAGCGAAGAACCTCTGGTCCCCCGAATTCGTGAATGCGAACCGCTTTCATGGATCCTCCAAGAGAAAATTGAAACTATCACAGCCATTGATCCAGATTCCTGGCACGGGTCTGTGAATTCACAACTCAGGGGAACACCCGATAATCGCATATCTGTTATGTTCCACTCATGAGCCGGGCGCCTAGTTGGTGTGGTGTGATATTGGCAGCGGGTGAATCCACGCGCATGGGCTCGGACAAAGCGCTTTTGCCTTGGCCTCCACTTTCCCCTGGAATGCCGATTTCAAGCGAAACCTTCGTTTCGGCCGCCATTCGGGCGTTGAATCGGTTCACCGACCAGGTTCTCGTAGTCGCGGGAAAAAACTACCAAGCCCTTGCCTCCGCGGTGTATGGAGCCGGGGGCTCAATGGTGCGGAATCCCTCGCCTGAACTGGGTCAATTCAGTTCCCTCAGGGTTGGGTTGGAAGAAGTGCTGAACCTTGGACGAGACGCCGCGATGATAACGTTGGTCGACAGGCCGCCTGTCAACGCAACCACGTTCGATACCCTGCGTACAGCGTTCGAGAACCAGGCTTCGGAAGTCTGGGGGGTTGTTCCAGAGTATGGCGGCAGGCACGGGCATCCGTTCCTTGCCGGACGCGAAATGATCGAAGCATTTTTGAAAGCCCCCGCGACAGCCACAGCAAGAGACGTGGAACATGAACAGCAGAACCATATACTGTATGTTCACGTCGATGACCCGCATGTCACCATGAATGTGAATACTCGAGAAGAGTACGCATCCTTGGTAGCTTCGCCGACGAAATAATTTCCTGATAAGCATGAATTCTGACAACGCGAGCCTAAATCTCCCCCTAAACAGAGAAGACTTTTTCGAGTCGGTTTTGCAACTGCAGCCGAAGCTAGCGGTCTTTGACTGCGACGGAACTTTGTGGTCCGGCGATGCCGGTGCGGGGTTTTTCGAATGGGAAATGCGCCACGGCCTGGTCTCGAATGAAGTAATCCGCTGGGCCCGCGGCAGATACGCCGATTACCTCGCGGGCAATGTAAGCGAAGACGACATGTGCGCCGAAATGGTGACCATGAATCGAGGACTGTCGGAAGCCGAGATGGAAAGAGCAGCGGTTTCCTTCTTCGAGGAAGAAATTGCCCCGGGGATTTTTCTCGACATGAAAGATCTGGTCCTCAAGCTAAAAGATGCGGGCTGCGAAATTTGGGCGGTATCTTCCACCAGCGAGTGGGTGATCCGGGCTGGGATGAAACATTTTGGAATCTCGCCCGCGCGGGTTCTTGCGGCAGCAGTTGCCGTGGAGGATGGCAAAGTTAGCGACCGGGTCATTCGGGTGCCGAGCGGTAAGGGCAAGCCGAAAGCTATTCGTGAAGTGATTGCCAGGACCCCAGACGCCGTGTTCGGAAACTCGGTCTGGGATGCGGATATGCTGGAGATCGCACGTAAGCCTTTTGCGGTCAATCCCACCAAGGAACTCGATAACATTGCCCGCCAACGGCAATGGCCTGTCTATTTTCCCGAGTCCGTTTCCCGTTCATAGATCCTTTGAGGACAATCTTCAATGCATCGGGTGGCATCGGGTGCAAGCTGGCGAGTTCTTCAGGTCAGTAGGTTGAGGAATTGTATTGTGCCCGGGATAGCTCGCTCGACTGAGTGAAATCTCCCTGGCCGCCGGGATCTCGCAGCTACTTAGCCTCAAAATCTACTTCGATCGCGTCGATCAGTGGCGCCAGCCAGCTCACCAGCTTCTGATGGACCGGGTGTGGCCCATAGGCGTCCAGCGAAGCCTTATCGGCGAACTTCATGGCGCCGCCGAGTTCGTATCCCTGCCCGCGCGACGAAATGTTCACCCCGACGAACGTTTCCAGGAGACCTGGAATTTGTCCCTGCAACTTGCGTATTTCGGCGATGACTCGTTGTCTCTGCTCTTCCGTTACACCCGGCTTCCAGCGAAACGAGAACATGTGAATGTACATGTGGGAAAAGTCCTCAATAAATCATGTTCAGGAACCGATTGTATCGCGCGAATCGATGCAACCAAGTTCGTGAACAGGAATTCGTGGACGGCTGTTCGATGACGACCTCGTGCCTGTAACATTGAGTCCGTGTCTCTCGACTACACTCCCCAGCGCGTCGTGTGCCTCCAGCCCAGCGCTACTGTGATACTTGCCGCCCTCGGAAAACTCGAAAGCGTTGTCGCCTGCACCAAATATTGCGTCGATGTCTGCCCGGAAGTTAAAAACAGCGGACGTGCCATCGTCGCCGATTCCTGGACCGCTCAGAGTCAGCAGATCATGGCTGCACGGCCCGATCTCGTCATTGCGGCGGTTCCCTACCAGGAAAAAGCCGTCATTGAAATCCTCAAGGCTGGAATTCGCTTTCTTGGACTGGCGCCTCGGACGCTAGCCGATATTTACTCCGATATTGCAATTATTGCTGGAGTCATGGGGGCAACAGAAGGCGGATTGGGCGTGATTGCGCAAATGCAACGCGAAATTGATGCGGTCCGAAGTCAAGTCAGCAAGATCCGGCTCGGCGGCAACAAACGTCCTCGCGTCTTTTGTGAAGAATGGGGTAACCCGTTAATTACATCGCAGAAGTGGGTGGCGGAACTCGTTGATATTGCGGGAGGCGACTTCCTGGGTGATCCAGGATCGCATCGGACGGCGGAATCGGTTCTGACAGAAGATCCCGATGTTCTGATCGCCGCCTGGTGCGGCGCTGGTGACCGCGTGCCCCTGGAAAAGATTGTCCGCGATCGGGTCTGGGAGCAGATCCATGCGGTCAAGTCTGGACAGGTATACTGCGTCCGGGACGAACTGCTGAACACGCCCGCGCCTACTCTTGTTTTCGGTCTGCAGGCATTAGCGGCAGCGATTCATCCTGACAATTTTCCACAACCTGACGGGCTAAAATGTATTTTCCAAGCAGGCAGTCAAATCAGGTCCTCCCAAGCGCGATGAATCTCAAGACATCCTATGCCTCCTGATGCAAAGACCATAGAAGTGCAAAAAGAAGTCGAACGGCTCAACCACGCGGCCGGCAGCGTCGAAGACTTCATGTGGGAGATCGTGAAGCTCTTGCATGATCGCATGTTGAAGTACAACTGGGTCGGCTTCTACATGCTGGAGGAAAAAACCGTGAATGGCCAGCCGCGCATGCTGGTGCTCGGGCCGTTTCAGGGAGCGATGACCCCGCACACTCGCATTCCTTTGAATCAGGGGATCTGCGGGGCGGCCGCTTCCAGTGGCAAGACGCTCGTCGTGGACGATGTGAATGCCGACGACCGCTACCTCGCGTGTTCCACTGAAACCAAGTCAGAAATTGTTGTTCCTGTTTTTGTTCGTGGCAAGGTCGTTGGCGAACTGGACATCGACAGCCATTTCCCGGCCGCCTTCGGAGACCAGGATCGCAAACTGGTGGAGTACTGTGCTTCCCTGGTGAGTAAGCAACTGGAAAAGTCACGCAGCTAGGGGCCGAACAACTTGAAAGTGGAGATGGTACTAACAAGATTCCTGGCGAGCGCCACCGATCGCGTTTCGCGATTGGGTTTCCAACCTGTCAATCTCCTGATTTGTTCCGAGCCAATGTATCCGCGCGTGATATTCAGTGAATTCCTGCCTGAAGGCAAAGACGAAGAGGCATCTTGCCGTCCATGAAGCGAGTGGTGGCGGCGTTAATTTTTCGGGACGAGAAGATTCTCGTCTGCCAGCGTACCCGCCATCAAACCATGCCCTTGAAGTGGGAATTCCCCGGAGGCAAGATCGAACCGGGCGAGCAACCACGCGACGCACTGCGGCGCGAACTGGATGAAGAACTCGGAATCGATGCGACGATCGGCGAAGAAGTGGCCCGCATCCGGCACGACTACAAAAACGGATCGGCGGTGGAACTGCGATTCTTCACCGTGCGCGAATTCAAGGGTGAACTCGAAAATAAAATCTTCAAGGACATGCGCTGGGCAGAGCGCTCGGAGCTTCCATCTTTCGATTTTCTCGAAGCTGATCTGGGACTGGTACGAAATCTTGTAGAAGGAACAATTCCTTAGATACGCCGGCGAATCACAAGAATTATTGTCCGCTCGCGCTGGTCCAGATCATCGCCACCGTCATCACGATCACAATGATGCTGGTTCCCCAGGCGATCACATTAGCCAACGCGGAATTTCGGTACTCACCCATCAGTTCCTTTCGGTTGATCAGCACCAGCATGAAGATCAACACGAAAGGAAGAAGCACCCCATTTACCACCTGGGAGAACAGGATCACCTTCAGCAAGGGCAAGTGGGGGACCAGAACTACGCCAGCTCCAATGGCGATGAGCAGCGTGTAGAGCCAGTAAAACGCCGGGGCTTCGGAAAATCGCTTGTTCACCCCGGACTCGAAGCCCAGGCCTTCGCAGACGTTGTAAGCGGTGGCCAGCGGGAGAATGGCAGCGGAAAGCAGAGAAGCATTTACCAATCCCACGGCGAAGAGAATATAGGCGAACTGTCCGGCCAGCGGACGTAAGGCCGCTGCCGCGTCCGCTGCGTCTGAAATATTGTGAAATCCCGAGACGTGTAGGGTGCCGGCGCACGCGAGAACGATAAAGAATGCAATCACGTCCGTGATAATGCAGCCAATGATTACATCCCATCGGCAGAGCGAGTACTGGCGCTTCGTGATTCCCTTCTCCACGACAGACGCCTGCAGATAGAACTGCATCCATGGGGTGATGGTCGTCCCGATCAGTCCGACAAACATGATGAGATATTCGGAACTCCGGCTGATGTTTGGAACCAGCGTATCGTGAATGGCCCGGCGCCAATCCGGATGGGCAAGGATCGCCGATACCGGATAGGTGAAGTAGAGAATCGACAAAACCACCAGGATTCGCTCTACCGGTTTGTAGGAGTTCCCCACCACCACCGACCAGACCAGGAATGCGCCGATCGGCACGACAATGTATTTACTCGCCCCGAATAAGCCCATTCCGGAAGCCAGGCCGGCAAACTCGGCCACGATGTTCCCTAAATCGGCAATTCCCAATACCAGCATGGTGAAGAAGGTGACTCGAAAACCGAACTCTTCCCGGATGAGATCGGAGAGTCCCTTGCCGGTCACGGCGCCCATGCGCGCCGCCATCTCCTGAACCACAATCAATGCGATGGTGATCGGAATGAGCGTCCAAAGAAGCGCGTACCCGAATTTCGCGCCGGCCTGAGAATAAGTCAGGATCCCGCCGGGGTCGTTGTCCACGTTGGCGGTAATGAACCCGGGTCCAAAAACGGCGAAAAATGCCAGCATTCGAAACTTGACGATGCCGCTAAGTTTCTGTCTGCGTGATTTCTTCGCAATTCCGAATGTGGACAGCAGGTTGGCCAAACTGAACTTCCTCGATTTCAGGCTTCAATTCTATGTAAGCGACTGAACAGCATAAATGGGCGGGAGGAATTCTGGATATACGAAATCGGTTTATTTGATGTGTTCGTGCGAATGAAAGGTCCGGCGAGGGATTGCGCGATACTAACGACGAGATTCGATCAAGCGAAACCTACAGGTTCGCCCGCAACAGGCTGATGATGTCGTCGGAGGTGATCACTCCGGTCAGCTTCTTGTTGTCATCCACCACCGGTAGGGTCAGCAGGTTGTACTTGTCGAACAGCTCCGCGACCTCGTTCTCCTTCGCGCCAGCATGACTGGAGATCAGTGGCTCCTGGGTTAATGAGAGCATCGGCGTCTCCGGGGTTGCCAGCACCAGCTTTGCCAGAGGTACTGCGCCTGCCAAAGTTCCCTGGGAGTCCACCAGATAGATCGTGCTCACGGTCTCAACTCCGCCTTCAAAACGGCGCAACGTCTCGACAGCATCGTGAACCGTAGCGGTAACTTGGACCGCCAGATACTCGGTGTTCATCCGGCCCGCGGCGGTGTTCTCCCTGAACTCCAGGAGTTCGACCATTTCTTTGCGTTCCTGGGGTTGCATCTCCAGCAGAATTTCGGAGGTGCGTTCCTCAGGCAGGTCGGCCAGCAGGTCGGCGGCCGCGTCCGGTTCCATTTCTTCTACAATTTCTGCGGCGCGTTCCGAACTGAGAGATTCGACGATCGCCTTCTGTACCTTGGGCTCGACTTCTTCCAAAGCTCCGGCTGCGACTCCTTCGTCGAGAGTTTTGAAGACTGCCTCTCGCTCGTCTGGAGCCAGATCCTCGACGATATCGGCAATATCTGCGGGATGGAGCTTTGCGAGACGTTCGTGAGAGATCTTAAGCTTCACCCGCCGGGCCGGATCGGTTTCGATAAGATCAACGAAATCCCAGGGAATCGTTCGGGGCGGAATCTGCTTTAACAGGGCTCGTAGCGCCATCAAAGGAACCACGCCCTTCAGCAATCGGCGGATCGCGCCCCGCGGGCCAACATCCACCGAGCCGACTTTGAGCACTGGCCGGCTGTCGACCATGTCCTGGTAAAGATCAAGGTCGTTCACCCTGACTACTTTGCGTCCGAAGACGTCGATTACTTGCTGGTCGAGGAGATCGCGCGCCAGCAAAAGCATCCCCTCCGAACCATCCCCGACGGTCAAATCCGTGTTGGCTGCGTCGATGCGGACGCCACCATTAATCCCGGTCACCCGCGAGAAAGGCAGGAGACGGCTTCCCCCGGCCGTTTTGAGGATCAACATAGCCACTCTTGCGCGATCCTCCTGTGGGACCAACGCCACTTCGCGTACCCGCCCGCACCTGGACCCGGCGCTGTCAAACACATAAGCGCCCAGCAGTTCGGTAAGTGCGAACGTCGGCATAGTCCCGAGAATACCCAACTAACCGGTAAGAATCCAGAACGCTCCCTGCATACGGCGCTCGCAGCCTGTCCGCCGGTCACCGCGCCGGAAGCGAAGATATGGAGTCCTGCGTTGACATTTGCACAGCGGAAGGGCAAACTACCGCTTCGCTGGAATCGGACGTTTTCGGCTGGGTATGGCGGTTGGCATCGGCCGGAACGCCGGACAGCAGGGTTTTGGTTCGAGTTTCAAGATCGTACCCAGTGCTCGTCAAATTTTTCCCATGACCGAACAGCGGGTCTCCTACACGTTAGATTCGACGCTGGAGACCGTGGACAGCGCCGAGCAGGCAGCCAGCCGCATCGCAACCGAGGCGGGCTTCGACGACGACGAAGTCATGCGCATTGCCATGGCCGTCCGCGAGGCTGCGGTTAACGCCGTTCTCCATGGCAACGCCTACGATCCCGGGAAGAAAGTCAACCTTGATTTTGAGCAAACTGGCGGAAACCTTGTCATCACCATTCGGGACCAGGGCAAAGGGCTGGACCCGGACAAGATTCCCGATCCCCTGGCGGCTGAAAATCTGATGAAGACGTCAGGCCGGGGCATTTTTCTTATACGCTCGTTTATGGATGAGGTGCAGATCAACCCATCCTTGACGGGTACTGAAATTAAACTTATCAAGCACGTTCCTGGGCCATCCGGGGACGTTAAGGAGGCTTCCCAGTGAGCATGAAGACCAGTACACGTCAGGTTAACGGCGTCACCATCGTGGATTGCAGCGGCCGAATCACCCTCGGCGAAGGCAGCGTCATCCTGAAGGATGTCGTTCGCGATCTGCTTTCCAAAGGGCAGAAGAAGATTCTGCTGAACCTCGGTGATGTGAACTACATCGACAGCTCGGGTATTGGCGAACTGGTTAGCGCCTTCACCACGGTACGCAATCAGGGCGGCGAACTTAAGCTGCTGAACCTGACGAAAAAAGTTCACGACCTGCTGCAGATCACCAAGCTTTACACCGTCTTCGACGTGAAGGACGACGAAGCTACCGCAGTCAAGTCGTTCGGCTAACTTCCCTTCGCAACTTTATTTTGCGACGAGGGCCGGCAAGACACCGGCCCCGGCCGTTTCCGTTTCGGGAAACGGGCGCTTTTCTTTTGCGCACCAACTGCCCATCCACTAAGGCTCTCGCCTTACACTCCCTATCAAGCCTCGTGATTTGCTGCCTGAATCTAGCGCCCAAGGCGTGCGCCCCAAAATGACTCTCCTCCAGCAAACATCGCCTGGCTGTTCGGGACTCTGCTCTCTGAGACTCGCATGGCCTGACTGTGTTCCTTTTGATGAAGCCAGAAAACACATTGGTGAAGTCAAGTGCGTCATGGGCAAAGTTGTACGGGTCAAGCAGGGTGAGCGCGGAGTTCACTTTCTGGACTTCTGCGACGACTTCAGGCTGTGCACTTTCACGGTTGTGGTTTTCCCCGGTGATCTGAAGAGCGTAGGCGACGTCCGCGAACTGCAGGGCCGGATCATCGAGATCCACGGTCCGGTCAAGGAATACGACGGCCGGGCGGAAATAGTGCTGCAGGAATATCGGCAGCTGGGCGGGTCAGGCGCGAGAATTCCGCCACTGCCCAAGAATTACGACGTGGAAAAGAAGGGCCGCTACAGCGCGGGAACCTTCAGCCATCCGAAAGCCGGAAAGACGCCTTCCCGGAAAAGACAAACCGCAAAGATGCCAATCGACATACCAGAAGACTCTGACTGAACGACCGTTTTGCCACCCCCTTGCACGCGTCATCCTGAGGGACTCAGTCCCTGAAGGATCTGGCGTGCACACGGATACTGCCGGATGACTTTCGAAGCTCTACCCGGCGAGATCCCTTCGACTTCGCTTAGGGCAGGCCCTTCGCAAGCTCAGGATGACGTCAAACTCAAGATGACGGGTCGAAAGGGCGGAAAGATCCGCATGAGTTAATTCGATTGGGAAGCCGCTCGCACTAAATGCTCTACCGTACTCTCCTGCACGACGAATCGCTGATACTCGCCGCCATCGACTATCCCGAGCGAAATATTGTCATTCCTGTGACGCATCGGGCTGGAAAGCGGCGTTCTCAGGCCTGCATGAACTTCGCGAACTCCTGTTTTCTCAACCAAAGCCCGCACGTTCTCGGCATGGATTCCGCCACAGGCCATGATGATGACCCGATCGGTCGCAGCCTCAACGAGACTACGCAGGATGACGGTACCCTCGAGCGCCGTTTCCTTGCCACCAGATGTCAAAATGCGATCCGCCCCGGTGGCGATGACATCCTCCAGCGAGCGCTGAAGGTCGGCTGACATATCGAATGCCCGGTGGAAGGTCGACTTCAGCGGTCGCGCCAGGTCGACCAGTTGACGTGTTCGGGGAATGTCAATTTTCGCATCGATGCCGAGAATCCCGAATACGACGCCATCCGCCCCCAGTTGTTTGGCCATGAGGACGTCACGCTGCATCACCGCAAACTCATCCGCACTGTAGTAAAAATCGCCCGCGCGTGGACGAATCATCGCGTAAAGGCCAATCGAAATTTTCTTGCGCCCGGTTGCGATCAGACCTGCGCTGGGAGTGATTCCGCCTTCGAGCAAATCGCTGCATAATTCCACGCGATGTGCGCCGCCCCGCTCGGCGGCAATTGCTGATTCAATCGAGTCCACGCATACTTCAACCGTGAGTTCCTTGTTCATGGATACTGGACCGTACAGGAAACAGGAGAGTCAATCTACGTCCGCAACAACGTGCCGCAATTGCGATTCGAAGCCCGGCGTCCGGTGAATGTAGTTCCCGGATGACCGGGCTGATAATCGCTTGATTACAGAAACCTGCTCACTTTTGGGGAGGTTTTCCCTTCAGGCCGGTGAGGTCCGTGACCTCGACGCCGAGTGCGGTAGCCAGATCGATTTGGTGATCTTGTTCCTCCACCAGGATTTGCCGGATCTGTTCCGCTAACGCATATTCGCCCAGCGCTTCGCACTGGTGCACTCTTTCGCGATAATTTCGAATCGTCGCATTCTCGTTGTCCAGGTCGAACTTAAGCATCTCCTTGGCGTCTTCCGACGTCTTGACCGGTTGAGGGGTCACGGTGGGCATTTTGCCGAGATAGTCAATCTGTCGCGAGATGATCAGCGCATGGTCCAACTCCTGTTTGGCGTGGATTGCCAGTTGGTCGGCAATGTTCATGTACTGCGCACCTTTGAGCACTTGCGAATAAACCACGTAGGCGATGATGGCCTGGTATTCACGCGAGAGATCTTCGTTTAAAAGTTCTGCCAGACGATCACGGGACACTTCTCGCTCGTTTGCGACAGCTTTCTGCTCAGCCATTTGCTTTCTCCTCTGAATTTGAACCGGTTTTGATAGACGTATCTTACTACGCGGCATTTGCTCTTTCGAATTGCCCCGCCAACTGGGCGAGGCTGACAAGCAGGAATTAAGGAACTTTCCTCTGACCCGCGAGTTCTGATGCCGGCATCCCTTTTATGAGTTGGATACCCCTGCTAACTATGGGCGACAGTCCGTAGCTCCGGATGCTTGGAAACGATATGATCGGGAAAGTATGACAGCTCCGGCTCGAAGTTTTTCGGCGCCTGATTTCCGCGTGTTGTTTGAGTCTGCGCCCGGCTTATATCTCGTCCTCACACCTGATCTGCGAATCGTGGCAGTAAGTGACGCTTACCTTGCCGCGACGATGACAAAACGCGACGACATCGTGGGTCGCAGCCTGTTTGAAGTTTTCCCGGACAATCCCAGCGATCCCAAGGCCGATGGAGTTCGGAACTTGAAAGCGTCTCTTGATCGAGTCTTGAAGAGTTGCGCGGCCGACGCAATGGAGGTTCAAAAATACGACATTCGGCGCCCTGACGATGGAGCTTTTGAAGCGAGATATTGGAGCCCGGTGAACTCGCCCGTGCTGGGAGAGAATCAGCAGGTCGTTTACATCATTCACCGGGTGGAAGATATCACCGAATTTGTGCGGCTGAAACAAGCCGGAAGCGACGACCACAAACTCGCCGAAGAGCTGCGGATCCGGGCCGACCAAATGGAAGCCGAGGTTTATCTTCGAGCCCGGCAACTCGAGGAGGCCAACCGGCAGAGGCTGGAAGCGATCGGCAGGCTGGCCGGCGGCGTCGCCCACGACTTCAATAACCTGCTTGGTGTGATTATCGGACATGCAAAGCTTCTTAAAGACCGGCTTTCCGAAGGAGGTCCATTCTGGAATGGCCTAGGACAAATCGAGAGAGCTGCCGACAGCGCGGCGTCATTGACCCGTCAACTATTGGCTTATAGCCGTCAGCAGATGCTGCAACCAAAAGTTCTGGATCTGAATTCGGTAGTGACGGGAATTGATCCGCTGATTCGACGCCTGATCGGAGAAGACGTCCATTTTCAGACCGTACTCGAACCTGGTCTAGCGCGAGTGAAAGCTGATCCGGGGCAGGTTGAGCAAGTAATCATGAACCTGGCAATCAATGCCCGTGACGCCATGCCCGATGGCGGCAAACTGATTATTGAAACTTCGAACGCCGAGGTTGACGAAATATACCGGCAGCAACGTCCGATGGTCGCGATCGGATCCTATGTAGTTCTTTCCGTGGCGGACACCGGGATTGGTATCAACAAAGATGTTGAGGCGCGAATTTTCGAGCCTTTCTTTTCCACGAAAGCGCGAAGCAAGGGCACCGGCCTCGGCTTGGCAACCGTTTATGGAATTGTGAAACAGAGCGGCGGCTACATCTGGGTCTACAGCGAGCCGGGCATGGGAACAACCTTCAAAGTCTATCTGCCAAAGACAGAGGAGAGCCTGCAACCAGTCGTTCCGCAGATGCACGCCCCTGCCGCCATCGGATCGGAAACGATTCTTCTCGTGGAGGATCAATCCAGCCTGCGCGAACTGGCCCAGATTATGCTCGAAAAAGATGGATACCATGTAGTAGCCGCGGAGAGTCCTGCAAAGGCATTGGAAATCGCGGAAGAGTACGAGGATGAAATACACCTCCTCGTTACGGATGTCGTATTGCCCGGAATGAACGGCCGTGTATTGGCTGAACGCTTGAGCAAGCGGAGACCGGAGACGAAAATCCTATTTGTCTCGGGATATACAGAAGACATCATCGCGCACCATGGAGAATTAGACCCGGGAACCAATTTTCTGGAAAAGCCATTCACCCATGAGACGCTGAGTGCTAAAGTTCGCGCCGTCCTCGATCGATCCGACCAGAGTCATCCGGCGCCCGAAGAATCGTAGCGAAGCACCCACCACGATTTACTACACCATCCCTTTTCTCAACTCCTGCAAAGGATAGAAGGTCCCGCGCCAGACGATTCCGCCGCGCCAGAGGGTCAGGAACGTGGATCGGAGCATGGTGTAGACAAACAGCACCGAGCTCACCGGATGCAGCACGAAGTAGTAAGGCGGGATGTCGGACTTTGTCGACATGCCTACGTAGATGGAAAACATCGAAAACAGCGCAACCGCATAACCCAGCCGTGCCCAACCGTGTGCCCACCAGATTCCCGCGAAGGGCATGAGATTCAGAAATGCCAGAGCGAAGCACGATGCCAGAGCACGCGGCCACTGGAATGACATGATGGCAAAAAAGTTCTTGGTGAGATTGTCCACTACGCCCATTGCACCCTTTGCCCAGCGGATAGAGATCAGGTCGGCGCCGAAAACATTTCGCTGCGCGTAGCCCGCATTCTTTACCACCTTGCCCAGCTTCATGTCATCGAGAACTTCAAATCGCAACGTCTTGAAGGTTCCCACCGCGTCATAAACCTGGCGGCGTACCAGATTGAATGCCCCGACACCGATATGGTCTTTTGTTTTTGGATCCGCCACTTTCCATGGTCGGTGTCCGAAAACGAATAGCGTCTGAAAAAACGCGATCATCATTTTCTCACCTGCACGCTTCATGATCATTCGTGGAAAAAGAACCAGGTGGTCGGCGGCAGCAGATTCGGCATAAGCCAACGCCCGCCGGAGCGTGTCTGGCTTGAACAATACGTCGGCGTCAGTGAACAATAGCCAGTCACCCGTGGCCTGGTTTGCGGCGGTCCACATGGCGTGAGGCTTGCCCATCCAACCTTCAGGCAATTCGGCGATCCTGATCACTTTTAGACGCCCGGGCGGCGCCCCCGCGGCAACTCTTTCCATCACCTCGCCGGTTCGGTCGGTTGACCGATCGTCCACCGCAATGACTTCATAGTTGATGTAATCGAGGGCCAGCAGCCGGGCCAGCGTGGCCTCGATGTCTGCCTCTTCATTGCAGGCTGGAACTACTATGCTGACTCGCGGATCGTTTTGCGAGGATGGCTGGCGATTCCATTCCGGACGTGAGATATCCGCAACCTTCGGCACACCTATTGCCGCATCGACAAGACGCCAGATCCAGGCCAGCCCCAACGTGCAGCCAGCAATCCAGTGGAAATAACTCATTCCGCCGGAGCTCCGGCAGAGCCGGGTTCAGGGTTCGTTCGCACTACCGGAGCAAAGCGCATACCGTAAAACAGTATGGCAGACGAAACCGCCATTGCGATGACGGGCAATATGAAGGCAGCCTGAAGTGAATGCCGGTCGGCTACGAGTCCCATGAGAGTTGGCGAGGGGACATCGCCTAACAGGTGAAAGAGAAAAATGTTGACCGCAATCGCGGTCGCACGGATGTGAGGGCCGACTGCATTCACCAGGGCGGTATTCAGGGGAGAGGTATTCAGCAGTAGCAGAAATGCAGCCACAGCGATGGCGGGCACCATCAGTGGTCCTTTGTTGAACAACGCAACAATCATGACCGGCACGCCCAGCCCCATGCTCACCGCGGAAACAAAGTAATAGGAACCCTTCATCCGCGGTAGCAGGCGATCGCCAAGCCATCCCCCGGCCAACGATGCGAGGATGCCGTCGACCACAACAATCTCACCAAAAATGAGATTGGCCGATTCCAGGCTGTAACCTCGCGCCCGGGATAGAAATGTAGGCATCCAGACCTGGATTCCTCCCAGTGAAAATGTACCGGCAGCCATACCCAGCGTAACAGCCCAGAATGCTGGATTGCGCGCCAGACCCATGAGGGTTCTTCCCTCGGCAGTTTCCTTGCGGGTATCGAACTGGCCCCGTGGTGGTTCGGGAAGAAACCAAACCGCGAGCGCGAGCAGGAAGCCTGGAAACGCGGCGATGTAAAACGGAAAACGCCATCCCATGGTTGGTCCGAGTTTCCCCCCGAGCAGATAGCCCGCCGCCGTACCCACTGGAATCGCCAGATAAAATATGCCGAAAATACGGCCACGTTTATTTTCTGGAAAAAGATCCGCAACAAAAGTGGGCGCTATCGTCACAAACGTCGCCTCGCCGACTCCCACCAGCGTGTGACGAAGCAACAATTCTCCATAAGTGTGAGTAACGGCCGTAAGCAAAGTCAGGCCGCTCCAGAACACCGCACCCAGCACGATAATCAGCTTGCGCGAGTAACGGTCGGCCAGAGGACCTACAAATGGCGCCGCCACCATGTAGAAAAGCAGAAATGCGCTGGTGAGATATCCAACCTGTGTATTGGTGAGTCTAAATTCGCTCTGCACCAGCGGCTGCACAGCAAACAGCACCGACCGGTCAATGTAGTTGAGAAAGTTCAGCGTCGTCAGGATGACGAGCGCGGTCCACGGATAGAGTTTGCGCGGAGTCACTTGGCGAAGGAATATACCATGCCGACGTGACCGTGAGCTTCGTAACGATCAACGTTGATAACCGGACACGTATTGAGCTGTTATCCAGAACTTGCGAAGAGCCTGCCAGCGCGAAGTCGAAGGGATCCGGCGTGACGGGCTCCGGAGCGAAAAGTGATTTTCTTTGCGCCCTCAGCGAGTGCTTGGCGTCCTCTGCGGTTAAAAGCTTTTCGGTTCAAGCCCCGCCAGAAAATGACGACTTTCAACCAAGTTGCTTTTCAGGCATTGTCGGAGTGTACGCGAGATCCCTCGAGACTGAAGTCCCTCAGGATGACGCAAAGCGCGCGAGTCCAGCGGCACTCGATTAGGGGCGCGGCCACTTAGCCACTACCACAGTCGAAATTCCGCCGCGCGGACGGAAGTCGCCCTTTACCTCCGCCCAGACCGGCTTTGCCCAGCGCACCACATCTTCCAAAACACGGTTCACGATGTTTTCCTGAAAGATCCCCAGGTTGCGGTAACACTGGAGATATTCCTTCAATGATTTCAGCTCCAGGCAGTGTTTGTCGGGCATGTAGCGGATCGTGACCGTGCCGAAATCGGGCAGGCCAGTCTTGGGACACACTGAAGTGAACTCTGGGTCGTCGACGATAATTTCGTACCCGGGAAACTGGTTCGGCCAGGTTTCAATCTCCGGGAACTTGGTGTCCAGACCAGCCTCGGCATGTCCCTGGGTGTAACGTGGTTTGGGCATAAGACATTGTAAACAGTAGCGCCGTTGCGAAAAGCCCAGAATCGGCGCTTCCCTGCCAAAATCCGCGCATCTAATACGACAGCATCAACTTGCAGTCAGCACGGATGCGCGGTGGTACATTACTTAGCGACAGCGGTCACCCAACCATTACAGATGGCGAAGAGCGCAAATCAACGGGGAATTCGCGGCCAAAAAAGTTGGCTGCTTTGGGCCGTGGGCATAGCCGTCGCGGTTGTGTTGCTCGCATCGTTCATGTCCCGGGGTGAAGTGGTTCCAGTACGCGTCGCAACGGTGCAGCGCGATACCATCCGCAGCATCGTCTCCACCAACGGAAAGGTAGAACCAATACAGAGTTTTGAAGCTCACGCGCCGGTCGGAACCACCGTAAAGAAGCTGCTGGTCAAAGAAGGGCAACACGTGAAGAAAGGCCAACTTCTTGCGCAACTTGACGCCGCGGATGCGAGCAGCCAGGCAGCGCGAGCAATGGCCCAAGTGCGAAGCGCCCAGGCCGAGATAAGCGCCGTGCAGAGTGGGGGCAATCGCGAAGAAGTGATCACACTCGAGTCGCAGATCGGCAAAGCTCGTACCGGCCGCGACACTGCCCAGCGCAATCTCGACGCCTTGCAGCGGTTGCAGCAAAACGGAGCGGCGTCTCCCGGCGAAGTAAAACAGGCGCAAGATCAACTAGCGGCGGCCGACGCAGATCTGAAGTTACTCCAGCAAAAACAAGGCGGACGCTATTCCGCTCCGGAGGTCGCCCGCGTCGACGCTCAAAAAGCGGAAGCCCAAAGCTCCTATGAGGCGGCCGAAAACATTCTTCGTCAACTGAATATCCGCGCACCATTTGACGGCATTGTCTATTCTTTGCCGGTTCACCAAGGGTCTTACGTCAACCCGGGTGACCTGGTGCTTCAGGAAGCTGATCTGTCCAAAGTTCTCGTGCGTGCCTATGTGGATGAACCCGATGTAGGCCGGCTCGCTTCCGGACAGCCCATTGAGCTGACGTGGGACGCGATTCCCGGACGCACCTGGCAGGGGTCTGTGAGTACGATTCCGTCGACCGTAAAATTGCTGGGAACACGAAACGTGGGAGAAACCACGTGTGTCGTGGACAACCAGGATCTCAAACTTTTGCCAAATATCAACGTTGGCGTCACGATTGTGACAGCAGAACATCGCAATGCGCTGACGGTGCCGCGTGAGGCGGTTCGGCTTGACGGTAACAAGAAATTTGTCTACCAGATCGTGAATGACGAACTCCAGCGCCGTGATATTCAAACCAGTATTTCGAACTTAACAGAAGTCGAAGTCACCGCTGGAGTGACGGAAAACGCGTCCCTGGCGCTGGCTTCCACCAATTCCAAAGCACTCCATGAAGGGTTGGCGGTCAAGGTCATTCGTTAAGAGTGTGTGGCCTGAATAAATAATGAAATTACGAATCATCATTCTGGTTTTCGCTTCCCTTTTGATGGCCACTCTGGCCGCGGCGGATGAGTCTGCCCCCGCGTTACTTGCTGCTGGGCGCGCCGATGACGCGATCAGCAATCTGCGCTCTAAAATCAACACTTCGCCGAATGACGGAGAAGCCTACAACCTCCTGTGCCGCGCATATTTCTCCATGGGAGATTGGGACCGGGGCATTTCCGCTTGCGAAAAAGCCATTGCGATAGCACCCAACAACAGCCGCTACCATATGTGGCTAGGCCGGATTTATGGCGAGAAGGCGGACGGCATCGTTTTCTTTAAGGCCGCATCATTGGCCGGCAAAGTGCGCGACCAGTTCGAAACCGCGGTAAGACTGGACCCAAACAACGTCGATGCTCGGAGCGATCTGGGCGAGTTTTATTTGGAAGCGCCCGGAATCGTGGGCGGCGGACGTGACAAGGCGGAAGCTCAAATTCAGGCGCTCACGACGCTTGATCCGGCGAAGGCTTACTACCTCAAGGGCAGGCTTGCGGAGAAAAAGAAAGATCTTCCAGCCGCCGAGAAAGAATATCGCTCCGCCATTGAGGCGAGCCATGGCAGCGCATTGACCTGGTTCAACCTTGCCCTGTTTTACCGGCATCAGCAGAGATGGGACGATATGGAAGCGGCCATCAATCACGCCGCCTCGGCACAGATGGATCGTCCAGAGATTCTCATGGAGTCGGGAGAAATTCTGCTTCGAAGCGGACGCAATTACTCCGGCGCTGTTCAATTTCTGCGCCGCTATCTGGCGTTGAATTCCAAGGTGGAAGAGGCCCCGGCGTTCAAAGCCCACTATCTTCTGGGCACCGCGCTCGAAAAGCAGGGCGACAAACAGGCCGCGGCTCAGGAGTATCGGGCGGCACTCTCGCTGGCCAAGGGCTTCTCTCGTGCCCAGGAAGCTCTGGACCGGTTAAACCGGTAGTCTTGCGCGACCCTGATTCGATGATCCGGCCTGGACCAAGGTTGTTGTCTGCTTCCGCAATCCACTTTGGCTTCTGAGCACCACGTTCCCTGCGCTTGTTTACAATCACCCTTTCTGTCCAGTCGATTCTTTACTCGAAGGTGAACAGATGAAATCAGTGTTCTGTCGTGCGTCGGCCCTCTCCATTCTCCTGATTGGAAGCTCTCTAGTCGTTACGTTGACGCAGGTTGCCACTGCAGAACCTCTTCCGCTCAAACGGGCGGTCGAACTGGCACTCGGCCACAGCACCGTCACCGCCGGCGCTACGGCTGACGAGCAGCGAGTGTTTGCGTCGTACCGCGAAGCCCGCAACCAATACATTCCGCAGCTCGTAGTGGGTTCCGGTCTGGGCAAATCCTGGGGATTCCCACTGAGCCTGGAGGGAGCCGCGCCTTCGATTCTGAACGTGAATTCTCAATCCACAATTTTCAACCCTGCAACGCGGGATTTTGTCCGTGCTGCCAGAACGGATTGGAACGCGGCGACCAACCAGACAAAAGATCAGAGGAATCAGGTTATTCAGGACACAGTGTTGAGCTATGCCGAACTGGCTAAATGGGAAATTCTGGTCACGCATTTGCAGGAGGAGCATGCAACCGCACTGAACACCGAGCAACTGGTCGCTCAACGGATTCATGAGGGCATCGACAGTCCGATGATGCAGAACAAGGCTCACCTCAGTACCGCACGACTGCGCTTGAGACTCGCAGAGGCGAAAGGAGCCGTCGACGTGATTCGCAATCGTCTTGCCCATTTGACCGGGCTTCCGGCCGCTTCGATCGAGACCGAACCGGATTCCATGCCTCCACTACCCGAAGTCAAGCAGGAGGACGATCTTGCGGGACAGGCAGTTCGATCGAGTCCCGCGGTGCAAGCGGCAGACAATCGTGCCGTAGCTGAAAGTTTTCGGGCGCGGGGCGAGCATCGAGCGATGCTTCCGTCGGCAGACTTTGCAGCTCAATACGGTTTGCTCGCCGAATACAACAACTACGACCTGTTCTTCAAAACGTTTCAGCGCAACAATGCCACCGTCGGGGTAGTTCTTCGCTTTCCATTTTTCAGTCCGACGCAGCACGCCCGCGCCGAGGCCGCCGACGCGACCGCGCTAAAGGCAAAAAAAGATGCCGAGGCAGCGAAGAATCAGGTATCCGAAGAAACGCTAAGGCTGCAGAGATCGGTAGAACAAATGGCTGCCGCGCAGGAAGTGGCAGATCTCGAGTATCAGATGGGGCAGACGGACCTTCAATCGCTACAGGTCCGCTTGGACGCGGGAAGCGCCAATTGGCACGACGTGCAGGATGCGCGCGAACAACAAAGCGAACGTTACAATTCTTTACAGGACGCAAACTTCCAACTGGAACGAGCCCGGATCACCCTGTTGCGGGCAACCGGAGAATTGGAAAACTGGATCGGAGTCGGCAAGTAGTCGTTCGAGGCACATCAAGCGTCGAATACAGTTATCCGCCACCCAAGGCCTGGAAGCGGCTATTCGACCCCAAAATCCTTTGAGCCTCCGGCACGGTCCCGATAGTCTAATTTAGTGAATATAAGTCCTTGGATAGACGGGAGTTCGTCACTCCCAGATCTTCGCGGTGGGGCCGTTAGAGTGTACCTGAGTTGTACCGGGGTTCCCCGCAAAATCCGTGCTGAAATGTTAGTATAAGTTACTCACAATTATGCCTTTAAAAACACTTTTCCTGAACCCGCCGTCGTTTGAGAACTTTGACGGCGGAGCCGGTTCGCGATGGCCCGCTACTCGCGAGATTGAATCTTACTGGTATCCCGTTTGGCTGGCGTATCCAACCGGCATGTTGGAGGGCGCACGCCTTCTGGATGCCCCCGCGCACCACGTCTCCGCAGAGGAGACCATCAAGATCGCGCATGATTACGAGTTTCTGGTGCTCTACACCAGCACGCCCGGTTTCCCAGGCGACATCCTGCTCGCGGGCAAAATCAAGGAAGTCAATCCCAAGATCAAGATCGCTTTCGTTGGCCCTCACGTAACCGTGCTTCCGGAACGGACGTTGAAGGATTGTGCGGCGATTGATTTCATCTGTCGCAAGGAATTCGACCACTCGGTGGTGGAGTTCGCACAAGGTAATCCGATCGAAGGAATTCTGGGTATTTCCTATCGAAAAGACGGAGCCATCGTCCACAATCCGGACCGGCCGCAGATCCAGGACCTGGATGCGCTGCCGCACGTCACTGACGTTTACTACCGGGATCTCGATCCTCGTCGCTATAACGTACCGTTTCTGCTTTATCCGTTCGTGTCTCTGTACACCACGCGGGGCTGCCCGGCGCAGTGCACTTTCTGTCTCTGGCCCCAGACCACCAGCGGCCACGCGTGGCGCAAGCGCTCCACGGACGATGTCGCTCGTGAAATGGCGAAAGCCAAGGAATACTGGCCCTGGGTCAAGGAATTCTTTTTTGACGACGACACTTTCAATATTCAAAAGGCACGAACCGTTGAGCTGTGCGCGAAACTGAAGCCGCTGAACCTGACGTGGTCATGCACTTCGCGCGTCACCACCGACTACGAAACGCTCAAGGCCATGAAAGAAGCGGGTTGCCGCCTCTTGATCGTTGGATATGAATCAGGCGACCAGCAGATCCTGAAGAACATCAAGAAGGGTGCCACGCTCGAGCGAGCGCGCCAGTTTACCAAGGACTGCCACAAACTCGGATTGGTTGTCCATGGCGACTTCATCATGGGGCTGCCCGGCGAGACCCACGAAACCATCAACAATACAATCGCGTTCGCCAAGGAACTCGACGTCGAAACCATTCAGGTTTCAGTGGCGCACGCGTATCCCGGCACCGAGCTTTACGATTACGCGGTGAAGAACGGCTTCATGGTGGCGGACACCAAAATGGTCGACGAGGGCGGACACCAGCTCGCTCAGATTCAATATCCTGGGTTGCCGGCGGATGAGATTATGTCCGCCGTCCATCGCTTCTACGACGAATATTACTTCCGGCCCAAAGCGGTGTATCGCATTCTCAGGAAGGCCGTGTTCAACAATGTTGAGCGCAAGCGCCTGTACAAGGAAGCGAAGAGCTTTCTCAAGCTGCGTGCTTCGCGGAACAGGTCTATCAAGGACAAGCGTCAAAAGGCTGAGTCAGGTACAGTGGCGGAGCCCGCCAAGGCCTAGCACGCGTCGCACGGCGCGCGCCGGGACGTATCAGGCCACGTTGCTAGAAGCAGACTGGAAGTCCATCAGCATTTGTCCGGATCCTATTCGGGAAAGACAGTGTGACTTTTCGTAAGTATCTGGTACTCGCCTGCGTGACATTATTCGCGGCGATTGGTGATTCCTTTCTGGCTCGCGGCATGAAGCAGGTCGGAAATGTCTCACTGCGGCACCTGCCCGACATCATCCTGACTATCCTGAATCCCTGGGTCGCCTTGGGGATTTTTTTTCTACTTGGGTTCTTCGCGGCTTACATGACTGCCCTTTCCTGGGCAGATCTTACATACGTTTTACCTGCGACATCTCTGGGTTACGTTTTACTGGCGTTGATTGCCAAATTTCTTCTGCATGAAGAAGTGACCACTATGCGATGGCTGGGCATCGGCCTGATCTCCGCCGGCGTAGGGTTCGTCACTCAGGGTCCGGCCCTGACTCCGCATCCCTCAGATGTTGAAGCGGTTGCCTGCGTCCCCGAACCAGTCGCTTCCAAGGTGGAACCATGAGACACGCCTACACGTGGGGAGCAATTCTGGCCATTGTTCTGGCCTCCACAACCGGCGATGTGCTGCTCTCGCGCGCCATGAAGCGCGTCGGCGACGTTGGACGACTCTGGCGCCAGGCTGGGCTGCTCGCGGTTGCCGGACGCATCCTGCGCAATCCCAGTTTCCTGCTGGGAATTTTAATGATGGCGCTGGCGTTCTACAGCTTGTTGTTTGCTCTTTCATGGGCTGATGTAAGCCTGGTGGCGCCGGCCTCCGCCTCTCTCACGTTTGTCGCCAACGCGATTGCCGCCCGGATATTTCTACATGAACGTGTGGATCATCGCCGCTGGATGGCGGCGCTGCTGGTGGCCGGCGGTGTACTTCTGCTCGCGGCTTGACGATTGGGCATTCTCCACAAACCATCTGCACAATCATGAAAGGAAAGGTACTAAGCCATGCCGGTCGCGCCAACTTTGGCAGTTTCGCACTTTCTCTATGGCACTGCATGGAAGGAAGATCGCAGTACCGCGCTCACCGAACTGGCCATCCGCACGGGTTTTCGTGGTATCGACACTGCCAACCAGAGGAAGCACTACTTCGAAGCTGGCGTAGGTCAAGCATTAACCAATGTGTATCGCTCGGGCCTGGTGACTCGTGCGCATATTTTTCTGCAGACGAAATTTACCTACCTGTCAGGACAGGATGATCGACTACCCTACGATCCTTCAGCGCGCCTTTCCGCGCAGGTCGCGCAGTCAATGGCAAGTTCCCTCGAGCACCTCGGCACAGAGTACGTAGATAGCTTTATTCTGCACGGACCCTCTTCCGCCTACCAATGGGCGGCCGCCGACACCGAGGCTTGGGAGGCCATGACAAGAGAACGCGATGCCGGACGCGCGCGATGGCTGGGAGTGAGCAACGTTGCGCTGCTCCACCTGGAGCAAATGGAGGCCGGGCATCTAGAGCTGCCATCATTCGTACAGAACCGCTGTTACGCCCGCCTGGGATGGGATCGCGAAATACGCGCCTTTTGTCGGGAGCGAAACATCACCTATCAGGGGTTTTCGCTTCTCACAGCTAACGTGGAGATCCTGCGCCATCCTTTGATCGCAGAAATCGCAGCCACCGCCAGGATAACTCCAGCCCAGATCGTCTTCAGCTTTTCGCGGTCAATCGGGATATTGCCGCTGACAGGAACTTCCGACGCCACTCACATGACTCAGGATCTGGCTAGTCGGGATATAGAGTTGCCAGCGGAGGCGCTACAGGCGATTGAATCTTTGGTCGGGTGAGAGAATTAATTCTTGCGCACCTGAGATAGTCGTTCCCGGAAGTACTCCTTCCAGCTTTCTGGCAGAACTTCAACTTGCAAAGCTCGACGTACCGACGATATTTCTTCGTCTCCATACTTTTTCGCTATATAGAGCCGGGTAATTTCACCAACCAGGACGCCGTTCGGATCGCGGCTGAGTACTTGAATTTCATCTCCCGCTCCAACTTCCCCTTCACGGGTTACGGCGACGTAGAAACCCATTCGCCTGCTGAATAGGAATCTCTTCACCATGTCGTCCATTTGAAATTTCACGCCGAGCTTGTAGCAAGGCAGGCGAGGTTGAGTGACAACGACTTCCGCTGAACCCACAGAAAACCGGTCGCCCAAATGCACCGAGTCCTCAAGCAGATTGCTGATCGTAAAATTCTCTCCAAAACTGCCCAAGGGTAGTTCCCTGCCTGGCAGTTCCTTCTTCCAGTAGTCGTAGTGCGCCAGCGGGTAACAATACACAGCCTTGAACTCACCCCCATGGACTGTCAGGTCAGCCTGGCGATCTCCGTCCAGATTCAGCTTGCGCAGTTTCACCCGGCCGCTGACTGGTTCCTTGAAGATGCCTGTGGTGACATTCATCCCCCGCCACGTTACTTCGCGCGGCAGACCGACGTTGAGTGAAACCAACTTCATGGCTATCGAATCTTTTCCCATCAGATTGTGCGGTTGAAATGCTACTCTCCCGTTATTTTACAGGTGAGAAACGATAAGCAGACCTCCAGCAATCGCAACAAAGTCTTCGACCAGCGCGACCGCGACGTCGGGCAGGTGAGCTTGGGTGACGAGTGCATGACGGAGATTGTAACCACCGAATGTTCCTACGAGCGACCCTATGATGCCAACCACCATGGCGACAGTCAGGCTTCCGCCGGCGCTGAGCGCAAGCGCAGAACCGCAGAATGCGCTTGTGACCATGCGGGCAATCAAGCCTGTAGGCGCTGTGCGCGCGGGTGTCTTTGGCAACTTGTCTGCAACCAACTCAATCAATGCGAGGATCGTGAAAATCACCAAAGTCACGGTGTGGTCAACAAACGCGAGCCGCGTCCCCGCAAGATGTAACCAGCCCAGATAAGCGCCCCAGCAGACTGCAGCCGGAGCGGTAAGCGAGCGCAGGCCAGCTACGCAACCCAACAGAAAACAAGAGACGAGCACCATCGTGAGCATGCGTTTTACCTTAGTCCGTCGGGGTCGATCGCACAATGGTGACGGCACACGGTTGCCGGAAACCGAAAAAAGATACTACGGAAATCGCGACTGTGTTCATCGACGGTACGGAAGCACGGTATGAATTCGACGTCAAACCAGCTTTCCGAGATGACTAGTCTGAAATCTTGTCTCTTCCGGCATTCATCCAAAGATTCGCATAAATCCTGACGGTGGCAGATCGGGCACCAGGAACGCGGCATCGCGCCGCCCAGCCACTCGCGCCACGCATTGCGCGGCCGCATAGCCGCTGCGCACCGCCCCTTCCATCGTGGCCGGCCAGCCGGTCGCAGTCCAGTCTCCCGCAACGAAAAACACGCGGCCACACCGTCTCCGGTCTTGGCCGAAATGTTTCGATTCCCGGACGGGGCGAGTAGGTGGCATGGATTTCCTTAATGACGGTGGACTTCACCAGCACCGCCGGCTTCACCGCAGGGAAAAATTCTCGCAAGTTCCGCGATCGCAAGCTCGACAATCTCGGCTTTCGACTTATCCACCAAGCGTCTTGGAGGAACTCACCACCAGCTCGACGTAGCTGTTGGTTTGTGAGCGCCGGCATGCCCGCCGTTCTTGGCCTGGGCCGTTCCGCCTTTCGTATTTTCCAGCAATTTCGATTTGTGAAACATCCACTGAATCGTGCGGTCGAGCAACACGGCGTGCTCCAGATCGGTAATCTGACGATCAAACCACAAGTGAATGCCGGTGATCGGCGAGGTCTCGAATCTCCCCAGAGTCTGCCGCAACGGCTCCGATGCCGAGGTTTGCGGCAGCATGCGCGCCAGGACATCGAACGGGACCGCCATGACAACGAAATCAAAAGCTTCTTCGCCGCCGGCTAACAGCAGCTTAACGTCGGCAAACTCCGCGCGGAACGAATCCACACTCGCTCGAAATCGCAACTCTCCGCCGCGGGCCGTAATGTAGTCGCCTCCATGGCTATAAAGTTCGGTCAGAGGAACCGTAGGGATGCCCATGCGTCCGGCGGTTCGGGATTTCAGAAATGATTCGCGGACCACCTGGGCTGCGTAAGGAATCGACACTCGATCAAGCTCTTCGTTCAGCGCACTCACCAAAACAGTTTTCCAGAAACGATCGATGGCTCGTTCGGTTTGTCCATGACGGCGCAGCCATTGCAGAAAAGATTCGCCGGTGTCTCGCGGCAGCATCGGAGTCAGGGCCGCAAGGGCCGCCGCGATCGCGATCTTGTCGTGCAGGTTCAAGCAGGCGGCGCGCAAAAATGACGGCGCTGTATGCAGAGGAGCCGGAAGGTTGGAAGGCTCAATCACCGAAGCGCGGCCGCCGGGCTCGAGAAAATTCATCCGGTCATACCAGCGGATTTGTTTCTCGACTCCGATTCGCTGGTAAAACTCGATCAGGTTGGTGCAGCAACCGAGCAGAACGTGCTGGCAGTTGTCGACGACCTCGCCAGTGCCGGGGTGCTGGTAGGAGGACGCGCGGCCTCCCAGGTAGGAGCGCCTCTCGAAAAGGTGACTCGAGGCCGCTTTCCGCCAGCGCGCAACCCGCGGCCAACCCTGCCAGGCCGCCTCCAACTACTGCAACTTTAGGAGATTGTGTCCAGGGCTCAGTCATCAAGCCAGGCGTTTGAGCAAGCCCTTTCCCAGAATGAAGGCTTTCTCGCGGGCCGTGAGGCTGATCTTTTTGCCGAAGACGTCATATTTGCGCTCAGCGATTTTTTCCAGCAAGCGGCGTAAATGCTCACCAGGACCCAGAGCGCGGGCTGGCTGTCTTCATCGATCAACGTGATCAGGTCCCTGGCGGAACCGTAATATTCACGGGCCCGATCGGCTTCGGCCGCCAGCAGCCAGCGCAATCGCTCCGGAATCGATCTCTGGCGCAAATCTTCCGTGCCTACCTTGAAACTGGCCAGGTCTTCTGCAGGAAGATAGATCCGTCCCATGCCGGCGTCTTCCTTGATGTCGCGAATAATATTGGTCAGCTGAAACGCCAGGCCCAGATTCTCCGCCAGCGGTTCAGCGGCCGCATCCCGGTAGCCGAATATTCGGATGCACACCAGTCCCACCACCGATGCAACCCGATAGCAATAGACCCGCAGATCTCCAAATGTCCGGTAAAGAACCTGAAACCTCTCCGCCCCGACCCGAATTTTCCTGGATGTCCATGCCCGTGCCGTAAGCCAACTGGTCAAGCAGTTCCACCGGAATCTTGTAGCGGCGTTGGGTGTCGTTCAGCGCAAGCAGGACCGGATCGTCGGTAGGATGCCCCGCTTGCGCGTGATGAAAGGCATCGAGCCACGCCTCCAGCTTCTGCCGCCTTTCGTAGGACGGCAACTTGCCATCGTCACTGATGTCATCGCAGCGCCGCATAAACGCGTACACGGCGCACAAAGCCTGGCGCTTGGCTGCGGGGAGGACCAGAAAAGCGTAATAGAAATTTTTTGCCGCAGTACGGGTGATACTGCGGCACACCGAATAAGCGACGGCGATTTGCGAGGAATTCGGAGAGAATGGGGATGGCATCGGTTTCACTGCCGCGCTCATACGAGCTTCCCCCACGCTGCTCGCGCCACCAGCGCCAGTTTGCGGGCCTTCGAAATCGCGGGACGCCGGCCCAGCACGGCATAACCCTGCCGTTCGATCGCATTCAGGATTTCCTGCCCTCCGCGACTGAACAGCTCGAGGTCCACCGCCAGTTCACGATCCACTTGCGTCGAGAGCGGCAAGCCTCGACTGAACCAGTCGCGCGCTCGCCGTACTTCGAATCGCATCATCTCGCAAAATTCGGGACTGTTACGGCTGGCGGCAATGTCTGCCTCGCGAAGCTTTATGGCGTCGCAAGTCTTCGAGTGGCAGATAAATTCGGTCTTTTGAAATAGTCCGCACTGACGTCCTGCCAGAAATTCGCCAACTGCAATGCGGTGCAGGTGAAGTCGGACAGCGCCTGACGGTCTGCATCGCGATAACCGCACAGGTAGAGAACCAGCCGGCCCACCGGATTGGCCGAGTAACGACAATAGCCAAGCAAATCATCGAACGTTTCGTAGCGGGTTACTGTCTGGTCCTGGCGAAACGCCTGCAGTAAATCCGCGAACGGCTCTTGCGGAATATCGAACTTTCGCACTGTCTCAGCCAGCGCCACAAACACGGGATGCCGCGGATTGCCGGCATAGCAGGCATCGAGTTCCGCATGCCATTCGTCCAACAATTGCAGCGAGGCCGCGGGATCGCCGACTTCATCGCCCAGGTCGTCCGCGATGCGGCAATAAGCGTAAACGTTGAAAAAGTGCTGGCGAAGACGTTGCGGGCAGGAACCAGCTGGCGACTGAAAAATTTTCGTAGTGACTGCGGGCAAGCCTGCGACAATATTCCTGCGCTTCAGCCTCTGACGGCGCACGCTCGGGAATCGCGTATTCCGCAGGAAGCCTGCTCCATCCCGCCAGGCTGGCGGAAATGGATGCGCTCCGGGAATCGCTGGCAATGGATGGCATTCGTCAGTTTCGTCCCCTTGGGGCGGTTCATGTTAAGAGTAAGACGTCGTAAGCCACGTCTCTCCGGAATCATCCTGCTTTACCGCGCTAGCTTAATGGCCGGGAATGATGGCCGTCTTGATATCGCCGTTGCGGTTCAGCATGTGGCGAAGCACCTGCTGCAACCGCGAGAGCGGCGCTTCCCCGGTGATGTAATCAGTGGAACGAATCTTCTTTTCCGCGATCAGCGCGAAAGCTTTGCGCACCGTCTCCGGTGTGTGATGGAAAGTAGCCTTCAAAGTCATTTCCGAATAGTGCAGCCGATTGGTATCCAGCTGGACTTTAGTGCCGCTGGCGCAACCGCCGAAGAGGTTGACTGTTCCGCCCTTGCGCACCATATCAATGGCCCACTCCCACGCTTCAGGCCGCCCCACGGCTTCAATCACCACATCGCTGCCACGCTTCTCGGGTGAAATAGCGCGCACCGCTTCAACCGCATCCTTCACCTTGGTGATCTGCACCACTTCGTGCGCGCCCATCCGTTTGGCTGCCGCCACCTGGGAATCGCGCTTTACCACGGAAATCACGTTGCAACCGGTAGCCTTGGCCACCTGTACGAACATCAGGCCGATCGGGCCGCCGCCGATTACGGTTACGGTGTCGCCGATCTCCACCTTGGTCTCATGCAGACCGCGCAACACGCAAGCCAGCGGCTCAACCATCGCCGCTTCTTCATAAGTCACATCGGCTGGCACCGCCAGCATATTGGTTTCAACGATCCGTTTTGGAATACGAATGTATTCGGCGTAAGCCCCATTGTTGAACAACAGGTCTTCGCACAGATTTTCCTGATGTTTGGAGCAGTAGAAACACATCTGGCAGGGCGCCGAGTTCAGCGCCACCACTCGCATGCCCTTTTTGAAACCGCGGACGTTGTGTCCAACTTCTTCGATGACACCGGCCAGTTCATGACCGAACAGCGCAGGAGGAACAATCATGCGCGCATGGTAGCCACGCTGATAGACCTTCAGGTCGGTTCCGCAGGTCAGAGCGACCTGCACTTTGACCAGCACTTCCCCGTCGCCTACCCGGGGAATTGGTACCTTTTCAATCTTCAAATCCTCTTTGCCATAGAGGACCGCTGCTGTCATCTTACCGTTCACGCTCGACTTCCTTCCCCCGAGCCGCCCGGCTGAATCACTATTTTCATCGAATCAGGTTGGGGATGGGCAGCCAGGTTCAGGGCTTCTACGCTGCGCGACAAGGGAAACCGGTGACTGATCAACCGTTCCAGATCCATTTCACGGCTCATCACAAATCGCACGGATTCCTCTTGCAGATCAACCGAAGCACTGTAAGACCCCAACAACGTTTTCTCATCAACGCACACTGCACCGGGATCGAAAGTGGCGTCCCCGTGTACCGTCTGCGCGAACAGCAAAACCCGGCCTCCAGGACGTACCGCATCCATCGCGGTCCGGATCAGACCGTTACCACCGACCGCCAGGATGGCCGCATCTGCGCCCCTCCCGCCGGTCAGTTCCCGCACCGCAACTACCAGGTCGGTACGCGAAGCATCAATGCTGTTCCCCAAGCCGTAACTTGTAGATATTGTAAGCCTCTGGGGATACAAATCGGAAGTGACTACCATGGCCCCATTAGCGCCTTCACTGGCTACTTGGATGTCTTCGCGGGCAATTCGACTCCGCGCTTTTCCTGGATCAACGCCGGGATGATCTGATGCGGCCTCACCGGCGGACAAAGTCAATGCGCGTTTTGCCAATACGCTCAGTATGATACCGATTGGACCCTGACCTATTACTACAACCGTTTCGCCGGCCCGCAGACCCAGTCTTTCGATGCCCTTCATGCAGGTATTTACCGGCTCCAAAAACGACGCCTGCTCAAACGAAGTCTCGCCCGGAATTCGCACTGTACCCTGGCGTACAATCCAGTCCATCACTCTGACGTATTCCGCGAAACCGCCACCGGAAGGTTCGAATCCCGCGGTGCATCCCACCTTCTTGTACGTTTCACACTGCGCAAAGGTTTGCCGCTTGCAATAAAAACAATTCCTGCACGGAATGTGATGAAAGACGACGACCCGGTCGCCGGGCTGGAATTCGTCCACACCTTCCCCTACTGCCGCCACCACACCCGAAGTCTCATGGCCAAAAATCCGCGGCACGGAGTGGGAGCCGGTAGCGATCTTTTTCAGATCGGTCCCGCAAATCCCGCAGGTGTGCACCCGAAGAAGTAATTCGCCGGCTCCGATTTTTGGCACCGGAACGGTTTCCAGGCGAACATCGTTCACGCCTCGGTAAACGGCTGCCTGCATGGTCGCGGGAATCGTGACTGTGTTCTCCTCAACTGCAAATTGGCCTGCCATCGCCATAGGCTAGTCACCACTCCCATGCATTTGATGCACTCCCGACTCTGGAGTGAGCAATTCTTCGGAATCGTGGTTGTATTGATCAAGCCATTGGCAAAGCGCGTCCGCCGCCTTCGCACTGTTCTGGGCCAGCTGAATCACACGCCCCCAAAGCCATGGGCGTACAGCCACGAATGCCATAAAGGATCCAGTTCGGAACTTGCCGTCATTGGTGATGAATCGCTCGATCGATGGCATTTCAAAGTCGGCCTCATCAGAAATGGCCTTGAGACCGACGAAAGTGATGTCGTGCGCCTGGGCCCCACGAGCCACTGCCGCGGATTCCATGTCAACCGCGTGCGCCCAGTACGCCTTGGCCAGCCTGGCTTTCTGCTCCACGCTTGCGGTGTGGTCGACGCTGACAACCACCCAATGTCCTACACCGGCCTCGACCCGGCTGCCATCCCTGGCGTCAATGACGCAGATGGGAGTTAATACCGTGCCAACCTTGAGCGTGGAATCCAGCGCTCCGGCAAAGCCTGCTGATTGCACCATAACTGGTGCATAGAGACGAATGATCGCTTCGGTCGCGCGACGGGCGGCTTCTGGCCCGATGCCGCCGCAAACCAGCACGGCGCGATCGTTCTCAAAGAACTTATACTTTCGTCCGTCATATTCGCGCTCGACCGGCCGCCAATGTCGAATGAGAGGACGCACCTCGCGCTCCAGGGCAGCAACGATGGCGACTTTTGGTGTGCTAGCCAAATTCAATTCCTGACGACCGAGACATCAACCTTAACCGATTCGTGTCGACCAATTACCTTCATGCTGAAGCGTATCCGTTGGCCTGGAACCATTCGACGGCCCGGCGTAGCGCGCCATCCACCGGAACAATTCGCCAGCCTAATTCCCGTTCAGCTTTACTCGAAACCACAAACATCTTTTTCCGTCCCATGCGCACCGCATCGATCGTGGCACGCGGCTCGCGCCCGCGTAAATAACCGGTGACGACCTGATCTACCACACCCGTCGCCAGCGCAACCACGTACGGGACTTTGATAGTCGGCGAGGGCAATCCGGTTATCGATGCCAGCTTGTCCAGTATCTGTTTCAAGGTAAGGTTCTCGCCGCCAAGGATGTAGCGTTCGCCACTTCTGCCCTTTTCCAAAGCAGACACATGTCCGCGGGCACACTCATCAACGTCTACAAGATTGAGTCCCGTATCCACGTATGCAGGAAACTTCTTCTTCAGAAAATCCACGACGATGCGTCCCGTCGGAGTGGGCTTGATATCGCCGTCACCCATTGGGGTCGTTGGATTGACCACCACTACGTCCATTCCCGAACGGCCCGCTTCAATCGCAACTTCTTCCGCCATAAACTTTGACCGCTTGTAATGGCCGATCATGTTGGTCAGGGAAACCGGAGATGCCTCATCAGCCAAATGCCCGTTGGAAGTGAATCCCATCGTCGCTACGCTGGAGGTGTAAACCACCCGGCGTACTCCGCTCTCTCTCGAAGCCTCCAGAATCGCCCGCGTGCCTTCGACGTTGGAACGGTACATTTCCTCCGGATCGCGCACCCAAAGCCTGTAGTCCGCCGCAACATGAAAAACCACGGCGCAACCGGCCACGGCCTTCTTCAGCGAGGCCTTGTCCCGCAGATCGCCGCTGACTCTGTCCGCTTTCAGTTCCTCGATATTGCGAAGGTCGCTGCTTGGCCGGACCAGCAATCGCAGGTCGGCTCCCTGTTCGGCAAGAACGCGGGCTACATGGCTGCCTACGAATCCGGTCGCACCGGTGACGAAAACTAGCATTCAGCAATCAACATTCAGCACTCGACCCCGCAAAGTTCTTGATTTCCGGTCAACTGATTTCCCGAAAGTCAGAACGCCCCACGCATGGCTGAATGCTGAGTGCTGATTGCTAAGTGCTAGCTACCGCTTCTTTCCGCCATGACCTTCTTGTAGGTAGTAAGCGCGATCAGCGGGAAATACTGCCGGTACATGTGGTACATGAGGTAAAACACCCGCGGAAAGCCTGTGCCGGTGTACTGAGGCTCGTCCCACGAACCGTCTTTTTTCTGTGAGCGCACAAGATACGCGATCCCGCGGACTACGCAATCACTGCGTGTATCTTTTGCCGCGAGTAACCCGAGAATCGCCCAGGCGGTCTGGGACGGCGTGCTCGGCCCTACGCCCTTGGTATTCGGATCGTCGTAGGAGCCGCAGGTCTCTCCCCAACCGCCGTCTGGGTTCTGCACCATTCGAATCCATTCGGCGGCTTGCTGTACGTAAGGCTCGTGATGGTCAACTTCCATCGCTTCCAGACCGCGCAGCACCTGCATGGTTCCGTAAAGATAGTTCACACCCCAACGTCCGAACCAGGAACCGTCGGGCTCCTGTTCGTCGCGGATAAACTTGAGCGCCTTGACCACCGCGGGATGATTCCTGTCGTAGCCGTATGCCGCCAGCATCTCCAGGATGCGTCCAGTGATATCCACCGTTGCGGGATCCAGCATTGCGTTGTGGTCAGCGAAAGGCACATGCTGAAACACCATGCGGTCGTTGTTCTTGTCGAACGACGCCCATCCCCCGTTTCGACACTGCATGGAAAGAATCCAGTCGATAGCGCGCTGCACCGACTCGCGTTGATAGCGGCCATTCGCGTGTTCAACGTGCGTCAAGCCCAGACACACCATCGCGCTGTCGTCCACGTCGGGGTAAAACTCGTTGTTGAATTCGAAATACCACCCGCCGGGCTGACCTGCCCTGTTCTTTACCTTCCAGTCGCCGGCCGTGCGAACCTGCTTCTGCAGGATCCAGTCGGCACACTTCACCATGCGGGCATCGTTCGCAGGAACCCCGCTTTCCCCGAGCGCAAACAACGCGTACGCCGTGTCCCACACCGGCGATTTGCACGGTTGCATGCGGAATGTTTCTGCGTCTTCAATTCCCAATTTCTCAAACTCATCCATGGCTCGAATCACTTGCGGATCATCCACGGAGTAACCAAGACAACGCAGAGCGATGATCGAGTTCATCATCGAAGGAAAAATCGCGCCCAAGCCGTCGCTCATTTCGAAGCGCTCGAGCATCCATTTCTCGGCCTGTTTCAAGGCAATGGAACGCAAAGGGCGGATGTGTACCCGCTCAAACCAGTGGGTCAGGCGGTCGAGCGACAGAAAGAAATTGCGCCATGAGAACAGCTTCTTGTCCCAGCGCAGACGCATGCGCGACTTGTCGCGCCCTCCAACAAACAACTCGTCTACTCCAAGCTCGTCCGGAATCTTCTTGAATGGCTTCTTGGCGTAACAGATCGATAGCGGCACAAGAATGGCGCGCGACCAGGATGAAATCTCGTATATGTTGAACCAGAACCACTTGGGGAAAAGGACGATTTCCGGCGGGATCGCAGGTACAGCGTCGTAGTCATACTGCCCAAAGAAGCAGAGATAAATCTTGGTAAAAGTGTTGACCTCGGTCACGCCGCCCATTTCCAGAATCTTCTTGCGGGCACGAGCCATGTCAGGATGATCCGCGCCGTAGCCGGCGAGTTTCAATCCGAAATAACATTTGACCGAAGCGCTGATGTTGGATGGGCCGTCGGCATAGATGCTCCATCCGCCGTCCTGATTCTGATGCTGCAGCACATAGCGCGCCGCTTTCGCCATCCGATCAGGATTTCCGGTGCCGAGCAGAACGTGCAGAACGATGTAGTCGGCTTCCAGGGTTGCGTCGGCTTCCAACTCGCCACACCAGTAGCCTTCTTCATGCTGCTCGGAGAACAGGCTGTTGCGGGCGCCGTCAATGGCAACGGCAACCCTGCTGATCAGATCGTCAATTTTCCCGAACCGCATCTGCGGAACGGCAGACGAAGGTGGTGCAGCGAAAGACGAGGCACCCAGAGAGGGGAAGGAGGTGTCTTCCATATTTTGCTTGTCTACTCCGCTACCGCAGGAGCGCTTGCAATTGCTTCCACGATCTCCGGCGGCAGACCAAAACGTACGTTCTCGGGCATGACTTCAACTTCTTCCACGTTTCCGAAGCCCTCTGTGCCCAGGAATTTCACAACTTCTTCAACCAGGCACTCCGGGGCTGAAGCCCCCGCGGTCAAAGCGATTGTTTTGACACCTTCCAGCCATTCCGGCCGGATATTTCGGAAGCTGTCAATTAGATGCGACTCCGTGCCTAAATTACGCGCAACTTCGACCAAGCGATTGGAATTAGAGCTATTATCCGAGCCAACCACCAACAGTAATTCGGCGTCCGAAGCGACGTGTTTCACCGCTACCTGGCGGTTTTCCGTGGCGTAGCAAATATCCTGCGCTGCCGGTCCCTTGATATTGGGGAATCGCTCCCTGAGAGCGGCGATGATGTCGCGGGTCTCATCCAGACTTAGCGTGGTCTGGGTCAAATATGCGACACGGTTAGGATCGGCCACCGTAAGTGAAGCCACTTCCTGGGGTGATCCTACAACTTGGGTCACAATCGGAGCCTCGCCAAGCGTCCCGATGACTTCATCGTGATCGCGATGGCCGATGAGCATCAGGGAATAGCCTTCCTTGGCAAACTTCACTGCCTCCACGTGTACTTTTGTGACCAATGGGCAGGTTGCATCAATAACACGCAAGCCGCGCTGCTCACTGGCCTCGCGCACTTCTGGAGAAACTCCATGGGCGCTGTAGATGACGCGCTCGCCGTTGGGCACCTCTTCCACGCTATCCACAAAAATGGCACCCTTGCCCTGCAGTTCCTCAACCACAAAGCGGTTGTGGACAATTTCCTTGCGGACATAGATGGGCGGCCCGAAGGCCTCGAGCGCGATGCGGACGATGTCGATCGCCCGAACCACGCCTGCGCAGAAGCCGCGAGGCTTAAGCAGCAGTAGCGTTTTTTCGTCCTGTTCGCTGTTCCGATTTAGGGCCATACTCTGCCTTCTTAGGGTACACGTTCCCTATGGGTAGTTGACAACTAGAGTATCGAACAAGTATCCAGTTGGTCAACGTAAGCCCTAGAAAGGCATAGGATTAGCAGCGATTGGGGATATTTTGGCGGTGAACGGAAATATGAAAGTACGTCCCAGATAACACGGACGACGACGCGCGAAAAATATCCCGCTGCCTAGCTAAGAAAGGTAACCGCCCGGGCGGTGGTCAGCGCAAGCGTGCATGCCGCCCCGGATGTGGAGTCGCAGCCCGAACAACCCGACTGTGGACCCGTTCGGAGTAGCAGTCCGAGTGACGGCATGCAACTGACAAAGCTTGCACTGCAACGGCTCGAACAGCGTAGACCCGCGGCGAATTGGCAACGGTTCCTGCACCAGTTACTTGCGAATGTCACGGTCACTCAGGGCCCGGTGAAGCAAATCACATTCGCAGCCATGGTCCCAGTCACGAGGGCACCTGATGAATCCAGATTTCCCGTGCTCTTATTTGTCGTCACGGTCGCAGAAATCAAGGCATTCCCGCAGGCCAGGCCAGTTGCGGTCAGTAGTCCTGTACTGCTCACGGTGACCATCTCGGGGGTGTTTGAATTCCATACCACTTGACCAGTAATGTCCTTAGTCACGGGAGGATGTATGAATGATCCGAGAGCCCTGAGCTGCACGCTGGATCCTGCATTCGCGGCGACCGGAATATTCGAAGCTCCGAAGGCTTGAGTATCCGGCTGGATATGGATGGCGGTCAGTTGCTGGTCGTGTCCACAACCGGTGAGGTTTACGAAGCAGAAAGTCAATGCTGCGAAGACTGAAACATGGCCGAAGCCCTTACGATTCATGAACTTCTCCTGATCGCGTCGTAAGTTTTTATGACATCTACTCTTGGGTTTGCCGCCGATAACGGGGAGGATAGCATCTTCACTGCGAGAGGTGTATTTCACTTCGAAGCATGCATCGCAAAAGTAACCTCACGCGTTGGTCTTCAACATTTGCTCGGCGTGTTTGCGGGATGTGTCAGTCAACTTGGCGCCGCTCAGCATGCGTGCCACTTCCTCGGTCCGCTCTTCTCCAGTGATTAAATGAACAGCCGTCCGGGTGCGCCCGCCAGACGCCTTTTTTTCGATCAGGTAGTGGTGGTCGGCGAAAGTGGCGATTTGAGGCAAATGGGTTACACAGAGCACCTGGCTTGACCGGGAAAGACTCTTCAGCTTCTTCCCTACCGCCTCTGCCGCGCGCCCTCCAATTCCGGTGTCTATTTCGTCGAATACCAGAGTCCGCTGCGCTCCGGAGCTTCGCTTCTTGCCCGAAGCCGCCTCCACACTTGCCTTGAGCGCCAGCATGACGCGGGACAATTCGCCTCCCGACGCGATGTGCTCCAACTGCCGCATCGGTTCACCCGGGTTGGTCGCAATCAGATAGACCACCTGCTCAAACCCGGAGGCAGTCCAGTTCGCTTCGTCGTCGGTCCCACTGACCTGAATGTGAAAACTGGACTTCATGGCCAGATCGTTGATTTCGGCCTCGACCAGCTTCTCCAGCTTGCGGGCCGATTCGTACCGCTTCTTCGACAGCACTTGCGCGGCACTCAGATACTGCTCAACCGCCTTCGCCAATTCCCCACGAAGTTGCTGAAGGACTTCGTCCTTGTTCTCCATCTCAGAAAGCTTGCGCCTGACTTCCTCTCCATGCTTTAGCACATCATCCAGCGTGGGGCCGTACTTGCGCTTGAGTCGATCCAGGGCCGCGAGCCGGTCTTCCACTTCCGCCAGATGCTCGGGCGAAGCCTCGATTCCACCGGCGTAATCCCGAAGACTCGCCCCAACATCTTCAACGCTGATCCGTGCGGAATCGAGCGTGGCCATGGTCTCCTGGAATTTCGGCTCGTAACGGGCGAGCTCTTCGATGTGCTTCTGCGCCGTGCGTAATAAGGCAGACGTCGACGCATCACCTTCGTAAAGCAGATCGAACGCATTCATGGCGGCGCTGTGAATCTTCTCGGCATTGGCGAGAACGCGCTTCTCGGTTTCAAGCCGTTCGTCTTCTTCTGCTTGCAATCTCGCGTCTTCAACTTCGCGCGCTTGAAATGTCCAGAGGTCCAGCAGGCGTAAGCGGTCCTGCTCGTCTTGTTCGAGTTCGGAGATGCGGGTCCGTATGCTCTTCCATTTGAAAAAAGCTTCCGCGGTGGCATCCGTCTGAGCGTTGGCGTACTGGTCGAGCAGGCGCAAACGTGCTAGCCCGTCGAATGACAGAAGCGATTCATTCTGGGCGTGGATGGTGGCCAGGTACGGTGCAAGTTGGCGCAGCACCGCGACTGTGGCCGGTTGATTATTGACGAATACCCGGCCCTTTCCGCCGATCGCGATCTCCCGCCGCAAAATAATGGACTCGTCTTCCTGATCGATGCCGTTGTTCTCGAGGATTTGCGCCACCGTCTTCTCCGCGCCGCTCTCGATTTCGAAGACGGCAGAGATCGTGGCTTTGTCTGCTCCCGACCGAATCACGTCTGCGGAGGCTTTGTCACCAAGAAGAAGGGCCAGAGCGTCGATGAGAATGGATTTGCCCGCGCCGGTTTCGCCGGTCAAGAGGTTGAGACCCGGGGCGAATTCCACCACCAGGTTGTCCACGACCGCGTAATTTTCAAGCCGCAGTTCGACGAGCACTGATGATCCTGGAACCGAAGTTAAGGTGAAGTTGAGCGCAGCATAGCATGAAACAGAATCGTCATCTTGCTCGAAAACAATGACTATCTAGGCTTCATCCCACTTGACGTTGAATCTTCTATGGCTTCCGGCCCGCCAGCAATGCCAGTTCCCTCCACTTCCAACTGCAGTCAACATCAAGAAACCCGATTTCCCGGAACCATGCCAACTGGATTTCCACTTCGAGCAGCTTGTTCGACGGGTCTTCTGTGTCTCGCGTGCACCCGATCCGACGTAGAAACTCGTCGTGAAGTGCAGGCGTGGGCGAACTGACATGCTCCAGGTTGCAAAACACGCCGCCTGGATCCAGCAAGTCATAGATCTCTGCATACAATGCACGCTTCCGCTGGTGGGTGACGTGGTGAATCGCGAAGCTGGAAACCACAGCATCAAAGCTGCCCAAATCCGGTAGCGAAAGGTCAAGATCATGCGACAGAACCGTGACTGACGAGTCGTTCGCGAATCGGCTTCGCGCAGCGTCGATCATGACAGGAGAGAAATCAATCGCCACGGCCGTCGCATTGGGATGATCCAATTTCACCATCGCGAGCAAACGTCCGTCACCCGTCCCGAGGTCGAGGATGCGCCGCGCCGTGGACGGCACGAACTCCAGGAGCGCTGATTCGCCCTCGGTTCGGTGCGGAATTGAGTCAGCATGACTCAGGTAGTCAAGAGCGTGTGAGGGTGATGTCCAAAGGTTGATGCTCATTGGTTATCGCTCATGGATTGTTGTCTCTGGAAAAAAGTATAAACTCAAACTCGATGAGCAAAGGTAAGACAGAAAGCCACCAGATTCCCTCCGCGTTTCTCAAATTAACCCTGATCTTTATTCTGCTCATCTCCGTTGCATGGGCACAAGGGGCAGCGCCTTCCGCACCCCAAACTTCTGCGGGCGCGGGGACTGCGACATCACAACAACCGGAAGAACAAGAACAGAAAATTTCGCCACAGGAAGCTGAGAAACTCTTCCGCTCGGTGGACGAGATTCTGGGTTTTGCCAGCAAAGATACTTCGTTCCCCATCAAGCACGAAGTCAAGCGACGACTAGTCAGCCGCGATGAAGTCGGAGACTACGTCGTCAAAAACCTCTCCGAGGACGAGGATGCGAAGCGTCTGCGCCGCTCCGAACTCGTGCTGAAAAAGTTTGGTCTTCTGCCCCGTGATTTCGACCTTGGCAAGTTCCTTGTCGTCCTGCTGAAAGAACAGGTGGCCGGATACTACGATCCCAAAACCAAAACCGTGAATCTCCTCGATTGGCTTGGGGCCGAACAGCAAAAACCAGTGCTGGCCCATGAACTTACCCATGCGCTGCAGGACCAGTCTTTCAGCCTTGAAAAATATATGAAGCCAGGCGATACCGACCTGGATAAGAAAAAGGAAATAACCCCGCAGGACATCGCCAATGACGAAATCGGCACGACTCGCCAGGCTGTGGTCGAAGGCCAGGCGATGGTGGTCCTGGTCGACTACATGCTTGCCCCAATCGGGCAGTCGCTGAAGGATTCGCCGCAGGTCGTCGAGGCTCTCAAGCAGGGGATGCTGGTAGGCACCGCCGATGCGGTGCAATTTCAGAATGCGCCGATATATATGAAGGAGGCGCTTACCTTCCCTTATCGATATGGGATCGACTTCGTCGCGGAAATGTTGACCAAGTCCGGAAAGGAAAAGGCCTTTGCCTCCCTGTTTCAAGATCCTCCGCGAACTACTCGCGAGATCATGGAGCCGAAGACCTATCTCTCAGGCGAGCACCTCGCACCGATGCCACTCATCGACTTCCGCCAGGCCTTCAAAAACTACGATCGCTTCGACGTCGGCGCTATTGGCGAATTCGACGTTGCCGTCCTGATTGACCAATACGCGGGAGCCGAGGTTTCAAACCAGATGTATCCGCACTGGCGCGGCGGCTATTACTATTCGGCTCGGCCCAAAGGCGATCCTTCCGCGCCGCTGGCGTTGCTCTATGTCTCGCGTTGGTCGAATGCCGAAAAGGCGTCGGAGTTTGCTGCAATTTATGCCAGGGCAATCGCGAAACGGTACACCCACGTACACGACGTCGCCGAAAATGGGAAAGAACCCGACCCTCCGACTGCAAACTTAAAACACTTGGCCGGCAAGCGTTCATGGTTGACGGAAGACGGAACCGTTTTCATCGAAGCCAAAGGCGACACCGTACTGATTTCTGAGAGCATTGATCAGCCGACGACCGACTTATTAGAGGAGAACGTCTTCGCAACTCCGGTGGCAGCAACCGGGAAGTAACTAGGCTCGAGCAAAAGCAGTGTTAGCATTCAGCCGCTTGGCCACAAAACCGGCACAGGGAAGGAGTAGAAAACATGTTCATCAGAAAACAGCATCTTCGACTGTTGGCGTTGTTCCTGGTAACGATCTCTTTTGCCCAGGCGAATGCACAACGTCATCGAATGGTGCTCCTGGGAGACTCACACGTCGATGGCTCGACAGATCATGACAGTATCAAGGTTGGTCGTAGCGACGGCACCTTCCGGGCGATTCAATTACGGATCAGCGGCGGTGCAATAAACTTCGATCGGGTGATCGTTCGCTACGGAAACGGAACCCAGGAAGAAATCGCAATTCGCAGCCGCATCCCCGATGGAGGTCATACCCGTATCATCGACTTGCCTGGCGATCGGCGTGTTATTCAGAGCGTCGATCTTTGGTACGGCAAAGACAAGTGGAGCAGACGGCCCAAGGTGACGCTGTACGGGCTCAAGTAGGTCCTCGACTTACTGGTACTGATCCGATGCCCCGCGCTCCTATCTTCGAAAAGCGGGGCATTTTTTGTTTGCCGAGTAATTACACCGCGGGCGAGAAATCCGTGAGTACCATAAATGTGGAATCTACTTTTTCCACCAGCTTTCCGTTCGCCTCGGACTTATCGCGCACGGCGATCCAGTCGGGATCCTCAGAGAAAGCCTTCCAGTTCGCGGTAGCAGCATCCCGGCTCGGATGCGCAAGCACATAGATGAGCGTCTTGCCTTTTAGCGGATCATCCGAAGGAGTCCAATACCCGATATTCTTCATCCCGTGCTTTTCGAACAGCCGCGTGGTGTGTTCGCGGAACCGCGTCAGCAGATCCTCGAGCTTCCCTTCATAGGTGTGATAGATCCGCAACTCGTAAACGCCGGCTGAAGCAGACCCAGCTTTCGAGGTTTGCGCATTTGCAGAAACCGCTTGACTGAGAAGCGCCAGTGCGGGAATCGATTGCAGGAGAGTTCGTCTGTCCATGGCGAAAGATTCTAGCTGAATTATTGAATCGGCGGAGAAATTCGCCCTGGAATGTATGTCGGAACGTTGAACGCCTAAGAGAGGCCGGAAGTTCTAACCGCAAATGACGCAAGTCCGCTAAGAAAGCAATACGGGCCAGGGTCGCGAGCGCCTGGCCCGTTAAGACTCTAGCTGGCTTTTCTTCGCAAGTCGCGTTCGGTACCGCTTTCGGATGTTGGGGCACTCTTGCACGTCGAGCACACCGAAATGATCTCCTGGCGGCGCTGGCGCAAGCGGTCTTCAAACGTATCCCAGCGGCGGCTCGGGCCACTCGGATCAATACCCAATGAGGTTTCCGTTCTCATGGGAGTGACGTCGGAAGCCGTATCGTCCTCCGCGGAACCCGCGGATGGGAGAGTTCCTGACCCTGCGTCGATCTGCTGTTTCGTGGTGGGCGTGATATTGCGGTCGGTGGCCACCCGGTGCATGACCGGATTCTGTTCCCACTCCGACCGGTAGCGCCCTTCGTAGTCAGCCCACTTCTCGTCAGATTCCACATCCGCTTCGTTATAGGGCGGAAAGCTTTCGATTTGTTCGCGCGTGAGGTGGACCTGGAAGTCGTCATCGTGATCCGGCGACTGGCTGAGCTGGAAAGGCGGCACGATAAACTTCTTGCTGGATAGCCAGCCTCCGGTATCGACTACCACATAGCTGATTCGGCCAGTCGCGTGATCGAAAATCACGTCGTCAATCTTGCCGAGCTTTTCATCATCCAGACCGTAAACTTTTGCGCCTCGAATGTCGTCCGTGGCGGCGTCAACATCTGCGAAGCGATAATCGCGAAGCGTTCCGAAATGGGTCATGTTGCCTCCTTGAATGATTTCCTGCACTACAAGTTTTGAAACCGTAGCTTTAGATGCCAGCCTCGCAACTCGCGTTTTTGCACAGGGATGGGGGTTGATTGATGGTGTTCGCCCGCGGATTTGGCGGGATCGGTGGTCTATAATCTGAGCAGGAATTTCCTAAAAACAATGAATCTGTATCCTTTGCTGGCAGCAGTGGTCGGCGGCGAAATTATTGACTTGGTGGGCGAAACCGGCCCGGTCGCCAAGGCGGTCCTGGTTACTTCTTCTGGTCTTCAGCCTGGTGTCCTGGGCGATCATTCTTTCCAAGTGGAGCATGCTTGCGCCGGGCGCGGGTACAGAGTGGCCGTTTCGTGCGCGCATTCCGCAAGGCCCAGCGTCTGCAGGACGTAGGCGCGGTGGCCGATCAGTTCCGTCCCAGCCCGCTGGTCGGGGTCTTTGAGGGTGGCTTCGAAGAATATCGGCGCCAGGGAGCGGTTTCAGGCGGAGTCATCAGAAACCCTGTGGCCGTACAGCGCGCCATGCAGATCGCGAATTCGGAAGAACTCAGCCGCTTCGAGCGCAACCTGCCGTGGCTGGCAATTACGGGCGCGGTTACGCCTTTCATCGGTTTGTTTGGAACTGTCTGGGGAATTATCGATGCCTTTCACGGGTTGGGCACGGCTGGCGCTGCCACTCTGCGCGCTGTAGCGCCCGGGAATCTCGGAGGCGCTGATTACCACCGCTGCCGGACTGGCTGCCGCTATCCCTGCCGTCATCGCCTACAATTTGATCGGCGGGTCGATTCGTGAATTCGCCTCCCGCGGCGATGACTTCGCGCTGGAGATGCTGAACGCCGTCGAGCGCCAGCAACCCGACCCGCAGTCTTACCGTACCGCTGAAGCTCCGGGGGTACCGCGGTAATGGCCTTTACGGCTTCGAACGGACGAACTCAAACCTCACTCTCCGATATCAACATCACGCCCCTGGTGGACGTCGTACTGGTGCTGCTGATCATTTTCATGGTCACTGCGCCGGTTTTGCAGTCCGGCATCGAAGTGAATGTTCCCAAGACGCGCATCGGTGAAAGAGATCACCGAGGAACGCCTGGTGGTCAGCATCAACAAACAGCAGCGGGTTTTTCTGGGCAACGACGCGATCAACATTAACGAGATCGGGGCGAAGCTCAAATCAGAAAATCCGCGACCCGCAGCACCAGTCCATCTTCATCCGCGCCGATGAAGATGTGCCCTTCGGCGCTTTCGCCACCGTCATGGACGCGGTGAAATCATCTGGCATCACCAATGTAAGTATCGTGACTCAACCGCTGGACGCGCATGGCAGCCAACGCTGAAATCTTTTTCGAACACGATCGCTGGGGACGCAACCTTTCCTGGTCGCTCGGTGCTGCACCTCGCTGTGGCGGGTGCCATCCTGCTCTATGCGGTGGTTGTGCCCAGCAGCCACGGCGCAGGCTGGGGCGCGGGCGGTGGAGGCGATGCCATGGGCGTGACGCTGGTAAGCAATATTCCGCTTCCCAGCACTCAGACGCAGACCCAGAACGTGCTCGCCAACGATTCCAAGGGAATCACGCAATCATTGCCCAAACCGGAACCGGCTAGAGGAAAAACTGCCCGACGCGATTCCGATTCCGGACAAGATTGCGAAGACCAAGCCGGTGACGAAGACGAGCGCCACCAAGGCAAAAGGCCAAACCGGAACCGGTGGAGGAAGCGGACAACGTCAGTTCCCTACGGCCAGGGTGGTCCGGTAAGTGGGCCTTACGGCACCTTCAACGCAAACGGCGCCAAGGGTGGCTTCGGCTTTACCGGCGGAGGCGGGGATTTCGGTTCGCGCTATGCGTGGTACGTGAAAGTGGTGCAGCAGAAAGTTTCGGAAAATTGGCTGAAATACGAAGTGGACCCGCGCATCAGCACAGCGCAACGGGTGTACATCACTTTCGATGTAATGCGTGACGGTCATCCCGCAAACGTTCAGGTGGAGCAGTCAAGCGGTGTTCCTTCGCTCGATCAGTCCGCGACGCGGGCCATCCAGCGCATTGACACTTTTGGTCCCCTGCCCTCGGATTATGCGGCGAATAAGGTGTCGGTAGAGTTTTGGTTCGATTACAAAAGATAGTGACTCGCTTTTTTCGGGCTGGTTGCTTGTCTAGTGAGGACTCATTTCATTGATGAAGCGATTTATAAGATTATTTTTGCCTCTGATTTTGCTAACTTCCAGCTTTGCTCAGGACTGGATCAAGACCGGGACCGGGCTGGGCGTGGAGAAAGTGCGCCTCGCGGTTCCCGGATTTCAATGCGGCCGGGCAGGACGCCAAAGAATGCGGAGCTGCTGAAAGTTTTCAACGAGACTTTGTGGAACGATCTGGACAACGCCGGAATCTTCGACATGGTTTCGAAGAGTTTTTATCCCCTGGGGCAGGTAGCGAACCCGGCGGACGTGAAGTTTGAAGTCGTGGAGTGCGGCTCCATCCAGCGCTGCCATGCTGGCTTTTGGCAACCTTGGCGCATCCGGCAACGGGATGACCGTACAGGGCTGGCTTTACGACGTAAAGAATGTGACTTCGCCGCAGGTACTCGGGCAAGCAATATCAGGATGCAGCCACCAGCGACGCGGCCCGCACGACGGCGCACAAATTTGCCGACGAGATTATCTTCCGCTTGGGCGGCGGCATCGCCGGCATTGCGGAGAGCAAAATTTATTTCGTTAGCAGCCGCAGCGGGCACAAGGAAATCTGGGCGATGGATTATGACGGTGCCAACCAGCATGCCGTCACCCATCTGAATTCGATTTCTCTATCACCGCGAGTTTCGCCTGACGGATCGCGAATTGCATTCAGCTCGCTGGCCAAGGGTGGATGGGAGATCCTGATGTATTCGCTGGATCTGAACCGGTTAGTTGCCTTTCCCCGGTTCGGCGGGACCAACTTGTCTCCCGCATGGTCCTCCGACGGAACCAAACTGGCATTTTCTTCGTCACGCAGCGGCGACCCTGAGATTTATACGGTCGATTCTTCTGGAGCGAACCTGAAGCGGATCACATCGTTCAAGGGTCCTGATGTTTCGCCGACATGGAATCGCAAGACCAACACCCAGATCGCCTGGGTCAGCGGCCGCACTGGATTGCCGCAGGTTTACACCATGGAATCGGACGGAACCAACGTGCAGCGGGTCACCGATCAGGGATACGCGGTTTCTCCCGTCTTGGTCACCCAACGGGCAATTTCTCGTGGTCTCCTGGATGCGCAAATACGGCCCTGGCGCGCCGGGCGCCCAGGATATTTACATCATGGATATCGCCAGCAAGCAGTGGGTGCAACTGACTCACGATGGCGGTCGGAACGACTTCCCCTATTGGTCGCCGGATGGAAGGCACATCATTTTCCAGTCCAGCCGGGCGGGCAGTCTGCAGATTTGGACCATGTTGGCCGATGGTACGAACCAGAAGCAGTTACATTCGCGGGTGCTAACACTCAACCCAACTGGAGTTGGAAGTGATCACCGGAATCATAATTGCTGTTTCGCAGTTAATTCCTGAAGAGGTTGGGTGGTACTCCTCCCTCTTCGGACCTGAGCCGGGCGCAACGACAGCAATCAATGCGCACGAAGAGTATGGAGGACGAGAGTGAAGCAACGACGACTGAGATGGATGATGTTAGTGTTCGCTTTGGGCGCCATCATGATGTTGGGCGCTTGCAAGAAGAAAGTGGCGCCCCCGCCGCCGCCCCCACCGCCAGCCCCGGCCGCGCCTACGGCTTCGCTCACGGCTAACCCGAACACGATGGAAAAGGGCCAGTCCACGACCCTGACCTGGCAAACGAGCAACGCGACCGACGCCAGCATCGATGGCATTGGCGCCGTGCAACCGAACGGGTCGCAGTCCGTCAGTCCGAGCCGACTCGACGACCTATACCTTGACTGCGAAGGGGCCGGGTGGCACGCAGACAAGCGACAGCCGAGTAACTGTCACTTCAGCGCCACCGCCGCCTCCTCAAGCCTCGGCTACCGAAGAAGAACTGTTCTCACAAACTGTGAAGGACATTTACTTCGATTACGACAAGAGCGATATCAACGCCGACCAGCAGTCTTCGATCCAGGGCGATATTGAGTTCCTGAAGCAGCATCCCAACATCACCTTCACGATCGAGGGACATTGCGACGAACGCGGGCTCGACTGAATACAACCTGGCCTTGGGCGACAGTCGCGCCAACTCGGTCCGCAATGCTCTGGTGCAGGGTGGCATCACGCGCTGACCACGTGAAGACCATCAGCTACGGCAAGGAGAAGCCGTTCTGCACTGAGTCGAACGAAGCGTGCTGGCAGCAGAACCGGCGCGGGCACTTCGTCTACCAGAAGTAGAAATCTGTCGCCGGCATCTCGATGTATTGCTTCGCGAGGTCTGCACGCCCTCGCGGCATCTGGCGAGACGCCGGCGTTATAGTGTGTCTGCGGCTCGTACTGCGAGTTTCCCGGTTGCTAATTCGCCGTTCTGGCTTGACTATCACGAGGCCCGGACATTGCTTAATACTCCCCGTATTTTAGAGAATGGATTATGAAAATACAGCGATACTCGTTTGTACTCGCTTTGTTGGCGCACTGCTTGCCGCGGCCTGACACCGGCCTGGGGCGTCAACAAGGACATGGTGCAACTGCAGACCCAGGTGCAGGACCTGCAGGACAGAATTGCCCACATGCAGCAGTCCTTCGACGAGCGCATGGGCGTGCATGCAACACCTGATTGAACAAAGCACGGACCGCGCCAATAAAGTGGCCACCTCGGTTACCGATCTCCAGACCACTTTGCAGAAGCAACAGAGCGAGAGTGGCGGCCACGCGGATCAGCTTTCCGGCCAGATTCAGTCCTTGAATGACACTCTGGATGAACTGAAGGCCCGCCTGGGCAAGGTAAGCAAGCAACTGGAGGACATGCAGGCATGCGCAGCAGAGCCTCGACGTCACAGCAGACCCAGCAGCAGCAACAGGCGCAGCCGCCCCGCCGCCGGATGTTCTTTACAACAACGCTTTGCGCGACTACCAGGCGGGCAAAAATGACCTGGCGGCTGCAGGAATTCGCCGATTACGTCAAGTATTATCCCAACACCGATTTAGCGGGAAATTCAAACTTCTACATGGCGGATATCCAGTTCCGCCAGGGAAATTATCAGGCAGCGGCCAAGAGCTATGACCAGGTCCTGCAAAGCTTCCCTGACGGCAACAAGGCAGCAGCAGCAGAACTGAAAAAGGGGCTGGCGCTGATTGAGCTGGGACAGCAGGAAGCGGGAATAGCGGCGCTACGCCATGTGATCCAACGCTATCCCAAGTCAAATGAGGCTTTACAGGCGCGGGAGCGGCTGCGGAAACTCGGAGTGCCAGCGACGGGGACCACCGCCCGCAGAGAACAGTAGCTTTATGAAGCCCCCAACGGGTCAGGGCTGTAACAGGTTCCGCAAATTAAGCGGCGCCGTGGTGACGGCGATGATGTCGCTTGTGTCGGCTGGTGGGGACGATTCGGATTATTCCGGGCTTCTTCCCGGTGCGCGGCTGCCCCGGCTTTGGCCTGCTCGCGTGGCGTCCCCTCTCCCCAGCCGGGCAAGGTCAACATAATCATTGCGGTAACCGCTAGAACCAGACGTTTCATTAAAACTCCTTGGGGCTATGCAATCCGTTTTCCGCTGATTTCTTCTGCTGATCCTACTCTTGGTCTTGTCGATATGTCGTGAATCTTTTCTTGTGGATCTACAGGATAAACCCTTCGCGTAGTTAAAAGTTTCGCGATAAGCTAACACAGTAACTGATGTCATCCCTATTGCCTACGAGGATACTTCATGACAGACCTGAAATCCGAAGAAGACCAGGACCGGGGCAAAGGTGCGGTCGAGGAAGACCGGCCAACCCAAACCGGGAACACATCTATGCGAGGACAGCTCGGACACCGGGACCAGGATTCCATGCTGAAATCCTCGGATAGCGACTTTCCTGAGCCAGGCTCGAGTCCGGAACACTCTGGGGAAGAACAGAATCGGAACAAGCCGAAGACAAACAAGCCCTAGCTTTCCTCGATGGGCGGACATCCGTTCGCCCACATTGCCTATTCTCCCTTTTCTTTGTCCTTGTGGTGCAGGTCGAGACCGAAGGAAGGATGTTCGCGCGTGCCGTAATCTTGATTGGCATTTCGGTTTTGCCGTTTTTCCGGAAGAACGGATCGAACGCCTTGAGAATGAATGATTTCGCGCCCGTCATGGTCTGGGAGAGCTTGGCATCCATCCGCAGTTTTCCGTGAAAGTCGAGATCTTCCTTCTGCAGGGCATATTTGCCATCGAGGGCGACTTTGGCGCCGTGACACCGAAAAGGTAAGCCCGCGAAACGTGATGACGCCGTTATCGAGCACGAAATTTCCTTTCAACTCGGAAATGGCTGCTGCCTGCGTCTTCATCCTGTGGCTTGCCTTGACCCTTCCGGCTTAGCGTCTTGATCTTGCCGGTGACATCCGCGCTGGTGAATTGACCCCGGACCACGTCAAATTTTCCGTTCAGATTCAGGCGATCGGTGATGCTCGCGTTCTCGTGAGGCAGATCGAACTTGGTATGAAATTTGATTGCGCCGGTCATGGGAGGCTTGTCCGACTTCACAGCCAGGCGCATCAAGTCCTCAAGCCTTCCCTGATCTACCGTGACATCCAGAGTCGATCGACGCACCTTTTTTGTCAGGAGACTTGACTACGCCGCCGTTGGCAACGATGACCGTATTCAGCAAATGAGCGGTCACCGGGTGAAGCAGAGTGTCGCCATTCGTTCCGTCGACCGTTGCACTGAAAGTGGTATCCAGAGCGATCGGATGGCCGCCGATATGTTTACCGTAAAGTCTGGAGTCGAAGTCGTGCCCTCGACTTCGATTTTCTCCAGCACGCCTCCGAACTTGCCCTTGCGAAGACAAAATTCCGCTGATGCCCTTGAACACGCCCAGGTCTGCCTTGTCGAACGTGTATGTCGCCGCCAGCGGAGTTTGGCCGGGATCGTCCGGACTCCAGGGCCCGAAGCTTCCTTTCGAGATCGATCTCGCCGGGAGGAACCGCATTGGTAAGTTGCGCGGTGAAGAACTGGCCGGCACGGTCGAGCCCCACCGAATGCATGCACCAGATGGTGAATCGCAAAGAGGTGCGGATCTTTGTCAGCGGACTTCGGCAGCAAGCCGCAGTTCGGCGTCATCCGAGACAATCTCCTGAATCAGGACCGGCATCTTCCGGGCCTTCGACCAATCCTGTTTCACTTCTTTGAGCCGGCGGAGGTATCTGGATGACCAGGCCCTTGAGTTTGACTTGTCCGATCTTCCACGGCTTGCCTAACAATCCCAGTGATGCCCGCCTCGGCGGAGAATTCGGCGATCGAAATCAGCGGTGGGACATCCGTGCGGCCCTCGTGGCGTAGAACCAGTCCTGATCCTTCAATGCGGGCCCCGGGAAATAGATAGACATGGAAGTCTTTCAGTTCGACGCTGGCGTGAAATTTCTCCGCGAGCATCTCAACTGCTTTCTTGCGCAAGTAGGGATTGGACAGGTGGATTCCGGCCACAACGAGCGCCACCGCGACAATCACGATCAGTGATATCACGGCTAGCAGCACTTTACTTACCGGCTTGTTTTTCGCTCAGCCATTGTATGATCTTTAGGAGATACGCGCCCCGCGCTGTCAGCGTACTGAGACGCTGATCGTGGGAAAAGAGTTGGCGGACAGGATGAATTATCCCCGCGAGATTAGGCAAGAACCAATCACGGTACGGACGAAGCTCTCGCAAGTGCGTACCGCTGTACGCTAGAATAGCCATGCGGAATTTCATACTGTTATCTCAGCTCTTCCATCACCTGTTCCAGGACTTCCCTTCCCGGGCGGACCACCGATTCCGGCAGCGTGGCCAGCGGCTCGTCGGTCATGTTCAGCAGGTCGACGAAGCTTGGGGCCTTGGTGTTGACGTAGAACACGCCGGTCAGCACCTCGCCCTTTTCGTGCGCTTCGTTCAGGCGCGTGATGGCCTCGATGCGGTTGGTGGGATCGTACTCCTCTTCCAGTTTGCGCAGGCGCAGGCGGGAGCCATCATGCATGGTGACTTCGACCGTGGTCCCGGGATCGTAGTCGACGGTGATGTCTTCGAACGCGGGCACGAAGCTGACTTCCTGCAGCGGCTCTTCGTGATCCTTCATGTACTTGTAGGACTTGGTGGAGCCCTCGTGATCGTTGAAGGTCACGCAGGGAGAGACCACGTCGAGCATGACCGTGCCCTTGTGGGCGATGGCGGCCTTCAGCATGGCGTGCAAGCTGCTTCTTGTCGCCGGAGAACGACCGGCCCACGAAGGTCGCTCCCAGCGTGATCGCCATGGCGCAAGTATCGATCGGCGGCAGGTCGTTGATGACGCCGGTCTTCAGCTTTGAGCCCAGATCGGCGGTGGCGGAGAACTGGCCCTTGGTCAGGCCGTAGACGCCGTTGTCTTCGATGATGTAGATGATCGGCAGATTGCGCCGCATCAGGTGGACGAACTGGCCGATGCCGATGGAAGCGGTGTCGCCGTCGCCGCTCACGCCGAGCGCCATCAGATGACGATTGGCCAGCACCGCGCCGGTCGCCACCGACGGCATGCGTCCGTGCACCGCGTTGAAGCTGTGCGAGCGGCTCATGAAGTACGCCGGGCTCTTCGACGAACAGCCAATGCCGCTGGGCTTGATTACGCGCTCGGGCGGCACGCCCATTTCGTACATGGCATCGATGATGCGCTCGGAAATCGCATTGTGGCCGCAGCCCGCGCACAGGGTGGTCTTGCCGCCGCGATAGTCGAGCACGGTCAAGCCGATGCGATTGGTTTTGGGCGGCGGAGCTGGCTTGTCGGGCGTGGTCGCCATTTACTTGCCCTCCATGGACATGAGTTCGTCGGTTACGGAGCGCGCGTCGAGCGGCAGCCCGTGAATGTGAGCGATGCTGCGCAGGCGCGTGAACCAGCGTTGGCTCAAGATCGAGCTTGAGCAGGCTGAGCATCTGCGCGTCGCGGTTCTGCTCCACCACATAAACCCGGTCGTGCTGCTTCACGAAATCGTGGACTTCGCGGGTGAACGGATAGGCGCGAAGGCGCAGATAGTCGGTCTCGATGCTGTATTCCTCGCGCAGCTGGTCGCGGCTCTCGATCAGGCCCCAATGCGAAGTGCCGTAGGCGATGATTCCGATCTTCGATTTTCCGGTGTCAACTTCCGGACGCGGCACGAACGATCGCGCAGTCTCGAATTTCCGGTTCAGCCGCTCCATGTTGCGTTCAAAGTCGTCGGGACGCTCGCTGTATTGCGCTTTCTCGTTGTGTCCGCTGCCGCGCGTGAAGTAGGCGGCGGCGGGATGATCGGTGCCGGGCAGAGTGCGATAGCCGATGCCGTCGCCGTCGACGTCTTTGTAACGCGCGAAGCCGCCGAGGCGGTCCAGATCTTCCTTGCTGAGAACCTTGCCGCGGCTGATTGGCTTCTCCGGATACTTGAAAGGATCGGCCATCCAGTTGTTCATGCCCAGATCGAGATCGGACATGACAAATACCAGCGTCTGGAATTGCTCGGCCAGATCGAAAGCGTCCCCCGCCATGGTGAAACATTCTTCCGCCGAGCAGGGAAGCAGCATGATGTGTTTGGTGTCGCCGTGGGAAAGAAACGCAGTCGAGAGAATGTCGCCCTGCGAAGTGCGCGTGGGCAGGCCGGTGGAAGGGCCGACGCGCTGGATGTCCCAGATCACGCCGGGAATTTCGGCGTAGTAAGCGAGGCCGGCGAATTCGGCCATCAGCGAAATTCCCGGACCGGCAGTTGCCGTCATCGCCCGCGCCCCCGCCCAGCCCGCGCCGAGCACCATGCCGATCGCGGCCAGTTCGTCTTCCGCCTGAACGATGGCGAACGTCGCTTTGCCATCGGCGCCGATGCGGAAGCGCTTCATGTATTCGATCATGCTTTCGGGCAGCGAGGACGAAGGCGTGATCGGATACCACGCGACCACGGTCACGCCGGCGAACATGCACCCCAAGCGCGGCAGCGGAGTTGCCGTCAATGATGATCTTGCCCGCAGTCTTGTCCATGCGCTGGATGAAGTAGGGATCGCGCTTGGTCAGGTTGGCGGCGGCGTAGTCAAATCCGGCCTGCACGGCTGCCAGATTCAGATTGGCAGCTTTCACTTTCTTGGCAAATTGCTTGCGGATGGCCTTTTCCACTTCGGCCATGTCGATGTCGAGCAGCTTGGCCACCACGCCGACATAAATCATGTTCTTGACCAGCTTGCGCAGCTTGGCCTCGGGACAAACCGGCGCCACCAGCTTGTCGTAGGGGACGGCGTAAAAAATCAGGTCGTAGCGCAGAGTGTTCAGCTTCAGCGGCTCGTCATACAACACGGCCGCGCCCGCGGCCAGCGACATCACGTCTTCCTGCGCGGTCTCCGGATTCATGGCGACCACGAAATCGATTTCTTTTTTGCGGGCGATGTAGCCGTCTTTGTTGGCGCGAATGGTGTACCAGGTGGGCAGTCCGGCGATGTTCGAGGGAAAAAGGTTCTTGCCGGAAACCGGAACTCCCATCTGGAAAATGCTGCGCAGCAGAACTGTGTTGGAACTTTGCGAGCCGAGCCGTTCACCGTCGCGACCTGAATACTCATGTTGTTGACGACAGGTTTTTGTTCCGGTTGCCGGCTCTGCGGCGTGGAGAGCTACATCAGTGGTGGCCATTCCCGGTCCTTCCTTGTCCCTGGAGGCGGAGTTTCTCCGCCCGCTATTGACTGATGGTGCAGAACTCTTTATTATACGGCAGAAAAATTAGAGAATGGTGGTACCGTGTACGGTGAAGATGTACCAGCCTGTGAACTAGAAGGACGCTGTTTCGACCGTCTGGATACGCTAGTCTTCGACCCGGAGAAACTGCGCCATATTGCGGAACTTGTTGTAGCGGGAGTCAACCAACTCCTTGACGCGGATTTTCTCTCAGCTCGGCGAGATTCTTCTGCAGGGCGGCGTCGAGAAGCAGCGCGGCAGCTTCATGATCAGGTGCGCGCCACCCTCCGGTTCAGGAACAATGTCGTCGATGCAGCCGAGTTCTGTCAAATCGTCGGCGGTGATGCGCATGGCCTCGGCCGCCAGTTCTTTCTTGGTGGCGTCGCGCCACATAATGGAGGCGCAACCTTCCGGCGAGATCACCGAGTAAACGGAATTCTCCATCATCAGCACGCGGTCGGCGACCGCGATGGCCAGAGCGCCGCCGCTGCCGCCTTCGCCCGTGATGGTAGTGATGATCGGAACCTGCAGCCGCGACCATCTCGCGCAGGTTGCGCGCGATGGCTTCGGCCTGGCCGCGCTCTTCCGCGCCCAGACCGGGATATGCGCCGGGAGTATCCACAAACGTGAACAATCGGACGGCCAAATTTTTCCGCAATTTTCATCGCGCGCAGCGCCTTGCGATAGCCTTCCGGGTTGGGCATGCCGAAGTTGCGATGGACCTTCTGCTTCGTGTCGCGAGCTTTCTGATGGCCGACGATCATGACTTCTTCGCCATGAAAACGCGCCATGCCGCAAACCATGGCGGGATCGTCACCGAATCCGCGGTCGCCGTGAATTTCACTCCAGTCAGTGAAAATGCGTTCGACATAGTCGAGCGAATATGGACGCTGCGGATGGCGGGCCAGTTCAGTCTTTTCCCAGGCGCCGAAATGAGATTTCATCTCCGTCGCGCAGCGCCTCAACTCGATCACGCAATTGCTGGATTTCCTGCCGAGTGTTTTCGTCCGATCCCGCCGAGTCCTGGAGGTGCGCGATCTGCTGCTCGATTTTTTCCAGTTCCTTGTGAGTCCGCTCCCCCGGCTCCATCTTGCCGCTGTCGCCGTTCCGGGCAGCCCAGCGCGCTTCCACCATGGAAACCAGGAATTCGACCCCGGTCATCACCAGCGCGTCATTGGCCACGGGTGGCGCGTCCTTCTCTTGCGCCTTCGAACTCCTGTATTTCGGGACTTTCATCTGTTGAGGTTTTCATTTCGTAAGATCAAGATTACGGAGCCTGGTCTGCGGACCTTCTAGTCAATCACGCGCACCGCGCCGCGTCCGCACAGTTCTTCCACGCGGGCAATGAAATTGCGGTCTGGTTGGACATTATAGCCTTCCGCTTCCATCACCACCATGAAATCGCCCTGGCGTTCCACATCAAACAACACCTTGGCCTCGCCCTTGCGTTCAGCGCAAAGCAGGTGCAGAGCGTCGACAGTGGCTTCGCTTGCAGTCTTCGAGCGGAATGCGAATGCGCAGCGAGCGCGGCAGAGGAACTTTCGCATCTTCCAAGGGGCTGATGTCGTTGACCGTCAGCTTCGGATTCGCGCCTTCTTCGATGCGCACTCCGCCGCGAATCAGAACCGGCACTTCGAGTTTCACTTTTTCCTGCAGCTTGCGATAGGCCTCGGGGAACACCAGCATCTCGACCGAGCCTGACATATCTTCGAGCGCGCCTTGCGCGTAGAAATCGCCCTTCTTGGATTTCAGCACGCGCAGATTGGTGATGATGCCGGCGGTCGTAATGTTCTCATCTTTGCCCGTGGAAGACTTCATGGCGCACAGTTCTTCGGTGCTCAAGCGCGTGCAGGTCTTCCAGTTTGTCGCGATATTTCTCCAGAGGATGCCCGGTGATGAAGAAGCCGAGGATTTCTTTTTCATTGGCCAGGCGCGTGTGCTCATCCCAGTCGGGAGTATCAGGCAGCTTGGTACTCGCTGCTGAGACTTCTTCCTGTCTGGAACACGCCGAACAGTCCGTGCTGGCCGGACTCGGCATCGCGCTGTGTCTTCTGCGCGTGTTCCATGGCCTGTCGAGAACCGCCATCAATTGGGCGCGCCGGCCAAGCGAATCCATGGCGCCGCTTTTGATCAGCGATTCCAGCACGCGCTTGTTGAGCAGGCGCAGATCAACCTTCTCGCAGAATTCGTAGATTGAACGTGTAACGCGCCCAGTTCTTTGCGTCCGGCGACGATCGATTCGATGGCGTTGTGCCCGACATTTTTCACCGCCGCCAGGCCGAATCGGATCGCGTTGCCATGCGGAGTGAAGTTCGCGTCGCTGACGTTGATGTCCGGCGGCTTCGACGGCAATGCCCATCTCGCGGCATTCGTTGATGTACTTCACCACATCATCCGTGTTGCCGGTCACCGAAGTCAGCAGCGCCGCCATGAACTCCACCGGATAGTGCGTCTTCAGATATGCCGTGTGATAAGCAAGCAGCGCGTAGGCGGCGGAGTGCGACTTGTTGAAGCCGTATCCGGCAAACTGCGCCATCAGATCGAAAATCTTTTCGATCTTTTTCGGCGGATAGCCGCGCTGTACCGCGCCCTCGACAAAGCGCTCGCGCTGCTGCGCCATCTCTTCGTGCTTCTTCTTACCCATGGCGCGGCGCAGCAGGTCGGCTTCGCCGAGAGAGTAGCCGGCCAGCCGGTTGGCGATCTGCATCACCTGTTCCTGATAAACGATGACGCCCAGGGTCTCTTCCAGAATTTCTTTCAGTTCCGGCAGTTCGTATTCGATCTTCTTGCGCCCATGCTTGCGGTCGATGAAGTCGTCGATCATGCCGCCCTGGATCGGGCCCGGGCGATAAAGCGCATTCAGCGCGGTCAGGTCTTCGATGGAATTCGGCTGGTAGCGGCGCAGCACATCGCGCATGCCGTGCGATTCAAACTGGAACACGCCGGAAGTCAGCCCCTTGTGAAAGACTTTCTCGTAGGTCTCGTGATCGTCAAGCAGGATGCCTTCAAGCACGATGCGCTCGCCGCGGGTCTGCGCGATCAGCTTCAACGAATCATCGAGAATGGTGAGCGTGGTCAGGCCGAGGAAATCCATCTTCAGCAGGCCCAGCTTCTCGATGGCCACCATGTCGAAGGCAGTGACGATTTCGTCGTTCTTGGTTTTGATGCAGCGGGACCAGTTCGTTCAGCGGACGCGGCGAAATCACGACGCCCGCCGCGTGCACGCCGGCGTTGCGCACCATGCCCTCCAGCTTCTTCGCGGTATCGAGCAGCTGCGCGAATCTGCGGCATCGCTCTCGTAGGCCTGCTGCAGCGCCGGCGATTCTTTGATCGCCTCTTCCAGCTTGATGTTCAGCGTGGTCGGGACCATCTTGGCGATGCGGTCGACATCGCTGTACGGAATGTCCATGGCGCGGCCAACGTCTTTGATCGCGGCCTTCGCCGCCATGGTGCCGAAGGTGATGATCTGGGCGACGTTTTCGCGGCCGTACTTGTTGGTGACGTAATTGATCACCTCGCCGCGCCGGTTCATGCAGAAGTCGATATCGATATCGGGCATGCGAAACGCGCTCGGGATTCAGGAAGCGCTCGAAGAGCAACTCGTGCTGCAGCGGATCAAGATCGGTGATGCCCAGCGAGTAGGAAACCAGCGAGCCCGCGGCCGAACCGCGGCCCGGCCCCACCGGGATGTCGTGCTCGCGGGCGTAGCGGATAAAGTCCCAGACGATCAGGAAGTATCCGGAAAACTTCATCTGCTGGATGATGGCCAGTTCGCGCGCCAGCCGCTGCTCATATTCCGCCAGGCTGTGCTTCAGCTTGCCCTGCGCTTCAAGCGGCGCGCAACGCTTCCAGCCGACGCGCAAAGCCTTCCCGCGTAGACGTGCTCGAAATAACTGTCGAGGGTGTACCCGGCGGGCACATCGAAGTGCGGGAACGGATTGCTGACCTTCTCCAGCCGCATGTTGCAGCGTTCGGCGATGCCAAGGGTGCGGGAGAGCACATCCGGCGCGTCCTTGAAGACGCGATACATCTCGTCATGGCTCTTGACGAAGAACTCGGTGCCCTGGAACTTCATCCGGTTGGTGTCCTGGATGGACTTGCCGGTCTGAATGCACAGCATCACATCCTGCGCATGCGCGTCGTCTTCGCAGAGATAGTGGCTGTCATTGGTGGCGACCAGCGGCAGGCCGAGATCTTTTTCCAGCCGGAACAGGTTGGGATGGATGCGATGTTCCATGCTCCAGGCCCTGATCCTGAATCTCAAGAAAGAAATTGTCCTTGCCGAAGATGTCGCTGTAGGTCGCCGCCGCGTTACGCGCGGCGTCGTATTTCTCTTCCATCAAACGTTCGGCGACTTCGCCTTTCAGGCATCCCGAGAGCCCGATCAATCCCTTGGAATGTTCGGCGAGAAACTTTTTGCTGACGCGCGGCTTGTAATAGAAGCCACGCAGCGATGCTTCCGACGTGATCTTCGCCAGGTTGCGGTAGCCTTCTTCATTCTCGGCCAGCACCAGCAGGTGGTTGTAGGTGTCGCCGTCAGGCGGCGTTCGCGCGATGTCGTGATCGTCCTTCTTGCAGACGTAGAGCTCGCAGCCGACGATCGGCTTCACTCCCGCCTTGTGCGCCGCATTCACGAAATGCACCGCGCCAAAAATATTGCCGTGATCGGTCATGGCGACGGCCGGCATGCCCAGCTCCTTGACGCGATGGACAAGCTTCTCCACGTCGCAAGCGCCGTCGAGCATGGAATAGTCGGTATGGAGATGCAGATGAACGAATTGAGACATGTGTGGTCTGTACTGATTTTACTTCGGCGTCATTCTAATGTGAAATTACGATTGCATTCAGGCGAGTTATCCACAGCCGCAGTGCAGATGCAAGCTGCACGACTTCGTGCGGACGCGTTTAATTTGGCAAACGGAAATCCACTCCGCGATCGTCGTTGGCTTTCGTGGTCGCGTCGATGTCCAGCGAGGACAATGGAAGCTTCGTTGCTCGTTGCTCGTTGAAAATCCAGATAGTCTCTCCGACGACAGCATAATTCTGGACTTCCCGCGTGTGCTTGTCCCGAAAGACGAGAACCGTAGGCGTAGCCGGATCAGATGTGCTCCCGGACGCTCCATTCCCGGGTTTTGCGGCGCGAGCTTCCCGTTCGTTGCGCAGCCGCGCAACTTCATCTTCCAGCCGGTCAATATCGTTTTGCTGGGCGTCGTATCGCTGGGTTACGAAGTCACTCTGATAGGAGTTCGATCGCGTAATTGTCGTAGACCGGATAGGAATCGGGTTCAGAGAACGAGTAGTCATAGTCGTACGGATATCCGTAGCCGCCAAAATAAAATGGCGTGAACGATCCGAAGAAGACATCCCGCCGGAAGCGGCGTGGACCAATGAAAGGATGTCGAAAGCCCGTCCCGAAAGTCGCGCCGAAGCGCTGCGTCGAGTGGGATCCGAAGTTCGGCCGGTTAAAACCGGACATGCCGTGAATTCCGGATGGGGATGAAGGCCGCGCCGAAAATGTGGAGCGTCCTCCCATGGAAGAAGCGCCTCGCGAACCGCCTCGCGCCTGGGCCGCCAAGGGGGCAGTCAGGAATGCCACGCATAACGCCGTAATGGCCAACTGGCGCCGCATACAGAGATTATAGCCCTGTGGCCGGAACAGGTTTGTCAAATCTTTGCTAGTTCTGAAAGCCCGCTCTCAGCCAAGTGGTCCTATTTCTCGCCCAATGCGTCATCCTGAGGGACTTCAGTCCCGAAGGATCTGGCACGCGCTCCGGCACCGCCTAGCGAATCCCGAAACGCAACTCGGCAGATCCTTCGAAAGCTCAGGATGACCACTCAATCAAAAGTGCCGCCTTGTGCGCTCCGCGAGCCTAGTTCTGATCTCCAGCCCCGTGATTCTGTCGGCAGAGTTTGCAATAGGTCGGAGGCAAACTATTGTCCACGCGATGATGAACAGCTTTGGTCGTCTGCAGGGTGGCAAAGATCGCCTTCAAGTCATCGTCCGTCATATTTCTGTAGACCATAAACGGCATCAGCGGATTCAATTTTCTGGCGCGAACCGTGCCGGTGCGCATCGCTTGCAGAAATAATGACTCATCGTAATAGCCGATACCGGAAGCATCCGGCGTGAGATTGGCTGCCGCTGCAGTTTCTCCCGGGATCTGAAGCAGGAATCCTCCGGCGAAATCCATCCCGGGCACAGGCTGGCCTTGATGCGCCGGAGTGTGGCAATCTTCGCATCCGCTGATCGCATGATCAAATATTTACCGTACGGACATGCGATCCGAAGGATCTGGGCTCGCGACCGCGCCGCTCACCGGCTCCGGCGCATTGCGAATGAGATATTTCACCAGGAAAATAACTTCGGTGGTCGGAAGCTCATGACGCACCGGCGGTAGCGAACGCAGGTACACCACAATCGACGCCAGGTCTTCGTCTGACATCGATCGGAATCTCGGGTACGGCATAATCGGAAACAGTGTGCGGCCGTCGTGCCCGATGCCCTCACGGATAGCGCGGGCGAATTGGTCGTCGGTCCAGGTTCCCGCCCCGGTTTGGGGATCGGGAGTGAGGTTGCTCGCCACGATACGTCCGGGAAGACCAATGTACGGGAGCACATGGCCCGCGGCTAGCCCACCGGCTGGAATCGGATCGGTCGTATTTCGGAAGTCGTGGTCAGAGTGGCAATAAATGCAACCGCTGACCCCATTCGCAAGATACTTTCCGCGTTCCAATCGTTGCGGGGTGCTTTCGAATTTCCGGTTCGCCAGCGCTCGCGCTCTGGGGCCGATGAAGGGACGCCATCCGATCGTCAAACTGATGGCGACAATCAGCAACAGCACGAGCGTGATCACCGCCCAGAGCAGAATTTTGCCCAGCTTTTTCATTTCCCCTCCCGCATCTCAGGCCTTCCGGATGAGATAAGTTCCAGGTGTTGTAGATTTGTGGCGGCTGGCTAACGCTTCTTCTTTTCGGTTTTCGCTTTTGCCGGTTTAGCGGCTGGCTTCGCAGCTTTCGCCGCCGGCTTGGCTTTCCCAACTTTTGCGGTTTTACCAGCCTTGGGAGTTTCCGCCTTTGTGCCGGGTGCCGTCGCGGCTGGTGCGGCCTTTCCCTTGGCTTTTCCCTTTTTAGTGCTGGCAGCCAGCGCCGCGGCTGCCGCTGACGCCGCGGCTGCTTCGGCTGCGGCCGCAGCGGCGGCTTTAGCTGCCCTGCCCCGCTTCGGTGGCGGCGGAGGTGGCGGCGGCGGAGGTGGCGGAGCCAGCGGTTTCAGAAATTTGAGCGTTTCAGTCCTGGAGCGCAGCTTGCCATCCAGCAACAGCATGAAAACATCGTGCGCGATCTTCGGATATTCCGGCAGCTGCGGAGTGATGTGCAGCTCCGTCATTTCAGGCAGCGGAACCTTCTGCTGCACCTGGCGCCACTTGGTAAAGAAGTTCTTGATCTTCTGCGCAACCGCCTGCTGGCGCGCAGTGACCGCCAGAAACAGGATCATCTCCGGCCGCGCTTCCGAAAGAAGCTTCCAGGTGCGCGAAGGCGTGGCGGCTTCCTTGCCACTGAGCCGCTTCGCCAGATCCTTGGCGTGGTCTTCCAGATCCCGCCACGCTTCCACCAGATCTTTCCGCGGAATCAGCTTGCCCATGTCCGCAATTTCTTTGTCGCCGAGCCGCGCGGTCAGGAAGTGCATGACTGCCGGCGCCGGATCAGGCGCATAGCCGAGTTCATTCATCTGCTGGCGCGTCTTCAGAAGTTGACCCAGCTGTGCCGTATCCACTTTTGCGCTGGTCCAGTGTGGATTCAGAACCTTGAGCCAGCCTTCTTTTTCCAGCACTTTAACGATGTGCAGCGGATCGTCTTCGTACGCCAGTTGCTCGATCTCGTAGCCGATGGCCTTGTTGCTGATGTACTCGATGTAGTTATTTTCTTTTGCCGACTCAAATCGGGCTTGGGTGCGTTCCTCGAGCGGCCAGTGAAAGCGCGCCGCGAAGCGGCTGGCCCGAATCAGCCGGGACGGATCTTCGACAAATGCGTAATTGTGCAGAACGCGAAGGACCTTGGCTTCAATGTCAGCCGCGCCATTGAACGGATCCATCAGAAGTCCGCGGGAGCCAGGATTCAGCGACAAGCGCCATCGCATTGATGGTGAAATCCCGGCGGCGCAAATCTTCGATAATGGTTGCGGGGGAAATGATCGGCGGCTTGCCGCTTTTTCGTAGCGCTCGATGCGCGCCATGCTGATTTCGGCACGCACGTTTCCCGGAAGGCCCAGGTAGAGCGTCTTTAGATCGTCGTCGGTACCGGCGATCCGTGATCCCGGCGCGTTCCAGATCTTTTTGCAGCTTGAGCGGATTGCCTTGCACCGAGAAATCCAGGTCGCGGATAGGAAATCCGCTGATGATGTCGCGGACCGCGCCGCCGGTCAGGTAAATATTCATGCCGGCGGCGCGCGCGATGTCCTGTACCAGCGTGACGCCGCGCTGCTGGTCCGGCGTCAGCCGGATTTCCATTGTGTATATGTAGTCAGCCATGCTTTCTTACGAACGCTACTCCACGGTCCGGGTGCCGCCGGCCGCATGGGAGTTTTCCACAGGCTGGGACCTCCGTAAACAGACTGCTCCAGTCGCCTTCATGTAAGTGACTCTATCGAATAGGCTTAGGTTACATGAGATAAGGACAGGCCAAGCTACAGAAAATAACACAAGGTTAACGATTTGGCTACAGCGAACGTACAATGAGTCGGTTTTGTCGCGCGAAAGGTGCGAGAATCGCCTTGCGCCGGGGCAGCGGAAAGCCTCGCCCCAAGCCACTTCCGGAAGCAGTCGCCGGTGGTCAGCTTTAAAATAGTTTCACGAGCACTGAGGACCGGCGACTGACGACCAGACTATGCCTTCAACCCACAAAAAAGTCGTGATCCGGAAGATGGACCGGGATTCGATCAACGGACACGTTGCGCCCTCCAACTTCGTTCGCGAGGGCAAGCTGGAGCTGTTGAATACCTCTGGGAACGTGGTGGCGATCGACCTGCGGGACATCAAGGCGGTGTATTTCGTACGGGAATTCAGCGACTCCGACTCCCTGAGCCGAAAGACCTTTACCACCCGCCCTCGCACCGAGGGACTATGGGTGCGGCTCAAGTTCAAGGACAACGAAGTGCTGGAAGGCATGATGCCGAATGACCTTAGCCTGACCACGGCCGAGGGCTTCCTGATCAATCCGCCTGACCTGCGCTCGAACACCCAGCGGATTTTCGTGCCCCGTACGGCGCTTGAATCGTTGACCGTCCTGGCCGTAATTGGCGCCACCCATCGCCGCCGCAAAGGCGCCCCAACCGATACCCGTCAGGTGCCCATGTTTGGCGAGTAAGAGACTGGGATGTTAGACCCTACCTACTTAACCTTGAAAAATCTGCGGTCGTAAGGGAATGGCTCGTGCCACAGCACGGCAACCCGCCGCGCATCAGGATGATTGGGATTCAACAGCAGGTTGAAGGTTTCGGGCAAAATAGCTGACGGCACTTCGAGAAACGCAGATTTCCCGGTTGTCAGCCATTCGTCGCCCAGGCTACGGGTGACCGCGAGGCTATCTCTCCAGTTTTCCGGTAAAGATGCGAGCGGGATGTTAAGCGACCGGGATCCATCCGGGGCTTCGGCTTTGAGCATTTTGTAGCTGGCGGGCAAGTGCTGCGGATCGAGTTCCAGGTGCACCAATACCTCGACCAGGGCTCCGGCAGGGCTGGTGGCCAGATAAACCACCGGGTGGCCCTGACTGTGCCAGCGCGCTGGAGCGTAGAGGCCCCCGCGACCGTCAAGCGTGCTGTGGTTGCTGATTCTCCAGAGGAACACTCAGGCAAACATACCTTCGTCAATTTGCAGCAGCATCTCCTCCACCAGGCGCCCTCCGGTTTCGGTGACCATCATCTGGAGCGGGGTACGTCCTTCAAATCGCGTTTTAGGTTGGCGCATCCACTGCAACGCGGTGGCGGAGTCTCCTAAGCTCGCCTGAGCCCGGGCAAGCAACCTTGCCGTGCGGATGGCACGGTCGGACTCTTCCTGCGAAAGCTTCTGCTTGTTGCTTTTGCGGTGCTTGAATGTCCGGCGATGAATAACCAGCGAATGGACTTCATCGCGCGTGAGGCCGTGCCGGGTCATCCGGGCTACTGTCGTAAGAGGCAGACCGCGCTCCGCGAGCGACGCCAAAGCCAGGTCAGATTCGACGCGAGGACCAAGCCACTCCCGCAGATACTCCGCCAGCTGGTGAGTCGTTGAAACAGCGCTTTCGACCGATGTTGTCACATGGACATTATGCCACATAACACGGGGCAATATGTACGGCATTATTCGACCCCATGCAAGCATATGGATCTAAAGCGCATAAAACAAAAGCCCCATCTCCTGGTGGAAGATGGGGCATACGGTATTCCCTTGCCCGCACGGCAATCACAGGTGCCTACGGCTTGACCACCTGGAGATTGTTGGTCACTGAGAAAACTCCCGACACACTGTTGGCGCGTATATTGGCAATGTTCTTGTCACTATCGTTGTCAACCACGCCTTCCAGCGTAACTTTTCCGTTCCGGACAATGATGCGGATGGGCTGTTGCACGCCCATTGCATACTTCTGCAGTGCGGGATAGCCGTAGATGGCGCGGTAAAGTTGCCGGCGAAGACGCTCGTCCATCGGAGACAGGGGCAGAACTTCAATCTGGTTGTCCACGTGTTCGACGCCTTCAATTTTCTTCACCACGTTTTCGGCGTCGGACTTCAATGTGGGACGGGTAACCTGGCCCATCAGGGTAACGTTGAAGCCATCTACCTTGTAGGCGAGATTATCGAATACGCCGAGGTAGGGCAGCATTAGCAGTTCGTGTCTGACTTCCCGTGTGATCCGCTCCGTGGAGCGGGCGGGGGCTTGTTCGGCTTGCTGGGCAAGAATCGCGGTTCCCAAGATCAACACCGCTAAGGCAACAGACAAAGTGCGCAGTTTCATTTCGATTTCTCCGTTTCGGGAAAGCCAACTATCAAGCAAACTTTCAGGATGCCCATCTTAGCAAAAGACATAACTGCTGTCCGTAAGGCCTTCACAGTACAGGCTTGTGAACGGCAGGGTACAAAACTTTACAACGGCGGCGCCCGGCTTGTGTAACAGTTTGGATCGCTGGCTTCAGTTGTTCATCCAAATAGTGCTACAGTTGAGCGTTGGATTTGCCCTGATAGAAGGCCCATTTCGCAGTCATGGATAACGGCCAAAACAGCCACGAACTCGACCTTTTGCTGCCTCAGAGTGTGACGCGGCCGCTCTGGCGATCGCTGCTCGCGGGCCTTCATGACCGCTTCTTCCCGGAGAAGCTTCCGCCGCTCCAGATCACCTCCCGGCCAATGAATACAGGCATGTTGATTGGCGACGCCGTCAGCCTGCCTTGGTATCGGACGGTTTTCACCAACCTGGGCAACGTGATCAACCCGGAAGTTTTGCCGCCACTGGAACTGGAGTCGCGGCCCGCGGAAGTGGGGGAACTCGTCAGCGATCAGATGGGCCACATGTGGTGGACTTCCCTTCTGCGTAACCTGGCCGACCGTGTCGCTCCCGAGCGGATGCCTCCGCTGCAGCTGACTTCTGCCCCGGTGGATGCCAGACCTTAAATCCGGGTCAATGCAGTTGGCGCGATGGTCATCTCTGATCACTCTGCCGAAAGTTCCGCTGGCCGAGCGCCAGTACTTTGTCACTACGCCGGTGCGCCCAGGCCCGTCACGAATGGGATCCGCGCCAACGCTTGCGGGATTTGCTGGAATGTCGTCGGCCCAACTCGATGTACCAGCCCACGCCCACCCAGGTAAATTGCAGTCTGCACTTTCGCGTTCCAAGCTGCGTGAGGCATTGCTGATTGGACTCGCCGCGCTTGAAGCCTTATATCTGCTGGCGACGCTTTTCGGACTGGTTTAAACAGGCCGTCAGTCCACGGTCTTCAGCACCAGTAAGCCGGTCCATGCATGAAATCCAATATCCCGGACGATAGTCGTTTCCGACAAACCTTATGAAACTTGGCCAAATCGCTACGGCTCTTGGCGCACGGCTGGAAAATGGTTCACCTGACCTCGAAATCAGTGGCGTCGCCGGAATTAACGAAGCTGGGCCGGGACATCTCACATTCGTTGCCAACCCCAAATATGCCGGAGCGGCGCGAACTACCAAAGCATCTGCGGTAATTGTCTCCGACGAGTTTCCTGTAATAACGGCTGCCCTTCTCCGCAGCAAGAATCCTTACCTCACCTTCGCTCACGCCCTCGAACTTTTTTCCAAGCCAGCACGCTACGAGCCAGGGGTGCACCCGACGGCGGTAATACACTCCACCGCCAGGATCGGCGAAGGCGCGCACATCGGACCTTATGTCGTGATCGACCAGGACGTCCAGATCGGCAAAAACGCCGTGCTGTTGGCGCACGTCGTGATCTATCGCGGCGCCACCATCGGCGATGATTTCTTCGCCCACGCTCACGCCGTCGTGCGTGAGGGCTGCCAGCTTGGCCACCGCGTATTACTGCAGAACGGCGTCGTGCTCGGAGCCGATGGCTTTGGCTTCGCTAAAGATGACGATAGCCACTGGTACAAAATCGCGCAGCCTGAGCCCGTCATCGTCGATGACGACGTGGAGGTCCAGGCCAATTCCTGCGTCGACCGCGCCAGCGTGGAAAGAACTCATATCGGCCGCGGCACCAAGATCGACAATCTGGTTCAGGTAGGCCACGGCTCGCACATTGGCGAACACTCTCTTCTGGCCTCACAGGTGGGGCTGGCAGGTTCAACCGACGTCGGAAACAACGTGATCCTGACCGGACAGGTCGGCGTCGTCGGACACTGCAAGATCGGCGATAGCGCAATTGTCACGCCACAAAGCGGAGTAGCAGGCGATATCGAAGCCGGAGCCATCGTGAGCGGCTCCCCTGCGGTGGATCACAAACTATGGCTGAAGTACTCCGCTGTGCTGCCGCGTCTGCCTGAAATTGTCAGAGCGGTGCGGAAGATGGTGAAGGATTAGCTCGAAACGAATCAGGCCGTACACGGTCCCTTCGCGCTCTCTGACGGTTTCGGATTCTGCTCCTGAAACTCCGGCGGTAATCCGCTGTCAATCGCGTGTCTGACTGTCTCCATCAGATTTTCCCGCCCGCCAAAATCTCTCGGCTCAATCGGCGTATGGAAGCTAACCGTGACAGTGCCTGGCTTGATTGAAAACCGGCCCTTCGGCATAACGTAGTGCGTCCCCGCAATCGTCACCGGCACCACCGCAACTCCGCACTCTGTCGCCAGATAAAACGGGCCTTTCTTGAATGGCAGAAGTTTGCCATCAAACGAACGATGGCCCTCAACATAAATAATCATGTTGATCCCCTGGCGCAGGACTGCTGCCGCTGATCGGACAGCCGCGATCCCCGCCTCGCGATTTCCGCGATCTACCGGAACAAGCGAGCCCAGCCGCATGGTCTTCCCCAGCAGTGGATAGCTGAACAATTCCTTCTTCACCATCACCGACGTCCGCCGGGGAATCAACGGCAGCATAATCGGCGGGTCGATGTTCGACACATGATTAGAGAGAAACACATAATTGCGCCCGGGATCGAGTTGGTCCAGTCCAACTGTGCGCACTTTGACTCCGGTAATGCGGACGCCCGTCCACGCCGACCACATCGCCACGCGATACAAAAATCGAATGTCTCCGGTCAGGAACGTCCAGGGAAAGCACAGAATGGCGGCTACCGGCAAAGCGACGGTCCAGAAGGCGAGCATCGCGACAGTGCGAATCACGGGTGAGGCGCTCCGGATACTTCAGATTCCCCGCGAAGCCACGCGGCGCGCCGGGCCCTTTGCTGCGGCGTGACCTTGTCGATATCGATTACACTCAACTCAGCCTGTTTTTGGCCGGCCAGTTTCCAGTGCATTTCATTTTCGCCGTGCGCAGTCCGCACGCGCAGATGAAGTTTATCTCCGGGACGCATTTCAGCAAGTCTTTGATCGAAGTCCGTGGTCGCGACCTTGCCATTGATTTCCAGGATGACGTCGCCAACCTGCAGTCCGGCGCGCTCTGCTTCACTACCTGGAGTGATTTGGGCAACCACCGGAGAAGCATCGAAATTGCGCGACGCCGCGAAACCCGCGTCAGCCACCGTGTTTATGTTCATCACCACGCGCAGCCCGACGGTCCTGAAAAAATCGTCCCAGGGAATCTCTTCCGTGCCTGCGACATATTTCTGAAAGAACCCGCCCAGATCGGTGTGACAGATGGATTCCGCAGCCTGTCGTACACCTTCCGAGCCCGAAAAGAATTGTCCCTTCTGTGCGTTCTGATTCATCAGCCAGAACACATCGCGCAGTGACGCCGATCCTTTTGTGGCTTCGCGCACTTGCAGATCGAGCACTACGCCGAGCAGATTTCCCTTGTTGTAATAGGAAATGCTGCGCGCGGGAAGATGGTAGTAGCTGTACTTTTCAAGCCATGTGTCCAGGCTCGACTCTTCCGCCGATTGTGTGAGATGAGCCGGGCGGCGCTCGAGTTCGCCGATCTCTGCTGCCAGGCCTCTGAGATAGCGGTCTTCATTCAGCAATCCGGCACGCAGCAGGATGAAATTCGCCGCGGTCGTCGTCACGCCTTCGCTGAACCAGAGCGCGGTGGTGTAATTCTCCTTCGTGTAGTCCACCGGCTCCAGATCGATTGGGGCGGATGCGCTTGACATTCCACAGATGAAAAAACTCGTGCGCCGTTAGTTCTCCAAGCGACAGCGGATCTCCTCGCCAAGCTGCCCCGCGTTGATATCAATAGCGGTCGAATAAGCGTGCTCCATGCCGCCTCCCGCCGGACCGTGCGGAAAATGATAAATAAACAGGTAGGTCTGATAGGGGCGGTCATTCATCCAGTCGGTGGCCGAAGCCACCAGTGGCGCAACGTGGAAATCATTTTCTGTATGTCGAAGTCCGCCGGCTCCGCATCGACGACCACCCGGTAGTGTCCGCCGCCTTCATCAAAATCAGATTCCTGAAACGTTCCCATCTCAACTGGCGCGTCTACCAGTCGGTCATAGCTCTCTGCCGTGAAGCCGTCCGAAGAAGTTGCGAGTGAGGTCGCTGTTCGCCAGCCGGACGGAATCTCTGTGAACCGAACCTGCATGGAAGACCCGCGTGCGTCCACCGGATACATCAGAATTTCCGCCAGGTTGAAAAATGCATGGTGCGCATTCAACTGCGCGCCGAAAGGTCCGGGCAGGTCGGCAAAGATTTCATACGAAACTTCCGCATCCGCCTTCGCTGCCGTCAATGTGCCATCGGCTTTTATCTTTTTTGCTGATCGCAAGCGGCTTCCCAGCGTTGTTGCTTGCATGCACCCAGTTCACATATTGCGGCAAAATCGCGAATCTGATAAATCGCATTCCAGACCGGCAGTTGCAGGTCCCGCTCAGAAGCGCCCGGGGCAAGATGGATCTTCACCTTGACCATGTGCCGCGACGTATCCGCCAGCGAGATTTCGTAACGAACCTGCGCCGCGGCTGGGATCGCAGGGGAACGTCAGCAGCGCGGCGAATCCGCCGAGAATAAACGCGAGCCTCAATCTGGCTTTTCGGTTCACGCTTTGGCAGATGCCTTCAATGGATGGTCGCTGGAAGAACCTCCGCCCAGGGTCTTCAGCCGTTGCGGAAGCTTCTCGTAAATACCGCCGAAGCCGCCATTGGAGAGGATCGCCACCACATCACCCGGCCGCATCTCAGGCGCGACCGCCTGCACAATGGCATCCGCGTCGGCGAACATGCGGGCGCGGCTTCCTTGCTTCTTGACTTCCGCCGTAAGAGTATCGATATCCATCCGTTCCGCCTCGGGGATGCTTTCCGACTTGAACACGTTGGCCACGATCACTTCATCCGCCACCGCCAGGCTCTGGGCCAGTTCGTTCTGAAACACGTTGCGGCGAAGGGTGTTGGATCGCGGCTCGAGAATCGCCCAGAGGCGTGCCCAGGATAGCGCGCGCGCAGCGCCTTCAGTGTCCCGGCGATCGCCGTGGGATGGTGGGCGAAGTCATCAATGATGGTGATTCCATTCACCTGCGCCCGGACCTCCAGCCGTCGCTTCACGCTCTTGAATGTCTTCAACGCCGACGCAATTTTATCTGTCGGAATTCCGCAGCCTGATGCCATCGCCGCCGCAGCCGTGGCATTCATCACGTTGTACTCACCTGCAAGAGAGAACTCGAAGTCGGCCCAGTGCTCACCCTTCCGGAGTACAGTCCACGACGTTCCCGATGGATCGAGCCGCAGATTGGTTACCTGCCACATTGCGTTCTCTGTTGTTGCCATATCGTTCCACCGGACAAAACGCCTTGCTATACAGCGTTCGACGCTCTCTCCAGTGTCGAGGGCGACAGCCGTCCCCGCGCCGGAATCAGGTTTACCAGCCGCTTGAAAGCTGTTTCCACAGCGTCAAGGTCTTTGTAGATATCGGCATGATCGAACTCGACCGAAGTCAGAATCACGCGCGTCGGGAAAGTAGTGCAGAAACTTCGGTCCCTTGTCGAAAAATGCGGTGTCGTACTCATCGCCTTCGAGGATGAAGTGCTTGCCCTCTCCCAGTTGAAAACTGCTGCCGAAATTTTCCGCAATGCCGCCGATCAGAAAAGAAGGCTGCACACCTGCCTGATCAAAAATCCACGACAGCATCGACGTGGTCGTCGTCTTGCCGTGGGTTCCGGCGACAACGAGAACTTCTTTGCCGCGCAGAAATTCGTCGTGCAGGATTTGCGGCAGCGAACAGAATGGAATGCGCTGGTCAAGCACATACTCAAGTTCGACATTGCCCCGCGAAATAGCATTGCCTACCACGACAATGTCGGGTCGCGGTTCCAGGTTTTTCGCCGCAAAAGGCTGTGCAAGCGGAATGCTCAGCGAGGCAAGAAAGTCGGACATTGGCGGATAGGCTGCCGCATCCGACCCGGTGACATGGAAGCCCCGTTGCTTGAGCATGCCGGCCAGCGACGCCATGGCGGTGCCGCAGATGCCAATCAGATGGATATGTTTTTTATCGCCCATAATTTCCAGTCGCGCACATTTTCCATTCACCCGGAACTCGAAATCTCATCGCCCAGACCGCGAGGAAACCGCGGTTGCTGTGGCTGCTTCCAACATCTTCAATTCGACTCCGCTGGCGCGGACCGTCAATCCCGCGCGCACCCCGAAGGGCAAAGTAATGTTTTCCCGGGAAACATGTCCCGAGCGTAGTCCGTAAGCGACAGGTATCCGCAGGTCACCCACGATACGCAACACAACTTCTTCCAGGCTATATCCCTGACCTTGCTTTTGCGAACAATCCATCATCTCCCCGAAGATGATGCCGCGAACCCCCTCAAACTTTCCGGCCAGTTTCAGCTGCATCAGCATCCGATCGATTTGGTACGGTTTGGCCGCGATATCTTCGATAAACAGAATGGTGCCTCCGGTGCGGATTCGTAGGCTGTGCCCAGGGAAGCGACCAGCAACGACAGGCATCCGCCATAGAGAATGCCCTCGGCTCTCCCCTCAACCAGCGATCGCACTTCTGCGTCCGGCTCGAGTGTCCATTCCGAGGTTCCGTTCAGAGCGCTTTCCCAGCTTGCCAGGTCGATTCCGTCGGAATGGGTAAAGTCTTTGGCCGCCATCGGTCCATGGAAAGTGACAAAGCCGGCCGAGTCCGTAAAGAATGTCAAAAGCGTGGTCAAGTCGCTGTAGCCCACGAAAATCTTCGGATGGCTCTTTATCTTTTTCAGATCCAGCAAATCCAGAAGGTAGTTGGCGCCATACCCGCCACGCGCGCAAACGATGGCCCGCACCTCGTCACGCACGAACATTTCTTCCAGTTCACCAGCCCGCCGCTTCGCCGAGCCCGCAAAGTACAGATCTTGCTCGAAGATCGAATCAAGGTACAAAGGCTTGTATCCCAGCCGCCGTAGCGATTCACACCCCGCTTCCAATTGGTCAGGTTTAATGTTGCTGGCGGGAGCCACGATCCCAACCGTGTCGCCGCGTTGCAGCGAAGGCGGCTTGATGCGCGCGACTGTGCGATCAGAGGGCATTAAATATCGACTGGCGAACGTAACATCCGGAACCTAGACCAGGAATTCTCCCCGGCAAATTAATTGCGCCGCTCCGCGAAGGAAAACCTGTCCTTCCCAGCGTACGGTTTGGATTCCTCCGGGAGCGTGCACTCTCACCGGCGACAGTGCTCGTTTCGCTGAGATGGCGGCCACGGCCGAAGCGCATGATCCCGTGCCCGACGACTGCGTCTCTCCGACCCCGCGCTCGAAAAATCTGGCCTCAACGTTATTTTTATCTCTTACGATGACGAGCTCAACATTAATCCCCTCTTTGAAGTTACGATCGCGTCCTATTTCCGCGGCCTGAACTTTCCAGTTCGGGGTATACTCGTCGGTGAAGACCACGTAATGCGGATTGCCCATGGAAACCGGTATTCCGCGCATTTCCCCGGACGACAACTTGAGAGTCAGTTCATCACTCACTACCGGCTCTCCCATCGCAATCTCAAATTCGTATTGTGACCGGTTATGACTGATCAGTGCGCAACTCTTGATTCCTGCTCCCGTCTCTACGCTGAAGATGTTTCTGGGCGCTCCTGAAGCGTCGGCGCGCTCGGAACTGTTCGCTTCGGAACAAAGATAGGCAGCCACGCATCGCGTTCCGTTGCCCGAGATTTCCGCCTCCGACCCGTCTGCGTTGAACAATCGCGCGCGAATGTCAGCGCCGGGTGCCGGGAAAAGCCATTCCACGCCGTCCGCACCGACGCCAAGATGCCGCTCGCACATGCGTTTGCTCAGGTCGCTAATGTCGGACGACGCGAACGAACCTTCAACGATCAGGAAGTCATTTCCGCATGCGCTGGCTTTGACAAACGGAATTACCGGACTGGATGGCGTCATTCGGTCTGCACCCGTCCCAATGGGATGACACTCTCGAGGACGGAAGACTGCTTGAGGGCCTGCAGCACTGTCAGATGTTCCCTGCGTGTTCCCTCAAGATCGAATTGAACGCGTACGTGCTGCGGGGTAGCTGCGACCTGAACATCCTGCATCATGGCATGGATGCATTCCAGTATCCGGTTTACCTCCTTGCTCACGACGTCTGCGCTGCTTCCAGTCACTTCATAGGTGCGGATCGCCAGCTTCAGATTAAATCGTTGTTCGGCGTTGCCCAGGATGAAAAGACACAACAAGATCAGCGCGGTGGCAAAAACCGCCGTTAAGTAGAGACCTCCACCCACAGCCATGCCCACCGAAGCGACCACGAACAATGTAGCCGCTGAAGTAATACCCGTGATGAAATCGCCCCGATTGTGCAGGATCGAACCGGCCCCGATAAAACCAATGCCAGGAATAATCTGTGCCGCAATCCGCGTGTGGTCTCCGATGAAGCGCGTTGCCAGCGCATCGGAGAGCAGCGTGAACATGGCGGCGCCGACGCAGATAAAAAGATTGGTTCGGAGCCCGGCCGGGCGATGCTTGATCTCACGTTCCAGCCCGATGAGGCCGCCGAGGACCGCCGCAATCACCAGGCGCAACAAAAAAATCCCCGCCGCCGACATTTCGTAATGCAGGACGTCGTGGATCTGTTGCATGATCGGCATAGGCAGTGAGTGGCTGAATTTTATCACCGGAAAACTGCAATTCCGGCGGCTTCCGAAGGCGGAAGTTAACGGTGATGATTACCGGAGATCACGATGTGCCTGGTAAATCGTGGCTTTTGGCTGGCCGGAAACATGAATCACAGCAAGCGGAAACAGGTCCTGTTTCTGTAACCCGGTCGAAACCGCGTCTCCATCGAAGGCGATGACGAAGTCTGCATATTGCGCGGGCTTGAGCAATGCCCGTTCCCACAATCCCTCGTCATCGACTGGTTGCTTCCAGGTTCGATGATTGCCCTCGTTGATCACTCGTCGTAAAGGAATGCCGGCCTGCTGCAACGCGCCTACGTGGTCGCCCAAGTACATCAGGATGGTGGAATCAAGCGGTAGCGCCCTCACAAAGTCGGCAAGTTCGCGCTCCAGTCCCATCCGGGTGCGGGAGTTGATCCGCGCTTCCTGAAGGCAGATCGGGTTCCGCCAGATGGAAGCGTAACTTGCAGCTACGACGATCAGCATTACCGTCCCGATGCCAATGCGGACAGGGAGACTCCGCGCCCATGCCGCCACAAAGCGAGCTGTGACAGCGGCGAATACTGCAAAGGCTGGCAGCAGTTCCAATCCGTAGCGAACGTTGTAGTAAGAAAACGGCCACCATACCGGCACGAAAATGGGCACGCCACTGTAACCCACGGAGAGGACGTAAAACGGCAGCGGGATCAACAGCAGGAGCAGAGGCCACAACCGAGAACGCGTCGCTTTCTGGCTCAAGTCGGAATTCCTCTTGCTTCCCGTCCTGCCGGTCAGGCAAATGATCACTCCAGCCAACGCTATTACGATCCACAGTCTTTGCCAGTTTCCCGACGCCTGGTTTAGTTCAGCGGACTTCAGAACATAGCTGAAGGCGACTGGCAGATCATGACTGCCCGGATGCGAAGCCCCGGGGGTCCTCAACTCGATGGCCTTGGCCGAATAAGGCCCGTTGGCAAATTCCAGCGGATTGCGATAGACGATCGCGTTGTAGGCCAACCACAGTACAGGACCCGCCGCTACCAAAAGAACGAACTTCATCACGCTGCGATGGAGCACCCGACCGCTTTGTTTGTCTTTCTGCTTCGAAAACCACGCCACAATCAACACGCTCGTGGTCATCACCGCCGCAACCATCCACCCGTCGTAGCGCGTCAGACATGCCGCCGCCAGACAAAGGCCGCACTTCAGAAGCGATAAAGAAGCGTTCGCGTCTCGCGCATCCGCACGATCGCTCGCATCCCAAACGAATTCGCTGAAATGGACTACCGTCCAGATAAACAACGCCATGTACAGAGGTTCAGTCATGGCGGTTGTCTGGAGATAAATCAGATTTGGGTTTGCGGCATAGATGACCGGCGCTCCCCACGCGGCAATCCGGGCCGTGATATCGCTGTGTGAAAAATCAGGCGCCCCGCGGACCAGGCGGAAAATGCCAAGCGTCCCGAGAACATAGGCCGCCATCGATGGAATCGATGCTCCGGCGCCGGTTCTCCACAAATTATCGACGAGGATAAACGGGATCATCAGCAGGTGCGGCAGTGGCAGCCAGACTGTGCCCAATTGAAGAAGACCGGGAGTGCGGGAGTCGAATACCCGGCGCGCAATGTTGATATGCGCGACCGCGTCACCATAGAGAAGGATATCGCCGTGGCGAAAGTAATAGAGGAAGGAGAAAACTGATACGCAGGCTGTAACCCAGGCCAGCAGAGCCGTTTCGCGGTCCCAGCGCCGGATGGTCGGCTCCCTCATTCCAGATGGGTTAGTTCGCGAAAGATTTGAAAGCGGGCATCAATCTCTTCGCGGGTCAGCGATTGCAAACGCTCGGTGCCAAAGCGCTCGACGGCAAACGACCCCATCACGCCGCCATAAAAAAGAGCGCGCTTCAGAACTTCGCGGTTCAGCTCTTCCTGCGACGCAATGTAGCCCATGAAGCCTCCGGCGAAAGAATCGCCGGCGCCCGTCGGGTCTTTGACTTCATCGATCGGCAAAGCCGGCGCGCGAAAAGGATGGCGGCCGATACCGAATGCGCCTTCGCGGAAGAAGATGGTCGCACCATATTCTCCGTGCTTGATGACCAGCGCCTTCGGCCCAAGCGCCAGCACCTTTTGCGCCGCGCGCGGCAGGTTGGTTTCGCCGCCAAGCGCCTTGGCCTCAGTGTCGTTGATCAGCAGCACGTCGACCAGCTTCAGTGTTTCGATCAACTCCTTGCGCGTGCCGTTGATCCAGTAATTCATGGTGTCGCCGCCGGTAAGGCTCACCCCATTCATATTTCGCCGCACCGCCGCTTGCAGGTCCGGATGGATATTGGCCAGAAACAGAAACTTTGAATCCTGATACTCCGCTGGAATGCGCGGCTGAAACTGTTCGAAGACGTTCAGTTCGGTGAAGTCCGTTTTGGCTTCGTTCAGGTTGTCGTGATACTGCCCGCCCCAGCGGAATGTCTTTCCTTTGGAGTGTTCGATTCCGCGCGTGTCCACGCCAGCGTTTCTTCAGGACATTTTCGTGCTCGGCGGTGAAATCTTCGCCCACCACAGCCACCACCCGGACCTGGGTGAAATAGCTGGCCGCGAGCGCGAAATATGTCGCGGCGCCTCCCAGGACGTCTTCCACTTTGCCGGAAGGGCTCGCAATAGTATCGAACGCAACTGAACCTACAACAACAATGCTCATGCTTTTTTGACTTTCAGATATTTGTCGAGAATCAATTTCAGTTTCTGCCGCGTTGCCGCGGGAATCTTGCTGCGGTCGGTAATGATGGCATGCGCCAGGGACGACCCGCATTTGCAGCTGCGCCCTTGGGGCATCCCCGCCACAGTCTCGCGAACCACCGTAGTTGCATTCTCCGCGTTCTTCAGCAGCACAGCCACGATCTGGTCGACCGTCACCGAATCGTGATGCGGATGCCAGCAATCGTAGTCGGTCACCATGGCCACGGTGACGTAACAAATCTCCGCTTCCCGCGCCAGTTTGGCTTCCTGCAGGTTGGTCATGCCGATCACGTCCATGCCCCAGCTGCGATAGATGTTGGACTCGGCCTTGGTGGAAAACTGCGGGCCCTCCATGCAGAGGTAGGTCCCACCGCGCTTCGCGGTCACTCCTGCTTTCTTGCACGCACCCTCGACGACCCCGGCCAGTTCGGCGCAGATTGGATCCGCGAAAGCGATATGAGCAACGATCCCATTTCCAAAGAATGTATCGACACGATGGCGGGTACGGTCGAAGAACTGGTCAGGAATGACGAACTCCAGAGGCTTGTGCTCTTCCTTTAACGATCCGACCGCGGAGATGGAAACGATTCGCTCCACGCCCAGCTGCTTGAAACCATAGATGTTGGCGCGGAAATTCAGCTCGGTGGGCAGGATGCGGTGGCCGCGTCCGTGGCGGGCAAGAAACGCAACTTTGCGTCCTTCCAGTGTGCCGATGACATAGGCGTCGGAAGGCTGGCCGAAGGGCGTTTTCAGACGCACTTCTTTCACTTTGGTCAGGCCGGGCATGGAGTACAGCCCACTGCCTCCGATGATTCCGATTTCAGCTTGCGGCAAAGATCCTCTCAGGAATTCAGTGGTCGCTTAACAGAATGGTGATTATACAGAAGCGTACTGCTGAAGTGTTCCACGTGGAACATTTTGTACGTTCATTCTTGTATGTACATGGGGAAGCGTTCCGACTCAGGCTTTGTCCGACTCCTGCTATGCACTCGTCCACCCTACCTGCGTCATCCTGAGGGACTTCAGTCCTGAATGATCTGGCGTGCACGCCGATAAGGCCTGTTAGGGGCTGTCATTTGCTAGTCCGGGCTTGCGGAGGGCTTAATCGAAAGGATTTTAACCGCAAAGGACGCTAAGCACCCGCTAAGGGCGCGAAGAAAATCACTTTCGATCCGAAGCACCACGCGCCGCATCCTTCGCGAGCTCAGGATGACCGCTGACTGAAAGCTTAAATCCGACCGGCGACTCGTTGCGCTACCCATTCGCCGGCTTCAAGAGTGCCCAGCGTGCCGCCGATGTCCTGGGTGGTTTTCTTTTGCTTCACGGCTTCCAAGACCGCAGCTTCGATCTTGTCGGCTTCTTCTGCGAGTTCCAAGTGTCTCAGCATCATGGCGGCGGTCAGGATCGCCCCGAATGGGTTCGCTAGATTTTTTCCGGTGAGGGGCGGAGCAGAGCCGTGGACCGGCTCGAACATCGACGTCTTTCCCGGATGGATGTTTCCGCTGGCCGCCATGCCCAGTCCACCCTGTAAGCCTGCGGCCAGATCGGTGATTATGTCGCCGAACATGTTGTTGGTTACGATCACGTCGAATTGTCGTGGATCGCGGACCATCTGGGTGCACAGCGCATCGACGTAAAGATGCTGGGCCGTAATCTGCGGATACTCTTTGCTCGCTTCCTTGAACACCCGCTGCCACAAGCCTCCGGCGTGGGTCATGGCGTTCGACTTGTCACACATCAGCACGCGCTGGCGTGGACTGCCATCATGCTTCCGGTGGCGTTCGCAATATTCGAAAGCGTAGCGAATCACGCGCTCAACTCCCTTTCGCGTATTGATGTCTTCCTGTACCGCAATTTCATCCGGCGTGCCCTGCTTGAAGACTCCGCCGGCGTCTGTGTAAGCGCCTTCCGTATTTTCCCTTACCACGACGAAATCGATGTCCTTGGGTTCAATCGCCTTCAATGGACAGAGTGAAGCATCCAGCAGACGCACCGGGCGCACGTTGGCATAAAGATCCATCTTGAAGCGCATGCCGAGGAGAATCTCTTTGGCATGGATGTTTGAAGGCACACGCGGATCACCCAGCGCACCCAGCAGAATGGCATCAAAGTCGCGGCCCAGCATGGCGAAGCCATCCGGAGGGACGGTCATCCCGTCGGCGAGGTAGCGGGTAGCGCCCCAGTCGAACTGGGTTATCTCGACGGGCGCCTTCGACGCCTGGATGACGTTGACCGCCTGCGAGATTACTTCCGGGCCGATGCCGTCGCCGGGGATCAGTGCTATGCGTTTCTTCGGGCTCACTTGAGGGAGATTATCAAGTTGGTTGGAGGTTGTCATATGCCTCCAGTTTTCGGTGGGTGAAATTCAAAAGATTTTAACCGCAGAGGACGCAAAGCCCTCGCAAAGAGCGCAAAGAAAATCGCTTTGTGAATAGTTACTTTTTTCGTTGCATCTCGGAGCGGAATGTTGTGCCTTTGCCGTCTTCCATCCAGGTCCATTCCTGACTGTAGTGGTCGGAGTCGGTGAAGATGTATACCGCGTGATGCATGTGTCCCGCCTGCGGACTGGGCAGGTTGGTGGCGTCGAGAAAATCGAAGGAGATGGTCTTGAGGTCTGGCGCGATGGTTGCCTGCATCCGTGGCTGGTTGCCCGAGGGGCAGAAATGGGTCATGAGCAGGCGGTTGCCGTCCACGTAAAACAGGCTGAGCATTTCTTCGGAGCCCATCTTGTCGTTGCCCATCACCGCTGTGCCGCCGGCCGTCAGGTTGTAGGTGTCTTCCACCGGTTGACCTTTGACGGTCTTACCTTGCCACGTTCCAACCAGCGATTTGAATTTTTCCAGCGCCTTCTGTGCATCACTCTGGGCCCACGCAGTTGTGCAGGCCAGGAGAAGTAATCCAATGGTGGCGGCGCGAAGCATTCTCATGATCATTTCCTCGGCATGTGTCGGTTGAACGCTGGATCATATCGCAGACTCGGGCATCTGCCACAACGCAATCGTCCGCTATAATCAATAGGAAGAGCTCATGAACTACGCGATTCAACATAACAGCGCAGACGCGTCTGGCGTACAACCCCCGGACACCGGATCGACCGGTTCAGCCGACGTACGCGCGGAATTTCAGGCGCTGATATCGGGTTCCGGTGTCCATGATCTCGGTTCGAGGTCCAAGATTTCGTTGAGCGGGAGTGACCGGGTACGCTGGCTGAACGGAATGGTCACGAACAATGTGCGGGATTTGGCAGTTGGGCGTGGCGTCTATGCCTTTCTTCTCAATCCGCAGGGACACATCCTCGGTGACCTTTACGCCTACAACCGTGGGGAGTCGCTTCTGGTCGATACCGATCAGTCGCAGGTCGAAAAGATTCTTGCAGTGTTCGATAAATACATCATCATGGATGACGTCGAAGTTGCCGACATCAGCGGCAAGATGACCGCAATCTGAATTGCCGGACCGGCGGCGCGGAAATGCCTTATCGCGGCGGGCATTGAGATCCCAGAGCTTGGGCCTCTGCAGTTTGTCGAACTGACGTGGCAGCAGGTCAACATGACTCTGGTTCGCGGTGACAATACACTCGTCGAATCGTTCGAGCTGTGGCTGGCTCCCAATAGTGTTCCGAGTGTGCATCAGGCGTTGGTCAAGGCAGGCGCTACACCGGTAGGAGATGCAGCGGTCGAACTGTTGCGAGTTGCCGCGGGAGTTCCGCGCTACGGCGTCGACATCCGGGAACGTGATCTGCCGCAGGAGACTGAACAGGATCGCGCCCTGAACTTCGTCAAGGGATGCTATGTTGGCCAGGAAATTGTGGAGCGCATTCGTTCCCGCGGCCAGGTGCGGCGAAAGTTCACTGGGTTTGACGTTCGTGGAGCATTGCCTGCCGTTGGCAGCAAGATTCAGGTCGAGGGAAAAGAAGTGGGCGAAATCACCAGCGCCGTTTCCCTGCCCCTGGCGAGTGGGGATCGTGGCGTTGCTCTGGGCTATATTCGCCGAGAAGCTGCAGACTCCCGGCAAAATGGTGGACGCCGGAGGCAGCGAAGCCACCATCGCGACCGTTCCTTTTGCGCACGCATCCAAGTAACAACAAAGAAAGTGGTCGAAGGAAGAAATATGGCTGAAAACAAACAAGACAGTTTCACCGTGACCGACCGTCGGCTATTCACATCCGACGGAGAACTGCGCAAGGAAGTCAGCGAAGAAGAGATCACTACTTCCAAACCGGAACCGCCTACCGCAGTAACGCCCTTTCCGGAAGCTGCTTCGCCGGCAGATTCAGCGAATACTTTTGATTCTGCGAGCAGCCTGGATTCCGGGAGCCTTGACCCGTCTATTCCCCCTGCTCCGAGCGCGGCCGAACAAAAAGAACAGGCCGATGCCTATCGCAAGACGTCGAAGGAACTGGACGCTCGAGTTGAACTCAGCGGTCACTCTGCCAAAGAAATGGAGATGACCTTCGAGCGCTTCATGGCTTCACTGTACATGACCGCCATGCTGCAGCTGGGACTTATGCAGGAAGAGCGCGGACAGCCGCGGATTGACCTGTTGGCGGCGCGGCAGACTATCGATACGCTGAGCCTGCTCTCGGAAAAGACCAAGGGCAACCTTACGCCGTCGGAACAAAACTTCCTGCAGAATTGTCTTTACGAGTTGCGCATGGCCTACGTGGAGGTCACCAACGCGCTGGCACGGCCACCCCAAGCCACAGGCACCAATCCCGCGACACGATGAAAGCGACACTGACGGTGCTGGGCAGCGGCACGTCCATGGGCGTGCCTTCGATTGGCTGCGACTGCCCGGTATGCCGGTCTTCCGATCCTCACGACAAACGCACCCGGCCTTCGGTGCTGATCGAATACGGCGGCAAATCGGTGCTGATCGACACGACTCCTGACTTTCGTCAGCAGGCGATTCGGGAGAACATAAAAAATCTCGACGCGGTGTTCTACACCCACGCGCACGCCGATCATATTCTGGGCATCGACGATTTACGTCCGTTGAGTTATCACCACATACCGGGACGCCTGCCGCTCTATGCCAGGCCCGATGTAGTGGCTTTCATCCGCAATATGTTCCGCTACATTTTTGATGGGGAGTACAAATTTGGAGGCCTGCCTCAGGTTGAACTCAAACTTCTGGAAGGCCCGTTAGATTTGTTCGGAGCACGCTTTGAGCCGGTGACTGTGATTCACGGAGAGACCGAGATCTATGGTTATCGGTTTGGGTCGGCGGCTTATCTGACAGATCACAGCCTGGTCCCGGAAGCGTCGTTCCAGCAACTGGAGAATCTGGACATCCTCTTTCTGGATGCGTTGCGGCACAAGCCGCATCCTACGCACTCGACGGTGGAGAACTCGTTGCGGATCGTGGAGCGGGTAAAACCGCGAGCGCGCATTTTTTACTCATATTTCGCACGATCTGGCCCACGAGGCTACCAACGCGACGTTGCCCGAGAATGTGCGGCTGTCCTATGACGGGATGAAACTGGAGTTTGAGATTTAGGAAAAGAAAAAACAAAGATTTTAACCGCAAAGGGCGCTAAGAAAAGCAGATCTCGCTGAGGAATGCCTGGCGATCCGGTGCCTTCTACTATCGAAGACTCTACGTATGCAGTGTTTCACAAACTCGATGAGGTTCCCGCGGACTTTGGGCCGACGCTGGTGAGCATCGGCAACTTTGACGGGGTGCATCGTGCTCATAGTCACGTGTTGCACGAGATTGTGACCCGGGCGCGACAGCAGGGGGCCAAGGCAATGGCGGTCACGTTTGAGCCGCATCCGGTTCGCATCCTGCGGCCTGACTCGGGACTGAAGCTGATCACGCCGACGCCGGAAAAGTTGCGCCTGCTGGAAGCGAGCGGACTGGATGCGGTGCTGCTTCTTCCCTTCGGGCGCGATCTTTCACTGATGTCGCCACGCCAATTTGCGGAAGAGATTTTGGAGAAGCGACTGCATGCCCGCGAAGTGCACGAAGGCTTCAACTTTCATTTCGGACACAAGGCCGCCGGAAACGTAGAGATGCTTGCCGAATTGGGCCGCGAGATGGGGTTTGAGGTCAAGGTCTATCCGGAAATGAAATTGCGCGGGGAGCCGGTATCCAGCAGCCAGATCCGCAAGCTGTTGGGGAAGGCGGGATCAGCCGGGCGCGGCACTTGCTTGGCCATCCGTTCAGCATGCTCTCCACTCCGGGGCGCGGCCGCGGATACGGATCGAAATACACCGTCCCGACCATCAACCTCAGCCGCTACGAAGAATTCGTTCCCAAGGATGGCGTTTACATCACGCGCACCCGGGTGGCTGAAGAGTGCTTCGATTCGGTGACGAACGTTGGCGGACGTCCCACGTTCGGAGCGGAATCGTTTGCGATTGAAACTCATTTGCTGAACTTCCATCCCATCGAACTGGGCCCGGAGACCGAAGTTGAGATCTATTTCCTGCAACGCCTGCGTGATGAGATCAAGTTTCCTTCAGTCGAGGCGCTGCGCGAGCAGATTGCCCGCGACGTAAAAAAGGCCCGAAGATATTTTCACTTGCTGAAGAATCACGCGAACTCTCCGTTCTCCGCGGCTGAACCGCTTAGCGACCTCCGACAAGGCCAACTAATCACGGACCACCGACAACTGTTTTCACAGGTTTTCGATTGCTAATTACCTGAAAGGCAATCGACAATCCTGCCGATGCCTCAGAGCATCTTTTCCGGCTTTTCCCAAACCACGTCGGCCCAACGCCGGACACTGCTTGCCGCCGCTCTGGGCTGGATGCTGGATGCTTTCGACGCCATGCTCTACGCCCTGGTTCTCGCGCACGTCATGCGCGATCTGGGGATGAGCAAGGGCACGGCGGGCCTTCTGAACAGCCTGACGCTTCTGGCGTCCGGTATCGGCGGCGTAGCCTTCGGATTCATAGCGGATCGCCTGGGCCGCAAGCGCGCACTGATGCTGAGCATTCTCACTTACTCGGTCTGTTCGTTCGCTTCCGGCCTCGCGACTTCGGTGGTGATGCTTGCGGTCTTCCGTTTCATCCTTGGTCTCGGCATGGGAGGCGAATGGAATACCGGGGCAACGCTGGTGGCTGAAACCTGGCCGACGGAATTGCGGGCCAAAGCCATCTCGATCGTGCAGAGTTCGTGGGCGATCGGTTACGCGTTGGCTGCGCTGGTGACGGGCATTGTGCTTGCACTATGCGGACTGGCGGATGGCATTCTTCGTCGGAATTCTTCCCGCGCTGGTGGTGTTGTGGATTCGGCGCGGCGTCCCTGAGTCGGAGATGTGGCAGGACAGGCGATGGGCCGAGACGGCCAGAAACAACCAGTCTGGCGAATCCAAGCTCGTCCACCGGAACGCGCATGTCGGACGGCGGATTTGTTCGTATCTTCCAGCCGCCTTATGCGAAGCATACTTTGGCTTTGCTGTTGATGAATTTCTTCGGGATGTTTGCCTGGTGGGGACTGTTCACGTGGATTCCGCCCTATCTCTCTTTGCCGGTGGAGCAGGGTGGACGCGGCTTTGGGATCATGGGGACGACTACGCTGCTGGTGGTACTTGAATTTGGCCGGAATGTTCCCCGGATACGCCAGTTTTGGATGGGTGGCGGATGTATCTGGGCGCCGCAGATCTTTTATTTTATATACGTTGATGGCGGCGCTTCTAGTTCCGCTTTACGCCAGCGCGAGGCAGCCGTGGATTCTGATGGTTGCGGGAGCGCTGCTCGCATTTTTCGGTACAGGATTTTTTTCTGGCTCGGGAATTATCGGAAGCGAAATCTTTCCCACTGCGGTCCGTGCCCGGGCTTTGGGCTTTACCTACAACGGCGCCCGCACCATGAGTTCAATCGCGCCATTTGTAATCGGACGCGTCGGCCAGACAAAAGGATTGAGCTGGGCGTTCTACCTGTGCGGCGCTTCGTTTCTGCTGGCCTGCGCGGTGGCAACGCAGCTGCCAGAAACCAAGGGTAAGCAACTGGAGTAACGAGTGATCGCCGGTTTTGCTCAGCCGACGACGTTTTAGTCTTCGCCTGCGGCACGGCCGATAACGCGCAACTTTGCGTCCCTGCCAATCTCGTATCTTGGACGATCATGCGGTGACAAGGCTGTGGCAACCAGCGCCACTCCGGGCATGTCCTGATCGCGCCGGTGCTTGAAGGTGACGATAGAACCGGACTGGCTGGCGCGGGCACTATTCGCGATGGCCGCATCGCCTGACGGAATGGCCAGCAGGAATGAACGAATCCAGCGTTGCACGTTGTGTTCTTTCACGATCTGGCGCAGCAGCCGCATGCGACGGCGCTTCTCGTCCGCGGTCATTTGCGTGGCGTCGTGCAACGCCTGTGCCACTTCGGCAAAGTCGTTGGGATTTACCAGGATTGCGCCACTGCGCAACTCCGGACCGGCGCCGGCGAACTCGCTGACGATCAGGACGCCGCGCTCGTCAATCTGCGCCGCACAGAATTCCTTGGCGACCAGATTCATTCCATCCTTCAGCGGCGTTACCAGGCCAATGTCGGCGGCGCGATAGTAGGCCAGCAGTTCTTCACGGCCTAGATTCCGGTGGATGTAGTGAACCGGCACCCATCCCGGCTCGGTGAATTCGCCGTTGATCTGGCTGACCAAAAGCTCCACCTCGCGGCGCAGGTGCTTGTAGTTGGGAATTTCCTCGCGGCTGGGCACGACGACCTGCACCAGCGTGATATGTCCGCGCTGCTCGGGAAACCGGCGCAGCAGCAACCGGAACGACTTGAGTCGCTCCGGAATGCCCTTGGTGTAATCGAGCCGGTCGACGCCCAGGACCAACGTGTCGCCCGACAGACGCCTTCTGATCTCGGCGGAGTGGGCTTCGATTTCGGGTTGCGCAGCTTGCCGCGTAAATTCCTCGAAGTCGATCCCGATAGGAAACGTACCAATAACAGTTCGCCTTCCATCCAAGACGGACCTGAGGATTCGGCACGTCCCGGTTCGATAACAGCTTCTGGAAGCAAGCGCTGCAGACAGGCGGCGAAATTGGTGCGGTCGTGATCGCTCTGGAATCCGATCACGTCGAACTGAAGCAAGGCCTTCAGGATCGGTTTCTTCCACGGCAGCTTTTCGAACACGTCGGCACCCGGAAACGGTGTGTGCAGGAAGAATCCCATGGGAGCGCGAACACCGGCTTGCCGCATGGCATCGGCGGTAAGCATCAGGTGATAGTCATGAACCCAGACAAAGTCGTCGTCGGTGGCGGTTTCCGGCGACAACCCGTCCAAATTTACGGTTCACCTGCTGATAGATCTCCCAATACTCGGGATCGAAGTTGCAGCGCGAAGGCATGTCGTGAAACAGAGGCCAGACAATTTCATTGGCGAAGCCGGAATAAAACTTCGCGATCTCGTTCTTCGGTGAGAGAAACCGAGCGCAAGGTGTAAGAGCGATTTTGGGAGGCTTTCGCCAGGAGCGGCTCGATATGCTGGGTCGATGAAGTGCCGGCCCAGCCGATCCAGACGCCGTGCTGGTGACGCCAACCCGCTTCAAGAGCGGTAGCGAGACCTCCCGAACTTCGTTCTACGCGTGCGCCACTGGCATGTTTGCGGATCAGGACGGGCAAGCGGTTTGAAACGTTAATCACGCGTCCTTTTACATCTGCCATGGTTGCGAGATCCGTCAATGTTGACCTCCTGAAGCACGCAGCCACTCCTTAAGAAACTGGAGCAGCTCGTGGGGTGGTTGGAGCCAAACTTCAGCGCCGGTGGGGCGTGACTGAGGACGAACCAAGACCGTCAGCCCACTTCCCTTTAGCGCGCGAAATGCATCTTCGTCAGTCTGGTCGTCGCCCAGATAGGCGACTGCCGCATCTGGTCCTGCTTCCTTTAAGATGACTCGAACCGCATCCCCTTTGCCTGCACCAGCTACACGAAGTTCCAGACCGCCATCGAATTCCAGCAACCTGACAGGAGCCCGGTCAAGCAACGGCTTCCAAAGCCGCGGGATTTCGCGGGCCAGTTTCTCTGCCCTCGCGGCATCCAGTCCGCGCCAGTGGACCGCCACGCCGCCGGGTTTGACTTCGGTCTGACTCTCCAAGCCCAGCGTCCTGAAGAAGGCTGATGGCGGCAAGCAGATAGTCCTGGTGAACCGGTACCGAGCTGACTTCATAACGGCCATCGGCCATCAGCCGCTCCAGGCCGTGGCTTCCCCAGATTTCCGGTTGCGGAGAGATCCCGCTAAGAAGAAGCAACTCCCGCACCGGCCGTCCGCTGATCAGCACCACGCGCGTCCCCTGGGCCATGATGCGGCCGATCAGCGGGCGGCACCTCGGGATAGGGCAAAGCCAGAGTGCGGTCCACCACAAAAGGAGCCAGGGTGCCATCGTAATCAAGCAAGAGAACACGGGTAGGAGCGGAACGCAGCCGCTCCAGAAATGGGCCGTAAGTGACGTGACGTTCGAGCACCTTCATGCCGGCTCCTTACATCAGCAAGCAGCAGCGAAGAAAGCTGTACCGGACGCGAAGTGGCGGAAAGATATTAGTACTGAGACAACGGACAATTTTCGCCCGAAACCCGCGATCAAGGGCCAGTTTCGCGAGTCACAAGCCAGTGGCGTCAGGCCCGTTGAATACTTCCCCGAGGTCCCGGTTGGCAACGCCAAAATTCGCGCGGCCAGCAGACTTTTCGAAGAACTTGACTCGATTCTAACACGTGTACCTTTGCGGCGCGGCGGGCAACTGAAGTGACTTTGAGGAATTTCTAATGCATGACCTGATTTAGGTCCAGCGAAACCAGCGCAGAGCCAGTACAAAGGAAATTCCACCCCACAGGACCAGAACCAGCAGTCGTTCGGACTGGGCTCGCCAGGGAGGCTCCCTGCAGGATGGTGGCGCGCAGGGCATCATTCAGGGCGGTAAGCGGCAGGATCTTGATGAACGGTTGCAACAAGGCGGGAAAGCGCTCCGATGAGAAAAATACGCCGGAGAAGATCCACATCGGCATCATGACCAGGTTCATCAAGCCGCTGACTCCTTCAATTTTCTGCGACCGGCTGGCGGTCAGCAATCCCAGCCCGCCAAAGGCTACGGCCCCGATCGTTGTCAGCAGCAGGATCGTGAGTAGCGATCCCAAAACCTGCATGTGGAAAACCAGCACCCCCAGGCTCAGCAGAAGCGCAATTTCAATCACCATCAGGACCAGCCGGCTGCTGATGAGCGCCAGCAGGAAATCGGAGCGCCGCATGGGCGTCGCCACGAAACGCTTTAAGCAGTTTGCGCTGGCGCATGTCCACCAGGGCGAACCCAACGCCCCACATGCCGGAGTTCATCAGGTTCATCCCCAGCAGGCCGGGAATCAGAAAATCGATGTAACGCGAACCGGGCTCGCTGGAGGTGACCGCTGACGTCGTCACAACGTCCTTGCGTCCGGCGCCGGCTTGCAAAGCGTCGTCCACCAGAGAACGGGCAAGCACACTCTCCGGGCGGGCAGGGTCGTAGCGATATTGAAAGCTATCCTTGCCATCAGGAGCGATAACCAAATCGTATTTCCCCAGCCGGAATCCCTGCTGCGCCTGTTGTTCGTCGAGTACGTCAGCGCGAATCGACGACCCGCGCGGCGAACGTTTGAGCAACGACAACGCGTTCCTGGGAGCCAGGGCCGGCGACGACCGCAACCGGAGTAATCTCGGCGGGCTTGTTACGGAAGGCGATGCCAAGACCGAGCGCCAGAATGATGGGGAAACCAAACACCCAAAAGATCACCTCGGGTTCGCGCTTGAGTTCCAGCAGGCGGACGCCGAGCAGATGAATGAAGCCCGACCACCGCCGGTTGCGGCGGGGCGCTGTTCGCACATGGTGTCTGCTGAACTGCGGTCGTCAATCGAGCCCTCCGGTGCATTCCCAGCGCGTCGCGCTAAGTAAGGGAGTGCCATCAGTCTTCCCTCAGATGGCGGCCGGTCAGCCTCACGAAAACGTCTTCCAGGCTAGCCTGTCGAGTGGTCAGGTGCATGAGTTGCTTGCCCTCTTTCGTGACCACTTCGAGCAACGCGGGAATGGTCAGGTGGGGTTCACGGACATTCAGACAGACCAGCCCATTATCGTCTCGAACCGACTCCACGCCCGGGATTGCGCGCCAGGTATCGACACCGGATCCGTTGGAGTTGCCGCTAACCTGGAATTCCACCATGTGATGGCCGCCGAGACGATCGATCAGGTCGGCCGGGCTGCCCTCGGCGATTACCTGGCCGTGGTCAACAATGGCCAGGCGGTCACACAGGCGCTCGGCTTCGTCCATGTAATGTGTCGTCAGCAGGACTGTGCCTCCCGCTTGCTGGAAGCCGCGAATGATGTCCCAGAGCTGGCGCCGGCTTTGCGGATCGAGGCCCGTGGTGGGTTCATCCAGAAACAGAACCTTGGGGTTTCCTACCAGCGCCGTGGCCACTGCGAGACGCTGGCGTTGCCCTCCCGAAAGCTTGCCAACCCAGGCATCGGCTTTTTCTTCGAGTTGCATTTGTTCCAGTACCTCGCGCGCCGAACGGGGCTGGCGGTAAAAGCTGGAGAACAGTTCAATCGTCTCAAGGACGCTGAGCTTTTCGGACAGCCGCGTTTCCTGCAACGAGATTCCCATGACCTCGCGCAACTCGCGCGCGTTTTCCTTCCAGGTGTGGCCCAGAATCGTGACTTGGCCCGAGGTCGGCTCGAGCAATCCCTCGAGGATTTCGATGGTGGTGGTCTTCCCCGCTCCGTTGGGACCGAGCAGACCAAAACATTCGCCAGCCTGGATCTCCAGACTCAGCCCACGCACGGCTTCGAGCTTGCCGTCGTAGGTTTTACGTAAATCGCGGCATTGAATAGCGGGAGGCACCGAGAGATTCTACTTGAGGTGCGCTTGTGGATGTGGACGCGGAGTGGTTGTTTTGTCGAGCTGCGCTTTTCCTCTGAGAAGAGGATTCCCGTCGATAAATCAGCCGCGACGACGATGACAATGATTAATCACAAATTTACATGAGCAGCCGTGACCCCAGAACCCGATTAAATTAGAATGATTCCGCCAATGCGATCCGAAACACGCGGCTTTACTTGAAGGCGGCGCCTTATAAAACGCCCGTGTGTCGTTTCCTGAAATAATCTTAAAACAGAAAGTTGAAAGGATCTGCATATGCTGCGGAAGCTATCGCCTGCCGTTGTTGCTGGTTACGATTTGTTTCCCTGGCGTCGGCGCAGGAGATCGCGACACTTTACATTTCACTACGGTTTTACTGTCAAGAACGTCCCTGCCGGAGAGAAACTGCGTGTATGGATCCCGGCCGCGCACTCCGATGAATTTCAGGAAGTCAAAGTGGTTTCTGTCAACGGCGACTTGCCGCTGAAGCCAACCCACGAGTCGCGGTTTGGAAACGAGATGTACTACGCCGAAACCTCCAAAGCAAAACAAGCCGACCTGCACTTTCGAAGTCGTCTACGACGTGGTTCGGCACGAACGGCTGACCATGGGCCTCGCCAGGCCGCACCTGGCCGAAGTTCAACTCAAGGATCGCGATCGCAACGAGTATCTGCAACCCGACAAACTGGTTCCGGTCACCGGACTTCCCGCTGACCTCGCAGTGAAAGTAACCGAAGGCAAGGACACACAGCTGGATAAGGCGCGCGCCATCTACGATTACGTTTTCACGACCATGCGCTACGACAAGACTGGAACCGGCTGGGGACATGGCGATGTGCTGTATGCCTGCGATGCCAAGAAGGGCAACTGCACGGACTTTCACTCGCTGTTCATCGCCATGGCACGTTCACAGGGCATTCCGGCACGATTCGAAATTGGCTTTCCCCTGCCTGCCGACAAACATTCAGCTGAGATTGCGGGGTATCACTGCTGGGCCGACTTCTTCGAAGCCAAGGATGGATGGATCCCGGTGGACATTTCGGAAGCCTGGAAGCATCAGGAAAAGCGGGACTATTTCTTTGGCGCCCATGACGTAAACCGGGTCCAGTTCACCATGGGACGCGATCTCAAATTGGCTCCGGCACAGGACGGCCCGCCTTTGAATTATTTTGTCTATCCCTATGTCGAAGTCGCGGGCAAGGAATATCCCAACGTTTCCCTGGCGTTTTCGTTTGCGGATGTGGATGCAGGGACTGCGGCGGCGGCAAAGTAGAAAATCGCCGCATGCGGAACGAACCGCACACTTCAATTTTCAGTGTGTGTCTCGTTCCGCCCAATGCGACAACTGTTTAGTGAGAGCCGGCCAGTTCGTTCGGGATGGGTGTTTCCGGAGATACGTTGTGGCGGACGTCGGCACCCCGTACCCAGAAAATGACGTCTTCCGCGATATTGGTCGCGTGATCGGCAACACGCTCCAGATTGCGTGCGACCAGAAGAGCGTCTAAAGCCTGGCGGGTCACGTCCGGACGCTCGTTCATGGCTTTTACCAGCACAATGAAAGCTTCATCCTTCATGCGATCGACCACATTGTCCATTTCCAGAACAGCCTGGGCGAGTTCGGCCTTGCCTTCGATAAACGACTCCAGGGCGCGCCGCACCATGGCGGAAACCGCCGCAGCCATCCGTGGAATGTCCACCGGAAGATCGTCGACGGGCGGGAGATCGACCATGTCCATGACTCGTTCCGCGATATTCACCGCCTGATCGCCCACGCGCTCCAGGTCGGCGTTGATTTTTGTCACTGCGAGGATGAAGCGCAGATCGACCGCCATGGGTTGCTGCATGGCGAGAAGATCGAAGGCCATCTCATCGATTTCGCGCTCGATGATGTTGATTTGGGTTTCGCCTTCGAGCACCAAGTGGCAGCGCTTCAGGTCGCGTTCAATATATGCCTGGCAGGCGCGATCCACGGCCTGCTCGGCCAGTCCGCCCATGCGAAGCAAACGGGCCCGGAGTTCGTCCATTTCCTGTACAAAACGGGTGCGCGCCATTATCCGAACCTGCCTGTGATGTAATCTTCCGTCCGTTTGTCGGACGGGGTGGTGAAAATCTTTTCGGTCTTGTCGAACTCGATCAATTTGCCCAGCAGAAAGAAACCCGTGAATTCGGCGACACGTGACGCCTGCTGCATGTTGTGAGTCACGATGACAATGGTAAAGCGTTCCTTGAGCTGGAAGATGAGCTCCTCGATTTTTCCGGTGGAGATGGGATCGAGGGCCGAGCAAGGTTCATCCATCAGCAGCACTTGCGGTTCAACCGCAATCGCGCGCGCAATACAGAGACGCTGCTGTTGTCCGCCGGAGAGGCTGGCGCCAGATTTCTTGCGCACCGTATCCTTCACCTCATCCCAAAGGGCTGAGAGCCGCAGCGAGCGCTCGACGATTTCATCCAGACGCTTGCGGTCATGGAAGCCATTGAGCGTCAATCCAGCCGCCACATTGTCATAAATAGACATCGTGGGAAACGGGTTCGCTTTCTGAAAAACCATGCCAATGCGACGGCGAATCTGCACCGCCGACGTTCCGTTGTAAACGTCCATTTCGCCGATTTGCACTCTGCCGGTGGCGTGGGCTTCCGGCACGGTTTCATGCATGCGGTTCAGGCAACGGACAAAGGTAGACTTCCCGCACCCGGACGGCCCAATCACGGCGGTCGCATGATTCGCTGCAACCGTCATGTTGATGTCGTGGAGAGCTTGAGTCTTGCCGAACCAGGCGTTCAGCTTGTCAACCTGGATGCCTACACCCATAAATTCAATTTGCTCCCTTTAGCATACCCCGGCTGGCCACAAATCTCACGGCGCCGACCGATGCCACAATGAGGACGATCAGGATCAAAGCTCCCGCCCATGCCTGGCGGTGCCACTCGTCGAATGGAGAAATGGCGTAAGTAAAGATCTGCAGAGACAAAGCCGCGGTGGGCTGATTCATCTTCCAGTTCCAGTACTGGTTGCCGAAGGCGGTGAAAAGCAGGGGTGCGGTTTCTCCCGCGACCCGGGCGAAAGCCAGCATGACCCCGGTGATCACTCCGGAAGTTGCAGTGCGGAGCGTGATCGAAAGGGTTGTGCGCCAGCGGGAAACTCCCAGGCCGTAGGCCGCTTCGCGAACCGCTTGCGGTACCAGCAGAAGCATTTCCTCTGTGGTTCTGGTAATGGTCGGCACCATCATGATGGCTAGGGCAACGCCACCCGCGAGCGCCGAGAAATGGTGCTGCGTGAGCACCACAAGACCGTAGGCCACGATGCCAACGATGATGGAAGGCACGCCGTTGAGCACGTCTGCGGTAAACCGGATCACATTGCCGAAGCGAGTGCCGCGTCCGTACTCCGACAGATAGATGCCGGCACCGATGCCCAGCGGAACTCCGAACGTGCTGGCGATCATCAGGATGTAAACCGAACCGGCGATCGCATTCGCCATGCCGCCGCCCGCTTCACCCGGAGGCTTTGGAATCTGGGTCAGGAAATCCCAGTTGATCGAACCGAGACCCCGGTAAAGCAAATAGCCAAAAACCGCTCCCAGTGGGAGCAAAACCAGCAGCACCGCGCCAGCCGCTGCGAGAGTTACGAGCGAGTTCAGGCCGCGGCGCCAGACGCTGATGGGAGCGTCGGCAAAATTGGCCGGGAGCATCACATTTTCAGGCATGGCTCCTCGCTGGGGTACCACGGGTGACAGTCCACACCAGGAACTGCGCCAGAATGTTCACGATGATGGTCACGATGAACAACGCAAGACCTACTTCCACGAGCGCGCTCAGATATAAATCGCCGGTGGCTTCGCTGAACTCATTGGCGATCACGCTGGCCATGGTGTAGCCGGGAGCGAAAAGAGACTTCGCAATTTCGGGTCGGTTGCCAATCACCATGGTGACTGCCATGGTTTCGCCAAGAGCGCGTCCCAAGCCGAGAATTACGCCGCCAGCTATGCCAGCCCGGGCATTGCGAAGAACGCCGGTTCGAATCATCTCCCAGCGGGTGGCGCCAAGCGCGAGGACAGCTTCTCTCTGTTGTTGCGGAACGGCCGTCATGACTTCGCGGGTGATCGAAGAAATAATGGGCACGACCATGATCGCGAGGATGATTCCCGCAGCGAGCATGCCGATGCCGTAGGGAGGTCCTTCAAACAGGGTTGTCCAACCCAGGTAGCGGGCGAGGAAGGGTTGCACATACTGGCGCAGGAGCGGCACCAGGACAAAAATCGCCCACAAGCCGTAAATGACGCTGGGGATGGCCGCCAGCAACTCTGTGGTGAAAGCCAGCGCACCGCGCAACCATCGCGGCGACATTTCGGTAATGTACACAGCGACGCCGACTGCCAGCGGCACTGCGATAAGCAGCGCCAACGCCGAAGAGACGATCGTCCCGTAGACAAAAGGAAGGGCGCCGTACTGGTCGTTTACCGGGTCCCACTCGCTTCGGAAGAAGAACTTCAAGCCGAAAGCATGCCAGGACATGCTGGATTTGGTTATCAATTCGTAAACAATGAGGCAGACGATGGCGATCACGGATAGCGCGCAGGCCAACATGGCATAAAAGAAAACGCGGTCGGCCACGCGGCTGTCACCAGCCTTGACCAGGAGATCGGCTTGGGCCTTGGACTGAGCTGCAACTGCTTGATCCGGAAGGGGTTGCGGTCCTGTCAGTCGAGGCGCTCCTAGGGCTCGATTTGCCATGCAATGGCACGCTAGCAGAAGCGTGTTACAGCAGTGTTAAAATAGCATCTGTTCGCCGCCATAATGCTCTGTAGGGCCCTGGATGTCGTTTCTGCGGTTCTGCAATTCCCAGAACGTCTTATATCAGCTTTGGTTTTGTCTCCCAAGGGTTTTGAATGTCATTCAATCAAGAGATTATTCGTTCCACATTTCGCAAGCTTGACCGCCAACTGGAGAAACTCGCCCATAAGCCCGCTCCCGAAAATATTCATAAATTCCGCACGTCCAGCCGCCGCGTCGAAGTGGTGACGGCGGAACTTACCCAGTCTCGAAGTCGCAACGATAAAAAATTGCTGAAACTGCTCAGTCGCCTACGGAAAAAAGCTGGAAGGGTGCGAGATCTGGATGTAGAGATTTCGGCCCTGCGAAGTCTGAAAATTCCACAGGAACCTGCGCGCAAATCGCAGCTCATAGGCACCCTGGCGGAGGAACGTGAAAAACGGGAGAAGAAGTTAGTCAAAGCTTTGGACAAACGAACTGTCTCGGAAGTGCGGAAGCGGCTGAAGCGAACCGAGGACGGCCTTCGAATTCCGAAAAATACGAATCCTCTGGCAGTAGCGAAGCAGACAATCGCCAAACTCAACGTAGATCAGAACGCGGTCACTGAGGACACTTTGCACTGCTTCCGGATCACCGGTAAGAGGGCACGTTACATTGCCGAGATGGCGGGCAAAAGCCCTGAGGCTATCCGTTTCGTGGAGCAGTTGAATCATTTGCAGGACATTCTTGGCGATTGGCATGATTGGGCGCAACTGGCGGAAAAAGCGGAAAAGCTGTTTGGTGGCTCTCAGCAATCGGCGCTGGTAGCTGTTCTGCGCAATGTAATTCGAGCAAAATTTCGCCAGGGCGTGAGCTCTCTGGTGGAAATGCGGGTGGCGCTGGAGGGAAAGAAACGGGCGACGGTCACGCCTTTGATGCCAGCTTCACAACAGACTCCCACCCCTGACGCCGCGGTAGCATAGCCTGCTGAATTGGCGAATGGAAGCCGGGCGTCCCCGCCCGGGCTGGACGGGCGAGACGCCCGTCCTCCATTCAAGACCGGAATCTTTGAGGGAGCAGCCGTGAAATTTGCCAAGGTTGTATTCTGGATTGCGGGCATCTGGGGCTTGTTGGTCATTGCTCCCCTTTACTTCATGTTTGACCTTATCGGGCGGAAAGATCCTCCGCAAATCACTCACCCTGGATTTTTCTATGGGTTCGTGGGTGCTGCATTGGCGTGGCAGATCGCCTTCTTCATCATCGCAAACGATCCGGTTCGCCATCGCCCGCTAATGATCCCTTCCGTGATCGAAAAATTCACTTATAACATTGCAGTGGTGATCCTTGTCGTCCAAGGCCGCATGCACGCGTCGGACCTGGTCTTCGGTGGAGTCGACCTGCTGCTTGGCATCCTCTTCGTGATGGCCTACTTCAAAACGCCGTCGCGGGCCGCCTGACCAAAATTCCCAACCTCTCGACCCCGACATCCTTCACAGATAGACTGGCCCAGATTCCAACACCTTAAGTGACCAGCAATCTTTTAAGAGACGCAGCAACCCGGGAATCGCCGACAGCGGGCGCATGGGAGCGATATTCGCGATATTGGATCTGGGTCGCAATCTCGTTGGGGCTGGTCTTACGGGCAGCCCAGTACGTGACGAACCGGTCCTTGTGGCTCGATGAAGCGTATCTGGCGTTGAACGTCTTGCACCGTCCGGTTACTGGTCTTTTCAAACCTTTGGAGTATCACCAGGGAGCGCCGTTCGGATTCCTCCTACTGGAAAAACTGGCGACCAAACTGGCGGGCAACAGCGAGTTGGCGCTGAGGGCGGTCCCGTTGGCCCTTGGAGTCCTGGGACTTCTCTTCTTTGCGCGGTTGGCAAAACTCTACGTTTCACCGTGCGCGGTACCGGCAGCCGTGAGCTTGTTCGCCTTCTGTGGTCCACTGATTTACTACTCGTCCGAGGCCAAGCAATATTCCAGTGACGTCGCGTTCACGCTCCTGTTGCTTTGGCTTCTGTCCAGACTAGCTGACGCGCCATTGACCACCGGTGAACTTGTCCGGGCTGCGTTGCTCGGAGCCTTTAGCGTCTGGTTTTCCCACCCGGCGGCATTTGTACTCTCAGGAGGAGGTTTGGCGCTGCTGAGCTTTGCTCTGATTCATCATGAGCGGCGTCGCGTTGTGCGGTTGTCTTGTATCTGCGGGATATGGGCTTTGAGCTTCCTTGGCTATTACATGATTTCGCTTCACCGATTGAGTGAGGACGGAGAGTTACTGAATTTCTGGCGAAACTATTTTCCTCCCCAGCCATTCTGGTGGCGGCAGGCTTTTTCGTTTTTAATCGAGCGATTTTTCGGGATATTCGACGATCCGGTGCGGGTTTTTCTGTCGTCGGCGCGATTTGCTTCGTTCTGGGATGCGGCAGAATGGCCCGCAAAGGAAGCGTTCATTTCTGGCTGCTGGCAGGTCCTTTGCTGGTGACGCTCATCGCGGCGCTGCTTCACAAGTATCCGCTGGGCGGTAGACTGCTTCTGTTTGCCGTGCCGATTTTGTTTCTCATCATCGGCGAAGGAACCGCGGCCATCGCCGATATCGGAGGACAGTTTTCGCGGCAACTGCAGGTCGCACTCATCCTTCTTTTGTTGGCAAAACCTGTCTGGATGGACGCGCAAACCCTGATCCATCCCCAGCGCCCTGAAGACATCAAGCTTGCAATTCGATACATTCAAACCCGTCAGCAGGCTGGCGATGCCTGGTATGTCTACCATTGGGCTCGATACCAATTCCAATACTACTCAGAACTTTACCAACTGCACCCAAGTGCGGTTCTGATTGGCGTGGATTGCGGAACTGATCAGGGTTGTTATGTGACCGATCTGAACCGGCTTCGCGGTCAACCGCGCGTCTGGGTGTTGTTCTCCCACATCTGGGTTGGTGACGGGCTGCAAGAGGAGGATTTGTTCCTGCAGCAATTCGATCACATCGGCGTTCGCCTGGACTCGTACAAGAGTACCGGGGCGAGGGCTTATCTATACGACTTCAGCCAATCGGCAGCTTGCCAGCACTGAAGCAAAGAGACGTCCCCAGATTCCCTGCTCCGGCATTACCTATCTCAAAGATGAAAAGAGCGCTTCCTTCCAGCGTTTTGTGTCTATGGTCCAGCACACTTTGGGTTTGCGATCATTTTGTAAGACCTGGGCCCAGACCGTCCGGTTGCGGTCGTCGGCAGCAACGTTAAGGCGATCCACTACTGTCATGCCTCGTGTCAGCTCACTGTGGATTTCGACATCCACATAGTGCTCGCTCCAGTTCGAAGCGATCGTGGGATCGATCGCAACCGCCATAGCAACCGGATCAGGAAGCGAGATGCCATCCTCACCGGTCTGCTCCATGTAGGCCTCTCGGGCTCGACTGTTGCACTCGATGGCGAAACCGGCAATTCTGTTTTTGAATCCTCTGATGTGCGCGATGTCGCCTTCATTGAGAACTGCATCGCCTCGTGAAGTTTGCCATCCTACGAGTTCGATGGGGAGGCCACCGACCATCACAATCCGGGCAGCCTCCGGATCGACCCAGATGTTGTATTCTGCGGCGGGAGTTACGTTTCCTTCACAACAGGGAGCGCCTCCCATCACCACGCAGCGGCCAACCTGCGTCGCAATCGACGGCTTTCGCGTCAACGCCAGGGCAAGGTTAGTGAGCGGCCCAAGCGTGACAATCACGAGGCCAGGATTCGCTTCAATGGCTTCGATCATCGCGTCGACGGCGTGCAGTTTGCCGGGAGATTGACGGGGCGCCGGGTAGTTGTGATCTCCGAGGCCGTCGCGACCATGAAACCAGGTTGCGCTTTCATGCACACGAAGCAGAGGCTTTTCGGCGCCGATAAACACCGGAACGCTGGCTCCACAAAGTTCGACTGTATAAAGCGCGTTGCGGGTGGCCTGTTGAACTCCGACATTTCCGGCCACGGTGGTGATCGCCACCACGCGGACATCGGGATTTCGCAGCGCCATGATGAGCGCTACTGCATCGTCAGAGGCGACGTCGGTGTCAATCAGGAAGGCTCGGGGCATCCGCGTAGCATAGCAAAACAACTCCAATGATTACCGATGGGAGGTCAGGAACCGAAACTTTACTCCATACTCGCCCGAAACAATTTCCTTAATCTAAACTACAGTTCGGCATCGCATTGCGACCCGCGATACACTGATGCCGCCCCCATGCCGACTCTGGCCGCGGTCGATATCGGATCGAACTCGGTTCGTTTGAAGATCTCGCGTCTTTCCGGACGCAGCCTGCGCGAGATTCACGAAGACCGCCAGGTGACGCGCCTGGGCGACGGCGTTTTCCGCACCGGCCTGCTCACTCCAGAAGCGATTGCCGATACCGTCAAAGTTTTACGCCGCTTTCATCGCGCGGTACAGCAGGAAGGCGCGGATTCCGTACGAGTAGTTGCCACCAGTGCTTTGCGCGACGCGCGCAATTCGCAGGCGTTCCTGGAGTGGGTCCGCTCGACTACCGGATGGAAAGTCGAAATTATCTCCGGACTGGAAGAAGCCCGGTTGATTCACCTTGGCCTGGTTTCGACTCTGCGGGTAAGTGCCGCTCCAGTATTAATGGTTGACCTCGGCGGCGGCAGTTGCGAATTGACGATTTCTACCCAGGGCCATATTCGCGACACCGTGAGCTTGCCCCTGGGCGCGGTGCGGCTCACTAATGAATTCCTCCAGCATGACCCGCCGCGCAAGGCTGAATTGCTGCGTCTTCGAGGCTTTGTCGAACGCGAGATTGGACGGATATCCGATCGCATCATGCGATCCCGTCCCAAGGCCGTAATAGCGACTTCCGGTACAGCGGCGTCCCTGGCCGCCGTTGGCCATAATCTCTACAAGACCAAAGATCCGCGCGCGACTGCGGTCTCCCGCACACAAATGCGCCGCATTGCCAAAATGCTGGCGCGCCGTCCCCTTGAGCAACGCATCAAGTTGCCCGGAGTGGGGCCACGCCGGGCTGAGATCGTTATCGCGGGCGCAGTGGTCTACTCCGAACTCCTGGAGCTCTGCCAGCTCGCTGGATTCCGCTATTCCCCTCTGGGATTGCGCGACGGATTGCTGGCCCAAATGGCGGCGGAATATGACCGCAGCACGCGCTCGGGAAAGCACATTCAGTCTGAGCGATGGGACTCAGTTCGCGCCGCCGTCAACCACTACGGTGTGGACATGGACCATGCTTTGCAGGTACGCGAAGCTGCCATGCATCTGTTCAAGGCGTTGAAATCCGTGCATCGTCTGCCGCCGGAATATGCAGAATGGCTGTCGGCGGCGGCTATGTTGTATGAAGTAGGCGACTATGTGAACCGCAACGGACGGCACCGGCACGCATACTACATCATTGCCCATTCTGAAATTTTGGGTTATACGCCGGAGCAAAGGCGGATCATCGCCGCCACCGCCCGCTACCTGGGCAAATCGCGACCGGTGCCGGGAGATCCAGCAATGAAAGTTCTGCAACCGGCCGACCGGGAGAACGTTCGCAAGGCCTCGCTGCTGCTGCGCCTGGCGCGAGCGCTGAACCTGGGGCGCAGCGGTGCGGTGCGCGGAGCGCGAGTGAAAGTCATCGATACCCGGGTGAATCTGGTACTGCTGGCTCGTCCGCGCGCCAGCGTGGATTTGGAACTGTGGGCGGTGGAAAAAGAACGAGCCTATTTTTTGGAAGTCTTTGGCCGCGAACTTTCGGCGGCCGCGGCATAAAGAGTCCGCAGAATCTTCGGCGTCAGGCACCACACCAGGGACGCCGCGTTGCGATTGGTTTCGATCCGCGCCACTGCCCCTTTTTTAAGTTCCACGGTAGCTTCGCATCCGTTTTCGCTGATGGACCGGCCCAGAAAATCACTCAGACTCGGATTGTGGCCCACCACCATGATGGATTCATGCCGGGCATATTTGTCCAACATCTTGCGAAAATCCTGAAAGGAAGCTGTAGGGCGTAAGCTTTCCTCGAATTGCAGCTTGCCCTCGTGTCCCATTTCGTTGCCCACCAGCGACGCGGTTTGGGCGGCACGTTTCAACGGGCTGGACAAAATAATCTCCACCTGAACGTCCATCGCCGACAAAGCCCGTCCCACATAGCCGCATTGCTCTACGCCAGTTTCGTCAAGGGCGCGTTTCTCGTCTTTTTTGGGATTGCTTACCGGTTCACCGGCACTCGCGTGACGCAGGAAATAAATAATCATCAGAATTTACCGTCCCTTACTGAGCACAACCTGTCGAGCCTTGCGGGTGGCGGGTATGGGAATCGATTCCATCGCCTGCTTCCCGTCCGCCAATCCTTGTAAAAAGTCTTGCGAACTGAAGGCAGATGCGCCCGCCGGCGACTTGCGTTTGCCTTCCGCCTGCCAGGTCCTGACGTAAGTGCCATCTCTGAGTAGAATGCGTGCTTTCACATTGTCCGCCAGATAAGCATCCAGGATTTCCTGGCGCACGCGCTCGCGGGCGAGAACGTCTTTTAGCGGAAACATGACTTCCACACGCTCGTAAAGATTGCGCGGCATCCAATCGGCACTGCTGAGATACACCTCTTCCTCGCCTCCATTGCTGAAGTGAAAAATACGGCTGTGCTCGAGGAAGCGGCCAACGATGCTGCGCACCCGAATGCGATCGCTGACCCCGCGCACCCCAGGACGCAAGGCACACATGCCACGCACGATCAAATCAATATTCACCCCGGCCTGCGACGCCCGATACAGCGCCATGATGATGTTCTTGTCGAGCAACGCATTCATCTTTGCGATGATTCGTGCCGGACGGCCATGGCGGGCGTGTTCGGCCTCGCGCGCGATTAAAGCGAGACAGCCTTCCGCCAGATCGATCGGCGAAACCAGCAGCGGGTCATACTTCGGATGTTCGGCGTAAGCTGTGAGGAAATTGAATACGTCATGCACTGCGTTCGTAATTTCCGGATCGGCCGTCAGCAGGCTCAGGTCGGTATAAATTCGCGCCGTGCTGGCGTTATAGTTCCCCGTGCCAAGATGCGCATAACGACGGGTCACTCCATCAAGATCGCGCCGGACTAACAGCGACAGCTTGCAATGCGTCTTGAGACCGACCAGGCCGTGGAAGACCTGTACTCCGGCATCCTCCAGGTCGCGCGCCCAGCGGATGTTGCTGTCTTCGTCGAAACGAGCCTTTAGTTCGACGACCGCGGTTACTTCCTTCCTCTCGGCAGCGGCAATGAGGGCCGGAACGATCAGAGAGTGCTCATTGGTCCGATAAAGCGTCTGCTTGATCGAAAGTACTCTCGAATCCTGGGCAGCAGACTCGATGAAATTGACGACCGCGTCGTAAGAATCGAAAGGATGGTGCAGCAGGACGTCGTGCCTGCGTAATTCCTCAAAGAGATCCTGCGACTTGGAGGTGAGCCTCAACTCGCGCGGGATAAAAGTTTTGAACTTGAGTTCCGGATGAGCCGTTTGCTCGTAAATATTGAACAGGCGGGACAGGTTCACCGGTCCGTTCACCGAAAAAACCTGCCAGGGTTCCAGTTCGAAGTTGGTGCGCAGGCGCTCGATGATTTCAGGGTCCGCGTCGGATTCAATCTCAAGGCGCACCGCATCTCCCTTGCGCCGGTTGTGCAGTTCAGCCCGTACCGATTCCAGCAGATTGCGGGACTCTTCCTCCGCCAGATAAAGATTGCTGTTGCGGGTCACACGAAAAGCTGCGGAAGAAACGATGTCGTACCCGTGATACATCCGTGACGCGTGGAATGCGACCAGATCGGCGAGGAAGATGAAATCGTCGGTTCCCTCGGAGGGCAGCCGTACCAGTCGAGGGAGAGCCCGGGGTACAGTGACCACGCCGGTGTAGGTGAGCGCGGAACGGCGCCGGCGGCGAAGCAGGAAGCCGACGGACAACGCCTTATTGATCACGCGCGGGAAAGGATGGGCCGGATCCACCGTCACCGGTGTAAGCAGGAGATCGAGCTCCCGCTCGCAGTATTCCTCGATGAAAGCCCGGGCGGTCGAATCCAGCTCGTGCAATCCTAAAACGCGGATTCCGTTACTCGATATTGCCGGCCGCAACTCATCGTTCCAACACTTGTATTGATCGTTTACAAAGGTGTGCGTCTCGCGCGAAACAACGTCTCGTTCTTCAACCAGCGTAAGGCCGTCAGGCCCTGCCTCGGTGTACCCGTCTTCAATCTGCTGCACCAGTCCGGCCACCCGAACTTCGAAGAATTCGTCCAGGTTGCTGGCCGAGATGGAAAGAAATTTCAGACGCTCCAGGATTGGATTCTTTTCGTCTTGCGCTTCCTCAAGGACACGGCGATTGAAGGCGAGCCATGAGGCCTCACGATTGATGTAATAGGCCGGGTTGTCCAGTGCGAGGCGAGACATAGACAAGAGTGATCCAGGGGTTTGGGGTTGAGACTCTATTCGTGACTACCCGTTATATTCGACTGACCTCTACTGATATTTATATCGGTCACTTCTGGGCAGGTGCGTTGCCGGAAGCGTCACCTGCCGGCGGCGTCAGCATACGCCTAACGATCCTAAACTGCAGCAATACCAGCAATGCCGTGCATGCCGATAAATATTTCATCTGAAGTCAGTATAGAACACGAGGGAGGAATGAGACGAGGGACGAACGCAAGCGTCCGTCCCTCGTAGTTGTCATTGTACTTCTCGACTCGATCTTGCTGGAGCCGCTTACTGCACTTGCTTGATCGCGCCTTTCACCTTTGACGCGACGTTCTCCGGCAAAGGTGCGTAGGACAGTTCCGCAGTCATTTTCTGGCCATCGTCGACCATCCAGGTCAGAAAGTCGGCGAGGATTTTTCCCTTGGCAGCTTCTTTGGACTTTTCCGGAATCAGCAGCCAGGTGAAACTGGAGATTGGATAGGCGTCTTTTCCGGGAGCATTGGTGATGGATACCCGGAAATCCGCAGGCATGCTCTTTGCAGAGGCTGCCGCCGCGGTAACGCTATCCAGTGAAGCTTTCACGAATGTTCCGGACGAATTCTTCACGCTGCCGTAGTCGATCTTGTTCTGAACGGCATAGATCAGCTCGATATAACCGATGCCGCCCTGCATCTGACGAATCATTCCCGCAACGCCTTCGTTGCCTTTACCACCCAAACCTACAGGCCACTTCACGGACGTGCCTTTTCCCGGACCATTCTGCCAGTCGGAACTTACCTTGGAGAGATAGTCGGTAAAGATATATGTCGTACCACTGCCGTCAGACCGATGGATCACGACGACCGGCTGGGCAGGCAAGTTAACGCCGGGATTTGCCTTTGCGATGGCAGGATCGTTCCAGGTGGTGACCTTGCCGGAGAAAATTCCAGCCAGAGCTTCTGGCGTGAATTTCAGCTCTCCGGTAACTCCCGGGACGTTATAGGCCGGCACAACAGCCCCCAATACGGTCGGGATGTGCAGAATCTTGGTTTTGGATTGCGATAGCTGTTCATCCGTCATTGGGCCGTCACTGGCGCCAAAATCGACCGTTTGCGCCAGCACCTGTCGAATGCCGCCACCGCTTCCGATCGATTGATAATTGAACTGGATATCCGGATGGGCCTTGTGATATTCGCTAAACCACTTTTGGTACATCGGATTCGGAAAAGTAGCTCCGGCTCCGTTCAAGGTTGTCTGCCCTAAAGCAGGTAGGGCGAGAGCGAGACACAACAGGACGATGCGGCGGATCACTCGATGGTCCTCCTTAAGATGATGCCGCAGTTCTACGCTGTGAATGTTACAGGAGTGTTACAAAGGGGTGAATTTCCCATGAAGCGGGCAGCCGGGCTGGACACGGCGTGCGTCGTCGTTCTAGTGAACGGCGTCGAGACGGGCGATTTCACGAGCAAACAAGGGGTTCTTGGGAAACTCATCCCGCAGTGAAGCCAGCACGCCCCTGGCACGCGCATTGTCTTTATCACGCACATAGGCGATTGCCAGCAGGATTCGTGCGAACGGCCCCAGATACTGGCCGTGGTCCGCGGTTAATTGCAACTCGGCAAGTCCAGCGGTCTTGTCTCCTGACACGCCGCCCAGCCGCATGATCCATCGCACCGGCGCTGCCATGCTGCCGATGATGTATTTGCTGAAGCCGGTGGCGACATGGGCGTCATAACAATTTGGATCCACCGCCAGAAGCTTGTCGGCCCAATCGTTCGCTTCCCGCGTGAAGCGCAGCGAGGGCAGATTGTGTTTTTCAATCATGGCCGCGTAGTCCGCCTGCAAACCGGAAGACAGGGTCATGGCAAAGAGCGCATCCCGATCTTGAGGGCTGGTGGCGAGACGGCTTGTGGCGACGGTTTGGGCTGTTGGGCAGTGCTGCATTGAAATTGTCCCGGACTGCAGGATCTGGAACGACTTTTTCCCGGTTCAGAAACGTTTTATCGTCCGCGTAAAACTGCGATTCCAGAACTCCCAGCCGATGAAACTCGGAGAACAAAAGCCCTGCCGCTTCCGGCGGTGGGACCGACAGGATCCTGGGGATGTTCCCTCTGCCAGGAAAGAAATACCTGGTGAGCCTGGTCGAAATCAAGGTTGTAAAGCAGACGAAAACCCTGATCCAGGGAAGTCCGCTGCGCGGGTACACTGGCGGCAATCGCCGGGGTCTGCATCGAAGCCAGGCAGAATGGCAATCAGTCCGAACTTCCAGCTCATTCGTCGTTGAGGATCAAGTCTCATGGCCAGGAACGCTGTATTGTGCCTCTCTTCGAGTCGCTGTGCAACTTACTAAGAGCTTAGATGCGACCTGCCTAACTCGTGCAGACGGGTTGCAAAAAGATTGTAAAATCCTGAAGTCGCCTAGAGCTCAGAATCCCAGCCCGCATGTAGTCGGCATTAAGTGAGACTTTTCGATGTGCTTTCGCGGAAGGTATCCGAACGGCTTCAGCTGCTGGCTGTACCGACAGCTGATTCCTCGCACCCAAGTGCCGCAAGTGCCGAAAAAAAGTAAGAGATCTCAACGGCGGCTGACCAATTCCGGCCCGCACGGGCGGTTTGACGGCTTTCATCGCGCTTTGTTACCTTTTAGGGTTCCATTCCTAGAGCCTGCCCGAGGTCGCGGGCGACGAAAAGAAACGAGAGACTGATGGCTATCAAGTTCCGGGGAGTCGATTTCCTCGAATTCGACTCCTTGCTTACGGACGAAGAGCGTCTGGTCCGCGACACCACCCGCAAGTTCATTGAAGACAACCTTATCCCCATCATCGAGGAGTGCAACCGCGCCGCCCGCTTCCCACAAAGAACTGGTCAAGCCGATGGCGGATCTTGGGCTTTTATGGCGCCAGCCTTCAGGGCTATGGCTGTGCCGGAATGTCGAACGTCGAATATGGCCTGGTGATGCAGGAACTGGAGCGTGGCGACAGCGGAATCCGGTCCTTCGTTAGCGTCCACTCGTCGCTGGCGATGTATCCGATTTATGCATTTGGCAGCGAAGAGCAGAAGCACACATGGCTCCCGGTGATGCAGAAGGGCGAAAAGATTGGCTGCTTTGGATTGACCGAACCGGATTTCGGCTCGAATCCTGGCGGCATGCGCACGCGTGCCAGGAAAGTCAGGCAATGAGTACGTTCTTAACGGCGAAAAGATGTGGATCACGTCTGGTTCAATCGCGGACGTGGCCATCATTTGGGCAAAAGTAGAGGATGAAGATGACAAGATTCGCGGCTTTCTGGTCGAGACCGACAGGCCCGGCTTCCGGGCCGAGGACATTCACGGCAAGTGGTCGCTGCGCGCCTCGGTGACTTCGAGCTTGTCTCTTCAGGATGTTCACATCCCGGAGTCGAACCTGCTGCCCAAGACCGGTGGCTTGAAGTCTCCGCTGATGTGTTTGAGTCAGGCGCGTTACGGCATCGGATGGGGCGCGATCGGTGCGGCCATGGCTTGCTACGACTGCGCGCTGCAATATTCGCTATTCCGCAAACAATTCCACGATAAACCGATCGCCTCGCACCAACTCGTGCAGGAAAAACTCACCTGGATGATTTCTGAAATCACCAAAGCCCAGTTGCTGGCGCTGCAGGTCGGGCGCCTCAAGGATAAAGATAAAGTCCGCCCGCAGCATATTTCCATGTCCAAGCGAAACAACGTCTGGATGGCGCTGGAGTGCGCTCGCATGGCCCGCGACATCCTGGGCGCCAACGGCATCGCCGACGAGTATCCCATCTTCCGCCACATGGCGAATCTGGAGTCAGTAAAGACCTACGAAGGCACCCACGACATTCACGCGCTGATCATCGGTCAGAGCGTAACCGGGATTGACGCGTTCTAACGCTGTCGTACTGACTGCGCATCAAGTGAAGGCGCCAGCACCTTTCCCGCAAAGGGCGAAAGTTACCTCATCCCCGCCATAGTTACTTGTCTTTTGTCAAAAATCACGATACATACATGCAGCTTATGTCGAAGTACATCCCTGTTTGTTACTTCTTCGCGGTCTTTCTGACTTTCGCCGTATCCGCAGGGGCTCAAGAGCCTGCCAAGCCTGCGGCCACGCCCGACTACACAAAAGAAGCATCAGTGATTGAGTTGTACTCTTCGAAAGTCACTTTTGAGAACGACGGGACGAGTACCCACGAATCCACAACCAGGGTACGACTCCAGTCAGACGCCGGTGTCCAACGCTACGGCCTGCTTGCATTCTCCTATCAAAGTTCCAGCGAGACTCTGGACGTCGCTTATGTCAGGGTTCACAAACGCGATGGCTCTGTCGTGGAAACGCCGACAGATAGCGTCCAGGACATGACCACCGAGAGCTCACGCGTGGCTCCCATGTATAGCGACGAAAAGGAAAAGCATATTGCGGTAAGAGGGTTGGGAACAGGAGATTTGCTCGAATTTCAAGTCCGCTCCAAGACCACCAAACCCCTGGTGCCCGGACAGTTCTGGTACGCGTACAACCTCGCGCATGACGGCATTGTCCTTCAGGAGCAGTTGCAGATCAGCGTACCGCGAGATCGTGCCGTCAAATGGGAAAAGTTCAAGACTACAGCCTTCGATCACAGAGGAAGGTGGGAGGCGTATTTTCGTCTGGTCCGGCTCAAACTGCAACGCGAAACCTCGATTCAAGAGGAGGAAGAGAAAGAGCGATCCTCTTATCAGGCCGTTAGGGGTCTCTTCCCAGCCCCCGAAGTACTAATTTCCACATTTCAAAACTGGGAAGACATCGGAAGATGGTACGCCTCCCTGCAACAGGAAAGGGTCCAGCCCGGCCCCGAGGTGCGAGTCAAAGCCGCCGAACTGACCAAGGGAATGGTTGACGATGACGCCAAGATTCGGGCGCTTTATGACTACGTCAGCACCCAGTACCGCTACATCGGAATCGCTTTCGGCTTAGGACGATTCCAGCCCCATTCCGCGACTGAAGTCTTGAACAACCAATATGGCGACTGCAAGGACAAACACACGCTGTTGGCATCATTGCTGCAGTCGATTGGCATCACCGCATACCCGGCGCTCATCAGCGCTGGCACCAAAGTAGATACCGATGTACCTGCGATCAGCCAATTCAACCATGTGATCACTGTGCTACCGCGCGGGAGCCATTACCTTTGGCTCGACACGACATCGGAACTCGCGCCCCTCGCTTATCTTCTGCCGCAGATACGAGGCAAACAAGCGCTGGTCATTCCGAACGACCATCCGCCGATATGGATTACCACTCCTGTAGATCCTCCGTTTCAAGGCTCTTTGGTCTTCAAGGCCCAAGGCAAGCTGAGCGAGGCTGGGGTTCTGGATGCACAACTGGAGCAAACCGTCCGCGGCGATTTCGAAATTCTGCTTCGAACGGTATTTCGTCGAGTCCCACAGACAAATTGGAAGGACCTGGTTCAACAGATCTCGTTCGGTGCGGGGTTCGGCGGAACTGTCAGCGAGGTCGTGGCCAGCTCTCCCGAAGCGACGGAGTCTCCTTTTCATTTCAGTTATGACTACAACCGCAAGGATTATTCCGACTGGGAGAACCGCCGCATCACGCCACCCTTTCCTCCGATGTTGATGCCTGCTCCAAGAGATGACCAAACCAAATTTGTCGCGCCAATGTGGCTGGGACAACTTGGGGAAAATGATCTCGAAGCCAGCATCAAAATGCCTGATGGCTACACTCCTGAATTACCGAAAGCCGTAGACGTCAAGCGCGATTTTGCCGAGTATCACGCCTCATATGAACTGAATAAAGACACTCTGATCGCGAGGCGCCGCTTGATTGTGAAGCTGCGGGAGATCCCTGTAACGGAATTCGATGCTTACAAGTCGTTCCACAAGGAACTGGAGGATGAACAGAACCGATTTATCGTGCTCAATTCCCAGAATTCTTCGTCGCCGTCGGGTTCTGCGGAGGCCAATGCCAATCCGGCATGGATGTTGCCTGATAGCGACAACGCCCAGGCCTTGCACTTCGAAAGTCAGGTTCAAGCGGAAATGCAAGTGCAGGATTTCACCGCCGCGATCGCATCCCTGACGCGCGCCGTCGCGGCCGATCCTAAATTCACCCGTGCCTGGGTTTTGCTGGGACAGGTTTACATGTCATCGAGAAAGCCCGAAGAAGGCGTAGCCTCATTTCAGAAAGCCGTCGACTCCGATCCAGGCTCGCCCATACCACGCAAGATGCTTGCGTATGCGCTGAACGGCGCCCACCGGCCAGACGATGCCATTAGAGCGTGGCAGGAATTACTCAAGATAACTCCTGAAGACTACGAAGCAGCCAGAACTATTGGCGCCCTTCTTATAAGCCGGAAACGATTCAAAGAAGCGGTTCCTTTGTTAGAGTCAGCCGCGAAAAACAATTCCACCGATGCGGGTCTCCAAGCCGCGCTAGGGAATGCCTATTTGGTTTCGGGCGACCAGGATAAGGCGATGGCTGCATTTAATACTGCCCTTAAACTGAGCCCTAATGCCGGACTCAAAAACGACATTGGCTATGCCCTGGCCGACGCAAATGTGAACCTTTCCGAAGCCTTGCACTATACGAAGGAAGCGGTACAAGAAGAGGAGACGGCATCAAGAGATGTGGACCTCAATAAATTGGGAGTGTTCGATCTCGACCACACCCGCCACCTTGCCTCATATTGGGACTCTTTAGGATGGGTGTACTTCAAAATGGCCAATCTCCACGAGGCCGAAACCTGTCTGTTCGCCGCCTTTCATTTATCCCAAGAAGCGGTCATCGCCGATCATCTCGGGCAGGTGTACGAGCAGGAACATAAGCCGGAAGCGGCCATTCGAATGTATCGGCTGGCATTATCACAGACTTCGCATCCGCAAGAAACCGAGCAACGGCTCAACCACCTCGTCCCAACCAGAACGAAAAATGACAGCTCTTTTCAGGGCGGAGCTCAACTGAGCCAAATGCGCAGTACCAAGCTGGGTCGCCTTGTTCCGGGCTCAGCGAGTGCCGAATTCTTTTTCCTCTTCGCGCCCGGATCTAAGGTTCAAGATGTGAAATTCGTCAGCGGCTCGGAGAAACTGCGAATCGCAAACAAGACCCTCGCCGAAACCGCATTCATTGTGCCCTTCCCCAGCGGCAGTGACGCTCGGATACTTCGTCGAGCTATTTTGGCTTGCTATCCGACGACTGGATGCACGCTCGTCATGCTCAGTCCCAGCCTCGTCCGGTCGGTGAATTGAGGGTTTTCATTAAGCCCCTGCGAAGACTACACCCATTGGCATCCCGCTCGTAACTTTCCCTGCATGGCGGATCGGCGTTATATTCATTAACCGCGCTTGTTTGCGCCTTTTATTGATCCAGGGGGCCTCATGGCAACAGTCGTTAAGACCGAACTCAAGGCCAGAACTTTTGGCCGGAACATCGAAAGTGACCTCGCATCCAGATTCCTGCGCGTCGTAGAGACTGCTGCGATCGCATCCGCGCACACCATGGGACAGGGCGAACGCAAACTCTCTGACCAGGTGGCTACCGAAGCCATGCGCAAGACAATGGACTCCATCCCGATGCGAGGTACCATCGTGATCGGCGAAGGCGAGCGCGATGAGGCGCCCATGCTCTACATCGGCGAGAAAGTCGGCGCAGAGTTTCCTGACGGCACCGAAGTTCCGGAAGTCGACATTGCCGTTGACCCGCTTGAAGGCACAAATCTTTGTGCTACCGGCGCCCCCGGTGCTATCACCGTGCTGGCCGCGTCCGAAGCCGGCGGGTTGCTGAACGCACCAGACTGTTACATGGAAAAAATCGTCGTCGGACCTTCGTGCAAGGGTGCTGTTGATATTGACGCTCCGGTGATCGACAACCTGAAGAATATTGCCAAGCGCATGCACCGCGACGTCGAGGACCTCGTCATCATTGTGCTCGACCGGCCCCGTCACGAAAAGTTAATCGCTGATATTCGGAAGGCGGGAGCCAGGATCAGGCTGATCGGCGACGGCGATCTATCCGCCGGGATCGCCGCAGCCGTCATAGGCACCGGAGTGCACGCGGTCATGGGCTCGGGTGGCGCTCCGGAAGGCGTCATCACCGCAGCCGCCATTCGCTGCCTGAACGGTTATATGCTTGGACGCCTGGTGATTGACAAGCCGGAACTGGAAGAGCGCGTCGAGCGCATGGGCATCAAGGACAAAAATAAGATCTACGAAGCCGAAGACCTCGCCCCGGGCAAGCAACTGATCTTCGCCGCTACCGGCGTGACCGACGGATCGTTGATGAAGGGCGTCCGGTTCTTTGGCGAAGGCACGCGAACTTCATCGGTGATCTTGACCCTGCGCACCGGCAAAGTACGCTTCATAGACAGCATTCACCTGGAAAAAGGACCCGACGTAAAAGTACGGTTTGTCTAATTTGGTGGTCTCAACCTGATGAGAGACTGCCAAAGCGGTACGGTCCGTTATTCCAGCTCTCTACTTGCGTCATCCTGAGTGGCTTTCGGGCTGTGAAGAATCTGGCGTGTGTCAGCGAGAACTCTACCGATCGGCAATGCGCATTTTTCAGGCGGATGAATCCAAGAGCGCTTCCGTACGCTGCAACTTTTTATAAAAAGTCCGATGACGACGATCACAGCACGACCAGAACTCTAAGTCACCCATTCCAGATCCTTCACCGGCTCAAGCCGGGTTCAAGATGACGCCCCTTTGTAAAACCGTTAAACCGGCGTGGGTGGCCACTCCTGAGAAACGCCTGAGAACAAGCTGACTGTCTTCTCTGCTCGCCGGGTGCCGTCGTGTACCGCGATCTTATGTGGCTTACCGGCCTCGTAGCCATCCCACAACGAGACTCCAGCATAGGCGCCATCTTTTCTCAAGACGTAATAAGTCATGTCCGTGAAGCGCAGACGATCCATGTCTCCGTTGTAGTTGCGCACGATCCGTTTCAGCGCGTCCATCCCGGCATCGAGTGGTGACATCCCGTGACGCATGTTCTCGACGATGGTATGGGCTCCCGCGACCTTAATATTCTCTTCCCCTGAGCCAGTGGCGCCAGCCGAGCCTACATCCTGGTCGGTGTAGCAGCCGGCTCCGATGATTGGAGAATCGCCGCAACGTCCGGGAAGTTTCCACGCCAAGCCGCTGGTCGTGGTTGTGCCCGAAATTTCGCCTTTTTCATTCAGAGCTGAACAGTGGATCGTACCCGTGGGCGGAAACAAAACTTTACGGATCGCGCCCATACGTTGCTCCGGCGCGATTCCCAGGTCCGCTGCGACTTCTTTCATGCGATCGATCCGTCGTTGAAAATCTTCGCTATGCGTCGTCGCCGGAACCTTTTTATTCCAGTTCGGATCGGCAAGTCCGGGGCCCCACCAGTCGGAGTGAGTTTCCTTATAGAGCAGCCAGATCTTGCGGGAATGTTCGGTAAGAAGATTTTCGCGCGGAAATCCTTGCGCGACCGCGAAGCGCTCCGCGCCTTCCCCCACCAACATCACGTGGCCCGTGTGCAGCATCACTGCCCGGGCCACCAGCGATACATTCTTGATATTTCTTACGCCTCCAACCGAACCCGCACGCCGCGAAGGCCCATGCATGCAACATGAATCGAGTTCCACGACGCCTTCTTCATTCGGTAATCCGCCGAGCCCGACGCTATCTTCGTTGGGATCATCTTCCGGACCTTTCACTACTTTCAGTGCAGCATCCAATGTGTCGCCGCCGCTCTTCAGGAATGCATATGCGTCATCGAGATAGTCAAATCCATTGCCTGCGCAAATAATGATCGGCTTCTTACCTGCCGCATTCGACGTTTCCGGCTTCGAAGCGCCCGGATTGTTCCGCTCCTGTCCCTCCAATCCCAACGACAGGGCACCGATTGCGGCGGTTGAGAGAAAGTCACGGCGTGAGAAAGCCATCGCGGTCCTCCAAGAATTAAAAGGAATAGGGATTGCGAAACCGGAAAGGATAACATGCCACTCGCGACCCACAGGTCTATGGCGGCCTCGGGATTGGAGAGGATGTCGCGGAAGGGCGACGTCCCACTTCGATTCACGTTCGCCTTTTCCGCGACGTCGGGGAAATCAGTCGGTCCCTGTTCGTTGGAGGCTCCGCTTGAAACGTCCGGCGATAGTCGGAGATCGTCGCAGGTGCTCGCGGGCCGCAACAATCGAAGCGCTGATCGCCTCCGGCTCTCGATCGGTAATAGCAGCGATTTCCGCTACCGAGAATCCTTCAATGGTGTGCAGGATAAATACTTCGCGGTCACGTGGCTTGGCAGCCGCGAGAGCCGACTCCATCAAGCCGTTCATTTCGTCTGAATAAGCGATGTCTTCGGGCGTGGCGACGCGGTCGTCGGCAATGATGCTTTCTCGGGTAAGAGTTTCGTCAGGCTGATGAAACTGCAGTTCGGGTTCGTCACTGCCGCGAACGTTCGGAGCACGCGCTGAATCCTCAAGATGGACAGACAGGATATGGTCGGAACTGCGAACCTGAAGGTCGCCTATGGCATGGATCGCCAGGCGATAAAGCCACGGCTCGAGCGCCAGCTTTTCGGGCTTGTCGCCGCCATCGCCCAAGGCTGCAACGATGACTTCATCAACCACTTCTTCCTTGGTCATGCATCCCGACGCGATCTGTTCGGCGGCCTCGCGGAAATAAAGCTCACGCTCCACAAAGCGCTCCAGGCGGGACAAATTCGCGTTCACATAAGAGCGAATATCTTCTGCTGAAATAGTGGAAGGTTGCAGCGCGGCCAGCGTTTCCTCGAAAGGGACCTGGGCCTCCGGACGGGTTTTGATCGAACGCCGGCGCATCCACTTGTGCGAGCTTCGTAGCTGGTCCTTATGCTTGGTGATCTGGTGGCGCAGATCTTCAAAAGCGCTTTTGATCGCGGCCAGCGGCGTCTGAGCCGACCGCTCCGCGGCCATTTGACCCGAAGGCAGCCGCAGGTTCAGCGAAACGGTTACACCCTCGCGAGGCGAGTTCTGCTCTACCACGCCTTTGAGGTGCACCAGTTCGGGTCGGAATACCTGCAGTCGGCTGCGCAGTTTGTCGACCAGGCGATTGACTTCTTTTTCGAGATCGGGAGTCTTCCGCAGTTTGTAGCTGATATGGACATTCATTGCCAAGCCTCTGAACACGGGTAGCGGGTCCCGTGAAGCTTTTTAATCCTAGAAGTCGATTCTACAACTCATGCTGTGCTCCGCAAGGGGCTTTTCCACAAATTTGCAGGATTAATTTCGCTCGCGGAAAAGCACGAATCTAAAAATGAACACGCTAACGTTGGCGTTGAGTTATACCGCAACCGTGACGGAAGTCTCAGTCCGCGTCACTGGCCGGTACAAGCGTGTCACGCTCGACTGGCTCTCTTCCGGCTTCGCGAATCAGCCGAACCAGATCTTTCCGTTGCATACCTTGTGGAGTGGTGGCCCCGGCGTCGTGGTAGATCTTCTCTTCGATGACAGTGCCGTCGATGTCATCAGCTCCAAAGCGCAGAGCGATTTGTGCGATCTTGGGAGCTCATCATCTGCCAATAGGCTTTGATGTGCGGAAAATTATCCAGCACCAGACGGCTCACCGCAATTTGCTTGATGTCGAGCATCCCACTGGTTTTGGGGAGATGCTGTAAGGGCGTGTTGTCGGGATGAAACGCCAGCGGAATGAATGTCTGAAAGCCACGGGTTTCATCCTGCAGGGCGCGAAGTTTGAGCAGATGGTCAACCCGGTCTTCGTCGTTCTCGACGTGGCCATAGAGCATGGTGGCATTCGACTTCAAGCCGATCTGATGTGCCAGCTTTGCTGTGTCCAGCCATTGATCGCCATCGATCTTGTGATCGCAGATGATGTGACGGACGCGGTCGGCGAAAATTTCCGCGCCTCCGCCGGGCAGTGAATCCACCCCTGCCGCTTTCAACTGTTCGAGGGTCTCGCGTATCGAGAGCTTGGCGCGCTTGGACAGAGTACGCAACTTCGACCATGGTAAAGGCCTTCAAATGGACTTGCGGAAAGCGCTGTTTGAGGCCGGAGACAAGATCGAGAAAATATTGGAACGGCAGATCCGGATGCAGCCCTCCCACGATATGAAATTCCGTGACCGCCTCTGAGTAGCCGGAAGCGGCGGTCTCGAATGCTTCTTCCAAAGCCATCGTGTAAGCGCCAGGTGAGTCTTTCTTTCGTCCAAACGCACACAGACGGCAGGCGGCCACGCAAACGTTGGTTGGATTCAGATGGCGGTTGACGTTGAAGTATGTCTTGTCGCCATGCAGACGTTCACGCACGTGATTCGCCATCCAGCCGACCGCCAGAATGTCACCGCTGCGGTAGAGAGCAAGAGCGTCGTCGGTCTCCAGACGCTTGCCAGCAAGAACCTTGGCGTGAATCAGGAACGAGGCGCGGATCGTCAGTCTGAAATGGATGGGCTGTAGACATCACTTTGATGATACCGCAGGCGAGCGATGCAAGTCACAGTTTGAAGCAATAACCGGGCCGGTTACCAGGCTACTTTCGCAGAAGCAAATCACCTGCCAGAAAAACGAAGAACACCACCGAGATCACGCCATTCATGGTGAAAAATGCGGCATTCAGCTTCGAAAGGTTGGTAGGGGAAACCAGCGAATGCTCGTAGGCGAGAAGCATCGCGACCACAATGATTCCCACTATCGCCAGCTTGCCAAGCCCGAACACCACCACCAACCCCACCAGCAGGACCAGCATGAAAATATGGAACAGGCGGCCGATCCATAAGGCGCGGCCAATCCCAAGATACCTGGGGATCGAGTGCAACCCGGCTTGCCGGTCGAACTCATAATCCTGGCAAGCGTAGAGCACATCGAAACCGCCAACCCAGAAAGTGACTGCCGCGGTGAGCAATAGAATTCGGGGATCAAAAGACCCGCGCACTGCGATCCAGGCGGCGGATGGCGCGATGCCCAATGCGAATCCAAGGAACAAATGGGACCAGCGGGTAAAGCGCTTGGTGTAGGAGTAGAGCAACACCACCGCCAGCGCGACTGGCGAAAGTAGAAGGGCCAGATGATTCAGGCGTGAAGCGGCAAGAACGAACACCCCGCACGAGACCACTACGAATGTTGCCACGAACGCCGGTGTAAGCGTACCCGCGGGCAAGGCGCGCGTTTGAGTACGTGGGTTGGCTGCGTCAATCGAGGCGTCGGCCAGGCGATTGAACGCCATGGCTGCGGACCGGGCGGAAACCATCGCCACGACGATCCAAAGCAACTGCTGTCCGGCTGGCAGGCCATTCGCGGCCAGCATGGCTCCGCATAGAGCAAAAGGGAGAGCAAAGATGGAATGCTCCCACTTGATCATCTCCAGGGTGACGCGCAGATTGCTGAAAAGGGCCACGAAAGAATTGTAAAGCAGTCCGTCTAGCCGGAGTGGCTCAGGCTGCGCTGCTGATCAATGGGACGAAGCGGCATCCCTCAAGAAGAGTGATCAGCGACTTCCCTTCCCGCTTTCGAACCAACTGCAACTCCTGGGCCTCGTGCGACCCCACCGGGATGATCATGCGGCCGCCCTCCCGCAACTGGGCAAACAGCGGCTCCGGAATTTGCCTTGCCGCGGCCGAAACCACGATGGCATCGAACGGCGCTTCCTCAGGCAAACCTTGTCCGCCGTCGCCTACATGGAGAACTACCTTGTTGTGGCCCAGGCGAGTCAGCGTCTCTCCGGCTTCAGCAGCGAGCTGCGGGTGTCGTTCTATGGAATAGACGTGGTCGGATATTTCTGCAATCACCGCGGTCTGATATCCCGAGCCAGTCCCGATCTCCAGCACTTTCGAAGAAGGATCCAGCTGCAGTATCTCCAGCATCAGCGCAACGATGTAGGGCTGCGACACTGTCTGGCCCGCATTGATCGGCAGCGGATGATCTTCGTAGGCCTGATCCCGATAGCGTGGCTCCACAAATTCATGGCGCGGGACACGCTCCATCGCGCGCAGCACGCGTGGATCATGAATGCCGCGGGCTCGGAGTTGAGTTTCCACCATCTTCTCGCGCTCAAGCGCAAACCGTTCGGCATTGAGTTCTATAGTCAACGCTGGTTCAGCATACTACCAGTGAAGCGTTTTTTGCCTTCGACCGCGACACCGCAAGGCCTCTACGAGCCGTGGGCCACGCCTTGAACAGGAAACTATTTCTTTCGCTGGCGCACCCTGACGTCAAAGCTGACTACGCCATTCTGATCGCGTATGGCGACGATCGAGACATTCCGGGTGAGGTTGTACTCGGCCTGGATGATCTGTTGCGAAGCCTGCGCGACGTTGGTGGTGTAGGTAAGGGTCAGGTTGTTCTGTACCTGCTGCTCGATGGTGACGGCCGGACCCGTCTGGGTGGAGGAAGTCTCCGTGGTGAGCCCCTGGGGATCGATTTTGATGCGGCTGACTCCGAACAGCTTCTGTACCCGGTTGCTGACGGTCGCATTCAGTGCTGCGCTCAGGATCGCGCTCGACGTCTCCGAGTTGAACCCTGATTGGGATTGACTCAGCTGCGCAGACTCTTCTGAAGTCTGGCCAAACGCCAGTAGCCCGATAATGTCGGAAGTAGGCAGGGGCGGCTCGGAACGGTAGGTCACGTTAGGCCGGTCAATCTGTCCATTCAGATTGAGGGTTACGTCGTAGTCGCGAATTCGCGTGGTGGCCTGAAGATCAAGAACCAGCGTGGTCGTCACAGGGTTGATGAAAGTAACGTCGCCGCGTTCCAGGCTGTATTTGGTTCCGTTAAAGTAAACCTCGCCTTCAATGATGTCGGCCCGGCCCAGAATCACAGGCTTGCCCGCGGTGCCACGAAGACGCAAGTCAGCGTCACCGGAGAGCCGAGGCTGGAGGTCTGCATCTGCAACTCCGGAGTGGTGACAATGTGAACATCCAGCCGAATCCGATTCAGCAGGCGGTTGGTCGGAGGCAGAGCTGAGGTCTGGGAACGATCCAGATAGGCGCCGAAATCAAAGCCAGGAGTCATGGCGAGTTTCATGACCGTGATGTCGCCCGAAAGCGTGGATCCGGATGACCCTCCCACAAAATGTAAATCTGCATTGGCAGTGGAACTGATGCCGGGCGGGTAACGCAGGCGGACGTCTTGCCCCTGCACAGTCAAATCGAAATTGAGCTTGCCGCCGCGGTCGGTGGCGTAGCCGCCGAATGTGACCAGCCCGCCTCCGGTGTGGGCGGTAAGAGTTTCGATCTGCAAACGGTCCTGATTGAAGACCAGCGATCCGTTGACATCGCTCAATGCGCTGGGTAGATCGATGTAGGCGACCGCCCCGTGCTCGACATTCACATGTCCTTGCGTCACCGGCCGCGCAAATGGACCTGATAGCGCAAGATCGACAGTCACCACGCCGGAAGAAGTGAAATCTGAGTTGAAGCTCTCGATCATCTTCAGGTTGACTCGTCCCTGTGCCCGTACATCCAGGTCACGATCTCCGGTCAGCTGAACCGTGCCCGTGGCTGAGATGTCGGTATCATCGCCAATCAGATGAAACTGGTCGATCTTGAGTACCTGATTGGCAATGGAGAATCGAACTGGATTGTCATTGTGAAGCTTTACATCTTCAACGCCTGCCTCCAGGCCGTCGAGACTGGCGGTAAGCTGCAATTCCCGAGGCCGGCGCAACGGACCGATGAGGTGTACTTCTCCGTTTGTCCTGGAATGCCCGGTCACACCATTTCGCATGTAGACCCGCAGAAGAGAATCCACATCGAGCTGGCGGAAGCGGAAATAAACATCCGCGAGCCAGTCACCGCTCGCCTGGACATTTCCATCGACCTTGAGGTCCGCCTGTTCGAATTGAGATTGCCCGGTAATCTTGACTGCGGAACCTTGAGAGATGGCATTGATGGTGAAGTCGCCCGCGCGCTCCTGGTCAAACGTGAGATCGCGGACGTGAACCGTGCGCGTTAATGGCGGGGGCATCCAACGTGCCGGAGCCGGTTGCCGAAAAATCGGCTGATCCGCCAACGTCAACATGCGCTTTTTGCAGTTCGGGGATCCGGCTCAAGTCAAAATTTGAGCCTGTCAGTTTGAAATGGAATCCCTTGTTCGTTGGGTTGTAAGCCGCATCGCCGGCAACAGTTGCTTCGTAGTGTTTCGCCGCGATGTTTGTGGCCCCAATTTCCCCATCATTGAAATTCAGGTCCGCACTGAATCGCTCCACCGGTTCACCGTACACCGTGCCATCGTGCAGCAGAATGTGGCCATGCCCGCGCGGACTCGCGCGTGTTCCACTCGCCTGCAGGTGCACATCTGCAGTTCCCGTTACCGGATACGAGTAACCGGCAAGCGCCAAAATCCCGGCCACATCGGCGTTCTCGGTGTCCAGGTGCACGTGAAACGTGCTGGCGTCGGTCAATTGTCGCGCGAACAGTTGTACATGGAAATCGAATTTCAGCGAATCGGGATTACGGCTCAACGTTCCATTGCGCACCGCAAAGACTGATGGCGAGAGCTGAATATCGGCGTGCAAGGCATCCCAGGTAAGCATCTTTTCCGGGGTATGCGAAGTAGCAGGAATCAAGGTCTCGAAGTCCTGCGACTGCAAATTCCCGGCGATGGTGATATCGGAAAGCTTCCCGGTGGCGGTCCCATTGAACGACGCGTGGCCCTTCAGCGTGACGGGAATCGGGCCGCCGTATCCCGCGGCTGCAAAAACCGGCTGCCATTCACTCAAGTCGGTGGTGGTGACTGCGACCTTGAGCGCGGCGGTGGAAGAAAACGTTCCCGAAGCGTGAACCTGGGTGGCGCGAGTCGATGCGTTCAGTTGATCGAGTTGCAACTCGCCTGGGCCGGCGCGATACGATCCCTGGATGTGGGCGGTGATCGGCAACTGGGTGCGGGAAACACCGGCAGGCGGGACTACATCCGTGACAAACTGGGCTTCAGCAATGCGGGGCGACCCTCTCCAGCGGGTGTCCACCGTACCGCTCACCAGCCCCGCAAGTTTAACTTTGTGGAATGGTCTCGAGGGCGTCGAGAAAGCTGCCGCAATTTCAGCCGCCGATAAGTCCTTGAGGCGTAGCCGGACCGAACCCACCTGCCTGTCGGCTTCTTTGGCCTTTGCGACTGTACTGGCGGTTTGCGGATTGAGCCACTGTGTTACATCCGCGTCCCCGGTCAGATTGCCACCCATGACTCGCCCCTGAATCTGGGAAAGTACGAGCCGCTTCGGAGTGATCGAGTACTGCGCGCTGAGATTGGTATTGTGCAATCCCATGGGAAGATCGCGCCAGTCCAGATTCGAAATCAGTACTTTGCCGATCGAAGAGAAATCCTGCATGGACCACGAACCATGCCCCGTCAAGCGGACCTCGCCGCGCCGCACTTCCGGACGCCGCACAATCGCCGCCGCCTCGGAGAGATCGACACTCGCGTCATAGTCGCCTTCTATTTTTGTCTGTTTGAAATCTGGCTGGCTAAAACCCCGCACCCCGCCTTTGGCCTGCAGGTGCGAGCGTCCGGAAGTTGCGGTCAGCGATCTCAGTACCACTTGATTCCTGCTGAGACCGAAATGGGCCTCGGCCGTCCAGGAAAACGGGCGGTAATTTTGTAGCGCGGTATCAACTTTGCCCAGCAGGATGTTTCCGTCATACGTCCTGCGAAACAGGGCGTAGCTCATGTCCGCGGAAACGTTACTGGCTGCAAAATCCAGCGGAATCTTCTCGTCTCCCCAAATGAACTCGCCATGGCGCACTTCAATCCGGCTGATGGAGAGTGCGAAGAGTCGTTCGACAGGTGTCCCTTGCGAAATTGCCTTTATTTTAGGTTCGGGCTGGTTCGTGCCGCCGCCGGGATACAGGATGATGTGGATGACAGGATGATCGAGAACCAGATAGCTCAGCCCTACTTCAGTCCGCAAAATCGACCAGACTTTCATCTGGGCGGTCAGACTGTTCACGTGGGCGTAGGGCACTTCTCCCGGCTGCTCACTGCCATGGATCGTCAGGTTGCGCACTTCGAACTGCAGATGAAATGGGACGGTGTGCAGACTGCCTAATTCAACTCGACCGCCCGTCATCTGTTCCAGCATCGTAACCACGCGCTGTCGGACAAAATCGCGAAAGGAATCCGTGGTGGTGTACCAGCCAAGACCGGCCAGACACAAGAGGCCCGCCAGCATCAACGACAGAAGGATCTTCCAGACCTTGCGCCTTACCGGCTTCGTGCCGGTTTCACTCATTGTCCCGGGCCCCCGGGTAAAGAGGTTAGTGCCTCGGTGCGTATCTGACTTCCTGCCCGCAGGTTTTGCAGCCAGGTCGTGAGCAGTTGAGTGATTTTCTTTTGAGTAAGTATTTCTTTGATCTTGCCGGAAACTTCAGCGAGCGGAACACTCTGTGCGCCGGTTTGGTGAAGTTGAGGCAGGAGTTCCTGCTGGTAGTAGCTTTCGATACTTTTATTGTCGATATTCACCGTCGGACGGAGTCGCAAGTCCACCAGGTTAAGCAAATCGAGTTGCGAGCCGATCCACTTTTTGACCTCATCTTCGCTAAGACCGTAGCTCTGGAGTACAGCCTGCCAGCTCTGTTCGCTCTCGGCATTCGGATATTGCTTCCGAATTTCAGCGAGGCGGCTTGCCACCTCTTCCTCAGACGCATGCGGCGAATCTGGGTCTCGCATCTGTTCGCGTAATAATTCCTGATCGATCAGATGGTCCAGCGCTGTCTTCCGCTCATCCGGAGTTACCTGATCCAGCGGACGTCCGCTGCTGAAAGCTTCATAACGAAGCGCGTCATCCCAGTCGCTTTGAAGGATGATGTGACCATTCACCGTGGCCACAATGCGATCAATTACCTCGGCGTTGCTCGCCGGACAAACCAATGCGAGAAACATCGCTGCACACGCGAAGATAGAAAGCTTCTTACCCATCAGAAAGTCTGTCCGATGCTGAAGAATACGTTGAAGTGGCTGGCATGCGACGGATCGAACTTGTTCGCCGGACAGATTTGGCCCTGGGCCAGAACGTTTTCACAACGGGGAAACGCGGGCGGATTCAGATTGTATCCGAAATCGAAGCGTACCGGTCCTACCGGCGTCTTGTATCGCACGCCGATGCCGATCGCGTGCGAAATATAGTTGTAGTTACACTGCGTCGCGGTAGCGGGATGCAGGCACAAATCAGGGTTTTTCTGTTGCCACTGCAGCAGATTGTGGAACAGGTCGTGCCCATTGGTAAAGATGTTTCCGGCGTCGTGGAAAATTGCGAAACTCATGTTGTCCTGGACAAAAGGCAATGTCGGCGGTGGCGTACGAAGCTCGATACTGTTCACGAACAGCGCGGTTCCTCCCAAAGGAAAGCCGGTTGCAGGGTCGCGTGGTCCGGCCTGATTGAGTCCGAAGCCCCGATGGGAGTTTCCGCCGCCGGCGAAGAAACGCTCGGCCAGCGGAAGACATGCAGGCTCACCTGGTTCGGATGTATTGCACTCTTGCCCCGGTTGCGGCATGAAAGTTCTTCCAAACGGAGTCTCGACTCCAATTCGAGTGGAGCGAGCCAGCACAAACTTTCTCTCCCTGTTCTTTCCGAGGGCGTAATAAGTCGAATTCTGGATAAGCATTCTGCCGAAATCAGTCTCGGAGCCGAAGTAAGTGGTGGCGACGCCACCATCCACCGTAGTGTAGTTTCCCTTCGTGGACTCCAGATCATTATCGCGTTTGTTGCGGATGTAACTGAAGTTGGGAATGCCGACACGCGTTGGCAGGGAGAGCAGGGGGATCTGGTCCTGGCTTATTTCTGGTGAGACGGCCTTTACTCGTCGATAGGTCAGCCGGTAGGTCATGATGCTCGCCTTGCTGATGGTCTGCTCGGCCGCCACCGAGCCCTCAAGACGCTGTGAAGTGAACGTGGTGACGTCGACCGTGTTGTCGTAAAACGTCGTAAATGTCAGGCGCCAGTTGGGATTGTTAAACAGACGCGGAGCGTCGTAACTGAGCAGGCCACGTTGTTGCAATCGTCCTATGTTTGTCTTGAAGACGATCGTGTGATTGAGGCCACGGAAATTCAATCGGGTGACGCCAAACGAAACCCGGGGACTGACTCCGGTTTCCCCCAAAGGGTTGGTTCCGTGCACCGTTGGCTGGCCAGTCTGAAACTCCAGCCCGAGCCCGTAATTGAAGGTGTAGCGCCTCGCTTCCTGCACGTTCACCAGGACATTCTTTTCACGCTCATTACTCGAGGGGTTCTGAACCGCCGTATCCACCTGACTGAAAATCCCGAGATCGTAGAGACTCTTTTGCGTGTTCAGCATGTCTACCTGGCTCAAGGGGTCGCCCGGCTTGATCTGAATTTCACGCTGGACAATGGATTCGCGTGTGTGATTCAGACCAGCCACATAGACCTGATCCACGATGACCCGGTCACCGGGATGAACGGTATAAACCACATCCATGAGGTTGGGACCGCCGGTGGAAGGCTTTGCAGAAGCTTCGAAAGTGGCGTCGGGGAAGCCATTATTGAAATAATAATTGAGAACGATTTCGCGATCCTCGTTGATCTTGGAGTATCCAAAACCTTGTCCCGGCGAAACGTTGAGATCAGGAAACGGGTTGCTCAACGCAATATCGTTTCCCACGATCTGTATCGAACCCACCATGGTCTGCGGGCCTTCCTCAATCTGCAGGGTAATCGCCAGTTCGTTGCTGTTGCCGCGATAATTATCTTCGACTTTGGGAGTGATCTTCACATCCAGGAAGCCGTTGGCGTGGTATGGATTTGCAATGATGTTCCGTACATCCGCGGATAGGAGTGCCTGGCTATAACGCCCGTAAGACAAGAAGCGCCCCGCGGGCTGAATCTGGATGCGGGAGCGCAGTTGCTCCTCGGTAAAATTCTTGTTTCCCAGGATATCGAGCTTCGCCAGTTTATGGCGTTCGCCGGGATTGATTGTGTAGACCACCTTCAGTTCATCGTGAGAAATAGTAGTTTTTTGCTGGCTGACTTTGGCGTCGAAATAGCCGCGGCCCTGCATGTAGTTCAACAGATTACGTCGCCCTTCGTTCAGCAAATCGTCGTCAAGCGCGTTTTCCTCGTATACCGGGACGTTTTTCTTGAGCTGCGCCCGGCTGATCTTGAACCCATCGGCTGCGATATCGACCTTCGGGCCGGGTTGGATGTCGACCGCGTAGTCGACAGTATTGGTTTCCGGACGATAAGCCCGATCGAGAATGACAACCTGGGACAAAAGGCGATTCTGCTTTCGATATTTCTTTCTTAACCGGTCGAGCGCGCGGCTGATTCGCTGCACGGTCACATAGTCGCCCGGGTGCATTTTGGCGATGTCCTGGATCTGCCCCTGCGAGAAGCCGGCGGGCCCGGTCAGTGTCACATGACCGACCTTTGCATGGGGTCCGGGTGTGATCTGGAACGTAATGTCCATCTGCTGCGTCTCCGGATGCGGCTGCTCTTCGTCGATGGCGCCGGACTGGAAGTAACCGTTCTGCTGCATCAACTGCTTGATGCTGGCCAGGGCGCGCTCAAGTTTTTCCCGCGAAAATAATTCACCCAGTTGTAATTTCGACGCGTTAACCACTTGGTTAGCTGCCGGAGGATTCGGTGCGCCTTCAACGAATATCTGCCCCACGAAGAAATTCGGCTGTGTTCGAAATGACAAAATGACTTGCCCGTTTCCCGCGCGCTCCGCATCAACCTGAATATCGGCAAAGCGCCCCGTGGAGTGTAGAACCTGAATGCTCTGCCTCACATTGTCGCGCTGCAATGGATCGCCGGCCTTTTGGGGAATCAAATCCGCCATCAGGCGTTGGGCGGTCGCAGAAGGCAAATCGGGGAATTTAATCGTCTCCACGGTAAGGCCCTCATAAGAATTCATTCCACCAGTCGCGGAGGCTGGCGGGGACGGCTTTGCCGGTTGCGAAGCCGGCTGGGTGGATTGGGTACCTGGAAGTGGGGTTGCGGGAGATTCCTGCGCCATGCATAAGCGTCCCCCTGCAATACGGGAGACAGTGGTCGCGAAAGCCAGTCCGAGCAGGGTTGTCCGAAGCGCTCCCGTTACGTGCAAACCAGCTCCTCGCTTGTGCTAGCCACAATCGGTTCGATGTACAAGTGTATGGCAGTGTTGCGTTTGGCGCGGGAAACCGCTCCACACCTATAATAATGGCTTGTAGGCCCTGAACTGGTGATCTGTTTTGGACATGGAAGAAAGATATTCGCGGCAGGTGCTTTTCGCGGGAATTGGCGAGGAAGGGCAACGCAAGCTCACCAGCTCGCGCATAGCTCTGGTGGGATGCGGCGCCACTGGCTCCGCCCTGGCTTCCCTGCTGGCCCGTGCGGGCGTGGGCGCTATTGTGATCGTTGACCGCGATTACGTCGAGCCGAGTAACCTGCAGCGCCAGTCGCTATTCGATGAATCCGACGCGGCGCAATCGTTGCCCAAGGCGATCGCGGCTGCCAAAAAAATCTCTTCCTTCAACTCCGATATTGTTGTGGAACCGCACGTTGCCGACCTGACACCCGCAAATATCAAGTCTTCGCTCGACGGCGTGCAACTAATCCTCGATGGCACGGATAACTTCGAAACCCGATACCTTCTGAATGATTTCGCGGTAAAGACCGGTCTCCCCTGGATTTACACAGCGGCGGTTGGCAGCTACGGCGTAACCATGAATATATTGCCGGGAAAGACAGCTTGCCTCGCATGCCTTTTTCCCGATCTTCCCCGAGGCACCTTTGAAACCTGTGAGACGGCGGGAATTCTGAACTCTGCAGTGAACTTGGCCGCTTCATTTGCGACTACGGAAGCCATCAAGCTGCTGGTTGGCGCCGAGAAACAAATGCGCCGCACCCTGCTCTCCTTTGATGTCTGGAGCAATGAACGCGGCGAAGTGAAGGCGGAAAACCCGCGACCTGGATGCCGCGCCTGCGGTAAACGGGATTTCATTCATCTCGATGGTGAAGGTCGCGCCCACATCACCCTCTGCGGACGCAACTCGGTACAGATCCACGAGCGCCACCGGCCAGTAGATTTCTCGGAGGTAAGCCACCGGTTGGAGCCCCATGGAAAAGTGAGGCACAACGACTTTGTCCTGAAGTTTTGGCCTCAGTCTTATGAGATGACGCTATTTCCGGATGGCCGGGCGATCATCAAGGGCACCACCGATCCAGCGATCGCGCGAAGCTTGTACGCGAAATATGTCGGCAGCTAGCAAGAGGATCACCCCTGCACGCGGTTCGTTTTCCCGGCCCAGAAGCTTTCTCGCAACTGGCGCTTCAGCATTTTGCCAGTCCCCGTCTTTGGAAGCGGTCCATCCACAAACCTGACCAGCCGGGGCATCTTGAACTTTGCTATGCGAGGTTTCAAGAACAACATCAATTGTTCGCAACTAAGCGATTGATCCTGCTTAAGCACGATAATGGCAACTGGAATCTCACCCCACTGCTGATCCGGGGCTGACACGACAGCGCACTCCAACACCGCGGGATGCGCGAAGATGGCCTTCTCTACTTCGATCGATGAGATATTCTCGCCGCCGCTGATGATGATGTCTTTCTTGCGGTCGACAATGTAGATGTAATTCTCTTCGTCCCAGACCGCCATATCTCCGGTACGCAGCCAGCCATTGACGATGGCCGCTTGCGTAGCCTCTGTTTCTTTGTAGTACCCATCCATCACGCAGTCGCCGCGGACTGCCACCTCGCCCACCGCCTCCATGTCGCGCGGCACATCGCGCATTTGAGAATCAACGACTCGGACCTCCGTGCCGACCAGCGGCCAACCCGCGGCCGCCAGGTGACAAAGACGGTCGGCTTCATCAGCATAAGTTACCGTTGCCTTCATCTGGGCGGTTGTAGCTACGGGACAGGTTTCCGTCAGGCCATAACCGGAGGACACTTCGCAGTGAAAGGCCTGTTCCAGTCGATCAATCAGTTCGGGCGAAGAAGCGGCGCCACCCGTTGTGATGACCTTCATGCTTGAAGTATCGAACTTCCCCAGTTCGGAACAATTAAGCAGTGCGTTAGCCATGGTCGGAACCAGCGTCATCTGCGTTGCTTTATGCTCCTCGATCATGCGCAACACCTGGACGGGTTCGAACCGCCTGACCATGACGTGCTGCGCTCCACTCATAGTGATGCTTTGCGGACGTCCCCAGCCATTGGCATGAAACAAAGGAATGGTGTGCAATTCGACGTTTGAGTCTTCGCAGGCAAACGATCCCAGAATACCCAGGGCATGCAAATACAGCGTGCGATGCGATAACATCACTCCCTTGGGAGTGCCCGTGCTTCCGCTGGTATAGAAAATTTCGGCGATCTCATTTTCATCAAAAGAGAAAATGTCCGGCCGTGGAAGACGACCGCGTGCCATGAGTTCATCCAGGGACAGGTCCGCCTGTGGAACTGGTTCATCAATCGCCACGAATCGAGTGACCGCAGGACAGTCTCTTCGCAGATCCTCTATCAACGGAGCGAATTCATTCTCGAACACCAGCATTTTTGCGCCGGCGTGATTGAGGATAGTTGTGAGCTCATTGCGCTGCAGCCGCACATTGAGCGGTATCGCGATGGCCCGCATCAAGGGCGGCCCGAAATATCCCTCCAGAAGCTGATGGTTATTAAAGCTGAGGTAAGCAACCCGGTCGCCCGGACGGATGCCCTCTGAGACAAGTCCGGCGGCGAGCCGCTCACAGCGTTCTCCAAATTGGCCGTAAGTAAAAGAATTGGATCCCGACACGATGCCGGTCTTCCTGCCATAGAGATCCACAGCGCGGTACAGACAGCGAACGGGAGTGAGAGGTACGTTCATTGGTTGGTCTTAATCTTGAGAAACGTGAATGGTTTTACTGAGCCCCGGAAAGATAGTAACGGACAACCCACTCCGCCACGCAACAGGGTTTCTTTTCGTCTGCAACTTCCACCACGACGGAAAAAACTGCATCACAGGCGTCGCCCTTATCTTGCAATGATTGCAATGTGAATTTTCCGCGAATCCTTGAGTCTGCGCGGACCGGCGTGGGAAATCGAACTCGATTCAAACCGTAGTTCACTGCCATGCTGACACCGCTTCGAATTTCGAGCGCCTGATACATGAGATAACTGAGCAGCGAAAGCGTCAGGAACCCGTGGGCGATGGTCGATCCGTACGGAGATTCCGCCTTGGCGCGTTCGCTGTCCAGATGAATCCACTGGCGGTCTTCTGTAGCTTCGGCAAATTGCCGGATGCGATCCCCTGTCATGACAAACCAATCGGTGGTTGCGATCTCGCGCCCGACGAAATCTTTCAAATCGTCCAGATGATCGATGGCTAGGCGGGGCACGTTGAACCCTCTTTCTTCGGTTTACCGGGCCGCCTCAGCGGGCGGCGTTGTCCCACGCGCATCCAGAAACATATACGTCACGATGGCAGTGCCGATGAGGTTCTTCTTCGCGTCTGTCAAATCAACACCGCCGATGCCAAGAGTCGAGCCCAGCCGAAGCAGCCGGGAGCGGGCAAAGATACTGCCATGGTTGACCGGCCGAAAATAATTGATTTTCATTTCAACTGTCGTGATCTTGCGCTTGCCCCCAAAATGGCGGTTGATGGCCATTCCAACCGCGACATCCGCCATCGCCGCCGTAACTCCTCCGTGAGCTACACCGGCGCTGTTGGTCAATTCCCGGCGGAGAGCGCACTCAATCGTCACGCCGTCGCGATGAACCTGTTTGAGCTTCACCCCAAGCAACATGTTGAACGGAATCTTTGGAAGGAAATCGCGGATCTGCCGAGCTGTCAGCTTGGTGTGTTTCATTCTGGACGAAGCCATAGTAGACGGGACTTATCTCGCAAGCTCGAACAAACCAGCAGCGCCTTGGCCGCCGCCAACGCACATGGTGACGACCCCAAACCGCGCTTTGCGCCGCTCCATCTCGTTGGCGATCGTGCCGACCATTCGCGATCCCGTCATGCCGAAAGGATGGCCGATAGAGATCGATCCGCCGTTCACATTGAGCTTATCCATCGGAATGCCCAGATGGTCGCGACAGTAGATGACCTGCACCGCGAAAGCTTCGTTGAGCTCCCACAGGTCAATATCATCCATTTTCAGCCCCTGGCGTTTGAGTAGCTTGGGCACGGCGAATTCCGGACCAACACCCATTTCGTCCGGTTCGCAACCGGCAACCTGGAAACCCCGAAAGATCACCTTGTACGGAATGCCAAGTTCGTCCGCTCGCTGGCGCGACATAAGCAGCGTCGCGGAAGCGCCATCGGAGAGCTGTGATGAGTTCCCCGCGGTCACCGAGCCTTGTCCGCTCGTGGTATCGAAATAAGGCTTCAGCGCGAGCAATCCCTCCAGCGTCGTGTCGGGACGATTGCACTCATCCCGATCGCAGCACACTTCCTCCCGTCCGGTTATTTCGCCGGTCTTCTTGTCGAGCAATGCTTTTGTAACTTTCATGGGAGCGATTTCTTCGCCAAAGAAACCCTCCTGCTGCGCCCGAGCCGTGCGTTGCTGGCTGATCACCGAATACTCATCCTGGGCTTGGCGTCCGATCTTGTAACGCTTTGCTACGACCTCCGCGGTCTCTCCCATCGCCATGTAGACTCCGGGATATTTTTGTCTTGCACAGCGGGGCTGGGATCGTTATCGCGGACGATGAGGCTGATGCTTTCCACGCCGCCGCCGATCGCCGCGTCCGCGCCTTCATTCATGATCTGATGGGCCATCATCGCAACCGCCTGCAAACCCGAAGAACAGAACCGGTTCACCGTAATCGCCGCCACCGAGACCGGCAAACCCGCCAGCAGCGCCGACACTCGCGCGATATTGTGACCCTGCACTCCGTGCGGCTGGCCACAGCCGAGAACGACGTCCTCGATTTCTTTCGGATCCAGTAGCGGTGTTTTGCGTAAGACGTCCCGGATGCAATGCGCCGCCAGTTCTTCCGGCCGCGTCATATTGAATGAGCCGCGAAACGATTTCGCGAGCCCGGTTCTTGAACTGGCAACCACTACCGCTTCTCTCATACTTTTCCCGAGGTACAACTCTCGATCGTCTGTCCGATTGTCTTAACTTGTCGTCAGGCCCGCTGTTTGTCGAAATCGGCGAACGTTTTGCCTGCCGCCGCCAATTGTTTGAGTAACGGCGCCGGCTCCCACAGTTCACCGTGTGCACGCTGAAATACTTCGATGCGTTCGCAGACTTTTTTCAGTCCGACAGTATCGGCGTACCACATGGGACCGCCGCGATATGCCGGAAACCCATAGCCGTTGAGATAAATGATGTCGATATCGACCGCTCGCAGAGCATATCCCTCTTCCAGGATGCGCGCACCCTCGTTGACAAGTGCATAGATGCAGCGATCGACAATCTCCTCAGCCTGGACCTGCCGCTGCGCAATACCCGCTTCCGCGGACCACTTCTTCGTCCAATTCCGCAACTTCGGGATCCGGGATCGTAACCCGGTTCTCATCGTACTTGTACCAGCCGGCGCCGGTCTTCTGGCCGAAGCGGCCCATCTCGCAAAGCCGGTCTCCGGCAAACGGTTGACGGATGCCCGGAGTTCTCCAGGTGGCGATGCTCCTTGCGGATACGCCAGCCAACATCGAGCCCAGCCATGTCGAGGGTCGCCAGCGGACCCATGGCCATGCCGAAATCGTATAGCGCCTTGTCCACCGCCTCCACCGTGGCGCCTTCTTCCACCAGAAACGTAGCTTCGCGCACGTACTGATGGAACATGCGATTGCCCACAAAACCGCGGCAGTTTCCAACCAGCACGCCGACCTTGCCCAGCTTTTTCGCGAGCTGCATGCAGGTCGCGATCACTTCTTTGCTTGTGGCCTTGCCGCGCACGATTTCGAGCAGCCGCATCACGTTGGCCGGACTGAAAAAATGCGTGCCGATCACAGACGAAGCGCGCGACGTCGCGGATGCGATCTCGTCGATGTTCAGGGTAGAGGTGTTGCTGGCCAGGATGGCGCCCGGCTTTGCACACCCGATCGAGTTCGGCGAAAACTTCTTTTTTCAGCGCCATGCCTTCAAAGACTGCTTCGATCACAATATCCGCTTTGTCAAAGTCGTCGTAGGTCAGCGTTGTTCGAATGAGATTTATCCGCTCGTCCACGACTTGCTGGGTAAAGCGTCCGCGCTTCACTGAATTGGCATAGTTCTTCTGAATGTTGGCGAGGCCACGATCGAGCGCCGCCTGATCGGCTTCCTTCAGCAGAACCGGAATGCCGGCGTTCGCGAATACCATGGCGATACCGCCGCCCATGGTCCCTGCCCCAACCACGGCGGCGCGAGTTGATCGGTATCGCCGGAACGTCCTTCGGCACATCCGGAATCTTGGCGACTTCGCGTTCGCCAAAAAACACATGGATGAGCGCCTTCGACTGATCTGAATAGAGGCAATCCATGAAACAGCTTGGCTTCAACCTCGCAGCCTTCTTCAAAGGGCAGCCGCGTGGCGGCTTCGATCGCATCAATCGCCGCAAGCGGCGCGATCAGGTTGCGCTGCTTCTTGCGTGCGGTTTCGCGGGCGGCAGCAAAGATCGCGGCATTTGTTCTGCGGCGTGCCCAGTTTCTGGTTGCGTTCGCGAGTTTTCGGCGCAGGCTTTTCCGACTATCTCCTGCGCGAAAGCAACCGCACCGGCCAGCAAATCGCCATCGATCAATCGATCCACGATGCCTGCGGTCAGCGCCTCTTGCGCCTTGACCGGATTTCCCCCGGTGCACATCTCAACCGCTTTGGCGACGCCGGCGAGCCGAGGCAGACGCTGCGTGCCGCCTGCTCCGGGAATGAGACCTAGCTTCACCTCCGGCTGCCCGACCTGCGCACTCGGCGCAGCCACGCGGTAATGGCCGGCCATCGCCAGTTCCAGGCCGCCGCCGAACGCGGTGCCGTGAATCGCCATGACCACCGGCTTCGAACAATTTTCGATCTTCAGCAAGAGGGGAAGCAATCCCGGGCCGAGCTCCCCCTTGCCTGCGTCATCTTGCCGAATTCCTTGATGTCCGCTCCGGCAACAAAAGTGCGACCGCCTCCGATGACGACCGCCGCATCCACGGTGTCGTCTTTCTCGATCCGATCGATGGCCTCTGAAATGCCCTCGGGCACGCCGGGGCTAAGCGCGTTCACCGGCGGGTTATTGATCGTGATCGACCGCGACATTGTCAGTTTTTGTAAATTGCACCAGATCATTCATTGGTTAGGTTCTCTCCGGAGAGGCGCAGGCAACCTTGGATCATATGATTACAGCAGAAAAGCCGTCAATCGGCGGAAAGCCAATGTTCGCAGGTGGCGGCACGTAATTTGAACAATTCCTCGCGTCAGATCACGAATTTGCTGCACGCATTGCGTCGCCACCTTCCGGCCTTGATTCCACTCCGCCGATGAAACGGTTGTTTACGTGAATTTGACAAACGCGAACCATCCTGCTGAAAAATGCCCGCATCACAGTTCACAGATGGGGCAAAAGGGCTGTCCAGCATGCTGTTTGGGCGCATATCTGTTTCGTTCGTGCGCGTTGCCGCGAGCACCGCGTCTATCCAGATCTTTTGCTTAGTTGAGACAACCGTGGAGAATCATGTCAGCATCGCCGGGAATTACCGGACGTCCGTTACCAAAACCTTTGCCCGCTGGATGGCAAAGCGCGTTTCAGACCGCATTACAGACAAAGATCGGACGTGTATCAGTTCTTCTTGCCCTCGCTCTGTTGTCGGTTCTTGTCCACGGCTACCACATGGGCACCGACGACGCCGCAATCTACGCTCCGGGCATTGAAAAAGCCGCAGACCCTTCCCTGTTCCCGTTCGGCTCCGATTTTTTCATGCACCACGCCGGACTTTCTCTGTTTCCTCGGCTGGTTGCATCCATCACATGGCTAACCGGGCTACCCATCGAATGGAGCATGTTGCTCTGGTTTGTATTCGCGCAATTTCTGTTGCTTTGGGCGGCCTACCAACTGGCGGAGCAATGCTTCCAGACTGAGCGCGCCCGCTGGGCTGGCGTCGGCCTGCTTGCCGCTCTGCTCAATATCCCCGTGGCAGGAACTGCATTGATTGTTGCCGATTCCTATTTGACGGCAAGGTCTCTTTCTACTCCCCTTGTACTGATTGCCATCGCCTGTTTCCTGGGAAAACGAGTTCGTGCCGCTTGTTTATGGTTGCTGGCGGCTCTCCTGATCCATCCACAGATGGCGATTTACGGTGCAGGATTTGGCTTGCTATTCGCATTCGAGTCACGATCGCGTGAGCGTGTGGGTTTCGTCGAAGCCGCCCCAGTCTTGCCGGTATTGCTGTTGCCGCTACTAGTGAGTGAACATCTTCAGCCTGCCCAAGGCGCATACCGCGAAGTACTGGCCTCTCGAGCGTACTTTCTCGTGACGACGTGGCACTGGTACGAATGGGTTGGCGCGTTCGCGCCTCTCATCATTTTGGCGATATGTGCGAAGGGGTTTTCTAAGACGACACTACCGGCTTTTTCGGTTCTGGCAAAAGTCCTCATCGCATTGGGCCTGATCTCAACAGTGGCAGCGCTTCTCCTCGCCAGCAACGACAATTTCGCTTACTTGCTCAGGCTGCAGCCGATGAGAAGCTTTCATCTGATCTATGTAAGCTTCTTTGTTTTGCTGGGTGGCTTGTTGGGTGAATATTTGCTCCGCCAGCACGCCTGGCGGTGGATTTTGTGTTTCGGCGCCCTCTCGGCGGGCATGTTCGCGCTTGACGTGGCAACCTATCCTTCCAGCCCGCACATCGAGCGGCCAGGCGGTCGCTACCGGGGGGAATGGCTTTCCACCTTTCGCTGGATTCGCGATCACACCCCGAAAGATGCGGTATTCGCGCTCGATTCCGAATATCTCTCGAAATCAGGCGTGGATCTTCATGGCTTCCGGGCCATCGCCCAACGCAGCTCGCTTGCCGATCAAGAAAAGGACAGCGGGGCGGCTTCCGTGTTTCCTGATCTGGCCGAGCGGTGGAAACAAGAAAGCGCGGCACAATCGGATTGGGTGCATGTCTCTGAAGACCGATTGCAGATTCTTCGAGCGCAATACGGCGTGAACTGGGTGCTGCTGGACAATTCCACACCGGTCGGGGGCTTGAACTGCTCATATCACAACGGTGAGCTGCGAGTTTGCCAGGTGCTCGATGAAAGCCATCAGTTGGTTGGTCAGGCGTCGACTAAACCTGTTTCGAAACTGTTTGATCGGACGAAGACCGCCCGTTCTGCCAATCGATAACTTCCCGTTTCTTGTCATCCGGCCCGAAACGTTGCAGCGTTATTGCGCGCTTGGTAATCCGATCTAAGGCGGGAGCAACAGCCGAGGGCGGCGCGGTCCAGACCAAGAACACCGTATCGACACCATCGCAGCATCCATCAAGCGTCTCGGGAAGAGTCAGATCTCCGTAAACTACCTCGACCTGCGGAGCGATTGAGCCGCGCCGGGGTTGCGCGACATCGCGCGAACTGGCGTGCCGGTGGCGACCAATCGCGAGACAACTTGGCGACCGACGGTGCCGGTCGCTCCAATGACGAGTATGGGATTCATCCAGAGCCATCCTATGGGCGCAGTTCGAAAGGAATCAGGGTAGTGTGGCCCTCTATCAACAAGGCATCCCTTCCGCCGCCTAAAGAACCAGCCCGCTCCGCATTCATAGACCGCCGTCGTCGATCCTCCATTTACAATGGTCGGTCACCTTACCTGAGGATCGTTCATGTCATCGTCGCGCCCCGTTGTACCGCAAACCGAGTCCGAGAAGATCCCCCCTGTCCCGCTGACGATTGAGGGCTACAGTGTTTTGCATCAGATGTCGCGAGTTCGCTGGGCCGCATGGCGAAAGCTGCCGGCGTCCGAAAAAACTGCGGTAGTTGAACAGGCAGCTGCTGTCCTCTCCAAAATGGAAACTGGTCCTGCCGGGCACTCCGGTGTTTTCTCCTTGCTGGGGCACAAGGGGGACTTGATGTTTATCCATTTTCGGCGCTCATTCGATGAGCTGAATCACGCAGAGCTGCAATTGTCGCAACTCCAGCTGAATGACTACCTGGAACCCACCACTTCATACCTGTCAGTCATCGAATTGGGTCTATATGAATCCACAATCAAGGCGTACACGGATTTAGAAGATCGCGGCGTCCCCGCACACTCAGAAGAGTGGAAGCGGGAGATTGCCGACGTGCTGGCGCGTCAGAAAGAGGCGATGCATCCGCGTCTGTTTCCGGAACTGCCGAAACATCGTTACGTCTCTTTTTATCCAATGGATCGGCGCCGGGGTGAAGCCGTGAACTGGTACACATTGCCGATTGAAGAGCGAGCGCGTCAGATGAACGAACATGGCCTGGTCGGCAGGCGATATGCAGGAGAAGTCCGCCAGATCATAACGGGCTCGATCGGTTTCGACGACTGGGAGTGGGGCGTCGACCTCTTCGCCGACGATCCTCTAGTGTTCAAGAAGTTGATCTACGAAATGCGCTTCGACCAGGTAAGTGCGGTTTACGCGCAGTTCGGCACTTTTTATCTGGGCATACGGTGTCCGGCGGCAGGGTTGGGTAAGTTGCTGGCCGGCGAATTGCCGACTCGGTAAGCAACAATGCGTCACTTTGCGTTCTTCGCGTCCTTTGCGGTTCCAACTTTTTTCAACCTTGCTTAAATAAACCCGGAGCAACCATGGCGACTCTAGGCCTCATTGAATACAAAGACGCGAGCCCGGAAGTGCGGGCCGTTTACGACGACATCATGGCCACCCGCAAAACTGACTGGATCAATAACTTCTGGAAAGCGATTGCACATGATCCCGCAACCCTAAAACGCACGTGGGAGGACATCAAGCAGATCATGGCGCCAGGTGCGCTCGATCCGGTGACAAAAGAGATGGTTTACCTGGCAGTCAGTGTCAGCAACCAATGCGATTATTGCATTGCCTCGCACAGCGTCGGCGCAAGGAACAAAGGCATGACCGACGCCATGTTCAAGGAACTGATGGCGGTCGTCGGCATGGCCAATGAGACCAATAGACTCGTCGCCGGATACCAGGTTGAGATCGACGACCAGTTCAAGGTATAGGAGAGCAAATGGCACACGAATTAACGACTTCCTACCTGAAGGACTCGATTGCACTTTTTGGGTTCTACAAGAAATTAGCTGAACGAGCCATGGAACAGGTCAGCGACGAGCAACTTGTCATCGTTCTTAACAGCGAGACCAACTCCATCGCAATCATCGTCAAGCACATGGCGGGCAATATGCGATCGCGATGGACAAACTTCCTCACCACCGACGGCGAAAAAGCGGACCGCGAGCGAGACACTGAGTTCGAAGACCCATCTCCCACCAGGTCCGCGCTGATGAAACTTTGGGAAGAAGGGTGGGATCGGGTCTTCGACGCATTGAAGCCCTTGTCGGAGTCCGACCTTGAACGTACCGTCACGATTCGTGGCGAACCTCACTCCGTGATGCAGGCGATCAATCGTCAAATCGCCCACTACGCCTACCACTGCGGGCAGATCGTATTTCTGGCGAAATATCTGCAGGACGCGAGGTGGCAGTCTCTCAGTGTGCCCCGGGGGAAATCAGAACAGTTCAGCCAGAAAGTCGTGTCCAAGGAAATCAGCCAGCGTTAGCCGCTGGTCCCGGATTTAGGTCACAACTGTAACTCTGCACCCTCAGCTAGATTTTCGCCTGGTCTTCGGGAATTTGTACTCGTGTAGTTTCATGTCCGCCTTGCGTCCCCGGAACGTCACCCCTTCTGCCTCAAGCCGGAAGCGCTGTTCGAAAGCCTCATCTCCCCGAAGCTTGATGGCGCCTCCCGCACCGAGCACCCGCTGCCAGGGCAACCCGACCGCGCCATGGAGCGCGCCTACCACTTGCCGCGCGGCACCGGGGAATCCTGCGCCTTTCGCGACTCCACCGTAAGTCGACACTTTGCCGCGAGGAATGCTACGGATCGCTGCCACGATCTTGTCCCGCATTTTGTCGTTCAATCGCGATGCCTCGAAGTTACAAAGCAATCCATCCCACCCGGATCAGCCACAACGACCCCGCCGAAATCAGCAGCCATAGAATCACGCCTTGCAACAATGGCCGATGTCCAACTTTTTTCAATGTGGCGAGCGAAATTCCGGTACCGATAAGATACAACGTAGCCGTGAGCCCGATTTTCGCGATCCTCCACAGCAGCGCATAGGTCGCCGCTCCGGCTGGCAGATAGGTGTTGCAAACTGCCGCCACGCAAAACAACGCGATAAACCAAGGCCACTGGATTTTGGCCCTCGCATGCTTGACCAAAGCGGTGGCAATCGACAAAGGCACAATCCACAAAGCGCGGGCCAGCTTCACCGTAGTGCCGACTGCCAAAGCGACGGCGCCATACTTGGCCGCGGCTCCTACCACGGAACTGGTGTCATGAATGGCAAGCGCAGCCCACAGGCCGAATTGCGTCTGCGTTAATTTCAACGCCGCTCCGATGGGAGGAAAAATCAGCAGCGCAATCGAATTCAGAACAAAAATCGTTCCCAGCGAGACGGCCATCTGCTCGTCGCTGGCCCCAGTTATGGGGCCAACCGCGGCGATAGCGCTGCCACCGCAGATCGCAGTGCCCGTCGAAATCAAAAAGGCTGGGGTTCGTTTCATCCCGAGCAAAGCACCCAGGCTCATTCCCACAACCATGGCAAAGCTGATGCCCAGCACGGTGTAAACGAACCCGCTGCGACCCGCGCGGATCACATCGTGCAGGTTCATGCCGAAGCCGAGTCCGACTACGGAAGCCTGCAGAAGATAGCGGGAGAGCTTTTTAGCGCTTTGCTCAAAGGGGTGAGCAAAGGTAAAACCGAAAGCCAATCCTAAAGACAATGCTACGGGCGGCGAAACCAGGCCACTGGCTGCAACCGCAAGGCCGAGGAGAAAAACGGCTTTAGAAATCATGCTGACGGGAGCCGATCTGGCAGCACAATAAAAACCAAGGTCCCTCGACTTGCAGCGCGGCCGGAGCCGCGCTCGAGTTCACCGCTCAACACAGCCACATCACTACGCAGCAGCGCCCTTGCCAAATGACGCCAGCGCCTTGTCTTCGCTGTCGTACACTTCGAATACAGTCAGCAACTTGGTAACCTGCAACAGATCGCCGACTCGTGGAGTCAGGTTCGCCAGTTTCAGCGAGCCGCCCGCATTTTGCGCTGTGGTGTAAAGAGCCACCAAGGTTCCCAAGCCGCCGGAATCGATATAGCTGATGCCGCTCAGGTTGAGCACAATCTGGTTTTTCTCCTGGATCAGCTGCTTCAGCGTGTCGCGAAGCAGGGCCGACTCTTCGCCAAACACAATACGGCCATTGCAGTCCACAACGGCCACATCATTCACCGTCCGCGTGTTCAGTTTCAATTGCATGGAGATCTCCGAGGCATGGCTGAGCCCTGCCCAGCCCAAAAGCCTATTCCTTGGACGAATTCTTCGCAAGTGGGCATTTGGCGCTCCACGCGGGCTTTCGGACATAATTTCGCCCTGGATGCCAGGTCATTCCCGCGCCAAATCACTACGCTGCTCCTGCCCCGCGAGCCGAAGTCATCACGTATAATCAACTCTTCTCCTCGACATGAGCTACCAGGTTTTAGCGCGAAAATACCGTCCCCAGAAATTCTCCGAGGTCATCGGGCAGGAACATGTTACCCGCACCCTGAAAAACGCTATCGAGCAGGGACGAACCGCCCACGGATACATCTTTAGCGGCCATCGCGGCATAGGCAAAACCACCATCGCACGCATTCTCGCCATGGCGCTGAATTGCCGGTCTTCCGACAAGCCGGTGACCGAACCTTGTGGAGTATGCGAGTCCTGCACCGAAATCCGGGCCGGAAATTCCGTGGATGTAATCGAGATCGACGCCGCGACCAATCGCGGCATTGATGAAATCCGCGAGTTGCGCGAAGCCACCCGTTATCGTCCAGCCCGCGACCGGTTCAAGATCTACATACTCGATGAAGCCCACCAGATCACCGATGCGGCCTTCAATGCGCTGCTGAAGACCCTGGAGGAACCACCCAGCCACGTGGTTTTCATGCTGGCCACAACCCAGCCCGAAGATATTCCTCAAACCATCCGCTCGCGCTGCCAGCACTTCAGCTTTCGCGCCGTGCGGTTCGAGGAAATTCTCAACCAGCTCCGCGACCTTTCCGGCCGCGAAAAAATCGAAGCCGATGAGGACGCGCTGGCGTTGCTGGCTGAAGCCGGCGACGGTTCCGTGCGCGACGCCCTTTCCATCCTCGATCAGGCTATCGCTTCTTCGACCGGGCGTTTGACCGCGGATGAGGTCCGCAACCTCGTGGGCGCGGCGCCATCCGGCGTGTTGGAAGATGTGATGCAGGGCGCAGCCCGTGGTTCGAGTGAAGAAGTACTGCGGCTGGTAGACCGGTTGATCGGTGAGGGTCACAGCCCCGCCCACTTCGCCCGGCAGATGGTGCGGTTCCTGCGGAATGCTGTTGTTGCCAAAGTAGCCGGGAGCGACTCTTCCCTTTTGCAGATTTCGAGCGACGAGCGCCAACGCGTAGCTCGCGTCGCTGAACTTTTCTCCGAAGAAGATCTCACGCGGCATTTGCAAATCATGCTGCGCACCCACGGCGAGCTCGGCTACCGCCAGGAACAGCGCTTCCATCTGGAACTAGGCTTGTTGAAGATGGCGCACGCCCAGCGATTGTTGCCGCTTGAACAGTTGCTGAGTGAAGCCGGCACGAATGTGAGCATGAACGCACCCAGGCTGACTGGGAAGCCATCGGTGGTTCCTGAAATTCAGAGATCTGCGCCGCCGTCACCCGTCCGCTCTTCCAACGTTTCACCGTTTGCCGCTGATTCCGCGCGCAAAAGCGTATCTAAGCCGGAACTTTCAGCCGCGGGTAGTCCAATCTCTGGATCACCTGCCATTACGACAGGAACAGCGAGCGTGGTAATGGGCTCGGCAGCGCCGGCGGCGATTGCTGAAATGGTTCCGGAAGTATCCCCGGCGCTGATCACTCCGCCGCAAATAGCTGCTCCGGAAGTTGTCGTCTCGCCGATTTCCACTCCAGAGATTTCGCAAGAACCAGAGCAAACGCCGCCTGCAAGTCCCGCAGATGTCCGCGGCCCGGTCCTGACCGCGTTGGCCGATGGTGGGCAGCGGATGTTGAGCGCCATGCTTGAGACCGGCGAGTGGCAGACCCAGGGCAACGAACTTATCATCAAGGTAGCTTCGTCCTCCACGGTAATTGAGATGTCGCTCGGTGCCGATGCCAAGCGGCTGATCGTCGCCACAGCCAGCGGCGTATTGGGACGGCCGATCAGACTGAAGGTAGTTTCGGGCGGCCTTGTTCAAGCTGTTCCCAGAAATACCGGTTCGAGCAATGGCGGCGGCAGAGGACGCGCCGAGCAGGATCCCGTGGTCACCCGCATGAAGGAAAAGTTCGGAGCGGAAATTCGCACGATTATCGATTACAAGGAAAAGCGCTAATGGGGGGATTCAACCTGCAAGAACTAATGTCGCAGGCCAAGCGGCAATACGAAACGCTGCAGAAAAAGATGGAGGAAACTGTCGTTGAGGGTTCCTCGGGCGGCGGTACGGTTACCGTGAAGATGGACGGCCGCAAGCAGATATTAAACATCAAGATTGATCCCGAAGCAGTGAAATCAGGCGACGTGGAAATGTTGCAGGATTTAATCACGGCCGCGATCAACGGAGCCGGCCACAAGGTGGACGAAGCCATGCAATCTACCATGGGTGGAATGCTTGGCGGTATGGGCATTCCGGGGATGTAAGCAGTGGGCTGTAAACATTGAGCAATTGGGTAATATTAGTAATTGAATAAATCTGCAAACTTCGCAATTGCCTTCAAATTACTAAATTTCCCATTTACGAAATTCTTGACTTATGTCTAAATTCGCAGAGCCAATGGCCCGCCTGATCGATGAGCTGAAGAAGCTGCCTGGAATAGGCAGCAAGACGGCGCAGAGGCTCGCTTTCCATATCCTCCGCTCCACCGACGACGACGCCGAAGCACTGGCAATCGCGGTTCGCGACGTCAAAGCCAATCTTCGCTTGTGCTCCATCTGTAACAACATTACTGACGTCGATCCGTGTGTTTACTGCAGCAGCGCCACTCGCAACTTGCGATTGGTGTGCGTGGTCGAAGAGCCCACGAACATCGCCTCAATTGAGAAGACCAAGCATTTCAACGGTGTTTACCACGTGCTGCATGGTCTGATTTCCCCATTGCATGGCGTCGGACCCGACCAACTTCGCATTGCCAACCTGATGCGCCGGGTGGACGACGGCCAGGTCGATGAAGTAATCCTCGCTACGAATCCCACCGTCGAGGGCGAGGCCACCGCGACCTACCTCTCCGGCCAACTGCGACGCGCTGGACTGAAAGTCACCCGCATCGCGATGGGAATTCCAGTGGGCAGCGACATCGAATACGCCGACGAAATCACCATGCTCAAAGCCATGGAAGGCCGCCGGGAACTATAAGAATCCGCGCCGCCTTCTTGGAAATCCACTACCGCCTGATGGCCTCCAAAACTCCACTTACCCCGATCCTTCGGTAGCGGCGCTACAAATACCGGATCAACGAAACTAAGTGAGTTCTCCTATTCCGCGCGTGGGAAAAGCTTTTCCCTATCGTCCCTGCCAAAGCACCCCCACCTAGCTATTCAAGTGTGGCCGAAAGCGTATTTGTTCTTATAATCAACAGTTTACAAAACACAAGAAAAGTAACGGATGACACTCGAAAATGGCCCCGGGCTTGCAATAGTCAAAGCACATGTTCTTCCCGTCTCCGAATATATGACTTTTAGACGGCACGAGGATCGCAGTGACATTTCTGGCCAAACTGACCGGAACACCTTGTCGCCACTTCAGCGCACGTCGTGATGTGACCGCATCACAGCACGACGCCACTGGAAACCGGGCCAACCAGCCCGGTTTGTTTTTTGGCACCTCGAGTTTTTTTGATGGGACTGCAGCAAGGAGACTGGTTGACTCTAACCCTCGGAGGTTTCCAGTTCAGTCGTGGAATGGGGTTCAGGAATCGTGCTCTCCAGAAAATAGTTCCGCTCTTCCGGAGTGGGTTCCATGCCCGCAGGAATTACGCCGCCGTTGTAGTGCTGCATGCGGTTCTTCCACTTGAGAAATTCGGTAATCGTCTGGGGCTCAATGCGGATTTCCACGCGTCGCAGGCTGGCGAGCAACAAGTTCATTTCATACGCCAACCCCTCGGGGGTACGAAGGTCGCGCGCCGACCGCCGGACCATCTCAATCTTCCCTTTGCAGATTTCGAGCAGCCCCCACCCGGGTGGCAATTCCTTCCGATCCAGAAGCCGCGGCGGTGTCAAATAAAAGCGCTCGCACCCAAGTCCCAGATGGGATTGTTGGCGGAACGGCTTGTCCCGGTCAGCACAGAAATCGCCACGCGAGACTTTGCATTCAACCAGCACGGAATGATTCTTGCGCTTCCATCCAATGGCGTCTGGCATCTCGCCGCTCACGCATGCCTGCTCGGACAGTACCACGCCGCAACGATAGCCTCTCAGCCAGGCAACGGCCCGTTCGACAAGTTGCGCGTGGGTCATGGTGTATCTGTACTTGCTGAGAACAAAAGATGGAAGTGACTGAGTAGCTTCTAGCTGGCAGCCGCCAGCTTGTGAATTGCGCTTTCCGTCTTCAAGGTTCTCTGCTTCCATTCTTTTGGTCGGTTTGCGGATGCACGCCTTGCTCTTGCGACTCTCTTTGTCTTGACCATCACCGGACGCCGGTATACGACTTCCAGCAAGTGACGGGCGGCAGCGATCGCTTCCGCAGTACGATCACGGGAAGAGTAGCCTTGGGCGGCGATCATCAGAATGCCGTCCTCGTCTTTAACCTCCACACACCGGATGCGTCCGTCGTGCGATGCGTCGAATGCAGTGGCCAGGCGCAGAATCGCCGCCAGTCGGGAGACATCTTTCCGTTCGCTGGCGGACAAGCCAGTCAAGGTCTTCTGCCGCGCCACCGGTAAGGCACCGCGGTGATATCGAGCAACGATCGCGGCGGTCAACAGGTCTTGCTTACGGCATCCCAGGGGCGGTGCCATTTGTTGGATCATCCGAAACGACTTCTTGTGATGGCCTTTCCTATCTTTTGAACGCCCAACATCATGCAGGAGTGCTGCCATCTCCAAAATCCGCCGATCCCGACGTTGTCTTCTTTCGTTCGCGGGTTGCAAAACAGCCAGGCCGTCATAGATTTGAAGCGCCAGCCGCGAAACGTGCATGGAATGCTTGAAATCGGGATCGAGAAGAGATGCCCAGAGTTTCAAGCGGAGCCAGGCCCCCGTTCCGACCTCTTCCCGGTTCGGAAGGCCCGCCCGCCAAGACTCCCAAAGCGAATCTTTCCCCGTGGTCTTCTTCTCGTAAGCTTCGATTCTGGCGGCTCGTTCTTCACGGATCCGTTGTTGCCAACGGGCGCGCGTTTCAGTATCCGGGAAAATGCTCGCCTGTTCGATTAGCGCTCCTACGACGTCAAGATCGTGTACATCTCCCAGCAGGTCCTGCACGTACTTGAGATCGGCGCTCCAGGCGGAATGCTGTACCGGCAGAAAATTCTCGACGATATAACGAAAACGCTTAACGCCAATACGCAGCCGGTGTAATCCTTCCGAAGATGGTCTGCGTAATATCAGCCGATGCAACCGATGTGCTTCCGTCCAGCGCTCCAGCGCCAGATGTCGGAAGATAAGGCTTCTCTGCCGCAATCTCGTCATCCTGCCCGGCAACGACCGGGCCCAGCGTTGCCATTGCTTGCGGTCGAAGTCCTGGAGCGCCTGAAACGCCTCCTGCTGCTGCGAGCCCTCACGCGTGCGAACCAGTTCCAGTAGTGGCGCGGTAGTTGGGTCATTTGGGGTATCAAGAACGTGAATCCAGTCCTGCATGACGTGCAGGTCGCGCAATTCCCCCAGCTTTCGAAACAGGCGTTTGCCCGCTTTTTTCATCTCGCGCCACGCGGGATCGGGATCGACGGCTCGGATGCCGTCTGCAATCGAACAGCAGCGGCGTAGCACTACTCGCAAGTCATGAATCGGGTCCGGAGCAAAGGCCACACTGGCCTCATCGCACTCCTCGACAACCCGTTCCATCAATAAAGCGAGGCCTGATTTACTTTTAACCTGTTGTATCGGCATGTTTCGACGGTTCATTCAGATATGGTTCGACCGGATGTGAACGAACGGACGAGCCAAGGGACGCCAGTTACGCCTGTTCTAAGCTCCCGCGCCGTTATTACCTCCGTAATGTGCATCTTCTCATGGTTTCGCATTACCCTTGGCGGGTAACGGGAATTTCCAGGAGTCACGTTATCATCACCGCAGACACAAACAAAGGTAGCCGGGTCGCATCCGCTCGGGCGTTCGTCCACAGCTTGAACATACTTGTGAAGTATGTTCGCCTCTATGGGTTGGATCACAAACGGACCGAAGGACAGTTTACCGTCGCCTGGAATGAATTGCAGGAGGGCCTGCCGAAAGGCACCGAAGGAGCGTTTCTTCTCGGCGTCTCCGAAAACAAACTACTCCTGGACGGCACGCCACTCGAGACTGGACAGGCCGAACGCAGCTTCGCCCAACTATTAACGACAGCCGGCCTGGCCAGCATTCATTTTTCCAACCAGATCACGCGCGATGAGTTTATCCAACTGGTAAGAGCGTTCGCGATGGGCGGAACCCGCGCTCAGGACGTGATCAAGGAAATCAAGAACACATTCGGAGAGAGCAAGTCTGCCTCGATTCGCATCAACGAAGTAAGGTTTGTGGCCGCCGATCCCTCCACCGGTGAGGTCAGTATCGCTGCCCAGATCGCAGCTCAGACCCTCGGTCCTGAATTCAAGCAGTGGCTCAACGATCCGCAGAAACTGCTGCAACTGATCGCCGCCGCTGAGGGTGCGAAAAGCGGCGCTCCTGGCGACGCCCCAGGCAGCGTGCCTGTCGGTAGCGTTCCGAATGTCCGTGGCACTGCCACAGCGGTCGATGCCGCGGCAGCCGCAGGTGGCGCATGGGCTGGCGGAATTGTTCCTCTCCAGGAAGAAGAAGTCATCCAGACCATTCGCCTGCTGACCCGATTCGGAGAAGTTGGCGGCGATTCCAACGCCGACACTTCCAGTTACAGAAAGAACTCAGCACGGTTGATCCCAACACTAAAGTCAACCTGCAGCAACTTTTGGGCAGCCTCGCGGCCCAGGCCACGACCGAGCAGGCGGACAACACGCCCCTTCTGATGAAGGCGGCCGAGCACATGGCCATCCGCTTCGCCCTGGAACGCTTCCAGAAAGGCGAAGTCAAGGTCAACGCAGTGCACCAGATGATGGAGCACATGAGCCGTCAGATGGACACTCTGCGCCAGATTTTGAAGATTCAGGAAGACAAGATGGGCAAGGCTGGGATCCTGGTTGAGTCCCACGCCGACATCCTTGACCGGATGTTCTGGGCCGAAGTGCCTGAGGCTGGCAAGAAGAGCGTCTTGCTCTCTCACGAAGCCGCCTGCGTACCACCGCGTAACGTCCGTCAGTTCGTGGAAGTATTGCTTGACCGCGGCGACAAGGAAACTTCCGCAGCCATCTTGCTAAATTATCTGAACTGCCTCGACGCCAAAGAGAGCGACGCCCGGCGCAAGATCGCGACCGGCGTGAGCCAGTTGGCTGATTTGTTCGCCGCTACCGGCGGAGATTTGATGACCCAATCTGTCCGGAAAATCGGTGAAGCCATCGGACAGGAATCCGACACTGAGCTGCAAAGCCTTTTGGGCGCGGCGTTCGTACGACTGAGCACGGAGGCCAGCGAGCATAAACAGTTTGCGGCGCTGAGTGAAATCTGCATTGCGATGGAAAACATCGCCCGGCAACGGCCGGTGCTCGCCACCGACCTGCGTCCTCGCATCGGCGTTGAGAATCGTCTGCCTGAGTTCATCGAAGAAGCGATGCATCTGCCGCAGCTGCCCGTCGACCTGTTGCAGGTTTTGCGCCGCACTTCCCAGGCAGCGGTGGAGCACCTTTCCGACCGCTTCTTCCGCTGTATGCGTCGCGAAGAGTGCGATCGGATCGTCGACATCGTTAAGGAACTAGGAACGCCGGCGCAAGAGCAGATTCGAGAGATGCTGCGCACCGGGCAGCCACGCCAGGCTGCTTCCGTTGTGGGCCTGTTGAGTCGCCTGGATGTGCCTACATTGCTCGAGCTTTTGCCCGGGCGGTTGCCGGAGTGGAATCGGTTTTATCACGACGTGGTAGTGCGCCAGGTGGCATACGGTGCCGCTCATGACCGTGGGCGCTCACTGCTTGAGCTTCTGGAAATTCTGGACCCGTTGGTCCTGCCCCAGGCAATCGACGAAATCGGGATGAGCGGAGATCGCAGTGCCATTCCGCCTCTGGTCGTAATGGCTGAAACTGGCGAAGCCCAGGGTCGCTCCGCACTCATCCAGTTGAAAGCGGTCGAGTCGCTGGGACGGTTGCGTGAGAACGATGCTGTCCCGGTGCTGCGTAGCCTTCTCGAAGCCAAAAAAATGTGGCGATTTAGCAATCACCGGGAGCTGCGCATTGCAGCCGCGCAGGCCCTGGTAAAGATCGATCCGCGCTATGGCAGCCAGATCATGGCCGAAAGTGGACTGGAACCCGGCGAACTTGCTGTCGCAGCTTTGGACGCCGCGCCCGCCTGTCCATGGGTTAGACAGCGGCGCTATGAACGCATTGTGTTACGCAAGACACTTTCCGCGACCATCAGCAGCTCCTGGGGCAAATCCAGCATCGTGATTCGCGAGCTCAGTCTGGGCGGCGGGATGGGAACGAAGGAAGATAACCTGCGAGTCGGCTCGGAAGCCAACATCGAGATAGCCTCCGGCGTTCGTCGTGTCCGCGGCCAGGTACTGCTGCGGCGCGCCCGGGTCAATGAAGTCGGCTTCGAAATCGTCAATACCGACCTCGAAAGCCGCTATCGCCTGCGGCGCATTCTGATGGATTCTTTGGACAACTCATCCGGTACAACCGAGGGCGAGTGGGACGGACGTCGCAGAAGTTAAATAAATAATCAGAACCACTTAAAAAAAGCCCCCGATCATCGGGGGCTTTTACCATTTGAAGCCGTATTCACTTTACCTTGGCAAAAATGATGACTAGCGTGTAAAGCGCCAGTGACTCGATCAGCGCCAGGCCAAGAATCAGCGCGAACTGGATACCCGATCGCGCCGCAGGATTGCGGCCCAAAGCCTCTGCCGCAGCCGCAGTGGCTCGGCCCTGTGCCAGTCCGCAAACTGCAGAGGCAATTGCCATCGAAAATCCGGCCGAGATGGCCACCCAGTTAGTTCCGCTGGCGGCTTCCCCGCCCTGTGCGAAAACCGGCACTGCCAGGCACATAAAGGCCAGCGCCATAAACAAATAGCTCAACAATCGAAGCATTGTGTTTCTCCTCGTATGAAATCCCGCCAGTGGGTGGTTGACGTCATTCCTCATATGGATGACGCCCTCACGCTGAACGGGTCGAAACCAAAGTCTTTATTAGCCCTAGTGTTCTTCCGCGACCGCACCCGACAAATACACCATGGTCAGCAGGATAAAAATGTATGTCTGCAGTAACGAAACGCCCAGGTGGAGCGCAAGAAAAATGATCGGAACTCCGATTGGCACCAGCGAGAAAAATACCCACGTGACCATATCGCCGGCGAACATATTGGCGTAGAGACGAACAGTCAGCGACAACATGCGGGCAAGGTGACTGATGATCTCGATCGGCACCATGATGATGGCCAGCCACCACATCGGCCCCATGAAGTGCTTCAGATACGCAATGCCATGCTGTCTGAATCCCTGACTCTGGTAGTAGACGAACGCGCAGATCGCGCATCCCAGAGGCACAATCGGCACCGCCGTAGGCGATTCGAAGCCCGGAATCAACCCCAGCAGGTTGGAAATCAGGATGAAGAACGTCAGAGTCATCAGAAACGGCGTATACCGTTCACTGTGATGCCCGATGATCTCCTCGCTCTGGGATTCGACAAACCCATGGGCGCCCTCAAAAACATGCTGCAGGCCTCCAGGCTTGTCCACGGAAAGGCTCGCGCGTACCAGGACGAAGATCAGAACCAGAAAAAGAAAGACCAGAAGCTGCATGGCTACAGCATTTGTGATGGGCGCTTGAGGAAATTTGGGATCAATGTGGAGCGCCTGCAACAGTCCCGTCACCGGGCCGGCGAAAAAGCGGTTCAATATCGCGGTAAACCACAATTGTTCAGGCATGAATAGTGCTTCTAGGTGCTGGTTTCTAGCCTTGACCGCCGACAGTCCACCTTGAAATTCGTGTTTGGCATACAAGCTTGTAGCCAGGAGCTAGTAGCTAGAAGCTGATTCTTGAATCAGATACCGCGCGCCACGGCAACCCAGCCCTCATAGGCGGCTTCGCACGCGATGGCTGCTACGGGCAGGAACAGGCCTGCAAAAAGTCCGTAAAGACTCGCGGGAGAAACAGTGAATATAACATAGGCTCCAAGGGCCATCAAAACGTAACGAAGCAAGAAGCGCAACACCATTCCGCTGCTCGACTGCGATTGTCCGGGCTCGGTGGCGCGATCTGCAAGCGCCGTAACGACCCGCTTCAGCCAGTGAAAATTTAGGTAGGCAATCGCACATCCGCAGACAAATCCCAACGCAACGCGCCAGCCATACCGCCACCATCCTGCGATACTAAAGACGGCCGCCAGCACCAGCATCAGTCGCGAGATTCGACCCAGCGCCCCCGCATAGAAGGCCTCACTGCTGGGATCCGCAGGCAAAAGCTCGTCCTGGGTCATCTGAATGTCTGTCATTTCGAATCTGACGACGATACTTCCCTGATCAATTCAACGAATCCGGCAACAATGCCCAGGATCAGACCAGCCAGGTAGAGCCAGGTCGTGTGAAGCCAGCGATCGAGCGCGGCGCCGATCAACCATCCTGCTACAGTTGCCGCCGGGAAGACGAAGGCCAGTTGGCTGTACTTTGCGATCTGCACCCAGCCATTCTTTTCGGAATTTTCGTCGTCGGGTTTGGGGTTCTCGGCGGGCATGGATATTCCAGCGAATGATCTTTGTCGTAGAGACCTAAGTAGCTCGTCTTGCTTGGGCGGCCCGAGAACGCACCAAGCTTCGTCACAACGAGGATTTCTAGCGTATCAGGCCGGCAATCGGCGTCGTTTGGACGATACCCAAAGACCAATTCACCATGCGGATAAATTGCTCGGGGAAAATTCCTATGTAGACGGTCGCAAAAGCCGTCACACCCAGCGCCACTCTCATACCGACGCTGATTGGCAGCGGAGTCTTGTCCAAAGCTTCGCGCATGAACATCTGGTTGGCAATGCGCATGTAGTAGTAGAGACCAAATACGGCATACAGCACAGCCAACGACGCCAGTACGTAATGGCCACTCTCGATCAGGCTGAGAAAAATGAAATACTTTCCGTAGAACCCTGCCAGCGGCGGGATTCCCGCAAGCGAAAGCAGGAAAATCAGCATTAGGACCGCTTCGGTGGGCGCGCGGAAGTAAAGTCCGGCAATGTCATCGAGTTCATCGCCAATCACATTGCGCTGCCGCAAGCGATGCGATCACCGCGAACGCTCCCAGGTTCATGAACGTGTACACCAGGAGGTAGAGGAGAATTCCTTTAAGGCCGTCAAAAAACGCCGGCGCTGGATAAACCACTGAGGCCAGCGCAACCAGGCCCAGGAGCATGTAGCCAACATGGGCGATCGACGAATACGCCAGCAGACGCTTCAGATTGTTTTGCGTAAGGGCTGCCAGATTTGCGCCGGTCATCGTCAGAATGGAAACGAAGATCAGCAATGGCACATAAACCGTTCGCAGCGGGTATAGCCCCCACAGAAAAATTCGTAACAGCATCGCCCAGGCCGCCGCTTTGACCGCAACTGACATGAATCCGGTGACCGTGGTAGGGGCGCCTTCATAGGCATCAGGCAACCACTGATGAAACGGGATGGCTGCGATCTTGAAGAACAGCCCTGTGGCCACCGTAAGCAGTGCGATGACTGCAATCGGGTCGATGTGGTCCTGATGGACCGCAGCGAGGCGAACCAGGCCGCTCCTGATCCCCAGCAGGCTGGTGCTTCCGGTCAGCCCGTAAAACAGGGACAAGCCATAGGCAAATATGCCGGACGAAAATGCCCCCAGCAGGAAATACTTCATGGCGGCTTCATTCGACCGGCGGTCGCTCCGCAGGAAACCGACCAGCACGTAGGTGGAGATCGCCATCAATTCGAGGCCGATGAAGATGAGGACCACATCAAAGCCCGCGGCCATGCACATCATGCCCACGACAGAAAACAGTAATAGCGAATAGAATTCGCCGTGGTTTTCGTGCTCGATCTCCATGTAGCGCACTGACATCAGAATGGAAATCGCTGCGCCGCCCAGGAACAGATACCAGAAGTAGATGGTGAAATGATCCACGACCAGGGAGTTCAGGAATGCCGATTCTCCGGGAATCCTACCGCCTTGAATGCCAGTTGAATCTTCAATACCGCGGCGGCTGAAAACAGGATGCCGACCAAAGCGGTCAGCGCGTTGGTCCACTTCCATTCGGCAGGCAACAAAAGATCGACCATCAGGATGCCCAGCGCGAACAGCGTGAGCAAAATGATGGGCAACGACATCAGATAGTCGACGCGCCCGAAATTTTGTGCCAGAGTGCCGAACACCTAGTTGTTCCCTTTCGGTTGTACCGTCGCCACCTGCACTGCCGGATTCGGACGCCACGCTTCGCTTGCGGGTTGATACCTGGCATTTACGTTCTGAACGCCCGGATAGTTCTTGCCCCGGACGGTGTAAACAATCTGGTTCACCGGCTGCTCCAGAATCTGAAAGAACGGCTTGGGATAAAGCCCGATCCAGAAAGCCACAATCACCAGCGGAACAAAAGTAAGCAGTTCCCGCGGCGTCAGATCGATCAGCTTTTCATTCTTCGGATTGGTGACGGTGCCGAAGAATACTCGCTGGTAAAGCCACAGCAAATACGCAGCCGCCAGGATCACTCCCGGCACAGCCCATGCCGCCCACTTCCAGTTCTCCATGAACGTGCCCTGCAGGATGGTGAACTCGCCGACGAATCCGTTCAGCAGCGGAAGTCCCATCGAGGACAGAAACATGATCATGGTGATGGTGGCGTAAACCGGCATGACGTTGGAAATGCCGCCGTACTCGGAAATTTCACGCGTGTGCCGTCGTTCGTACAGAATGCCGACGATCAGGAACAGCGCGCCGGTAGAAATGCCGTGGTTGATCTGTTGCAGCACCGATCCGCTAAGTCCGGCCTGATTTAGCGCGAAGATGCCAAGCGTACAGAAACCCAGGTGGCTCACCGACGAGTACGCCACCAGCTTCTTCATGTCCTTCTGCACCAGCGAGACCAGTGCGCCGTAGATGATCCCGATAATGGAAAGGAGAATCATCCAAAACCGAACTTTGGGATGCATCACAACATCCGGAAAGAATGGCAGCGCGAAGCGCACAAAGCCATACGTGCCCATCTTCAGCAGAACCCCGGCCAGGATGACAGAACCGGCGGTTGGCGCTTCCACGTGGGCATCCGGCAGCCAGGTGTGGAACGGAAACATCGGCACCTTGATGGCAAAAGCCAGAAAGAATGCCAGGAAAAGAAGGATGGCGAAGGTCGACCCGTAGGCCGGGTCGTGAAAAATAAGCGGCGCTGTCTTGTACAAGGCCTGAATGCTGAACGTGTACTGTCCCGTCTGATGGAAGTTATAGAAGTAAAGAAACAGCACGGAAAGCAGCATCAGCACTGAGCCGATCAATGTGTAGAGGAAGAACTTGATAGCGGCGTAGAGTTTTCGGGGTCCGCCCCAGATGCCGATCAGCAGGTACATCGGGACCAGCATGGCTTCCCAGAACATGAAGAAAAGGAAGAAATCCAGTGCCATGAAAACGCCCAGCATTCCCGTCTGCAGCACCAGAAACCAGATGTAGTATTCCTTGACCCGGGTCTCGATCGCCGTCCATGAGGAGAGGATCGAGATCCACCCCAGCAGCGTGGTCAGCATGATGAGCAGGAACGAAATACCGTCGATGCCAAGCACGTAGCCCGCGCCAATCGAAGGGATCCAGTTATTGGGCGTGCCCTCCATGAATTTGAAGCCAGGCTCGAACCGCAATGCCCAAAACCAGGGCACCAGTGGAATGGAGACCAGCAAGCCGCCCAGCGCGAAAATGTTCGCGATCCAGCGGATGGCGTCCTTCTGCTCCTTCGGAATAAAGATGAGCAGAATCGCGCCCACGAGCGGGGTGAAAAGAATGATCGAGAGAATGTGATTATGCATAAAAGCAGTCGTCGGCCGTCAGCCCTCAGTCGTCGGCAAAACTTTGCTACCGCACTGCGTAATAGAAAACAAATCCCACCAGCCCAATCACCATCACCAGCGCGTACCACTGCACCAGCCCCCACTGCAGCAAGCGCGTGGGATAAGAAATCATCCGCGAAACAATGGCGGGCCCATTGACCAGAACTCCGTCGATGATCCACTTGTCCCACCAACTGGAAAACCTTCCGCTGAATCGGGTCATCCAGCCCGCGCCATTGACCGTGCCGTCAATCACGTGTGAATCGAACCACGACGATGCTTCGCCCAATCCCAGCACACCGAGACGTGTGTTTCCTACTTTGCGGCGACCCGTAAAGGCGTAGTCGTAGCCTTCATCCACGTAATACTTGTTGAGCAAGATGTCGTACAACGGCGGCGCTTTGACCGCAATGGGCTCCGCATAGCCTTTACCCGCATGACGATAGGCTTTCCACGCCATACCGAAACCAGCCACCGCCGCGCCTATGGACAGAACCATCAGAAAATATTCGACTGGGCTGGTATGTTCTTCTTCCTTCTCCCCGGCGGCGAGCTGCCCGGATTTTCCCTCAGCCTGGAATACCGTGGCTTCGTGCGCAAACACCGGCTCCAGGAATTTCTCGAAGCGATTCGATCCCCCGAGGCTGCTAGGCCATCCCAGCCATCCGGCGCAGATCGCGCAGACGGCGAGAATGATCAAAGGCACAGTCATCGATTTGGGAGACTCGTGAATGTGGTGTTCCACCTCGTGGCTCATTCGCGGCTTGCCGTGAAATGTGAGGAACATCAACCGGAACATATAGAAGGCGGTCATCAACGCGGTGGCATAACCAACCAGCCAGAGCCAGCGGTAGGCGCCGCCTTCTGACGTCCAGGTCTGCCACAGGATTTCGTCTTTCGAGAAAAATCCGGCGAACGGAGGAATACCAGCGATTGCGAAGGTCGCGATGAACATCGTCCAGTGGGTAATCGGGATGCGCTTGTGCAGGTCGCCCATGTTGCGCATGTCCTGTTCCCCGCTCATGGCATGGATCACCGACCCCGAGCCCAGGAACAAAAGCGCCTTGAAAAACGCATGGGTGAATACGTGAAAAACTCCGGCTGCGAAAGCGCCGACACCCAACGCAAGAAACATATACCCCAGTTGGGAAACGGTGGAGTATGCCAGCACCCGCTTGATGTCGTTTTGCACCAACCCGATGGAAGCCGCGAAAATCGCGGTCAGCGCCCCGATAATTGCCACCGTCTTCATCGAAGTAGGCGCCAGCACAAACAAGGCATTCGACCGTGCCACCATATACACCCCCGCAGTGACCATGGTTGCGGCGTGGATCAGGGCGGAGACGGGGGTTGGGCCTTCCATGGCGTCGGGGAGCCAGACGTAAAGCGGGACCTGGGCCGACTTGCCGCATGCGCCGACGAACAAGAGCAGGGTCGCGGCGGTGAGAACAGGATCGCCAATCGCGAAATGTCCGCTGCGGGCCAGGTGGGTGACTTCAGTGAATCGGATCGAACCGAAATACCAGGCGATTGTGAACATCCCCAAAAGGAAGCCGGCATCGCCGATGCGGTTGACGATGAATGCTTTATTGGCGGCGGTACTCGCCGATTTGCGATGGAAATAGAACCCGATGAGCAGGTACGAACACAGTCCCACGCCTTCCCACCCTACAAACATCAGCGCGTAGTTATTCCCCAGGATCAACGTAAGCATGGAGAACATGAACAGATTGAGGTATCCGAAGAATCGGTAGTACCCGCCTTCGTGCGCCATGTAGCCGGTCGAGTAAATGTGGATGAGCGTACCCACGCCGGTGACAAACAGCAGCCAAATGCCGGAGAGAGGATCGAGCAAGAATCCAGCATCGGCCTGGAACGGGGCCGTAGTGCCGTCGCGTTTGACGTAATTCATGTGGCCGGTATCAGTACCGAGCCAGGTGTAAACAATCTTCTCGAAAGGCTTGCCAGGATTGTCGTGAGCGTACTTCGTGTATTGCCAGACTGCGCAGCAGGAAAAAATAAAGGCGAGCAGCACCGCGCCGACACAAACCGCATTGACGGTCGCCTTCTGCAGCTTGCGGCCAAAAAAGAACATGACGGCCGCGCCGAAGGCGGGGAAGAGCGGAACCAGCCAAATGTGTTCGAGAAAGAACATAGTAGTCGTCGGTCGTCAGTCTTCAGCTTTTAGCTATCAGCCAACATGATTGTTCAGGCACCCGGCAAAAGCCCCAGGACTAAAGGCTGAATGCTGACGGCTGAAAGCTGCTTCCCTACCATTTCAGCAAATCTATTTCGTCCACGTTTACTGTCTCTTTGTTGCGGAAGAAGGCGATCAGGATTCCGAGGCCCACTGCCGCTTCTGCCGCCGCGTCGGTGATTACGAAGATCGCGAAGACCTGTCCGTGCAGACCCCAAATCCGTGAAAATGCCACCAGATTGAGGTTCACCGCGTTCAGGATCAGCTCGATGGACATGAGCACGATCACTACGTTCCGGCGCGTCAATACGCCCACCACTCCCAGAACAAAGAGGGCGGCAGCGACTACGAGATAGTGAAGAGTAGATATTGGAGCCATGTGCGCTTCTAGCTTCTAGCTTCTGGCTCCTAGCTAATCGCTAGAAACTGGGGCCAGAAGGTGCTTTCAAACCCTTTCCTTGCCATAACCACTGTTGCCATTCGTGCCTTTAACCTCTGGCTCCTAGCTAGCAGCTAGAAGCCAGCAGCCAGAAGCCGACTTCAAATTCTCTTCTTTGCCATGACCACCGCCCCGATCACCGCGACCAGCAGCAACAACGAGGCGATTTCAAAAGCGAACATATAATTGCCGTAAAGCAAAACTGCGACCTGCTGGGTGTTGGCCGCCTCCGGCATCTGGATAGCGCGATCCGGAAACAGGCTTCTTCCCTTCACGTAGACGAATACAAACAACGCTCCAAGTGCAACCGCCGCCGCCAGTCCAACAACCCACTGCTTATTGAACTGCTCTTCTTTCTGCGACTTCTCGATATTCACCAGCATGATGACGAACAGAAACAGCACCATGATGCCACCGGCGTAAAGAATGATCTGTACGCCGGCAACAAAAGGCGCGTAGAGCATCAGGTAAAGCGCAGCCTGCCCGAGCAGGGACATAATTAATGCCAAGGCGGAATGCACCGGATTCTTACGCGTGATCACCAGCACGCCGCTGATCACGGTCAGCGCCGAGAGGAAATAGAAGAAAAATGTTGTGGCTACCGGAGTCATCGTCTTCTCAACCACATCCTAAAAAGCCTGCCGTGCTTTACTCGCAGCGTCAGCCCAAGTTATTTCCGGTTAGAACAGTACTCCCGCAATTGCCGTCAGGATCAGCACGCCAATTCCCACCGGCAACAACACCTTCCATCCCACTTTCATCAACTGATCGAAGCGGTATCGGGGGAACGTCCCGCGATACCAGATGTACATATACATCGAAACTGCCACCTTGGCGCTGAACCAGAAAATGTCCTGGACGCGATCACGCACCGGAGGAATGAAAAGCACGATGCCGATGAGCGCCAGTACCGCGCCGAATCCACCCAGGCCGATCGTCTGCACCTTGAAGTAGGGGTGTTTCGGCATTCGGGACGTGCTGTAAAAGGTGATTGCGGCCAAGAATAGAAACAGGAGCCCGGGAATCAGCGAGAACACCAGGTCCCAGGTCTCCCCATCGAGCGCGTTGGGGAAGGGCCGCATCCATCCCCCCAACCACAAAGTGACTGCAATCGACGACACTGCAATCATTGCCGAGTATTCGGCCAGGAAGAATAAGGACCAGCGGAAGCCGCTGTACTCAGTGTGAAAGCCTGCGGTCAATTCGGATTCGGCTTCAGGTAAATCGAAGGGAGCGCGATTGGTCTCCGCCACCATGGCAATGGCAAAGATAAAGAAGGCGATCAGCCCCAGCGGGAAGAACTTGAATACAAACCAGACATGTTGTGCCTGCTGCGCCTGAACAATCCCGATCATGCTCAGGGTACCGACTCCCTCCTTATTGAGGCTGGTCATAAGGACAGCCGAAACCACGGCCAGTCCCATCGCAATCTCGTAAGAAACCATCTGCGCGCTGGAGCGCAGAGCCCCCATCAGAGGATAGTGGGAATTCGATGCCCAGCCCGCCATGACTACGCCGAGCACGCTCAACGAAGACACGCCCAGCATAAACAGCACACCGATATTCATGTCGGTGACAGCGTGGGTCGGCCCGAACGGAACAACAATAAAGACGGTGAAGGCGGTGATCACCACGATCAGCGGAGCGATCCAGAAAACAAACGGATCGGCCTCAGCCGGCATGATGTCTTCCTTGATCAATAGCTTGAGGGCGTCGGCGATTGGCTGCAGCAGGCCGTGGGGGCCAACTCTCATGGGGCCCAGGCGAACCTGCATGTGCGCCAGGATCTTGCGTTCTAGCCAGTTCATCGCGATTACGGCGACGGAGAGACCTAAAAAGATCAGAACGATGTAGACAAATGCCCAGAACAAATTCCCAGCGGAGCCCGGGGTCAGATCGCTCTTGAGATAGGAAGTGATGTAATCGAGCATCAGCGATCCACCTCACCCAGCACGATATCGAGAGTTCCGATCACCGCAATTACGTCCGCCACCAACGCGCCGCGCACCATCATGTCCAGCGCCTGCAGGTTTACGAATGACGGCGGCCGCACGCGGATGCGATAAGGCTGCGTCGATCCGTCACTCACGATGAAATATCCCAATTCGCCTTTGGGCGCCTCAATTGAGTGATAAATTTCGCCCACAGGTGGCTTCATGACTTTGGCAACCTTGGCCATGATTGGGCCCGTTGGAATCTTGCCGACGGCCTGCTCGATGATTCTCAGCGATTGCCGCATCTCATGCATGCGCACCATGTACCGGTCAAAGGTGTCGCCGTTTTCGCCTACAGGAATATCGAAATCGAAATCGGCGTAAGCCGCGTAGGGCTGGGACTTGCGCAGATCCCATTTGACGCCGCTGGCCCGCAGCACCGGCCCGGTCACGCCCAGCGCGATACATTCTCTCGCTGAGATCTTACCCACGTCTTTGGTGCGCTCGACCCAAATGCGGTTGGTGGTCAGGAGTTCCTCGTACTCGCCAATTTTGGGAGTGACAAACTTGATGAATTTTTCGACCTCACGCTCAAAACCTTCGTAGGTTTCGTAAGAGCATCCGCCGATGCGAAAAGCATGCGTGGTCAGGCGGGCGCCACAGTACTTTTCGAAAATCTTCAGAATCTCTTCGCGGTCGCGGAAGGTATAGAAAAGAGGCGTAATGGCGCCGATATCGAGCGCGTGCGTCCCCAGCCAAAGCATGTGACTGGCGAGCCGGTTCAGCTCGGTGAGGATCACCCGAATGTAGTTGGCCCGCGCAGGCGCTTGAATGTTAAGCAGCTTCTCGACCGCCTCGCAGTAGCCCAGACCGTTCGACACCGCAGCCACATAATCCATCCGATCCACGTAGGGATTGAACATGGTGTAGGTGCGATGCTCGGCAATCTTTTCCACCCCGCGATGCAAATACCCAATCACGCACTCGGTGCCCAGGACTTTCTCACCGTCAAGCTTGAGAATTACACGCAGCACGCCGTGTGTCGCCGGGTGCTGCGGGCCCATGTTGATGATAAGTTCATTGGAATCGAGGAAGGTTTTGTCGTGCTGCTCCAGTTCCAGGTGGGACGTCCGGTCGATGATTGTCCTGTCAATTGCCGTCCGGTCGGTCATTGCCCGCTCTCGATCCCCAGGTTGATCTGTACCCACTCCTGATCCTGCTGGATGATGCCGTAATCCTTGCGCAGCGGGTGACCCTTCCATTCGTCAGGCAGAAGGATACGCTTCAGATCAGGATGCCCTTCAAACCGTACGCCGAACATGTCGAAGACTTCGCGCTCCAGCCAGTTGGCGGCGGGCCAGATGGACACCACGCTTGGCACGCCTTCGCCGTCGGCATAGGCGGCTTTTACCCGGATGCGCTCGTTATGCGGGAATGAGTATAGGATCCAGACCATTTCAAACTGCTTCTCGCGGTCCGGATAATGTACAGCCGTGATATCGACACAATAGTCGAATTGCTCCTGGTCACGGAGAACCCGCAGCATTTCCGGAATAAGTAAGGAGTCCGCCACGATGTATTTCTGGCCAAGGTAGGTGACGGTCTCGCGTAGGCCCGAGCCATGCTGGGCTCGCAGCCGGGAAATCATCGGCGAATCCCAGGCAAGTGGAACAGGACCGGTCGGCTTGGCTGGAGCAGCGGGTTCGGCAGCCTTTGGAGGCGCAGCCGGGACGGCAGGCTTCTCCGGCGTCGACTGCACGCTAGCGGGAATAGGTTCCCCGGCCGCAGCTTTCGGCTCACCACTCGGCGGCGGTGGAGGGGATTTAGTGTCCTCGGGCATGGCTACGGAAGGCGCAAACCTCCAACGCCGTGGGCGTCGGGAAGAACGTTAACTTTTAACAGCTTACAAACTAAGTGTCAATCAGGCAGACGCAAGCGCGGCGTCACTTTCTTTGCTCTGCCTGGTACCCTTCGATCAATTCGCGGATGCGCAGAGCATCTGCTTTGCGGTGACCGTGGCTGGTGATGGGTGCGGTCCCGCCCGAAGAGTCAATCCGAATCACGGACCAGATCAATCCCGTCGAAATCTGCACTGACGCGACCTTTCCCACAGCGATGCTCTCTTCATTGCTGCCGAACAGGCGTGACTTGACCCGGCTGACGTGTTGCGGTGTAACGATGATGCGCACCGGAAAAAACAGATTACCCCTGGTCCATCGGCTCGCGGTAAACGTCTCGGACTGCGGTAGGTTCGACATTCCAGATTGATTTTTGGGGCTGCGAAAAGACGCGCAGAGCTGCGCTCCGCCGGGCAGATGTGGACATCTGCCCCTACGCGATCAAATCCACTCCAGGGCGCCTTTTCCCCAGATCCATACGAAGCCGACGATCAGAATGAGCAGGAAAATCAGCATCTCGATCAATCCGAAGACGCCCAGCGCCTTGAACTGCACCGCCCAGGGAAAAAGGAAAATGGTCTCGACGTCGAAGACCACGAAGAGGATCGCAACGATGTAATAACGGACGGTGTAACGGCCTCGGGAGCTGTCAATGGGATCGATGCCGCATTCATACGGCATCAATTTGGTCTTGCTGGGATTGTCCGGGCGCACCAGCTTGGCCGCCAGCAGGGTCACCGGAAGCATAATGCCGACAAAAGCGATGAAGATGAATATGGGAACGTAATTTTGTGGCATCGAACCCCTTGGACCAATTGCCCTTCGACCAATTGCCCTTCGAAACCCTAGACCAGCAAACCTTCGCCCGGCAATACTAACTCCGACTACTCTTCGCTACAAGACGTGAAATGAATCGCCGTACGGTGGCTGCCGGAGGAACGCGGCCACCGCGGGCGAACCGGATCATCTTGCTGGGTAATTATTTGTAGGTTACGGTCGACGTGGCCAACTGGTCGCGGTGCGCCGATTCATCTACCATCGAATCCAGCGCCGAGCCGCCCAGCGGGTTCGCTTTGGCTGCATCGCGCAACGCCATATTTAATTTGTCCAAACCTTGTGCATTGGTAGCGATAACGTCGATCCAGAATGCTCCCGGGGCTTCCGTGTGGATCGCTTCGGTATCGATTTCATACTCGATCAGAGACCCATCGGCGACCAACTTTTCCAATACCGGCGCGATCAGATGCTTGCTGAGTGATTCAACCGCCTCGGCGGGAGCATCCTTCTTCAGTTTGTAGTAGGACACGCGCGTGTATGCGCCTTTATAGGAGCCCGGGCGCCAGTTGTAGTAGCGGCTCACAAATATGCCATCCGAATGCTTGGTGGCGCTGGCTAAAACGGGAGAAGTTGGCGCACCGGACGTGGCGAATTTGTCCAATACATTCAGCACAGAAGCCATGGACATTCCGGACCACCAGTTATCGTGTGTCATTCCGTCCGGCTGATGCACCTCGTTCACGTCCCTGCCGTAGCCTACGATGGATCCATCCGCCAGCAATTTTTCAAGAATCTTCTGATTCGGGAGGTCGTCCTTGTCCAGGTTCGGCCATTGCGTCCGCGGAATATCCCAAAACGCAACATAGCTGTACATCGGTGGTTTTTCCTTCAGCTCATCCTGTGCGAACACTGGCGCGGACGAGATGACCATTATTGAAAACACGCACACACCTGCGAAGATCCCACATCGTCTTCTGTTCATCTTTATTTTCTCCTCGAAGAATCACCGGCTTGGGGCGAGAGCGCCGGCGTTAGTTCTAACCGCTGTACCCTGGGGAAGGTTGCGCCCGGAACGGTACTCCGCGAGGCGGCAAATGTCAATGAAAGCGAGTTTCGAGAGTCCGTTAGTTTTGAAACTTTCCCTGCACTCTTTGTCATCATGAGGAACTTCAGTCCCGTAGGATCTGGCATGCACCGATACTGCCAGTGAGTTATGAGGTGCCACACACCGGAATCCCTCGCAAGCTCGGGATGACGTCTCCGATAGAGCGAAGGCGCAGGCGCCAAAAGAATGTTTTTGACATCAGCGTCAAACCTCGTCTATTCTCTCTTCGTGAACTTTTCTAGCCATCTCCACCGTCACCATCATGTGCACAACATGTCGGCGGGGGTGTCTTGAGATAGGCTAGTCACTCACAGAGATTTTGGCCCGCTGACGCGAAATGCGACAGCGGGCTTTTTATTTTTAACGCACATTTCGAGGAGTTATGAGCGAACAAAACGCACACATCGATTGCGAAGAAATAGATTTTAACAAGATGCAGGGTTTGCTGCCCGCCATCGTGCAGGACGCCGCCAGTGGCGAGGTACTGATGCTGGGTTTTATGAACCGGGAGGCGTACGAGCAGACGCTGCGTGCCGGTTACGTCACGTTTTTCAGCCGAACACGCAACCAGCTTTGGACCAAGGGTGGGACATCAGGCAACCGTCTGGAAGTCGTTACTGCTTCCACCGACTGCGATCGCGATACCGTTCTGCTGAAAGTACGGGTACTGGGGGAAGGCGTGGTGTGCCACAAGGGTACGCGTTCATGCTTCACCGAGTGTCTGCCCGTTCGAACACAGACGGCCCAAACAGGAAGGTCGCTGCCATGAAGCTGCGCATTGGTATCCCGAAAGGCAGCCTGCAGGAGGCCACGCTGCAACTTTTCGCACGCGCCGGCCTCACCGTCTACACGAACGGCCGCTCTTACTCCGCGAGCACGGCGGACCCCGATGTCGAGTGCATGTTGATCCGGGCGCAGGAGATGGCTCGTTACGTCGAGCACGGCGTGCTCGATGCCGGCTTGACAGGTCTCGACTGGGTCATGGAAAGCGGGCTCGAGGTCGTGCCCGTTGCTGACCTGGTTTATGCCAAACAGAGCCGCGGCAAAGTGCGCTGGGTTCTGGCCGTCCCCGAAAGCTCGGCGTACCAGCGAGCGGAAGATCTGGCTGATTGCATTGTTGCCACCGAACTTGTGAACGTGACGCGGAATTATTTTGCCAAGAAAAATGTCGCCGTGCGTGTGGAATTTTCCTGGGGAGCGACTGAAGTTAAACCGCCGATGCTGGCGGATGCCATCGTCGAAGTCACCGAGACGGGCAGTTCCCTGCGCGCTAACCATCTCCGCATTATCGATACGCTGCTGGAATCGAACACGCAGATCATCGCCAATCGCGCAGCCTGGAAAGAAAACGACAAGCGCCGCAAGATCGAAAATCTCGCTGTCATGTTACGCGGCGCCATGGAGGCGCAGGGCCGCGTGGGCTTGATGCTCAACGTCCGCAAACAGGATTTGCAAAATGTGCTCAGCGTTCTGCCGGCGCTGCAGAAACCGACCGTCGCTACATTAAGCGATGACGCCTGGGTGGCGGTGAATACCATCATTGAAGAATCGGCGGCCTGGGAAATTATTCCCCGGCTCAAGGCTGCAAATGCCGAGGGCATCGTGGAGTATCCGCTAAACAAGGTGGTGATGTGATGCGGATTCTTGAGGGCCCAGCGGCCGAGCGTTATGTGCGGCAAACTCGAGCAGCGCGGCCAGAAGCTTGATGCGCTGGAACCGAAAGTGCGCGACGATTGTTGAAGACGTCAGGCGGAATGGCGATGCGCGCACTGCGCCGGTACGCAGAGACGATGGGACGGTTTGCATTCCGGAGATTCGTTGCGGGTGAGTGACGGCGAAATGCAATCCGCGCTGAAGGCTTGCCCACCGGAGCTTCGCGCCGCGCTTGAGGAAGCGGCGGCCGGCATCCGCAAATTCTGCCAGTGGCAAAAACCTAAGGAATGGGAGCGCAGGGAGCAGGGGCGCACGCTTGGACAATTGATTCGGCCCCTAGGCTCGGCGGGATGCTACGTTCCGGGCGGGCGCTATCCCCTGCCCTCAACGTTGCTGATGACGGTGATTCCGGCGCAAGTTGCCGGAGTGAAGGACATTCGCGTCGTTTCTCCACATCCCGCACAAGTGACGTTGGCGGCGGCGGCGCTGTTGGGAGTTCGCGAGTTCTACAGGGTTGGCGGTGCCCAGGCGATCGCGGCGCTGGCCTACGGCACAAAAACAATTGCGCGAGTCGACAAGATCGTCGGTCCGGGAAATCTTTACGTAACCGCCGCAAAAAAACTTGTGGCTTTCGACTGTGCCATCGATTTTCTGGCGGGCCCGACCGAGGGACTGATTCTTTGCGACGACGGCGAACCGTCGTTCATTGCGTCCGACATGGTTGCGCAGGCTGAGCACGATCCGGACGCACTGGTTTTGCTGATCACGCAGTCGCAAAAACTGGCACGCGCGGTGTTGCAAGTTCAGTCGGATTTCACTGGCCCGTGAAAACTCTATCGCCCAACAGGCGCTGCGAAAGCACGGCGCAGTCTTGCTGGCGGGTTCGAGAGAGCAGGCGATTGAGTGGAGTAACCGCATTGCGCCGGAGCATTTGACCACCAGCCGGAAGAATCTTCGCGACGTTGTGCAATGCGGGGTCCATATTCGTTGGAGACTATTCCGCGCAAGCGGCCGGGGATTACGGGTCCGGGCCGAACCATGTGCTTCCGACGGCCGGTGCTGCCCGCTTCAGGGGCGGGCTCAGCGTTAACGATTTCCTCAAGGTGATCACGGTGCAGGAGATCTCGCGGACCGGCCTGCGGAAGATCGCGCCGTCCATTGTCGCCCTGGCCGAGGCTGAAGGCCTTAGGGCACATGCTAAGTCCATACAACTGAGGTGCGGCCATGCTTGAGGCGCGCCAGGCAGTGCTCAATTTGAAGCAGTATCGGCCTCCTCTGGGGGATCGCTCCGGCTTGCGCCTGGACTTCAACGAAAATACTGGCGGTTGTTCCCCTCGCGTCATGGAGCGTTTGCGACAGATACAGCCGGAGCAACTTGCGCGATATCCCGAACGCGCACCGGTGGAGCATGAGGTCGCATCTTTTCTTGGACTTCAGCCTGAACAGGTTTTGCTGACCAATGGTGTGGATGAAGCCATCCATTTGATTTGCGAGGCCTACCTGGAGCCGGAAGATGAAGCGGTCATCGTGGTTCCGACTTTTGCCATGTACGAAATTTGTGCGGCGGCGACCGGAGCGCGGGTCGTATCGGTTCCCGCCGATGACGACTTTCGTTTTCCCACAGCAAAATTGATGGCCCACACCACCAACCCCAGGACGCGGCTGATTGCAGTCGCGAACCCGAATAATCCTACGGGTGCGGTGGCTACAGCGGATGATCTGCTTCTGATCGCTCGCAGCGCTCCCCAGGCCGCAGTTCTGGTGGATGAGGCTTACTTCGAATTTCACGGCGAGTCGCTTATGGAGAATGCGGGACAGGTGCCAAACCTGTTTGTCGTGCGCACGTTTTCCAAAGCATACGGAATGGCCGGCTTCCGGATAGGCGTGCTGGCGGGCGCCGCGGCTCAAGTGCAAACCCTTCGGCGTGCCTGCTCTCCGTACAACGTGAATGGAGTGGCCCTGGCTTGCCTGCCCGCAGCATTGGCAGACCAGGAATATGTCCGGCAGTACGTAGCGGAGGTAAAAGCGAGTCGCGATCGCCTCGAGAAGGAATTCAGCGCGTTGGGGATTCCCTTCTGGCCGAGCCAGGCAAATTTCGTGCTGGCGCGAGTCGGGCCGCTTCACGCCGACTTTGTCCGGAGCATGAAAGCTCGCGGCATCCTGGTGCGCGACCGTTCTACAGATTGGGAATGCGAGGGATGTGTGCGCATTACGGCGGGGTGGCAGGAACATACCGACCGTCTTCTGACAGCGCTGCATGAAACTTTAAATGAAATCCGATGGACACCGGCCAAGGGGAAGCGGGCATGAGACAAGCCATTATCAACCGAAAAACGAATGAAACCTCGATTCGCGCGATTCTCCATATCGATGGACGCGGCAAGTACGAGGTGTCAACCGGCATTCGCTTCTTTGACCACATGCTGGAGCTCTTTGCGCGCCACGGTGGATTTGATCTTGTACTGCACGCACAGGGCGATCTTGACGTGGACCAACATCACACCGTCGAAGATGTCGGCATTGTTCTGGGCGAAGCGTTTCACAAAGCACTGGGATCGAAACGCGGGATTTTGCGCGCGGGATATTTCGTCATGCCGATGGACGAGACTCTAGGACTTGCCGCGGTCGATTTTGGCGGGCGCGCGTCCGCAGTGGTGGACACCAAAGTGCGGCAGCGTCTGGTTGGAGATCTGCAGGCCGAACTTGTCAATGACTTCTTTGATGGTTTTGCCCGGGGAGCTCGTGCCAACGTTCATGCACGCATTCTTTATGGGCGCTCCAACCATCACAAGATCGAGGCGCTCTTCAAGGCGTTTTCGCGCGCGTTGCGTGCTGCCTGCTGGCGCGACCGGCGTATGGCACGCCTGTTACCCAGCACGAAAGGGTTGTTGTGATCGCAATCGTCGACTACCAGGCCGGAAACCTCGCCTCGGTGCGAAAGGCATTCGACCACCTGGGACATGAGTCGATGATTACTTCTGATCCGGAAGCAATCGCGCAGGCTGACAAGATCGTACTACCGGGTGTGGGGAACTTCGAGGCCACAACGGCGCTGGCGGGGCCATTGCAGGAGACCATCTTGCACGCGATCGCGCGGGAGATTCCTCTGCTCGGCATCTGCCTTGGCATGCAGTGGATGTTCGAGTCGAGTGAGGAGGCGCCTCGGCTTCGCGGGTTGGGGTTGTTCGCCGGGAAGTGCGAGAAGTTTCCGCCAGAAGTGAAGGCGCCCCATGTGGGGTGGAACCAGTTGCAGCTTCGTCCGGGTTCCCGTTTGTTGCACGGACTCTCGGAGAATTGCTTCGTGTACTTCACGCATTCCTATCGGGCGCCTCTGGTTGAGGCCACGGCTGCCAGTTGCGTGTACGGGGCCACGTTTTCCGCGGCGGTGGAACATGGACAGCTTTTTGGGGTGCAGTTTCACCCCGAGAAATCGGGAACAGCGGGGCTTCAGTTGCTGCGCAATTTTTGCGAACTCTAGGTTCCAGTGAACACTGAGTCAGCAATACAAAGCCTTTAACCGCAAAGATCGCTAAGGACGCAAGGAAGAGAAACAGTTCATGTTAACCAAACGCATCATCGCCTGTCTGGATGTAGACGCTGGACGCGTCGTGAAAGGCGTGCAATTCTCCAGCCTTCGCGACGCCGGCGATCCGGCGGAGCTGGCGCTGGCGCATGGACTCGCGGGCGCCGACGAAGTGGTGCTGCTCGACATTTCTGCAACGTACGAGCACCGATCAACCTTGCTCGACGTCGTCCGTCGCACTGCCCGTCAGCTCTTCATCCCGTTCACTGTCGGTGGCGGGATCCGGTCGCTGGACGACGCGGCGGCCGTGTTTGACGCTGGAGCAGACAAAGTCACCGTCAATTCCGCGGCGTTGAAAGACCCGCTTTTAATTTCCCGGATCGCTCATCGTTATGGCTCGCAGGCGGTCATCGTCGCCATCGATGCCTTGCGCATCACCAACGGAAATGGCTCTTCCTTCGGCGTAAAGGCCACCGGAGGCCGGCATGCCACCGCGCGCAACGCGGTGGAGTGGGCTGTAGAAACCGAGAAGTACGGAGCAGGGGAGATCATGCTGACTTCCATTGATCGCGACGGAACCCGTAGCGGTTTTGATTGCGAATTGACGCTCGCCGTCGTCAGCGCCGTTAATATTCCCGTGATCGCATCGGGAGGCGCTGGAGAAGCTGCACATTTCATCGACGTGTTCCGCGACGGTCACGCCGATGCTGCCCTGGCCGCGTCCATTTTCCACCTTGGAGTGGTCCCAATAGGCAGACTCAAACAGGATTTGCTGGGCGCCGAAATCCCGATGAGGTGGCCATGCTGATCCCTTCCATCGATGTGATGGGCGGCAAAATCGTTCAATTGGTGCAAGGCGAAAAAAAAGCTCTCCAGTTTGACGACTTCGAACCATGGGTGGAGCGATTTTCAAAATACTCGCTGGTTCAACTGATCGATTTGGACGCGGCCATCGGGCCGGGAAATAATCGCGGCCTGGTTCAGTCGCTCGTGAGACGCCTTCCCTGCCAGGTTGGCGGCGGAATTCGCAGCGTAGAAATCGCGCAACGGCTTTTGGCGGACGGGGCAAAACGCGTTCTCATCGGTTCGTCTCTGATAAAGGACGGCCGCATCGATGTTGCATTTGCAGAAAAACTGGCACTTCAGGTTGGCGCAGAGAAACTGGTTTTCGCCGTCGATTCGAAGGGCGGAAAGGTCGCAATCCGGGGATGGCGGGAGATCACCGAAGTCTCGGCTATCGAGATGATCCGGGCGCTCGAGTCCTGGTGTGGGGCATTTCTGTACACCAATATCGATACCGAGGGACTGCTTCTCGGCATGCCTCTCGAAATTGTTTCCGAACTGCGACGAGCAACCAGTAAACAACTAATTGTGGCCGGCGGCATCAGGACGGAAGAGGAAGTTGACCGCCTTCACAGCATGGGAGTCGACGCCGTGGTAGGAATGGCCATCTATCTCGAGCTGCTGAAAATCTGACGCTCCTCAGTAGCAGTCTCTCCACCTTGTTTATAATCGCTGTTCACCTGGACAGTCTAAAATCAGCCTGCAAGGAACCCTTTGGCACTCGACGAGAAAATCTACGAACTGCGCCGCGAGAAACTCAAACAGATTGAGGCTCTGGGCCAGCAGGTCTATCCAACGAAATACAACGTTTCTCATGACATCCCGCAGATCCTCGCGCAGTACTCGGACAAACCTGCCGAGCAGCTGGAAAACCCGCGCATCGCTGTCCGGGTCGCGGGACGCATTATGGCCATCCGGCTGATGGGTAAGGCAGGATTCGCCCACCTGCAACAAGGCGGGCAGCGGCTGCAGATTTACGTCAAGAAAGACGCGGTCGGTGAGAAAGGCTTCGAGCTCTACAAACTGCTCGACCTGGGCGATCACGTCGGCGTAAAAGGTTATTTGTTTCGTACCCGCACCGGGGAACTTTCGATCCACGTGGATGAAATTACATTCCTTTCGAAGGACTTGTTGCCGCTGCCGGAGAAGTGGCACGGGCTGACCGACGTCGAACTTCGCTATCGGCAACGATACGTTGACCTGGTGATGAATCCGGAAGTGCGTGAAGTCTTTCTGAAGCGCGGCAAACTGGTGCAGTCGCTGCGGCGTTTCATGGACGCGCAGGGCTTTGTGGAGGTCGAGACGCCGATGATGCAGCCTGTGGCGGGCGGCGCGGTGGCGCGGCCTTTTGTGACGCACCACAATACCCTCGACATGGATCTGTTCCTGCGGATCGCGCCGGAGCTTTATCTCAAGCGGCTTGTGGTGGGAGGTTTTGACCGGGTCTATGAAATCAACCGCAATTTTCGCAACGAAGGCGTTTCGATGCGACACAACCCCGAATTCACCATGCTCGAGTTCTATCAGGCGTATACCGATTATCGCGGTGTGATGGATTTTACGCAGCAACTGATCGAGCAGGCCGCGAAAGACGTAACCGGTGGAACCATCACGAAGTGGGGTGAGATCGAGATCGACTGGGCCAGCGAGAGGTGGCACCGGCTGACCATGCGGGAAGCCATCATTCAATACTGGCCGGCGACGGCTGGGGCGAAGCCAGAGATGCCGGAGTTTGGTTCGCGTGAAGGAGTTAAAGGATTAGTTAAGCGCTTCAACGCCGGGAACGCACAGGTTGCTTACGATCCCAAAGAGCCGGACGGGAAGACCATCGCGGCGCTCTTCGAGGCAGTTGCGGAAGAACACCTGGTGCAGCCAACCATTATTTATGAGTTTCCCACCGCGGTGTCACCGCTGTCCAAGCAGAAACCGGATGAACCGGACTGGACTGAGCGATGGGAGATTTACGTGGCAAAAATGGAAATTGCCAACGGCTTCAGCGAACTGAACGACCCGGAAGAGCAGCGTCGCCGCTTCGAAGGGCAGTTGCAACAACGTGAGCAGGGCGATAACGAAGCGCACCAGATGGATGAAGACTACATTCGCGCCCTTTCTTACGGGATGCCGCCTGCTGGGGGCGTGGGCGTCGGGATCGATCGTCTGGCCATGCTGCTGACCGATTCGCACACCATCCGCGACGTCATTCTGTTTCCGCTACTCCGGCCAGAAAAGGCTTTAACCAAAGAGGGCGCTGAGAGCACCGAGGAAACGAAGTAGATTCGCCGGATGGTCCGGTTGTCGATAACAATCGTCTTCCCAGTTGTCCGTTGTTCTGTATTCCTCTCAATCCTTTGTGTCCTCTGTGGTAAATATTTTTCTTCCCCTTTGCCAATCTAAAATCGAATGCCTATGCGCTTTGACTTCGATTCCGAAACCCGCCTGCGCCTTGGCCATCGCCTGATCGACCAGATCGATGTCTTCTTCTCTTCCCTTCCCGATCGCGCGGTTCAGCTTCCCTTGGAGCAGCGACGCTACGGAGCAACCCACAATCCGCTTCCCGAATGCGGCGAGGATGCCACCAAGGTTCTAGACGAGGTCTTTCGCGAGATGGTGGAGCAGGGCTTCCATGTCCCCAGCGCTAATTATTTCGGGCTTATGAATCCGACTCCAACTTATATCGGAGTGTTGGCCGAAGCCATGGTTGCCGCACTCAATCCGCAACTGGCCACGTTGGCTCGATCCCAACTTGCGTCGAAGATCGAACTGGAAACTGTCCGCTGGATTGGCGAGCGAGTCGGCTGGCCCGGCGAGTTTAGCGGGACATTCACCAGCGGGGGGAACGAAGCAAATTTCAGCGGCCTCGCTTTGGCTCTCGCATGGAAATTCCCCAACTCGGTGGACGAAGGTGTCGCGGCGATCGGAGCTCCGGCAACCCTCTATGCTTCGGCCGAGTCTCATCATTCACTCGACAAGTCAGCAGGGCTTCTGGGCATCGGGCGCAAGGCATTGCGGCGCATTGCGATGAACGAATCCGCCCAGATTGATCCGCAAAAGCTGCATCAGGCGATTGAAGAGGACGAGTCGTCCGGGCGAAAACCCTTCTGCGTTGTGGCTACAGCGGGAACCACAAATTCCGGCACCGTCGATGATCTGGTCAAGGTTTCGTCGATCTGCAAACGCCACAAACTCTGGCTCCACGTGGACGGGGCTTATGGTGCGTCGGCGATTTTTTCCGACCAGCACCGCGATCTGGTGCGCGGCATCGAACTGGCCGATTCGCTGACCATCGATCCGCACAAGTGGCTCGCAATGCCGTTTGCCGCCGGAGTAATTCTCACCAGCCACCCCGACATACTGGAACGCGCGTTCTCGATCGCCGCACCCTACATGCCAAAGGCGGCGGGCGCACACCTGCCCGACAACTCGCGCATCAGCACGCAATGGACGCGGCGCATGAACTCCCTCAAGCTGTGGTTGACCCTGCGCGTGCACGGCCGCCAAGCCTACGAAGAACTTATCGATCACCAACTCAAACTAGCCGGAAGCTTTGCCAGCTGGGTTGACGCCTCCAATGACTTCGAACTGGCGGTGCAGCCTACACTTCCCATCGTGACCTTCCGGGTCAAGCGTTCCGGTCTCAGCTCTCAGCAGATAGCTGCCGTTCACGGCAATATCGTGGAGGAAGTCACACGCGACGGGCGCCGCTGGATCTCCGAGACCATCGTTGGAGGCCAAAGCGTGTTGCGAATGATGGTGATCAGCTACTTGACGGAAGAACAGCATTTACAGGCGCTGGAAGCTGCACTGTCGGAGGCCGCTGTCCGGTCGAGTCAGCATAAAGCGGTCAAAAGAAGCAATGACTAGAACGGCTTGCGTTGAGGAATCAGACAATGCACTAGGATTGGTGCACACTTCAGCCTAAGCTTCTCCGCAGTTCGGGCCAACTACAGGCAGCGCTATCGTAGCGTCCCCTCTGCCTCCAGGATGCTGGGTCGATAGCGCTTTGCTTTTTCCTATTTCGCTTTCGGCTGGGCACGTTCAGCCCACTTCCACGCGGTAGAAACAATTTGTTCCAGCGAACGCTTCGCTTTCCATCCCAGCAACTTTTCCGCACGCGTGGGATCGGCCACCAGTTCAGGCGGATCTCCTGCCCTTGCAGGCGCCATGCGGCTGGGCACTTCGCGGCCGGTGACTGACTTGATGGTCGAAAGAACTTCCAGGATGGAATTGCCTTTGCCTGTTCCCAGGTTGATGGCAGTTGAATTTTTGCCGGTGATATATTCCAACCCTTGCACATGCGCCTCTGCAAGATCACTCACGTGAATGTAGTCGCGCACACAGGTGCCGTCAGGCGTGGGGTATTTGTCTCCAAAAATGTCGAGCGCCGGACGCTCGCCCCGAACCGCTTCGAACGCGGATGGGATGAGGTGAGTTTCGGGCTTATGAATTTCGCCGATGGTGCCGTCTTCGTCCGCACCAGCGGCATTGAAGTAACGGAGGCAAACATAACCGAGACCGTAAGCGGGTCCGTAGGACTCAAGTGCCTGTTCGAAAATCAATTTGGTAACGCCGTAGGGATTCACCGGGAAACGCGGCATATCTTCGGTAATCGGCACTTTGGCCGGGACCCCATAAACAGCGCAACTTGAGGAGAACACGAACTTGCGGACGTTCGCGTCGAGCACCGTGTGCAACAAGCTAAGGCCGTCGAGAACATTGTTCTGGAAATATTTTCTGGGATTTACGACGGACTCGCCTACGTATGCGTACGCCGCGAAGTGCATCACCGCATCGACCCGGCGCATGACCTGGCTAAGTTTCGTACGGTCTGCGATATCTCCCACGATCAGTTCGAAACCCTGGGCGAGTTCCGCGTGGCCTGCCACCAGATTGTCGTAAATGATGACTTCGTATCCGCGGCGCTTGAGCGCATGCGCGGCGTGGCTGCCGATGTATCCTGCTCCTCCCACTACCAAAACGGCCAATTGCACACTCCTTTGACGTTCATTTCTTGCAATACTTTTTCGGATTCTAGCAGAGAATGCCGAGGGCTCTACGACTCGAAAGGGCAGTTTGGAATCTAGGAAGTAGGAAGAACGGACGCCGACTTTCGCCGGCGCCCGCATTACGTCAGAAGGAGTAGATGAGATCAAACTGATGCCGCGCCAGAAACGGCTCAGTCTGTCCGGGTGCCACGCCCGGCGCCAGGACGGCGTGTTGCAGATTGCTGTTCAGTGTTCGGCCTATCCATGCGTTGTATTGGGCAATGACATTCGATCGCATCCGCCACGAGGCGTAAATACGGTGTTCGATGATGTTGGTCGCTGCGCGCTGTTCGCTCTCGGAAAATGTGGCCAGAATAGAATCCTGCCCGGAACGCCAGAAGCTATAGCCAAATTGCAGATCATTTCTATTTTTGATCTGTCCGATGCTGATTTCTCCGAGGTAGGCCTGGCTCTGCGAACCGATGCTGGTGATGACTGCGCCCTTCGAGTTCAGCGGATGATCTGCCGCCTTGAGGTTGTCTTCGTATTCCAGAATCAGGTTCAGCGGGAATCGGGAAAGTCCAGTTTTGAGCTGGCTGTTCAGGATGAAGTCGGCATATTCATATCCTGACAGGAAGTGTCGCTGTCCCTTCGCGTCAACGACGGTCGCATTGGTCATCCCGTTGGAAGCGATAGCGCAAGGCGGGACGCTCGGCAGTGAGGAACCCGTAGCGCAGCCTGGACCTTCGCCGGGCACCTGAATGGGTGGGTTGCCGCTGGTAGTTGCCTGCACGGCAAATGCGGGGGCATTCAGGATGGAGTCCGGGAAGCCCCAGTCAATCAGCGTGAATGACGGAGTCGTTGTCAACGGTCCCAACTTGAACGTTGCCGAAACATTGCCGCCGAGGGCAAAAGAATCGTCGCCTTTCGCGACTTCGTTGTAGAGCAACTGGAGTCCTTGAACCGTAAAGTTTTTAATGAAAGGCGTATTCAAATCCCAGGATAGTTTTTGGTTGAAGCCTTCAGGGTTGATGTCTGGGTCGAGCGTCAGCGAGGTGCGTGTCCAGGTATAGGCAAATTTGCCTCCGGTGAGCGAGAGCCACCTGGCGGAAACTGGATTGAAGGTAATGAATCCACGATCCAGGCCAACGGTTTTGCGTTCGAAGTAGTTTGAGAACGTTTCATTCGCGGACGTCGGATCGCCGAGCGAACCGGTTGCGAGAGCGAAGCCTGCGATGAAATCATCGTTGAGGCGTCCATCGACCCCAAAGCGAACACGAAGGCGGGCGCGATTGCGGGTTACGCAGGCGGGGCAATCCTGAAAGATGTCTTCGCCACGCACCCGAATATCGCCGCTCAATCGAAAGCGGCCCAGGATATCCTGCAGAGCGCCGATCCTTTTGTCGTCGTCTTTAGATTTCTGATCCACGAGCGAGAGCTCTGATTTGGCCGCGGTTGCGTTTGCCGCGGCCTGATCCGCAGCGTGCTGCGCGTCAATGGCCGACTGTTGGGCCTGAATGGCCGTGGTTTGTGCCTGCGCCGCATCGCCCTGCACCTTCTGCGTATTTGCGTTGGCTTGCTGGGTTGCGTCCAACAATTGTTGAAGCTGAGTCTTTAACTGGTTCATTTGCTGCCGCTGCACTTCCATCTGTTGCTGCTGCGCGGTGACGGTATCACGCAAGGCCTTGATTTCTTTGGACAGCGTTCCAGTGCGAGCCGGCTGCGGTTTCGTGGTCTTGCCACTTGAGGTTTGAGCAATCGAGCTCGCAGTCAATACCACCAGCAGGGCTAGGGACAACGACGGTTTCATCGGGGGCTCCTTGGTCACGCCGTCTTAACGACTGAACTTCTTGTTCACATCTTCAGGAATTCATGCTGAACAGTCACTGCTTGGGAATGGCGAAGCCATAGTTCTCGAAGAGCTCTTTTATCGCCGGAGATTGAATGAACTTTTCGAATTCTGCGGCAAGGCTCTTGTTCCTGGACGACTTTATGATCACGCAGGCTTGCTCGATGGGCGGATAGTCCGCTAGCGGAACCTCTGCGTACCGGCCCTTGTCTTTCATGTTTGGGGACAGGGCGAGAGAGAGGGCGACAATACCGACGTCCGCGGCACCGGACACCACGAAGGAAGCGGTTTGAGAAATATTTTCACCGAGGACAAATTTGTCCTTCACTTGATCGTAAATATTCTCTTTCTGCAGCGCCGCTACCGCAGCTTTCCCATAAGGCGCGTGCTGCGGATTTGCAATCGCTATTTTGTTGACGCCCGGATTCAGCAATGCCTTGAGGCCGGCGTTCACATCCAGCTTGGAATCATTCGGTACCCAAACCACAATTTTCCCTGTGGCGTATTGATAGAACGAGTTCTGCTGGGTAAGGCCTGCGGCCTCAAGCTGCCTCGGATAATCGGTATTTGCCGAGAAAAACATGTCGAACGGCGCGCCATTTTGAAGTTGTTGAGCGAAATTGCCAGACGAACCGTAGATCAACTTCACACTTTTGCCGCTATGGGCCTGGAAGCGGGTCGCGATGTCCTGCATGACAAATTGCAGGTCGGCTGCCGCCGCCACCGTGATCTCCTGCGCGGAACACAGCCCCGCGCTTAGGGCGAAACAAGCAACGACCGCCAAAACCAGTCTTCTAGTGTTCATGTGGATCCTCCTGAACAGGTTTCCCACTGCAGTTGCAAGGATTAGTGCAGATCGAAGTCGGAACAGCTCAGAGCGAGGTACAACAGGGTGATTTACAACAAGGGGCGAGTACTGGGTACGTCGAAATAGCGGTATTCATTCGCGGCCGATTATGAGAAAAAGGGACTTGTGTCATTGTGCTCTCGCGTGGACTCTAGCCTTTGTCCTTGCGGGGATTCCCCGGAACAGCCATCGGTAACACGTTTCCCATTTGGTCCTTCTTTTTGCGCCGCTTTCCGGAATTCGACAAACGCGGCTGCATGATGTCCGCCAAGGTTGTGTGTTCAAGGATCTTCGCGGCCGCATTGCGGACATCGAGAAAGATTTGATAAAGAGCACGATGCTCAAGGTCGCGATCAATCAAGGTCCGCAACTGCTCAGCATCGGCAAAGGGTGCCAGTGGGCCATCAATCAAACGGATAATTTCGCTGAGATGGATCTCAGCAGGCGGCCGCCGCAACTGATATCCGCCTTTGGCTCCGCGAACGCTTTCTACAATGCGAGCATTCTTCAGCTCCAGCAGAATTAGTTCCAGAAACTTCTCCGGCAGGACTTCCTCATAGGCTATGTCGCGAATGCGAATCGCTCCCTGGTTGTAGTGGCGGGCCAGCATCATCATGGCCTGTAGCGCGTACAACCCTTTCTGGGAGATCTTCATGGTGAAAGCATAATGCCATAAAACCCGATAGTTTTACTAGGGTTTATTTGAATGCGAAGCATTTGTATTTCCGGTTCCGCTTCAATTCGAGCCGTTTGTGCTCGAAACTCGCGCGATGGTTGTGAGCTCCATAAAGCTCCGCGAAAGCAGGTCCTTGGACTACGCACACTGATGAGCAAACCGAATCGGCATGCTCCACTCGGGATGACAGCGCAGCAAAAAGTTCTAACCTTCACAAACCGCTGTCATCCCGACCGGAGCGCAGCGAAGCAAGCGCAGTGGAGGGACCTGTTTTCCCTTCCCTCATAACTGCCCCTTCCACTCCTCCACAATCTTCACAAAATCCTTAAACGGATCGTGGGGAGCCGACGGTGCCTCGGGACCTCTCAAACAGTGCGGGAAACATTGTTGCAAAGAATCTCGGCAGATATCAGCGGAAAGGAAGGATGCTCGTCTAGCTCAACCTCAGTACTTGAACGGTGATGTTATCGGGTCCACCCCGTTTCTTCGCGGCCTCAACCAACCCTTGCGAAAGCTCTTCGACACCTTTTCCCGTGACGATCTGAAGAATCTCAGCGTCGGTCAGGAGACCCCACATACCGTCCGTGCACAAAAGCAGGACGTCGCCTGACTGAAGTGAAATCGGTTCCGCAGGAGAATCGGGAGTGACGCTGTTGCCGGCTCCCAGCGCCGCTGTCAGAATGTGACGTTGAGGATGAGATTCGGCTTCCTCGGCGCGGATGATGCCGTTGTCCACCAGGCGGGTGACGTAGGAGTGGTCATGTGTAAGACGTGAAATCGAGGCGTCACGAATCAAATATAGCCGGCTGTCACCGACGTGTGCAAAGTACAGTTTATTTTCAAGAAGAGCGATGGCCGTACAAGTGGTGCCCATTCCGTGCAGATCGGGATTCTTGACTGCATATTCCAGAATGCGGCTGTGTGCAGTCTGAAAACCAGCCAGAAGCCACGAACGGGGATCACCAGACGGCGCGTTGGCGTAAACCTCTTCGACCACCTCTACCGCGATGCGACTGGCTTCCTGGCCACCTTCGTAGCCGCCCATGCCATCCGCCACGATCACCAGCCGGCCCTTTGACGAAAATTGCCGATCATCCGCAGGCTCCCAATACGAGTAGCGGTCTTCGTTGTTTGCGCGCTGGCAGCCGACATCGCTGAGGCCTGCCAGTTCAATTCCGGGCCGAACTCTCATTCCACCCCTTCACCTACAGGACTCAAAGCAGAATTGTGGATTATACCGGACAAATCGTTGCTGCATGACGAAGGTTGGCCGGTCGTCGCTTTACCGTAAATACGCTGGTCAATAAGATCGAGAAAATTGCAACACGAAATTGTCGCCTCGTTCACCAGAAACCGAGGGATGAGTCCTTGGCCGATGACTAGAAACTCGCCGTGCCCTACAATACTGGTCGGTATCCACCCTGCCAAAAATCCAACGGACGAACGCATATGGCAACTGCAGCGCCGGTAAGTCATCAGGAAGAGCATGAACAGATTGGCCGGGCCGCCGGGCCGTGCGTACTGGTGCTGTTCGGCGCCTCAGGCGACCTGACCAAACGTAAGCTGGTTCCCGCACTCTTCAACCTGGCCAAAGTGAAATTGCTTCCGAGGAACTTTGCGGTAGTGGGAGTGTCTTTCGACGACTTGAGCCTGGAGAAATTTCGCGATCAAGTGACTGGCTTTTTGCAGCCTGAAGACCGCGGAACGGAAGCGTGGGATTGGTTCACCGAGCGGCTCTATTACCAGCGGGGTGAGTTCGGCGATCCCGCCACTTATTCCACACTGGCCACCAGGCTAGCCGTCGTGGATCGAGAGCACAGCACCGAATCGAATTATCTGTTCTACCTGGCCACCGCGCCCAAGTTCTTCGCGCAGATTGTGCAACAGCTGGGTGCCGCCGGTCTCTCAAACCAGGAAAATGGACATTGGCGGCGGGTGGTCATTGAAAAACCATTCGGACACGATCTGGACTCCGCCAAAGCGCTGAACCGCGACGTCAAAGCAGTACTTGCGGAGAACCAGATCTACCGCATCGATCATTACCTGGGCAAAGAGACGGTGCAGAACATCATGGTGTTCCGATTCGACAATGCCATCTTCGAACCGATCTGGAACCGGCGTTATATCGACCATGTTCAGATCACCAATGCTGAAACTGTCGGGGTCGAGCAACGCGGCGGATACTTCGACAATGCCGGCACCCTGCGTGACATGGTGCCCAACCACATCATGCAGCTGCTTAGCCTGACTGCCATGGAGCCGCCGGTGTCGTTTCAAGCCGATGCAGTGCGGAACGAGCAGGCGAAAATCTTGCGCGCAATTCAACCCCTTGATTCCGAAGACGTGCTCCAGTCCAGCGTGCGCGGGCAATACGGAGAAGGGCAGATCGGAGGGGAACGGGTGGTGGCTTACCGGTCCGAGCCGGGGGTCGCTCCCGAATCCAGAACTGAAACTTTTCTCGCTCTGAAACTCAACATCGACAACTGGCGGTGGGCAGGCGTCCCCTTCTACATTCGCACCGGTAAGAGACTGGCACGGCGTCACACAGAAATCACGATTCAGTTCAGGCGAACTCCGTTCGAAATGTTCCGCAATGCGCTGGTTCACAACCACACGAACCAGTTAGTCATCCAAATTCAACCGGTAGAAGCCATATCGCTGAGTTTTGGCGCCAAGGTTCCGGGCCCCGTACTGCGCGTTGGTGCTGTAAACATGAGTTTCGAGTACACCAAGTATTTCGGCGCGGACGCCTACACTGGCTATGAAGTTTTGCTTTATGAGTGCATGATTGGAGATGCAACGCTCTTCCAGCGAGCGGACATGGTGGAAGCCGGGTGGAGCATCGTCGATCCGGTTCTGGATGTGTGGCAGGCGCTGCCCCCACGGAGATTCCCCAACTACGCTTCAGGGACGTGGGGTCCGGCTGAGTCTGACGAATTGCTGGCCCGCGACGGCCGGCAATGGAGGAAAATCGAACCATGATTCTCGCAGGTGATATTGGAGGAACCCGGACACGGTTGGCGGCTTTCGAAACCGAAGGCAGCAAATTGAAGTGCGTGATTGAAAAGACCTACCCCAGCCAGGAACATGGCGGTCTTGCGGAAATCATTGCCGACTTCATCAAAACGGAAGGCATCCCGGTACACACGGCGTGTTTCGGCGTCGCTGGACCTGTTCGAGATGGACGCAGCAAGATTTCCAATCTCCCCTGGACCATCGACTCCCGTGAAGTTGCTAAGCAGCTCAAACTGGAGTCTGTGGGGCTGCTCAACGATCTCGAAGCTTACGCTTACGGGGTGGATGCACTCGAATCCAAGGATCTGTTCACTTTGCGCGAAGGATCGTCGCATGCTGAAGGCAATCGCGCGGTAGTCTCAGCCCGAACCGGTCTAGGAGTGGCTGGTTTGTACTGGGATGGCTTCCGGCACCACCCGTTCGCTTGCGAAGGTGGACATACTGACTTCGCCCCCCGCAATGATATTGAAGTTGAACTGTTTCGCTACGTGGTGAAGAAGCACGGGCATGCCAGCAGCGAGCGCATTCTTTCCGGGCCAGGCATCAAGAACATCTATGACTTCCTGCGCGACACCAAAAAGGCGGAGGAGCCTGCGTGGCTGAAGGAACAGATAGAGAAAACCCACGATGCTCCGGCGTTGATATCGAAGACAGCGCTGGAAGGCACGGCTCCGATTTGCGATCAAACCATGTCGATCTTTGTCAGCGCTTACGGCGCCAAGGCGGGAGACTACGCGTTGAATTTCATGTCGACCGGCGGTGTTTTTGTCTGCGGCATAATCGCGGCACGGAACCTGCCAAAGATGAAAGACCCAGTATTCGTCGAATCGTTCCTGAGCAAAGGCCGCATGCGTGGACTACTGGAAGACATGCCGGTGAAAATTGTGCTGAATGACGATTGCGGGCTCATGGGATCGGCTCGTTTTACGCTGGTCCAGAAAGCGTTCGGCAAGAGCAATCGGCTGGCGAGCTGACGGCTAACCTTTCGATGTGGGGACCGGGCTCGCTAACAGCTGCGAAATTCCTTCCAATGGAATCCCCACCCACGATGGACGGTTGTTGAGTTCGTAACCCAGCTCGTAGACTGCTTTATCGAGAAGATACGCGTCGAGAAGCAGTGCCAGCTCTTCCCTGCTTTGAGGGATGAATTGCGAATCGCCTGAGAATTCAAGATACGCTCTCAGGAATGTGGCTGACACCCACTTTTGCCAGTAATACGCCCACAACCTCAGGACGTCTGAGTTCTTACGCGGTGCCTGGCCATTCCCTTGCTGGAGAAGCGGCGCGTACGCGGCATAGTGAAACGAGCGCAACATCCCGGCGACATCCTGCAGCGGTGAGCGTTTCTTGCGTCGTTCTTCCAATGGACGGGCGGGTTCGCCTTCAAAGTCAATAATGACAAAATCGCTGCCGGTAAACAGGACCTGTCCGAGATGATAGTCGCCGTGGATGCGAGTGAGCAGGGCCGATAGTTTTCGCTCGGCGAAAAGTTGCAAGCGCCTGCGGGCGTCCTCTTCAAGGTTAAGAACCTCATCGGCTGCTTGCCGGGTATGGTCAGCCCAATCATTTTTCAGGCGACGCAGAAGATTAAAGTTTCCGGTCAAAAGATCCGTCGCTGAGCTTACGAAACCCTTCTGTTCGGCTTCGGAGATGGCGTGGGGCGAGAAAGCGGGATACTGCTGTGCCGATGCCAAAGCTAGATGGAGTTCCGCCGTCCGCCGGCCCAGCAATGCGGCTGACTCCAGGTAAGGCCCGATTCGCCGCCTGGCTTCTTCGGGGATGGGCCGGTCTGTGAGCGTCAGAATTGAATCTCTTGGAATTTCGGCAGACGAAAGAGTCCCTCCTGATTGGACCTTCTCATAGTATTCCGCGAGAGATCTCAGCGTGAATTGCCACGCGTCTCCCTGATTGGGAACATAAGCTTGGAAGACGCCCAGTGAGGTTCGGGCTCCCTCTCTGCTTACATATTCGAGGTGGCCCGCCAGAAGCGGGACATTCCGGAAGGAGGTGTGCTCGGTCAGAAACAAGCCGATCTCCAGATCCGGATTGATTCCCTCTTCGACGCGGCGAAATACTTTGAGAATCAGATTTCGTCCGTAGAGCACCGAAGTATTACTCTGTTCCGCCTTCATCAGTGACGGCTTGAGTGGACCTTGCGACTTCGGCCCCAGCACATCAAGCGCCTTCGTGGAGAGCGCCTTTACTTCTCCTCGCGTTCCTCGAAACGAAGCGCCGCGGACCGTTGCGTCGAGAAGACAGGTAAGAAATTGCTCGTCTGAGAGTGCATCGGCGAGCAAGAATTTCTCTCCCAAACTTTCATCGCGACATTTAAGAATAGAAGTTGGATCGGGAACCGACTCGGACTCCGTGTCCGCCAGGCGGACGAGAGGAATGTCGTAGGTGTCCCCCGGTCCGCTTTCATACCTGATTTGAACGAGAACTAAATAGCCACGGCTGGCCTGTCCCTCGAATGGTACGACGTCCAGAATCTCAACAGACAGAATCTTGCGGGCTTTGCCTCCAAACCATCGACGGTGGAGAAGAAATTCCGGAAGAATTTGTGGCAGGCCACTATGCAGGGCGGCGAGAAAAGATTCCTCCGGATTTGAACGAGTATGCATTCGAGATGGTGATGTAAGACCGAACTTACGGCTAACGCGGCTGGTTTCACTGTACTCGAAGAATTAATTGCGTGCCGCTAGCCAAGTGTACGTTGTCGGTCTTCGAGCTGACCACGGAACCGGGTCCTGAAGAGTCCAGAGAGAGTCCTTTAATTCCCACAATTCCCTTACTAGTGGGACCCAATGGACTGACGGTTGAACTAGCGGGATTGGAGGAGTCCGGCAGCCCGTCGCCGCCGCCTGGCGGATATCCGTTCGGGCTTGGGAAAGGAGTTCCACTTGTGGTGGAACCTGACATCCCGCCTCGCTGACTCGGCGGAGTTGAAGGCATGCCCGATGTGGTCGCGGCCATCTGATCATCGGCCCGGAGAGAGGGTGCGGACAGCAGGGGGCGCCCGATTGCCTGCACCGCGGCCTGCATCGGGACTTCTCGGCCATCCTTCACAAGGGCCCGCTCGAACGTAATTCCCAAGATCGAGTCTGGCGATTCCTTGCTGTGGGCTTTTGCTTCAGTCACGCGACCAACTATTTTCGTGTTTCTAGGGATTACGATCTGGCCGTGCGCCAGCAGATCAACTACGGTTCGGGCCTCAAATTTATCGTTCGCTTTCAGCTTCCTGGCATCAAGCGACTTCGACAGCTCAACCGAAAGGATCGTACCCGAGGCCAATTCGCCGGCGGATGCTGGTTGCGCTGTAGAACTAGAAGAGGGCGTGCCCGCCGGCTGAGAGGAGACTTGTGCAGTCAGAGCCGCTGAAATCAGGAACATCGCCGGCCCCAGTATCAAATTTCGACTCATATGCACGTCTAAACCTCCTAAACTTTTTTGATCGTGATTCAGCTCTCAGCCAAGCTTCTTAGTCTCTCTGTTGATTAGGATGCAATCTCCTACAACCAGGTTCCTTGCTTGTACCTTCGGTATTCGTCGCCAAACCTGGCTTCCAGGACTTTAGATTCCTGATGGGCTCGGAAGATCTGCAACGGAATTAATATTGCCAGCAATAGAAACCCGTAGCGATACTGCAAAGCTGTCAGCACACCGACCAACAGCAACGCGCTGAACACATAGATAGGATTTCTGATCCTGGAGTACAACCCGTGAGTCACGAGAACACGGGCTTGCGGGGTCACCGAAAACGACGTTCCCAACTGCCAGCGTGCGGTAAAAAGCAGGACCGCCGCGGGTATTGCGATACACAACCCAACGAACCGCGCAGCAGACCAGTCTCCCGGCCGGAAAACGACTACCAGAACCACTGCGATGACAGCGCAAAACTGCAACACAAACAAAGGCGTGATGCGTTCATTCCCAAGCATGCCGCTATTTTACAAAGCCCTGGCGGATGCTGTGGATGAAATCGGTGTAGGCGGGGACCATGCCGGCCGTTCGCATGTCCGCCGCGATCTGTCCGCGATGATAGGCGGAATGCGTCACCACGTGAGTCAGGATGTCATCTTTGCGACTGCTCCAGGTTTCGCCTTTGCTGTTGCGATAGGCGACTGATTTTCCGAGATCACCCTCACTGGCGCTCGCCAGGTAATCCTTCCAGAGACCGGACATATCGGCCGCCTGGCGCTCACATTCTTCGAGACTGAACTCTGGCCAAACTGGGATGCTTTGCTTTTCCAGTTTCAATCGTTCGAGCCATAGCCGCTCCGAAGCCAGAATGTGAGCAATGAATTTCAGCGAACGGCCCGGAACCGTCGGTCCTGCTCGTAGGGTAGCCAGCACCTCGCCGTTCGCCCATGCGTCGTAGGTGAAGAGACGGAGAAAGGAATCGACTGTGTTCATACGCATCTATTCAAGCACACCACTGACCTCAATGATTCGCCGGAATAAAGATTTGCCAGAAATAGAAAAGCCCCGCCAAAAAGGCGGGGCTTTAACGACAGACATCAGAGCTATTTCTTGTCTTCGGCCTGTTCTTTGGCTTCGTGTGCTGCAGCTTTATGTCCTGCCATTTCGAGCGCGGACATAAAGGACGCCGCCGGTGCGGGAGGGCGAACCTTTCCCATCAAGACGCTACGGAACGGAATATCTTTCCCGTAGATGGCAATGGTTGAATCCGCATCCTGTTCTACAACCGCTCCCTCAAGGGTAAGGCCGGCAAAGGCGCCCTTGGAGCGGGAATAAGTAAGGACTTCAGTATTCAGCTTCCAGTCAGTTCCGGCAGAGGCATGTCGTCCTACCGGGCCGGCTGCCGCTGAACCTTCGCCGCTAAGTTCGAACTTGCTGGACAGCAGGTGTTGCAGACCCTTGTCGTTCATCACCAGCATGACCAAATCGATGCCTTCCGCACCAATCTGCAATCCCCAGCTTCCGCCGCCCACCGAGATAAACGCGGGCGCGCTCCAACCAGAGGCAGTTCGGCAGCTGGCGACACCGCGGCCGTGTTTGCCTCCAAAGATGAATCCGGCCTTGATCAGGTGGGGAACTACGACGATGCATTTCGCGTCGTTAAGAACCTCTTCCGGCACGCCCTTGTCGGGCGCCCCGAGGATTTCCTTGAGTACATTTCCAGCGTTCTGTAGACGCTCTTCAGAGTCATCTTTGGCAGTGGCAAACGCCATGCTGCCGAGCAATATAACGAGCAGAACTGCAAACAGAATCTTCTTCAATGTCTCCTCCATGAACCCGAATTTTGATTCGCGTCGGCCGCTATTTTCAAAGGCCGAGCAGAAACTTTTGTGGCCTAGACCGCCGGCCTGCGTCCCGTGATCAAATTGATCACAAGCACCACAACTGCGATTACCAGCAAAATGTGGATGTACCCACCCAACGTATACGAACTCACCACTCCGAGTAACCATAGGACCAACAAAATTACAAAGATTGTCCAAAGCATCGAAGTCACCTCGCTCGCGCTTTTAACTACCCACAACCGCTACTCTGATACAAATTTGGAGTAAAGAGTTGTGCCCTCCAAATGTTCCGACACAATAACTGGCGGCTCCCCGGTTGTATGTAGGGCAAAGACTGTAGAAATCCAGGAAAGATCACGCTGCTCAATTCCCAATTTTTTACCAGGTTGGGTGGTTGCGACTTGAATTCACGGGACGGCGAGATTAGCGTTGTCCTGACGGGTCGGTTTGCGAAGTGGATATCCAAAGCTATAGTGATTTCGTCCAACTCCATATGACAACACACGCGAAAGCCGTGCCGGAACAATACGGCATTCGCAGCCAGGAGGCGGAATGAAGCGCAGAGATTTCATAGTCGGCGCAACTGTGGGGGCGGGAGCGGCCTGGCTCGGTTCGCGGGGATGGCTCGCCTCAGCGAATACCTTGCCCGCGTTGCCGCGCAAGTTCAGTGCGTCCGATACCGTGACGCTCGGAAAAACTGGAATCAAGACCAGCCGCCTGGCAATGGGAACTGGCACGGTTGGCACCGGACACCACTCGCACCAGACCGACCTGGGGGTAAAGGGTTTGTCCGACCTGCTGCTCAATGGCCATGATAACGGGCTGCTATTTTTTGATTCCGCCGATGCTTACGGAAGCCATCCGCATGTGGCGGAAGCCCTCAAACACGTGCCTCGCGACAAGGTCACCGTCCTTACCAAAACCTGGGCGCGCGATCCAGCGGAAGCTCGCGCGGATCTCGACCGCTTTCGCCGGGAACTGGGCACCGACTACCTGGACATCTGTCTCATGCATTGCCTGACCGAAGGCGATTGGACGGAACGCTACCGGGGAGTAATGGACGTGTTCTCGGAAGCGAAAGAAAAGGGGATCATTCGGGCGCATGGCTGCTCGTGCCACAGCATCGAAGCGCTGCGCGCTGCTGCCAAATCCCCCTGGGTCGAGGTTGATCTGGTGAGAATCAACCCCATCGGTTCGCATATGGACGCCGATCCCGACACTGTGGTCAGCGTGCTCCGCGAGATGAAAGCTGCCGGGAAAGGCATTGTTGGGATGAAGATTCTGGGACAAGGCGACTTGCGTGGGCGCCAGGATGAAGCTTTGAAATACGCCCTGTCACTGGGGCTTCTTGATGCCTTCACTATCGGAGCGGAAAGCAAAGCCCAACAGGAGGATTTAATTCGCAGAATAGCCGCGGCTGCGTAAGCCTTGCCACGTGTGTCCTGCGGGTTGGCATCCCAAGGATCTGGCGAGTATGGATCTCGCGCTTTGGACAAGGATTAATTTGCTGCGCGCCAGATCCCTCGCAAGCTCGGGATGACGTCTACAAATTTAGGCTTTAGACCGCGGGCGTTCGTAAGTCGTGCCCGGTCATCTCTTTCGGTTGCGGGATGCCTAGCATACCGAGCACGGTCGGAGAAATATCGCGCAGCGATCCGCCAGCTTTCAGGGTGAACTGCTTGCTGTCCTGCGCAAGCACAATCAGCGGCACTGGGTTTGTGGTATGGGCGGTGTGTGGACCGCCGCTGACCGGGTCGACCATCATCTCGGCGTTGCCGTGATCGGCCGTGATCAATAGTGCTCCTCCCTTGGCGCGGATCGAGGACTCCAATCTTCCCAGGCACGCATCCACAGTCTCCACGCCTTTTATTGTCGGTTCCAGTTGGCCCGAGTGTCCGACCATGTCGGCGTTGGCGAAGTTCACGATGATGACATCGAATGTTCCGTCATCCACCGCTTTGACAACCGCGTCCGCAATGCCTGCCGCGCTCATCTCCGGCTTCAAGTCGTACGTTGCGACTTTCTGTGACGGCACCAGCAAACGGTCTTCCCCAGGGAACGGCTGTTCAATTCCGCCGTTGAAGAAGTAAGTCACGTGGGCGTACTTCTCGGTCTCCGCGACACGCAGGTTGCGGAGGCTAGCCTGGCCCATTACATTGGCGAGAATGTTGTCCATCGATTCCGGCGGGATGACTACCGGTAGCGTGAACTTCTTGTCGTACTGGGTCATACATACATAACGCAGATTGTCAGGAACGCGATCACGCCGGATCTCGATATCCAGTTCGGCGGCCCCTGGCAGGTCGCTACCACCCTGCGGATTCAATCCGCTGTTGCGGGCAAGTGCGCGCGTGATCTGGCGGACGCGATCAGCGCGAAAGTTGAAGCAGATACAGGAATCTTCATCACGTATCGTGGTGAGCGGTTCGCCCCGATTGTCGACACAAACGAAGGGAACGACAAACTCATCGGTCACGCCTTTGTTATAGGAGTCTTTCACTCCCTGCACTGGGTCGACGTATTTGCCACCTTCACCATCCCCGAACGCCATCGCATTAAATGCTTTGGCGATTCTTTCCCAGCGACGGTCACGATCCATCGCGTAATAGCGTCCGTTTACCGAAGCAATCCGCCCGCTGTTGTATTCCCGAATTTTCTGCTGCAGTTGTTCCAGATATCCGGCGCCGTTGGTGGGCAGGGTGTCGCGTCCGTCCATAAAGGCGTGCACAAATACCCGATCCACGCCATTTTGCTTGGCCATCTTCAGCAATGCGTACAGATGCGTCTGATAGGAATGCACCCCGCCGTCGGAGAGCAGTCCGAACAGGTGCAACCGGCGGCCGCCCGCGCGCGCGTTTTTCATGGCACTGAGTAGTGTTGGATCGGAGAAGAAATCGCCGTTCTGAATCATCAGCTCAATGCGAGTGCTGTCCATGTGCACGACGCGCCCCGCGCCGATGTTGAGGTGCCCCACTTCGCTGTTGCCCATCTGCCCGTCAGGCAATCCGACAGAGTGGCCGCTCGTCTGGACCAGGGTATTGGGATACTCCCTTAACAGGCGGTCATAAGTGGGTTTGCGGGCGAGAGCGATGGCGTTGGCGTTGGTTTCAGCGCGATATCCCCAGCCATCCAGGATCGCCAGAACGAGAGGTTTGGGACGTTTCATCAATCTCCTGTCAATAGGACGTCAACAAGTTTTCAAATTTCCGATGCTGCATAATATAGTCGTCTCAGCCGCGTTCAGACTGCTGCACATGAGTATCAAGCTTTGAGACGAGAGGACTAAACATTTCATGACGATGAACAAACTTTTGTTAGCTGAGTTCAACGAAGAAGCGAAAAAAGACCCGCACCGCCCTGGAACGTGTTCCGGTGGAAAAGAAGGACTTCGCTCCCCATCCCAAGTCCATGAAGCTGGGTAGACTCGCGTCTCACGTTGCCGAGCTCGGTGGTTTTGGCCTCTCGGTTTTGACGACTCCCGAACTGGACTTTTCCAAAGGCAGTTACAAACCTCTTGCCTTCGAGTCGACCGAGCAACTCGTGAAGGTCTTCGACGAAGGTTCGGAAAAGGTCCGCGCCGCCCTGCAGAACAGCACAGACGAATCATGGGAGCAGAACTGGAAGCTGAGTTTCCAGGGCAAGCCAATCTTCGACGGACCACGCTTTCTCGCCTATCGGCAGATGTTCCTGAACCATCTGGTCCATCATCGCGCTCAGCTTGGCGTTTATCTGCGTTTGAACGAGACGGCGGTTCCGGCAACCTATGGACCGTCGGCTGACGACACTTTGGGATTCTGAACCGTCATCGGGCCCTCGCAGACGGACTCGCCCAATTACCGGCTCGAGCCTCCGTAGTTGAGGGCCTTGATTCCCAGAAATCTTGCAGTCCCACCCAACTCTTCTTCAATCCGCAGCAACTGGTTGTACTTTGCAATGCGATCGGTGCGCGAAGCCGACCCGGTTTTGATCTGGCCGGCTCCCGTAGCCACTGCCAGGTCCGCAATGAAGGTATCCTCCGTCTCTCCCGAACGATGGGAGACGATCGAGGTGTAGCCGTTGCGCCGAGCCAGGTCAATAGCATCGAGAGTTTCGCTCACGGTTCCAATCTGGTTGACTTTGATCAGGATCGAATTGGCAACGTGCTTGTCGATTCCCTCCTGCAGGAAAGTGACATTGGTGACGAACAGATCGTCGCCGACCAGCTGAATCTTGTCGCCCAGTTCTTTGGTGAGATTCTGCCAGCCATCCCAGTCGGCCTCCGACAGGCCATCCTCCAGCGAAACAATTGGATAATCGTTCGCCCATTTTGCCCAGAAGCGAACCATGTCATCGGAACTCTTCGCCGACTTGTCGGACTTCTTGAAAACGTATTTGCCGTCCTGATAAAACTCGCTTGCCGCCGGGTCAAGCGCAATGGCGATTTCCTTGCCAGGCTTGTAACCCGCTTGCGTGATGGCCTCAAGGACAACTTCTATCGCCTCGACATTGGACTTCACCGAAGGAGCGAATCCACCTTCGTCACCGACCGCGGTGTTGTAGCCACGCTTTTTTAGTACCCCTTTCAGTGTGTGGAATACCTCGACGCCCCAGCGGAGCGCGTCAGAGAAAGACTTCGCTCCCACAGGCATGACCATGAATTCCTGAAAGTCCACATTGTTGTCGGCGTGAGCTCCTCCATTGAGGATATTCATCATTGGAGTGGGGAGGGTATTCGCGCCCGCGCCGCCGAGATAGCGATACAGCGGCAGGCCGAAAGCTGTGGCTGAGGCTCGGGCGGCAGCCATCGAAACTGCAAGAATCGCATTTGCGCCGAGACGGCCCTTATTTTCGGTTCCATCGAGTTCGATCATTTTCAGATCGAGCGCCCGCTGGTCGGCGGCGTCCATATTGACCAGGGCGCGCGCTATTTCTTTGTTGGCATTCTCGACAGCCTTGAGCACGCCCTTGCCGAGATAGCGCTTTTTGTCGCCGTCGCGCAACTCGACGGCCTCGTGTTCCCCGGTGGAGGCTCCGCTTGGGACTGCAGCGCGGCCTTTGACTCCGCTGGCCAGGGTGACCTCGGCTTCAACCGTGGGATTGCCGCGAGAGTCGAGAATCTCGCGCGCGTGGATTTTCTGGATTTTGGTTACGACGTCCATTCATTCCTCTTTCGTTTGTCGATGGTGAGCAAAATTATAACGGAAGCTTTGGTGCGATCCCGATTTCTGTAGAAGGTCAAAACCTTTTAACCGCAAATATCGCGAAGGACCCCGAAGCACCGCAAAGAACATCGCAAAGATCGCCAATGGCCCGTGTCTACGATGGTTCCCCGAGTTTTTCACAGGCTGTGCGAAGTCACTTGTGCCCTAGAGTCAATTCTGGATGTCGAATCGCACGGAAACTCTTAGCGTCGGCTCACGGGCGCCGGAGTTTCTGTTGTCAGCCGCAAATCGCGAGGGGATCCTCTCGCTTTCGGGCTTTTTGTCGCGCGGCACTTTGATTCTCGAGTTCCTGCGCGGGACGTGGTGACCGAACTGCGTGCAACGCATGGCTCAGTTGGAGCCAATTAAAGCTGAGATCGAACGCGCAGGCGCACAACTGGCCTATATCGCGGCGGAAAAGGCTACCGGAGTATGGAAGCCGGCGAAATTTTTAGTTTCACATCCCATCTCATTTCCGTTTCTGCTTGACGAGGATCGGGATGTGACCAAGGCCTACGGCCTGTATCACCGGTTCGGACTCGATGCTCTCAATATCGCGCACCCGGCGACCCTGGTGATCGATCGCGACAGAAAGGTTAGCTACATCTATCGCGGCGACAGCCAAACTGACCGGGCCCCATTTGACCATGCGATCGAGGCAGCGAAGAAGTTATTGGTTCCGGGCTGAAACAATTACAAGCCGCATCAGTCCAGCGGAAGAACCGAATCTTGGGGAAATCGAAATTGCTCTAAATTCAGGGAGGCACGATGAAAAAACTTGGCATACTGCTTTGCTCGCTACTACTCGCCGCAACGGTTGCGGCGCAAACCAATATGGCGCTGCCCGCGGGGACGGCGTTCAAAGTCAAATTGGAGAACACTCTGTCAACTTTCTCCAGCAAGGAAGGCGATCCATTTTCCGGCCGGGTGACCCAGGATGTGGTGCTCGACGGAAAGACCGTAATTCCCGTCGGCGCGACGGTGCAGGGCCGCGTGACCAAAGTCAACGAACCGCGCCGCATCGCCGGCAAACCGACCATCGGAATTTTTCCCGAGACGGTGGTTCTGCCCAATGGCGAACGCTACATGCTGAACGCGACCATGGTGGATACCAGCCTGCGCAACGGAACTGACGTAAACACCGAAGGTCAGTTCAAGGGCGACGGCATCGACGGCAAAGACCTGACCGAGATCGGCATGGGCACCGGCGGCGGCATGCTGGTCGGCGGACTCGCTGGTGGCGGCAAGGGCCTGCTGATCGGCGGAGCGGTGGGCGCTACCTTACCGTCGCGCACTGGCTGGGAAGAAACGTCTGCGGTGCTGCCATCGGGAACGGAGTTAATGATGGAGTTGAGCCGTCCGCTGACGATGACGGCAGAACGCGGCGGACAGTAAGCTGGTCGGGCTCGGACTTCGGACCTCAGAGCGCGGCCCTCGGGCGCCGAACGTCGAACGTCGGGCTAAAGAACTGTAGAGTACGGCTAACTGGGAGACCATGTCGGCCTGGAGGTCAGTGTCAGATTCAGCTGAAGTCCGAGGTCTGACAGCTAATTCCGTCTTGTTACCACGGCGTCATCAATCTTCTTGCCGCAGTAACGGCAGTTCCATCCATCCTTCTACCGGAAGTGCGTCCGCGGGAAGGCCATTTTGCCACAGGCTGAAACGCAGTCTTAGCCTATTCGTCGCCGTGCTTGACTCATCTGTCGGCACCGGAACGGCCAACAACCAGTCCAGGGCAGCTTGAATTCGAAATTGCGGCCCAGAGCAACCGCGACTTGGCCGTAGGCCGTCAGGACGGCGAGAGGCTGGCTCTCGTCGGGGCGCCTAACTTCCAGCTCCGTATTTTTCCTGATTCCACATCTGACATCGAGGCGCAATGTGCGAGGCGGCCGCTCACCCCCTGCAGCCCAGGATTCGACATTCACCACCAGCTCGAAATCTCCTGTGGAACTGCGTTGTCCGCGAAATCCAGACGGCCATAGAGAAAAGACGTCGTCGATTCCCGCGTGAACCGCGTCGAGCAGAAACTGCTTGCCGTGCATGGCACCGGCGCGGCGATCCGCGGTGTACACCGCGGCTCCCATCCATTCGAAGTAGCGCACCATGTCGCCGGTGATGCGGGGATGGATATAGGCGGTCTGCGGAAGCACCGCGGGCCGCATGCTCCGCCGGTATGGGTTGCGCCAGATAGTCGGGCGGCACGCACACCCAGTGCCTGATAAATATTGGAAAGATGCTTGCGGTAGAGTTCGTCGAATTCGCGGTCATCGGCCGAATGGTGTTCGGGGCCATACCACCAGTTCCAGTCGCTGCCTTCGGCATCAGAATTTCTTCGAAGGCCAGCTTTCGCTGTGCCTCAGTGGCTGCGGTGCGGCGTGGGCGTAAAAATTCGCGGGCTTGGTAAAGATAGTCCCAGGCACGATTGTCTTCCGGGCCCGATCCATACGTTGAAATTGGCGTGAATCCAGGAACCCGGGACCAGCGAGTTGGAGCTGGACGAAATTTTGGTGCCGCTCGATGGCTTCGGAAACTGTAACCGCCTCCACACCCGGGCTCACGCTGCAGCGCATCGTAGAAACGGCGCAGAAATTCTCGACCGGACG